>CAWIEK010000025.1:0-17333 GCA_963835065.1 uncultured Chthonomonadaceae bacterium | reverse complement strand
CCGCTTCTGCCTTCGGCTGGACAATTGCTTGACCTCCTCGTGTCGCGCCGGAATTCATTCTACTCCTGTCGAATGGTCGCCCGGCCATGAATGGCACGGGCTGCGCAAGGCAAGCCCTGTAAACGGGGCTGTACAACGGGTTTACCTGCGTAAATCGTCTGCATCCCCACAGCAAATCACTTCCACAGCCGGATTTATCCGGCTTACCCTCCGCAGCCCGTGCCATTCATGGCCGGGATAAGGCAGCAATGCGTGAAGCAAGCCGCCCCAACACCTGAACACCCGAATACCGAACACCAACACCGATACCGAACACCAAGCAAAGCAGGTATCTGCCTTTTTAGCCGCAAAGCCGGAACTTCAAGAAACGTACACTCTCCTGCTTGCGCAACAGTCAGCGTAATGTCGGCGCGTTCTCCCGTCCAGCCTGAATTTCTCGCGTCGATATCTGGCATATAAAATACCGGATAGTTAGACGTTCCGCCGATTGGACGAAGGTTGGAAGGGGCTGCAAAAGGTTAAGGTCCCGAACCTGGTACATCACGGCGTAAATACACCGATAGTTTTTTCGTCCGCAGGACGATTGGCCGTAGGCTTAACAACCGGTATTTTATATGCTTGCTGTGAACTACTGGCCGGGGATTGAAAATCCCCGGCAGGAAAGTGCAAGCGTCTTCCAGACGCAACTTCCAGAAAGCATGAGCGCGTCAGCAAGACGCTTGCTTTGTCCAGACAGGGGTTTTCAACCCCCGGTAAACCACACGGGCGCTATTTCACAGCAAGCGTTTTCAATACCCGGCAAGCAGACGCCGCAGTGTACCGGCAAAAACAATCCCGAAAAAACAGAAAAAAAGAGCAAAAGAACCCGAAAACAGCGAACCTTTTGCCCCATTCCTCCCGTCTAAATAAACAAGTGTCTACCATTTAGCAAAGGAGGTGCAATCCCATGTTTCACCCCTCCCGTTCGCCCTGACGCTTACGAGGTCACGACGCCTCTACCCCCTACAATCTGACACAACGAGACATCGGGCTGGAAGCGCTGTATTGCCAAAATTTCGACGATGCCTCTACATACCCTTTTTTCGCAGTCGGCTTTGCGGCAACGCTCACGCGGCGATTTGCGTATGAATCCATACGTAACCCAACTTTCCCTGCCTAATGACAAGGAGTACCTGCCGCGATGGTCGCCCCGACTGCCTTAGAAGACGCCGTTGAGTTTGCCGAAAATCCCGAACCCCGCTGCCCCTGCGTCCTGCTGCTGGACACGTCCGGCTCCATGAACGGTGCACCGCTGCAAGCCCTCAACGCCGGGCTGCAATCCTTCAAAACGGAAATCGTCAAGGACAATCTCGCCTCCCGCCGCGTGGAAATCGCCGTCGTCACCTTCAACAACGAGATCGCCGTCGAGCAGGATTTTGTCACCGCCGACCAGTTTGCGCCGCCCACGCTGACGGCGCGGGGCATGACCCACATGGGCGCGGCCATCAACAAGGCGCTGGATATGGTGCAGGCGCGTAAAACGCAGTACCGCGCCAATGGCGTCGCGTACTACCGCCCCTGGGTGTTCCTGATTACGGACGGCGCTCCGCAGGGCGAACCGGAAGATTTGGTTACGCAGGCCGCGCAGCGCATCAAAGCGGACGAAGCCGCCAAGCGCGTCGCCTTTTTCGCGGTGGGCGTGGAAAACGCGGACATGGACCGCCTCGCCCAACTCGCCGTCCGCGCCCCCGTCAAATTGAAAGGGCTGAATTTCGTCGAGATGTTCGTGTGGCTGTCCGCCAGTATGCAGAAAATCTCGCAGTCACAGGTAGACGAGCAAGTGGCGCTTCCCCCGCCCGGATGGGGAACCGTTTAGGAATTTTCGATTTTCGATTTTCGATTGCCGATTGTTAAGGAAAGCGCCTCCTGCAATCATGGCAATCATCCTAATCCTGATAAATCATGGTTCAAGACAAACACAGGAGCCGCTTTGAACAGCAGTAACTCCCAACCCGCAATCGAAAATCGAAAATCGAAAATCGAAAATTGGCAAGTTGTGGCGGCATCCGTGACGGGCGTGAGCCATGAAAAAGCCAATCTGCCGTGTCAGGACGCCCATGCCTTTCGGCAGTTGTCCAACTCGGTTTTGATTTGCGCGGTGGCGGATGGGGCCGGGTCTGCCGCCCTATCGGAAATCGGTTCGCGTATCGCCGTTCAGGTGAGCGTGGAAACGCTGGAACGCCGTATCCAAAACGCTTCGGCAGCAGGCATAAACATCGAAAGCGCAGATTTGCAGGCCGCTTTACGCGCCGTTCAGCAGGCATTGGAAACCGAAGCCGAAACGCGCCGCGAACCCCTGCGCGAATTTGCCACCACGCTGCTGCTCGTGGTTGTATATTCGGATCAAATCGCCGCGCTGCAAGTGGGGGATGGCGCGGTTGTGGCGCAGAACGCGGCGAAAGAGTTCGTAGCCGTCACCGTTCCCCCGGATGCCGAGTACGCCAACGCCACCACCTTTGTCACCTCGCCGGACGCCCTCGAATCCGCGCAAATCGTCGTGCAAACCCTGCCCTTAACCGGCCTTGCCATGTTTTCGGACGGCTTGCAGCGTTTGGCGCTGAAACTGCCCGAAGGCACACCCCACGCGCCCTTTTTTACGCCCCTGTTCCGCTTCGCCCACCAAATGGAAGACGCGCAGCAGGGCACACAACAATTAACGGCCTTCCTGCGCTCACCCCGCATCACCGAACGCGCCGATGATGATTTGACGTTGCTTTTGGCAGTGAGAGGATAGGGAACAGGTTACAGGTTACAGGGAACAGAAGATAGGGAATAGAGGAGAGGGGTGTTTGCTTGAAGAAGGGGATTATCTGAAGGCAGAATTCAACATCAAGATGCAAAGAAGGAGAATGGGATGAGTGAAAAGGTTGGTTCTCATCGTGATTTGATTGTCTGGCAGAAGGCCATGGACATGGTTGTGCAGGTTTACCAGTTGTCCCAGCGTTTTCCCGCAAGTGAGGCTTACCGTCTCACTTCTCAGATCACACGCGCGGCGGCTTCTGTTCCTGCCAACATTGCAGAAGGCAGCGCGCGTGGTTCCAGTCGTGATTACGCGCACTTTCTATCTATCGCCAAAGGTTCGCTGATGGAAACAGAGACATTCCTGATGCTGGCAATCAGACTCAATTACCTTGAGGAAGCGACAACGGCCCCAACGTTGGCGCTCATCGTAGAAATCAGCAAAATGCTGACTGCCCTGCGAGCAAAACTCATCGCCTGAACCTGAAACTCTGTTCCCTATTCTAACAACACGAACACCACAACAAAAACTGTGGCTTCTACTGTAACCTGTTCCCTGTAACCTGTTCCCTATCTCCTATGCGTTACCTGCGCCAATCCAACAATCAGCGCGTGATCGTGCCCGACGCGGCTCCTTTGGGAGTGGGCGGCGAGGCGAAGGTTTTTGCCGCGTCTGCCGATGGACGGCTGGCCGCCAAAATCTATCATCGGCCTACGGACGCGCAGGCGCGTAAACTGGCTGCCATGCTTGCCAACCCGCCCGACGATCCGATGTCGGCGCAGGAGCATATTTCCATTGCGTGGCCGCTGGACTCATTGCGCAAGATGTACGGCGATCAGGGGTTTGCGGGGTTTCTGATGCCGCGTGTGTCCGGGATGCGCCCCCTGTTCAACGTGTACAACCCCGTCACCCGGCGGCAGGAACTTCCGCTTTTCAATTACCTCTACCTGCACCGCGCCGCCCGCAACGTGAGCAGCGCGGTTCGCGCCTTGCACAATCGCGGCTACGTTATCGGCGACATCAACGAGTCGAACCTGCTTGTCACGGAAACCGCGCTCGTCACCCTGGTGGATACCGATTCGTTTCAGGTGCGCGACCCGCAGACCGGAACCGTGTACCGCTGTCCCGTCGGCAAGCCGGAATTTACGCCCCCGGAGCATCAGGGCAAGAACTTTCGGCAAGTGCTGCGTACGGAAGCAAGTGACCGCTTCGGCCTTGCCGTGCTGATTTTCCAGCTGCTGATGGAGGGCGCGCACCCGTTTTCCGGCGTGTATCAGGGCGAGGACGACCCGCCACCCTACGAAACCCGCATCCAAAACGGGCATTACACGTATGGAACGCGCCCGACGCCGTTCACGCCCATGCCGCTTGCCCCGCCCATAGACATGCTGCATCCCACCTTACGCGCCCTGTTCACGCGCTGTTTTGAGGAGGGACACGCCAACCCCGACCTGCGCCCTGACGCCGCAACGTGGGCAAACGCGCTGATGCAGGCCGAAGAAGCCCTGATAACGTGCGCCCTCAACGCGCAGCACCGTTACGGTAAGCATCTCGCGGCCTGCCCCTGGTGCGAGCGCAAAGAGAAATTGGGAGGCCGCGACCCTTTCCCGCTCCAATCCGCCCAACCCTACGTCCGCCCCGGACGCGACATCCGCCGCATCGAGCCACAGCCGGTTTACCACGCTTCCGGTTCTATAACCTTAACCACGCCGCGCCACACGCCAACCGTAATACGCCTATCGCCGCTTGCCCCGGCCACCAGCCACCAGCCACCAGCCACCAACCTCCCCAACTGGCCCCTCGCGCCAAGCGTTCACCCCTCTGCCGCCGTTGGAAATGGAAGTTTCGTGTTGCCGGCCATTCCGCCGTATCCCGCCGCAACATGGACGGCGCTTAGTTTTCTGATTTTAGCGCTGATGGTTCCCGGCTTTCATCTGTTCTTCGGCGTTTGCACATTGATTGCCGCCCTGATCGGCTGGTACAGCGGCAAGGCCGGGCGCTGGCTGGCCGTGAGCGCCGGAATTACGGGTGGTGTCGTGTCTGTGATTATTCTGGCGGGCGCGGCCAATCGCTCATTCGTGGCGGCGGATTTGCGCACCCTTGAGGAAAAGGGACCCGTCCGCTCCGTGACGTTTTCGCCGGATAGCCGAACGGTTGCGGTCGGCACGGAACGCAATGAAGATCAGCGCTTGATCAACGGCGAAGCGGCTCTGTTCGATGTGCAGACGGGCGACATCACGCGCCGCTTTGTGCAGAATATGGGTCCTTCCAACATCGCGTCCGTTGCCTTTTCTCCCGATGGGCGCTTGTTCGCGGCAGGAACAAGCGCGGTGCTGGAACCGGGAACGGTGCGCCTGTGGGATACGCGCTCGTGGCGATTGCGGCAGGTGTTTACGGGTTTCAAAAGCGATGTGGACAGCGTAGCCTTTACGCCTGACAGCCTGCGCATGGTGACGGGCAGCCGCGACAAAACCGTAGAAATATGGGATGTGGAAACGGGCGCGGCCTTGCGCCTTCTGGACGCGCCGGGGGAAGTGTACGGAATTGCCGTGTCGCCGGATGGCGCATTAATCGCGGCGGGCAGTGGCTCATCGGGGTCGGGCGAACCGGGGCGCGTAAGCGTATGGGACGCGCGCACGGGAACCCTGCTCTGGTCGCGCAAAGGACACAGCGAGCGCTGCCAGTCCGTCGCCTTTTCTCCCGACGGCAACCGCCTTGCCAGCGCCGGCAATGACAACACCATTCGGCTTTGGAACCCGCGCACGGGCAATCTGGAGAAAATGCTGGAAGCAAAGGGTATTCTAATGGTCAACGGCGTGGCGTTTTCCCCTGACGGCTCGAAAGTGGCGTGTGGCGGCAGCGACGGAGCCGCCCGCCTGTGGGACATTGCCAGTTCCAGCATCGTGCATACGTTTCCCGGAGCGGAAGCCAACGTGGAAACCATCGCCTTCGCGCCCGACGGCAAAATGCTGGCCTGCGGCGACCGCAACGGCGTCATCAACTTGTGGCGCATACATGATAAATGAGGATGTTCAGGTGTTCAGGTGTTCGGGTATTCAGGAGTCTCTGACACTTGCAACCATCAGTGCTAAACTACCGCAACCTTTTATCTGTCAGCCCAAACACCCAAACACCTGAACACCTGAACACCTGAACACCGTTGCATCCAAAGGAGCCTGAAACCGTGAAAATTGGAATCAATCGCTGGACACTGCCTTCACACCTGCCGCTTTCCGAGTGCTTTACCCTTGTCAAGCAGGCGGGGTTTGACAGCATCGAAATCAACATTGCCGAGGATGGCGAACTCACGGCGGAAACCAGTGAGCAGGACGTGAAGGCGTTGGTGGCGGCGGCGAACGGCATTGGCTTGGAACTGTCGAGCCTGTCAACCGGGCTGGGCTGGAAGTACCTGATTACCTCACCGGACGAAGCCATACGCCGCAAAGGGGTGGAGACTATTCGCGCTTCCCTGCAAGCCGCGAAATGGATGGGCGTGGATACCATTTTGGTTGTGCCGGGAATTGTCAGCGATACGATTGCTTACGACGAGGCTTACGAGCGGGCGCAAACCACGCTGAAAGAACTGGCTCCCGCCGCGCAGGAATTGGGCGTTGCGATAGGCGTGGAAAACGTCTGGAACAAGTTCCTGCTGTCGCCCTTAGAATTCGCCCGCTTCATTGACGAAATCAATGGGGCGGCGGGAACCAGCAGCATCGGCGCGTACTTCGATGTCGGCAACATCCTGCAATATGGCTATCCCGACCAGTGGATACGCATTTTGGGCAAGCGCATCAAGAAGGTTCACGTCAAGGACTTCAAATCAGGCATCGGCAACGGACGCGCGTTCTGCAATCCCTTGCAAGGCGACGTTCCCTGGGCGCGAGTCAAAACCGCGCTGGAAGCCATCGGCTACGACGAGTATATCACGGCGGAAGTGGAAGGCTATAAAACGGAATTTGAAGTGGGCTTGAAGCACATTCAGGAATCGCTGCGGACGGTATTCGGCAAATGAGGATGGGGAACGCGAATGAAGCGGGAAACACGAATAACGCCGCGATTACGAACAAAGCGGAAACGTCTCGCCCCCTCATGCCGCGCCTGGGACGTACCGTAATCGCGCTTGGGTTTGTCAGCCTGCTGACGGATATGTCCAGCGAAATGGCGTACACGCAGGTTCCCATTTTTCTGACGGGCGTATTGGGCGCGTCCGCCGTATCCGTCGGCCTGATCGAAGGCGTGGCGGAAAGCACGGCCAGCCTGCTGCGCCTCGCGTCCGGCTACTGGTCCGACAAAACCGGAAAACGCAAGCCGCTCACCGTGCTTGGCTACAGCTTTGGAGCCATCAGTAAGCCGCTCATGGCACTTGCCTACGTATGGCCGCTCGTTCTGTTACTGCGCTTCGTGGATCGGTTCGGCAAAGGGTTGCGCACCGCCCCCCGTGACGCCCTGATTACGGAAACCACGCCCAAAGAACTGCGCGGGCGCGCGTTCGGCCTGCACCGCGCCATGGACACAACGGGCGCGGTACTCGGCCCCCTGTTCGGCCTTGCTTTTCTCGGCTTCCTCCACCGCTACGCGCACAGCAACGATTTAGCCCACAACCTGCGCCTGCTGTTCGTCTTCGCCGGCATCCCCGGCCTGCTCGCCGTTCTGACGCTGCTGTTTGCGGTGAAAGAGGAGAAGACAGAAGACAGAAGACAGAAGGCAGAAGGAAATGCTGAACGAGGAATGATGAGTAATGAATTGAATTCCCATTCATCACTCATCACTCATCACTCATCACCTTCTTCTCCCTCAACCTCCTTCTGGTTCCGCCTGTCCCCAGAGTACCGTCGGTTTCTGCTGGTTATTTTCCTGTTCAATTTGGGAAATTCCAGTGATGCGTTTTTGGTGCTGCGGGCGGGAAATTTGGGGTTCACGCCCTCACAGGTTTTATGGCTGTACGCGGCGTTCAATGTGGTGGAAGCGGTTCTGGGGTATGGCGCGGGTATTCTTTCGGATCGTATTGGGCGGCGTCCGCTGATTATTTCCGGCTATGTGGTTTTCGCGCTGGTGTATTTAGGCTTCGGACTGGCAAGCAGTAAAACCGCCATTGTTGTTTTGTTTTTGCTGTACGGCCTGTACTACACGCTCACGCAGGGCGTCCAGCGCGCGTTTGCCGCCGACATGGCCGACCCAAAACAACGCGCTACCCAAATAGGAGCGTACCATACCGTTGTCGGCATCGCCCTGCTGCCCGCCAGCCTGATCGCCGGAATCCTCTTCGAGCGCAATCCCGCCCTGCCGTTCTTCGTCGGCGCAATCACCGCCTCCTTCAGCGCAGTCTTCTTTGCTGTACAGAGGGGAAGAAAAGAAGAAAAGAAGAAAACGAGAAGAGGAGAGGGAAGATAGAAACCGCGAAACATACGAAATAAACGAAAAAAGAACAAAGGAAAATAGACAGGATTAACAACAAGAACAGATTGGCTTTCGATGTTCCTATCCGTGTTCATCCGTTTTGTCCGTGTCATCCGTGGTTTGTTCTTTTGGATTTTCCTTTTTTGTTTTGGTTCGTGTATTTCGCGGTTTCCCTCTCCTCTTCTCCTTTTCTCCCTCTATCCCATTGACTCGCTTTCCGACTGGTTGACGCGGGGCGCGTGGAGGGTGAAGAGGGCGAGGAGGAAGGAGCCGATGAGCGCAATACCGCACATCAGGAACGGCAGGCTGTGGGCGGGCAGGTGCAGGGGACCGAGCCTGACCATGCCGAGCGGGTACAGCCACGCGCTGAAGGAACTGCCGGTAATCGCGCCCACGCCCTGCGCGGTGGCGACTGCGCCCACAACCGCGCCGCGCTGATTAGAGCCGCTTTGCTCCGTGACAAGCGCCATCCACGCGGGAAAGGCGAGAGAAAATCCGGTTCCAATCAGGGTTCCCAGGAGAATAAGGGTCAGGTGGGAGGGAAACAGCAGCAGCAGCCAATATGCGCCCATGCACATCCCGATGCCGGTTTTGACGGCCAGTGCTTTGCCGATTTTATCGCCGATTTTGCCCATCGGGACGGAAAGCGCGCCTATAAGCAGGGCGGGCAGAACGAGCGTATTGCCGTAACTTTGCTCGGTCATGTGGAAGGGGCCATCACGCTCTAAGGCAAACGTCTTGATGTACAGCATGATGAAGCCGATGCCCAGGAAAGTAACAAACGTCATCAGCAGCGTCATGGGAATTCGCTTCAGCATCGCCTTCAACTCGTCAAGATGGATGGACTCGCCGCTTCCGTGTCCCTCGCCGCTTGTCGGCTGGAGTTTGGGCACGAAAATGATGGCGGCAATCGTGGTCAGCCCGAACAGAATGGCCGCGAGGTAGAACGACGCTTCTTTAGAATGGGCAGGCGACATGTGCATGGAAGTTCGCGCCCAATGGTTGACATTGCCGCCGAGAGACGGGCCGACAGCGATTCCGAAGATATACGCGACGTTGAACAGGCTCATGGCGGTGGCGCGGCGCTCTTCGGGAACGTGGTCGCCAATCAGACTGAACACGGCAGGCCACAACGCCGCCGCGCCTACCCCGTCCAGAACGCGCAGGCAGACGAGGGCATACGGGTTATGCACAAGCGGCGTCAGCAGGGCGGTAAACGTGGACAGTATCGGGCCGGCCAAAATCAGGGGCTTGCGCCCGATGCGGTCGCCCAACGCGCCCATCGGCCCTTTCAACGCGCCTTCAGTCAGCAAAAACGACGTGCCGATGATGCCGATCCAGCGAGCGGGCAAATGCGCGGTATCTTTGATAAACACCGGCATCGCCGACAAATTGACAAGCGCATACGCCAGTTCCGCCGACGCCGACACAAACATAATAGCAATCAGCAACGCCATGACGCTGTGTTTCCAATGCGCTGCGGCAGGTGAAGCGATAGGTTTCGAGGCGGAAGCAGAAGTTTCGTCCACAGGGGTAAGCGGCAGTGTTTCTGCGTCTATTTCCGCTTCTGTCGGCGACGAAGATGAGGGCTTATTCACAGATATTCCTTAAACCACAACGCCTGGCTCCTTGTTTAGCCCGCGCTTGAACTCGTGGTCGAATCATTAGTCTGAACTTTCACAAGGCGATAGTGCGGAACGACAGCGCCGTCAATATCCGGCATCGTCAGGATTTCATACGCGATTTAAGTAAAGATTGCAGCAAGCCTGACGGCCTAATAAACCAAGCCAATCGCTTTGAAAAGCCGCGAGAACTCCATACACGGCAAACTGCGCCGCCTACATCCACAGACGGCGCAGCAAGAGCCTGCGTTTCACCAACCACCAATTACTAATCTATCGTGACTTCGCGCTTTTCGTCTGCCGACTTGTAAATGGCGTCCATGATTTTGGCGACCATCAGGCCGTGTTCGCCGCTTACGAGCGGCGGCTTGTTGTCGCGGACGCACTCGACAAACGCTTTCATTTCCGCGTAATGCGTGTTGATATTGTTGCCGCCGGGGATTTTGGGCGAATAGCTGAACACGCTGCGATGCCGCTCCTGCGTGATGCTGAACGGGTACGCTTCCGCGCCGCCTTCGGAGCCGAGCAGCGTGACGTTCTGCACTTCGTCCTTGATGTTGGCGACGAAACTGGATTCCAGCACGATGGTTGCGCCGTTGTCGAAACGAATCAAGGCGGCGGCCATGTCTTCAACGGTGAAGTTCTTGTAATCCCACTGCCCCATAAAGCCTACCACATCGTCGCGCTTGCCGAACTGCTGGTACGTGACGCCGCTGGCCGCAACCGGTTTCGGATGTCCCATGAACCACAGCGTCAGGTCGAGCATGTGAACGCCGATGTCAATCAATGGCCCGCCGCCCTGCTTGCTTTTGTCAATGAACACGCCCCAACCGGGAATGCCGCGCACCCGCAACGCCTGCGCGCGGGCATAATAAATGTCGCCCAATTCGCCCGCGTCAATGAAGCGTTTCAGCGCCATGTTGGATGGCAGAAAGCGGCTGTTATAGCCGACCTGGAGGATTTTGCCGTTCTTTTTGGCGGTTTCCACCATTGCAGCGCCCTGCTGCGCGTTCATGGCAATCGGCTTTTCGCACAGCACATGCTTGCCCGCATTGAGCGAATCAATAGTCGGCTGGTAATGCGCGTAGTTGGGAGTGCAGACCGAAATAGCGTCAATCTCCGGCATTTCCAGCATTTGCTTATAGTCCTCAAACTTATGCTGAACCTGCGGGTATTTCGCGCTTGTCTTTTCCAGCGCGGCGGGGTCAATGTCGCACATCGCAAAAATTTCGCAGTCGTCCGGGATTTGCGAGTAGCCGGGCAGGTGCGCGCCATTGGCAATGCCGCCCGTGCCGATCACGCCGATACGCACTTTCTTTTTGGGCGCGGCGGCTGTCGTTGTGGAAGTCGAGGTTGTGTTTGTCAAGATGCCCTGGTTCCTTTCGGAAAATAATGGAGGCAGCCAAGCCAAACGTCAGAAAACACAAAACAAGCAAGGCTGTCGCGCCGTTTAATTCACTTTCGGCATTGAGAGTTCCTGCCTTGTTTGCTGATATATAGGACACAGCAGGAAATGTCACTCCAAACCGGGTACAAGACGAGGCTTGATATCGAGTTGATTCATCAGAACGTCAAGTGTTGTGTGGCGCAGTTCAGCCAATTGTATTAGGGCTTCGATGCGGCGGACATTCGCCCTCTCAACCTCGTGTGAAAGTTCAAGCAGAGGACGATGTTCTTCCGCTGTCAGATTATATTCGTGGCATTTGACAACAAGCGGGCATTATTCCTGCCAAATTTGTTCAGGCAAGAAGTCTAAAATATCGTAGGATGGAGTTGTTTTTGCTTGCAATGGAGTGCCATGCTTTTCTGTCCGCACTAAATCAAGATTGATCGCTTGAAAGATGTTCTTCTATGTTGCCCAAGTCACGCCAACCATCGTCGAATAAGAACTGGTTGACACGTTGCGCTGGGTTTTGTATACGGATGATATTGTAGTCTTTATCATCTTCTGCGCACTCTACAACGTAGAGCCAGTATCGGTCGCCAAGTTCTTGGGCCAGCTTAAATTGAGTGTTGGTCAACCCAACACCAGTCTCGCCCCAATAACCTGAGAGCGATTTGACCTCTATATAGCGTTCAATTTCTCCTCGCGTGTCCGCAGATTGGATGTCAAAACCAGGGTTCAGATGCGCCATTCTTCTTGCCGAACGTCCATTCGCAACCTCATCTGCGAAAACTCGCTCCTCGCCCTTTCGCCCTACACTTGAACGTTTTTGCTGTGCATCATGATCTGTTTCTTTGTCATTATCTGTCGGGAAGACATAGGAGCGCAAACGGCTACCCTGACGGCCTTTTGTTCGTTGCTCATCCTTTGTATCACGGGTGCGATTTGGTGCATCAGAATATTCACTGCGCGAGCCGCTTTGGGTACGAGACGTATCCCCTGGATGAATTCGGGAGGCTCCATCGGACTGTGACCTTGCGCTATCAGAATTTGCAGATTCGTGTGAGGAACTGGTTTTGTCTTCCTCTTCATTTTTATCTTTAGGTAAAAATGGACCGGCAGAGGATGTCCGACCACTTTCGGAGAAGTTTGTCCGCTGCAAATCTGAAGATGGATCGTTATTTGATGGCGCAATGCCACCTACCTCTGAGCCATTATTCAGTTTCTCATCGCCAGTACCTGTCTCATTGGAGCGGCTTGGCGTTGTAATATTACTCTTGGAGAACTCCTCTGTGGTATCTTTGTTCACATCAGAATTGTTGGCGCGTTGGGTATCCTCTTGTAATCGAGCTTCAGAACTATCCTGCTGTCCTGATGCATCGGTTGCGAACTTTGAATCTAAGCCTTCAGCCTGCATTGAATCGGTTGTACAGGATAGTGCCTCTCGTTTTGGAGTTTCTACTCGTTCTGCGTCATCGTCGGAGGGAAGATCGTCATCAAAAAGGCTGTCTGTAATGCCACTATCCTCGAAGACGGCAAGGTCGCTCAAATCCACTTGAGTGTATGATGCAACCCGATAGCGATTCAGAAGACTATGAATTTGATCTGGTGATTCATCCAAAATATCTCGCAGTAATGCAATTTCAGGAAGTGGTTGCATCAATAGATGGTGATTTACGGCTTCAGTCAAGGAGTGCAGCATTACGCGGCGGTCTGCCCTTGAAACGTAGAGCGTTTGAGTGCGCTCATTCCAGTAGTGGTCTCCGTCAACACCGGAGGCTATATGTCGGCCATCCTGCTCCACAACCAAATCAACTAGTATTTGTCTGGCTAGTTGAATTGAACACGCTTTTACAAGTGCTTCGGTCTTCTTCGGAAATTGCCCAGTCTGATGATAGAATAGACGAACGATGCCCTCCGCCAACGGATTTGAATTTATTGTGTTTTCCCATTGATCTACCCATATACTCGGCTCTGCCTCAACGCACAACTCCACTTCTCCGTTTGGCTTTTCAACCACGTCGTGTAGCAATGAAAGACAGCCCGCCGCAAGGGCTAATCCCTGCGGTATCTCCGGGTGGAGCAGGGCGCCCTTTGCCGCTTGGACATACGGCACACGCCACGATGCGTCTGGAACAAGTACATAATACGGAGATAACAGACGACCGCCAGCGGTAAGTGCCACAAATCTGGTCAAATCACTATTATCTTCACTTGATGTTAGTTCAGCCGCCAAACGTTTGCATACCTCAATGACATGTGTGATGATCTCCGCAGGCAGTTCACGGCTCTCAAACTCCTTGTATATTTCTACCAGAAAATCTATAAAGTCAGTGACAGTCGGACGCTCCTTCTGTCCTAATAACCGATAAACTGCTGCAGTACGCTCCTCCGGTTTAATCGTAGTTCGGCGATTTCCGAAAAATGGAACCTGCGTTTGAAAGGCATGGTCAGCCCGCCAGAACTTTCCATAGTCCCAGAGACATTCCCGCTTGCTGAATCGGTCACGAAGCCAACTGCCATCCGCCTGCCCCGCCACAATATTGTCGTAAAAATAATTGTAGACACGTTTAATGGCAACTTGGAAAGTTTGGTCACTCTCCTGAGACACAGCACCCTGCTCCCAAAGAGCAATGAGAGCCTCGAAGTGAGACGCGACCTCTTCAGTTGTTATTTTGCGAAACCCTAACACTGAACGCACATTTTCAGAGGGCTGGTTTCTGACGCGAAATAGCGGGCGGGAACTTGCCACAAGGTTCGCGTCTTGGACGAAACAAAGTTCGTCTGCCCTATAAAGCCGAGGCTCTGGTATTGCTGCCAATGGAAAGCGTCTCAATTCCTCGGGAACAGCCAGAGCGGGAAGCCAAGCGCGAATACTAAGTTGACGACCAATGTTATAGTTGTTCGAATTGCTGGAAGCACATTCCGCCATGCCTGCAAGTTTCGCGTAGCGGTCCCAATCGCCGGTAACATGGTAGTAGACGTTCATACATTCGCCAGCAGCCGAATCAGGCCCATATTCTTTGGACCTCTCAATTAGTCTGTCAACATGAGCAATTATATCCGTTGGCTCAGGCGCAGTTCGCCAGCCAAGCTGACCAAACCATATTGACCACCGATCCCAATCCTCACCAAAATAATCTTTATCTGGCATGGGCGCGGCAACGCCGAAGACATCTTGGATTACCTTTTCATCTGGATTATAGACTTCCCTCACTGCCCGGAGTTGGCTGTCGGAACAGCGAATCAGAGGGGCAGATAGTATCTCTTCACCTAATAACGCTTTGCCTGTGGCTTCAGCAGCCTCCTGTTCAGCCAGAGCCAGATTACTTCGCAGCCACCTCAATGTTGAGTATTGCTCGTCTTCGCCAAGGTTTGCAAAATATGGAATTAGACACTTCCGAGTGAATGTTGCGCGGTCAAGTGTCTCAACACGCAGGAGATTAAGAAGGCGTTTCCATCGGCCATCCTGCCCGGTATAGATCATCTTCAGTTGTGAACCAGTGGGCGGCGGGTCAAAACCGCCAGGCTGGTAGACATTGCTGCCAGACAGTGAGACCAAATTTCCAGACGATGTTATCCAGATGGGGAGGTTCCGAAGCATCTCGCACCTATCTGCATCGTAGATTTCCTTACCATCAACCCATTCATCGCGGGCAAGGAAATCGATTAGTCGCCCAAATTGTTCCTGATCTAAATCCGGCAATCCTGCTTTTGGCTTGAAAAGTAAGCGCATCCACAAGATCAGGACCGGATACGGGAGGAATTAATGCATCGGGATGGTGTTTGATAAATGAGGTGATAGATGCTCGAAGAATACCTTCTGCCTTTACGAAGACGACACCGAATTTACGTAGCGTCTTGCGTAATTCAGGTTGGATGCCAGTGTCGTCGAGAGGTGTTTCTTGTGCCCATCCACGGTATAGGCGACTATCCTCACCGGGAACGAGTGGTATACTGCGCAATTTATCAAGTACGGCATTAATATCCTGCTGTTTCGCCAGGTACGCATAAAGCATACCTAACCATTTCGCATTGGGCAAATTGGTTTGAACCGGGCTCCAGTATCCATTTTCTTCTTCTACCGTCTTTGTAATGGTAGGAAGTTGGTCAACTACTTCGCGTAGCCCCATGCGAATGATATAGTCTTGGTTTACAGCGGATAACCCCTTCACCTCTTGAACGAACTCTGGATGAAGAAACCGATTGAGATAAGGCGCAAAAATTTCTCGCTCATCATCACCACCAATATAATGCGTACCATCACCAAAGCGTTCGAGGGTGCCATCCGCCACTAAAGCTAAAGGTAATCCGCGAAGATTACGGCATCCATCAGATAGACAGAACTCCAAGAGTGATACAATCCACTGACGCTTACGCAGGCTCGGGGCTGGCGCTTTGTCAAGGTGAGTGTGTAAACCACTCACCGACAATGTTCCGAGGTAGTTCCGCACTTCAAGCGCTAAGATTTCGGCTAATTTCAACCCTGCCTGTCGAAATGCGCTCTGAACATTCTCTGATATGTTAGGATCAGGTAAAGCCCAACCATCGGCTACCAATGGATCACGGATTTGTCCCCATCCATTAGGCACCGTCTTTATTTCTGACGGCGCTGTCCATCGTTCCGGCGTCGTAGAGCGAATTACAGGTCGTTGGTAGATGAGTTTCAGAATTTCGGTATAGAGACCGTCTAATCCCTTGATACGCGCGTCCTGTGCAGGCCACTGACGGTAATACTCTCGGGGGTTGCTATCTCCAATTTCCTGAGACAAGGCTTCGATCAAATTTGCGCAGGCTCGTGCGATAATATGCTTTACAAGCAGTTGGTTCCACATGGGGCCGAGTTCGCTCTTGCCGGTTCTTCCGTCAATAGTGGAGATACCATCACGCGAGGAGTTAAGGTCAAAATACCCGTGTATATGTATCGGCAAACCTGTACTGCCAGGAAGTGGCAGGAAACAAAACGCGCGGCCAGACAGGAACTCTGTTCTCGTGGCTTCATTGGTGGAAGATATTCGGGCTGCCGCGCCTGCCCAGGGAACTGCCTTGTCGCCATGTTCCCACAACTGCTCCATAGTATCCAGCAGTTCTCCTTCCGGGTCTACATAGAGCAACCCTGTGACGAGCCACTGAGAACTGCACTTTCCAGAATGGGACAGGCTGCTTATTTCATGGACATACTCGATTTCAGGAAGCAATTCAGGCGCTTCCCGGCACAACTCGGTTAGGACTTCGTAGCCACCGCGAACTACATCGATTAGTTTTTTTCGTTCGTTAGCAACAACCTCTTTGTTAGTTGTTGTAAGCGACAACCGCATTTGAGGTTCCGTAGAGCCATCCCGGATCTCATAAACTTCTATGGTCAATACGGACTTAAGAAATAACAACAACGCTTCTGCGTCATGCTCTATAGATTGAAGCAATCTGTGAACATTGTCCGCAGTAAAAGGTTCATGCCGAATTTCATTTCCCATTGCTTGCTGGACAGTACGAAGAGGCAAGCGAAACACAGTACCGTTGAAATCGGTAGTCCCGTGAGGAAGCCCTCCAGACTCATATGCTGCGAGAAACTCAGGAAAACGATTCCACCAGCCTTCCTGAGCGTAATACCATCCGTGTCCCGGTTCCGCAGGCGTAGAAGGTACATACAAACAGCGTGGATCAAAAAACACAATACGATCACCAGAGATGATACTTGGGCAGTCGCTTACATGATAAACCGAGTTGAAGCCAATGCCGTAGCGCCCCGCCTTCCCCAGATCATTCGACTTGCCGCTAAAGCTGATCTCTTGGATGTTTTTGAAGTCATCGTTGGTAAACTTGGCATTGTTGTAGAACAAAATGGACGGTCCCATAAGACTAGCCATATTCGGTGCAACTAAATTCGTGGTGCGATGCTGCCTCCGGTCTACGGTCAAACGCACGATTGTTGCCCCGGCATCGTCCGCGTTCTGGATGAGTTCTTTGACGATGCCGACGCCCTCAGGATAATCACGGAGCAGGTTATGCAGTCGCCTTGCGAGCGGCTCACGCTGCCCAAACCCAAAACCGCCATAATTATTTTGCGCGTTAGTTGTCATGGTTGTATGGCTTCCTGCTATCGTGTGTACTACTTTACACAGACTCAATACCGGAACACTGCTTTTTAGCG
>CAWIEK010000024.1:0-152786 GCA_963835065.1 uncultured Chthonomonadaceae bacterium | reverse complement strand
GCCTTCGGCGCATTTATGGCGATTCTTCGGTGTGATGCGGCACATTTTTCTATTTTTCCAGTTCCAATCCAACATAATTAAGCGCCAGATAGATGAGGTAATGGGCGCGACAATCAACCAGATTACTAACAAAGACATGGCCGCCTTCAAGGTTGCATGGCCGCCTATCAAAGCCGAACAAATTGCCATCGCCGAAGTTCTAAGAATCTATCTCAAAATAAGCGAGTGGCCTGCCGATGATAAAGTTACGACTACTTTTTTGGAGTGACTTATGGCGCAGACACCCTCTTTACCGACGATCTGGCGTGTTCCCGACGAGTTATGGGAACACATTCAGGCGTTGATCAACCAGTACGATCCCCCTTGCAAACGCGGACGCAAGCGCATTGATGCCCGTCTTGCTCTGAACGGCATTATCTACCGAGCGCGTACCGGCTGCCAATGGAACCAACTCCCCAAGGAGTTTGGCGACGATGCCAGCATCCACCGCACCTTGCAGCGGTGGGAGAAGCTGGACTTGTTCGGCAAGTTGTGGGCGGTCCTTCTGCGCAATTGCGACTTCTTGGGCGGCGTAGAGTGGGACTGGCAATCTGCCGATGCCTGCCTGAGCAAAGCGCGCGGTGTGCCTAAAAAGGGGCACAAGACGACGCCTGTGTCGGTCCCAATCCCACGGATCGTGGGAAGCAAGGCGTCAAAAAGAGCCTTTTAGTGGAAGGCGACGGCGGGCCGACGGGCATTTGTATCAGCAGCGCCAACACCAATGACGCGCATCTGCTTGAGGCCACGATCAGCGCGGTGGTGGTGTACCGTCCGCAGCCCACGCCCGAAGAACCTCAAAACCTGTGCCTGGACAAAGGCTATGACGATCCGCGTGGGGAAGAAGCCGCTAAGAAAGCAGGCTATACGCCCCACATTCGCCGCATTGGCGAAGAAAAGAAAGACGAAGCGGGCGAGAAAACGCACCCGGCGCGGCGTTGGGTGGTGGAGCGCACGTTTGCTTGGCTGTCGCGTTGGCGCGGCATCCTCATCCGGTGGGACAAAAAGCCCAGCAACTACCTGGCAACCTGCAAACTCGCCTGTGCCCTCCTGTGGTTCCGCAAGTTGCACGTATTAAAGCAAGAGGTCATCTTGCCCGTTGCAGAGCCACTTTCGTTTTGAGATAGATTCTAAGCGATATGGACACAGAAATCGCCGCCCTCGAAGCCCAACTCGCCAAAGCCCGCCTGGTGAAGCAGGGGATGATGCAGGAATTGTTGAGTGGGAGAATCAGGCTGGGGTGAGGAGGGGATTCGGTATTCGGTATTCGGTATTCGGTGTTCGGTGTTCGGTGGGAGGGGTTGGGGTATTGGAAAGATGCAGGTTTATCGTTCGGTATCTGGTTGGGATTGTTTATCTAGCCTCCTTTATATCCGTCTATCGTAACCGCTGTGTGAGCCGATCCAATCCCATGTGATTTCGTCTCCCTCTTTCAATCCGATAGCGCGATAGTTTAACCCAATTCTAACAGACCAAAAGATACTTCATGCCCTGCAATCGGCTTGAAAAACAGACCCGGATGAGTTGAGTCTGACTTCCAAAGTTTGTAGGCATCTTTCGCATCCTTCTTTACATCTCGTGGAAGCTCCCTGAAAAGTTTGCGAAATTTAGGTGTAATGTGCGATTGCATCGAAGTTTAATCATCGAAGATAGTTTCAAGTGGCAGTAACAAGCCTTGATGACGCGCTTCACGAGCATCAGAAGCAATCTGCATCAGAAAATCCTCTGAATTTGCAAACTGCTCTGTCCACAAGCGCTCATCCTCTTGTTCTTCTTCCGGCGTACCGAAACGCGGAAAATCAGACACAACTTCGTCGTTAGCCTTTTCTAGTGCAGGGGTTATAAGCATCGGCTTTGCTCCATTCGATGAGGTATCAATAAAAATTAACGCGACCTATAAGCAGATTGTGATACCAAAATAGTATGACATGCCGGCGTTAGTATGTCAAGCGGGCATAAAAAATAGTCTAGACAAAATCCACAATCCAGGGTATTTTAGGCGTTCCTGCAATTTACCCCGTCTTTTGTCTGCTGTGTGCTTCAAGCATATAGTACATAATGAAAGCATCCCGTATTATGAGTGCATTGGAAAAACCGAACGCGAAACGCAGAACCGCGTCATTGCCCTGTTTCGGCAGGAGTTGGGGTATCGCTATCTGGGCAACCGGATGTACCGGGACGGCAACAGCAACATCGAGGAACCATGTCTTACGGCGCATTCTGACCAAAAGCGGCTATACCCCGGCGCAAATAGCCGCGCCCTTTTCCTGCTCCGCGTGGAAGCCAACAACACCAATCGGGGGTTGTACGGCAACAATAAAGCCGTGTATGGCTTGCTGCGGTACGGCGCTGCGGTGCAGACGGCGGCGGGCGAGAAGCATGAAACGGTTCACTTCATCAACTGGAAGCAGCCCGCAGCCAACGATTTCGCGCTGCCGAAGAGGTCACGCTGCACGGCAGCCAGCATACGCGCCGCCCCGACCTGGTGCTGTATGTGAATGGTATCGCGGTCGGCGTTCTGGAGTTGAAGCGCAGCAGCGTTTCCATCGGCGACGGCATCCGGCAGAATATCTCCAACCAGCAGGGGCAGTTTCACGAGTGGTTTTTCAGCACGGTGCAGTTTGTGTTTGCGGGCAGCGATTCCGAAGGCCTGAAGTATGGCACGGTGGGAACGGAAGAGAAATACTTTTTGCAATGGAAGGAGGACGAGCAGGACAACAGCCGTTACAAACTGGACAAGTACCTGCTCAAGATGTGCGCCAAAGACCGATTGCTTGAACTGATGCGCGATTTTGTTCTGTTTGACGGCGGCACGAAAAAACTGCCCCGCGTCCATCAGTATTTCGGCATCAAAGCCGCGCAGTCGCATATTGACCAGCGCAAAAGCGGCATTATCTGGCACACGCAGGGCAGCGGCAAAAGCATCGTGATGGTGCTGCTGGCGAAGTGGATACTGGAAAACAACCCCCATGCCCGCGTGGTGGTTGTCACCGACCGGGACGAATTGGACGAACAAATCGAGCGCGTGTTCAACGATGCGGGCGAACCCGTGAAGCGTACCCAAAGCGGGCGCGACCTGATGGCGCAATTGGGACAGGCCAAACCGCGCCTGCTGTGTTCGCTGCTCCACAAGTTCGGCAGGAAGGGCGTGGATAACTTCGAGGAGTTTATTCAGGAGTTGGAAGCGCAGCCCGGCCAGGCGGTGGGCGAGATTTTCGTGTTTGTGGACGAGTGCCACCGGACGCAAAGCGGCAAACTGCACCGGACGATGAAGGCATTATTGCCCGGCGTGGTTTTCATCGGCTTTACGGGCACACCGCTGCTGAAACAGGACAAGCAGACCAGCCTGGAAATCTTCGGCGGGTATATCCACACCTACAAGTATGGCGAAGCCGTCAGAGGACAAGGTTGTTCTTGACCTGATTTACGAGGCGCGGGATATTGACCAGATGCTCGACTCACCGGAAAAGATAGATGCCTGGTTCGACGCCATTTCCGGAGGCTTGAACAACTGGCAAAAGGAGGAACTGAAAAAGAAGTGGGGAACCATGCAAAAGTGCAAAGTTCCCGAGCCCGCATGGATCGGGTTGTGCAGACATCACGTGACTTCAACGTCAAGCCGCGCTTCAGCAATCATCGGGGAACCGCGCTGCTGGTAACATCCAGTATTTACGACGCCTGCAAATACTACGAACTGTTTCAAAAGACGCCCTTCAAAGGCAAGTGCGCCGTGATTACCTCCTACAATCCGCAAACGAAAGACATTACGACGGAAGACACGGGCGCGAACACGGAAACAGATCGGGAGTTTATCTACAACACGTATGCCGAACTGCTGAAAAACATAGCGGCCAATCCCGGCATGACGAAAACCGAAACGTATGAGGAAAACGCCAAGCAGAAGTTCAAAAAAGAGCCTGCCAACATGAAGCTGCTGATTGTGGTAGACAAGCTGCTGACGGGATTTGACGCGCCCTCGTGTACCTATTTGTACATTGACAAGACCATGCAGGATCATGGGCTGTTTCAGGCCATCTGCCGCACCAACCGGCTGGACAGCGAGGACAAAGAGTTCGGCTACATCGTGGACTACAAAGACCTGTTCAAGAAGGTCGAGAACGCGATTGAGGTGTATACGTCGGAACTGGACGACAGCGCCCCGGACGGAACCGATGCCAACATTCTGCTGCAAAGCCGCTTGAGCAAAGGCCGCGAACGGCTGGACATTGCTCTGGAAACCCTCGTATTGTTGTGCGAGCCGGTGGCAACCACCCAAAGAGAGATTTGGATGTATCACACTATTTCTGCGGCAACACGGAACTGCCGGAAGACTTGAAGGCGCATGAGCCGCAGCGCGTGGCCCTGTATCGCGCAACGGTTGCCCTTGTGCGCGCGTATGCCAACATCGCTGACGAACTGGATGCGGCAGGCTACACGGCGCGGATAAAGAGCGCATCAAAAAGCAAATTGATAAGGCTTTGCATCTGCGCGAAACCATCCGCAACGCCAGCGAAGAAAAACTCGACCTGAAAGCCTATGAAGCGGATATGCGGTATCTGATTGACAAATACATCGAAGCCGACGAGCCGCGCAAGATTTCACCCTTTGACAGCCTTTCCCTGCTGGAACTGATTGTGAAATTGGGGATTGAAAAGGCCGTTGAAACGATGCCTGAGGGAATCAGGGACAATCAAGCGGCGGTTGCCGAAATCATCGAGAACAATATCCGCAGCAAAATCATCCGGGAACATCTCAATGACCCGGCGTTTTATGAGCAGATGTCCGCAGTGCTGGCAGAGATTATCGCGGATCGCAAGGCCAAAGCCATCACCTACGAGGCGTACCTGAAACGGGCGGCGGAAGCGGCGAAGCGCGTGGAAATGGGAACGGGGGACGACACGCCGCCGCAGTTGGACACGCCCGGCAAACGCGCCCTGTACAATCATCTGATGCAGCAAGTAAGGCCGCAGCCTTCTGCTCCAAGCGCGGATCGCGTGGCCGAAGCCCCGGTTCCTTATGGCGAGGCCGCGCAAAACGCCGCGCTGGAACGGGCGATTCAGATTGACGCGCTTGTGAAGCAGGTCAGGCCGGACGATTGGCGCGGCATTGATTCGCGGGAAAACGTTATCAAACGCGCCCTGTACGACGCGCTGCAAGATAAAGATATGGTGGAGCGGGTATTTCCCATTTTGGTACAGCAGAGGGAATACTGATGGTCACGCAGATCACGCTTGGCGAGATCGTTGTGGATGTCGTCAAGAAAGACATCAAGAACATCCATCTCAGCGTTTATCCGCCGGTTGGAAAAGTGCGGATTTCCGCGCCCCTGCGCATGGATAACGACACCATCCGCGTGTTTGCGCTGTCCAAACTGGGCTGGATCAAGCAACAGCAGCAGAAGCTGCGCAAACAGGAACGCGAAATCGCCCCGCGAATATATCGAGCGGGAGAGCCACTACCTGTGGGGCAAGCGCTACCTGCTCCATGTTGTGGAACAGGATGCGCCGCCCAAAATCACGCTGCTGCACCATGAATTACAGCTTCAGGTTCGCCCCGCTTCCACTGCTGAAAAGCGGCAGGAGATTTTGGAAGCGTGGTACCGGTCCGCGCTTGCTCCCGCCGCCGCGCTGCTGATCGCAAAATGGGAACCGATTTTAGGCGTGAAGGTGGAAGCGGTTGTTGTGCGCCGGATGAAAACGCAATGGGGAAGCTGCAGCCCCCGTACCCGCCACATTCGCCTGAATACGGAGTTGGCAAAAAAGCCGCCGGAATGTCTGGAATACATCGTCGTCCACGAACTGCTTCACCTGCTGGAACCGACGCACAATGCGCGTTTCATCGCCCTCCTGGATCATTACCTGCCCCGCTGGCAGTCTTCTCGCGCCCTTCTCAACAGCCTGCCCGCGCGCCACGAAACCTGGACGTATTAGTGGTAGGCGGGGATTGGCCGGGGATTGAAAATCCCCGGCAGGAAAGTGCAAGCGTCCTGCGGACGCGATGCTCTATGAAGGTTCCCACGTCCGCAACATTGAACACCGGGGATTTTCAATCCCCGGCCACCCTCCGCCTAATCCCCGGTCACCAATCCCTAACGAAGGAAGCATTGAGGTATACTAAACACAACTAATTACCCGTTTGATGAGGAGGCTTTATGGCGACAACGATTAAGGAAGGCGACCGCGTACAAATCGCTGACCGCAACGCGACGGCGGAAGACGTGAAATCCAGCCTGTTTTTCAACCATTTTCGCGGACTGACCGGCGTGGTGCAGAAGATGTACGCCAGCGAGGAAGCGGCGGTTGAAATCGAATTGGACAGCCTGCCGGAAGCGGTTGCCGTCCGGCATGGCGATGTGCAGGAGACTATGAAAACGCGCTGGCTGGACGGGCTTTCCGAGGAAGGCCGCAATCGGCTGACCCCGCAGGAACGCGACTTCCGCCTGCGCTACACCGTCCTTGTTTCGGCGCGGGACATCCTGGCCGTCGGCGCAAAACCTGCGCAAAACGACGTGCCTGCCCGCGCTACAGAAGCCGACCTTGCCGCCGCCGAAGAAGCGGAATTGCAGCGGCGTCAGAAGGGGTGAGGAAGAAAAGGAGAAAAGGAGAAGAGGAGAAGAGGAGAAAATACAGAAGGAGCGGCTTCTCCTTTCCTTCTCCTGAATATCCTGAATACCCTAAAACCCTAACCCCTGGGAGAAGCGCATGGCTGACGCGCCGAATACGCTGGAACTTGATCTTGACCTGGAACCGGAACTGAAAACGGGCGGGGCGGACAAACCCCTGACGGAACCCGCTTTGAGCGCCGCCCTCAATGATGTTCTGGATGGCTTTTTGCAGTTCCTCAAACTTGCCAAGAACGCTTCCGCGCACACCGTTAAGGCGTACCGGGCCGATATTGCGCAGTTTTTGGGCTATGTGGAGACCAATGGCGAACTGGGGCCGGGGGCGTTGCACCGGGTGGAGCGCGTTCATGTCCGCGCCTTTATGACCGAGCTGCAGCAGGGCGATTACAAGCGGACCTCGCTGGCGCGTAAACTGGCGTCCCTGCGCGCGTTTTCCCGGTGGGCGCAGCGTCAGGGGTATATGCAGAACGACCCTACGATTGGCGTTGTTACAATCAAGCAGGAAGAGCGTCTCGTCAAGTTTTTGCGGGAACCGGAAATCGAAACCCTGCTGGAATCCCCCGATGATTCGCCCGATGGCCTGCGGGACCGCGCCCTGATGGAATTGCTGTATGCGTCGGGAATACGGGCAGGCGAAGCGCACGAATTGGACGTGCAGGATATGGATTTGGATGAGGCCGAGATTCGTATTCGGCACGGCAAGGGCGATAAGGAGCGCGTCGCCCTGATGGGCGGGATGGCCGTGCGAACCATGCGCGACTATCTGCGCAATGGACGCCCCATACTTGCCGCCCACAACGAAGGCAAGCCTGACCCCGCCGTGTTCCTTAATAAGTTTGGCCGCCGCCTGTCCGACCGGGGCATCCGGCGCACCTTCGACAAGTATTTCCGCATTGCTTCCGAACGCCTGAAAACCACGCCGCACACCATGCGCCACTCGTTTGCCACGCATCTGCTCAATCACGGCGCGGACATTCGCGCCGTGCAGGAACTGCTCGGCCATGCCCATCTCATCACCACGCAAGTCTACACCCACGTCACGACCGAGCGCATGATGGAAGTGTACGCCAAAGCCCACCCCCGCGCCGAGGAAGAGTAGGCATTAGGCATTAGGCATTAGGCATTAGGAGGAAAGGCAGACATTGAGGATGCGCGCTATCCGTTTATAAATGAAAGGTTGTGCTGGCAGAAGGCTGATGGACTCATGTACCGTTCAGGCGTAGCAAACTGACGGAACATGTTTCCGAATTCCACGAGAGAACTACGCTCTGAATCGCAAGATTACGCGCGTAATCATTGCGCGCTTCCCCGCTCGCTGCCAACATTGCGGAATGTTGGCAGCGCACGAGGAAGCGCGAATGATTTGCGCGTATTCTTGCCATTGCGCGTAGGTTCTCTCGATTGAAACGGAAACATTTCTGTCGGTTTGTCACGCTGCACGGTCAATTATCCTGAGTCGCACAGGATGCGCAGCACAACCATTTCACTTATACGAAGAGATAGCGCGGATGTTAAACAGCCTGCGCGCCAAACTCCTTGCTAATGCCTAATGCCTAATGCCTGAAACAGAGTCAGGCGCGATTGCTGATGATGCCGTCTACTCCCTCTGACAGCAGGCGGCGCATAGTTGGGAGATCGTCTACCGTCCAGGCGTAGACGGTGATGTTGCGCTCGTGCAGTTGGGAGATGCGCTCGGCGTTGAGCAGCGTATGATGCCAGGTGACGGCGGGCGTGTCGAGGCTGGCAAGCAAGCCTTCCCAATTGTCTTTGTCTACCACTTGCGCGTCGCTGTCACTGAGCGTCAGGGAAAGCGGCAGGGTGGGATCAATGGCGCGAAATTGGACGCGGCTGGCGCTGCCCGCGCCCGGAACCACTTTCGCGCTTATGTCCAGGGGGCGCAATGCCGCCACTACTCCCTCTTCCACGCCGTTGCCTTCGCATTTCATGTCCGCCATGATTGCGCACCGCCCCCGCGCCCAATGGGTCAATTCCGCCAGCGTTGGAACACCCTCTCCGGCTCCTAAATCAAGCTGCATCAGCGTGTCGCTTGCTGTTTCCGCCACGACATACGTTTTGCCGTCCGTGTCCGTCACGCTCGGATCGTGCGCCAACACTAAAACGCCGTTTGCCGCCTGCCGCACGTCACATTCCAGCATCGTGCAGCCGTGTTCCACTGCCCGCTGAAAACTGCGCATCGTGTTCGCCGGGAACTCGCGGGGTGTGCCCCGATGCCCCACTTTATGCCAAAAGGTAGCCATGATTGGAACTCTCCTCAAAAATGAACACGAGCATACTCGCACACGTCCTGCACTTTGGAACACTTCGTCCGTATAAAAGTACAGGGAATTCTTCACCACCAAGACGCTACGAACATCAAGAAAACAAAAAAACAAAGGAAAACGCTTTTGCAAAAGAAAACAACGCCGGTTTCACGCTTGATTTGGGGCTGGTTTGTGTTGGGAGTGGGCCTCTTGTGGCTGATTGCCGGGATTGCCGCCATTTTACAAACGCAGTTACCCGGCTGGCTGTACCTGTTCTGCGGCGCGGCGCTCAGTCGCCTGGGCTACAACCTGACCCGAAAACAGGATCCGGCCTGAACGAACAGCCAACGCGCTTTACCTGAAAACTTTCACCACCATTTTGATGGAGAACAGCCGGGAACTATTATGGCAGGTTGCCGCCGTATTCCCAAATGCTGCCGGGAAACCTTTGTCTTCTGCGGAATACGAAACCGTTTGCCATAATGATGCAGGGACAAACTCGCGGCGAATTGGAAATCAAGAGCAAACGTCCGTCTGACATTATGCGAACATCAGGCCGACAACGGGGAAGCGAAACGTATGTGGATGTCGTGGCATTGGCTGTGCTGGAATTTGTTTCTGGCAGTTATTCCGGTAGCTGCGGGCGGGCTGCTGGCTGCCGGATTGAAAAATATGCGAACGCAAACCGGCGCGTGGAGAGATCAGCCAGCCGCCTGGCTGGGGCTTTCCCTGCTTGCGCTTATCTGGTTCTTTTTTCTGCCGAATACCTGCTACCTGCTGACGGAATGGAGGCATTTTCTGTTCGATCCCGCCCCCGTCGCGCTGCGGCAGGAAGTGGTTGAAAACCCGGTTCTGAAACTGGTGGTCGCGGAACAGGGCTTGTTTTTCGTCACCTACAGCGCGGCGGGCGTTTTGTGTTACGCCCTGTCCATTCGCCTTGTCGCGCAGGCATTGCGGCAAATCCGCGTGTCCCTGCTCCCGCTCGCCGCGCCCTTCTACCTGCTGATGTCCCTGGGCGTGTACCTGGGCCTGATCGTCCGCCTGAACTCGTGGGACATTCTGACCCGCCCCGCCCATGTGTGGAATGTGGCGATTCACGCGCTGACTTCCCCCATTCTGGCAGCCGCCATGATCGCGTTCGCGCTGCTGTTGTGGGTGTTGTATGAAATCGTGGATATATGGCTGGAAGGCGTGGAGTGGCGGCTGCATCGCGTTCGGCAACGTATCACGCCGCCTTCAAGCGCCCCGCCCGCGCTTTAGAACCTATCCTAACAGACCCTGCATTTGCGTCCGCAGGACGCTTGCACTTTCCTGCCGGGTATTTTCAATACCCGGCCATTTAGGATAGCCTCTTAGCTATCAGGCAATCATTACATTCGCAATTTTTCCAGAGCCTGCCAGTAACCGGGAAACGTTTTGGCAACGCAGGCGGGGTTGTCAATGACGATACCGGGCGCGCGGAGGCCGATGAGCGCGAAACTCATGGCAACGCGGTGGTCATGGTAGGTCTGTACCGTGCCGGGCTGAATGTCGTTGGCGGGATAGATCGTATAGCCGTCCGGGCGCTCGTCCACCTGTACGCCCAGCCGCCGCAACTCCGCGCACACGGCTTCCACGCGGTCACACTCCTGCAGGCGCGTATGCGCGATGTTGCGTATCGTTGTCGGCGTAGCGGCAAAGGGCGCAAGGGCGGCTAAGGTAAGCGATGTGTCTGAAATCAGGCTCATGTCCCGGTCAATGCCGCGCAGTTTGCCCCCTGCCGGCCCGATGACCGTCAAGCCTTCCGCATCGTTTTGCACCTTGCAGCCCATTTCCGGCAGCACTTCGGTGGCAAAGCGCGCGTCTCCTTGCAGCGCGTCGGCATTGAGGCCGCGCACCGTTACCTTGCCCCCGGTGACGGCGGCGGCGGCAAAAAAGTAGGACGCGCTGGAAGCATCCGGTTCAATAGCATACGCGGGCTGGGCCGCATACTGCTGCCCGTGCGCGATGAGTAACCGCCCCTCTTTGCCTTCAATGGACACGCCCCACTGCGCCATCATGCGCCGCGTAATTTCCACATAGAGCGGGCGGTACGCGCCCAACACTTCCAAACGCACATCGCCCGCCGCATAAGGCGTCGTCATCAGCAGGGCCGTCAGATACTGGCTGCTGGCTTCAGCGCGCAGCCGCACCGTGCCGCCCTGCATCCCAATTTCGCTTTCCACGCGCAGAGGAGGACAGCCCGTATTTTCGATGGAGGTGGCATTAACGCCCAGGGTTTGCAGAGCATCGAGCAAATCGGCCTGCGGGCGCTGGCGCATACGCGCTACGCCATCCAGGGTGAAAACGCCCCTGCCGAGCGCGCATAAAGCGGTCAAAAAGCGGGTAGAAGTGCCCGAATTACCTACAAATAAATCGGCATGGCTCGCCGGCAAGCGTCCGCCCTGTCCTTCCACGACAATGCAGGCAGCCGGCATGATTTCAGGAACCTCATTGGCCGCGTGAGCCGCGTTTGCCGTGTTTGTGGCGCTGACAGGACAAGCTTCCCACTGCGCGGCAATGCCCAGGCGAGTCAGCGAGTCAATCATGACGCGGGTATCGTCGGCGTCCAGCGCGCCATAAAGACGCGAAGCGCCATTGGCAAGGGCCGCGATTATCAGGGCGCGATTGGTGATACTTTTCGAGCCGGGAACGTCAAGGGCCGTGTCGGGACGGCGATCCAGAGGACGTATTTCCAGTTGGTCGGGATAAACGAAAGAGTTGTTTAGCGTCATGGCAATTTAATCATAGAGGGTTTAGTGTACATACATCACTCATCATTCAGCATTGTCCTGTGTCATCGCGCCTGGCGAAGCAGCGCGAGTTCGGCGGGGGTATTGACATTCTGAAAACTTGTTAAGGCAGGGTCCAGTTGGCGCAGAACTTGTTCGCCAATGGTCTTCACCCTCAGCTCGGTCAGCGCGCGCCGCGCGGAACGCCGCCCGCTTTCCAGATAACCGCGCAGTTTGGGGAGCGCCGTGTCACGATAGACGGCGACCAACGGCTCCGGTTCTCCCTCTATTTCAGGAACAACGGCATCGCAGAAGGGTTCGCAGGCGTCGCGCAGTTGTTGCAGCACATTGCGGTTGAGCAGGGGCATATCGCACGGCACAACCCAATGCGCTCCCGAACCTGCGGCCTGCAAGCCGGTGATAATTCCGACAACCGGGCCGCCATCAGGAAACACATCCACAACCACGCGAACATCAGGGAAAGCGTCAAGAAAATGAGAATACTTGTCCGCGCGATCCACGACCAACACAATGTCGCGGCTCAGACTGCGCGCTGTCGCCAACACTTGTTCCAAAAACGCGCTGCCATTGACTTCCAGCAGGGCTTTGTCCTGCCCCATGCGAACGGATTGCCCGCCCGCAAGCACGATCACGCTCGACTTCGTACCTGCCACGTCGCGCCTTTCTGTACTATATCTTTGCGGCTATGCCTTTCCGGTACGGGCGGCGTATAAAATTTCGCGCCATGACATTAGTATAGCCTTTTTTCAATGATTCTGTGACATAAAGCGCGGCCTGCTCCAACAAAGAACAAGCCGCGCCGCATCATACGATGAGAAAGGGAAACAGCCATAGATTATAATCTACCTATCTACCATCTACCTATCTACGTGTTTGCCTACTTTAAAACCACTTCCTTATTCTCCCCGATATTGTTGGCGGGCTTGCCGGTGGCAATGGCTTTGACCAGGCCAATGGCAATCACGATTTTATTGGAGGGGCTGTCCCAGTATTCCGCTTTGTCCACATCCACTTTCAGCAGGGCGAGGTTGGGGTCGTCCGTGCCCTGTGGGAACCAGGCTTTGAGGGCGGGCTTCCAGAGTTCGCGCGCTTTTTCCCGGTCGCGTATCAGCCGCGCCGTGCCCGATATGGACACATACGAGTTGGCGTTGGGATTGGCATAGCTGACGTTGACGTGCTTATCGTGCTGCACCTCGAACACCTTGCCCGAATCCGCATACGTGAAGAACCACAGCGTACCGTCGAATTCTTCTTCCTGCGTCGCCATCGGGCGGCTGCGCAGGCTGCCGTCCTCTTCTTCCGTCGTCAACATAGCGAAGCGTATGTCTTTAATTAGACCATTGATTTTCTTGATCTGTTCCTCATGGTCTGCGTTCTTTTCGATAGTTGCCGGCATAGTTTTCTCCTTGAAATCGTTGGAACGATGCTGACTGCCCCCTGCCAAAGCAGAAAGCCGTCACATCATTACCCGCTGAAATGACGTAACGGCTCCAATCAAGTTCCCGTAATGTAGTCGGTTCCCGCTATTTACGCCGCGCGGGGAGTTCGTTGTGTCACGCCGCCTTCTTCTTTATGTTCGTGGTACATTTTTCCAAGTTCGGCTCCCGACAGCAGCACGATGCAGGAATAGTAAATCCATGTAATGAGCAGGAACACGCCGCCAAGCGCCCCATAGAGTTTGTTGCTGTTCGCGCCGAAGTGCGTCAAATAGTACCCGAATCCTATTTTGAAGGCTTCCCATGACAGCCCTGTAACAACGCCGCTGAACAGTGCCGCTTTCCACGTGACTTTCGCGTTGGGCAGCAGTTTGTAAATCAGCACGAACATGGCGGCGTCAAGCGCGATGGCAAGGAGTTTTGTCAGCACATTCATCCACAGCGGCACGATGCCCTCCGCGCCGAAGAACGGCAGGTTTAAGCCGCTGACCACGCTGGGCAGAGCGGTGGCGGCCAGGGAAAGCAAAAACACCAGTCCGGCGGACAAAAACACGCCAAACGCCGTCAGGTGCAGTTTGAGAAAACTGCGCGTTTCGGTCACGTCCCAGGCATCGTTTATCGGCGTGGCGGCGGTAGCAAACAGGGAAATGCCCGCCCACAGCAGCGAACCAATACCAATGAAAAGGGGCAAGCCGACATTTCGCGTCATACCCTGCGCGGTTTCCACAATATGGGTTTGCGCCAGGACATCATTGGCGGCGCGCGAGGCCGACTCGCCCGGCAGCATTTGCGCGACAAAGTTCTGGACATGCTTGTTGGCTTCGGCGGGGTCGCGGAACACGAATCCGAGCGCGACAATGGCAAACAGCAGAATGGGCACAAGCGAGAACACGCCCACAAACGCAAGCGCGGCAGCCCGCGTCGTGACCTCATCCTGGCTGAAGCGCTTGTAAAACTCTTTTGCCAGCGCAAGCAAGCCGGTGTCAATTTTGGGCGCGTCCTGCGAACCTGTGAGTGAACGCTCCTGATAGTCGCGGCTGTCCTTGCCGGAAGAATTACGCCCGCTATCCGCGCCGGTGGGTACTTCCTTTGGCTTGCTGTCGCGCACAGCCACATTGCCGGAGCGCCGGCCTGATTGCGATGCGCCATTCTGTTCGCGTTCGCGGGAAACAGAAGCGAGAGGAGTTCCCTGCCGCGATTCGCGTTCAAGCTGCGCGTGAAGCCGCGTGGCCTCATCGTTGTCATAGCCCATCGGCGGCGGTTCCTTACCGGCCTTCCAGCTTTTCCAGACAACCATTGCGCCCGCGCCCAACGCCGCCAGCCACGAGAAACCGCTTTTTTTCGGCGGCGTTTTGGACGGGTGCGCGGCGCTTTTCACTTCGGCAACCGCGCTGCGAACCGCCTGCTGCGTCCGCGCCTGATTAACCGCTCGTCGAGACGGTGATTTACGTGCCATTTTTACGAGCCTTTGTTTGCTGAACGGTAAGCTGATGGACATGAAGGATTGACCGGATAGTGGGTACTTTGCCTGTAAAGCAGACGTGGAATAGCCCGCCTTGTTCCCCATTCATAACAGGGTAACAGACGGGCCTTGAAGCCGATTAAGTCTAACCAGAGAACTACTGCCCCTGGATTGGTGATCGCGTGATTTGCTCCTGAACCAGTGTGCCGTTTTTCAGCAGGCGAATGTACAATCGTTGATCTACCACGCCGCGCATCTTCATCATGTCGCCCAGGTAAAACCCGGCTACGCCTGCGTCCGCTGCCGAATGATAATCCGGGGGCGTGTACTCGACGTACACTTTCGCGCCCTTTGAGGAAGTATACGCGAGGAGTTTGGAATCAACAATCTTGTCCAGCGTGGGCGGATAGCGGCCGTCATGCTCCTGTGTGTATGTGTCCAGCGCATCGCGTATTTCCAGCAGATTTTGCTCCGCGCTCGGCAGGCCGGCGGTAGAATCGCTGATTGTTTTGCCGACATTCATGGTGAAGTACGCGACGCTGACAATGAAGATGATCGCAATCACGCCGCATCCCCCCAACAGCCACACCATCAAAGCGCTGCCGCCCCGTCCTTTCCGTATGGGCTTCGCCGGCTGCGGCACGTACGCCGTCTGCTGATAGGCAGGAGCGGCCTGCGGCGCGTAGGATGTTGGCTGCGGTGCAGGATAAGCCTGTGGCGGCGTTGTAGAAGGATAGTTGTATGGTTCTTCAGCCATTGAGAAACTCCTCAAGTAAAAAGTTTTTTACTCGCCGCCGGTTGCCAGCGTCATGATTTTTTCCTGCGTGGCTTCGGCGCGGGACAGTTCGCCTGTAATGCGGCCTTCGTGCATAACCAGAATACGGTCGCTCATGCCCAGCACTTCCGGGAGTTCCGAGGAGATCATAATGATAGCGACGCCGGTTGCCGCCAGTTCGTTCATCAGCTTGTAAATCTCGCTTTTGGCTCCCACGTCAATGCCGCGCGTCGGCTCATCGAAAATCAGGATTTTGGAACCCGTAAACAACCATTTGGCGAGAACCACCTTTTGCTGATTGCCGCCCGACAGGTTCTGCACCGTCTGCTCAATCGTCGGCGTCTTAATAGACAGGCTCTGCTTGTATTCTTCCGCCGCGCTTCTTTCCGCCTTGCGCTTGATGAAACCGGCGACGGAAAGCGAACCCAGGTTGGCAAGGGTATTGTTTTCGCGCACCGCCATGCCTAATACCAATCCCTGCTGCTTTCTATCCTCCGTGACCAGCCCGATGCCGTGCCGAATGGCGTCCTGAGGCGAACGGATGGTGACGGGCTTGCCGAACACTTCAATCGTGCCGCTGTCCAGCGCGTCGGCTCCGAAGATCACGCGGGCGGTTTCCGTGCGGCCCGCGCCCACCAGTCCGGCAATCCCCAATACTTCGCCCTGCCGCACTTCAAAGTTGATGTCGTGCAGAACGCCCGTGCGGTTGAGATGTTTCACGGCAAGCGCGGGCGGGCCGAGTTTGGCGGGCACTTTGGGAATGGCGTCTTTGAGTTCGCGGCCCACCATCAGGCGGATAATCTCGTCGCGGGTCAAATCCTTTACATCCCTTGTGGCGATATGGGTTCCGTCGCGCATGATGGTGGCCCGGTCGCACACCTCGAACACTTCTTCCAATCGGTGCGAAATGTAAATGATGCTTACGCCCTGGCTTTTCAGTTGCCGCATCAGGCCGAAGAGGGCGACAAGTTCATGGTCGGTCAGGGTCGCGCTCGGCTCGTCCATCACGATAATACGGGCTTTTTTGCTTGTTGCCTTGCCGATTTCCACCATCTGCTGCTGCGCCACGCTGAGTTGGTTGACGGGCGTTCGGGCGTCAATGCGAACGCCAAGCGCGTCCAGCACCTTTTGCGCTTCCCGGTACAGGGTCTTGAAATCCACGAAGCCGGGCAGGGCGGCGCGGGGTTCGCGGCCCAGATAGATGTTTTCGCCCGCGCTGAGATAGGGAACCAGATTGAATTCCTGATAGATGATGGATACGCCCAATTCCATCGCCTTTTGCGGGCTTTCAATGGAAACAGGCTTGCCGTCAATCAGGATTTCGCCGCCGTCGCGGTGTTCCGCGCCCGCCAGAATCTTCATCAGCGTGGATTTGCCCGCGCCGTTCTCGCCAAGCAGGGCATGGATTTCCCCTTCGCTGACACTCAGCGACACATCTTTAATCGCCTGTACGCCGGGGTACGACTTGCTGATGTGCCGCATTTCCAGAGCGGGAACGGCGGACAATTTGGTTTCGGAAGGCACAGCGTTCAAAGGGCGTCTCCTATGCAGAAAGGTGTCAGGTGTCAGGTGTCAGGTGTCAGGTGTGGGTATTAAGAATTTCCCTGACACCTGATACCTGACACCTGACACCTACTTGTTGCTTGGCGTCAGGCGGGCGATGGCGGCGGTGGCTTCCTCGCTTTTTGGGTAGATGCGGGCGGCTTCGCGGTACTGGGCGAGGGCTTCGTCCTTGTGTCCCTGCTTTTCATACACGCCGCCCAGGCGCATGAAATAGTAGGCGCGGAGCAGGGCGGGCGCTTTTGGGTCTTTGGCGTGGGTGGCGTAAAACGTCATGGCTTCCGCGTCGTGGCCGGCCTGGGCGAGCAGGCGTCCGAGGGCGAAGGTGGACGTTAAATCCTGTGGCTCCGATTGGACGATGGCCTTGTACTGCGTAATGGCATCTTCCACTGCGCCCTGCTTCTCGTAACGCTGCGCAAGGACGCGCCGCGCCTGCGTTTTCGTGGGAACGGGCACATCGGCGCGTTCCGTCATGGCGAGAAAAACGTGGTTGCCTTCGCCCATATTGCCGCTGCTTGCCAGCAGGTCGGCCAATTTTATCTGCTCGTTCAGGTCGCCGGGTTTGGACTGCGCGAGGACGCGGCGGCGCTCAATGGCCTGGGGAAAGCGCTTGTGCTGCGTAAGGACGGCGATATAGGCTTCCTGTACGTCGGGGTCGTTCTTGTGCTTGTCCACAATGCTTTGCAGCAATTTCCAGCCGTCATCTTCCAATTTCTGCTGCGCGTAGGCGTCTACCAGAGCGGATTGGGCGGTTTGGCCTGCGGGATCATCCGCCACGCGGGGCGCAAGCCATTGCCGGTACGCTTCCGGTTTGTTTTCCAGCGTATACAGGTACTGCACGTTGGCATACGCCTGGTAATCGTCCGGGGTGATGTCCACGATCTTCTGGCGAACGGCGCGCGCTTCCGGTATGCGCTTCAAGCGGGTCAGCGCAATGGCTTTTCTGTCCAGCAACCTTACGTCTTTGGGCGCGGCTTTGAGCATAGAGTCATAAATGGGAAGGGCGCGGGCGTCGTTGCCGGCCTGTCCGAGCGTGTCGGCGTAGGGCGTGAGAACGCGGGCGTCTTTGGGATGCTTTTCCAGCAGGCGGGCGTACTCGGCAAGGGTCTTGTCGGGCAGATTGTGTTTCTGGTACAAGTTCGCGCTTTGCAGGCCATAGGAAACAGGGTCGGGCGAGCGTTCCTCGGCGCGGTGCAGGGCGGTGACGGCGGCTTCCGTATTGCCCTGTCGCTCTTCAAAGGCGGAAAGGGCGGCAAAGGCTTTGTCGTCGTCGGGGCGGGCGTCGGTCAAGGCTTTGAGTTCCTGCCGCGCCTTATCGGGTTGTTTGGCGCGCTCGTACAGGCCGGCAATATCGAGATAGGTCTGCGCGTCAGGCAGTTTCTGGTCGCGCCTGGCCTGCTGCACCGTATCTTCCTGAATGTTGCGCAGATACGCGATGGCCTCGTCGAACTTGTTGTCGGCAGCCGACAGTTCGGACAATCCCTGCCACGCTTTCAAGCGCCAGTTGCGGCGGGCGGCGGCGACGTACAGGCGCTCTTTATCGCCCGCGTCTTTGGCGGACACGTCTATGTCGAGGACAAGGCGGTATTCGGAAGCGGCGTTGTCGGGCTGCTTGAGTTCGCGGAAATCGCGGGCAAGTCCCAGTTTGGCAAACCCGTCTTTGGGATCAAGTTTGATTTGTTCCAGCCGCTCATCGTGGGCTTCCTGCCATTTGCCCAAACTTTCCTGAATGCTTGCGATTTCGGCGTAGGAGACGGGATCGTTGGGCTTACGGCTGCGGTACTTGCGCCACTCGGCAATGGCATCGTCCATGCGCCGCATCCCCATATACGCATCGGTCAGCCGATGGTATGGTTCGGGGTTGTCCAAATCCTGCTGCTGCCGCTGCCGAAACAAAACAATGGCGTCCTCAAAGCGGTTGTCGCGCTCGTACAGGGCGGCCAGTTGGTTGGTAATATCCATGTTTTTGGCATCGAGGGCAATGGCCTGCTTGTAATGCGCAATCGCCTGAGAAAGCAGCCGCGCGCGTTCTTTCGGGTCCGCCGTGTTAAAACCCGCTTCGCGCTCGCTCAGTGCCAGTTGGGACAGGGCGCGGGTATCCTTGGGCTTTACGGCTGCCGCCGCGCCGAAGTGCTGCCGCGCGGCGGTGTAGTTGCGCAATCCGGCGTACAGCAGGCCGAGATTGTAATGCGCCGTGTAATCGTTGGGCGCGACCTCAAGCAAAGCGGCATACGCGGTAATGGCATCATCCACGCGCAGCAACTGCTGATCCAGCAGGGCGCGATTGAACAGCGCCGATTTGTTTTTCGGCTCGATTTTCAGGACGCCGTTGTAAGCGGCAATCGCTCCGGGCAAATCTTTGGCCTGCTGCCGCAAACTCGCCAGCAGCATCCACGCGGGAACCATGCGGGGCGAAGATTTCAGCAGTTTTTCCGCCGTTTTAATGGCGGGTCCGGTTTTCTTCTGCTCGTTTTGCGCCAGCAGCAGATTAAATTGCGCCTGCGGGTTGCCGGGAACCAGTTTGTCGGAGATGGCATACTCTTTTTCCGCAATCGCCCACTGCTTGCGGACGTGCGCGACAGCCCCACGCACAAAGTGCGCCTGCGCCGCAAGCACGGGCGGCGGCTTTAAGGCTAAAGCTTTGTCGGCGCACTTGCCGGCTTCGTCAAAGCGTTTCTGGCCGAGATAGAGCAGGGCGTATTCCACCTGTATGCCGGGATTTTGCGGCATCAATGCGGCAAGGTGTCCAAGCGCGAATTCCATGCCCTTCGTGTCCTGTGTGGCCTGGCACAAGCGGTACAGGTTGTCATACGCGGGCTGCATCATGCTTTCGCTGAATTTGGCTTTTGCGCCCAAACGCAGGAATTCCCGGTACGCAGCAATGGCCTGCGGGACTTTCCGCGCCTGCTGAAACTTCGCCGCCGCCTGAAATTGAGCAATCGCCTGCTTCATTTCCGGCGTGACAGCGGGGGGAGCGGACACGGCAGGCGGGTTCGCGCCGTTGGGGGGAGCGGACGCGGCAGGCGGTTTCGTCCCATTAGGGGAAGCGGGCGCGGGGGGAGCGCTGTTTTGCGTTCTGCCGGAAAGGGGCAGGCATAACGCGGCAAGCGCGATAAGCGTATAACGAGGGGAACGCGAAGCGGAAAAACTCATTGCTAACTTAACTCCATGTGGAAAAATCTATTCAATAACTGTTGTACAGCCTTTTGTTGGCGATAGTGTTGTTCGTATAGTTCATTGTAGCGGATACCGCACTTCATGTCAAGCCGAACACGTTGGCTTCAGCGCTTTCACTGCCATCCTTAGCGCCAACAAGGTATAATCAGACAAAGGGCCAGGGGCTTTCAACCATAGTTAGGAATAAAAACCGCGTATGCTGCGTCAATTTTTTGCGTATTATCGCCCGCACCGGCGTTTGTTTGTGATTGATTTCTCGTGCGCCGTTGTTTCGGGACTGCTGGAACTGGCGTTTCCGCTTGCCGTGCGAACGTTTGTGGACCGGCTGCTGCCGAGCCAGAATTGGGGCTTGATTATGGGAGCGGCGATTGGCCTGCTCGCCATTTATCTGCTGAATACGGTTTTGCAGTACATCGTCAACTACTGGGGACATGTGCTGGGCATCGCTATCGAAACCGAAATGCGGCGCAAGATTTTCGACCATCTGCAAAAACTTTCGTTTCGGTTTTACGACAACCAGAAGACCGGCCATCTTGTCGCCCGCGTTACCAAAGACCTCGAAGAAGTCGGCGAAGTGGCCCATCATGGCCCCGAAGACGCTTTTATCGCGATTATGACCTTTTTAGGGTCGTTCTTCCTGATGTTCGCGCTCAATCCCAAACTCGCCCTGCTGACCGGCCTTGTCGTGCCGCCCATGACGTGGATTTCCACGCGCTACGGCGCGGCCATGACGCGAACGTGGCGATCCCTGTTCAGCCAGGTGGGCAATTTCAATGCGCGGATCGAAGAAAACGTGGGCGGCATCCGCGTGGTGCAGGCGTTCGCCAATGAAGATCACGAGCGAAGTTTGTTTGCCAAAGACAACCTGAAATACCGCGACACGAAACTCGACGCTTACCGCCTGATGTCCAAAAGCATGTCCCTGAGCTACATGACCATGCGGATCGTGCAGCTTTTCGTAATGATCGTGGGCGCGTACTTCGTGCTGCGCGGGCAGTTGACAGTCGGCGGGTTTATGGGCTTTCTGCTGCTCGTCAACGTGTTCTTCCGGCCTGTAGAAAAAATCAACGCCGTGCTGGAAACGTACCCCAAAGGCATCGCGGGCTTCAAGCGCTATACCGAACTGCTGGCAACCGTTCCCGACATTGCTGACGCGCCGGACGCGGTGGAAGTCGGGCATCTGCGCGGCGACATTCGCTTTACGGGCGTCAATTTCGGCTACGAGGCGCATAAGCGGGTGCTGAACGAGATTGATCTTGTTATTCCCGCCGGGGAAACCGTCGCGTTTGTCGGGCCGAGCGGGGCGGGCAAGACAACGATCTGCTCGCTCGTGCCGCGCTTTTACGAGATCGAGGCGGGGCAAATCACCATTGACGGCATAGACATACGGCACATGACCCTCGCCTCGCTGCGCCGCAACATCGGCATCGTGCAGCAGGACGTGTTTCTGTTTGCCGGCTCCATCCGCGACAACATCGCATACGGCAAACTGGACGCGACGGAAGCGGAGTTGTGGGAAGCGGCGCGGCGGGCGCGGCTGGACGACATGATTTCGCAACTGCCGGAAGGCTTGGACACGATCATCGGGGAGCGGGGCGTGAAACTGTCGGGCGGGCAGAAACAGCGCCTGGCGATTGCCCGCATGTTCCTCAAGAACCCGCCGATCCTGATATTGGATGAAGCGACATCGCGCGCTGGACACGGAAACCGAGCGGGCGATACAGGCGTCCCTCTCCGAACTGGCCGTAGGCCGCACCACGCTGGTTATCGCGCACCGCCTGGCGACCATCCAAAACGCTGACCGGATTGTGGTTGTGGATGAAACCGGGGTTGCCGAACAGGGCCGACACCGGGATTTGATGAGCGCAGGCGGCGTGTACCAGCGTCTGCATGAGGCGCAATACCGCAGCAATGGGTTTGAAAACGCCGTCGTCGCAACGGCCTGATGACGGATGAAAACATAAGACTGCGTTTCGAAGTGTCGGCTATTCAGTACAGTGAAACGCTCTTATGGCTTGTACATGTAGGATTGACAAACGAAGGGCGCGTACACTATAGTATCCGTATGAACACTTCCAGCCATCCCTTTGGCACACAAAGAGAAAACAGCGTGACATTTACACGGGAACAGGACTTTCAGAAAATTGAAGAGGCTCTTGGTTCCTCTATACGAGCCTGTTCCTCGCTTGCATTACTTGCGCAGGGCGACTCGCTTGCTTTGCTCCGACGAGTACCAAATCACAGCGTCTCCCTCGTTCTTACGGATCCCCCTTACCATTCCACGAAGAAACAGAACATTTATGGAGACACGTCCTTTGAGGAAGACCATCATTACTTAGAGTGGATGGCACAACTCGCAACAGAATGGAAACGTATCCTTAAACCTAACGGTTCACTCTTTTGCTTTTGCGCTTCCGAAATGTCTGCCCGATTGGAGGTTCTATTTTCCAAAGACTTCAACGTATTGTCACATATCGTGTGGACAAAACCGAACGAGCCGGGCTACGATGGCTGGAAACAAAAAATGAACAAATCGGCGCTTCGACAATGGTATCCCCATACCGAGCGCATCCTATTTGTGGAACCTGCATGTGAAGGCAATCTGCGGCGTTCGCCATTTGGTGATTTCCTCAAAGCCGTTCGCGCGAAAGCCGGGATCAGCGCGAAAGATTTGTGTGAGGTTATTGGCGCGCACGGGAGGGTAAATCATGGCGGTTCGGTGTCTAATTGGGAAGCGGGCCGAAACATTCCAAGCCGTGAGAACTACAACAAGATGTGTGCGGCATTACTAGCCACCGGCAAAATCGAATTTATGCCGCCGTATGAAGATGCGGTTCGCCCCTTCACGATGGATGCTACAAGGGAGTTTACTGATCTTTGGACGTTTCCGACCGTCCGCCCGTATAAGGGCAAGCATCCAGCCGAAAAACCTGCTGCCCTGCTCGAACATGCGATTCAGGCAACAAGTTTTCCGGGTGACATAATCCTTGATTGTTTTGCCGGCTCCGGCAGCACAGCAATGGCGGCTATTACACTGGGGCGGCGCTGCGTATCTATGGAGATTGATCCAAAATGGGCAGAAGCCATTGCAGCGCGAATTCATCTGTATAGTGGCGAGGAACACAGTCGAAAACTTACAGAGTTACCTGATTTGCGAGCAAAGACCGAGCAGAAAAAGAAGGCGTATCAATTGTCATTACTAACATCATCGGAATGACCTTCATCAGCGTTGCGCTTTAACACCTTTGTCATCCATGCAAGCGTATCTTTGATGCCGTAGTCCCGAACCACAGTGTTGCAGTGGTGATGCCCCCATCCAACATTATATTTACGGTGATTGAATACTCCAACCTGAAGTCCCTCAATGTGGAACAGGTTCAGTTCGGTTCCCGTAAGGTTGTGAATCGTTCGCCCTTCTGCCTGTTGCATGGGCGTAAAAAAGCCTTGTGCCGAGAATTCTTCAAGACACAACGGGCAGACAGTTTTGTAGTTTTTATTAATGACGCGCGCTTCGATAAGCCTGGTGAAGTCAAGCAGTCCCTGTTCATCACATATCTGCAGCATGGCATTTTTACGTTTTACCACATCGTCTGGCGTCATGCCATATTTAGCCATAACCTCCTCCGAATCAGGACAAAGCCAAACCAGCGCTTCAAGTTGCTTGCGACATTCTTCTACGGTTGAGGCATTGGCGTATTCAAAAACTCTGATACCGGCTCCTCTGCTAAACTTTTGAGTAAATCCCCGAATGATGCTGTCGCTGTTTTTGGCAGCAGTGGTTGCGGAAATACGCGCGACGTAATTTCCGCCGAGAGGCGCGGTACGGCACTTTGCGTATTGCCAGTTTAGAGGAGCATCGTCAGGGTTGTTTGTATCCCATTGATCTGGTTTGTGGTAAAACACGAGGGCGTTCTGCCCTAGAACAAGCCCTTCTGATTTCAAATCAACATCAACAGGTGGATTTTTGAAATAATCTGTAGGCGAGATTAGAACAATGAACCCTTCTTTGAACTCCTGTTGATAGGCTTGGTAATCTTTCCAGTTCGGGTACGGAATGAGAACTGTACTCGCGCGAGGAACGCGATCTTGATATATCTCACCGTTACTCGCGCCGCGCGTCGTTCCTGTCTTGTAAATCTTGCCATGCAGGAACTTAGGAAGTTTGGGCAGACTAGAGCGTGGCATCATCCCCTCCTTCTAACGCTTCCTCTGCTTCCCTGAGATACTCATGCGGCTTGATGGAGAGACAGTCAGAAAGTGTCCAAAGCAAACGCACAGTAGGCGACTTTAACCCACGCTCAAGTTGACTCACATAGGTTCGATGAATACTGCAGCGGTCTGCAAGTTCCTCTTGTGTCCATCCTTTTGATTCGCGCAACCTGCGAAGGATGCGTCCAATTTCATGTTCCAGTGATGGCGTAGTTGTTCTCATGGGAAAGAATTGTTGCATAATACAAACGGCTTAGTCCACAGACTAAAGTATTCATTGAAGAAAGCAAATGGCAGGACGTTTATGATTGTAAACGTCCTGCCACTGTCTCTTTATGCTTCAACTCAGTCTTGATTCAATTTGGGGTTTGTTACTCGCAGGCGGCATGTACCGACGCTTGCACGAGGCGCAATACCGCAACAGTGGTTACGAAAGCCTCGTTGCCGCAACTGCCAATGGCGGATGATTGAACGGCTCAAGTTTCCAGATACGCCCAGCCTGATAGGTTCAGGCTGGGCGCATTGGATTCTACGTTGGAAATTGGTTGAAAAATGTGTATACTGTTGACACAGGTATTGTAATGTCGCCCGAACAGGCGAACCGCTACTTACACTTGTGAGGAAAATTATGCGACTGAACCTGAGCGAAGAATGGTATGCGCGCGAATTCCGTAAAGATGCGGAGGAACCCGCCGTCTCGGTAGCAGTGGGACGCGCCGCCGCGCCGCCTCCGCCCCCAGAAGAACCTATGGCGCAGGAAGACAACAAGCGCGTTAGCAAGGCAGCCTCATGCTCAACACCTTTGCCGCCGAACAATGCGCCGTAATCAACACGGTGATTTACGCGATTGGCGATATTCATGGACAGCAGACCATGCTGGAGGCTTTGCTGACCAAACTCATGGAACTGCCGTTACAGGATGAGGACACGGTAGTCTTTTTGGGTGACTACGTGGATCGGGGCGAGAATGCGCGCGGTGTTCTCGAAACGCTGCTGCAATGGCGGGAGCGACACCCTGATACGGTCTTCCTGCGCGGCAACCATGAGCAGCTGATGCTGGATGCCTGCGGCGATGCTCCGAATTGCATGGACGCGCCCGATCATGCCTTGCACGCCCAACTGACGCTTACGTGGCTGCAAAACGGCGGGATGGAAACGCTGCTTTCCTACGCGCCGCCGGGGTTTCAGGAATGGTGCGAAACCATCGGCTATGTCCTGCTGCGCATCCCCGCCGGCCCTTTGGCCGACTTCAAGGCTTCCTTTTCCGGCTGGCTGGCAGCGATTCCGCCCTCGCATTGGGAGTTCCTGCGGGCAACGCGAATGGATTATGTCACGTCGCGCTATCACTTTGTACATGCCGGGCTGCTGACGCCGGGAACGACCTGGGCGTCCGAAGGCTGGGCGATTGACCCCCGCTTGTGGATTCGAGAACCGTTTGTGTCAAGCCGCGCCGACTTTGACGGGCGTATTGTCGTCTTCGGGCACACGCCGCAGCGAACGGGACGGCCTCTCGTTCACCGCAACAAGATCGGCCTGGATACGGGAGCCGTTTTCGGGGGGCCGTTGACGGCAGGCGTCTTTTCCCCACAGGTTCACGCCCCGTCCTTCATTCAAGTGCCGTATATGCGCCCCTCGCCCCTGTTTCCGAAACAAACCAACCGTTCCGGGGATTGAAAATCCCCGGTATTCAATCCCGGCAGACAGGCTCAACGTGAACGCCTGAAATTTGAAATGCGCCCTTATTAAGAGTTGCTCACAGAAATTCTGCGCGGAGCGTACCGGCAAGGCCGCGCGCCTCGTCCGCCATATCGAGCAGGAAGTAAAGCGCGCCCGCCCATTGATGCAGCAGTTCCTCAAGGGATTGCCCGTACTTCGCTTCCGCTTCGGCGCGCTTGCTTTCACTGAGCACATAGGGCACAATCATCAGCATTGGAAAGACCAGCCCCCACCGCAAAGCCGGGTAAGCCGTGTAGCAGAAACGCGCATGGCGCGGGTCGCCTCCCCAACCCGCTTCCAGCAAGCCCTGCAGATAATTCTCCCAGATCGCGGCGTCCAAAACCTTCGCGTCCGCCGCCTTGATTTCCAGAGTCATCAGCGCGGTGAGCAGCAGATTGCCGACCTCCCCGGCAGGTCCCAATCCCATACACTGCCAATCCAGCGCTACCGTTTGCTCCTGTCCGTCCGGGCTGATACCGGCAAGCAGGTTGGGCCGCCACGTATCGAAGTGGCAGAGGGTTTGCGGCATCCGGTCGAGAATGTCTATCCACGCCATCCGCTCTGCCCATAGGTTCAGCAGGCGCTCCGCGACAGGAACCGGGAATGCCGCGCGCGTGAGTGGGTGTTCCCAAAAGTCCGGGTGCAGCAGATAGTTTGTTAAAAACTCAAAATGTTCCACCCACGAGCGCAGCCAGCCGGTTCGCAGCCAGGGGAAAACCGGCAAGGGACGACCACTGAGATAGGTTCCCTGCCATTGTCCGAAGTGGCGGGACGCCAGGCCGTAGCGCGCCACAGGCCAGGCTGCCGGCCCGCTTTCGGAAATCTCTTCCAGCCACAGCCACACGCTTCCGTTCGGCTGCTCTTCCACGGCAAAACAGCGGGGCGCTCTCAGGTTCGGGCCAAGCGCCTCCAAAACCCCGGACTGGTAGGCCAGCGCTTCCCGCTTCCAATAACCGAAGTGCAGGAGATCGCTGCCCCATCCCTGCGACGTATCCTCGGCCAGATGCGCGACTTTGAGGATAAGAGACCAGGGTAAGGTCCCGGCGTTGTGCCGCCCGCTTCCCTGGACGCGGTACAAGCCGCCGGTCGCCGGATTGCTGATGTGCCCCGTCAGAGTTGTGCAGCGCCAGTCCTCAATCTGGAAAGCAGGCAGGCCGAGCGCGTTCCGCGCCTTGTCCGTAAGCGCTGCCGCATCGAAATTGAAAGCGAAATCGGGACGCGAAATCGTAGAAACCATCTTACTGCCCCTTTGAAGGTGTCGTTACTTTAAGAGCCTCTCCTAATGGGCCGGGGATTGAAAATCCCCGGCAGGAAAGGTCAAGCGTCCTGCGGACGCAAATGCCGCGAACTCTTGGGAGAGGCTCTTAAACTGCGGTTAATTGCCGCTCTTGCGTGTCCGGCAGGAGAGTGTTGGTTGTCAGCGGGATCGTGAAGGAGAAAACGCTGCCTTTGCCCGGTACGCTGTCCACCTGGATGCTGCCGCCGTGCGCTTCCACCGCCAGTTTGCAGAAGGTCAGGCCCAACCCGGTACTCTGAGTGCGCCCGGCCTTGCGAGTTTCCACCTGCCCGAACTTCTCGAAGATACGCCCGAACGCTTCGGGCGGGATGCCTTCGCCCGTGTCGCGGACGGAAAACAGCAGCCCGCGTCCGTCCGCTTCCTGCCGCGCTTCCACCGTCACCGTGCCGCCGCGCGGCGTGAATTTGATGGCGTTGCCAAGCAGATTGACGAGCGTGCGGCGCAGTTTGTCCGCATCCCCCTGAAATAAGGGCAGGTTCGGCTCGATTTGCTGCATAAGCGTCAGGCCGCTGCTTTCGGCAAGGGAAGCCACCTGCCCGATGGCAGTGGCAACAAGTTCGTCGGCAGGCAGCGCGGCATACTGTAACTGCATTTCGCCGCTTTCCATTTTCTCCACATCCAGCAGCGTGTTGATCATGCCAAGCAGAACTTCGCCGCCCGTGATCGCAATGCTGACCATTTCCTGCTGCAATTCATCCAGGTCGCTGAACGCTTCCAGCGTCTGCATCCCCGTAATCACCGAACTCAGCGGCGTCCGCAGATCATGCACGATCATGTGCGTCAGGTCGTTTTTGACTTTGTTGAGGGAACGCATCTGCTCGTACAGCGTTTCCATCTCCTTGCGCCGCGTGATGTCATGGAACAGGCACACACCGCCTACGGTTGTGCCCAGGAAGTCGCGCAGGGGCACGGCGCTGATGGCAACCGGCGTTGTCTGCCCGGTTTGATGCCGGATTTCAGACTCCTGCTCCACTCCCTCACCCCCGGCAAGCGCGGCTGCGAACGCTTCCAGCAGGATGGCTCCTGCCGGTTCCCCAAGCGCTATGCCGCAGGGCTGGGACAGCAATTCGCTTTCGTCCCTGCCCAGCATCTCGCACAGCGCTTGATTGGCGGCAGTCACTTCGCGCGCCATATTCAGCGTCAAAACCCCGTCCTTCAGGTTTTGCAGGATCGTTTTCAATTCAATGCGCTCGATGGTGGTGGCGTACAACTCTTCATCCATCAGCGCGCAGACTTTGAACAGAATTTCTTCCGGCCCCGGCGTTCGTCCCCCCTGCGGCGGCGGGAGAATTCCTCCGGCCTGGCCGGAGCGCGCGGACGCCTGTGTTAATAGATGTTCCACAGTCGCCAACAACTCGGCGGGTTCCGCGCTTTTGAACAGAAACGCATCCGCGCCCGTGCGCAGGCTCCAGAACTCGGTTCCGCGACTGTCCGCGCCCGTGAGAATAATCACCGGGATATGGGAAATCGCCGGGTCGCGCTTGAGCAGGCGGCAGACCTGATAGCCGTTCATGCGCGGCATGGTAATATCCACAATGATCAAATCCGGCATGACGCTGTACGCCTGCTGCGCGGCTTCGATCCCATCCGTTGCGGTGACAACCTGATACCCCGCGCCCTTCAATAAGCGAGACAGCAGGGCGCGCGCTACCGCGCTGTCGTCCGCCGCTAAAATGGTCTTGCCGGTGTCGCTGTTTTCCACGTTAACTCCGTTCTCCGGGCGTACGCGACGCGGGGCTTGCCGCTTCGATCAGGGCGCGCGCAATATCTCCGATGGGCAGTACAGCCCGCGCCGCGCCGCGCTCCACAGCGTCTCTGGGCATTCCAAAAACCACGCAGGTCGCCTCGTCCTGCGCGATAGTCAGCGCGCCGGCCTGCGCCATTGCCTGCATCCCTTCGCCGCCGTCGCGCCCCATGCCGGTCAGCAGTACGCCAATCGCCGCGTCCCCGTAGATTTCGGCTGCCGAGCGGAAGGTAACGGTGACGGATGGGCGATGTCCTTCGAGCGGCGGCTCGTTCGAGGCTTGCAGCCGGCCTTTGCGGTCTATGATTAGATGAGTGTTTTCCGGGGGAAAGTAAACGCATCCCGGCTGTGCAATTTCGCCGGGGCGCGCGATTTCGATTTTCACCTGGCAGTGCGCCGCCAGCCAGCTTACCAGTCCCGGCAAAAAACCCGCGCTGATGTGCTGCACGCAAAGAATGGGCAGCGGAAAATTGCCCGGCAACTGCGATAAAATTGTTTGCAGCGCGGGCGGCCCACCCGTCGAGGCTCCGATAACAACCATTTGCGGCGCGCGCAGACTGCGCGCCGGAGGGGGCGTGAGATGGGCAAGCGAGGGAGCGGGCGTTGCGCGGGCAAGTGAGGGAGCAGGCGGGACTGCTGCCTTTTTTGCCGGCCTGCCCCATACCACCACGCCCGCCACGATCTTTACCTTTTTAACGAACTGCTCGGCGGCAACCGCATCGGCATCCGGCCCGCCGCGCGGCTTGGGGAAAACGTCTACGGCTCCGGCCTGGAGCAGGGCGAAAACCCTGTCCGTGTCGGCCTCGCTTCCCACAGCGGAACTGACCACCAGAATCGGGCGCGGAAAGCGGGCCATCACTTCTTGAGTAAATTCCAGCCCGTTCATTTTCGGCATGTGGTAGTCGGTGCAAATCAGCGCCGGCTGCAGGTGGGGGATCAACTCCAGGGCTTCATAGCCATTGGTCGCCGTGCCCACCACTTCAATGTCCGGCGAAGCCGCCAGCAGCCGCTGCAGCACGATCAGCGCGAGCGGCGAATCATCTACCAGCAATACCCGAATCGGTTTTTGAGACATTTATACCAGCCTCCTTAGCGTGTCCAGAAGCACGGTTTGCTCGAATGTGCCTTTCGTGATGTAGGCGTTGGCTCCCACGTCAATGCCGCGCTGCCGGTCTTCATCGGAAGCCAGCGACGTGACGAGGATGATGGGCAGTTCCTTGTATTTCACGTCCTGCCGTATGCGCGCCGCCAGCGCCAAACCGCTCATGTTGGGCATTTCCACGTCCGAAACCACCGCGTCAAAACTGCGGGTTCCCAGTTTGCTGAACGCATCCGCGCCATCCACCGCCGTAACGACCTCGTAGCCTGCGCCTTCCAAAATGCGTTTTTCCTGCGTCCGCGTCGTAATCGAGTCCTCGGCGAGCAGCAAGACTTTTTTGCGCTCCGCTTCTTCATTCGGAACCGCTTCCACGTGGACGGTTCGTTCCTTGCGCGCGCTTGCAATCAAGTCCTGTGGGTTCAATACCATGCAAATCTCCCCCGTATTCAAAATCGTTGCGCCAACAACGTTGCGAACGCGCTGCAGCAGCCCGCCGAAAGGCTTGACAATTACTTCCTGCTCGTCCAGCAGTTCATCCACGAACAGCCCCAACTTCTCCGCGCCGATGGTAAGGAGAATGCACGGCAGCAGGCGGCGCTCCGGCGAAATCGCTTCTCGTCCCGCTTTGCCGATAGACGGCTGGCCCGCTTTGCCGATGGGAGCCTGACTTGCTTTGCCGGCAGGATTTGTCGTTTGCGCGTCCGGCAAATTCAGCAGGTCCGTCAGGCGCGCGACCGGGATGGGCAGGCTGTCCCGGCTGATCGTGGGACGCCCCTCCATGGAAAACACGGCTTGTGGGGATACGAGAGAAATGTTCTGCACGGCCTCAATGGGCAGGGCGTAACTCCGCTTCGCCACTCGCACCAATAGGACGCGCGTTGTCGCCAGCGTAATAGGAGCCTGCAATCGGAAGGTGCAGCCGCGCCCGGACACGGACTCTACATCAACCATGCCTTTGAGTCGCTCGATGTTGGCGCGGACAACATCCAGCCCCACGCCCCGCCCGGAAACATTGGTAATGAGCGGACTGGTGGAAAAGCCGGGCGCGAAGATAAGCATCTGCGCGGCTTCGTCTGACAGCGCGGCGAGTTCCGCCGCGCTTCGCAAACGCTTGCGCAGCGCGGCGCGGCGAATCGCTTCCACATCCAGGCCCCGTCCATCGTCCGTGATTTCGATAACCACGCTGGCCGCCGTCTGGAAGGCGCGCAAAGTAAGCGTCGCTTCGCGCGGCTTGCCCTGCCGTATGCGCTCGTCCGGCAGTTCGATGCCGTGATCAATGGCGTTGCGAAGCAGGTGCATCAGCGGGTCTTTCAATTCTTCGAGCAGGTGTTTGTCGGCGGCAATGGTTCCCCCCTCCACAACCAGCCGTACTTCTTTGCCCTGCTCCCGGCTTAAATCACGCGCCATGCGGGGAAACAGGCTGAAGATGGTGGAAAACGGCAGGCTGCGCATACTGCGGATCGCCTCGTCCAGCGCGTCCGACACCAGCCCCAGGCGCGTAATGCCTTCGTCGCTCGTTCGCTCCAATTGGCCCAGCAAGTGTGCCAGCCGTTCCTGCCGCGCGGTTTCGCGCTCCTGAAAACGGGCAGGATTTTCACGCAGGCCGGGACGCGAATCGCCGGAAAGGCCGTCCGGCAGGGCGGCAGGCGCGGAACGCCCCATGTCCGTATCGCGGCCCCACTCCTCCGACAGCGCCACCAGGTCGCCGATTACAGCCAGGGCGCGCGCCACCCGCGTTGTGGTCACGGCCATTTCCCCGGCCAGCGTCATCAGCGCGTCCAGCTTTTGCGGCTCCACGCGGATGGTTTCAATCTTGAACACTGCCGGCGACACGAGCGCCTCGTCCATTGACCGCAAGCGCATTACTGACAACATCAAACGGCTCGCGGCCAACGGCAGGCAACTCGCTGACATCGGACGGTTCCTTAGCCGCAATGGGCGGTTCCTCAACCGCGATGGCCGGCTTATCATTGGAAGTTTCCCGCGTCGGCGGCAGCGCAATGGCAGCGCGCAGCGCGGCCCCATTGGGTTCCAGCGTGGCTCCGTTGCGCGGCGGCTTCTGCGGGGCCGGAACATTCTCCATTTGCAGTACAACAGGTAAGCGCAACGGGCCGGCTTTGGCTTCATCGGAAGTTATTTCAGCAGGTAACTGTTCAGCCCCATCCCCCAAATATCCAGTCTCCCCGCTCCCAGGCTCTTTTGCGAGCGGGGTGAGGGCCACAACCATTACTTCCGGCGCGGGAGCAGGGGGCAGGCCGTCGCCGCGCAACTGCGCCAGTACCTGGGGAATGTCCACCTGCGCGGCTTCGCCGTCACTGGCTTCCCGCGCCAGTTTTCGCATGGCGTCCACGCCACGATAAAGGCGATCCGCCATTGCCGAAGATATGACGCTGTGCCCACGCTTCGCCGCGCCCAGTTCGTCCTCGAAGTGGTGCGCCAGCGTTTCCACGCCTTCCACGCCCAGCATCCGCGCCGCGCCCTTGAGGCTGTGGGCGCTGCGGAAAAGTTCTTCCAGCATGGCGGCGGCATCGCGCGGTTCCGCTTCCAGGCGGAGCAGCCCGTTTTCCAATGTTTGCAGATGTTCTTCGCTTTCGGCTTTGAAAAGCGCGCGAAGTTCCGGGTCGTCAATCATGGCTTTACTTGCCTTGTTTCCTGGTGTTTTACTTCTTGCTGTTTCGGCTCTTGTTCAGATTGTGGACTTGAGCCGGAATACTGTTTCTCGCAGGGTTTCCATGCCGGCGCGGCTCTGGCCGATGGCTCCGGCGGTTTCTCGTGACCCCGTATTCAGCGCGTCCATGGATTCGAGTACCTGCTTAACGGCGGTGACTTGCTGCGGGACACTCAGCAAGGTTTGCTGCGCGGTGTCGGCGGCGATGTTGCTGGCTTCCTTCAGCTCGTTGAAAGCGGCCACTGTCGCCTGCGCGCGCTGGATTGCCTGCTCTACCGTTTTGGTGCTTTCCTCAGTTGCCATCACGGTGGCATTGGTGGCCTTCTGGATGTCGTCCACAAGCGCGTTGATGCGTTCGGCGGACCTGCGGCTTGCATCGGCCAGCTTGCGGATTTCGGCGGCGACAACCGCGAATCCTTTGCCGTGTTCTCCGGCCCGCGCCGCTTCCACCGCAGCGTTGAGCGCCAGCATGTTGGTCTGGTTCGCCAGATCACCGACCTGATTGGTGATGGCGCTGATTTGCGCGGTCTGTTCGCTCAATTTTAGAATCTGCCCCGCCACCGTTGTTCCCACTTTTTCTTTTAAATCGAGCATCCCCTCCTGCATCTGCCGCACCGTTTTGATGCCCTCATTGGCGACGGCGACGGATTGCTGTACGCGCTCGGCGGCGACCCTCACCACTTCCGCCGTCTGGTTGAAAGAAGCGTCCAATTCGTCCATAGCCGCTGTGGTCTGGCTCACCGCAGCGGATTGGCTCATGGCGGTGCGCTCCTGTTCCTCAATGGTGGAAGCGAGTTCTACCGACGTTGTGGAAAGGGCGTTCACCGTTCCCTGCAGGGGATGGGTGATCGAGCGGCTGATGAGCGGGCCAATTCCCAGGCCGAAAAGCGCGATCACGCCCACCAACAAGCCTACTTGCAGCAAACTCCTGGAATGGATCAGCGATTCCGCTTCCTGTTTCAAGCCCGCGTTTTCCACATCCGCCAGCCGTACCGCTTCATCAATGCCCAGGCGATGCTCGTCATAGTCGCGCTGCATAGCGCCGTTCAGCAGCAGCCGCCGCTTTGTTCCGGTCGCCGGCCAGGACAGCCGGGAGAAAGGCTTTTTCCGCTGTCTCGAAAAACCGTACCGCCGGGTCGTGCGCTTTTACAAGCAGCGCCTGCTTCATAGCCTCATCGGGGTTGGCGGTCAGCGTTTTTTGCCACAGCGCATGGTTCGTGTCGTAAGATTGCCGCAGTACGCGCAATTTTTGGATGAGCGCGTCGCGCTGCGCCCCATCCGGCGCGGATACCACCTGCCAGGCGATTAAATACGCTTCGCCGAGATACAGCGGCGAAGGCGCAATGTCCGCCAGCAGTTGTCGGGTACGCATAATGCGGTCAAAGTAGGGACCGTCTATCTGCAGCTGTTGGCGCGTGTTGTAGGACACGGAGGCGTAAGACAGCAGGGCGGTGACGAAGGCTACAACCATCAGCACCAGCTTCGTCCGTATTTTCCAGTTTCGCAAGTTCGTCATGGGTTTTCGTTCACAATCAGACTTTCCTGCCTCAGCAGCGCGGGCAAATCGAGCAGGCTCAGCATCTGCGTCGCCGTACGGCGTCGCGCCCCGCAGATATTCCTGGCCGGGCGCGCGGGCAGAAGCGGGAGCCGGTGATACGTCCGCAGCGCGCAGGGAAAGCACGTCGAGTACCTCGTCCACAAGGACGCCCGCGCCCAATTCGGCGCTGTTCACCACGACGACTTTGCGGTTTGCCTTCCCCGGCGTCGGCGGCAGGCCGAGCGCTCCGGCAATATCCAGCAGGGTAATGAGATCGCCGCGCAGGTTCATCTGGCCGACGATATGCGCGGGGCAGCAGGGAACCGGCGTCACGCTGCGCAGTTCGGCGAATTCCCGAATCGCCTGCAAGTCGATGCCGAACAACTCCTCGCCCAGACGCACCACCGCGAGGGGCGGCATTTCGTCCTGCTCCTGGCTTTCCAGTGCCTGCGCCAGGCTGCGGGCGCGCTCCCGGAACACGGCCTGTTCCTGCGGCGTGGCGTCCGGGCAGAAAGCGGACGGCAGGACGGGCGGCATGTTTCCCTCCACGCCGCTGCCCTTCTTCCCGGTTCGGCGGCAGGCGCAGCAGGTTATCCAGATGGAGCAGCATCACGACCTGTTCGCCCCACTTTGCCAATCCCGCCAGGAACCGGGCATCGGATTGCGCCTCCAGCCCGTAGGAGGGAACCGGCATCCTCTCGTCCGGCGCGATGTCATGCGCAGTTTGCACCTCGTTGACAATCATGCCGATGGCGCTTCCCGCCCATTCCAAAACCACAATGCAATCTTCCAGGCTGCGGCGCTGCGGCGGGTGTCCGAAGCGCAAGTTCAAGTCCATGATGGGCACGATTTGCCCGCGCAGGTTGACGACGCCGACGATATAGCCCGGCGTCTCCTCCATCGGCAGGATTTCGGGCAGGAGTACGATCTCGCACACCGCCGACGCTTCCACCGCGTAGCGCGAGTCGCGCAGCCTGAAAATCAGAAACGGCGTTGTTTCCGTGTCATTCTCCTTCCGCCGGCAGTTGTTTCAAGTGCAGTATCCATTCCTGGGCGTTCGGCCCGCCAAATGCGCCTATTGCGGCGTCCGGGGGCAGCGGCAGCAGCAATTCCAGCGCGGTGACATACATCTTTCGCGCCCGCGCCTCATCGCCCTCGCTGCGGTAAAGCGCGCCCAGTTCCAGATACGCGGAGGGCGACGCGGGAGCCAGGTAAAGCGCCTTTTTCAACAGCGCTTTGGCTTCCTCATCATTGCCCTGTTCCTGGGCAATGGAGGCCAGCACTTCGTAAGGTTCGGGAGCAAGCGGATGTTCCTTTATTAGACGGCGGCAGCAGCCGGTCGCGTCCTCGTATTGGCCCAGATTGGCATGGGCAACCGCCCGGAGCAAAAGCGCCCTTTCCCCGGCAGGCTCCTCCTGCGTCTGCGTTCCCATCCGCGCCGCCGCGCTGGAAACGGAATCGGTTGCAGATTTCGTAAACGCGCGTTCCGGCTGCGCAGCGGGTAGTAAGACGGGCTGCCGCGAAACTGCTGTTTCAACCTGTTGTACAACAGGCGATACAGGCAAAGGCGAAACGAGCGGGCGGGTAGGGGCAGCCTCATTCGTATGCGTCGGCGCGGGAAGCGGGCTGCGGATGGAAGCGTGTTCGGCCCCCGTTCCCGTTTCCCGCCCCACGCTATTGGGGGCTGTTTCCACGCCAATGGAAGCCTTGTCCGCGCGCTGATAAACCACCGAGCCGGGAAACATTCGCGCCTGCAGCGGTTCCATCAGCCGCCCGTAGGTTTCGGAATGGCCTGTCATCAGGTAGCCGCCGTCGCGCAGGGTTTGCCCGAACTTGCGCAAAACGGCGGATACGGCTTCGCGCTCAAAGTAAATAAACACGTTGCGGCAGAGTATCAAGTCCATGTCGTGGATGCCCGTTGCCGCGCCTGGAAACGGGTCGGCGACGAGATTGCACCGGCCAAAGGTGACTAAGGAGCGGCTTGCTTCCGCCACTTGCCAGCCGTCCTCCCGGCGCTGAAAGCTGCGCTGCTGCAATCCCGGCTCCATCACGCGGAAAGACCAGGAACCATAAATCCCCCGCTTCGCCTGCTCCAGAGCCGGCCCGTCAATGTCGGTTCCCAGGATAACGATTTCCCAGCCTGCCCCGGAAGCGGTTTGGCGCTGCGGCAGCAGTTCGTTCACCAGCATCGCCAGCGAATACGGTTCCTCGCCGGTCGAACAGCCCGCGCTCCACAGGCGCAGGGTTCGCGTCGCCTGGTTACGCGCAATCAGTTCCGGCAGAAGGCGCTCGCGCAGCAGCGCCATTTGCCCTTTATCACGAAAGAAGTAGCTTTCCTTGTTGGTCACGCGCGCCAGGAGATGCTCCCATTCGCTTTCGGCGTCAGGAGTGCCGGCTTGCAGCAGTTGGTGGTACTCTTCGGCATGACGCAGATGCAGGGCAGCCATGCGCGCGGCAAGAGTGCCGCGCAATGCCTCACGCTCACGTGGCCGCAACTGCAGCCCCGCCCGTGCCGAAATCAACTGTTCGATACGATGGAGGAATGTCTCGTCCATAAAAGTTATACGGATACAATGCAAAGACCTATAAGCGCGTTACGTTGAATGGGTCGGACTGACGAACCCTTACTTCCTACTGAAAAGAATTTCCGAACAGGCTTCAAAAACAAAAACCCCTCTATCTCGATAGCGCAATTGCAAAATGCGCGAGATAGAGGGTTCATATCCTCCGGCGTATTTGTAAGGGCGAAGCCTACATACAACTAAGTATTTTTGATTACAATGCAGTATACCTGATTTTTACCGGCGTTGGCGGAATATCTTCTTTATTACTGAGGATGCTTTTGCCGTTCCGGGTGCAAAGCCAGCCAGGTTTCGTAGAGTTGCGCCGTGTTCCATAGCCGCTCAATTCCTTCAAAGTACGGCTGCGTGATTCCGGTCTTGATGTTTTTGACGAGGAAACCAGGCAGGTTCGGAGTATTCTGCTGATCGACATGCGGGATAAAGTAAGTTGTGCCTGTCTCCATCTTGCGGTCAAACACGTACATGCGCGTACGCGGCACACTCGAAAACAGCTTTATTTCGAGCCTGCCGGGCAAATTACGCTGCTTTGCGTCGGCCAACATTTCCTGCAGGTTTTGGATGGTCAGGTCACATTCGTTTCGCAGGGCTTCATCCGACTGCGAAAACCCGCTTGCCACATCATGTAGATTTTTACTCAATGGATCGTAAATGAGGAACCTGACATCTACTCCTTCTTCCAGTTTTTTCATCAGCGTATCTCGATGTTGGGGCAGGGTTACGTAGAAACTGATACCGGTGAACCAGACCTCCTGTTTTGCCTCCGAGATGTACGTGGAAAGACTTGGCAAAAAGTCATTCGCCTTCGGCGTAATCTTGATGATTCCGGTTGTTCGGGTGAGCGTAGAATCCAGGAATGTCGAACTTACCTGGTTCTTGAACAGGAACAGGAGCAGGCACACAGACATGATGCAAATCAGCAGGCTGTAGACTCGGACAATCTTCTGGAGCGTTGCCCGGTATCTCACTATGTAGAGCGCGGTTATTATGTAGATGGATATACCGGCGACCTGTTCATCGGCGGCTCCAAGCGCTTTGGCTATCAGCCCTATCAGCGACGCGCCAACAGAGAACGTGCCTAATTGAGTAAGAGCCTGCATTACAAAGTCACCCGATTTTACGGCCTTTATGTTTAAGACACTTGCCGGTGTTTGCCCGGTTGGGGTTAGTGGCGGGATGTTTTGTATAGGCTGTTGTTGTACGGGCTGTTCCTGCTTGTTATCCATTTTTTCTGACCCTGTTCAGCGCGATGTCGTTGTAATCTTTATGTGGTGCTTCTCATGCAGTCCTTCTCCTCAATCTGTAAGTTGGCGCGGTACAGAATTGAGTTATTTATTTGGTTGACCTCACAATTCACAAGGATCGAAAAGCGGTTTGGCGAAGCGGCTAAAGGCTATCGTCTCTCCACTGTCATGGCGGCTGGCGCGAATTTGAACATCCTCGCCTTTTCCGAGAGCAACAAACCCGGCATTGCGGTGTAAGAGCAGGGAGGGGATGTTGGGAACGGGATAAACACAAACTTCCGCGACAGCCATCTTCATGCCGCGCTCAATGCTGAAATTACAAATTTCGTCGTATAGGACCCGCCCGACTTTCCCCTGCCTTGCCTGTCCGTTCACCTGCCATGTAAGCGCTTGTCCCCGAATTTGGGATCGCGCCGCTATAATATGAATGAACGTTACTTCCCCTTCCTGTTCACAGGCTACATGACGGGGCGCGACCTCCTCAAGTTTCGTTCCCACTGTAAAACGAGAATAAGCCTGCAGCTGATTGTCCGGGGTGAAAGCCAGGGCAAACATGGAACCTGCGTCCTCGGCATGCATCCGGCGTATCTCCTCTGCGCTCAGAAGTTTGTGGATGCCGCCGCCCCAGTAACGCTCGTCGTAGGCGGACGGAAAGTAACTCTCCTGCCGAACGGACATGAGGGAGGCGTAGATGTCTCCGGGCGTATCTGTAATTACAAGCGTCAGGGGATCGTTCATAATGTTTCGCTGCCACAATCACAGATTTAGTCGTTCTTGATGGTTTGAGGCTGGCCGTCAAGTTTGGTGAACGTGATGGCGAACTTTTCGTTGTACGTTTTCGCTTTGTCCTGCAGGAAACTGATGGCGACGGCTTCACCCAACTTCATGGAATAATCGCTGTCGCTGCGCCAGTGGATACCGCCGTGCAGTCCGTGCCCGAACGTGATGTTATGCGCGATCTTGTTCAGTTCGCTGTTGACTGTCAGCAACTCGGTATCGCTGCCGGTATAGCCGTAGGGCACGAGCGTTAGGCCATCGCTGGAAGGAACCTTCGGATTGGGAATCACAAAATTCCCGTCGAAGAAGAATTTTAGAATGGTGATGCAGGCTCCGCCCACCGTGCCGTGCCCCGTCGGATACGCGGGATGGTAGGGCGAGCCTTCGGGAAACGGCTGCGAAAGCAGGTAGGTTCCATACTTGCTGAAGCTCTTTTGCACCGCCTGCGAGTTCAAAACATTGTGGTTCAAGGCTCCGTCGAGCGGGCTTTTGCCGCCATTCAGCCGAGTCAGTTCCGCGATGCCGCCGCCGGATTCGGGGCGATGCCGCAGATGCACCAGCCACTTCTGATACCAGACGGCGTTGAGGGCGATCTTGGCGACTTCGGAAAGCGTGGAAGCGATGTCCGGTCCGCCGAACGTGCCGAAGCCGTTTTGCGTCTTCGAGCCGAGGTACGGATTGCCTGGATTGGGTTTCGCGCCCAGCGTTTTCAGCGCGAGATAGGCCGTAAAGTACGCCTGGAACAGTTCGTCTACATGCGTGTAGGCCGCCAGGCCGCGTCCGTCATGCAGATAACGCGGAATGGGATCGGGCTGATCCGCCAGTCCCGTTACGATGCCGTTCTGGACAGCCTCCCAGGTCAGCAGATCCGTCATGTAGTCAATACCGGGCAGATACGTCGTCACCTGCTGGCTGATTTTCTGCGCGCCCAGCGTTGTGGGCGTGATCAGCAGTTGCGAGATGTACGGCCCGGAGGTTTCGCCGGGAAATGCGCCGCGAAACAGCAGATTCGGCGTCACTTTGCCGTGAACATCTTTGGGACCCGCATACGTCGGCATGGCCGAGAGTTCCGCCGCCGCTTCTGCCGCTATCGGATTGCCGGCATAATCCGTGAACGCGACATCGCGGAGCAGCGAACACCAGTACAGTTCCGTCAGTTCCGTTCCGTAAGCGGGGCTTGCCAGCGCGGGCGGAGGGGGCACAATCGGCTCGGCTGCCGGGGCATTGCCGAACTGCTGCGAATCCGTGCCCACTAATGTAAAGGCATACGCTCCCTGCGGGCCGTTCAGCGTTTGCGTACCGCCGACAATAATCTTCTCAAAGTCGGCGGGATTGCCGCTGTTGAGCGCATCCCGGAACGTCTTGAAGGCCGCAGGATTTACCACGCCGGGACTATCCTGCTTGATGCCTTTGGTGTAGGTGGCGCACTTGTCTTTATATAACGCTTCATCGCCGTTCGTCGTATGGGGTGGAATCGGAACAAGCGCTTCCTCGGTCGCTGTCGTAAATCGGACCTCAAAACTGGCAAGCGCCCGCTTGTCGGTCACGCCGGGAGGCGAACAGGGATTAGGCGCGGGCATTGCGCCTAGAACATTGTGTTGATTGCTGTTCATTAATTTTATTGACCTCCCATGCGCCGGGGATTGAAAATCCCCGGCAGCCGTTGCTGCGATGTGCTGCCATATCCGGCGCGGGCAGGAACCGATTGTCAAGATGCCTGCTTATCCAGCAGACGTACCGTAGCCGCGAAGGTTTCAAGCAGCAGGCGGCGCTCGGCGCGTTCCTGCTCCAATTGCGCCTGAAGCAAAGCCGTTGTGTCCGCAGGCTGTGTTCCGTCGTTGCTTGTTGCAGGCGGCGGCGCGTGGGGCGTGACGGGTTGGCTGGTCAATGCCTGCGCCAGCTTGGTTCCATCCGGGCTGCCCAGGCCCGTGCAGGCGTCCCAACCCGGCCCCGCTTTATACGCGCCGTTGTTGCCGCTGGTAATGTCGCGCAGAACGCCCTTCGCAAAGCGCGTATACAGCAGGGGATTGAAAAAGCCGACAGGAGTTCCCACCTTCTGGTTGAGACGCGCCATCAGGCCGGCCCACAGGGGAGCGGACGCGCTGGTTCCATCCACCGTATCCAGCGTTTGCCCCGACACATGGATGATGACCACGTTCCGCGCCAGGGCGCTCACGTCGGGTACGCCGCGCCCGCGCTTGTGGCCGGGATTGGCGGACGGCGGGATGCCTGCGGACTGCTGCCACGCGGGTACGGGAAACAGGTTACTGACGCCGCCGCCGCTTCGGTAGCCCGCCCCGTCGTTCCAGACAACTTCGCTGGTAATCACATTGTTCGTCGAGTTGACTCGCGTGCCGCCGCAGCCCAGCACATACGCGCTGGACGCGGGGTAATCGGTATGGGCGTGGGTATCGCTGGCCTGGTCGCGCGAACCATCGTCACCCGACGCGCAGCAGATAGTGATGCCTTTGGCGGCAGCCGCGCTGAAGGCCATGTCTACCTGTGTAATCGCGGCTTGCGTCCACGCGCCGCGCGGATCATCTTCCGGGTTGCCGTAGCTGATGGAAATTACTTTGGGGTTGTTCTTCGTATCCGTGATAGCGGCATGAATGGCGTCCACCCAGCCCTGCTCCGTAAACGCCGTGAAGTACATGACGATTTTGGCTTTGGGCGCGACGGAGCCGACCATTTGAATATCCAGCATGATCTCCCCCGTACTGTCGTAGGGGTCTTGATTGGGATCATCCGGGCCGGGTGTATTGCCCTTGCCATGCACCACGACATCCGTAATCGAAGGCGTGGGCACATGGGCATACGTGCTGAAGTAGGTATTCAGCGCGGTAAGGCTGTACCCGCCTACGGACGTGTCGTTGAAAGCGAAAATGCCGACCGTCTGGCCCTGTCCGTCCGTGTTGGCCGGAAAGTTGTACAATTGAGCCGCCTGGTAGGGGAAATAGCGATTGTCGGTCACGGCGTGAGCGGGAGGCAGGGCGTTTTTTGCCCTTTTCAGCCGTGATTTTCCCACGCGGCGGTTGTCCAAACCGAAAACAGCCTGCACGATGCCTTCGAGTTCGGCGGGAATAAGCACCGACCCGATGCGGCCCCGATAGGTTTCTTCCGTCGCCTGATAGGTGTGCAGTTCCACGGCGAACGCGCGCTGCATGGCTTCCACCGTGCCGGACAAGCGAACGCTGCGCTTTTCCTCACTGCTTTCTTCGACGGTCAGCCCGTATTCCTGCGCAAACGCCGCGACTTTTTCCAGGTCGGCGGGGTCAGCCCCGTAGGCTTGGGCAAACTCCGCGTCGCTGAGGTAGTGGCGCTCCTGCGGCAGTTGCGCGCCGATGGCTTCCGGGGAAGGCAAAGCGGGCGCGTTCGGGTTGGGCCGAACGTAAACGGTCACAGTCAATTGTTCTGCGGGCGGGGTCGCGCCAGTGATGCGCGCGCCGGGTATGGGGTGTCGTTCGCTGCCGGGCAGGGCAATGCGGGCGGGCGTTTCAGACATTGTGTTTACCTTTCACTGGCTTCCTTCGTAACTGCTGTTGATAAATGGATAAACGGATGTTACGCTTCCTGCCGCCCGAATCCTGCTAAGAATGCTTGAAGATGTGTTTTTCTCCTGAATTGAATTTTATTGCGATTTGCGTCAGGGCGTTGGGAAGGGATTGCGCTCCTTGAAGCCCGCCTGATGCCAGTAGGGATAGGTGCGGGTGACAGCGCTGGCCGCGTCGAGTTGGGCAACCTGTTCGGGCGTCAGGTTCCAGCCCACCGCGCCGAGATTTTGGCGCAGTTGTTCCTCGTTACGCGCCCCGATGATGACGTTGGCGACGGTAGGACGCTGCAGCAGCCAGTTGAGAGCGATTTGCGGCACGGTTTTGCCTGTTTCGGTGGCAACGGCGTCCAGAGCGTCTACCACGCGGTACAGATACTCGTCGGCAACGGGCGGGCCGGCATCCGCTGTGACATGCAGGCGGCTGGTTTCGGGCAGGGGCGCGTCACGGCGGATTTTGCCCGTCAGCCGCCCCCATCCGAGCGGACTCCACACCACCGCGCCCACTTTTTGATCCACGCCAAGCGGCATCAGTTCCCATTCGTACTCGCGCCCGATAAGCGAGTAGTACGCCTGATGCGCCACATAGCGCGACAATCCGTACTTCTCCGAAACAGCCAGGGATTTCATCAAGTGCCAGCCGGAAAAGTTGGAGCAGCCGATGTAGCGTATTTTGCCGGCGCGTACCAGGTCGTCCAATGCGCTGAGAGTTTCTTCAACGGGCGTCAGCGCATCGAAGCCGTGCAGTTGATACAGGTCAATATAGTCGGTTCCCAGGCGGCGCAGGCTGCCCTCACACGCCTGAATCAAATGGTAGCGCGAGGAACCTACGTCATTGGGGCCATCGCCGCTCCGAAACGTCGCTTTGGTGGAAATAATCACCTTGTCGCGCCGCCCTGCAATCGCCTTGCCTAAAATCTCCTCGGCCAACCCGCCCGAATACACATCCGCGCTGTCGAACATGGACAGCCCCGCTTCCAGGCAGATGTCCACCAGCCGGGTCGCCTCGTCCACATCGCTGCCGCCCCACGCCTTGAAAAAATCGCCTTTCCCGCCGAATGTCCCTGTGCCGAAGCTGAGAACCGGAACCCGAAAGCCGGACGCGCCCAATTGTCGAAACTCCATAATTGTCTCCTATGGTTTTAGGGTTTTAGGAACAATACCGTCCAAACAAGACGATCCTTACCTCAAAAACAACGGTGTAGGGACACAACATGTTGTGTCCGCCCGCTGCCTTCCAGAAAGAGGACACCAACAAATGTTGTGTCCCTACGAACTCTTATTTGAACGGTATTGACCCTACTCATCATTCATGGTTTGCGCATGGCGGAACATGGCTTCCATTAAGGCATCCCAGGTGAAGTAGCAATCGGGAAGGTCTTCATAGCGCACAAGCCGGACGCCCTGCAACTCGCTGCCCGTAGGAATTTCCACCCGCGCCAGCACCTGCGCATTATACATGGCAATCAGGTGGGCAGGCGTGTTTTCATCGGGAGCAAGCTCCGAACTATCCGCCGTGTTTAGACTTTCCGCGCCGGGAATGGAAGCGACGGAAACAGTATCGAACAGAACGCAATGCCCGATTAGACGCAGTGAACCGAGTGTGGCGCCGATTTCTTCCCACACTTCCCGACGCGCCGCCTGCTCTGCGGTTTCGCCCGCTTCCAGCCTGCCGCCGGGGATGCACCAGCCGCGCCCCGCAATGTCGGCAAGCGCAAATTGCCCCGCTTCCCGCGCAAACACCAATGCCGCCACCATCTCCCCAACAGGAAGCGGCCCGCCGACAGGAACAAACGTCGCCTGCGTTTTACCCCACAAAACAACGGGAAACACGGCGGAAAAATCAGGCACAGCGTTGCGCATAGCAATATCCGGTCTTTACAAGCCGTTAGGCAAGTGCTACAATGGAGGGTGTTAGGTGCAGTGATGAATGATGAATGATGAGTAATGAGTGTGCATCCAATTCATCATTCATCATTCATCACTCATCGTTACCTTCCTTGCCTACCACGCATACGGCGGGGGCGGGCTGTTGACGACGACGCCCAGCACGTCGCGCAGGGGAACCGGGCCGAAGATGCGGCTGTCTTCGGACACGCGCAGGTTGTCGCCCAACACCACGATATACCCTTTCGGCACGAACAGGCGGGGCGGCGGCGAACCCGGCGGACGGATGGCAGGCTGCTGCTCGTAGTAATCCATGACGCGGAGATTCACGTCCTGCGCCCGATAAGGAAAGGTGTCCGTCATTTCTTCATTTTCCAGACGATACACGCGCTTGATAATCACGTCCCGGTTCTGGCGCACCACCACCACATCATTGCGATGCAGGGGCGCGCTGAACCAGTTGCGCCGCCGCACCAGCACCAACTGCCCGCTGACATACGTGGGTTCCATGGAATTGCCGCGCACCACCGCCATCCGATACATGGTAACAAATAACAGCACGACCACCAGAAACACCAGCACGAAAGCGACCTGGCGGCGAACGGAGCGTGACATAATGTGTGTTTTCCTGTTGACAACGCTGAATTCTACAGCGCTGAATTTGCCAATGAGGTTGCGCAGTGCCTGATATTGTACGCAGCGACCTGCTGCGCGGCGATAACGCCGCCCTGTTGTTACTAACGCTGACAGGCCTTGTCGCGTTCCTGCTGTTGGCAGTGATTGTTATGGCGCTGCGCCTGCGCCGCTTGAATCTGCGGTTCAACGCTCTTGCGCGCGGCGCGGAAGGCCATAATTTAGAACAAACGCTGACCGCGCACCTGGGCAAAGTGGAAAGCGCCGAGCGCCGCATGGACAGCCTGGAACAAGCCATCGGCGTCCTGCAGGCGCAAATGCCCACCTGTTTGCAGCGCGTTCACCTGATACGCTACGACGCCTTCGAAGATGTGGGCGGCGAACAGAGTTTTTCCCTGGCCCTGCTCAACGCGCAAGGCGACGGCGTGGTGCTGACCAGCGTGTACAGCCGCATGGACGCGCGCGTATATGCCAAATACATCCAGGCCGGACGCGCCAGCCACGCGCTTTCCCGGGAAGAAGAACGCCTGCTGCGCGAACTTGCGCAGAGAGGATGAGGCATTAGGTATTAGGCATTAGATATCAGTCCGAATACCTAATACCTAATGCCTAATGCCTAATGCCTTACCTATGGACAACACCGAGCGACTACTGATTGAAAAATGCAAGCGGGGCGACCGACGCGCCTTTGACGTCCTGATACACGCCTACGAAAAACGGGTGTACAATCTGGCGTACCGCCTGAGCGGGCACTACGACGAAGCCAACGACATCAGCGTAGATGCCTTTATTCGGGTGTTTCAGGCGCTGAAACTGTTTCGCGGCGAGGCCAACTTTTCCACCTGGCTATTCCGTATCGTTACCAACGTGTATCTGGATCGGCGCAAGCGCCTGCGCAACAAACAGCATCTGTCACTGGAAGAGTACATCGAACTGGAAGAAAACAGCGTCGCGCGGCAGGTGGAAGACCCCGCCCCCACGCCGGCTATGCGCGCCGAAGCCAGCGAACGCCAGGATATGCTGCAGCAAGCCATCAATTCCCTGCCCGATTACCAGCGCGCGATGATCGTGCTGTACCACACGGAAGGGCTTTCTTATGAAGAAATCGCCGAAGCCCTGGCCCTTCCCATCGGAACCGTCAAATCCCGACTGAACCGCGCCCGCCTGACCCTGCGCGAAAAACTTGAACCGCTCAAGGAACTATTCTAAAACAGGTGTCGTCAAAACAAGCGCAATCAATCGGCAGGCATTAGGCACTAGGCATTAGGAATTAGTACGAGCAGCCAAATTCGTTACTAATGCCTAATATCTAAATATCTAATGCCTACCTCCCTGTCAGGAAGAATCATGCACTGTCAACAGGCAAACGAACTTTTTTCAGATTACATTGAACGCGCTTTGGATCCGGCGATGACGGTCAGCGTGGACAACCATTTGGCCGCCTGCGGTCCGTGCCGCGAGGAAGTGTCTGCGCTGCGGTCCGTCTGGGCGCATTTGGACAAAATGCCGCTTGCAGAGCCGCCCGCCCGCCTTCACGCGAGCATCATGGACGCTTTGGACGCGCACCTGGAAGCGGAACAGCAAACAGCGAAACCACGCGGTTTGGGCGCGGCCTGGAACCTGCGCGATTTGTTCCGGCCCCGTACCCTCGCTTATGCTGCAACTGCTCTGGTTCTGGCTCTTAGCAGCCTGGAACTCGTACAAAGCCAGCGCGCCGCTTTGGGACCGCTTGGCATGGCCGCGCGTATTCTGCACTTGCAGCCCAACGCTTCCGATAACGCCGCGGCCCTGCCCGCCATTACCGCTACTCACGCCGAGTGGCTGGCCGATGCTTCCGGCGGCGGGACGCTTGTTCTCTCGCTGAAAGCCGATCCCGATAAAGCGAGCGCATTGGAGGCCCTGACCTACCACGTTCAGCTTTCGTCCGACAGTGAAACCCCGGAAGCGAATTCCGCGCCGGGTGTGCAGGGACATTTCGATACGTCCGGCGTTTCCACGCTGCGACTGCCCCTGCCCAACGGCATTTCCGGTTCGCGCGTCCGTCTTGCGCTTACTTTCCTGTCATCAACCACAGGAAACAAAGTGGCGCAGCAGGAAATCATCGTGCCGGTTCAGCGTTAGGCAGGTGTTCAGGTATTCGGGTGTTCGGGTGTTCAGGCAATGCAGAAGCGCAGAAGATTACTCCCATGCGTCAAGGCTACTCCTGAACACCTGAATCCCCGAATACCTACCTAATCCTCGGCGCGTGGACGAAGCGGACGCTGCCGAGCATGGCCTCAAACATAGGCTGAACGCGGGGCCAGGCTGAGGTCGGGCAGGTCAGCAGGATGTTGATGGCGTGTCCGTCGGTTTCGACCCGATGCAGTTCCACGGTTTTGTCGCCCTCCTTGTAAACAGCCTTGATGCCGTTTTTGCCGTCTATGGGATACGGACTCTCCTGCGCGTGATGGGCTTTCAATTCGTCTTCGGCCTGCGAAAGCCGCAGCGAATCGTCCTGATTATCCAGAATTTGCAGCCGCGCCTGATTGGGTCCCTGCCATTCCACGCCATCCTGCCCTACCGTATCGCGGGGCAGCCATCCCGACGGTATTTGCAGGCCCCACCAGGGGTCGTCTCCATTCAGGGTATAATAAGAAGCGACGCTCCTGATGGTATGGCGCGCAAACTGCCACTGCTGCCATCCGGCCAGCAGAACCGTCAGCAGCATCAGCGCGGCTGCGCTCCAGAGGGCGCGGTGTTGCAGCGGTGAAGGCGCTTCCTCTTCCAGCACGTCCGGCAGCCACAGCAGCGCCGCCAATCCCCCGCCGATCATTCCGCCAATGTGAGCGAACTTATCCAGATTAAGCCCTGTGTTCGGCCAGAAGTTTATACTGAGGTTGATGAAGGCGGCCCAGGCCAACTGGGTCAAAAATGCTTTGCGGGCGCGGGGGTCAATGTAGCGCCCAAAGCGCAGGGGGAACACCAACCCGGCTCCCATCAGGCCGTACAGCGCCCCGGACGCGCCGAGCGAAGAAGCGGGAGAAAACCAAAAACTGCTCACATTGCCCGCAATGCCCGCCAGCATGTACACCAGAAAGTATTTACGCGCTCCGTAAATGCGCTCCATCGGCATGCCGAGCAGCACGAGCGTCAGGCTGTTGGCAAGCAAATGTTCCCAGCCGCCATGCAGGAAAATGGGCGTAATCAGCCGCCACCATTGCCCGGCGCGAATCAAGGCGTTTTCCTTGTCGCCGAACAAATAGGCCACGCGACTCACCTCGCCGCGCCCCAGCTTCCACATCAGCAAAAATAAGGCCGTGTTCAGCAGCAGCAGTATCACGCTGACATAAGGAAACGGCAGGGGTTCCAGTTCAGACGTGTCCTCCGCTTCCTTCGCCGCCCCTGAGGTATCTTCCACAGGGTTTTCGGGTGGAACTGAATTTTGAGATGATGAGGGATGATTAGGTTCCACGCGCGCTCCTGCCGCGGAATAGGCGGCGCTATCTTGAAAATGCCGGTATTGGGTATTCGGTATTCGGTGTTCGGACAATCCAGCAAGTTCATGCGGACTATCCAAAAAATAATTACCGGTATTCGGAATTTTAAGCCAATGCGCGCCGGTTAGGGGAACCTGCGACCGGCAAAGCATCCGTACAGAACCTATATGAGCGTCAACAAGCCCCGCCGCAATCATCCACTGCTCGTTATCAGCAACTTAGTAAGCAACGCCGAATGAATAAGGTCCCAACGCCCGAACACCGAACACCCGAATACCGAACACCTGAATTTACGGGTACGCCCGGCAGGATGGTTCCTAAGCAGTGGGACGCTGAAAGTTGGTAGTTCCTGCCATGCTATCAACTATCAACTATGAAGTATCAACTGCCTAACCGGGAATTCCCACCCGTCACTCTATAGCAGGCCGAGGGTTCGTCCGACAATAGCTTACGTTCGGGACGCGGCAAGGTTCGTAACGGTTTGCTTTCGCAAGCGACTGCGGTAAAAGGGCTGATAACGAGAACAAAGGCGGCAGGATGGGCGATTTGCTGGTAAACTCACTTAGTAATAATTTGAAGACGATACGCGAAACAGCGAAGTTGGCACGAATCTTGCAATGTATAGAAATTGAGTTCCTATGCAAGCAGGCGCAGTTCATGCGCGGCATGGCAAAATCGGTCACTTCGCTGCCATAATCGTTCTCGCGTTTGTTCGGTTGTCGCGCTTCTGTCTTTGTTCTTATCGGGGAAAGCGAAGCCTGTTTGCAGCGCCTTTATATGTTTGGGCATGTACGGCGCGCTGTTCGTCGCTGGGAGGTACTGGTAATGCGTGTGTATGGCTCTTCGCCGTTGTTCAACTATGTGGAACTGATTTTTCGTTCCAAACGATTGTTTATCGTTTCCATCATTCTCGCCTCGCTGGCGACCACAGGTTTCTACCTGTTCCGCGCCAAGTCCTACAACGCGCGCATGATCGTGCTAATGACCGGATCGGAAGTCCTGGGTGCGCCCGACGACAGCCAACGGGGCACGATTCGCTTCAAGCTGGATGTGCTCAACATCATGGTGCGCGACCCCAACTTCATCAAGCAGGCCATGCGCGAAGCGAATTTGGATCGAGGCAAAACAGAACTGGAATTCGTGGAATTCTGCAAAGCGGTGAACAACTCGCTTGTCTACAGTTCGGACGGCGGCAACATCCTGGAAATCTCCTGCCACTGGCCGGACGCAACCTGCGAAAAGATCGTCAAGGCGTTCTACAGCAAGTATAACCGTATCGTCTTCGATCAGGAAACCATTCTGACCACGACCCGCGCCGATCTGCTGGCGACCCTGGTTAATGACTATGGAGCAAAGCAGCGCGACCTGGATAACAAAGTCAAAGCCTATCAACTGAAGACTATCCACGATCCCGCCCTGAGCTTTGACGTTGCCAACAGCGAGTGGATGCAGCGCGACAGTGAAGTAAAGCGGCTGCAAAGCCAACTGGATGGGGCGCAGAAGCAGCGCGCTTCCATCGCCGCCGCTTTGCAGGCAACGCCCCCGACGATTCCCGATTCGACCACCTATCTCGGCCCTGGCGCAGCCCCCGAATATGCCACTGCGATTCAGAACCGCGACGCGTCTGAAAAGCATCTCAATGAGCTGAAATTGACCAAAACCGACGCGCACCCTGACGTGAAGGCGGCTCAAAAGGCGTATGATGAGGCTAAAGTCAAAGCGGACGACCTGGCAAAAGCGGCCAGTACCGCACCGACAAGAGGGCCGGCGGTTTCCATTCGCGTCAATAATAACCCGCAGTATGTGGCGCTGAAAACGCAGTTGACCGATCAGGAGCTGGGCATTACGAGCCTGCAATCCTCGCTGCAATCGGCGATTGCGGCGCGCAACGCGCTGGATCAGAAGGCGCGCATTGCGCCGGAAGAGGCGTTGAAGTTCAAGTACATGACCGAAGACATGGGGCTGTATGCCGGCATACACGCCAGTCTGCGCGGGGACCTGGAAAGCGCGCGCCTGACCGCCCTGCGCGATTCCAAGACCAAAGCGCAGGAACTGAAAGTTATGGTTGAGCCGGAAGCGGAAGCGGAAAAAGGCGGCGCGCGGGGCGCGCTGATGCTGGCGGCGGGACCGCTGCTCGGCCTGCTGATCGCGTTCTGTTTCTCCCTGCTGTCCGAATCGATGGATCATTCGCTGCGCACACCCATTGAAGTGGAAAAGCACCTGGGCAAGCCGGTTCTGGCGGTTCTGCCGCGCATGGACGCCAACAAAAAGGCGGCGCGGCGGCAGATGGCAAGCGGCGATAATCGGCCCAGTTTACCAAGTTAGGCATTAGGCATTAGATATTAGGCATTAGGCACCAGGCATCAGGAAAAGCCTTGCTGTCCAGAGTGATTTTCCTAATGCCTAATATCTAATGCCTAATGCCTCTCCAATTTGACAAGGACGGATGTTAGAAGTATGGCACAAGACACTCTGGCGGGGGGCGGCGCGTTGTCGCGGTTGGGCAGTTCTCCCAACGGGAACGGCTCCAACGGGCATAAAAACGGCAACGGCGTTCTGGTTATTCCTGAAGAATACGCGCGGCTGCATGCCGACCTGGAGCGCGCGTCCAGCCCTTCGCGCTGTTTCGTGGTGGGCGTGACCAGCGCGGTGTATGGCGAGGGGAAAACAACCGTTGCCATGAACCTCGCGGGCACGATTGCCCAGAACTCGTCGCAGCGCGTTGCCCTGGTGGATGCCAACCTGCGCAATTGGGATTTGCAAACCCGCCTGAACCTGCCGCCGTGTTCCGGCCTGGTGGACATTCTGGAGGGCGGCGAGGACGACCTTACCAACATCATACAAAAGAACCGAACTGGACAACTTTACCATTGTGCCCGCAGGCCGCGCCGCCGCCAATCCTTACCGATTGGCCCGTTCCCCGCGCCTGCAGGAAGTGATGAGCGCCCTGCGCATGGCAAATGAGTTCATCGTGATGGATATGGCCCCGGTTCTGCCGGTAGCGGACACGCGCGTTCTGGCTCCGATTGTGGACGGCATTGTGATGGTGGTGGCGGCAGGCGTGACGCCGCGCGAGATTGTGCAGCGGGCGATGGATGCGGTGGGCAACGAGCGCGTGTTGGGCGTAGTTCTCAACGGCGTGTCCACCTCGATGCCCAAATCGCTGCAAAAGTTTTTCTCATAGGTTGGTTTGGAGAGTAGGAATCAGGTTTTGCTTCATTTTGCCGCATGGGAAGAAATCGCGTTTGCCCTAATTATGGCGCTGCCCTGGCTGTTTTTTGCCGGCTGCGCGGCGTACTTATGGTATCTGTTGCTCAATGCCCTTCCCGGCAGGAAGCGTGTCGTGATTTTGCCGCGCCCGGATGCCGCCGCGCTTCCTGTTGCTTCATCTGAACCCCGGCAGAAGCTCAGTGGATACCGCTTCCGGTTCGCTGCCGCGCTTTGTCGTGCTGATTCCGGCGCACAATGAGGAATTGTTATTGAGCGCGGCTTTGCAGGGCTTGCGCGGCCTGGATTATCCGCCGGAGTCGGTGGCAGTGGTGGTGATTGCGGACAACTGCAACGATCAAACGGCGACCATTGCGAGGCAATGCGGCGCGCTGGCGTTGGAGCGTTTCGATACACAGCGCATCGGCAAAGGCTTCGCCCTGGAAGACATGCTCAACTGGCTGATGCAGCCTGCCGTTTCTGCCGATACGGTTGTCGGCACGGTTTCCAACCCCGCGCTTGCGGAACGGGGCAATATAGAAACGCTTGCGGCGCAAAATGCTAGTGGGGCGCATGTTGGAAGCGAGACTACGCGGCTGCTTTCCGGTTCCGCCGATGATGCCGCCGTCACAGAGGCTTGGGAACGCGCCCGGCACTTTGACGCCGTTGTAGTACTGGACGCGGATACGTTTGTATCGCCCAATCTCTTGCGCGTGTTTGCGGCGGAGTTGCAGACGGGAAACAAGGCGATACAGGCTCGGTACGACGTGCTGAACACGGACGAAAGCTGGCGAACGCGCCTGATGAGCTGCGCCCTGGCTCTCGCGCACGTCGTCAAGCCGTTGGGACGGGAACGCCTGGGCTTGTCGGACGGATTAAAGGGCAACGGCATGTGCTTTGCCCGAAGCGTGGTCGAAGAGATACCCTGGTCGGGCGATTCCATTACGGAAGACATCGAATACGCCCTGCGCCTGTGCCGCGCCGGGTATCGGATCGCGTTTACGCCCGAAGCCTGCGTATGGGCGCAAATGCCGACAACGGGCGCGCAGGCGAAAAGTCAGCGCGAACGCTGGGAAGGCGGGCGCTACCGCCTGTTGTTTACCGTCGCGCCCAACCTGCTGCGCGAAAGCCTGCGAACGCGCAACCGCCTGCTGCGGGATCGGGCGATTGAATTGATCGTGCCGCCGTTTGCCGAAATGTTCGCCTTGCCCGTGCTGTTGGGCGGCCTGTGCGCGCTCCTGGGCTGGGGGTTGCACTGGCGTACGGCGCAGGCGTTCGCGGGGCTGTGGGCGCTGATTTTATTGCTGCAAGCCGGGTATTTGTTTACGGGAATGTGGGTGGCGCGGATGCCGGCCCGCATCGCATTTTCCCTGCTGCGCGCCCCCTTTTATATTGTGTGGAAGCTGGGCGTTTACGCCGTAATGGCGGCAGGCCGTTCTGCCGGCGGCTGGAAACGAACGGAACGACATGAACTTAGCAAGTAGTCAGTAGTCAGTAGTCAGTAGAAATTCTCTGCTACTCAAAGTTGTGCGCTTGTGTTCGTTTACAAGAAGATGGATTTCTACTGACTACTGACTACTGACTACTGACTACTTTTCAGGACTGCCATGCGCCAACTAGTCTGCATTCTCAATACGCCCGTGGACGTTCTCGATATGCCGGGAGTATTGGAGCGCCTGGAACAATTTATACGCGAACAGCGCTTTCATCAGGTGGCGACGGCCAACGCGGATTTTGTCATCAATGCGGAGTCCGATGCGGAACTGCGCCATATCCTGCGCTACGCCGATCTGGTGATGCCGGATGGTATGCCCCTGGTGTGGGCGTCGCGCGCATTGGGAACGGCGCTGCCGGAGCGGGTGACGGGCGCGGACATCGTGCCGGCCCTGGCCGCGCTTGCGGCGCAAAAAGGCTATCGCATTTACATGATCGGCGCAAAGCCGGAAGTGGCGCAGCAGGCCAAAGCCAAATTGCTTCAAGCGCATCCCGGCCTGCAAATCGTGGGCTGCGTGTCGCCGCCCGTGCAGCCGCTGGACGAGATGGACAATGCGCCCTTACTGCGGGACATTCGCGCCGCCAGGCCGGATATTCTGCTGGTCGCGTTCGGCAATCCCAAACAGGAAAAGTGGATATACCGCAATCGGGAAGCCCTGCAAGAAGTTTCCGTCTGCATTGGTGTTGGTGGAACCTTTGATTTTCTGGCGGGGCAAACGGTTCGCGCGCCGCAGTGGATGCAGAAATCGGGATTGGAGTGGGTGTTTCGGCTGTCACAGGAACCGAAACGGCTTTGGAAGCGCTATACGCGGGACGTGGGGCAGTTCGGCAGCCGCTTTGTGGCGCAATGGCGCGTCAGCCGAACGCAAAACGCGCCTGCCCCCGCTCGATGGACGGAATCCCGCGCGAAAGAAAGCGTTATTTTGTGCGCGGAAGGCGTTTTGGACAGCGCGCAGCAGGCGGAACTCAATGCGCGCTGTGAGCGCATCCTGAATTTACCCGCGCATTTGATTGTGGATTTGACGCGGGTAGAAGGCGTGGATGCCGCCATTATGGGCACACTGCTCAACCTGCCGCGCCGCGCCGCGCAAAAGGGGTGCGAAGTGCGGCTCGTCGGAGCCAATGCCCGCGTCCAAAAAACCCTGCGCGCGGCGCGAAGTGACGAATTGCTGACTTTCCACGCCACGCCGGAGGAAGCGCTGACCATGACATCCCTGCCGAGAATCGCAGACCTGAGCGAAACGCAAGCAGACGCTCACAAGGTAGAAACGGTAGCCTCGTGAGATCAAATTTCGTTTTCAACAGGTTCACGCCGCACATCAAGAAGAACCGTTGGCAGGCGTTCGGGCATTTTTAACGCCGTGTCGAAAGCAAAATCGAAAATCGAAAATCGGCAATCGGCAATCGCAGCGTGTGGGCTGTTGGCATTGCTGGCAGTTGTGGCAGGCAGGCCGCCCGCGCCGAAACTCGTAACGCCGGAACAGGAAATCGGGATTGTCGTAGACATGGCGCAGCCGATTGGCGCGATCAATCCGATGATTTACGGCATGGCGCCGCCGTCACCGGAACATTTCAGGCAACTGCGTGTTCCGCTTTCGCGCTGGGGCGGCAATCCCAACACGCGCTACAATTGGGAACGGGGCAACTGCTGGAACGCGGCCCGCGACTGGAAGTTCGCTAACGTTAATTACGCCAGTTCAGGCCCGCCCGACAATCTGCCGTCCGGGTGCGCCGACAATCACGTTCGGACGGCGCTTTCATACAAGGCGCAAGTCCTGCTGACGATCCCAACGATGGGATGGGTAGCGCGAGACAGCGACAATCGCCATGCTTCGGTGGGCGTTCCCGCGCAGGGAGGCCCGCCAATTGCGCCGGGTTCCGAAGCGATTGCGGGCTACGACCCTGCCCAAAACCGGAAATTGGTTTCCGTGCGTTCCCTGCCGCGCAAACCCGGCGCGTTCGCGGACCCGCCTGAACTGAAAGACGATGTGGTTTATCAGGACGAGTGGGTGGCGCATCTGACGCGGACATTCGGCAATGCGGCGAAGGGCGGCGTTCGCTACTACGCGATGGACAATGAGCCAGATTTATGGGACACGACGCATACGGATATGCACCCGGTTCAGGCGGATTACGAGGAACTGCTGCAAACATTTTTGACGTATGCGGACGCCGTGAAAGATGCGGACGCGGGCGCGCAAATCACCGGCCCGGTTTCGTGGGGATGGTCCGGTTACTTTTATTCGCCGCGTGACCGGGGGAGCGACACCTACGCCACCCATGCCGACCGCCGCGCGCATGGCAATCAGCCGTTTCTGCCCTGGTTTTTGCGGCAGGTAGCCGCGCATGACCGCAAAATCGGCAGGCGAACGCTGGACGTACTGGACGTACATTTTTATCCGCAGGCGGAGGGGGTGTACGCGGGCAAAACGGATGACGCGACGAACGCCCTCCGCCTGCGCAGCACGCGCGCCCTTTGGGATGCAACCTACCACGATGAATCCTGGATTGACGCGCCCGTACAATTGCTGCCGCGCCTGCATCAATGGATTGACAGCTGTTATCCCGGAACCCGGCTGGCCTTGACGGAGTGGAACTGGGGCGCGGAAACAACGCTCAACGGCGGGCTTGCGGTGGGAGATGTGCTTGGCATTTTGGGGCGCGAACGGGTAGATATGGCCTGTTACTGGACAGCGCCGCCCGTAAACTCGCCCGCTTTTTTCGCGTACAAACTGTATCGCAACGCCGACGGCAAAGGCAATGGCTTCGGGGATACGGCTCTTTCGGCCCTTTCGGACGCGCCCGATGTGGTTTCCAGTTACGCGGCGCGCGACAGCCTGACGGGAACCGCCACCATAATGCTGATTAACAAGGGCGCGGAACGAAACGTGTCCGTGAAACTGCATGGCGAACGTGGTCAAGCCGCGCCGCAACGCGCGCAAGTCTGGCGTTATGACGGCGCGAACCTGAAAAGTATCGTACAATATCCCGATATTACACTGAGCGCAGGCGAAACGTATCTCACTTTGCCGCCTTCTTCCCTGACTTTGCTGCGCTGTGCTTTCTAAGGTCTAATTTATGCGCTACGATCTCCAGTTGTTTTTCCTTTTTATCGGCATCGGACTGCTGACCCGGAAACTTTCCCCTAAAGGCTGGTTCGGGGTCGGCGTCGTCATTTTGACCTGGATGATGTTTAACTGGCTGAAAGGCTGAGGATGTTTAACACGGAACCTATCCATGCCCATGACCTGATTGCGCAGCAGAAAATGCGTCGTAACGTGATGTTGCTGCTGATGGTGGCCCTGCTGGCGGTTGTTATGGGGCTGATGGTGACGCTGAGTTTCGTTGCGCCCCATCTGGAAGCGGGAACGCTGCTGACCATCGGCGGCGGCATCGTTGTCTGCCTGATGGTTCCGGTCATCATCTGGAATTATCCGCGCTATGGGCTGATGCTGGTGTTCTTATTCACCACGCTGCTGGACATGGACCCGCGCGCTCAGAACACCCAAAAACTGACTTCCAATATCCCGGTGTTTCTCAATTTTAACAACATCGGAGAAATGTTCCACATTGGTGGGCTGTCGGCGTTCAAGTTCAGCCCGGCGGAAATCATCATTGTGCTGGCCCTGCTGAGTTGGCTGGTGCGCTCTATTGCCCTGCGCACTCTGAAGATCGAGCGCGGGCCGTTTCTCGGCGTCCTCGTCTTTTACGCGATTACCACGAGCATCGGCTACATACACGGGTATATCAGCGGCGGCGATCCGACAATGGCTTTGTGGGAAGTGCGGGCGCAGTATTATCCGCTGATTATGTATTTTGTGGTGCTGAACCTGGTGACGGAGCGCAAGCACGTCGAGCAGTTGTTGTGGTTCGCTATTGTCGGCTTGGGCTTGTTGAGCGTGGTCGGGCTTATCAGCTACTTCCAGCTTGGCGGCATGGTGGGGGAACAGGGAATTTTAGACCACGAGGACAGCCTGGTGCTGAACGTGTCTTTCTTCCTGCTGATGTTCCTGGCGCTCAACAAAGGCAACCGCGCGATGGTGAGGGCGTGCTGGCTGTTTTTGCCGACCACGATCTTCACCGTGCTGGAAAATCAGCGCCGCGCCGGGATTGCGGCCTTCGTCATCGCGTTTGTCGCATCCCTGCCGATTATGTGGACGCTGTTTGAAGCGCGGCGCAAGCAGATCGGTATGTTTATCGGCGCGTTTGCGGTGCTTTCCGCCATCTATCTGCCCGTCGCCTGGAACGCAAGCGGCGCGTGGGCCTTGCCTGCCCGCGCCATCCGCTCCAACTCGTCTCCCGATTACCGCGATCAGGGTTCCGACAACTACCGCGAAGCCGAAAACTTTGACCTCAAGTTTACCCGCGACCTGTCACCCTGGTACGGCTATGGCTACGGCAAGCCGTTTATTCAGGTGCAGGTGCTGCCCAACGTCACGACAAACTTTTTGCAGTATTTCGCGCATAACAGCATCATGTGGATTTGGATGCGGACGGGGCATTTAGGCTTCTTCGCGTTTCTGCTGATGATCGCAACGGTTTTCATTCGCGGCCTTCAAATCTGTCGGGGCGTGAAAAACCCGATATTGCTGTGCGCGGGCTTGATGGGCATTATCTTCCTGCTCATGGCCTACATCTACGGCAAGTACGACCTTCAGTTTACCAATTACCGCACCATGATGATGATGGGAATATGGCTCGGCTTGCTGGGCGCGCTGCCCCGGCTGACGAAGCAGGAGGAAACGCCCCCTGCCCTCAAATCTGAGGACGGCTCCTTCCGCGATGTGGAATGGATGGAGGGCGAAGAAGCCGAAGACCTGTCCCTTTCCGGCGCGGCGACAAAATTGGCGGGAGGCAGCCGCCGGTGATTTTTACAACATGGACCTTTTGCGCGTTCATGCTCCTAGTCTTTGTAGGCTATTGGTGGGTGGTTCCGGCCTCCTGGCGCGGCGTTTTTCTGCTGGTTGCCAGCATGGGGTACTTCACGTACAATTATCCGCCCTACGTCCTGCTGCTGGGAACTCTGACGGTTATCGTGTATGTCATTGGCAATGTGATTTGGGGGCTGCAAAAACGGGACGCGCCCAAAACGCAGGTTAAATTTACTTTGGGCGTGGGGCTGGTATTGTGCGCAGGCGTGTTGTTTTTCTTCAAGTATTCGCGCATGTTCGCCTTGTCGTACAATTCCGCCCTCCGTTCGCTGGAAATCGGGCAGTCCATGGACGTGCCCACGTTCCTCGTTCCCTGGGGCATCTCGTTTTTCACCTTTGAATTCATTCACTACCTGGTGGATTTGTACCTGGGCAAAGTGCCGAACAAGCCTTCCCTGCTGGACTTCGGCCTGTTCGCCTTTTTCTTTCCCAGCCTGGTGTCGGGGCCGGTCAAGCGGTTTCAGTTGTTTCAGCAGCAGGGACGGGAAATTGGCAAGTTTCAGGCCGTCTATCTTGCGGACGGGCTGACGCGCATCGTGCAGGGATTGGCGAAAAAATTAATTGTGGCCGACAGCGCCGACCTGTTGACGCAGGCGCTGAAAACGCCCTACAGCGCCAGCCGTATAGAGTTGTGGATCGCCATGTACGCTTACGCCGTGAAAATCTACTACGATTTTTCCGGTTTCACCGACATCGCCATCGGTTGCGCGCAACTGCTCGGCTACCGGCTGCCGGAAAACTTCAACCGCCCGTATCGGCAGGCCAACCTTCAGAAGTTCTGGAATAGCTGGCACATGTCGCTTTCCAGTTGGATACGCGATTATCTGTATATCCCCCTGGGCGGCAGCAAGGTCAGCAAAGGGCGTGCCATCTTTAATCTAACCCTGGTCATGGCGATCTGCGGCCTGTGGCACGGAGCTAACTGGACCTTCGTCGTGTGGGGACTGTGGAACGGCCTGGGATTGGCGGGGCTGCAAATTTACCGTATGGTCGTCAAGCCGCTGCCGGATTCAAAACCCGTCCGCTGGTTCGGAACCGCGCTGACTATTCAGTTTGTCTGCTTCGGATGGGTGTTTTTCGCCGCTCCCGGCCTGCCCGAAGCGCTTATCGCCCTGCGGCGCATGTTCTAACCTTTCTTATAGAAAAATACAACATCATGCAATCTTCCTGGAAACGCGACTTGCTGCGCGGCTTGTTTTGGGCGCTGATGCTTTTGGCGACGATCCTGTTTTATACCGGAACCGCGTCGCACTTTATCTACGTGGATTTTTAAGCGTTATATGAACCAATCAGCCCCCGAACAACCTGAAAAAGAAGTGGTACGCGGCAGCAATCCGACGCGGGAAACGGAACTGGCGGATGTCGTCGTGGCGGATAAGACACGGGACAATCCGCTTGTGCCCTGGTATGTCACGCTGCGCCCCTGGCTGTTCTGCCTGGCGTTTTTGCTGCTTGCGGAACTGGCGACGCGCCTGTATTTCGATACCTCGACCTGCCTGCAAACGGAGCGGCTCGACAACTTTCCCACGCCCGCGCTGGAAAACGCTTTTGCCGCGCAGATGCGGCGCGATACCGCCTACAAAGTGGTGGTTATCGGGGATTCGACGGTTGTGGGCAGCGCATTGCTCGCCAAATCGGAAACCATCCCCGTATATCTGGAACAGGCGTTGCGTAATGCCCTGCCGCGCCAGAACATCCATGTGTGGAATTTCAGCGTGGCGGGCGCGCGTTCGCTGGATGAGATGTGCCTGCTGCAAAAAGCGCTGGAAGGTAAGCCGGACTGCATCGTCGTGGAAGGCAATTATTTTACGACCAGCCTGGATGTTTCTCAGCGCCCGCTCGCGGAACCCTGGCTGGCCTACAATCTGGCTTCCATCCCGCCCGCGCTTGTGCCTTATGTTCCCGCCCGCGACGCCAAAAAGCGCTTCGAGGACGCGCTCACCTGGAGCATCGAGGAAAACTGCCGGTTTATGGGACTGCGGCAGGCCATCAACGCCAAACTGTTCGGCGTACAGCCGCGCGTTCCGTACAGCCTGCCCAATCCCGCCGTAATGACGGGCGTAGGCGTTGCCAAAAAAATGGGCAAATTGGGCATGATGCCGTGGAACGGGCGCGGTTTACAACTGCAAAACTTTTTGGGGGATTATCGGCGCGACTTTGATGAAACGGATTTGAACTGCCAATTCTACCGACACCTGGCGCAAATGGCGGCGGACACGCATCTGCCGTGCCTGTTTTATATCACGCCGCAGAACCCGGCAGCCACCGGTTACGCCATTCCCAGAGCCATTTATGCCGCAAGCCGCAAAGCGCTCGCCACATCCATGACCGCGCCGGGTGTTCCCTGCAAGGATTACAGCGAACTGGTTCCCGACCCGCTGTTTCATGACAATGACCACATGCTGCCCGACGGGAACCGCCTGCTGGCAAACGCCCTGGCCGCAGACCTCGCGCCGCTCATCAACGTGGTTGCTGCCTCGAGTAAAATCTCGGCAAGCGCCCGCAGTCAGTCGGCAAGCGTAAAGAATCGTCCGTAGCGCTTCTTGATGGAAACCGTTTACGTGAAGAATGTTATGTCCGCGCAGGCGGACATTGGGCGGAACGCCCTACAGCAAAGAAATTCATTTCGTTGCGCTCTTGCGTAGTGCGCAACATCTGTGTTGAGGCAGTGTTGAAGTTAGAAGGCAAGTTTATGGAGACAGCAGCAAGCAGGAGGATTGCCGTTCCCCCGCAGGAAACGGCAATCGCCCGCGAAGATCGCGCCGCAGAACATCCAACGGAACAATCCGCCCCGGCAGTAAAAGAGGAGCAGAAGCCCCATCTCGTCTTTGTGGAAGGCTTGCGCGCGCTGGCCGCGCTGGTGGTTGTTTTCAATCACTTTTACCTGGAATTGTGGCTGGAACGGGGGCTTCCCTCGGCTCCTTATGGCTTTCTTTCCTATCTGCTGATCTTCGGGCATTTGTCCGTGAGCGTGTTTATCGTGATTTCCGGGTTTTGCCTGATGCTGCCGGTTCTGAAAGCGGGCGGCGTGTTGAAGGGCGGCGTTCGGCGGTTCTTCCAGCGGCGTTTCCGGCGCATCCTCCCGCCCTATTACTTTTCCATCGCGTTCACGCTGTTTTTTATCTTTGTGATTTTCCGTACGCCCGGCGGCAGCCACTTTGACTCGGCAATGACCGTGCGCCCGTCCGATTTTATCAGCCACCTGTTGCTGCTGCAAAACGCTTACGGGGCCGGACGCATCAGCTATGTGTACTGGTCTATCGCAACCGAGTTTCAGATATACTTTTTGTTTCCCCTGCTGCTCATCGGCCTGCGCCGCTACGGCAACTTTGCGGTCACGCTGACCCTGCTCCTTGCCGGGTATGCGCTGTGTTACATTTTGCGGGATACCCGCTTTGCCCGCATGTCGGTGCAGTACCTGGGATTGTTCGCGCTCGGCATGGCGGCGGCTTCGGTTGCCTTTTCCACCGAACCGCGCTTGCAGCGCTTCCGCGAACGGTTTCCTTTCGGATGGACGGCGGCGTTGTGCGTCGGCATTGTTGCCGGCCTGGCCGCCGCATTGGGCTACGAAAATGCCCTTCTGCAGTATCCGTTGTATGACTTGCCGACGGGCGTATGCGCGGCCTGCCTGCTGGTTATCGCGTCGATTGCGCCGCGAAGTCTCGTCAATCGCGTCTGTTCCTGGCGTCCTCTGGCTTGGCTGGGAACATTTTCTTACAGTTTGTATCTGATCCATGTACCTATTGTCGTGTTTCTGGTGCGCTACGCCCTGCGCCCGCTCGGTATGGAAGACGTCCGGGGTTTCGCCCTGCTGGCTCTCTTTGGCCTGCCAATAATTATTGCCGTCGCGTATGGGTTCTACCTGCTCTGCGAACGGCCCTTTATGAATACGCGGAGGAGTTAGGAAGATAAGAGATAAGAGATAAGAGTTTGGAACTGACGGGCTTTTCCAGCTTAGAGAAAACATTGAGTAACAGAGGCATTTACTCTTATCTCTTATCTCTTATCTTCCTCCCTACATGGCAGTAGGCGCGACCGCCCTATCTGTGCTAGAATGATATATCCACTTTTCACCGTTCCGGGACATATCCCTCAGTGAAGTTTTTTGGTAATGAACAACCCCATGTGCCAGCGCATCTTAGTTGTGACGCCTTCCATTCCTTACCCGCCGAACTGGGGTTTTGGGATTCGAGTCTATCAGTTCCTCAAGCACCTTTCCCGAACGCATCAGGTGTCACTGCTTTGCTACGCCCATCCCGGCGAAGAAGCCAAGATCGCCGCGCTGCAAAAAATCTGCCATGCCGTTCATACGGCTCCCGCGCCGCTCAACCATCAGGCGGACAAACGGGTTGCGCAGTTGTTTTCGCTGTTGTCGCCCCGCTCCTTTTCCACCGGCAGCCTGCGCACGTCGGCCATGCAAGCCTTGCTGACGCGCCTGCTGGAAACCGAAAATTATGACATCGTGCAGATCGAATCCAGTCAGTTAGGCTCCTACCCGTTCGGAACCAAACCCGTTCTGGTCGTGGATGAACACAACCTGGAGTACGAACTGCTGTACCGCATGTACCAGACGGAGCGCTCGCCCCTGCGCCGCCTGTACAATTGGATGGAATACGCCAAGTTCAAGCGGGAAGAGCAGCATCTGCTGGCAGAAAGCGGACGCCTGCATTTTAACGTCGGAGCGCGAACAGCAGATACTAAACGCGCAAATGCCCGCCAAGCCCACGCACGTCGCGCCCAACGGCGTTGACATCGAGTATTTTCAGCCGTCTCCCAAACCCGTTGACCCGAACAGCCTGGTATTTACCGGCCTTATCAGCTATCGGCCCAACACGGACGCCGTTTTATTTTTTGTCCATGAAGTGCTGCCGCACATCGTCAAGGCGCGTCCTGAAGCCGTCTTTTCCATTGTGGGCATGGGGCCACCCGATGAAATCCTGCGGCTTGCCAGCCCGAATGTGAAGGTCACGGGAGAAGTGCCGGACGTGCGCCCGTACATTCAAAACGCTTCCATTTTCGTGGTTCCCCTGCGCATGGGCAGCGGTACGCGCCTGAAAGTGCTGGAAGGGCTGGCGATGGGCAAGCCGATGGTGTCCACGCGGCTGGGCTGCGAAGGCATTGAAGTGCGCGACGGCGAACACCTGCTGATGGAAGACGACCCGCAAGCCTTTGCCCAAGCCGTCGTCCGCCTGATGGAAGACCGCGAGTTGTCCGCGCGCCTGGGTACGGCAGGCCGCGCCCTGGTGGAACAAAACTACAGTTGGGAATCCATCGTGCAGACGATGCAGCAATTTCACCTTCAACTGCTTCAGAAAAGGCAGCAAGGCGTTGAGGCTTTCGACGCAGCCTGCTCCGCCGTCCCTCCGCGAGGATAAAGGCGTAGGAGCGCAATTTATTGCGTCGGCATCATGTAGGGTAATGGAGCAGAGATCGGCTGAATTACCGGCAAGCGGGCGCAATAAATTGCGCCCCTACATAATTGCCGCTCAACCAAAAAGTTGGCTCTATTTGAGTGGTATTAGTATTGAGATGTCAGAGGTGCAGTAATTGGGCGTTCAAGTACCGATCTTGTGTCTGATCCTTCGTATGCGCCTTTTTTTCTCCGTATCGCTCTCCCGTGCCGGTGAGTTTTTCAGCAATTTTTGTGATTTTTCGTGGATGCGCGGGCTATTTGTGGCATAACGATAGCAGGCGTGGGTGGCGGCGAAGGGGTATCGCGCCGGTTCGCGCAATGGTTTCTCTGTATGGCGAAAACGAGAACAGCCCGTATGAACTACGTTCACCTTCGAGCATAAACATGCTGGATTGTCCGAACACCGAATACCGAACACCGAATACCGGCATTCTCAGGATAGGCAATGGCAACACGAATCGCGTTTATTATGGAGCAGGCGCTTGGGCATGTGACGCACCATCAGAACCTGGCGCATTGGGCGGAACAAGACGCCGAAATCGCTCCCACCTGGCTGCCCATTGTCTCGGATACCGCCGACATTTGGGAGCATCTGCCGGTTGTGCGCGGCAACTGGTCCCTGAAAGCAAGCCTGCGCGCCCGTGACGCTTTGAACGCAGCCGGAACAGGCCAATCCTTCGACGCGCTGTTTTTTCATACCCAGACAACTTCCCTGTTTGCTATGGAATGGATGCGGCGCGTGCCGACAATCCTCTCTTTGGATGCCACACCCCTGAACTATGACACGGTTGGAGCCGAATATGGACATCAACAGGGTAACGATTCGTGGCTGGAACGCCGTAAATATCAATGGAATCGCCGCACGTTCCATGCCGCCGCCGCGCTGACAACCTGGTGCCAATGGGCAAAGGACTCTTTAGTGGAGCAATACGGCGTTGCGGCGGATAAAGTAACTGTGATTCCGCCGGGCGTGGATATGGCGAAATGGAATTTCGGGCAGGAAGCGCGAACGCGCAAAGCGGGGAGCCTCCTGCGGCTGTTGTTCGTGGGCGGCGATTTCGCGCGCAAGGGCGGGCCGGAACTCGTGGAAGCGTTTTGCGGTGGCCTGCAAGCGGACTGCGCTCTTGACATTGTTACCAAAGACGCCGGAGCCGCCCGCGAACTGGCGGGAATAGAAGGCATCCGGGTACATCAGGGCTTGACGGCCAACAGTCCCGAACTTCTTAACTTGTACGCGCAGGCCGATGTATTCGTGTTCCCGACAAAGGGCGATTGCCTGCCGCTTGCGGTCATGGAAGCGATGGCGGCGGGACTGCCCGTGATTACAACGGATGTGGGCGCATTGCGCGAGGAAGTGGAAGCAGGGGTCAACGGCCTGATGGTTCCCCCCGGCGATTCCGGCGCGGTAGCACAGGCCGTACGCGCCCTGCTGGCCGATGAACCCAAACGCGCCGCCATGTCCCGCGCGTCCCGCAAACTGGCGGAAACCCGCTTCGACGCCTGCCGCAATTATACGGCTATTCTGGCGCTGGCGAAGAGGGTGGCAGCAGAAAGGTTTCAGGTTTCAGGTTTCAGGTCTCAGTAAACACATGCCCGTAATGTTTGGCTGGCCTTTGAGAGCATCAGGGACAATACAGAAGTATATCCCCTGAAACCTGAAACCTGAAACCTATGGAGTGAACTATCTTGTCCTTGCCTCGTGTATTGATGCTCGTGCCGAGCGTTGCCAAACAGGGAATTGCTGAGGCTGCGCAGGCGGATGCCCATCCCCGGATGGACTATTACGCGCTGCAGGAAGCCTTGAACGCGGACTTGCTGGATTATGCCGCGCTGGAAAACCCGTCGAACCCCTTGGTGGCGCGGCTGGCGCAACGGATGGGCAAAGATGCCGCGCTTGCCGCTTTGGGCTACGCGCAGCGGGATAAATATGATATTATTTATTCAAATGGGGAAAATGTTGGTATTCCGCTTGCGATGCTGCTGAAACGGCACGGCAAGCGACGCCCCGGCCATGTGCTTATCGGGCATAAAGTCTCAACGGGCAAGAAACGCCTGCTGCTGAAAGGCTTGCAGGCGCAGATGGACGCGATTTTCGTGTATGCCGCCACGCAGTACGAGTTTGCGCGGCAGAATTTGAACATTCCCGAATCGAAACTGCATTTGATTCCGTTTCATGCCGACCAGTGTTTTTATCGCCCGCTGCCGCCCGCCCCGGACGCGCCCCCGCGCATGGTTTGCAGCGCGGGACTGGAATGGCGGGATTATCCGACTTTGTTGGAAGCGGTGGCAGGCATGGACGTGGAAGTGCGGCTTGCGGCGGCGAGTCCGTGGAGCAAGCACCGCAACGAAACCGAAAACCGAACTCTGCCGCCCAACGTCAGCGCGCGGCGGTATGAGTATAACGAACTGCGGCGATTGTACGCGGATTCGCAGTTTGTGGTTGTGCCCCTGTACGAAAACGATTTTCAGGCGGGCATTACTACCATCCTGGAAGGCATGGCGATGGGCAAAGCCATTGTCACCACCAGCACGACGGGGCAAAAGGATGCCATTCGGCACGGGGAAAACGGCCTGTACGTGATGCCTGGCGACGTGGAAGGCTGGCGCAAAGCGATTACGCGCCTGCTGAATGATCCCGAAGAAGCGCGGCGCATGGGCGAACAGGCGCGGCGCGATATTGAAACGTCTATGTCCCTGGAACACTGGGTAGCCCGAATTGCCGACGTTACCCGGAATTTACACGCGCAACGCTTGCAGCGCGCGGGATGATTTATAGTAGGATGCGCTCTGACATTTACGCCGTTTGCGGCCTGATTTGCGCGTTCCGGCGTAAGTCTAACATTGTTTCTCCAACCTTTATCTAACAGCCTGTCTCCGACCCGGTTTTCGACAGGGACGTCGCGGAGCGCAGGGGAGTATTACCTGATGCGAAATGCGGTTCGTTTGATTCTCGTTGTAATGCTGCTGATTTCTCTGGCGGCCAATGCTTTCATGTACCAGCGCTTCCGTAACCGGCGCGTGGTCATGACCTACAACAACCATGCTGTCACGCAGCAGGATATTTACGATTACCTGAGCCAGAACAGCGGCCCCGCCGTGAAGTTCAACATGATTCAGCGCTATATGCTCGAAGATGAGGCCAACAAGCGCAAGGTCGCCCCCGATCCGAAAGAGGTGGATGAGGCGTTCAACGAAATGCGCGAGCTTAATTTACAGTTCGCGCAGCAGGTCGCCGCGCAGCCCTTTATGGAAGCGGAATACAAGGCGCGTATCCGGCAGCAAATGGAAGACGTTCGCCTGCGCACGATTGATATTCCCGTATCCGAGGACCAGATCAAGGACGAGTACAACGCGCAGCCGCAGGCATACGACACGCCCGCCAAAGCGCATACGCGCCTGGCCCTTGTCACCGACCTCAACGACCTGGATAAAATCAAGCAGTTGATGGAAAAGAACGTCAGCATCAACCTGATTCAAAGCAACTTCCTCAGTTCGGTGCGGTTTGTCGGCGACAACAACGTCTTTACGTTCGTGCAGCCCTTCGGAACCAAGCAGAACGCGAAGATTTTCGACATGAAGCCGGGACAGGTACAGGAGTTTCCCCCCGATGTCTTTGCGCAGGCGGGCGCTCAGAAATTACTGGTTAGCCTGATGGACATTCAGCCGGGCAAGAAAGCCGATTTGAACGACAAGAAAACGCATGAAAAACTGCGTGAAACGGTCGCGGCCAAACGCGCCAAGCCTTCGGCGGAGTATCTGAACAAACTGTGGGGCAGCGGGGAAGGCTTCAAGAGTGAAGACCAAAACGACAAGCCGATGATCGAGCATTTCCTCGGCAAAGATAAAAAATAAGACACTTCGCGCTTTGAAAGCAAAATTTGATGGATACTCTTGACAGCCGCGCGTCAACTGACGCGCAAGATTCCCATAATCGCAACCCGATGCCCGTGCCCGGTTCCGACTCAAAACGCCTGGTGTACAGCCTGCCGTATGTGGCGGCGCTTGTGCTGGCCCTGGCGTTGTACTCCAACACGTTTTTGATCTGGTACTACGAATGGAAAACGCCCGGCAGCTTTTACGCCCATGCCGCGTTCGTGCCGTTTTTCGTGGCCGTCATGCTGTGGCGCAGCCGGGAGCGCCTGCACCATGTGCGCTGGCAGCCCTCGTGGACGGGACTGGCCTTGATCGTGCCGGGACTGGCATTGCTGCTGCTGGCCCTCCATTCGGATATACCAACCGTGCAGTCGGTGTCGTTCATCTTTCTGCTGGTGGGCGGCAGCCTGCTGTTCTTGGGAACGCCCAAAACGCGGCTGCTGCTGTTCCCCCTCCTGTTCGTTACCATGATGATGCCGCTTATTCCCGACCAGTTGATTAACGGCATCGCGTTTCCGATCCAATTGAAATCCGCGCAAATCGCCACCTGGATGATGACGCATATCGGCCTGCCTTCCACACAGGAGGGTACGCAGATACACATGGAGCATTACCGCATGGCGGTGGAACTGCCGTGCAGCGGCTTCAAAACCCTGCTCTCGCTGCTCACCTTTTCCGCTGCGTTCGCCTATCTGGTGGAAGCCCCCGTCTGGAAGCGCTGGACGCTGTTTCTGGCGACGGCTCCCCTCAGCCTGCTCATCAACGGCCTGCGCATCGCGCTTATCGGCGTGGTGGGCGAGTTGTTCAGCACCAGTTCGGCGCAGTTTTTCCACGACTACAGCGGCTTCATCGTGCTGATTCTCGCCTTCACGTTCCTGTTCAACTTTGCGCGTATTTTGAAGTGTGAGCGGTTTTTGGGCGTACCCCTGACGGATGAAGTGGAAAAGCGGGATCGAGAGATCGCCAGAGCCGCCAGAGAAGCCGGGGGCGCGGAAGTGGTTCCCGCGCCGGAATGGTGGCAGGAAATCCTGGGCTGGCGTCCAACAACGGGGCAGTTGCGCCGCGCATTGCCGCAAGTGGTCGTGCTGGACGTGGTTCTGCTGCTGTCACTGGTGAGTTATGCCGCCCTGCGCAGCACCGTGCCCACGCAGAAAGCGCCGATTGCCACTTTTCAAGTTCCGAAAACGTTCACGTATAACGGCGTCACCTATACTTACAAGGAAAGCCCCCTGGAGGAAACGGACACGCTGCCGGAAGCACAGCTGGAAATGCTCAATCCCCTGCGCGTGGTGAACCGCGATTACGAGGGCAGCGACGGTTCGCGTATCCAGTTGTTTATGACGGCGGGCACGGGGCGCAAGGTGTTCCACGACCCGCACAACTGCGCGTTGGGCAGCGATGCCGTGATTTTGGATCAGGGAACGATCCCGATTGCCACGCCTGGGGAAACCATCCAGGTGCAGGAATCGCACTTCAAGCAGACGGGCAGCCCGGTAAAAACCGAGATGATGTTCTGTTATGTGGTGCAGGGCAAGGTGCTGCAATCCACGCGCCAGATACGCAACGCCTTAATCTGGCAGACGTTCTTCGGCGACGGCGGCCAACCCTCGTACTTCGTGCGCGTGTGCCAGGAAGCGCCGGGTACAGACGAACCGCAGCGCCGGCAGATGCGCAACTTCATCGGGGGCTTGTGGCAGAACATCGGCCCCGTCCTGCACGGCACGGTTCCCGGCCAGCCCGAAGCCCCGCCGCATCCGTCGCGTCCCGCCAATGAGAGGCATTAGGCATTAGGCATTAGGCATAAGATAAAAGGCGAAAATACCATTTCAGGTACTTTCGCCTTTTGGCTTGATAATCGGATGTGCGGCATTGTCATTGACGCCGCGTAATCGAGTTTGCCCTGCGCCCAGTTATAGCAACGCGAAAACACGTTTGAGCGCGTCAGAAACACGCTCCATGTCCGTGTCGGAAAGTTCGCCGATAAAGGCGTCTAACCGCTCCTTGCTCACGGTCTGAACCTGTTCGCACTTAACATAAGAAGGCGCGGAAAGGCCGTTGCCCGGTGTCGGAGCAATGGCAACATGGGAGGGTACATTGTCGCGCCCTTTGGTAGTAACGGCAGCCACAATCGTCAGCGGATAGTTGGGGTTGGCGCTGGCGGTATTCTGCTGTACGACGAGCGCGGGACGCCGTCCTGCCTGCTCCGAGCCGCGCGCCGGGTTCCAATCCAGCCAGTAAAGTTGACCGCGCCGCGCTATGCTTATATTATCACTCATCGCGCAGCATCACCTCCGCCTGCGCATGAATGGCGTACTCGACATTGCACTCTGCCGCATCCTGCCCTAAAAGCGTATACGCATCATAACTGGCCCGTTCTTCTTCCGCTTGAATCAACGCTTCCAGGCTTGCCTGTATCAAGGCATTGAGACTGACTTCACGCTTATGCGCAATGCGACGAGACGCTTCGTAAACATTCGGGGGTATGCGAAGAGTAAGCGACCTTAATTCAGAACTTGCAGGCACGTCAAGCCTCCTTGAAGAGAATAGGATTATGATACCATGTTTCGATTTTTGAGCGCTAATACTGCGCTGAATGTTCAAGCAGACGCTGTTCTAGTAACGCTCAACTAACGCTCAACAGGCTCACTTGATGAAGATAGTTTGAATGGCACGAGCAGAGCCTCTACACCTTAAAGCGGACGTGCATGATGTCGCCGTCTTTGACAGGGTATTCTTTGCCTTCTAAACGCATTTTGCCGGCGGCTTTGGCTTCGTCCCAGCAGCCGCCGACGCTTTGGAAATCCTCGAACGCCATCACTTCGGCGCGGATGAAGCCGCGCGCCAGGTCGCTGTGGATTTTCTCCGCCGCGCCCACCGCGTTCGTGCCGCGCGTGATCGTCCACGCCCGCACCTCGTCTTCGCCCACCGTGAAGAAACTGGTCAGTCCCAGGGCGGCATACGCGGCGCGAATCAGGCGGTCACGGGCGGCTTCGGCAATGCCCATCGCTTCCAGAAACTCGCGCTCTTCGGCAGGCTCCATTTGCGCCACTTCCATTTCCACTTTGGCGCACAGCGTGACGAGCAGGATGCCATTCTCCTTCGCGTAAGCGGCAAGGGGCGCGACTTTAGCGGGCAGTTCTTCCCCCACTTCGTCCTCACCCACATTGGCAACCAGAATCAACGGCTTGCCCGACACGAACATATAGCCGCGCAGGGAGCGCTTTTCATCCTCCGACAGTTCGAGGGAGCGAATGGGTTCCAGGCTGTCAAGATGGTTCTTGATGCGGGTCATAACCTGATGTTCCGCCGCTTCGCCGGGCGTCTGCCGTTTTTGCAGGCGCGCTTTTTCCAATTTTTCCAGCCGGTTTTCCACGACGCCCAGGTCGGCAAGCAGCAGTTCTTCCAATATCTGCTCGGCTTCGCGGCGGGCGTTGACGCCGCCCTGTGGCGCGGGAACGGCGCTGTCTTCAAAGGCGCGCACCACGAGGACAAGCGCGTCCATGTTGCGCACATTGGCGAAAAAGTCCGTGCCGAACTTGTCCCGCGCCCCCTGCCCCCGGTTCTCGTCCCGCTCCACCCGCGCCCCGCCTTCCGTAAACTCAATCACGGCGGGCGTGATTTTCTTCGGCTCGCACTGCGCCACTGCGTAATCGAAACGGGGATCGGGAACGGGAATCACGCCGACGTTCACTTCCGCCGCGCCGAAGCGGTTCAAATCCACCTGTGACCGCGTGAGCGCGTTATACAAACTGGTCTTGCCCGTTTGCGGCAAGCCAATAATGCCTACTTTCATAACTCTACAAACTCCTTAATCTGCAAATCCTTGTGTTCTTACGCGGTCATTCCGGCCTGCCGTTGCGCGAGCAACTCGCACAGTCCCGCCAGAACTTCTTCGCGGTCCTGTCCGTTGAGGGCGAGGGCGAGTTGGGCGGTGAGCAGGCCGTACCGGGCGTCTAAGGGGTAGCGGCGTCCATGCGTGTCCAGGGCGAGATACCGCTCGTGCTGCGCCAGTTCGTTGAGGACGGGCGACAGGGCAATGGAACCTGCGCCGTTCGCCTGCCCGATATGCTTTTCCAGCAGGGTCATCACGGGCGGCGTCAGAACGTGGATGCCGAAGAAGCACAGATAGTGCCCTGTGCGCAGGCCGGGTACGAACAGCGTTTGCTCGGCCTGCGTGGGTGTGGGCTTTTCTATGACCTGTTCCACGGTGAATAAGTTCTGCGTTCCCCTTACGCGCTGCCCGCCGACCGTGCCGAATAAGGGGAGAAGGGTTTCCCGCGTGGGCTGTACGCCCGAAACGGCGCAGTCCTGCGACTCGGCGGCGGCGACAATCTGCCGCGCGCAGCAATCGCCCTTAGCGCTGACAAAGATGTGGTCGCCGATCATGTGCAGAAACGGCTGGCCGGCCAGCCATTCGCGAGCGCAATACACGGCATGGCCGTACCCGCGGGCTTCGGACTGTTCGACGAAATGCAGCCGGGCCGCATGTTCGCCCGCCGCCTCTCGATACGCGGCTTCGTCACCGGGACAAATGATAACGCAGCACTCTTCCATGCCCGCCTGCCACGCCTCGTTGAGCAGAATGGCAAGCACGGATTTTTGCCCGCCGTCGCGGTCAATCAGCATTTGCAGGGGCAGGGCGCGCTGATTGCGCCCCGCAGCGGTAATAACAGCTTTGGTGATTTTCAATGCCGGTGTTCTCTTTTCAGATACAGGTGTTCAGGTGTTTGGGTATTAGGTTTCTGTCTTCTGCCTGCTGCCTTCTGTCTTCTATCTTTTCGGCAACGTGTGTTTAGTATACCCGTTCCACTGAAACGGTTCATCTGCCGGGAACGACGGATGGGGTTTGACAGTCAGACACAGGGAACGGGCTTAATGAAAATTTGATAACCGGTGTGCTTTGAGGAATTATCGGTTCAGGTCACAGAACCGGGGGATGCGAAGCCGACAGGCTGGCATCGGGACACCTGTTACTAGCCGGAGCATCCCCTGCATCTGGAATACCCGCAGGTGATCGCGTACCTGACCGATGTGGACGAAACGACGCACTGCTTTACCGTCAGCCCCGAACCCGCAAGCGGTCCCATTTCTGGAACAGGACGCGCACTTGCAGCGCGGCGGCTCAGTCTATCTGCACGGCAAGGCGGGAACGGCCATCTTGTTCAACAGCGCGACCGTGTATGGCTTCACGCGCCGTCAAACCGACAATCAGCGTCGTATCCTGCAACTGTATTACGGCCACGAGGGACACCCGGAACTGAGTCAGGTGACGATTGTTCCGCCCCGCCTGTGGCGCGACTATCCCGACCATGAAACCCGCCGCTTTTTCGGCAAGCACAGCCGCTACAGCCGCCTGATGTACGCAGGCATGGGCATTGCGATTACGCAGGCGGATACGGACTGCGCAGGGGGAATTCAGGTGAGTTCAGGAATAGCCGTGAGCAAACGCGAATAACGCTCTGTCTAATAAGTTAGCATGAGGGAGGCAGGATGCAGGAAGTTTCGCAAAGTGTTCGCGCGCTTGTAGACCGCATACCCTTGTTCGCGGGTATGCCCGACATTGAGATTGCGCCCCTGCAAGACGTAATTAGTCTGAACAACGCCAATTATCGCGTTATGGCGGACGGCAAAGCGTACCTTGTTCGCATCGGCGCGGACACGGCGCGCTTTTTGGGCATACGGCGCGACGAGGAGATTGCGGCGGCACGGGCGGCGGCGAACGTGGGCGCAGCGCCGGAAATTCTATACGCCGATCCGGGCGGCTGCATGGTGATGCCGTTCATTACGGGGCGGCACTGGAAGCCGGAAGAGTTTCGAGAACCGTCCAACATGGCGCGTATCGCGGATGTGCTGCGCCGCCTGCACTACGTTCAGGACGCGCAGGCAAACACCTCGATTTATGAGCGCGTGGAGTATCTGCTGGCAAGCGCGCGCGCGCTGTCCGTAGAATTGCCGCCAAATCTAAACGCGCATTGGGAAACCATGAAGCGCATCGCACAGGCGCGATCCAAAGACGCTGTTGCTGCGCCGGGACTGACGCACGGCGACTTATGGGCCAACAACTTTCTGGACGATGGGCAGCAGTTATGGCTGCTGGATTGGGAGTTTGCCGGGAGGGGGGATGGCCTGTACGATCTGGCAACCCTCAGCATGGCCGGGGGCTATTCGGAAGCGGAACAGCAAACGCTGCTGGATGTCTACGGCTATACCGCTCCCAACGGGCTGGAGAACCTGCGCAGCATGCAGTGGGTGGCGCGCTTGTTCGAGGGGGGATGGGCGCTTGTGCAGCACGGCTTGATTGCCGCCGGGCAGCGCGGACCGGCGGATTTTGATTATCTGGATTACGCGAACCGCATGTTTGCCGCTCTGGAAAGTGGTTCCGAACCGGCTCTCAACCCCTAGCCCTTCTCCCAAAAAGCTGGGAGAAGGGCATCAAACTACGACCACGACAATATCCAAGTCGTTTACGCCGGGGAGTTATCACTGACGGATAATCGCGCCGCTTTCCAATGCCGCCGCCAAATCCCGCGCGTTTTGCAAGTCCGCCTGCGCTTTCGTCGTTGCCAGAACATACGCGGATTGGCGGGCGCAGGCGAGCGCTTGCGCCCTGTCACTGTGCGCTTCATAGAACAGCGCCAGATTGAAAAGCGTTTGGCCTTCCCCAATGCGGTCATGGGACGTGCGCTTGACGGCAAGGCTCTGTTGATAAGCGTCGGCGGCTTCGTTATAGCGGCCCTGCGCCTCGTAGACAATGCCCAGGTTGCCGATAGTCTTGCCCTCACCGTCGCGATCCTGAAACTCGATGCTGATGCGCAGGCTCTGTTGGTAAGCGGCAAGCGCCTCATCATAGCGGTGCTGCAATCGGTAGACGCTGCCTAAATCGTTGAGCGTTTTGCCCTGGCCGATACGGTCATTGGTCTCGCGCTTGATGGCGTAACTCTGTTCGTAGGCGGCAGCGGCCTCGTCATAGCGGCCCTGCGCTTTGTAGACAACGGCCAGATTGTTCAGCGCCTGGCCCTCGCCGATACGGTCTCCGCACCCGCGCTTGAGAATAAGGCTCTGCTCGTAAAGCGGAAGCGCTGCATCATAGCGGCCCTGCGCCTCGTAAACATTGCCCATATTGAGGAGCGTCAGACCCTCGCCTACAGGGTCTTTGCACTCGTGGAAAATGGCGTAACTCTCCTGATAAGCGGCAATCGCCTCCTCATAGCGGCCTTGCTCATAGCAGTCAATACCTACCTTGTTCAGTTTTTTTGCCTCGTTGATTTGGTCATTGCTCCCGCGCCGGATAGCGAGGCTTTGTTGGTAAGCGGCAGTAGCCTCGTCATAGCGGCCCTGCGCCTTGTAAACGATGGTCAGGTTGTTCAGCGTTTTGCTTTCGCCCATCTGGTCATTTAGCGCGCGGCGGATGGCAAGACTCTGCTCGTAGGCGGCAGCGGCCTCGTTATAGCGTTTTAGCGACGTCCAGGCATTGCCCAGGTTAAACAGCGACAGCGCCTGGCCGATGGAGTTTTCGCGCTCGTGGAAGATGGTATAACTCTGTTGAAACGCTGTGGCGGCCTCGTCAAAGAGGCCCTGCTCATAGTAGACAATGCCCATCTCGTTAAGCGTTTTGCCCTCGCCCGTTCGGTCGCTTAACGCGCGGTAAGCGTTCAGGTCTATTTTGTAAGCGGCAAGCGCGTTGTCATAGTCGTCTTGGGACGAGGGTAACAAAAGATCGGTGTTCGACATGCTGCGGATACTCCCTTCCGGTTTGCGAAACGACGCGGTACAGGCGGCGAACGGCGCGCTGCCACTGCTGAAGATAAGCGCGGCGGTTTCCGGCATGACCGGATGGCGCGTTGTTTGCGCTCCCGCGTTCCTCCCGGCCTGCTGCGAAGTTTTGCGCCACACCGTACTGAGAATAGTATTCCCGTTAATGTTTTCGAGCGCAAGGGTCAGCCTGCGCAGCCTGCGCAATCTGACCGAACTTGATTCAACTTGACAGAACCTGACCAGGTTGATGAGCAGATACCGGTTAGCATACAGAGGACGTACCCCGATGGTCTTTGCCTACCATGTCAATATGTTATAATAACCCAAGTTGCTACCTCAGCGGATGGTGAGCGAGCGAGTAGTTTACGAAGCGCATTCCCTATAACAAAAACGCCGTCAGTGATTCACTGACGGCGTTTACTTTCACTCTAAAGAGTTGTTCTCAATCCTCAACCACTTCGCGGATACGGCGCTCGTACTTTTCCAGGTCCAAGCCCTCATCGCGGGAAATGCGGCGGACGGTTCCGTTTACCTGCGCCAAATCCTGAAGCAGATCGCGCAGAATTTCCTGCTGCTGCCGGGATTGCGTGACTTCACGCGGTTCCTGCACCAGATCGCGGATAATGGAGTCTTCCGCCCGTGACGCCACCAGTGGATCGGCTGCGCCCTCGATTTGCACGAAGGTTCTACGCCCCGGCCCGCGCTCGTCCTCTATCGGCAGCACTGCCGTCACGCGATCCGAACGCACGTACTTGCCATATCCTAAATGCACCAGCATGTTCGATTGTATTCTCATCTTGCCCCGTATTGCCTTTCCAAACCGCACATTTACTTACGCATAAGTATCAATACGAAATAACGAGTGTGCATAGTTCCTCAAAAAGCAGGGAGTAGGCTGTAGGGAGTAGGGAGTAGAGGCCCTGTTATTGTCAGTTGTTACGGTGCTGCACAGCTTTGTGGAAGCAGATATTTCTACTGCCTGCTTCCTACTCCCTACTCCCTGCATTACCTACAGTGAGGAACCTAACATCAGCCCCCAGGCGGAGACTTCAGGAGAAATGGCTTGTATCGCGGAAAGCAGGCGCAAAGCTGTGCGAAAGGAAGTGACGCTTTTGGCTTCATCGAAGTGGATTTCCGGCAGATAGAGCCGGTAATTGCGCGACAGATTAAATTCCTCGGCAAAGAAAGGGTACTCTGTGTTTTGCGCGTCCGCCAGCGCTAATTTGCTCAGGTTCTGCCGGTCAGGAACCAGCCGTTCAAGCTCCTCTACCTCTAAGACTATGGAAGGATACTGGCTTTTAAGGGCGTCCATCAGGTCATCCAATATAGAAATGCTTTTTACTGTCGCTATCACACGATGAGTCAGCAGATCGTGCCAACCTCGAACCCCATAAAGGATCAGTACAGACTTCAAGCCTAATTCAGCAGCCTTCATAGCAGACGTGATTGCGCCTGCATACCGACCGGCCTCATGCAAAATTCGCGCATCCTGCAAATGGCGAATGGCTTCGCTGAAATAAGCGCGAGCCATTTCACTGTCACCCGGAAGCGGCACGGAAAACGTGGTTGTGGCGGTCATACCCGGCTACCCTCCGGCAACCGGCAGAAACATGGGATTTTCCAGCAGCGCCCCCCCCCTGCGCTGTTTCTGCATGGCAGACCGGGCCAGATTGTCGCGGGCAAAACCGGTGGGATGTTCGTAGATAATTTCATATCCCTGCATCACGCGCTCAAAAAGTTCCTCCACGTCTGAGGAGCGTGGGGCAGCGTTGAGCTGAAAATCATCCAGAGAGATAACATTCAAATACAGCTTGCCGTACATAGGCAAGGTTTCGCTGCTTTCCGCCTGAAAGCGGAGCGGCCCCTGCCAGTTCTCAATAACTTCCAAGAGATCAATGTCATGCGTATGGCCGGACGTTTTCAGCGGCCCGAAAGCAATTACGGCACGCAGAGCATCCTTAAACTCCTCAAGATGCCCCCGCACAACTTGACCAATGATGTGGTACTCGGTATAGGGAATTTCGTTCAGACTGTTTTCGCCGGACATGAGTATCTTCTCCTTTGCATGTTCCTTCTATGCGTCCGCGCTGACGGCGGCAGAGGGTTTCGTTTCGTGCGTGCGCCCGCCGTGTACGCCGCTGAAATACAGATTGATGCCTTTTTGCGCGGTCAGCGAAGCGACAACGCTCATCAGGAACAGCAGCAGTATCTTTACCATCAGCCAGCCGAACTGCTGCCCAATGACCATTGCGGCCGGGTCGCGCTTCGGGTCGCCCGTGATGTTAATGCCGAGGGCCGCCGCCGGAGACGCGGTAAACAGGCCGTAAGCGATCTTGAAGACGAGCAGCAGCAGACCCACGCCGATGAAAAACACCACCATGCCCATCAAGCGTCCGGGAATATCCCCATGATTGCGCATCCGTCCTACCCCTTGCTCGTTTGTACTCATAACCGCCGGCTCCTCATCTACAATGGTGTTTATTATGTTACCGCTACGCCCGTACTGCCTCTATTTTATCCTGCCATGTCCTGAAAAGCAAACGAGACAGCGCGGGGCTGCCTCGTTCGATACCGCGCCGTGTCCCTGTGATTGCTCAGTGGTGCAGCAGATTAGTGGCGGCAGCCAACAGCGGACTCAGGAACAGGGGCACGATGCCGAATATGAGGGACGCGCCTACGGTGATTGCCAGCGATATAATCACGCCGGTTGGCGCGGTGGCGTGAATTTGTTCCCCTGCCTCGTCCGGTTCCTGAAAACACATCATGCCGATCACGCGCAGATAGTAATAGATGGAAATGATACTGGCAACGCCAAGCGCCAGCGCCAGCCACAGTTGCCCCGCCTGCACCGTCGCGTTGAAAATGTACCACTTGCCGATGAAGCCCATGGTGGACGGGATGCCGCCCAGTGACAGCATGAAGACCAGCATCAGGTAGGCGGACGGCGAATCTTTACGCGCCAGCCCCTTCAAATCCGCAAGCGTCTGGTAATCCTTGCCCCGCCGCGATAAGTAAATCAGCACGGCAAACGCGCCCATCGTCATCAAGGTATACGCGAGGAGGTAAAACACGCCCGCGCTCAAGGCCGAATTGTGCGCCGCCGCGCTTGCGCGATTATCCGTCGCCGCCGATACTGCGACCATCAAATATCCGGCATGAGCGATAGACGAATACGCTAACATACGCTTCACGTTGTCCTGCGTGACAGCCAGAATGTTGCCGCCGAACATCGTCAGCACCGCCAGTACCTGAACCGCAATCAGCCAGTATTCGGAAATCGGCGATAACGCGGTAAACACGCGCAAAAGCGCGGCAAACGCGCCGATTTTGGCTGCCGCCGCCATGTACGCCGTGACGGATGTGGGAGCGCCCTCGTATACGTCCGGCGTCCACATGTGGAAGGGAACCAGCGCGGCCTTAAAGCCCAATCCGACCAGCAGCAGCGCGATGCCGCAAATCAGCATCATGCTTGGCGTCCCGCCCTGCGCCAGCGAGCGCTCCAGTTCAATCAGATTCGTGGTTCCGCCCCCGCCCGCAACCGCGCCCGCCGAGCCGCCGTACACAAGCGCGATCCCGTACAGCAGAAATCCTGCGGCGAACGCGCCAAGCAAAAAGTATTTCAGCGCGGCCTCTTCGCTGCGCTGTTCCGTGCGGGCAAATCCCGACAGCACGTACAGCGCGACGGACAAAATTTCTATCGCCACAAACAACACGATCAAGTCGGTTGCCGCCGCCATCAGCATCGCGCCGGACGTGGAAAACAGCACAAGGGCGTAATACTCGCCCAAATTAAGCCGCTTGTTTTCCAGATACGTGAGCGCGAGCAGCACGGCAACGGTTGCGGCGGTCAGCAAAATCAGGTTGCAGGCGGCTCCAAAGGTATCCGAAGCGACCGCGCCGTGAAAGGCTGACCGGCTGACATCGTTGGCGTTGACCTGCAGGATGGAAAAGATTGCCGCAATGCCGATCCCAATCAGGCTGACATTGCCGCTCAGGATACCCATGCGCCGCCAGAACGGCAGGCAGGCATCCGCCAGAAGCACGACCATGCCCGTCACCATAATAATGATAATGGGCAGCATGGCGTTGACGCTGGCAGCATTGCTAATCATAAGTAAAAACCTCGAAAAAGCGTTAAGCGTTGAGCATTAACCTAAAATGGTTACGGTGTCGTACCCGCGCCGTTACTGTTGGGCAGAGACGTGGGCTGTTCGGGCGTTCCTGCGGGTATGTCGCTCCGATTTCCCTGCGGGACTTCGGGACCACCGGTAGATGGGATGGTTTTGGGCAGGTTTTCCGGTGTCGGCGTTGTTTCTGAATGGCGTTCCGGCATGGCGGGCGCATTGGACTGCGGACGGCGGAAACGCGGCTCGACATTGCCCTGCTGACGGTCAGCCAGAATCACCTGCGACATGGGAAGCGATTGGTTCAGCACTTCGGAAAGTTCGCGCGTTCCGGCCTGCGCGGGCAGTAGGGCGTCTACCGAGTCGTCCATGCGCTTCGTCCAGAAGTTGCTGAACAGGCCGAACCAGAAAATAACAACTGTGAGGGGAATTAACACGCCCCATTCAATCGGCTTCAGGTCGGGCAGGTGTTTGTTGACGTCCTTTGTCACCGGGCCGAGCATCAGGCGCTGATACCACCACAGCATGTAAACGGCGGACCAGATCATACCCGTCGCGCACAGCGCGGCAGGCCAGAAACCGCCAAGATTAAATGCTGTCTGCGATACCCATGTACCTAGCATAATCGGAAATTCGCCCACAAACCCGTTGAAGAACGGCACGGCGATACTCGACAGCGTGGCAATGAGCAGCATCGTCGCCATCATTGGCACGTACTTTTTCAAGCCGCCGAACTCGCTGATCGCCCGCGTGTGCCGCCGCTCGTACATCATGCCGACAAGGAAGAACAGCATGGGCGTGGAAATGCCGTGATTGATGTTCTGCACCAGTGCGCCCATCATGCCCACGCGGGTAAACGTAAAGATGCCCAGGACGACAAACCCTAAGTGCGCGACGGATGAGTACGCGACCAGTTTCTTGGCGTCCGGCTGTATCGCGGCTACAAGGGAAGCGTAAATGATGCCCACAATGGAAAGGGTAATGAACAGGGGAGCCGCGTCCTGCGCCTGCTGCGGGAACAGGGGCAGGCACAAGCGCACAAACCCATACGTGCCCATTTTCAGCATCACGCCCGCCAGAATTACGCTTCCGGCTGTGGGCGCTTCCACATGCGCGTCCGGCAGCCACGTATGGAACGGGAACATCGGCACTTTGATCATAAACGCAATGGCAAAGGCGGCAAACATCAGCATCAGGGACTGCGGGGGAACGTGGTTCAAAATCAAGCCCGCGCCCTGGGTGTGGTCGGAAAGCGCGAGAATGTCGAACGTGCCCGTGTAACTGTACACCGCCACAATTGCAATCAGCATGAACACGCTGCCCGCAAAGGTGTAGATGAAGAACTTTACGGCTGCGTAAATGCGGTTTTCGTGCCCGAATATGCCGATGAGGAAGTACATCGGGATCAGCATGGCCTCGAAGAACACGTAAAACAAGATCAAGTCCAATGCGCAGAACACGCCGATCATGGCCGTTTCCAGCAGCAGCAGGAACACCATGAACTCTTTGAGCCGGGTCTTAATCTGCGTGGAAAACAGGACGCACAGCACCATAAGGAACGCGGTCAGCAGCACCAACAGCAGGCTGATGCCGTCCACGCCCATTTTGTAATGCACGTAACTGCTGCCGATGGCGATCCAGCGATAGTCTTCCAGAAACTGCATGTTGCGGGCCACGCCCGTCAAATTGGAAGCCGCCTCGGAATGGACTTGAAACGCGCCGAACAGCACAATCGCCAGCACGAACGTAATCACGGTAAAGAACAGCGCTACGCTGTTGACCATTGTGCGCCCGATGTCGGTATTGACGGGCGCAATCGGCGCGTCCAGTTCCGGTTCGCCGTGCGATTCGTCGCCATGCCCGCCATGATGTTCCGGCAGATCGGCGGGCCGCGGCAAAAACATCACGATCAACGCGCCAATCAGCGGCAGGAACGTCAGCAGACTGAGTATATTGGGTATCTGATTTTGAGGCATAAGAGTCTCTTAATGCGTCCCGATTTTGAAGTGGGTGTAGACGAGGCCGAAGACAACCGCTACCACGCCAAACAGCATGGCAAGCGCGTAATTGCGGACGTAGCCCGTTTGCAATTTCCGCGTTCCGTTGCTGAACACGCCGACAATCCCGGCAAAGCCGTTGACGATGTTATCAATGATGCCCTTGTCCACGATCTTCCACAAAATGTTTTCGGAAAACCAGCCGCCGCCGCGAATGAAAACGGCGTTGTAGAAGGCGTCGAAGCCCCACTTGGCGACGAACGTATCGTACAGGAAGGATGTCGGGCTAGTCGGCTTGCGCAGCCATTGCGCTTTCACTTCGTTTGAGAACCACGCGCCCGTTCTCATGCGTGATTTGTAAATCGTGTATGCGAGGAACAGTCCACCTATGGCAACCAGACTGGAAATCACGTACCCCGCGCCGTTCGGAAGGAAAGCGCGGCCCTCTTCCAGCGTTGTCAGAGTGCCCGGTTCGGCATACGACCACACGGACGGCGCAAGAAAATGCTCGAAGCGGTTGCCGAACCACGGCCCTGCCAGCATTCCGAACAAAACCGAGGGAACCGCCAGAATGTATAGCGGCCACATCATGGATGGCGGCGATTCGTGTACTGAACCTGTGCCTTCTTCGTGTCCATGCCCATGTTCGGCGTCCACGACATGCGCGGTATTGGCGGCGTGTCCCGCTTCCTCGTGCCCGGTCTGTTCGCCTTCCGGGTTATTATGAACGTCGTGCGGGTCTGCGTGTCCATGCGCGTCATGCCCGTGTTCGTCATCGGAAAAGTTGCTGTGATGGTGCGCGACGAGTTTGCCGTTTGCGAAGCGCGGTTCCGTATAAAATGTCTTCCACATCAGGCGGTTCATGTAGAAGGCCGTCATAAACGCGGTTGCCAGTCCGACAAAGTACAGGAACGGGCCGGTTGCGCCGCCGAAAATGCCCGACTGCCAGGGCGTTCGCGCCGCGCTGTCCAGTATCTCGTCCTTGCTCCAGAAGCCGGACAGGAGCGGGAACCCGGCAATGGCATACGTGCCGATGAACATGACCGTTGCGGTACGCGGTATCAGCGCTTTCAAACCGCCCATGCGCTGCATATCCTGTTCGCCCATCATGGAGTGGATAACCGCGCCGGAACCGAGAAACAGCAGGGCTTTGAAAAACGCATGGGTGGTAATGTGGAACATGGCGGCCGTGAAGTTGCCCACACCACACGCGAGGAACATATAGCCTAACTGAGAAACGGTTGAAAACGCGAGAACGCGCTTGATGTCCGTCTGCACCAAGCCGACTGTCGCGCCGACAAACGCCGTTGCCAGTCCAATCCAGCCCACCAACTGCAATGCCTGTGACGACTGCACAAACAGGTACGAACACCGCGACAGCATCACGACGCCGGCTGTCACCATCGTAGCCGCATGGACGAGAGCGGAAACGGGAGTCGGGCCGGCCATAGCGTCCGGCAGCCACACCCACAGCGGTATCTGCGCCGATTTGCCCACCGCGCCCACAAACAACAACATGCACATTACGGTGACAAACGAGAACGGCCCGATGCCGGGCAAACTGCTCAGGCTGTGTCCTAAAACATCATGGCTCTGCTTTGCTAAATCCAGACAGCCCGTTCCCGCCTGATTGTAAAATGATAGGGTTCCGAACACGCTCCACACGGCCATAATGCCAAGCGCGAAGCCCAGGTCACCCACGCGGTTCACGATGAAGGCTTTGTTGCCCGCTTTGGCGTTGTTGACATCGGTGTACCAGAAACTAATCAGCAGGTACGAACAACTGCCAACGCCTTCCCACCCGACAAACATCAGCAGGAAGTTCTCGCCCATCACGAGCAGCAGCATCATAAAGATGAACAGGTTGAAGTAGGTAAAGAAACGAGGCTGTTCGGGGTCATCCGCCATGTAACCGGTCGCGTAAATGTGAATCAGCCCGCCAACGCCCGTAACGATCAACGCCATCAGCATGGAAAGCGGATCGAGGAGGAGGGCAAAGTTCACATTGAAACCGCCCATGTGTATCCAGGGCGTATCCGCGGACATGCCCGGTATCAGCGGCACAATCAGGCGGTGTTCGGGCGCGCTCCCAATCTGAAGCAGCACAAGCAGCGCAATGGCAAACGCCCCCAATACCACGCCCGGCCCGACCCAAGACACCAGGAACTTCTGCCTGACCCTGTCCTTGATAAAGAACCCGGAAAAGGCGTTAAACAGAAACCCCAGCAGCGGCAGCCATAAAATCAACGATGCCCAAGATTGCATCAGAACACTCCGGCGTTCAGGTATTCAAGTGTTCAGGTGTTCAGGTGTTCGGCTTCTATTCTTGCCGCGCTAAAAGTAGCATTGTACTTTTGCATTGTCCTGAATACCCGAACACCTGAACACCTGAACACCCTCCTCAGAACTTCATCAAATTCACTTCGTCAATGTTAATCGTTTCTTTGGAGCGGAAGATGGCGATGATGATGCCCAGGCCCACCGACACTTCCGCAGCGGCAACCGCCAGCGCGAAAATCACGTACATCTGGCCGTTGATCTGGCCGAAGTGGCGCCCCAGCGCGATAAACGACAGGTTGGCCGCGTTCAGCATCAACTCGATGCACATGAAAATGACGATTGGGTTGCGCTTGACCAACACGCCGATCACGCCAATCGTGAACAAAATGGCGGACAGCACCAAATAGTAAGAAGTCGGAACCATGACGCGCTCCTACACTTTTCTCTTTGCCATGATAATCGCGCCCACAATGGCGATCAGCAGCAATATGGAAGTCACTTCAAACGGGAACAGCCAGGGCTGATTGGGATTGTACAGGTACAGACCCACGTTCTGCACCGTGCCTAAATTGGGAATAGCCGCAATGGATTCGGCGCTTTGCGTCGGCAGATTGACCAGCGTTCCCGAAAACGCCAGGGCGACGGCAAACAGCAGGCCCAAAACAGTAGCGGGAATAGTTTGAATGGTTCCACGCTCCCGCAGCGCTTCGGGCGCTCCCAGATTGAGCAGCATGATGACGAACAAAAACAGCACCATGATCGCCCCGGCGTAAACGATGATCTGCACGGCGGCGATAAACTGCGCGGAAAGCGTGATATAGAAGATAGCCACGCACAAAAACGTTGTCACCAGGTACAGCGCGCTGCGCACCGGGTTCAGGCTGACAACCATCATGATGGCGGCGGCGATAGACACAATCGCCAAAACCAGGAACAGCACACCACCGGGTTGTGTAAGCGGAACAATAAAATCAGGAAGCATGAATAAAAAATTCCCTGTTACGGCGCAGACGGCGCATTGGGTCGAGTTGGAACCGTTCGGGTACGCGGAGCAGACGCGCGCCCGGACGGGCCAAAGTCCTGTATCACCATTGGCGGCTCCGGGGCTACCGGGGGCTGCAAGGCAAGCGGTACGCCGGTTGTTGTCCGCATGATGGGCGAACCCGGCTGATCGGCAACCATGTCGCGCGCCAGGCTGTAGCCACACAGCAGGAACAGCCACACCAACCCGATGGGCAGCATCCGCTTCCAGCCCAGGTTCATCAGGGCATCGTAGCGCAGGCGGGGCATCGTAGCCCGCAGCCAGGTGTACAGGAAAATGCCCATCATAATCTTGGTGATAAACCAGATGAAGCCGGGTACGACGTTAAGCGGCCAGATATTGAGCGGCGGCAACGGCCCGCCCCAAAACATCGCCGCGTTCAGGCCGGACACGACAAGCATGTTGATGTATTCGGCGGCAAAGAACGTGGCGAACTTCATAGACGAGTATTCGGTATGGAACCCGGCAATCAGTTCGGATTCGGCTTCCGGCAGGTCGAACGGCGCGCGGTTGGTTTCCGCGATCATGGCAATGGTGTACAGCACAACCGGCACAATCAAACTTTGCAGCCAGTACCACGAGAAAATGCTGCCGTTCAAAATCGGCGGCAGGCCGCGCAAACCAAACGGCGGGCCGGACTGCGCAATCACCACATCGCTCAGTTTCACCGACCCGGCGAGAACAATCACGCATAACAGCGCCAATCCCATCGAAAGTTCGTAACTGATAAGCTGCGCCGAGGCGCGAAGTCCGCCAAGCAGCGAATACTTGTTGTTGGACGCCCATCCTGCCAGCACAAGGCCGTACACGCCGAGCGACGACATGGCAAGAATGTACAACAGGCCGATGTTCACGTCGCCAACCGTAATGGCGATTGGGTACACCACATTTGCCGCGTTGCGGAAGAATATAAACCCGGAGGGCAGCACCGCGCCTGCGGATAGCGCAATCACCATCGTCATGAACGGCGCGAGATAGTACAGCGTTCGGTCAATACTTTTGGGACGAAAATCTTCCTTGAAGAACAGCTTGACGACATCGGCAGTGGATTGCAGCAGTCCACGCGGCCCGACTCGGTTGGGGCCGGGACGATCCTGCATCAAAGCAATAACGACGCGCTCAATCCAGATCAGGCCGGGCAAAATCGTCAGGATGAAGCCCACCATGCCCAGCATGGCAATATACGGAACCCACCCCGGCAGATAAACGCCGTGCCATACTTCCGGCAAAATCGCGCGATAATTGATAATCTGTTCCAGATAGCTCATGCTGATTTCGACAGTCCTTTAGTAAGCCGTCGCTCCAACCGCCGTCCGAGTTGGCGCTTTGTACGTAACGGGAGCCACCGTATACTGTTTTGCCGTTCCATCCGGGTAGTTCCAGCGTATGCCGGCTTCTCCCAAGCTTTTGGGCGTGATGCCGCTGTAAATGGGAACGTTGGCGGCGATGTCGCGCAGAATGTCGCGGGCGGAGAAGTAGGGCGCGATGCCGGCGACCTGCGTGGCGGCTTCCGTAAATATCAGCCAGTCGGGCTTGATGTTGGGGCTAATTTCGAACGCCTTGTAGATACGCTGGACGCGCCGTTCGCAATTGGTGTACGTGCCGTCTTTTTCCGCGACGCTGGCGGCGGGCAATACCAAATCAGCCAGTTCCGCCGTTTCCGTCAGGTGCAATTCGCTGACAACCGTAAACGCCGTCTGCAAGGCGCGCTGCGCCAAACTTGGATCGTGGTAGTGCTGTATTAAATCCGCGCCCGCAATCCATAGCACCTGCAATTGCCCGCTTGCCGCCGCTTCCAGCATTTGCTGCGTGTTCATGCCGGGGTTGGTGGCGTTGGCGTAACCGGGCAGATTGTCCGGCAGGATGCCCATGTCCATCGCGCCCTGCGTGTTGCACTCCAGGCCGGGAATATTCAAGTTGGTTGTTGGGTTGCCCGTCGCCACAAGCAGATTGCCTAATGCGGCGGCAACATCGGCGTACTGCGGATGGTTCATCACGGCTTTGCCCGCCAGTATCGCCATCGGCCCTTTGGCAAGCAGGCGCGCGGCGGCGGTAATTTGGCCTGCCGTCAGGCCCGTTTCCTGCGCGGTTCGCTCCGGCGTCCACTCGCCGACGCTTGTTTTCAGCGCGGCCAGACTCGCCGCGCTTTCCGGCAGCAGGTTTTCCGCGTAAAGAACGTTGAGCAGGCCATTCAGCAGCGCTATTTCAGTGCCCGCGCGGTACACCAGTTCCGCTTCGGCAAAGTCGCCTACCTGCACCGTGTCATTTTCCACATGGGTTACGGCGTTGACAACGGACGCGCCCTTGAAACGCCAGGCTTTGCGGATGCGCAGGAACAAAATCGGCTGCTCATCGGCCAGATCGGAACCCAGCACCAGAATGGACTTCATGTTTTCCAGATCTGCAATGCTGTTACCCATGCCGTGAAAGCCGAAGCGGTCGTACAGGGGCGCGTTCGTCGCGCCCTGATACTGCCCTATACGCGAGTCCAGATTATTTGTGCCCAGGCTTTCCCGAAACAATTTCTGGAATGCGTAGCAGTCTTCATTGGTCAGCCGCGCGCCGCCGATGCCGCCCACGCTGCCGTTCGCCGCTTTCAACTTGCTTGCCAGCAGATTGGACGCCGCAGCCCAATCTATGGGGTGGAACTGTCCGTTTTCATCTTTCAGCAGGGGCGATTGCAGCCGGGACGCCGACGATATATAATCGTGTCCGAACTTGCCCCGGTCACACGTCCATTCCTCATTGACGGCTTCGTTCAGGCGGGCGTTGACGCGCTGCAGTTGATCCAGGCGATAGTCAATCTTGATGTTGCAGCCGTTGGAGCAGCGGGAACAGACGCTGCGCTGCGAGTTCAAGTCCCAGGGCCGCGCTTTGAAGCGGTACGTGCGCGACAGCAATGCGCCAACGGGACACAGTTCAATCACGTTGCCGCTGAACTTGCTTTTATACGCGGTGTGCGCAAACGTGCCCACTTCCATATCCGCGCCGCGCTTCAAAAATCCCAGTTGCGAGTCGCCGCTGATGTCTTCCGTAAAGCGGGTGCAGCGGGCGCAGTGGATGCAGCGCTCGCGGTCAAAGACGACATAATCCGAAAGCGGATAGGCTTTGGGGAAATGCCGCTTTTCTTCGATGTAGCGGGTCGTGGACGGGCCGTAGAAAATGGTGTTGTTTTGCAAGGGGCACTCGCCGCCCCGGTCACAAATCGGGCAGTCGAGCGGATGGTTGATGAGCAAAAATTCCAAAACGCCGCGCCGGTCTTTCACGACCTGCGGGGTTTCGGTTTCAATCACCATGCCGTCCGTAACGCCCATCGTGCAGGCGGTCTGGGGCTTGGGCATTTTGCGTACGCTGCCATCCGGCGCGGTTGTCGCCACTTCCACAAGGCACATGCGGCAGTTCGCCGCGTCGCCTTTGCCCAAACGGGGATGGTAGCAGAAATAGGGTATGTCTATGCCGACGCGCTTGGCCGACTCGATGATATTTTCGTTTTTCGGCACCTGAATTTCGATGCCGTTGATTTTGATTTTAACCAGGTCGCTGGACGCGGGATTGAGCGAGGCGTCCGTCATGGTCAGCCTGTTTTCCGACATAGCGGTGTCCCTTTATCGTGATTGGGAAAGTTTCAGGAGTGCAAAACTCCCTTATTGTACCCTGTTCCGCCCGGTATTTGTGCAATTATGCACAAATAGCTACTTCGCTGCCACTTTCTCTATCACCTTCAAACTGTCGCGGGCAATGTCGCCCAACTTGACGATGTTGTATCCGGCGACGCCCGTATGCAGCGTGTCATGGATGGCATCTGCCCACTTTGCGGGTAAGGCTTTGCGTCCGTGCAGGATGCCTAAGATGGAACCCGTTGTCGCGCCGTTGCAGTCGGTATCGAAACACGCCTGAACGGATCTGCAAATGGTTTTCGCGTAATCGCTTTCGCCCCACAGCAGGCCGGCGGCGACAATCATTGCGTTGGAAATGGTGTGACACCAATCGTGGGCGCGGTTCTCGTCCCACAGTTCATGGATGCGATAAACGGCGGTGTCGTAATCCACGTCTACCTCATGCCATTCCAGAATGTCTTCAATCGCGCTGTGAAGGCGGCAATGCGCGGGAATTTGCGCCAGCCCCGCATAGATAATCGTCGAAATATCGTCCGTGACAAACGCGGCTGCGATCATGGCCGCCGCCCACATTTCGCCGTAAATGCCGTTTTTGACGTGCGACACGCTTGCATCGCGCCAGGCAAAAGTGGCCGCCAGTTCGGGATTGCCCGCAGCGGCGTAGCCCCAAAAATCCGCGCGAATCTGCGCCCCGATCCACTCCCGGTACGGATTGCGGAACGTGGCGCTTGCGGGCGGCGCAATACCTTTGTCTATATTCCGCCAGGCCACGCGCTCCGCCGTGCAGGTATTGAGCAGGGGAATGTTATCCAGCCAGAAGCGGCCCACGTCGGCAGGCGTGAAATTCGGCCCGTACTTCTGGAGGATGGCAAGCCCGGTCGTGGTGTAGTTGGTATCGTCGTCTTCCGGCATGTACTCGACTTTATCCGCAAAGAACTTGACGGCCCATCCGCTTTCCAGTTTGTACTTTTCCTTCACTTCGGGCGTAGCGACATCCAGTCGGAAGAAGTCCGAAAGCGGCCAGCGCTTCAGATCTTTCAGGTAGCCATACAGTTTGGGCCGCTTCCAGCCTTCCACCGGCTTGCCAAGCAGACAGCCCACGCAGCGCCCCGTCCACGCCCCATAAACCTTGTCTTCCAACTGCGCGTCGTTCAATTTCAGGGCAGGCAGTTTGACTTTATCCGCCGTTCGCAAAGCGCGAATACCTTCCAGGTCGGATGGCTCAGTGTACTTGAAACCCGGCTTGATAGGCAGTGCAATCGTTTTGTCCAGCAGCGCTTCGGCGGCAGGCTGATTGGCCTCGTCTTCCAAATCCAGACTCAGAACCCGGGCGAACTCGTCTTCCACGCTCGACAAATCGCGCCCCTCCTGCTCACATTGCAGGCGTTCCGTTTGTATATCAATATTGCTCAAATATAGCCACTGATGCTTCAAAACTTGCTCCTTCGCGCCCGTTTGTGTTCACTGCCCCGCAGTACGCGCCGTATGCTATTGTCGTTGGCGTTCACTTCGATGATCAAACCGCCGCGCTGATCGAAACAGTTAGAGGTCCGTAACTGACCTCCCAAACATCTTCGCCATCAACCAACAAATACATAATTCCAACCAGGTTCTCGTTGGCGTTGAGGCCAATTTCACGAGCGCATTTGTTTGCAGCCGCCAGCGAAAGGGCGAGTGAGAGGGCGGTCACGTCCTCAAGCGCTTCCGGCGTCAATGTTAATGTTGCTGTCATGTTACTATTCCTGCCATGCCTGACGCAATGCCGCTTGCACCTCAGAGTTCGAGAGAATGGTTTCCGGCAACATTGGCATGGTTGATAATCAGGAACAACGGGTGTGCTGTTGCCGTCCCGCAACTTTGTCCAGAAAGCAACAAAGAGGTATCCAACTTGCGTCAAACACGCTGACAAATTCGACGCGCTTGGTTAGCTATCAGCGTTTTCGCTTGCTGCGGTACAAAACCCCCACTAATGCTTCCACCTCATTTATCATTTTTGTGGTCAAGCGGCCCCACATTCTCAGTTCCTCTTCGGAGTAAACACCAGCATCACAGGGAGCCGCCCATGCATCCTCTGTATTCTGAAATGGGTATTCGGTATTACGCGCGTATCTTTCTCCCGCAGCAGGACGGTGCGGCGCTTGTGCAATCAGATTGTACAAAATACTCATGTCTTGTACATTGAACAGGCTGCGAATACGCTGTGGAATGTTGGAGTTTCGCTTGAGTGGCAGACGCTGCATAACATTGATGTACGATTCGACATCATGGTTGAACTGAATGGTTATCTGCGTCGTCGTACTGTCGCTTACAGCAACCGCCAACGCTTTCACGCCCTTCTCCACTGTCTGCTGATATTTTGCAATGGCATGGCAGCGCAGTTCTGGATTTGTTTCAAGAAGCTTTGCACATTCCAAGTCAGATAGCGCTTGCCGCAGCCAGACCTTACCCGACGGCAGGTTCATATCGGAGGTCCCTATCCGGCGCAGCGTAATAGCGCAGGTCCCTTAACAAGTTTTCTCCATCCTCAGACGCGGCGTAGAGTTGTTGGTAACGTTCTTGCGCTACGGCTTTGCCAATTTCCACAACATCGGGCCACTTATTCCGAATAGCTGCGCGGAGCTCATTGGGGTTTGTAATAATCAAATGCAGGCGCTGCTTTTTGCCGATACGCAACCCCGAGTTGGCTCCGAACGTTACTTCCATAAATGCATTTTCTTCAGTGACCCGATTACCGCCGAACTTATCAGCCACCTCGAACAAGAAAATATCATTCGAGTCGCGATCCGGCACGTAATAAAGAGCCAGCAGCAGGGGCTGATCTGTGAGTTCCAAATGCTCCTCTACCAACTCCTGCACGACATTCCGATACGCAGGGAACGTTTTCGCAACCGTTGCTGTCATCTCGCGCTTCCTTTCTTGCTATGGAAGTTCACATCAACAATGTTTTCCTACACTGCCGTCAGCATCAGCAGCGGGTTGACCACTTCGGGCGTTGGGGGAACGTGGCGCGGGCCGACGGGCGATTTTTTGTTTTTAATCCAATACTCGAATTCGGGGCGGAATACTTTGATGGCTCCGACAATCGGCCACGCGGCGGCGTCGCCCAGACCGCAGTACGAGCGTCCGTCAATCTGGCTGCACACATCCAGCAGAAGGTCAATGTCGCCGTCGCGCCCGGCTCCCGATGTGACGCGATCCAGAATTTTGTAAATCCAGCGCGTTCCTTCGCGGCAGGGCGTACATTTGCCGCAAGATTCGTGCATGTAAAATTCCGCCGTGCGCTTCATCAGCAGGGGAATGTCGGTCAGGTCGTTGAACGCCATGAAGCCGCCTGAACCAAGCAATGTGCCGTTCGCCGCGCAGCTTTCGTAATCCAGATTGATCTTTTGGCACTGCTCTGCGGTCATAATCTGCACCGAGGAGCCGCCCGGTATCACGGCTTTCAAGCGCCCGTTCGTGACGCCGCCCGCCATGTCCAGCAGTTCCATCAGGGGCGTTCCCAACTCGATTTCGTAATTTGCCGGACGGGCGACATGCCCGGATACGGACATCACTTTGCTGCCCTTGCTTTTTTCCGTGCCGTATTTGGCGTATTCCGCGCCGCCGTTGGCGAGAATCCACGTTGCCGCGCAGTACGTTTCGACATTGTTAATCAGCGTGGGCGATTTCCACACGCCTTCCACAGTAGGCAGGGGCGCGTGGGGGAATTTCAAACGCGGGTTGCCCCGCTCGCCCATCAGACTGCTCATCAGCGCGGACTCTTCGCCACACTCGTAACTGCCCGCGCCCATCTGAATGTACAGATCGAAGTTGAAGCCCTCAACGCCCAGGATATTTTTGCCCAGATACCCGGCCTTATACGCCTGATCTATGGCTTTGCGCACCTGCCAGGCCGGCTGCACGTACTCGCCCCGGATGTACACATAGCCTTTTGTGCTGTGCGTGGCATAACCCGCGAGAATCATGCCTTCGACCAGCGTATGCGCCAGTTTCAGCATCAATTCGCGGTCTTTGTACGTGCCGGGTTCGCCCTCATCCGCGTTGCAGATGACATAATGCGGCGCGTTGTAGTTTTTGGGCAGGCCGTTCCACTTGATCCACGTCGGGAAGCCCGCCCCGCCCCGCCCGCGCAGCCCGGACGTTTTCACTTCGTCAATAACGGCCTGCCGCTCCATTGCAACGGCTTTTTTCAGCCCCGCATAGCCGCCGTTCGCCTCATAAACGTCAATATTCTCAATACCGGGCACATTCCGGTTCTTAAACAACAAATTCAATTCCGCCATGACACCAACTCCTGCCTGAAATTCCAACTCTAGCGTTGCTTACGCCGACATAGCCGCGTATTCGTCCGGCGTGTAGGCGAGGATAATGGACACTCCTTCGGCTTTCTTCTTCAGCGTTTTGCGCAACACATCACGCACCATTTTTTGACGGTCAATGTGTTCCATGCCGATAAAGTCAGGAGTAACCAGTTGACCGCTGACACGCTCCGCCCCGGGGTTAATTCCTATGATAACATTGGCGTTTGTAAAATGATCCCGAAGAAGGCGCTCTACTTCTTCTGTGAAGCTGACTTGCGTTTTTGCCATGATGCTTCTCCCTGATTAAGCACTTCGATAGCCAGATTTAACAAGGTACGGCTATTGTTCTTGAAGGTGTCGCCTTTTGCGCCTGCATCCGCGCCTACAGAGCGCAGATACCTCCTCACCTCAGATTGCGCAAAAAAGCGATGATTGCTGCGCCAACGCACATTCATCTGCGTAAACTTCGCGGCGAATTGCTCCCACTGATGTGTTGGTATATACTCATAAAAGTTTGCTTTTTCAGCAAGCTGCGCCAGATTATGATCCGCGTCAAATTTATCTTCGGCGCGTAAGAAAGCGCGTAACATGCACTCTACCGCTAATCCTGCAATATAGTGAGATAGATAGTAGTTGCCTGCTTCGTGTAACTCCTGAGCCGTAACCAAATGTTCTTGCGCTGCATCATGGTAAGTATCTGCTGTAGACTTCATAACTGCTGTGTCCGCTACCCCTGCTATTTAGATGTCTTCCGGTTTGAAACTGCCGCCACCGGTTTCGCTTGCGCCGGGGATATGCACTTTTACGACGCTGTCGGCGAGTTTGGCGGGTGTGAAGTCGGGACTTTGGCGCAGTTCTTGTATCAGGTTCATCACGTTGTAGGCGGTCAGGTTCGTGAAATACTTGTCTCCGACCTGCATTACGGTGGCCGCGCCGCAGAAATCCAGGCACTCGGCTTCCGACAGGGTGAACTCTTTATCCGGCGTGGTCTGCCCGATGCCGATGCCCAACTCATGCTCCAGGGTATGCACCACGTCATACGCGCCCAACACGGCGCACGTCAGGCAGGTACAGACTTCCAGATGATGCCGCCCCACGGGGCGCAGGTTGTACATCGTGTAAAAGGTGGCGACGCCTTCCACTTCCTGAAACGACAGGCCAAGCCGGTCCGCCACTTCCTGTATGGCGTTGGGTGTCAGATACCCACCGTATTCGCGCTGCGCGATCCACAGCGTGGGCAGGCAGGCGGCTTTGCGCTGCGGGTAGTGGCTGGCGATTTCTTCCATTTCGGCAATCGCCTGCGGAGAAAAATGGTACTGCTTGTCCGGCATGGGCAGCGGCTCGCGCGCGCCGCCGGAGATGGAAGGAGACGAAGACATAAGGCACTCCAGGCATCAGGCATTAGGCATTAGGCATTAGGAACTACCCGGATGCTGATATGCTTGTACTGGCACAAAGGAACTTGGCATTTCCTAATGCCTAATGCCTAATGCCTGATGCCTACCGATCTATTTCACCCAAAATAATATCAATGCTGCCGATGATGGCTACCACATCGGCGATCAGGCGGCCTTCGGACATTTTCGAGAGCGCCTGCAAGTTCATGAAACTGGCGGGGCGGCGGTGACAGCGATAGGGGCGGTTGGTTCCGTCGCTGACAATGTAGTACCCTGCTTCGCCCTTGCCGCTTTCGATGGGTACGTAGGCTTCGCCAACGGGCGGGTGAAAGCCTTCCGTCCACAGCTTGAAGTGGTGGATGACGGCTTCCATACTGTTGTCGAGTTCCTGCCGCGCCGGGGGCACGACTTTGCGGTCATCGCTGTTGATTGGGCCGGTGGGCATGTTTTCAATGCACTGCTTGATGATTTCGCGGCTTTGCATCATTTCGGCCATGCGGACGCGGTAGCGGTCGTAAACGTCGCTGAACTCTCCCGTCGGCACGTAAAATCGGAAATGCTCGTAGCCGCTGTAAGGCTGCGTTTTGCGGATGTCGTAAGGAACGCCCGCCGCGCGCAGGGTCGGGCCGGCCACGCCAAGCGCAAGGCAGTCTTCCACGCTGATGGTTCCCACGCCCTGCGTCCGCTCCCGGAAAATGGGGTTGGCGCTCAAGAGGTTTTCGATTTCATCCATTGCGCGGGGGAAATCGTCCACCAGGTCTTTGGCGCGGGCAAGCCACCCGTCCGGGGCATCGCCGCGCAGACCGCCCGGCACGATCCAACTGGTCATCATGCGGACGCCCGAAATCATCTCTTTCAAGTCCAGTATTTTTTCGCGCTGCTGGAAGGCGTAGAAGAAGACGGTCATGGCTCCCAGATCGAGAATGTGGGTTCCGAGCCATACGAGATGGCTGGCAAGGCGCTCCAGTTCCATCAGCATCACGCGCAATACCTGCCCGCGCGGCGGTATCTCAATGCCCAGCAGTTTCTCAACCGACAGCGAGTACGCGCCGTTTTCCAGCAGGGACGCCACGTAATCAATGCGGTCTGTCAGCGTGACCGCCTTCAGATAGGTCTGGAACTCCAATTCTTTTTCGATGCCGGTATGCACATACCCGATGTGCGGCGTGGCGCGGACGATTACCTCACCGTCGAGTTCCAGAACCACGCGCAAAACGCCGTGCGTACTCGGATGCTGCGGCCCCATGTTGACTACCATCGTCTGGTCGTCAAGGGCGTCAACCTGTATGCCCTGCGCGTTCATGGACTCGGTATTTAATTCATTCAGACGCTTTTCGTCAATAGCCATGAGTTTTCCCTTCGGGAAAGTTGATAGTTGATAGTTTTTAGTTGATAGTGACCTGTCAGCGTAGCTTGTGCCGCTTGTAAAATGGGTGAAAGGCGAAGGTAGATATTGTCTGTGCTTGCCTATCAACTATCAACCATCAACTATCAACTCTTGCCCGGTTCTCCCGCCGGCGGCAACTGCGTTCCCGGCCCTTTGTCCGGCGTGGGGGTGCGAACGTGACCGTACTTTTCTCCCTGCTCGTCGCCGGTTTTGCCGTAGAAGGACTCGCCGGGGTGCTGGACGGGCACTTCGGCAACGGACGGGCCGTACTTGCCGCCCGGAAATTGGACGCGCTCGCCGCCGAGCGGGTAATCCTTGCGCTGTGGATTCCCGATCCAGTCGTCCGGCATTAAAATCCGCCGCAAATCGGGATGCCCGGAAAAGCGGACGCCGAACATATCGAAAATTTCGCGTTCGGGAAAGTTCGCGCCGGGGTAGATGCTTGTCACGCTCGGAACAATTGCGTCTTCTTCGGGCACGGGCACTTTCAGAAAAATGCGCGTGTTGTGCCCGTAGCGCTTGCCGTCTTTTTCCCAGGGCAGCGAGTACAGGTTGTACACCACTTCAAAGCGGTAGTCGTCGCGGTAGTCCAGATAGTCTACGCCGAGACATTCCACAAAGAAGTTGTATTGCAATTGCGGGTCGTCGCGCATAAGGCGGCAGACTTCCACGATGTGCTGGCGCTGCACCATAATGCGCGTGTCACCGCGAAACAGGTTCACGTCCAGAATGGCGTCGGGAAACAGCGCGCGAATTTTTTGCACTTCCAGCCGCTCAGGAACGGTTTCCACTGCGGGTGGCGGAGGCGATTGAACCATGAGTACCTCAGAAGTAGTCAGTAGTCAGTAGTCAGTAGTCAGTAGAAATTCCTGTCTACTTATGGCTTTACCTGTCAGTACAACCTTACGAGAGCGGGCTTTCTACTGACTACTGACTACTGACTACTGACTACTCTTCACTGAATACGCGGCACGTCGCGGGGCAGGGCCGGGACGCTTTGGTCGGGCATGCGCTGGTAGAGTTCCTGCGAACTTGCGCCATAAGTGGGAACGCGCGGGCCGATGGGCGTTTTGGACAGGTCGGCGGGGCCGGAGTCTTCGTTGCCATAACGGAGCGCGCCACGCGGCGCGACAACATGGGCGGTCAGCACGTCGGCGTTGCGGGCCTGCTCGCTCTCGTCCCAATCCAATGCGCCCTTGCCGATGATGTAGAAATAGCCGACAAACAAGATGATAACAAATACGGCCATTTCAATCAGGTTAAACACTTTCAGGGAGTGGGCGAGCGCGCCATAGTTGACGGCCCAGGGATACAGGAAAATGGTTTCGATGTCGAACACGATGAACAGCATCGCGATCAGGTAGAACTTGATGGGAAAGCGCTCACGGGCAGAGCCAACGGGCGTCATGCCGCATTCGTAGGGCGTTTCTTTCTGCGCCCCGGGCTTTTTGGGACCGAGAAAGAAGGAGCCGCCTACCATCGCGGCAGCAATCACCGTCGCCACCAACACCAATACGGCAATAGGTATATAACTGTTCACTAATCGTTCCCCTGCCCTGTTACGCCGGGCTGCGGCAGTTTGTTCCCAACAGGTTTTCAGGTCAGCCACCCACGCGCTTTACGCACCCTCTTGGAAATGGTGGCTTGTCCGAATATGCAACACCGAACACCGAATACCTGAACACCCTCTTCTTTATCTTCTGTGAAGTTTATCACAAACTTGTCGGGCGCGTCAACTGTCCTGCTAAGAATACGAACCATCCGCGTTTATTTTCTCAACATCGTTTTGGAGTTTCGCGGTAAAATGGTGGTTTACAGCAATTGAGGAACGAGAAGGAACAACTATTCACCACCAAGACGCCAAGAACACCAAGTAAGTCAAAGCAAAAGAATATGTTAGGTTTGATAGGTAAATGTCTTCTTCTCTTCTTCTCTTCTTCTCTTTTCTCTTGGTGTTCTTGGCGTCTTGGTGGTGAAAAACTACGAGGAGCAAGGCTTATGCGGGCGATTGTACTGGTTTCGGGCGGCATGGACTCGTGCGTGACGGCGGCTTTGGCGCGGGAAGACGGTCACGAGTTGAATTTTCTGCATTTGAATTATGGACAGCGCACGGAACAGCGGGAATTGCAGGCGTTCCACGAACTGGCCGACTTTTACCAGATTCCCCATGCGCGGCGGATGACCTGCTCCATTGCGCACCTTGCGGCGATTGGCGGCAGCAGCCTGACGGACGCGAGTATGCCGGTCACGCAGGCCGATCTGGACAATCAGGAGATACCCACGTCGTATGTTCCCTTCCGCAACGCGCATATTTTGAGCGTGGGCGTGTCGTGGGCGGAAGTGTGCGGCGCGAAACGGCTGTACATCGGCGTGGTGTATGAGGACAGCAGCGGCTATCCCGACTGCCGCCCGGAATACTACGCCGCGTTCAACGAAGTGATACGGCTTGGCACGGCGGCGGGCGACATTCGCATTGAAACGCCGATTATTTATCTGAACAAAGAAGACATTATCCGCAAAGGGCTGGAACTGAACGCGCCGCTGCATCTGACGTGGAGTTGTTACCAGAGTCAGGATGTGGCCTGCGGCGTGTGCGACAGCTGCGCCCTGCGCCTGCGCGGTTTCCAGCGCGCGGGCTTGGAAGACCCGATTGCGTATGCCGTTCGCCCCGATTATCGGTAAGGATGAGGGATAAGATAAAGATAAAAGATAAAGATAAAGATAAGAGTATGTAGAGGCAGCGTCGAAATCTTGGCAATACAGCGCTTCCAGCCCGATGTCTCGTTGTGTCTGGTTGTAAGAGTGAGGCGTCGTGACCTCAGCGGCGTCAGGGCGGCAGTGGGAGCAGGCAGAGCATAGGCATCTGTTCTCCTTTGTGTATGGTAGACGCATGTACATTTATTCAGACGACTTGTGGAGGAAAAAGGTTGCAGCTTTTTCTGGCCGGGGATTGAAAATCCCCGGCAGGAAAGTGCAAGCGTCTTGCAGACGCAAATGCCGCGCCTATTGGGAGTGGCTCTTAATAAAAACGCACAAAGTGAACACATTTGCTCCCCTCTCCCTGTCCGCGTTGCGGACGAATCAGGGAGAGGGGCCGTGTCCACAAGTGGACGCCCGGTGAGGGTAGAAGCTTCCGCGTTGTGCAAACTTTTATGTTACCAATTACAAGCGTCCGTGCAATAAATTGCGCGGCTGTGGTTACGAAGTCCGCCTGCGCGGACTACACCGTTCTTAGTTGTTTCCGGTTTGCAAACGTTATCCATAGTAGATTGGCTATCTACCATCAAGGAGAACACACATCATGAATTGGCAAAACGAGTGGACAGCTATCTGCGGGCGAGTCAAAGCCCTTGTAGAGATTGGGGAACGATTAGACACATACAAACAACAGCATAACAACCATCTTCATCAACTGTCAACCACTCTTGCAGGCCAAGCCAATCTCGCTAAAGCCAGTTTGAAACAGTTCTACGAAAAATTTAGATATGTGATACCCGGAGAAGCCAGCCAAAATGTACAGAACTACTTCGGCATAGGGAATGGATACGAGTTCACACACAATGATGGAGTGCTGCCTCAGATAACAGCCAGACTCTCTGCTCTTCAGTCTATTGCTGCTCATTACGGAAGTGAACTACCTCCTTACGAACATTTCCGAAGTCATTAAACGCCAATCGGAACGCGCCTTTCTGCATCTCCAACAAAGCATTGTGGCGGCTGAAGACATTCAGGAGCGATGGCAGAAAGCCTTTGATGTAGGCGAAACGGCCTGCGAAAAGTTGGGGGCCGCGCATTTGTTGCTGCATGGCATTTACGCCTTCAAAGCCAATGCAGAGGGGGCGAGAACTGACCTCGTATTTCCAGACAGGCCACTCAACACGGATACTGTTCAACGTACTGCTGACGGCTTGGTGTTGACGGAATGGAAGAAGGTCGAGGCGCAGACTGAGGCAAACGCTAAAGCCGAATATGCGCGTAAGCAGGCCGCGCTTTACAATGCCGGGATACTTGGCGGTATCGAACTGGCAAACTACCGTTATATCGTTCTGGTGTCCGAAGAACAGTTGAACAGGATAGAGGAGATTGAAGAAAACGGCGTGACTTACCGCCACATCAATATCGCCGTCGCGCCTTTATCACCCTCAAAGGCGGCTGTGAAATAGTCATGGTTATATCTACAGCCGCGCAATCTTTTCACATCTTGGCGCTCGTGTTTTTCGCGGAAGGCGCCTATTCAGCGCGATTTGAAGTGTTTTCCGCAGTTCCGGTTCTATATCTTCCAGCAGTGCATGGGCAATAGCATCGTATTCTGAGGCGTTCAGTTCTTTCCACCGATGCCATGCCGCAATCGCGTGTTCCGGCTCTTTCTCGCTTACCTCAAACTCAATCCCATATTGTGCCAGCGTGGATACTATTTTCGGAGTGCCGACTTCAAAAATGGTTGTGTCGGAACTTCGCATTATGGCTTTTGAAGACGCACTCCAGTTTCCGATAAGAACAGCGATAGATTGGCGGATGGCAGGATAGGCGCTGCGCAAATGGTGATGCGCCACCCCTATTTCACTCCCTTTTTCCTGCGCGCGTTTCGCGTTGCCTGCGTATACGGCATCAATGAGAATGAGGGGTTGTATGCGCCGGGAAGCAATGACAGCCGCGATTTGGAACTGCCTGCCTGCCGCATCTTGCATTAACAGTTTGGTTGCGCGGGCCGCGTGGGGATCGGGTTTGCCTGCCGTCACGTACACGCAGCCGTACTCTTCCGCAATCGGGCGCATCAGGCGGTTGACCTCTTTTTCGACCAACGCTCCCACGGCCTCGCCCAATGTGCTGCCGGGGTTGGCAACTTGCGACGTGTCCGACATTTGCGCTCCTTACAGGCTTTTGTTTCTGCTTATCACTCGTAGTATAGCAGAATCCCTGTTCAAATTCTGACTCCATCCCCTGACTTCATCTTGCCTTGTAGGGGCGTGTCGTTGGCAATCAGGGCGGCGATTACTTGACTGTCGCGGCGGAATTTATGGCGTCCGCCTGCTCAAGCATCTTCACTAATCGCGGCCAGAAATCCGCTCCTGCGTCGTGTGTAAAGGAAGTTGTTCGGCTTACTCGCGCCATAGACAGCGCCGTTTCCCCGATGCTGTTTTTGATGCGGAGGTTCGCATGATGGGCGAGCAGGCAAGCCACGTTTTCATCCCTCCCCTTGTTCACGGCAAGCATCAGCGCCGTCCATCCGCCCTGTCCTTGCGCGTCAATGTTCGCGCCTGCGCCGAGCAGCAGGTTCAGCATGTCCGGCTCGCCCCATCCGGCAGCGGCCATTAAGGGGGTTCTTCCATTTAACGGGTTTTTGGTGTCAAGCGCGGGCGGGCTGACGTGGTCGTGAGGCTGAAGCAGCAGACGCGCGATCTGCGTATCATAGGCCAACTCGACAGCAAGGCTGAGGAGGGGAACGCCCTCTTCATTGTTGACAGCCACCTGCGCCCCGCGATCCAGCAAGGCTTTCACGATGGCTACGCCCCGCGCATATCCTGCCTTGTTCTCATAGGGTGAAGGCAGATTGGTGATCGCAAGGAGCAGGACAGGCGTACCCGTAGGCGCTGCGGGCGTTGTCCCTCCAAGTCGCTCCTGCCAGGCTTTCCATTGTTGCCACAGGGAGAGGACCTGTCCCGTCCCTTTGCAGGCGTCCGGGTTCGCGCCCCGCCTGAGCAGGTCCAGAGTGGCCGCAGAATTGTACTGTTCGACTGCCGCCGCCAGCGCCTGATCTAACTTCTCCTGCCGCCATGCCCGCCACGTCAGCGCACAGGGTACAGCCACCAGCGCGAGCAACAGGCCACAAGCGAGGAGGACAGGACGAGAGAAGAAACGGCGCGTAGGCATAAGTTATTCCTGCTTTCCAGAGGCGCGTAGAAGTTGTTCCGGCAGCATTTAAAGCCCCCGCCTTGATGTTTCCGCCCTCGTCGGCGTGACCATCAAGACAGGGGCTTCTTGTTACGCGCTTCACAGAACCAAAGTGATGCAGTTCGCGGAAAATATGCCGAAAAGTTTATGGTATTTTTACACATTATGCCTTATAATGGGAGCAGCACTATCCTCTTCCACGTTTGCGCTTCCTGCCATGAGGGAGACAGAACCATGACGAACTTGCACGGTTTATGGCTGAATTGCCTGCACTGCCCCATTATCTTTGTTCTCGGCGTTGGTATCGTTGTCGTTTCCTGTGCCGCGATGCTGGTCAGCGCCGCCGCCCTGTGCTGCAAGGGACAGCCGGAACGCGCCAAAACACAGCCGGAAACGCAGCGCAGCGCGTCCGATTGCGACCCGGACGTGCTGCATGTCGTGTTTTGAAACAGTTGTAAAGCGGTTTACTCGTAGCGAATGTCATCGAGGTAGAACGTGATGGGTTCGCCGGTGGAACCGAGCGTCCAGCCGAAGCCGCTTTTGATGCGCGTCAGGTCTTTGCCTTTGAGGTCAATGCTGTACTGCTTCCACTCTTTTGTCAGCGTTGCCTTTTCTAATTTGGCTTGAACCGTGTCGAAATAGGGTTTGTCGCGCCCGATAATGCCGCACAGGAAGTTTACGGATTCGCCGCCCTTTGCGCCGCGCGCCCAGAACGTCAATTTGCTGGCTCCGGTCAGGTTTTTGCCGCCGGGCTGGTCGCCCCAATCGTTGGCAGGCGATTGCCAGACCACGCCACCCCAATCCGTTTTGGCCGCGTACTGCACTTCCAGACAGGTTTTGCCGCTGTGCGGATTGTCCGCGCACTGTTCGTTCATCTTAATCGCGCCCGCATTGCCCATGTAACCGGACGGGATAAACGGAACGGTTTGCCCGGCTTCCGCATACACAACGAGAGGCAGGGTGCTGGCTTTGGAAACGCCGGCAAGGGCAGGCGTAGGCGCGGGGGATGCGCCTTTCACCAAAATCGGAACGTTGGCGACGGCTGCGCCGCCGTGATTGTCGCGCACGTATGCGAACAAGCGGTAAATGCCGCCACCCTTAGGCATCCGTAACGTTGCCTGCTTGCTGTCACTGTTGACAATGGCGTCCGGGAACGTTGGCGGGGCGGCTTCCGTGTCGCCGTTGGTATTCAGTTTGCCCGCATCGGCCTGCAGCACCCATTGCACTTTGAGCGGGTCGCTTTCCGGGTCTGAAACGTCTAAAGTGGCTTTTACGGTTGCGCCGGGATCGGCTTCGTCCACGCCCTCGATTTTCAGGCTGCGCAGTTCGGGGCAGCGATTGGCGGGCGGCTTGCCTGTCCAGCACTCCGTCAGGGCGTCCACGCCTCCTAATCGGCTGCCGTCCGGCAATAGCAGGCCGAACCACGTTGCCGTCGCTTCCTGCTTGTTGCCCCACGCGAAAGCGTACCCGCCCAAACTTAAACTTTGCCCCGCAATCGCCTGCTGCCACGTGTTTTTATACGCGGCGGCTTTCGCGGTGCTGCTCAGTTCGGGAACCGCGCCCCACTTGTTTTTGCCGCTTTCCCACACGCCCGCCGGCCCGAATTCCGTGACCACATAGGGCTTCACGCCGCCCGCCTGCTTATAACGGGCTGCAAGGCTTGGCCCGCCGCCGTAGCTGTTGATGCCCACAATGTCTATGTCGGGGCACAGGCGATTGATGTTCTTCACCTTGTCGCCGCCGATTTCGGCGATCACGGTCATGGTGGGATGGTTCGGATCAAGTTTTTTGGCTAAGGCAGCGATGTTGTTGACAGCCGACCAGATGGCGGCATTGTCGCCTTTTTCGTAGCCTTCCATTTCGTTGCCGATGCCCCACATCAGCAGGGCGGGATGGTCTTTGTACTTGAGAATGGCCTGCCGCGCTTTGTCGTACTGTTCCGCCACTTGATCGGCGTTGTTGTAATCGAAGCCGTGTTCCTTATGGCCGAGCCAGATTCCCGCCGTCACCATCAAACCCTGCTTCTGGGCTTCGTCAAGCAGCGGGCCGAGATTGTCCACGCCCCACGTCCGAAACGAATTGCCGCCCGCGTCATGCAGCAGTTTCTTGGAGCCGTCGCCGCCCGCGCCCTTGATGACAAACGGCTGTCCGTTGCAGGTCAGATGAAACGTCCCGTTGGCTTCAGTGATTTTTACCACTGTCGGCTTGCCGTCCGCCTGCCCGCGCGCCGCGAACTGCGGCAGGGCAAGGGCAAGGGCAGCCATCGGAATGAGAGGCAGCAGAATACGTGAGGTAGTGCGAAAGCGCATGGTTGTTCCTTTTCTACTTGCTTGCGGAATAAGTTACTCAATCATATTCGGAAAACGCGCAGTTGTCAAGGAATGTTTTTGCGCGTCCAACTTGCGCAGGAGTTTCTTTGCCTCTCAGAAATGTGGGGGATTTGCAGGAGGTTTGGTAAGCAATAGCGAAAGAAAGCCCTATCTACAAACTGCGGCGTATCCGAATGCTTTCGTGTCGCCGCAAGAAGCGTAGGTTTTTGCAATCGTTGCCATTCAGGAGGGACTATGCGAACTTCTCACGCGCTCTTACTGCTGATCCCGCTCACACTCGGCAGCAGCTTGCTCATTGGATGCGGATATGGCGGGCCTATACGCCCCCAGGACTTTCAGCCAGCCTCCTCTTTTCCCGTGGCTCAACTGACGCCGCCGCAGCCGCTTTCCAAGTTTGTTGGCCGCTGGATCGGCACATGGCAGACCCCGACGAATCTCGGATCAACCCTCGGCCCCCTGCAAACCGGAAACTTGACGCTCGACATTGACGCGAAGGGCAAAATCACAGGTACGCTCCACAATGCGACTGCCAATCAGGACGGCACGGTGGACGCCCAATTCGATACCAGCGGCGACACCACGACAGGCATTGTGAGAGGAACCGTTGTGCAGGGCAGCCAGAGTAATCCTGCCAACGGCAACTATGGTTTTGACGCTCAGGGACATTTGGGAGGAATATTGCTCCTGCCCGGACTGCCTTCCGATCCAAGCCATGTCAATGTCGGCGCTGTCTTCACCCTGACACGGCAATAACGCGGCAATGAAGGGTGAAATGGGGAGCAAAGATTGGCGAACCGGCTTCAAAACCGACTTCAGAGTTAAGAAGCCGCGAATGAACGCGAATAAAAAAGCGCGAATGAGATCACAGAGCGCTTACGGAATGGGAGTGAAATGACGCTTTCGGCGGGCTGTTATGCGGCAGGATATTTGACTGGGTTGGCGGCGTTCGCGTGGATGGCGCGACGGCGCGGCCTGGCGACAGAAGGCATTTTCGCGCTGCTCGTAGCGGGCATCATCGGCGGGCTGCTGTGCGCGAATGTAGCGCAATGGCTGACGACGGGCACGGCTGGCAAAACGGTATTGGGCGGCATTGTGGGCGGGTATCTGGCTGTCGCGCTGGCGAAAAAGTGGCTTGGCATCCGACGCCCGACGGGAGATTTATTCGCGGTGGCGATTTGCGCGGGCGAAGCGGTGGGGCGGTGGGGCTGTTTTTTCGGCGGGTGCTGCTATGGCAAGCCGACGGGCATGGCATGGGCGGTGTGGCAGCACGGCGCGTATCGCCATCCCACGCAGCTATATTTATCCCTGTCCTGCCTGCTGATTTTGATCGTCCTGATTTTGCTGGAAGCGCGGCGAAACCAAACCCTGCCGGAAAACGCGCTGTTTTGCGCGCAGGGAGCCTTGTACTGCATAGCGCGGTTCGGCGTGGAATTCTGGCGCGACCATCCCGATGCCGCCATGATTACCGCTGCGCAGTGGGCATGTATCGCGGGCGCGATTTTCTTTTCGGTTCGCCTGCGCCACTTGCTGCGCGCAGGACAAGCGACGGACAGTTTCGCGCTTTCCTAACACGCCAATCACGGGCCGTCCCTTGCGTTCACGAACCGGATGAACCATTTTATTGCGCGCTGCCGGAGGAGGAACCAACATGAAACAATGCCCGAATTGTCATATCCAGACGCCTCCCAACACCCTCTACTGTCCGCAATGCGGCACGTCGCTGCATCCATCGCCCAAGCTGCTGACGAACAACAAAGCCCTGGACATACTGGCGGGGTTCGGCCTATCCTTCGGTTTGCTGATCGGGTTGAGCGTCGTCAGCGTGGCGTTCATATCTGTGTTTCCAAGCGCGTTATGGCTGTACTCTCTGCCCTGGGTAGGCACGGTTTTGGCCGCGCTGTATGTGTACCGACGATCCCATTTCGCGGCCTGCGGCATGATGATTCCCTTCTTGGTTGTGCTGTTGATTTTCCTGGGAATCCTGATACTGTGCAGAAATATATAATCACATCGCTAACTTTTCACCACCAAGACACTAAGAACACCAAGCAGAACAAGAAGGACGAGAAGAACAACGTAGTGAAATTGCAGGAGAGAACGAAACCAACTTCGATTCTGTGTCTTTTTGTGGCCTGTTTTCTCTTGGTGTTCTTGGCGTCTTGGTGGTGAAAAGTTACTCACATCTAAGGGTGTTCGGTACAGGTATGCTTGAAACTTGTGCCTGATGCCTGCATTGCCTGTTTGAAGAAAGCGTAGAAAACGGTATGGAAATGGCAGAGTGGACCGAGCAGACGGACGGATTGTGCCCGACGTGCCTGCGGACGGTTCCCGCCCGGCTGTTTGTCGAGGCGGAACGAGTGTGGATGGAACGAACCTGTCCGCGTCACGGCGCATCTAAAGCGCTGCTGGCATCAGACGCCAACGAGTACCTGCGCCTCCGCCGGTACGTGTCGCCGCGTGTCGGGCTGCCAAGCGCAATCACCGGCTGCTGCGGCAGCGACTCCGCCTGCTGCGGGGGAATAGAAGAGGAAACAGGGAACAGGGAACAGGGAACAGGAAAAACCCAATCGGCAGTCGGCAATCGGCAACCGGCAATGGATTCATCCTTTCCTCCCGCTCCTCCCACCTGTGTGCTGCTGCTGGAAATCACCCTCGCGTGTAATCTGCGCTGCCCGACGTGCTATGCGGATGCGCGGGGGCACGATTTTATGAGCGTGGAAACGGCGCGACAGCGATTGGACACGTTTTTTCGGACACAGCGCAGTCTGGATGTGCTAATGCTCAGTGGCGGTGAGCCGACCATTCATCCCCACTTTGCCGAAATGCTCAATTTGGCGTTAGAATATCCCATCGGGCGTATCCTGGTGAATACCAACGGCCTGCGTTTGGAGCAAAGCGACGAACTGCTGGAAGTTCTGGCGGCGCATCGTGAGCGCGTGGAGTTGTTTTTCTCGTTTTCCAGTTTCCGGGCGGATGTGCAGGCGCGTTTGTACGGGCGGGACTTGATTGCCGTCAAGCAGAAAGCCTTGCGGCGGGCGCAGGAAAAGGGCTTGTTCGTAACTCTTGTGGCGACATTGGAGCGGGGCGTTAATGACGATGAAATCGGCGACCTGTACCGCTACGCCCTGTCACTCGATAACATCAACGGCCTGACGTTTCAGCCCGTAATGAGCGCGGGGCGGTACGAACATGAATTCGCCGCGCATGAGCGCTTGACCATGACGGACGTGCTGCGCGAGTTGGATTGTCAAACGGGCGGCGCGTTGCTGACGAGCGATTTTGTCGGCCTGCCCTGTTCGCACCCCGATTGCTGCGCCCTGACGTATGGCTTTCTGGACGCCAAGCGCGAAACTATTACGCCCCTGCCGCGCCATCTGGACGTGGCCCGCTATCTGGATTTGTTCGCGGATCGGATCAGTTTCGCGGGGATGCTGGGCGGCGCGGCGCGGCGGGTCTGGTCGGACGTAGCCCATTTGCGCGCCCGCCAAACCCTGCGCGACCTGGCGACCCTGTTTTTGCGCAGCGGCCTGCGGGATGTATTGCCGCTCATCGGGCAGCCGGAACAGTTCGGCAGGCGCGTGTTTCGCGTCGTGGTAAAACCGTTCATGGACGCGCACACATACGACCACAAGCGTATCCAACAGTGCTGCACCAAAATCCTGAACGCGCAGGGCGAAGCCGTTTCCTTCTGCGAGTACAACGTGTTTCATCGTGGGCAAAGGAAGCCGGAAACGATTATTCCATTGAGCGTTGAGAGTTGAGTAGTTGAGGGTTGAGCAGACGGAGGTATTTTGAAATTCTTAACTATCATCCTGTTGTGCATCGTTGCGGCGGTTTGCTACGGTATCATCCATGACCAAATCACGGCGCGTATTTGTGTCGAATATTTTACGATTGGACATCCGAACATTTTCGGCACAGACAATCCCACGCTGTTGGGGTTGGGTTGGGGAATTGTTGCTACATGGTGGGTAGGGTTGCTTCTCGGCATTCCGCTCGCGTTTGCCGCGCTGCATGGTGAGGCTCCGAAACGTTCGGTTTGGTCGTTAGCGCGTCCGATTGGCATTTTGCTTGGCGCGATGGCGTGTTGTGCTATTCTTGCGGGTATCATCGGCTTTGCCGCCGCAACAGCGCGTCTGGTGTACTTGGTAGAGCCACTTGCTTCTCAAATTCCTGCCAGTCGCCATGTTTATTTTTTAACCGATTTGTGGATCCATCTGGGCAGTTACGGCAGTGGATTAGTAGGCGGCATTATACTCTGTCGGAAGGTATGGCGGAGCAGGCAACAGTCCAGTATTGGAGATGCTGCAGATAATAATCTTGACGTGCTAAAGTAAACCTCTATGCTTTTGCATTTCCTGAACACCGAATACCTGAATCGGAGGGTGCGATGAGCGAATGGGACAGACAAGAGCAGGGGCGCAAGTACGAGGGCTACGCTTTTACGTTTTGTAAGGCGGCGTTTCTCGTGCTGATTTTTCAAAAGTACGCGCTGTTCGCGCTGTCGGGGCTGGCGACCCTGTTCTATGTTCTGGCGGCGTTAAAGGGCGTGAAAACGTGGCGGTGCTGGGCCAAGCCGCCCTGGGTGACGCTGTTTTGGCTGCTGGTGTTTGCGTGGCAGGGTTGGGTGTTGTTTCGGCCCGCGCATCTTCCCGGCGGCTTGTCGTTCTCGTTGGCTTCACGGTCCGCTTTCCGGCTGCTGTCGGCGCTGATGGTGGCTCCCGGCTACGCCGCCGAACGCCCGGATCGCCTGAACGCGCCGATAGCCAAAGAACTACGCGGCGCGGCGAATACGCTTCCTGGCGCGGCAACTGTGCAGGAGGGAAAGGCGCAGGACACGACGGCAGCCGGACAACTGCCGGAAGGTTCCGCGCCTGCAAAAGAGCCGAACCACGCCGGAACCGTGCTGGTGGCGGGCGGCGGCAAAACATCGCCCGCGCTGGTAAAGACCTTTGTGGAAGCGGCGGGCGGGCCGGACGCGCCGATTGTGATTTTGCCGCAAACGGAAGCGGACCCGGCTGTGGGCGGGCCGGAATCCGTCGCCTTGTTTCGGGACAACGGCGCGCGGCAGGTGGATGCTCCGGTAGGATTGTCTCCCGACGACTTGTGCAGGCGCTTGCGGGAAGCGCGGGGCGTGTGGATACCGGGCGGCGACCAGAACCGCTTTATGACCGCTTTCCCGGAAACTTCGGGCGTCCCGGAAGCCATACGACAGGTATTGCGGCGCGGCGGCGTTGTGGGGGGAACAAGCGCGGGAGCCTCGCTGATGGGAGCCAAAATGCCGACGGGCGAAACGGTGAAAACGCAGGGCTTGCAGTCCGGCGGCTGTCCCCTGGCAAGCGGCCTCAACCTGCTGCCCAAAACCATTGTAGACCAGCATTTTTTTGCCCGTAATCGGATGCAGCGCCTGCTGACAGCGGTGCTGGATCAGCCGGGCTATACGGGATTGGGCGTGGAGGAGGGCGGTTGGGTTGTGGCGCGCAGGGGCGCGTATGTGGCGCAAAGCCGTCAGGCGCTTGTGGTGAAAGTTCCTGCTGGAGTGCGCCGACAGCAGGGCTATTTCGGCGCGGACAAAATCGAGATGCGCCTGCTGCTGCCGGACAAACAAATTATAACTTCAGATTGAAGAAATTGACGCTCCAAAGACGTAGATAAAGAAGAGTTCGGAAGCAGGCGGCGGTACGGCGTCCAGGCGAGTGGAACTTAACAACGCAGCCGATACATTACATCTGTAGACCGGGATTGGATGGACGCATGAGCCGCGAACAGGAAAACGCTTATCAGGGGCCGTTTGGCGTGGAGCATATTGGGTTTGTAGCGCCCGAACGCGCCGCGATTTTTCATTACGAAGAGGGCGAACTGCCCCCGGAGGCGTTTCGCGTTCGCACCTTGTATTGCGGGCTTTCCACGGGAACCGAACTGACCCATTTCCTCGGAACCAACCCCTATCTTCATGCGCGTTGGGATAATGACCTCAAAGTGTTCTTCGATTGGGGCGACAGGGCGCAGTATCCCCTGCCGTTTTCCGGCTATATGCAGGTGGGGCAGGTCGTCGCGTCGCGGGCGTGGGGCGTGGAAGCCGGGCAAACGGTCAGCGTGACGTATGGACACAAGAGCGGGCATACGGTTTTGGCCCGCAACGAACTGTATTATCCTCTCCCTCCCGATTTCGATCCCATGCTCGGTATTTATGTGGCGCAGATGGGGCCGATTTGCGCCAATGGCCTGCTTCATGCGGATGAAGAAGCGTTCGGCGCAAATGCGCAAACCTTTGGCTGCGGCGTCCGAGGCAAGCGCGTTCTAATCGGCGGCACGGGCGTTATCGGGCTGTTTACGGGCATGTTGTGCCAGTGGGCGGGCGCGGCGGAAGTGGCAGTTGCGGGCCGCAATGCGTGGAAATTGGAGCGGGCGACGCGGCTTGGCATGACGGCTCTGAACACGCAGGAGATAGACGTGGGCTGGTGGGCCAAAACGCACTGGCACGACGGATTGGGCAACCGGGGCGCGGACATAGCCTTCCAATGTTCGGGTTCGGACGAACTGTTGCATTTGTGCCTGCGCGCTTTGCAGCCACAGTGCCCCGTCATTGACCTGGGCTTTTATCAGGGCGGCGCGAACAATCTGCAACTGGGGCGCGAATTCCACCACAACGGCCTGAAACATATCTGCGCCCAAATCTACCGCGTCCCACGCAAGATGTCGGCAACATGGAACCACCGCCGCCTGGCACTGACAACCCTCGCGTTTTTACAGGAAAGAGGCGCGGATGTACGCGAACACCTGATTACGCACATCCTGCCGTTTGCCGAAGCGCAGGAAGCCTTTTCCCTGCTGGCGCATGAGGGCGGGCAGGCTTTGCAGGTGGTGTTGGAGTGCGAAGGGTAAGGAACAAGTAAACCCGTGAAGATTTTGTTTGTGTTTGCGTGGCTGGTGGTGGGCGGGGAAGAAACGGAACTGCGGCTGTTGGCGCGGTGTCTGGATCGCAAGCGCTACCATCTGGAAGCGCTGTCCACGTACCGGCGTCCCAACATGCCGTACCAGACGCACGAGCAGTTGCGCGAATTGGGCGTTGCCGTAGACACGTACTGCTACGGCACGGGGCCGGAGGAACACGGGCCGCATATCGCGCAACGGATACGCGACGATCAGTTTAATGTCGTGGTGGCGTGTCAGGGCGTCCGCCCCGTGTATGTGGCCTATGATTTGCTGCGCGCGGACGGCGGGCCGGTTCCACCTTTAATTGAGCATGGCGGGCTGGTGTCCGAAGCGTTCCACAATCCCAAGCACCATACGAGCGCCTATGTGGGCGTGTGCAAAGACATTCGGGACGCGGCGGCAACGGTGATGCCCGACCCCGAATGGGCGCTGGAAATTCCGAGCATGGTGGATATGTCGGAGTTTCGCCCGGAAGACCGCGCAGCGGTACGGGCGGAGTGGAACGTCGCGCCTGATGCGGTTGTAATTGGATGGGTGGGGCGGCTGGACCCCAAAAAGCGCGTACAGGATTTTGTCGAAGCCTGCGCCCTTGTCGCGCCTCAGCGTCCGAACGCGCGTTTTGTCGTTATCGGCGGGCCGGATGCGTTTCACCCGGAATATGCGGACGGATTAAAGCAACAGGCGCAGGAGCGGGGATTGGCTGACCGCATGATTTTCACCGGCGACCGTCCCGACGTGCCGCGCCTGCTGTCCGGGCTGGATATTTTCACCTGGCTGTCGCAGGGCGAGGGGATGCCGCACGTGATTGCCGAAGCGGGCGCGGCGGGCTTGCCCGTCATCGCTACCCGCGACGGCGGTACGCCGCAGCAAATCGAAGACGGCATTTCAGGCGTGTTCGTGCCGCATGAAACTCCGCCCGCCGTCGCGCAAGCAATGCTTAACTTGATTGACCAACCCGGCCAACGCGCCCGCCTGGGCCAAGCCTTACGCGCCCATGTGGTTCGCGCCTACAGTTCCCACGCCGTCGTGCCGCAGTGGGAAGCGCTGTTTCAGGCACTAGATAAGAGATAAGAGATAAGAGAAAAGGCGTCTCATAGCTGCTATCTTATACCGTTTCTTACCCTCTTATCTCTTATCTCTTATCTCTTATCTCTATGCCCACTCACCGCCTAGCCTTTTATACCGACAGTCTGCATCCGAGCGGCGTGGGCCGCGTAATGGAGTTGCTGGCGAAGCATTTGCCGTCCGCGCGCTACGAAACGTTCCTGATTTGCGCCGAGCATCCGGGAACGGACGAACTTGTCGCGCGGATGGCATCGTATGTATCAGGGGTGGCGCGGTTTACGCTGCGATGGGACGCGGATGTGGCGCAATTGCCCCGGCTGGTAACGCAATTGCAGGAATGGCGTATTGATATTTTCCACAACCACATCGGCGCGACGTGGGAAGGGGATTGGGGAACCATTGCTGCTCGGTGCGCGCATGTGCCTTATGTGGTGGCGACAGAGCATATTCCCTGCGTCCTGAAACTGGAGCATGAACTGGAACGGCGGCGGCGCGTAAACGGGCTTTTGGATCGGCTGTACGGCGTATCGGCAAGTGTGCGCGAATCGCTGCTGGGATGTGATTTGATCGCGCCGGAAAAGGCGTTTGTCATAGACAACGGCGTGGAAGCCATAGCCTTGCCCCTTTCTCGACGGCAGGCGCGGCAGGCGTTGGATTTACCGCAGGACATGCCTGTCGCGCTGTTTTTGGGGCGGCTTGTGGAGCAGAAAGACCCGTATGTGCTGCTGCATGCGCTGGCGAAACTGAAAGCGCAGGGGCAGCCCGCAATGGCGTTATTTGCGGGTGACGGCTGGGCGCGACACGCGACGGAACAGGAAGCCCGGCGGATCGGCGTGGGCGAGCAAACGCGGTTTTTGGGCAATTGCCACGACATTGCGCCCCTGCTGGCGGCAGCGGATGTGTTGGCGCTGCCGTCCAAATTCGAGGGGCTTCCCCTCGCCGCTCTGGAAGCCATGTCATGCGGCCTGCCGATTGTGGGCTGTGACGCGCCGGGAGTCCGGGATGTGGTAACGCATGACGAAAACGGCTGGCTGGCCCCGATTGCCGATCCTGCGGCGTTTGCGGCAGGGCTTGCCCAAGCGTTTACGCCCGAAATCAACAAGCGCTGGAGTTGCGCCGCGCGGGAACGCTTTGCCGCCTGCTACACCGCGCAGGCAATGGCGCAGCGGCAGGATCAAGCGTATGAGGAGGTGGTTGGCGGCTGGTGATTAGTGATTGGTTTAAGATGACGCCTGCGATAAGCGTATACTTGTAAACCAATCACCAACCACCAGCCACCAACCACCAAAACAAGGAGCATACCAAAATGGCATTGAGTCAGGAACGTGTTGGGGCGATTTTGCATCTTGCGGGGCAGATTGACCTGCATATCACCGAGTTGAGCGAGGAAATGGAGTCGCTCACAATGCGTTTGGAAGACTTGCGGGCGTTGTCGGCGCAGTTGTTTGCGATAGGAGACGGTACGCTCAGTGATGAGGAAGTGCAGGCCCTGTCCAAATTCAGCAGCACGGACGACGCTTCGGCGGAGCATATCATGGACGAGATTGTCGAGGCGGAAATCATCCACTCGCCGGAGTAATTTGGCGTTGCGGTATTGAAAATACCCGGCAGGAAAAGTCAAGCGTCCTGCGGACGCGGAACATTGTACACAAAGAATGGCGTCTGCAGGAGGCCTGACATTGGAGAGTATTCTTATGAAGCATTTAGGTTTAAAAACCCGATTTATAGCGCCTTTGCTTGCTGTGGGCGGGCTGAGTTTAGCTGTTTTGCCGTTTGCGCAGGCGCAGGAGGCAGGAAAGCCGCCTGCCGCCGCGATTCCCGTGCCCCGGCTGGATTATAAAGAAACCAAATTGCCCAACGGCCTGAAAGTGGTCACGCTGGAAGACCATCACGCGCCTGTCGTGACGCTGCAAATCTGGTACCACGTCGGCAGCAAGGACGAAGCCAAAGGCAAGGCCGGGTTCGCGCACCTGTTTGAACACCTGATGTTCAAAGGTTCGGCGCATGTCGGCTCGGAAGAACACGCCCGCTATGTGGAGCAAATCGGCGGCCATTACAACGCCGACACCTACTTCGACCGGACGCGGTACTATGAAACCGTGCCTTCCAACGCTCTGGACAGAGTTCTTTATCTGGAAGCGGACCGCATGGGGTCGCTGCGCGTGGACGAGCCGAATTTGAAATCGGAGCGCGCGGTCGTGGAGGAAGAGCATCGGCTGGATGTGGAAAACGCGCCGTATGGAACGCTGCTTGAAACCGTTCAGGCTATGCTGTTCCCGCCCACGCATCCGTATGCCCATACCACCATCGGCATCATGGCGAATTTGGACGACGCGAAACTCAGCGACGTAAAAGCGTTCCACGATGAGTATTACAAGCCCGATAATGCTACGCTCATCCTTGTCGGCGACTTCAAAACGGCGGACGCCCTTGCCCGCATCAGCAAATATTTCGCGGCCATCCCGAAATCTGCCAAACCGTTCACGCGCTATCCCGTGATTGCCAGCGACCAGAAAGCGGAGCAGCGCAAAACCGCGTATGACAAACTCGCGCCCCTGCCGATGGTGATTATGGGCTTCCGGCTGCCGGCTACCGAGGGCGCGGACGCCAAAGACCTGCCTGTGTTCGATGTGATGTCACAAATCCTGTCGGTCGGCAACAGTTCGCGCCTGTACCGTTCCCTGGTGCGGGATCAGCAGATCGCGGTGGAAGCAGGCGGCTCACCCCTGGAATTGAAATTGGGCGGCATGTTCTTCTTCTATGCGGTTGCCAACGCGGGCAAGTCGCCTGATACATTGGAAAAAGCGCTTGTGGAGCAGATGAACCAACTGCGTGATCAGCCCGTCAGCCAGGCGGAACTGGACAAGGCCAAAAATCAGGCCATTTCCGGCAAGGTGTTCGGCACGATTTCTACGGAAGCCAAAGCCAGCCAGTTGGGCGAAGCGGATTTATTGTACAGCACTCCCGACGAGGCCAATAAGGAACTGAGCGAACTGCAAGCCGTCACCGCAGCCGACATTCAGCGCGTGGCGCAGAAATACTTTGTGCCCGAACAGCGCAACGTCCTGTATATGCTCCCCGCCGCGATGCAGAAAACACAGGACGCGCCCAAACCCGAAAAGTCCGCGCGGGTGGGAACAGGCAAAAACGCGCCGGTTCAAAACGCCGGGAACGGCGACACGATAAACAGGAACGCCGCAAACGATGACACGGCAAACGCGCAAGGCCGCAAGGAGGCCAAATAATGACCCGGTTTCGCAACATAAACAATACTCCCCGGCAGCGCAATCGCACAGGCTTGAATGGGGTTGCTTTGGGCGCGATCCTGACGCTTTCCTTATCCGTCCTGCCGGGCGCAGGCGCGCAGCAGGCTTCCAAAAGCGCGGCGGGATTGCCGCCGCTGGGCAAGGAACGCGCCCTGCAATTGCCGAAAATCGTGCAGCAGACATTGCCCAACGGCCTGAAACTGGTGGTGCTGGAAGACCATACGCAGCCCGCCGTATGGATGCGGCTGGCAATCCCCGCCGGTTCCATCCGGGACCCGAAAGACAAAGTGGGGCTGGCTTCCATGACCGCGCGCCTGCTCAACAAGGGCACGGCTACCCGGAGCGAAACGGAAATCGCCGACACGATTGATGGCCTGGGCGCGTCATTGGGCGCGGGCGTGGACGACGATTACCTGACTGTTTCGGCAAGCGGGTTAAGCCCCTACGCGGATACCCTGTTCAGCCTGCTTGCCGACATCACCCTGCGTCCTTCGTTCCCCCAACAAGAATTGGACAGGACGCGCAGCCAAACCATAAATGAATTGACGCAATCTCTGTCGCAGCCCGCCACAATCGCGGAACTGGCCCTGTCTCGCCTGGTGTATGGCGCGCACCCGTATGGCAACAACAGCGAGGGTACGCCGCAAACGCTGCAATCGCTGACCCGTGACGACGCGCAGAAGTTCCACGACACTTTTTTTGCGCCCAACCAATCCACGCTGTTCCTCGTGGGCGACATTACGCCCGCGCAGGCAATGGAAAAAGCGCAGGCCGCGTTTGGGAGTTGGGACAAGAAAGACGTTCCCGCCGCGCCCGCGCCGCCTGCGCGAATGACCGCTCCTTCGGATACGGCGAAGCCGCAGATTACCATTCTGGACCGTCCGGGAGCCGCGCAAACGGAAGTGCGTATCGGTACGCTGACGAACGGTTACAGCGACCCGAACCGCATTGCCGGAACCGTCGCCACTGCGGTTCTCGGCCTGGGACAGTTCGACAGCCGCCTGACCCGCGAAATTCGCGTGAAGCGCGGCCTGACGTATGGCGTGGGCAGTGGTTTCAGGCGCAACAAGGACGCGGGCGAGTTTGAAATTTTTACGTTTACCAAAAACGCCTCGACGGGCGAAGTGGTCAAACTGGCGCTGGAAGAATCGCGTAAAATCAGCATGGGTGAAGTGCCTGCCGAGGAACTTCAGGATCGCAAAGCGTTCTTGCAGGGTTCATTTGCCGTCAGCGTGGCGACCCCGAACGGCGTTTTAACCCGGCTGGTTCCCGCCGTGCTGTACGGCAATGGGCCGGGCGACCTGACACATTACGCCGAGCGCGTTCAGGCGGTTACAGGCAGTCAGGTTCCCGAAATCATGCGCGGCCTGCATCTCAACGCGCCCCAAATCGTCCTTGTCGGCGACGCCAAAGCCATCCGCAAGGACGTGGAAGCCATCGGCACGGTGCGCGTGATTCCTGCCGCGAGTGTAGACCTGCTTTCGCCCACGTTAGAGGGGACAGGGGACAGGGGACAGGGGACAGGGGGGAGTGGTGCAGGGGGAAGTGGTACGGGCGCGAAGGGTACGCCTGCGGAAATGGCAGCCGGGAAAACGGGGCTGGCGGCTACCATCAAGGCGCACGGCGGCGCGGCTTTCCTGAACTGGAAAAGCATGGTGCTGAAAGGTTCGGGCGAACTGACCGATCCGACAGGGCAATTCCCCGGCGCGCTTCCTATCGAATCCCTGACGCTTACGCTGGCGGCTCCCGACAAGGTACGCGCCGACCTGACCTCGGCCTTTCCCATTTCGTTCGGCACGGCAGGCGGGAACAGCGAGGAATGGCTGACCGTTGCGGGCGCAACGCAAACGCCGCCCGCCGGTCTGGGCAGCGCGCTCAATCCCATCAAATTGCTGCGCGACGCTTACGCCAACAACTACGCCGTGCGCTCCCTGCCTAAGTCCGGTGACAGCGGCGATACGGGCTATATCATCACGACGGACAAGGGCGCGGATGTGCGGGTGTATATTGACCCTGTGACCAACCTCGCGTCGCGCATGGTGCTGCCGACCTCCAAAGCGGATGTGACCGTGCTGATGGGCAATTACAAAACCTCACAGGGCGTGAAGGTTCCCGGTACGCTGAAAGTGTCGCAGGGCAAGGCCACGCTGCTTGACCTGAAGTTTACGGATGTGGCCGTCAACGCGCCCGTAGACAACGCCATCTTCGCCAAACCGAAGCAGCCGTAAGGGTTCGTAAAAGAACAAGTTCCCGTTTCAATTGGCTCTCAACCCCTGCCCCTTCTCCCATAAAACGTATTTCCAAAGCGAAGCAGAAATACGCAACCTGGGGGAAGGGGAACCTATTGCGAATAGGCTCTTAACCTTTGCCAATGGGAAGTGGCGCAAGCAAAGGATGAAGGATAAGCAGACAAGAGGATAAGAGTATGTAGAGGCAGCGTCGAAATCTTGGCAATGCAGCGCTTCCAGCCCGATGTCTCGTTGTGTCTGGTTGTAGGAGAGAGGCGTCGTGACCTCGTAAGCGTCAGGGCGCACGGGAGGGGTGGGACATGGGCCTGTACCTCCTTCCTGAGTGAGTAGCTGATAGTTGATAGTTGATAGGAACTACCAACATTCAGTCTTTGTGTCTGTATAGTAGACACTTGTGCTATTTAGACAAGGGCAGTGGGGCAAAAGGTTCGCTTTTTTCGCGTTGCTTGGCTCTTTTTTTCTGTTTCTTTTTCACCATGCAAAGTTTCTTTTATGACGGATGCTATACGCTCTTCAAGCGTTGGCTGTTTTTGATGGGCATAATGACTAACTTGCCCTCCAACATTGACAACTCGACAAGCGCATTGTGTTTCAACGACATTTCTGCCGCAAAGGATTTCGGAATACGCACAGCCAGACTGTTTCCCCATTTTTGAACGCGCGTTTGCACGATAACCTCCATTCCATTGCTAACGCTTGCTGTGAACTGGAAGGCCGGGTACCGACACGAGCGTTCCGCGTGTTGAAAACACCCGGCAGGAAAAGGCAAGCGTCTTGCAGACGCAACTTCCAGAAAGCATGGGCGCGTCTGAAAGACGCTTGCTTTGTCCAGACAGGGGTTTTCAACCCCTGGCAACCACACGGCCAGTATTTCACAGCAAGCGTTGTTAACATCGCCTTGAACCATGCCAAACGTTCACCGCGACCGTGACGCTGCCCGGACGCGCAGCGCGTATTCTGACAGCAACACGTCGGCGTAGAAAATGGCGTATGCAGATTGTTTTAACGATCACTTGATCTGCAAACAATAAATCTGGTAGGATCGCGATCACTTTTCAGGAAGGGATCGCCTGCCCGATGATGCACACGGAAATTTTTGCTACCGAAGTCGAAGCCGACGTTGAGAACGTTGAGGTTGAAGTTGCAGATGTTGAAATTGAGGACTATGAGAACGATAGGCGCGACACTCCGGCAGTGGAGGTTCCTGAACCTTATTACATCAACGCCGTTCATGATGTGCGGCTGTATTGCGGTGACGCGCTGTTACTGCTGAAATCGGTTCCGACAGAAACCTTTGACTTGATTTTTGCCGACCCGCCCTATTTTTTGTCCAACGGGGGCGTGACTTGCCATTCAGGGCGCATGGTCAGCGTCAACAAGGGCGTTTGGGACAAGGCTGAAACGTTTGCGCAGATACATCGCTTCAATACAACCTGGCTGACGGAGTGCCGCCGCGTCTTAAAGCCCAATGGAACGCTGTGGGTAACGGGAACGGCGCACAACATTTTCAGCGTCGGATTTGCCATGCAGACATTGGGCTACGCGATTTTGAATGACATTGCGTGGTATAAGATAACGCCTCCGCCGAACCTGTCCTGCCGCTACTTCACCCATGCGACGGAAACCATTTTGTGGGCGCGGCGGGACGCCAAAGCGCGGCATCTCTTCCACTATGAGGACATGCGGCGTATTGGCGACCCTACCCCCGGCAAGCAGATGCAGAGTTTGTGGCGCATCCTGCCACCGGCAAAGCGGGAAAAGCGCTATGGCAAGCACCCTGCGCAAAAACCGGAAGCCCTGCTGGAACGCATCATTAGGGCGGCAAGCAATCCCGGCGATCTGATATTAGACCCATTTTGCGGCAGTGGCACGACGGGCGTTGTCAGCGCCCGATTGGGACGGCGGTTTGTCGGTTTTGATGTGACACCAGATTATCTTGCCGTTGCCGTTGCCCGATTGCAGGACGAACTGCCGATGCAGCAGGCGCGGTTTGTCTTTGACAGGGGTTGATTGCATAAGAGACTTGCAACAAAATACGTGTTCCGGTCGCAGACCGACTGGCGGAACGCCCTTTAGACGGGGCGTTCACGACTCGGCCAAGAGGTACAGGAGTACAGCCCTTCCATGAAGCAACATGAAGCGGTGATTGAAGCCATGCGCAGCAGCGGTGGCTATGCCACATTGGGGCATCTTTATCAGACTGCATTGAAGGTGGAGGGCAGTACGTGGGGCACAAAAACGCCGTTCGCATCCATGCGCAGGATTGTTCAGGACAGGCCGGAGTTTTTCAAAATCAAACCGGGCTTGTGGGGGTTGGAAGAGTCGCGCAAGAGCATCGAAAAGCATTTCGCGCTTGGCGCGAACGCGCCCTTGGAAAAGAAGCAGGCGGTTGACCACTCTTATTATCAGGGCTTGATCGTAGAAATCGGCAACCTACAAGGCTTCGATACGTTCGTGCCTTATCAGGACAAGAACCGGAAGTTTCTGGACAAAACGCTTTCTCAGGTCAGCAGCGTGGAGAAGTACCCCGCCTTTACCTACGACCATCTGCTGGCGCGGGCGCGTATGATAGACGTAACATGGTTCAACACGCGCAAAATGCCGAGCGAGTTTTTCGAGGTAGAGCATACGACGGATGTGTACAGCGCGTTGCTGCGCTTTATGGATTTGCAGGATTTTGCCGTAAAGTTTCACATTGTCGCCGATGCTGCGCGTCAAAACGAGTACAAGGGCAAGTTAGGTTCACATACCTTTACGCCTATTGCGCAGCGCGTGAGTTTCCTTGATTATGAGACGCTTTCTGATTACCACACAAAATTGATGGCAGCCATCCAGGTTAAGAATGTGCTGGCCTTGTGACCGGCACGTAACGATTTGTAGGGACACAACATGTTGTGTCCGCATGGGCAAGGTTGTGTCCGCGCCCTCCTTTATGCGAGGACATGCCGCCGCAGGAAGAGGACACAACATGTTGTGTCCCTACGAACTTGTTTTTGAGGCAGCAACCGTCTTATTTGAATGCTATTAAACTTAGGAGCGAGAAGTCCGGTACTGCTATCACGGCCCCGTAAGCAAATCGCCGAGGTTCATCAGCACTTCGTCCACAAACGTTTTAGGAGCCTTGCAAAGAAAACTCGCCTGCCGCGCCTCCCAATCAAGGTTCCTTATCTGATCGCTCAACACCACGCCGGAAACTTCCAGTCCCCCCGGTATGGCAACTTCAAACGTGTAGCCTTTCACCTGGCTGGTAACAGGGCAGCAAATGACGAGTCCGGTGACGCCATTATAAGCGGACGGCGACAATATAAGCGCGGGGCGGCGGCCTGCCTGCTCGTGTCCTGCCGGCGGATTGAAGGAAATCCAGATGAAATCGCCGCGTTCAGGAATATAGGCCACGTTACCAAACTTCCTTTCCTGTCGGCGGCCCGAAATCTACTTCACCATGTAACGTTTCTTTTGTAACGGACGCCATACGCTCTTCGAGCGTTGGCCGAGTTTTGATGGGCGCAATGACTAACTTGCCCTCCAACATTGACAACTCGACAAGCGTATCCTGCTCCAGTGACGTTTCTGCCGCAAAGGATTTTGGAATACGCACTGCCAGACTATTTCCCCATTTTTGAACTCGCGTTTGCACGATAGCCCCCCTTTCATGGTTTCTACAAAAGATATACCTTATTTTCTCCCAAAGCGCAAGCGTACTTGCTTTGACAAGCGAACTTGCTTTGAACGGTTTGGGCAGGGAGAGCGTACTATCGGCTAGAGCTGAAGAACGAACGCCACTGTGTACGCGCGGACAGCGGCAGGGGAGTTGAGAAATTGAAGTTTACGGATGGCAACTGGATGATGCAGAAGGGCGTTCGCGCTTTTTATGCCGGGCAGGCGTATGAGGTGGAGACACAGCCGGACGCGCTGATTGTTCAGGTTCCGGCCAAGCGAATTCATAACCGGGGGAATACGCTGGACGGGCCATTGCTGACCGTTCGCTACTCCTCGCCCCTGCCGGATGTGATTCGCGTACAGGTCACGCACTTTGGCGGCGGGAGGGAAGCCGGGCCGCATTTTCCGCTTTTGCAGGAAACGGCGGAAGGCGTTGTGGTCAGCGCCGATGCGGAAATGGCTATATTGACGAGCGGCAGGTTAGCCGTGAAGGTGGCGCGGGGCGAAGCGTGGAGCGTGGAATTTGTTGGGGATGGCAGCGCGATTACGAAAAGCGGCATGAAGGGGCTGGGACTGGCCGAAGTGGAGGGCGACGGGCCATATCTGCACGAGCAGCTTGCCCTGGGTGTGGGCGAGTGCGTGTACGGTTTGGGCGAGCGGTTTACGGCCTTTGTCAAGAACGGGCAGGTTGTGGAAACGTGGAACAAGGACGGGGGAACCGGCAGCGAGCAGGCGTACAAGAACGTGCCGTTTTACCTGACCAACCGGGGGTACGGCGTGTTCGTCAACCACCCGGAAGAAGTGTCGTTTGAGGTCGCGTCCGAAAAGGTGTCGCGGGTTCAGTTCAGCGTCCGGGGGCAAACGCTGGATTATTTTGTGATTTACGGTCCGACGCCCAAAGAAGTGTTGATGAAGTATACCGCTCTGACCGGAAAGCCCGCCCTGCCCGCCGCGTGGTCGTTCGGGCTGTGGCTGACGACCTCGTTCACCACGAGTTATGACGAGCAGACCGTGACGAGTTTTATACAGGGCATGGCGGATCGGGATTTGCCCCTGCACGTTTTTCACTTTGACTGCTTCTGGATGCGCGAATTTCGCTGGTGTGATTTCGAGTGGGACGGGCGCGCGTTCCCTGATCCGCCCGCCATGCTGCAAAGGCTGAAAGAGCGCGGCCTGCGTATCTGCGTGTGGATCAATCCCTACATCGCGCAATTGTCGCCCCTGTTCGCGGAAGGCAAGGCGAACGGCTATCTGCTCAAAAAGCCCAACGGCGACGTGTGGCAGACGGATCAATGGCAGGCGGGCATGGGCATTGTGGACTTCACCAATCCCGACGCCTGCCGATGGTACGGCGACAAACTGCGCGGCTTGCTTGATATGGGCGTGGACTGCTTCAAAACGGATTTCGGCGAGCGTATCCCAACCGATGTTGTTTACGCGGACGGCTCCGACCCCCTCAAAATGCACAACTTCTACTCCTACCTTTATAATAAGGTGGTGTTCGACGTTTTGGAAGCGAAGCGTGGAGTGGGGGAAGCGGTTTTGTTTGCGCGTTCGGGCACGGCGGGCAGCCAGCAATTCCCCGTGCATTGGGGCGGCGACTGCTATTCCAGTTTTGAATCTATGGCGGAAAGCCTGCGGGGAGGGCTGTCGCTGTGCCTGTCCGGTTTCGGCTTTTGGAGCCACGACATCGGCGGCTTCGAGGGCGCTCCGCCCGCCGAAGTGTACAAGCGCTGGATCGCGTTCGGCCTGCTGTCCTCGCACAGCCGCCTGCATGGGAGTTCCTCGTATCGCGTTCCCTGGCTGTTCGACGAGGAGGCCGTAGACACGCTGCGCTTTTTCACCAAACTGAAATGCCGCCTGATGCCCTATCTGTTCGCGCAGGCGGTGTACGCGCATCAAACGGGCGTGCCGACCATGCGGGCGATGCTGCTGGAATTTCCCGATGACCCCGCCTGCGACACGCTGGATCGGCAATACATGCTTGGCGAGTCCCTGCTCGTCGCGCCCGTCTTCACGGCAAGCGGAGCCGTAGATTATTACGTTCCTCCCGGAAAATGGACCGATTTCTTTACGGGCAAGGTGATTAACGGCCCCGGCTGGATACGGGAAACACATGGTTTCCTGAGCGTACCCCTGCTGGTTCGGCCTCATTCCGTAATTGCTGTCGGCAGCCAGGACGAGAAACCGGATTACGATTTCGCGGACGGCGTTACCCTGCGCGTGTACGAATTGGAGGCGGGCAGGGAAATCGTCGTCACCGTGCCCGATTTGAACGGAAACGCCACATTCACGGTCACTGTTCTGCGGGCGGGAGCGCAAATACAACTGAACGCTGAAGGCGCAAGCCAAAACTGGCAAATACTTCTGGTGGGTGTTCCGGCTGTCGCTTCCGTGAGTGGCGGCACGGCGACAGCGGGCGCGATGGGCGTTAGTATAACGCCTGCTGAGGGCATCCATGCGCTGACGATTACGCTGCCGGAATAGACAAAAGCGTTCCTGTTTGCAAAGGGACGGATAAGAAGAGCGGACGCGCAATCACAAGCGCGTCCGCTCTCGTTTAGTATCAGGTACAAATAGCAGTATTTACAAGCAGCAGATATGCGTGTGCAAGCGTTGAATGCTACAATTCGCAGATCGTGGCTGAACGTTGAAGCAAGCAGAGTTGTGACAATCCATGCAAAAGATTTAACGCTAAATTGGCAAAAATAGACTTGCATTGTCGCTAAACTGTTGTATAATAGTCTTAACACCCTACGCGCAGCGAAGCCCTACAGCAATGTATTGCCTTGCATTATCGGCAGCCGCGCCATGAGCGTTTTCGTCGCGCAACAGCGCCAGTTGAAAAACTAAATTTAGAGGAAGAACTATGAATTCGAATTCTCGCCGTTCCGTATTGCCCCGCCCCGCCGCCAAAGGCTTTACGCTGATTGAATTGCTCGTCGTGATCGCCATTATCGCGATCCTAGCGGCCATTCTGTTCCCGGTTTTCGCGCAGGCGCGCGAAAAAGCCCGCCAGTCGTCCTGCCTTTCCAACGAAAAGCAGTTGTCGCTCGGCATTTTGCAGTACGTTCAGGACTATGACGAAACCTTCCCGCTCGGCTTCGACCAGGCCAGTGGCTGGGTCGGCAGCGGCTGGCCGGTTCGCGTACAGCCGTACATTAAGAACCTGGGCGTGTTCCATTGCCCGGATGATGGCCTCAACGGTGCCGCCCCCGCCCCGCCCAACTATCCCTGGGAAGGCGTGTTCATTTCCTATGCCGCCAATGGCTACTATGGCAACTGGGTGAACAATTCCTTTTCCGAAGCGGGCGTCATGGCGACGTCCGGCTACGATCCGGGCTGGCTGTCTACCGCTTCCGCCACGAACGCGAAAATCCAGCGCGCCGCCGAATCCATACTGCTGACCGAGAAGTTTGCCAGTGACGCGCAGGCCGGCAATACGGCAACGCCCTCCTTCGGAACCTTCGATCAGGTTTCCGGCTTCGGGCCGCAGTGCGTGATTGCGGGACAATACTATGGCGGCGGCTGGGGCGAACAGCAAATTCCCGATGGCACACAGGCGGATTCGACCACCTTTGGGCTGGGCAAAAACGGCGGCGTTTCCGCGCATCATACGGGCATGGCGAACTTCGCTTTCTGCGATGGACACGTAAAGTCCATGAAGCCGTCGAACACCAACCCGGACCCGACCAATCAGCCGCAGAACAACATGTGGAATACCAACCGCCCGTAGCAATCGCGCAAAAACGATTTCGGTGTTCCCACGTTGAGAATGGCCGACGAACCCCGAAGTCGTTTTTGAACCCTGATTTTGTTTAGAAAGCATTTGTTGAGAAAGCAGAGGAAGTCTGATTATGAAACGAACTGCAAAGATGCTGGCTGTTTGCGGCCTCTTCTGCGGCCTGGCAGGTCTGCTCACCGGCTGCTCCCACTCGGACAGCGGCATGAAGGACGCCGACGAGCGTAAAATTTTCAGCGGCGACGCCAGTAAAATGCCCCCGGATGCCCGCAAGCAAATGGAGGCGGCAGCCGAAAAAGGGAAAGCCGGCGCGAAGATGCCCGCCCCAACCCAATAATAGCCTGACAGCGGATATGTAACAAACAGCCGCCTGCTTCCTGTAAACAGTTGATAGTTGATAGTTCGTAGTTGATAGACATACAATAACTACGAATTTTCAGCGATACTCTGTTTAGTGGGGCAGGCGGCTGTTTTCACAAGTCCACACTAACAGGGAAGTGTAAGTTCAACACAAATTTGCTTGTGTTGCCTGTTAAAATTGTGAGAGAATGAAAGAAACATTCGGGAGGAAGAAATGAACAAACAGGCGATGCGGCTGCTTCCCCTTACGTTGGGCGGGCTGCTGTGGAGCGGATCGTTGACGCTTCCGGTTTGCGGCAGGGCGGACGAGGCGAAAACGGCAAAACGGGGAACTTCTGTACCCTACGTGTGGAAAAATGTGGAGATTGTTGGCGGCGGGTTTGTGTCGGGGATCGTGTTCAGTCCCAAACAGGCCAATGTTTTGTATGCCCGCACGGATATTGGCGGCGCGTACCGCTGGAACCCTGACACAAAGCGCTGGACTCCACTGATGGATTGGATCGGGCAGGCGGAAGGAAATTTGATGGGCGTGGAAAGCATCGCGCCCGACCCCACGGATGCAAGGCGGGTGTACGCTGCTGTCGGCACGTACACGCAGTCGTGGGCGAGCAAGGGCGCGATTTTGCGCTCTGTGGATCAGGGGCGAACATGGCAGCGTACCGATATGCCGTTCAAAATGGGCGGCAACGAGGACGGGCGTTCCATTGGCGAACGATTGGCGGTTGACCCCGGCAAAAACAGCGTCCTTTATTTTGGTTCGCGGCATGACGGGCTTTGGCGCAGCGACGATTACGGCGCGGCGTGGAGCAAAGTGGAAAGTTTTCCTGTTGGCGAGCGAACCAATGGCATCGGCATCGGCTTTGTCGTCTTTGATCCTCGCAACGCGGCAGGGGGCAAAGGTTCGCAAACTGTTTACGTCGGCGTGTCGGCTCCAGGCGTAAACTTGTACCGCAGCAGGGACGGCGGCAAAACATGGGAAGCGGTTCCCGGCCAGCCGTCCGGCTTATTGCCGCATCACGGCGTTCTGGACAAAAGCGGCTCCCTAATCCTCACGTATGGCAACGCGCCCGGTCCCAACAACATGACCGATGGGGCTGTGTGGAAATATGACACCAATACGGATACATGGACGAACATCACGCCCCTGAAACCCGGCAGCGCGGGCGCGGGCAATTTCGGCTATGCGGGACTTGCGCTCGACCCGCAGCATCCCGGAACCCTGATGGTCACGACGATGGACAAGTGGAGTACGGGCGATGACCTGTTTCGCAGCGTGGACGGCGGCAAAACGTGGAACGCGCTGAAAGCGAAGTCCGTCCGCGACAGTTCCGCGTCTCCGTTCCTGAACTGGAACCGGGGCACAGCCGACATGGGGCACTGGATGGGGGCGCTTGCCATTGACCCCTTCCATCCCGGCCATGTTTTATATGGCACGGGCGCAACGATCTGGGGCAGTGACGATGCCAATGCCGCCGACAACAATCAGCCGACGCATTGGACGGTAGCCGCGCAGGGTTTGGAAGAAACCGCCGTAATTGATTTGATAAGCCCGGCGAGCGGGCCGCATCTGGTCAGCGGGTTGGGTGACATCGGCGGCTTCCGGCACGATGATTTAACGGTTGCGCCGCGCAACGGCATCTGGACAAACCCCATTCTCAGCAATACGGACAGCCTGGACTATGCGGCTCAAAATCCGAATTTGATGGCGCGAGTGGGCAGGGGCGACAGGAGTACGTTGGGCGCGTTTTCAACGGATGGCGCGGTCGACATGGACGCCGTTTGCCGCCGCGCCGCCACAAAGCCGGGGCGGGGGCGCAATTGCCCTGTCCGCCGACGGCAATACGCTCGTCTGGACGCCGCAAAACGGGCAGGCGCATGTTTCCACCAATCGGGGCGCGGCATGGACGGCCTGCAAGGGGCTTCCCGCCCGCGTCAACGTGGTTTCAGATCGCGTCAACCCGTCGCGCTTTTACGCCTATGATTCGGCGGAAGGCAAACTGTACGCCAGCGCGGATGGCGGCGTTACCTTCGCCGCGAAAGCCGAGAACCTGCCCAAAAGCCGCAGTCGCATCCGAACAACATCGGGACAGGAAGGCGATTTGTGGCTGACCGCGTATGAAAGCGGCCTGTTCCACTCCACGGACGGCGGCGCGACGTTTACCAAAATGGCGGACGCGCAGACGGGTGACGCAATCGGCTTCGGCAAGGCCGCGCCCGGCCAACCCTACCCTGCCTTATATCTGACCGGCAAAGTGAATGACGTATCGGGCGTTTTCCGCTCGGATGATGGCGGCAAAACATGGGTACGCATCAACGATGACCGGCATCAGTACGGCTGGATCGGGCAGGTCGTGACGGGCGACCCTCGCATTTATGGCCGCGTGTATTTGGGCACGAACGGCAGGGGAATCCTCTACGCCGATCCCGCTCCCACCGGGCAAACCGCGCGAAAGTGATTGACGGTCAGAAGCAGCGCAGAAAGCGGCGATTATTTTATGAATAATCGCCGCTTTTTGGTCACAAACGCAGAATAAATGAGCAGCAAGGGTTGTCTACAGCGTAGGTACAATGAGATAGAATTATATTTGGGTGGTTTCCACTCTGCCGACACCGTGCCGGGGATTTTCAATCCCCGGCAGCAGTTGACGCGCCCTTGTATGTATTATCAGAAAGGAATCTCATGATGACAGCGACCATAGACACCACATTACCATCACGGCACACAGACGAACAAACCCATGCGCGCGTTGACGAACATGCGCTTGACGTCTTGTTTCGGCAGGCCCGCACCAACTACGCCTGGCTGCCCGAACCCGTTTCCGAAAAAACCCTGCGCGAACTGTACGACCTGCTGAAATGGGGGCCGACGAGCGCGAACTGCTGCCCGATGCGCGTTTTGTTTTTGACGAGCGAGGAGGCCAAAGCCCGCGTCCTGCCCGCCCTGTCCGCCAACAACGTGGAAAAATCCCGCACGGCTCCCGTTGTCGCCCTCGTTGCCTACGACATGGAGTTTTACGAACACTTGCCCAGGCTGTTTCCGCAAGCCGATGCCCGTTCGTGGTTTGCCGGCCAGCCGGAAGTGATTGCCGACGCCGCGTTTCGCAACGGCAGTTTGCAGGGCGCGTACCTGATACTCGCCGCCCGCGCGCTTGGCCTGGACTGCGGCCCGATGTCCGGCTTCGACGCGAATAAAGTCAACGCCGAATTCTTCCCCGACGGCAAGTGGAAAATCAACTTTGTGTGCAATCTCGGACACGGCGACCCGTCGAAGCTGTATCCGCGCAACCCGCGCCTGGATTTTGAGGAAGCCTGCCAGATTTTATAGGGGAAACTGCTAACCTCATCAGTTACAAGTTAAGGTCTAGAAAGTTTTGTCAAGACCTTGTGAGAACTATTTTGGCGCTTGCCGGAACTATTTGGGCGGCGGTTGCAGGACTTTTTTGCAACCGTATTGTAGACACAAGCCATGAGCAACTCTCCCTCGCCCCGCAAGAAAAGTACCGCGCGCCATGCCCGCGCCATTGCCCGTGTGTTGCGCGACGTGGAAGGGACACCGCTGGCGGGGCGGATGCTTGCCCTCTTAGATGCAATACCGTTCAAATAAGCGTTGGTAGGGACACAACTTGTTGTGTCCTCTTCCGGTAGATGAGAGCGCGGACACAACAAGTTGTGTCCCTACAATGTTCTTTTTGAGGTGAAAAGTGCCTTATTTGAACGGTATTGCTCTTAGATGTGGTGTCGTGTCTGCCGCACAAGATACTCTTTGAAGAGGATAGCCACGCCCATGACCAGAGTTTTTGGGAGGCCATTGTAGATGCGCTCCTGGAGCGTCAGCGCGTCCGCAAAGATATTGACGAGGACACCATTACGGGCCTCGTTAATGTGTTTGGCTCGTATCTGTGAGCGCATTTCGTGAAGCCATGTTGCGGCTTATACAGTGGGGCAACGTACCCATAGACGAGGTTTACTGAATAGCTCTTGTGCCGTAATGCCGCAAGAAGGAACCCGGATGGATTGGGATGAATACCTCCGCGAAGCCTGTGACAACTCCCCAGGCGTAAACGTCGGGGCTTCTCTCCTGTCAAGCAGGAACGCTGTGTTGCCCCACAGCGATTTTGAGAATGTTCCGTGCCGCGTTCACGTCTCTGTCAAGGACGAGAGGACAGCACGGGCAGATATGGACGCGCTCTTTAAGTGTTTTGGGAACGCGATACCCACACCCGGAACAGTCCTGGCTCGTATACGCCGGAGGCGCGTTCACTTCCTTGCGACCGGAACTGGTTCGATTACATTGACCGAACACCGCTCCTGTATGTATCCAATCTGGATGGAAAAGAGCTACGCGCTATTTGAACGCCTCCGGGCCTTGAAATCAAAACCGGTCACTACTCTTCACCTGGCACTGTGCGCTGGCTTCCCAATGGTTCACACTTGAGCTATCGCTATAATAAAGGAATTCAGCTGACCAACCTTCAGAAAAAGTGATAAAGTGATAATGGAACAAGACCGTTTCGGTGACAAAGTTGGTAGAACGTAAGCGCCAGCCCACATGCTCACCGAGGTCAACCATGAAGCGGTCTTGTACGAATTATGATACCCTGTCGGGGCGTTTGCGTCTAACTGCGGGGGGAGCCGTCTTGATCCGAAAGAGGAACCCTGCTACTTGCTCTCGAACTTGCCTGTTGGCAAGGACAATCTCAACCGCTGTGGGCGACGCTTCTGGATTGAAGAGAGGTTTCGGGACTTCAAGGAGCCAGGCTTTCGGCTGGACAAAACCCATCTGCAACACAAGAAGCGCGTGGAAGCCCTGGTCATGGGGGTGTGTATGGCCTATACGTGGACGCTGTTTTTGGGAGGTGAACGCGAAGCGCAGGGCAAGCGCCGCGAAGTAGACCGCAGCCACAAGCCGCAGGTGAGCTTGTTTCAGTTCACCCTCCGCTACGTACGGCGCTTGTTTGCGCGAAGAGAAGAGTTCCCGCCACAGTTCCGTTTGTCAACTTAAAATGTGAGGGTTCGTCAGACCATAGCCACTATACAGGGTCTCCTCCTGAAACTCTCTGTGACCCCTCTGTGTCTCTGTGCCTCTGTGGTGAAGGCATGTACTGCCCCGTTCAGCGCGGCTTCCATTTGCGCAGGGGCAGGACAAGCAGGCATTGCGCAGCCATCCACGCGGGCGCGAGGGGTTGCTTGCTGTCACGGGCGATTTTGCGGATGAGTTGCGGGAACACGCGCTGCATCAGCGTGTTTTGCGCAAAGGCCGGGAACGCTTTCATGGCGTCCCGGACGTGCTGACGCGCCTGCGCGAACGCGCCCGCTTTCGCCGCAGGAGGCGAGGATTGCACCTTTACCAGCGCGGTGACGAGATGATGCAGGAATTGGTAAAACGCCGGCTGCTCTGCCAATTCCACGCGGCTGAGAGACTGCTGCGCGGACGCGGTTTCCCCGGCAAGCGCGGCATCGGAAGCCAGCCAGAGCGTATGCTTCGGGGTGCTGTTATCATGGCGCAGGCTGACGGCATGGCGGCTTACCTGTGTGGATTCGGCATCGCGGTTCAGGTTGCGCAGGGACACGGCGCGGTTGAGCAGCATCCAGGCGCGGGCATCCGTCCGCGCCTGCCAGTCCTGCGTCCATTCTACGGTTTTGTCGTGCAGTCGCAGGGACGTGAGCGCATACGCCACGCTGCCCCACGAATGGTCGTGTTGGCGCAATACGGCGCGGTGCAAATGGACGAACTTGTTGACCGCTTCCTTGTTTTTCGCGTCCGCTAAGGCTTCCACCCAACCGGCAAGGGCGCGTATGCCGATTTCACCCCGCGCGCACAATCCGTCCAGCCGCGACTCGGCGTTCGGGGCGTTGTGCTGTACGCAATCCTTAGCCCAAAACCAGGCTGCAATCGGCTGCGCGTCCGGCTGTTCAATCAATTGGCACAACAGGTGTGTCAGGGTTTGCGCATAGCCCGCCGCCTGCAGCCGCTCCAACCCCTCCTCCACATCATCGCTGATGTCGCCCGGCAGCAGGCACAGGGCGTGAAGATACTGCGCCGCCAGTCGCTCGTCCTTGTGGTGCAGGGCCAGCCGAACCGCGAGTACATACGTCCAGGCTTCTTTGGCGCGGCCTAACAGCGTATCAATGGTCTGCTGCGCCTGCGCGATTTCCCCGTCCTCCATCTGCATCTCGAAGAGCGTCACGCCCGCATAGGACGCATCGGACGACACGAGAACCGCGCGCCAGAACGCCTGTTTCGCGCCGTTCTTGTCGCCGCTCCGTTTCAGGGCGTCGGCAAGGTAGGTATGGGAAATAGAATCCTGCGGATCAAGGGCAACCATACGGCGTGCGGCTTCGAGATACACGTCTGGGGCGTTCTGGCTGCGGCTCCAGCGCGCAAGCTGCGTCCAGCCCCACAGATAGTTGGGATCGTCGGCAAGCAGTGTACGCATCTGCGTCATGGCGTCGCGCAGGTCGCCCTTTTCCGCCGTCACCCACGCAGCCCGCGCCCGCAAACCCGTTGGCGTATGCTGTCCGGCGGGCAATTGACAGGCGCGGAGGGCATCATCGTAGCGGCCCTCTTCCGTGAGCAATTGCGCTTTCAGGGAATACGCCTCGTAGCAGCGCGGGTTGAGGGCGATGGCTTTGTCCAGCGCAGCCAATCGCTCGTCCAGCAGGTCGGGGCGATCCAGCGCGCGGGCCAGCATCAGCCATGAGCGCACTTCGCCCGGACGCCGACGGGTCAGGTCGCGCAGGGCGTCCTCGGCCTCGCTTCCCCGCCCCATCTGCTGCGACCAGTCGTGCAATGCCTCCCACGCCCACGAATACCCCGGCTCCAGGCGCGTCAGATCGCGCGTGATTTTCAGGGCGTCCTCGCGCTTTCCCATCTGCCAGAGCGTGTACGCCATGCCGGACAGGGTTTCGGCATCCTGCGGGTCACGGGCCAGAATCCCTTCCAGAATTTGCCGCGACTCGTCCCACTGCCCCATGCGCCGGAAGGTGACAGCCAACTGCCGCGCGGCGGGCGCATAACTCGGAAATATCTGCAAGGCTTGCCGCAGGGCTTCCTGTTCGCCTGCGATATTGGCCTGCGCCGCCCGCGCAGCCGCCAGATTCTGCCACAAGTCGGGGTTGAGCGGGAAGCGCGACGTAGCCTGCAAAGCAAGCTGTTCGGCTTCGGGCGCGCGATCCAGGTCAATCAACTGCTCGATAGCGGCGGACCAGGCATGCCATAGGTCGGGACGTTCGCGCAGGGTCTGGTACAGCGCCCCGTAAGTCTCGTCGGGCGAAAGGACGCCCTGCGCGTAGCGCCGGAACGCCAGCAGGCCGTCGCCGTACACGGTCTGCCGCTGCAATTCCGTTCGGATAAAGTGCAGGCTCTCGCGCTTTTGCGCCGGGGTATCACACGCGCTCACGAACCGCCCAAGCGCGTAATCGTTGTCAACCGAAAGCGCGATGGCGCGGCGATAATGGTCGCGGGCCGCGTCCCACCTGCCCGATTCGCCGCACAGGTCGCCAAAGACGGCGTAGCCATTGGTGTTGTTGGGTTCCAGAACCAGCGCGTGTTCCGCATGGACAAGGGCTTCTTCCACGCGGTTCAGGTCGCCAAGCAGGTGCGCGATTTCGCGCCGCGCCCAGGCGTCTGCCGGATCAATCTCAATCAGATGCAGCAGGACGCGCTCATGCGCAGCCGAATCGTGTTCCAAATCATGGCCGCGCATCCATTTGGCCCACTGCTGATGCAGGGCGCAATGGTGCGGAAACCGCGCGCTGACCGCTTCAAAGTGCTGCTGCACCGCGCCCGGTCCCGCCGTTTGCAGGAGCAGATTGGCAACGGCCTCGTGCGCGTCCAGGGCAAGCGGAGCAAGCGTCAGCACTTCGCGCCAGCAGGCCAAAGCCTGCGCGGTATCGTTGGCATGGCCGGCAGTGGATGCCTGCGTCCGCAGCCAGTCCAGGCGCGGGGCTTTGTCGCGGGCGGCTTCGAGCAGGCTTTGCGCCTCAGTCAGTTGATTGTGGCGGGCGCGCTGCCGGGACGCGAACAGCAGCATTTCGCCATCATCGGGACGGCGGCGCATCGCCTGTTCCAAAACGGCGAAGGCTTCCGGCTGGCGATCCAGTTCCGTCAGGGCGGCGTACAGGGTATGCGCGGGCAGGGCGGATTGTTTGCCCAATCGCTGAAACCGATTGCGTAAAAACTCCAACGCGCTTTCGGTTTGCCGCAGGTAGCGGGCGGCGGCGAAATACGCGCGGGACAGGTTCTCGTTGGTATTTTCCAGACACGCGGCGAAACGGTACAGCCCGAACGCTTCCTGAAACTCCTGCCGATCCCACAGGATATTGGCAAGAATAAACAGACTGCCCGCGTCTGTCGGCTGGCGGCGAATGGAGCGCTTGAGCAATAGTATGGCGCGGTCATGTTCGCGGGCATCGTCGGCAAGTTCCTGCGCGTACTGCTCCCAAAACAGGGGCGCGGCCATAGCCAGTGAAAACCGGACGGAGAGGGCGGCGGAATCATTTCCCGAAACAGAGGCGACAGCCGCTTCCGCGCCCCTTTCCGCCGTTTCCCCGCTCTCCGCGTTGGCATTTTCCGATTCTTCCCCAATACCCGCCAGGGACGCGCGGCGGCACAGCGTTTGCAGCAGTTCCAAACGCTCTTCGCGGCGCGACAAGCGGTGCAGGCACGAGACATGCGCCAGTTTGAGGTTAGCGTCTTCGGGATAGCGCGCTTCCAGGCGTTGGGTGCAGGCGAGAATTTCCGCCACGTCCTCATCGTAAGAAGCAATCGCGCGCCGCGCCTGAATGGTGAGCGTATGTTCGGCGTCTGCTTCCTGCATGGCTTCAAATGCCGTCCACGCAGCCGCGCGGTCGTGCCGGACAAGGGCGCGGGAAACGCGGTAATAGCCGTCGTACAAATCGGAATCGGGCAGGGTAAGGCCATCAAGCAAATGCGCCTGCGCGGGGGGAACCAGCGCCATACCCGTCGGCCCGATGGAGCGCAGGGATTGCAGCAGTCCCTCAGCCATCGCTTCGCCGACATTGCGGGCGTAGGGATCACGAATCAGGAATGTGCCTCTCCGGGCGTCGTAGCCGATGACGGCCTGCAAGTGCGCGTAGCCCGGCCCTGCTGTTGTCAGCGTGAAGGGAATACCCCTGTCCAATAAGGCGCGGGCGCTGTCCCAGGTCACGCGGAAATCGCGGGTCGTCCAGCCGCGCTTGTCGGCCCAATCGCGCTCATTATGCCAGGGCGTACCGTTGTAGCAGATGTCGGCGGCGATTTCCAGATGGTCTACGGGCTGTTCCCAAAAGCGGCCCAGGGTGGCAAGCGTGGCGGGGGCGCACGTCATGTGGTGCTGCCGGACAAACCCGACGGGCAATTGTACGCGGGGCGCATCCGGGGGCGCGGCCTGCATATTGGCGGCAACGCGCTCGAAAAACGAGGAGCCGGTTTCCTGCGCAAACCGAATGGTGGCTTCCAAGTCGCCGTTATGATAGGCCAAATCTGAGCGTACGCCTGCCATCCACTGCTGATAATCCCGTCCGGCAAGCGGGGATAAGGTTTCAAAACGATCTAAAGCGCGGGCGGCTTCCGGGTACATCTGCCGTTCCAGCAGCATCCCCAACAGTTGGTGCGTGACAACCGAACTTTCCAAACGCTCCGAAGCCTCGGCCAGCAGTTCCAGCGCCTCGTCGTCACGATTGAGCAGGGTCAAGGATTGCGCCACCGCCTGTATGCCCGCCCGATACCAGGGGCGCAGTTCGAGGGCGCGCTGCGCCGCCTGCAAGCCTTCCTCGTAGCGGTCGGCGTGTTCCAGAACGCTGGAACGCTCCACCCACACCCAGGGATTGTCCGGCGCAAGCGACTCGGCCCGCGCCAGCCATGCTTCCGCCGTATCGAAGTCGCGCAGCAGTCCCGTGACCAGGCCGTACAGCGAACACCATTCCGCGGCGTCATCGGCATCCACGCCCGGCAGCGAGCGGTCCGGCTCGCCAAGCCGGTTCATGGTTTTCCACGCGGCAAGCGGCCCTTTCCGGCTCAAAACGACGCGGGCATAACCATACCGGGCGCGCGGATTATTGCGGTCAAGCCGGTACGCGCGCAGGTGCAATAAGTCGGCCAGATCGCCGTCACCCAAATTGGCGGCAAGGCGTCCGGCAATGTCGCAGGAAACCGCGTCCCGCAGCCGCGTCAGGGGCAAATGCGGCTCCAAACGCGCATACGCCTGCAGGTACAATCCCCGCTCCACCAGTTCGCGCAGGCACTCCAACTCTGCGGCGGAAAGGCGCGAACGGTCAGTAATAAGGGAAGGGGAAGGACTGGAAATGGTAAGAGTAGACATAATGAATTTGACAGAATACGGCAGGAAAAAGGTTCAGACTTCCTCAGAAAACCTATTGTATACCAGCCTGACAACTAACTCCGCCTTCGGCTACGCAGGCGAGAACAGTTCGGATACGCGAATGGGGGCATCGGGACGGGCGAGCGTGGCAATTTCGGCTTCCGCGCTGTATTCGGTGACTTCCGTATAGCCGGTCGGCGTGGGATTACGATGTACGACAAACCGCCTTGCTTTAATGTCGGCAACCCAGTATTCCACAATGCCGGCGCGAGCGTAGAGACGGGCTTTTGTTGTCAGATCGAAATGGCGCGTACTATCCGAAACTTCTACCAGAAGCAGCACATCCGCGGGAGCCGGTTCGCTGTCGGGCAGGGACGCAAGCGGGCGGGATAACACGGAAACATCGGGTTCCGGCGCGTTGATTTCCGCATCCGCCAAATCCACGCCCACCGACATTTGACACTGAATGAAAGCGTCCCCGAACACGCGCATAAGCCAGGCGGTAATCAGCATCACGGCAATCTTGTGTGGTAAATTCTGCGCCATCTTGGAAATGATCTCCCCATCAATCAGTTCGTAGCGTCCCGTCAGTAATCCGTTGTCCTCCAAAAAGGCGCACTCGGCTCGCGTAAACCGCCTGCGATTAGGCGTCGGTTCCCATCCCATCGGCGTCAATATATCTGTCATAATGTTCCTCTCCCCTTCTCCTCTTCTCCCGTTCTTCTCTGTGACCCCTCTGTGTCTCTGTGCCTCTGTGGTGAGACCGTATTTTATCATGTGGCAGGAATATCGCTTGTACGCAGGGAATGTTGCAGCAACGCGGACGTTCGCGCCCGCATAGATTATTACCAGAGGAGATATTCACCGATGAACACCCCGGTTCCTGCCAACCGCCTGAACACCCCCCTGCCTAAAATCGGCGTCCGCCCCGCGATAGATGGACGCTACGGCGGCATCCGCGAGTCTCTGGAAGGCCCCGTCATGCAAATGGCGCGGAATGTGGCGGATTTTCTGAGCGCAAACCTGCTTCACGCCTGCGGCCTGCCGGTCGAGTGCGTGATTGCGGATGAGTGCATCGGCGGCGTGGCCGAAGCCGCGCGCTGCGCCGCCAAATTCGCCCGCGAAGGTGTCGGGGTATCGCTCACGGTCACGAACTGCTGGTGCTACGGCTCGGAAACGATGGACATGGACCCGGTTCTGCCCAAAGCCATTTGGGGCTTCAACGGCACACAGCGCCCCGGAGCCGTGTACCTTGCCGCCACGCTTGCCGCGCACAATCAAAAAGGCTTACCCACGTTCGGCATTTACGGGCGCGACGTGCAGGATTTGGAAGATACTGCGATTCCCGCCGATGTTCAGGAAAAACTGCTGCAATTTGCCCGCGCCGGTGTCGCTGTCGCAACCATGCGCGGCACGTCCTATTTGGGCATGGGCGGCATGTCAATGGGCATTTTGGGCAGCATGGTAGACCCCGATTTCTGGCAAGATTATCTGGGGATGCGAACCGAAGTGATAGACATGACGGAATTCGTCCGGCGCATGGACGAGAAAATCTATGACCCGGAAGAATACGAACGCGCTCTGCCATGGACGCGGGAACACTGCAAGGAGGGCGAAGACCGCAACCCGCCCGAACGTCAACACAACCGCGCCCAAAAAGACAAAGATTGGGAAATCTGCGTACAAATGACCCTGATCGCCCGCGACTTAATGGTGGGAAATCCGCGCCTCGCCGAACTCGGTTTCAAAGAAGAAGCGCAGGGACACAACGCGCTTGCGGGCGGCTTTCAGGGACAGCGCCAATGGACGGATCATTTTCCCAACGGCGATTTCATGGAGGCCCTGCTCAATACGTCCTTTGACTGGAACGGAATTCGGCAGCCCTACATGGTGGCGACGGAAAACGACGCGCTCAATGCCGCGTCCATGCTGTTCGGGCATCTGCTGACGGGAACCGCGCAGTTGTTCGCGGATGTGCGTACCTACTGGAGTCCCGAAGCCGTTCAGCGCGTGACAGGATACACCTTGGAAGGCGCAGCCGTCAACGGCTTCCTGCATCTAATCAATTCCGGCCCCGCCGCATTGGATTGGACAGGCGAGCAAACCGCAAATGGCAAGCCCGTCCTGAAACGCTTTGCCGACATTTCGCCCGAAGACATGGAGAAGTGTCTGAACGCGACTTTGTTCCGTCCGGGCACATTGGAATACTTTCGAGGCGGCGGGTATTCGACGGATTTCACCACGCGGGGCGGCATGCCCGTCACCATGTGCCGCGTCAATCTTGTCAAGGAACTCGGCCCCGTGCTGCAAATCGCCGAAGGCGTCACTCTCGACCTGCCCGAAGCCGTTCACAAAACGCTCGACCTGCGCACCGACCCGACATGGCCGACAACGTGGTTTGTTCCCAACCTGACGGGACAGGGCGCGTTTGCCGACGTGTACAGCGTGATGAACGCCTGGGGAGCCAATCACGGCGCGATTTGCTATGGGCACATCGGAGCCGATCTGATTACCCTCGCCGCCATGCTGCGCATCCCGGTGGATATGCACAACGTTGCCGAAAATCGCCTGTTCCGTCCGAGCGCGTGGGCGCGTTTCGGGAGTGGCATGGACGCAACGGGAGCCGATTTCCGGGCCTGCGCCGCTTACGGCCCGCTTTACGGCTGAAATTCCAGCTTTCGGTTGTGCTTACATTATATGTATCGCATGGCGTGTTATTTTGTATACGTGTTCTTGCAGGCAGAAGTCTATAACGCGCCAAAAGACCAATTTGCTAAAGAAATTTTGAAAATATTCGAAAAATAGGGCAAAATAGATGAAGATTCTCTTGACTCAGCCTGAACTTGTCGCTATAATCGCATAATAGACCTTTAACAAAGCCAATGTCGGCTTAATAAGTTGGCTATGTCGCCACGTGAAAACCCTTATGGATGCGTTCTTCCGCGTTGTTCTGTCAGGACTTTTTGCGTGGTTTTTTGTTTGGCCGCCGCCGACATTTCCATGGTTGTCACTGCATTGTTGTTGTCCCATTCTTGCTGCAGCGCTTTGCTGTCAGCGCTATAGACCGCAAAGGTCACAAAAATAAGGAGAGGTGTCCATGCATCGTAGAACGCATCGTGGGTTTACGCTGATTGAACTGCTTGTAGTTATCGCTATCATCGCCATTTTAGCGGCCATTCTTTTCCCTGTCTTCGCGCAGGCGCGCGAAGCGGCTCGTACCGTTTCCTGCCTGAGCAACAACAAGCAAATCGGAACCGCGCAGGTCATGTATGTGCAGGATTATGACGAAACGATTGTGCCCTGGCGCAACTGCCCGACCAGCAACAACGGGCAAGCCGCCGGGCTGCAAACGTGTACCACCGCAGACGCCGCCCTGCCCTGGCTCTGGGTGACGACCCTGAATCCTTACATCAAAAGCGTACCTGTACGATTCTGCCCCAGTTTCAATCCGCAGGCCATCGGCGACGCGATGGACCAGGCCGATTGCGACGGTACGGGTTCACCGGGCAGTGGTTCCGCTGGCTACATTCCGCCGCTGACCACCAAGCCGAACACGGGCGGCGGCGCAGGGTATATTTCCCATTACGGCATTGCATTTGCGGTATTCGCCGGCACGGGCACAACAGCCGATCCGATCTATGATTATCCCGGCAGCGGCTGGACAACGGTAGCCGGCACGTATACCTTCAGTGGCCGGACGCTGGCAAGCGTTGTGGAACCGGCGCGCACCGCCAACATCAGCGACGGCGTGACCTGCTACGTAACGAGCGCAGACCGCATCGGCACGGCGTTCGGCTGCGAGGCGCGTTACGAGCATAAGGGACGCACCGGCGGTAACTTTACCTTCCTGGACGGCCACTCGAAGTTCATCATCGGCAACGCCGAGCGCTACCTGGATAAAGACAACACCGGTCTGTACTACAAGCGCTACTTCACGGCCAGCAAGTAAATCCGCCGATACGGCACACAAGAAATCCATCGGAAAATTCAGCAGGAGAAACCTATGCAAAAGCGTATCCTCAGACTCGCGGCGTATGTGTCCGCTGTCGCGTTTGTCACCGCGCTGACCGGTCTTGCCGGCTGTGGCAAGAAAGACGAAGCGCCCACCAACGATCCGAACTACTACAAGGGAGCGGATTACAAAAAGGGCGCGGCCAAGACCAAAGGCGCCGGGGAATAACGGAGTCGCCTCATCAGGCGCTGACGGTTAGGGAGAGGGAGCCATGTCGAAGCGGGGGCAATATGCGTTGGCAGTGTGCGTGGGCGTGATTGTCCTGTTGGCGGGCGTATTGTTTTTACGCGCCCAAAAATCCGCCACCGCGCCGGAATCACTTAGTGGCGGCACGATGTACTACACCGGGCCGATGCAAAGCAAAGGACATCCGGGCGTGTGGGCAGACTCGGAGGGCAATATCGTTGCGCCGCCCCCACAACCCGCAAAGCCCATTCCGCCAAAAACAGAGGATGCCGTGAACACAGGGACGGCCCCCACAAACAAGCCGCCTAAATGAGTTGATAGTTGATAGTTCCTCCACCTCTATCAACTACGAACTATCAACTATCAACTCCTTAGTCCCACCGGCAAGCCCTAAAAGTCATTACCAAAAACGCCGTTCCCATTTCCACAGTACAGTTCTCTGTGGAAAAAGGAACGGCGTTTTTGTTGCCTCTCCTTTTCTCCTTTTCTCCTTTTCTCCTTTTCTCTGTGAAACCTCTGTGTCTCTGTGCCTCTAGCGCAGCGGGTGGTTCAGCCCTCCTCCCTCTCTTGCAGCAGAGCGGGGTTGCGGCGCAGGCGGTTGACGTACTCATGCGCCTGCCGGGTGGTTTCCGGGACGCGCGTATTGCCCAGGCAGCGCAGGACGAGAGCAAGGGCGCTGTTCAGGTCAACGCGGTGGCCGACGGAGATGAAAATGGGCGAGGCTTTGCGCCGGGTGCGCAGGGCGGCTCCCACGACTTCGCCCTTGTCCAGCAGGGGCTGCCAATCGCCGACGTTTTCGCCAACGGGTTCGTGTTTGCCCACATACAGCGTTTTCGCCACGCCAATAGTCGGCAGGTTGAGCAGCAGGCCCAAATGACACGCCAGCCCAAAGCGGCGCGGGTGGGCAAGGCCCTGTCCATCCACAAGCAGGGCGTCAGGCTTGTGCCGGAGTTTGGTCCAGGCTTCCAGCAGGGGCGGCGTTTCCCGAAACGACAGCAGGCCGGGAATATAAGGAAACGGCGACACGCTTTGTACGCCCGCTTCTTCAAACACGGTCAATTTAGGCAGTTCCAGCGTAACAAACCCGGCGAAGACAGGCGTTGTTGTCTGGTCGTCCGTACGCTCATACGACATATCCGAGCCGGCGACAAGGCGGACGTTAGCCGTATCCAGCGGTTCCTCCCGAACCCTGCCGGCCAGCATCCGCTGCGTTTCTACGGCTTCTTCCCGCGTCAAATCCCACCGATGCAGCGGCTGAAACTCCATCCCCTTCTCCTAATTCCATTCTTTTGGTCTTCTCTTGTTGACATTCAGAGGATTGTAGAACGCTTGCGTATTCCACTCGTATACGCAAGCGTTCTGTGATAAAGGATTATGCCTGACGGTTCGAGAATTATATCCTATCTTTCAGGCTAACTCATTGGGAGCGCATTTGCTGTGCCGACTTTTCTATTCTGGAACATCAACAACAATGAGCGTATCGGTCAGACTGTGGCGGCGCTGGCAAAACGCTTTGATGTGGATGTGTTGCTGCTGGCTGAGGCTCCGGCAAATATCCGTCCGGCAGGCTTGTTGCCTGCTCTCAATACCGACGATTTTACGCGCTATCAGCATTTGAGTTCCGGGGTTTGCGCCAAAATCGAAGGGTACATATCCAGCCGATACCAGACTATTCCTGTTTCCGCAACAGCGGACTACGTATTGTTCCGATTGGAAAACGACAGAGAGCGCTTGTTGATTGCCGCCACGCATTTGCCTTCAAAACTGTATGAAGATAGCTACGAACAACGGCGAAACGCTGAAAAACTGGCTGAGGGTATAACAGCGGCAGAAGACAACGAGAATGTAGGACATCAAAATACGCTGGTGGTCGGCGACTTCAACATGAACCCTTTTGAAACAGGAATGATCGCCGCCAATGGGCTTCATGCCGTTATGACGCGCCAACTTGCCCGGGGCAAGCGCGACACGCCTCACGCCCGCGTCGTGGATGGACACGAGTACCGCTTGTTCTACAATCCTTTTTGGGCGCAGATGGGTGAACGCGATAACGCCAGCATCGGTTCCTATTATGGCACGTATTACTACGACAAAGGCCGAAGTGTCACCTACTTTTGGAATTGGTTCGATCAGGTTCTACTGCGGCCCTCGCTGCTGCCACGTTTCAAAGATGAAGATTTGCATATTCTCACCAGCCTTACCGAAACTCCGTCACGACGTGACGGAGAAAATGAGTTGTTGACGGAGGCGGGACTGCCCAATATGCAGGAGTACTCCGATCATCTGCCAATCTTGTTTCGAATTACTGACCTGCCCTAAAGGAGCGAACGAATGAACGACAGCATCATTCCCGATTTTACCATTCCCGACCAAAAGCCCCCGATAACAATTCTGCGCGAAGTTGCTACCCAACTTGGGCGTAACACGCGCAACCTTGTCATGGGTGTTGTTGATGCGCGACAGCTTGAGGACGAAGCCATCTTACTAATGTTCGAGGCGCGGGCTGTGGCATTGAATGATTATACGCTGCCTTTATTTTTCGTCCGTCACGAGCTGCTGCAGCCTTACGAGGCCAAAATCTATCTCAACAAAACGCCTGCTGTGAGCAATGCCGAGGCTCTGCACGTTTGTCATACCCCGGAAGAGTTTGAGCAGGCATTGAAAGCCGTGTTCCGCCTGCCGAAAGTTTACAACACGATTGAAGCCATGTTGTCGCAAAGCCGTCAGATTGATATTGCTTCCTGAACATCCGTGTTTACATAGCGGCAACAATAGGCAAAGGCATGTGAGGAATGGTTACTGGTCCCAGCCTAAGCGTCCGTTGATGCTGATGCTGTAGGTGGCGGTGTGCGTCCAGATCGAATAGGCCGACCAGACCGCTTCGGCGCAGAACTCGGCCAGCATGATGCCAAGCGCCACTTCGTGCAGTTTGGTGTAGCCTTTCAAGCCGTAGTAGCGCTCCACGAACACCTTGATGACGTACACGATCAGCAGCCCGAACCAGAAGTAGTCCAGTCCGAAGTTCATGGCAAGCGCATAGCCCGCCGGGTGCAGGGGAAAAGCGGGGATGCGGAAGCGAATGAAATCCAGACTCAGCACGAAAAGAAAGCCCAATACGACAAACAAAATGGCGATTGGGTTGGACGGCTGATGCTTGTTGACAAGCGTATCCACCACGCCCGCCGTTTCCCCGCCGCCCCGTTCCGCCGCGTAGTGATACCCTTTCCAGATGTACATCAGATGTCCCAAAATGCAGCCAATGACCGTTGCGACCGTGATGGCGACGAACAGGGCGCGTTGGTTCATTTTGCCCGTGTCGCCCATTTTCATCGCTTCCAATTGGTGCGGCATGGGGTGCGTCCGGTGGATGCGGTTCATAAAGAAGAACGTTGTGACCAAGCGGCTGACGCCCGCCTGGGGCAAGCCCTGCGTTCCGACGAAATCCACCAGCAGTTGGTTCGGCCCCATAAACGCCATTTCGTGCGAGGGAGCGCCGATCTGCGCCCGCATCCGCGTCAGGGCGGCGCTGAACATCAAAAACAGAATCACGGACGCGGCGGTCATCCACAGCGGGATGCCGACGTACACGGACAAAACCATCAGCGCGCCCACGCTGCCAAGCAGTCCCAAAAAGGCAAAGCGGTGCGGAACGCCGCTGTCTCCTTTGGGGTGTCCATGCAAAATCTGCCGCCACACTTCTTTCAGATAGTTGCGGGCGACCCACATCGCCGTAACGAACAGGGCCAGAAACGCGCCCCAACTCTGCTCGCTAAAGTACGGCGGCGCGGGAACCAGACCGCCCCCGCCGAACACGCCCGCCGACTCGGTATACCCCAGCGAGTACGTGAACACCTGCTCGAACTTGCGGAAGAAAAAGAAGAAAATGCACGAAAACAGCAAATCAGTCGGCATGAAAAAGCCGATCACGGCCATGTAGGGAAAAATGCCGATGGGAGTCCACCCGATAGCGTTGAGGGGAGCCGTAGGCGTAAAATCGTTGAGCGCGGCCAGAAAGCGCACATTGATAAGCGGCAGGCTCGGATAAATGAAGTGGAAACCGTTCAGCATGTCTACGCCGAACATGATGAGAAACGGTATCCACAAAAACTTGCTTTTCCAGACCTGCGACTTGCCCGCGCCCGACTGCACAATCGCCATCGGCAATTGGATAATGGGGAACGCGAGCTTTTCGCGGTTCGTCCATTCGTCGCGCATCAGGCTGTTGATGCACAGCATGGCGAAACAAACGAGCGAAAATAACAGCGTCCACGAGAGAATGTACGTCCACCACAAGTTCAAATGCGACAGGAAATAGCCGAACGGATACCCGCCGTTACGGTAATCTTCGTATTTCGCGGCATTTTCAACCGGGATGAACAGCCACTTGATGGCATGGGGATTAATCAGTTCCCGAAACCGCGACTCGCTGCTTGCGTACAGCGCGTAACTGTGTATCGTCGGGTTGATAACGTTCGTCCATTCGGCGCAAATCGCGCCCAGCACGGCATGCATCCCGTACACAATAATCAGTTCGCCCTCGGTCAGCGCCAATCGGGGCGAAATCCGTCGTACCATCAGGTTCACGACGGCGACAACCAGCGTGACCACGACAGGCGGAATCATCAGGGAAAAAATAACGTCCATCACCTGATCGGCGGACCAGTACGCGGTTATCGGCGCAAGCAGAAGGGCGAGCAGCATGGCGCGTAAACCCGCGCGATTGGCGATTGACGATTGGCGATTGCCGATTGATTCGGTGTGATTGGTTGAGGCTGTCATAGTGGGGTGCTATTCTGCAAGCGTTGCGCGGTTTCCTGCCTGCGCGAGTACCGGATGCGGCCAATTCCGTCACGCAAACACAAAACTTTTGGCCTGTTGGTCACGCTGCCGTCACGCAAAATCAGTTATAATGCGTTTGTGTCTGCCGAAAGACCAAAACGCTTGAAGGAGAATAGATTGATGATGGGAACATTGACTTCCCCGCAACAGCGCGCCGGCGCATGGCTGGAGCGGATCGGGATTGCGATGCTGCTGGCCTTGACCGTCGCCGGCTTGTGTGGTGTCGCCGTAAGTGGGCTTGCGTTTGCGCGGGGCGAATTGCGCTGGGGGTATGCGGGCATGCCCCTGATGATAGCTGTTTTAGGTGTTCCCGTCGGAATCGCGTGGATAGCAGCATTGCGCGGCAAAACAAAGGCGTGGAGCCGGGCGCGCGTGTCGCTGTTCGGCATTGGATGGGGGATGCTGACGCTGGCGCTGGTCGCTGCGCCGTTCACAAATTGGCCGCTGCATCTCTCCTTTACGCTGGAGCAAGCGTCGTTGGAATCCCTTGCCCGCCGCGTGGAGCGGGGCGCGGTTCCCGCCCTGCCACTCCAGCAGGGAGTCTTTACCGTGACCAAAGCCGAGAAGGATGACCGGGGAAGAGTATGGCTGTGGATATGTTCGCATGGCGATGCGGCTTGTCATTCCGGCGCGCTGCTCTACTGCGCGTCCGAAGACATGCCGCCTGATATGGACTTATATCAGCGTGGCCTGAATGCCAGAGTAGATGTGGCTCCCCGCTGGCATTGCCTGGGATATGGCGGGTAAGCGATTTTCTGTTGAGAAACTTCTGTTTCAACAAAAGGCTTTCAATCTCTCACTTCAACCCTTGACAAATGGTAGGCTTGTTGCTATGATAGCGCTATGCTGCAAGCCTTCCAAACCAAACTCTATCCTTGCAACAGAGGAGAATACATTGAAGCCAACCCTTACGCATTGTCTCGCCTTTTTTTGTCTCGCGGTTTATCCCTGTCTGCCCGCGACCCAACGCGCCGCTGAGGCGCAAACTGCTGCCGACCCCGCGCAAGGCTCGGTTGTGAGTACCACGCAGCTTGCGCCTTATGCCCCCGGCGTGGGCGATGGCGATTACATTGTTCAGCCGCCTTATGCTAACGCGCCGGAACTGACCGAACGCGCCGACGCGCCGAAAGGCATGATTTACCAGTTTACCATGAACTCTACGGACAGCAAAATCTATCCGGGCATTAGCAAAACCGCGCCGGGGCAGACGGTTCCGTATCAGCGCCACGTCACTGTGTACGTGCCGAGTCAGTACGTCGCGGGAACGCCCATCCCGTTTCTCGTGTCGCAGGACAGCATGGGACAGCGGCAGATGCCCACGATTCTGGACAACATGATCGCGGATCGCCGCCTGCCCGTCATGGCCGCGATTTTTATAAATTCGGGCGGCGGCGACGCGCAGGGCAGCGAGCGGGGATTGGAGTACGACACTGTTTCAGGACAGTACGCCGAGTTCATCGAAACCGAAGTGCTGCCCAAGATCACGCAGGACTACCACGTCACCTTTACCAAAGACCCCAACGCCCGCATGACGATGGGCGGCAGTTCGGGCGGCGCGGCGGCGTTTACAATGGCGTGGTATCATCCCGATTTGTACCACCGCGTTCTGACGTATTCGGGAACCTACGTCAACCAGCAGTCGCCCCTCAACCCCGCTTCCCCGCACGGCGCCTGGGAGTACCACGAGCATTTGATTCCGCAAAGCAAGGCCAAACCCCTGCGCATCTGGATGGAAGTCGGGGAAAACGACAACCGCTCCCACGACCCCGAATCCACCTACCACAACTGGCCGCTGGCAAATCAGCGCATGGCCGAAGTGCTGAAGGCGAAAAAGTACCATTACCAGTACGTCTATGCGGTGGGCGCGGGACACGTGGACGGCAGGGTCGTCAACCAAACGCTGCCCCAGGCGCTGGAATATGTCTGGAAAGGCTATCCCATCAAAACGCCAAAAGGCGCGAAAACCGCCAAAACCGCGTCCGCCGCGAAACCGACGCCGTAAGGCGAATTTAACCAAGATGTTGTGCAGGGTAGGGGCTTGTTCCCCGCCCTGCACACAGAATACAGAAATTTTCTACAACACCCTCACTGCTGTAAATCTTAAAAATGGAGACATTCATGCGATTCCCAAACCTTGCCACACTTTCCCTGCTGCTGCCTGTCTTAATCGGCGGCGTGACCACAACTGCCTTGATTGCCACGCCTTATGGGGCAAAAGCCGATACCGCGCCGACGAAGAGCGACGCGCAGGCGCTGTACAACAAAATCGGGGCGGCGCTCAAGAAGAAAGATACCAAAGCCATCCAAGCCCTGGCCGTTCCCAACGCGACAAACCAGACGGCGGATGGCAGAACGCTCACCCGCGACCAATGGATCAGCTCGCTGGACGCCAATCTGAAAGGGCTGACGACCATCAATAGCGCCACCTTTACCGTTACCGGCGTCAAGATGGTGGGCGCAAACATGGTGGTGAACAATTCGCTGCATCTGGCCGCCACGATTGCCGACCCCAAAGGCAAGCCGCACAAGATGGACGCGATCAGCACGGCGCAGGACACCTGGACCAAGTCCGGCGGTAAGTGGCTGCTGCTGCTCCAAAAAGACATGCCCGCCGGCGGCAAAATGCTCATAGACGGCAAAGCGTTTCCGCCCGCTCCGTCCAAATAGCAACCATTTCTTTGGCATCAATCGGGCGCGTTTGCGGGAAAAACAATGGACAAGAAGCCTCTCAGCGAACGGGACATCTGCGCCAAGTTTATCACGCCCGCCGTGAAGCAGGCCGGGTGGGATGAGATGCTGCAAATCCGCGAGGAAGTCAGCTTCACGAACGGGCGCATCATGGTGCGCGGCAAGCTGGTCACGCGGGGCACACAGAAACGCGCCGATTACATCCTGTACATCAAGCCTAATATCCCCATCGCACTGATTGAAGCCAAAGACAACAAGCACAGCCTGGGCGACGGGATGCAGCAGGCGCTGGATTACGCCGATACCCTCAACATCCCCTTTGTGTTCGCTTCCAACGGCGACGGCTTTGTTTTCCATGACCGGACGGGCACAAGCCTGCTGCTGGAAACAACGTTGCCCCTGGACAAGTTTCCCTCCCCCGGCGAATTGTGGGCCAAATACCGCGCCTGGAAGGGCCTTGCGCCCGAAGAAGAAGCGATTGTGCTTCAGGATTACTATGAGGATGGAAGCGGCAAAACGCCGCGCTACTACCAGGTCAACGCGATCAACGCCACCATGGAAGCCATTGCCAGAGGGCAGAACCGCGTTCTGCTGGTCATGGCGACGGGAACCGGCAAAACGTACACGGCGTTTCAGATACTCTGGCGCTTGTGGAAATCGGGGCGCAAAAAACGAATTCTGTTCCTTGCCGACCGCAACGTGCTGATAGACCAGACGATGGTAAACGACTTCCGGCCTTTCGGCGCGGCAATGGCGAAACTGAGCGCCAATACCAAAACCATCGAGCGGCCCGACGGCATTGAGGTATCGCTTCCCACCGCGATAGCGAAAGACAGCGACCGCAAGCGCCGCGTAGATACCGCGTATGAAGTTTATCTGGGATTGTACCAGGCGATTACCGGCCCGGAAGAGCGGCAAAAGCTGTTCCGCGAGTTTTCGCCCGGCTTTTTCGATTTGATTGTGATTGATGAGTGTCACCGGGGCAGCGCGGCGGAAGACGCCGCCTGGCGCGAAATACTGGAATACTTTGCCGGCGCAACGCAGATTGGCCTGACCGCCACGCCCAAAGAAACCCGCTACGTTTCCAACATCAGCTATTTCGGCCCGCCCGTGTATTCCTATTCACTGAAACAGGGCATCCGCGACGGCTTTCTCGCGCCCTATAAAGTGGTGCGCGTTCACATTGACCGGGATGTGGAAGGCTACCGGCCCGTGCAGGGAACTGTAGACCGCGACGGCGAGGAGATCGAGGACCGGATTTATAACCAAAAGGATTTTGACCGCACCATTGTTCTGGACCCCCGCACCAAACTGGTGGCCCGCAAAATCTCGGACTTTTTGAAAGCCAGCGGCGACCGGTTTCAAAAGACAATCGTATTCTGCGTGGATGAGGAACACGCGGCCCGCATGAGGCAGGCGCTCATCAACGAAAACCCCGACCTGTACCAGCAGAACCACAGGTACGTGATGCGGATTACGGGCAGTGACCAGGAAGGCCAGGCGCAGCTTGGAAACTTCATTGATCCCGAATCCAAATACCCTGTGCTTGTCACCACGTCGCGCCTGCTGTCAACGGGCGTGGATGCCCAAACCTGCCGCCTGATCGTGCTGGATCGCGCTGTCGGCTCGACAACGGAGTTCAAGCAGATCGTGGGACGGGGAACCCGAATCCACGACGATACGAAAAAATTCTATTTCACCGTGATTGACTTCCGGGGCGCGACCCACCACTTTGCCGACCCCGATTTTGATGGCGAACCCGTGCAGATTTACGAGCCGGGAGCAAACGACCCGATCACGCCCTCAGAAGAAGAGGAAACGGAAGCGACCGAAGAAGACAGGCCGGGTTATGGCGAGGAGGGGGCGGAAACCGTTGTGGATGGCGGTACGCCGGATATTTCCCTGCTCTCGGACGGAGTGGGGAAACGCCGCAAAATCTACGTGGACGGCATCAGCGCCCAAATCATTGCCGAGCGCGTGGAGTATCTGGACGAAAACGGCAAACTGGTCACGGAAAGCCTGCGCGACTTTACCAAACGCGCCCTGCGCAAGCGCTTCGCCAGCCTGGACGATTTTCTAACCCGCTGGAAGGGCGCCCTGCGCAAGCAGGCCATTCTGGAAGAACTGGAACGCGAAGACCTGCCGCTTGCCCCGCTGTTGGAAGAAATAGGCCGGGACCTGGACCCGTTCGACTTGATCTGCCATGTCGCTTTTGACCGGCCCCCGCTCACCCGGCGTGAACGGGCCGAAAGCGTCCGCAAGCGCGACGTGTTCACCCGCTACGGCGACAAAGCTCGCGCCGTACTGGAAGCCCTCCTGCTCAAATATCAGGATCAGGGCGTGATGAAACTCGACGATTTGCAGTTACTGCGCATCGCGCCCTTCAACAGCATGGGCAGCGTGACGCAGCTTGTCTCCCAATTCGGCGGCCCCGCCGCCTTCCAAACCGCCGTCCACGAATTGCAGGCGGCGCTCTATACGTAGGCATTAGGCATTAGGCATTAGGCATTAGGGAAGAAAAGAAGAAGAGAAGAAGAAAAGACAGAAGATCAATACCCTATATCTAATGCCTAATTCCTGATGCCTAATGCCTAATGCCTAATGCCTCGGAGCTTCCTATGTCTGTCCGCAACACCGTAAAATCAATTCAGGACATTATGCGCCAGGATGTGGGCGTGGATGGCGACGCGCAGCGCATTTCGCAGTTGTGCTGGATGTTCTTTCTCAAGATTATTGATGACCAGGATAAAGAACTGGAACTTCTGGAACCCGGCTACCGTTCCCCGATCCCCGAAGCCTTGCAGTGGCGGGCGTGGGCGGCGGATGCGGAAGGCAGGACGGGCGAAGCGTTGGTGACGTTCATCAACGAGACGCTGTTTCCAACCCTGAAAGACTTGCCCCTCGCGGGGCAGGACGGGCGCAGGCGCGTGGTGCGCAGCGTGTTCGAGGATGCCTACAACTACATGAAGTCGGGGCAGCTGATGCGGCAGGTGGTGAACAAAATCGCCGCCATTGACTTCAACAACCTGTCGGAGCGGCAGCACTTCGGCGACATCTACGAGCAAATTCTCAACGACCTGCAAAGCGCGGGCAACGCAGGCGAGTATTACACGCCCCGCGCCGTGACCGCGTTTATGGCCGAACGCACCGACCCGCATCCCGGCGAGATTCTGTTCGATCCCGCGTGTGGCACGGGCGGCTTTTTGACGTGCGCCCTCCGCTACATGCGCGAACACTATGTCCATACCACTGAAGACGATCTTGCAATGCAGGCGGGGCTGCGCGCGGTGGAAAAGAAGCAGCTTCCGCACATGCTGTGCGTGACCAACATGCTGCTGCACGGCATTGACGATCCCTCCTTCGTCCGCCACGACAACACGCTGGCCCGCCCGTACATCAGCTACCATCAATCGGACCGGGTTGACATTATCCTGACCAATCCTCCGTTTGGCGGGCGCGAGGAAGACGGCATCGAAACCAACTTCCCCAAACATTTCCAGACCCGCGAAACCGCTGACCTGTTTCTGGCCCTGATTGTGCGCCTGCTGAAATCGGGAGGCCGCGCCGCCGTTGTTTTGCCGGACGGCTCCCTTTTCGGCGAGGGCGTGAAAACGCGCTTGAAAGAGCATCTCATGGAGGAGTGCAATCTGCATACCATCGTGCGCCTGCCCAACAGCGTGTTCAAGCCGTATGCCAGCATCGGAACCAACCTGCTGTTTTTTGAAAAGGGCGAACAAACAAAGGAAATCTGGTTCTACGAGCATCAGGTGCCCGCCGGCCAGAAAGCGTACTCCATGACGCGCCCCATTCGCGTGGAACACTTCGCGCCGTGCGTAACATGGTGGGGCGGGCGCGAGCGGCAGGGGCGAAAAGAAAGCGAAGTGGCGTGGCGCGTGTCCGCCGACGAGGTAAAGGCGCGGGGCTACAATCTGGACTTCAAAAACCCGCACACGATTGCCGACGATCACGGCGACCCCCAAGAACTGCTCCTCCGATTGGACGCGGCGGAACAGCAAACAAACGCCCTGCGCGACCAACTGAAAACGATTTTAGCGGAGGCGCTGCTAAGATGAGAAAGTAGTGTTATACTAAGACTGTAATCTTTGTGCGTCCATGTCTGTGAGGATAGAACTATGTCTGTTGTAGAGGTTGAACCGAAAGTTTCTCCTGAACCCAAAACTCCTTTAGGGGAGCAGCCGGATAATGCCCCGGAACCGACACAAGCCGAAATTGACGCTGAATTCTTAGCCATAGCCAAACGTCGAATGGAACGCCACCGCAAAACATGGACGGAACTCGCCAAATACTGAAAGTTCCAAGCGTTCAGGTTATCATCGAAATCAACAGGATGTTCATTGAAGATTCGGGGAAGACTACGTAGGGATAGACAATCTTCTGTACCGAAACTCGCTTGATTACATCTTGGAAGAGATACGAACCATACGTTTTGGCGAAGACCGTTTCCCCACCATCTTTGATAAGGCAGCCGCGATAGCGGAACGTATTATTGTCAATCATATCTTCTGTGGCGCGAACAAGAGAACAGGTTTACTCACGTGCGTAACCTTCCTTGAACTGAATGGCTACGACATGAAAATATATGATGGCGCGCGATTTGATGAAGAGGCTATCAAAGTCGCGCTTGCTTTTCAGGAAAAGCAACTTTCTATTCAAGAGTTTACGGATTGGATTAAAGGAAGAACCTCTCCTTTGACCGTTTTCTAATACTCGCAACACCCGGTTTACAAAACGCCTATCAGTAATACCTGATAGGCGTTTTCTTACCAATTTTCCAGAAGGCTTCTGGAAAATTGCCTTCTGTTTATGATATTACCGAATTTGCTAGAAGCCTTCTAGCAAATTGCCTGTAATTCACACGAAATTGGTACATGTCTCAAAAATGCAACCCGGAGCAGCCAACACCGATAAATCCTGAAAACCTTCTTGCCCACTTCGACCGCATCGCCGACGCCCCCGACGCCCTGCCGCGCCTGCGCCGTTTCATCCTCGACCTCGCCGTCCGGGGCAAACTCGTCCCCCAGGACCCCAATGACGAACCCGCCGACAATTTGCTAAAACGTATTCAGGTGGAAAAGAATCGTTTGGTTAAGGCTGGTGAAATCAAGAAGCAAGAAACACATCTACCCATAGGATTAGATGAAGTTCCGTTTGAAGTGCCAATTCATTGGGCTTTGGTAAGATTGGGTGATGCTCTCCAATTGGTCAATGGCCGTGCCTTCAAACCCGACGAGTGGAGTGAGAATGGAGTACCGATTGTTCGCATCCAAAATTTGAACAATGAGGCGGCCCCTTTCAACTACTGCAACACACCGGTTTTAGAGAAGTTTCACATTGATAGTGGTGACTTCCTCATTAGTTGGTCTGGTACGCCTGGCACATCGTTTGGGGCACATATCTGGAGTCGCGGCCATGCCATTCTTAATCAACATATCTTTCGAGTTGAGCAAGTAGGGACTAACTTTTCATGCCGCAGTTCCTCAAGTTGGCAATCAATTCCAGACTACTTGAACTTATTGACCAAGCACATGGCGGAGTCGGCTTACAACACATAACCAAACCAAAACTTGAAATGCTGCCGTTAACGCTTCCACCTCTTGCCGAACAACACCGCATCGTCGCCAAAGTAGACGAACTCATGGCCTTGTGTGACCAATTGGAAGCGGCGCAGGCGGAACGGGAATACCGCCGGGAGCGCTTAACAGCGGCATCCCTCCAACGCCTGAACCAGCCCGCCGACTCGCCCGCCTTTCGCGAACACGCCGCCTTTCATCTCCACCATCTGCCGCGCCTCACCACGCGCCCGGAGCAAATCGCGCTAATTCGCCAAACCGTTCTCAGCCTTGCCGTCCGGGGCAAACTCGTGCCGCAAGACCCGAATGACGAACCC
>CAWIEK010000023.1:0-35498 GCA_963835065.1 uncultured Chthonomonadaceae bacterium | reverse complement strand
CCGCTGCCCAATGCCGTCAATGGTTTCGGCCAGTATTTCCACCGTGACGCCGCCCTCATCGTCCTCGCGCACCCGCTCCCGGTGATTGGCCTGCCCGTCGAGCAGGACGATTTTGTCTTTTTCCAGCAGATGCCCCGCTGTGGCGAACGTGGACGGGAACATGGTGCAGGCAACGGTTCCGGTCATGTCTTCCAGAGTGAAGAAGGCCATCGGCTCGCCGCTTTTCTTGGACGTGAACGGCTTGATACTCGTGATGATGCCGCCAATCGTCACTTCCGCCCGATCCGCTTTTTCCGGCAGTTCGGACACGCGGATTGCGTTCGCCTTTGCAAAGCGCGGCATAAACGCTTGCAGGGGATGGTCGGAAATGTACAGGCCGAGCAGGTCGCGCTCGAAGCCGAGCAACTGCGCGGACGGATAATCGGGAATGTTGGGAATGGGAATGGTTTCCACCGTCGGCCCCGCATCCGCATCGTCGCCGAACATATCCGACAGCGACGCCTGCCCGTTCTTCTTGTCCTTTTGCGCCCGCTGCGCCGCCTGACAGCACGGCTCCAGCGCTTCGACCAGGGCGCGGCGGTTGGTATGGCCGGGCAGGGACGCGAACGCGCCGCTTTGTATCAGCGCTTCCATCGTGCCCCGCGACACGCCGCCCGTTTCGCTGCCCATCACGCGCTGGCAGAAATCTCCCAGACTGGCAAACGGCCCGCCCTCTTCCCGCACCCGCAAAATCACTTCCACAGCCGCCCGCCCGACGCTCTTGATGGCGGCAAGGCCGAAGCGGATAGAAGAGGAGTATCAGGGAGACTGGGTGATCAGGGATGTAGATACTTTGTTCCGGCGTCAGGTTTCGCCCCGTCTCCCTGATCCCCTGATACTCCTTGACACCTTCTCTACCGTGAAATCCGCCTCACTGGAGTTAATATCCGGCGGCAGGACGGGAATGCCCATGCGCTTGCACTCGTCCATGCACGTCACGAGTTTGTCGGATTTTTCGATGAAGCAGGCCAGCAGGGCGGACATATATTCGACGGGGTAGTTGGCCTTTAGGTAGGCGGTTTGATACGCCACCATCGCGTAGCAGACGGCATGGGCTTTGTTGAAGGCGTAACCGGCGAACGGTTCCATCAGGTCGAAGATTTCGTTGGCCTTCTTTTCCGAAACGCCGTTTTCCCTCGCGCCGCGCAAGAAGTTTTCGCGCTCCTGCACCATTACTTCTTTTTTCTTTTTGCCCATCGCGCGGCGCAGCAGGTCGGCCTGTCCCAGCGTGTAGCCGGAAATAATCTGCGCGATCTGCATCACCTGATCCTGATACACGATGACGCCATACGTTTCGTCCAGCAGTTCCTTCAGTTTCTCGTGCGGGTACTCGATTTTTTCCAGCCCGTGCTTACACCGGACAAAACGGGAGATGCGCGCCATCGGCTGGGCCGATACAAAGCCACCATAGCCGCCACGTTGCGCACACTGGTCGGCTTCGACTCCTGAATGTACCTGCGCATCTGCGGCGATTCCAGTTGGAACACGCCCACGCACTCGCCGTTGCCAAGCAATTCGTAGGTTTTGCGCACGTCCTCGCCGTCGCCTTCGAGCGGGAGGGTGCGTACATCCAGTTTTTTGCCGGTCGTCTGCTCCACATTTTTGAGCGCCTGGCCCTAAGATGGTCAGGTTAATCAGACCTAAAAAATCCATTTTCAGCAGGCCGTTCTTTCCAGCATGTTCGCGTTGTACTGCGTCACACAGCCGCCGTCTGCACTCCCGCGTAAGCGGCGTGTACTCCACAAGCGGGTTGTGCGAGATGATAACACCCGCCGCATGGACGCTGGCGTGGCGCGAAATGCCTTCCAGACGCTTGGCCGTGTCAATTAGTTTGCGGGCGGCGGGATCGCGCACATAAGCATTTTTGAACTCCGGGTTAGCATCCATTGTTTTGTCAATGGTCATGCCGACAGGAATGGTAGGAATCATTTTGCACAGTTTGTCCACGTCGCCGGCAGGATAGCCCAACGCCTTTCCCGCGTCTTTGAGAACGGCGCGGGCGGCAAGGGTTCCGAAGGTGATGATCTGCGCCACGCGCGCCTGCGTCGGATCGTCCTGATTGGGGCTGTACTTTTTGGTGACGTAGTCGATCACCTCGGCGCGGCGCGTGTCCTCGAAGTCCATGTCGACATCGGGCATCTGCACGCGCTCGGGGTTCAGGAACCGTTCGAAGGTGAGGCCGTACTCGACGGGATCGATGTCCGTGATATCCACGAGGTAGGAGACGAGGCAACCCCCGCGGAGCCGCGCACTCCGTAGTAAATGCCCTTCTTGGCGGCAAACTGCGCAAAGTCGCGCACGATGAGAATATACTGCGCGAACCCGGTTGTCTCGATAATGCCGAGTTCGTAATTCATGCGGTCAATCACGCGCTGGGGCGGGTTGCCATTGTACTTTTTAATCAGCCCTTCTTCGGACAGCTTGGTGAGGTATTCAAGGGGCGTGTATTCGGCGGGGAAACCGGGCGAGGGCATGGGCGCGCGCCCGAATTCCAGTTCTACATGGCAGCGTTCCGCAATTCCCAACGTGTTTTCGATGCAGTCCGGGGTGCAGCTTGTGAAACAAATCCTTCATCTGCTGCGATGATTTCAGATAAAACTCCTGCGTGGCGTATTTCAGGCGATCCGTATCCGTGACAACCGAACCCGTTCCGATGCACAGCAGAATATCATGCGCGTCGGCGTCCGGCCCGGTCAGATAATGCACATCGTTGGAGCAAATCACGGGCAGGCCGAGTTCGCGCGAGATTTTGAGCAGTTGGGTATTGGAGTGTTCCTGTTCGGGCAGGTTGTGGTTCTGAATTTCCACATAATAGTTGTCGCGCCCGAACAAATCGCCATAGTACGCGCAGGCGTCGCGGGCGGAATCATAATCGCCGCGCAGCAGGTGCGAGTTGATTTCGCTGCCCAGACAGGCGGTGGTGGCAATCAAGTCCCTCGTGGTACTTTTCCAGCAGTTCGCGGTCAATGCGGGGCTTGTAATAAAAGCCTTCCAGCGCGGCGATGCTGGTGAGTTTGAGCAGGTTCTTGTAACCCTCGTTGTTTCGCGCCAGCAGAACCATGTGGTACGCGGACTGGTCCAGCTTGGCCTCTTTTTTCAGCCGATGCCGGGGCGCGACATACGCCTCCACACCCAAAATCGGCTTCACGCCCTTGTCCTTGCACTTGCCGTAGAAATCCGCCGTGCCGTACATGACGCCGTGATCGGTCAGGGCAAGGGCGGGCATTTCCATTTCCGCCGCGCGGCTGATCAGATGCCCGATGCGGTTGGCTCCGTCCAGAAGAGAGAATTCGGAGTGAACATGAAGGTGAACAAAATCGCTGCTGGTATCGCTCATGGTTGCCTCGGAAGGAAGTTAGGTTTCAGGTATCAGGTTTCAGGTATCAGGGGAGAACGCTGCTGCATTCGTCTCATCTATAAGGAAGAAGAGCCTTTTCTGACACCTGAAACCTGACACCTGAAACCTTATTTAGTTCGCGCCACTCCACGTTGCCCTAGATGTGGCGCATGAGGCTATTCTAGCGGTTTTATCCGCCAAACACAACTAGACATATCTGTACGTATGTGCGTACTGGTGTTTGCTGCGAGTCGCTGACAACAACTGCGCTGAGGAATTTACCAAAGAAATTTAGATGGTATACGTCGGTTGCGCCACGCCGAAAGAACGCAAAACATTCACAAAAAAGTCGGACAAACAGCAGAAACGACGAACCTTCTCTGCCTAACCAACTCGTCTAAATAATACGCACGTCTACATAATAGCGAATGCTAACGAGCCAGGTGGCGGGACGTTGAAGTTCATAGTTCCTATCAACTATCAACTCTTAACTATCAACAATCTAACCCGGAAGGGAGGTGCAAGAAGATGCCTGGTCACTCTCCCCGTTCGCCCTGACGCTTACGAGGTCATGACGCCTCTACTCCTACAACTTGACACAACGAGACATCGGGCTGGAAGCGCTGTATTGCCAAGATTTCGACGATGACTCTACATACTCTTTTTTCTGCCTGCCGCCTGTCCAATGCGCCTTCAGCACTGTCCGCTAAGGCAAGGACGCCTTGCGACCACGAAAAACTTCCGTCTGCCTGATGTGGAAACTTATTCAGAGCCACTCCCAATCGGCGCGGCATTTGCGTCCGCAGGACGCTTGTACTTTCCTGCCGGGGATTGCAAAGCCCCGGCCAATCGGGATAGACCCGATACAGCCGCAGAACGCGCTATTCCATCCAGACGGTTTGACGGCCCAGGATGCGCTCTAAGGCTTGGCGGAAGGCGTCGTTGAATTCGGCCAGCAGTTCGGTGCGGACTTCGTGGGTTTGCCCGCCCTCCGGCACTTTCACATGCACGGGCGCGGCGCTGCCGTTGCCCCGGTACTGCTCGACGGTTTCGCGCACGAACCGCATCACTTCGCGCTTGGACGGGTCGAGTTTGATGATGATTTTGCCCGGCCCGACATTGCGCGTTCGCGCCGCCGCTGCCCAACGCCGTAATGGTTTCGGCCAGTACTTCCACGATGTGACGCCGCCCTCATCGTCCTCGCGCACCCGCTCCCGGTGGTTGGCCCTGCCCGCCGAGCAGGACGATCTTGTCTTTTTCCAGCTGATGCCCCGCTGTGGCGAACGTGGACGGGAACATGGTGCAGGAGACGGTTCCGGTCATGTCTTCCAGAGTGAAGAAGGCCATCGGCTCGCCGCTTTTCTTGGACGTGAACGGCTTGATGCTCGTGATGATGCCGCCAAGCGTCACTTCCGCCCGGTCCGCTTTTTCCGGCAGTTCGGACACGCGGATTGCGTTCGCCTTCTGCAAAGCGCGGCATAAACGCCTGCAGGGGATGGTCGGAAATGTAGAGGCCGAGCAGGTCGCGCTCGAAGCCGAGCAATTGCGCGGACGGGTAATCGGGAATGTTGGGGATGGGAATGGTTTCCACCGTCGGCCCCGCATCCGCATCGTCGCCGAACATATCCGCCAGCGACGCCTGCCCGTTCTTCTTGTCCTTTTGCGACCGCGTGCGCCGCCTGACAGCACGGCTCCAGCACTTCGATCAGGGCGCGGCGGTTGGTATGGCCGGGCAGGGTCGCGAACGCGCCGCCCTGTATCAGCGCTTCCATCGTGCCCCGCGACACGCCGCCCGTTTCGCTGCCCATCACGCGCTGGCAGAAATCGTCAGCGACTGGCAAACGGCCCGCCCTCTTCCCGAACCCGCAAAATCACTTCCACCGCGGCCCGCCCGACGTTCTTGATGGCGGCCAGGCCGAAGCGAATAGAAGAGTTGCAGATTGCAGGGGTCAGGTGTCGGGGATGCCTACGATTACTTCTGTTTAGCGTCAGGGTGACGAGCGTCTTCCTGACACCTGATACCTGACACCCGAAACCTTCTCAACCGTGAAATCCGCCCCGCTCGCGTTGATGTCCGGCGGCAGGACGGGAATGCCCATGCGCTTGCACTCGTCCATGCAGGTCACCAGTTTGTCGGATTTTTCGATGAAGCAGGCCAGCAGCGCGGCCATGTATTCGACGGGGTAGTTGGCCTTCAGGTAGGCGGTCTGGTAGGCGACCATCGCGTAGCAGACGGCGTGGGCTTTGTTGAAGGCGTAGCCGGCGAACGGCTCCATCAGGTCGAAGATCTCGTTGGCCTTCTTTTCCGAAACGCCGTTTTCTCTTCGCGCCGCGCAGGAAGTTTTCGCGCTGCTTGCACCATCTCCTCTTTTTTCTTTTTGCCCATCGCGCGGCGCAGCAGGTCGGCCTGGCCCAGCGTGTAGCCGGCGATGATCTGCGCGATCTGCATGACCTGATCCTGATAGACGATGACGCCGTAGGTCTCGCCCAGCAGTTCCTTCAGCCAGGGATGCGGATATTCGATCTTTTCCAGGCCGTGCTTGCACCGCACGAAGCGCGGGATATGCGCCATCGGGCCGGGACGATAGAGGGCGACCATGGCCGCCACATCGCGCACGCTCGTCGGCTTCAGTTCCTGAATGTAGCGGCGCATCTGCGGCGATTCCAACTGGAACACGCCGACGCACTCGCCGTTGCCCAGCAGTTCGTAGGTCTTGCGCACGTCCTCGCGCATCGCCTTCCAGCGGCAGTTTGCGCACGTCGAGTTTTATGGCCGGTCGTCTGCTCGACGTTCTTGAGCGCCTGCCCCAGAATGGACAGGTTGATCAGGCCGAGGAAGTCCATCTTCAGCAGGCCGATTTTTTCCAGCATGTCCGCGATATACTGCGTCACGCAGCCGCCGTCCGCGCGAGCGCGTGAGCGGCGTGTAGTCGACCAGCGGGTTGTGCGAGATGATGACGCCGGCCGCGTGGACGCTGGCGTGGCGCGAGATGCCTTCCAGCCGCTTGGCGGTATCAATCAGTTTGCGGGCGTGCGGGTCGCGCACATAGGCGTTCTTGAATTCCGGGTTGGCCTCCAGCGTCTTGTCGATGGTCATGCCGACGGGGATGGTGGGGATCATCTTGCACAGTTTGTCCACATCGCCGGCCGGCATAGCCCAGCGCGCGTCCCGCATCCTTGAGAACGGCGCGGGCGGCAAGGGTTCCGAACGTGATGATCTGCGCGACGCGGGCTTCGTGTCGGGTCGTGTCCTGATTCGGGGCTGTACTTTTTGGTGACGTATTCGATCACTTCCCCGCGGCGCGTGTCCTCGAAGTCCATATCGACGTCGGGCATCTGGACGCGCTCCGGGTTCAGGAACCGCTCGAACGTCAGGCCGTACTCGACCGGGTCGATGTCGGTGATGTCCACGAGGTAGGAGACAAGGCAGCCCGCCGCCGAACCGCGCACGCCGTAGTAGATGCCCTTCTTGCGCGGCAAACTTGCGCAAAGTCGCGCACGATGAGGATGTACTGCGAGAACCCGGTTGTCTGGATGATGCCCAGTTCGTAGTTCATGCCGCTCGATCACGCTTCTGGGGCGGGTTGCCATTGTATTTTCGAATCAGCCCTTCTTCGGACAGCTTGGTCAGGTACTCAAGCGGCGTGTATTCGGCCGGGAATGCCGGGCGACGGGCATGGGCGCGCGCCCGAACTCCAGTTCGACATGGCAGCGTTCCGCAATTCCCAGCGTGTTTTCGATGCAGCCGGGGTGCAGCTTGTGAAACAGATCCTTCATCTGCTGCGATGATTTGAGATAGAACTCCTGCGTGGCGTATTTCAGGCGATCCGTATCCGTGACATTCGAGCCGGTCCCGATGCACAGCAAAATATCGTGCGCGTCGGCGTCCGGCCCGGTGAGATAATGCACATCGTTGGAGCAGATCACGGGCAGGCCGAGTTCGCGCGAAATTTTGAGCAGTTGGTCATTGGAGTGTTCCTGTTCGGGCAGGTTGTGGTTCTGAATTTCGACGTAGTAGTTGTCGCGCCCGAACAGATCGCGATAGTACGCGCAGGCGTCGCGGGCGGAATCATAATCGCCGCGCAGCAGGTGCGAGTTGATCTCGCTGCCCAGGCAGGCGGTGGTGGCGATCAGTCCCTCGTGGTACTTTTCCAGCAGTTCGCGGTCAATGCGGGGCTTGTAATAAAAGCCTTCCAGCGCGGCGATGGTGGTGAGTTTGAGCAGGTTCTTGTAACCCTCGTTGTTTCGGGCCAGCAGAACCATGTGGTACGCGGACTGGTCCAGCTTGGCCTCTTTTTTGAGCCGATGCCGGGGCGCGACATACGCCTCCACGCCCAGAATCGGCTTCACGCCCTTGTCCTTGCACTTGCCGTAGAAATCCGCCGTGCCGTACATGACGCCGTGATCGGTCAGGGCAAGGGCGGGCATTTCCATTTCCGCCGCGCGGCTGATCAGATGCCCGAGGCGGTTGGCTCCGTCCAGAAGAGAGAATTCGGAGTGAACATGAAGGTGAACAAAATCGCTGCTGGTATCGCTCATGGTTGCCTCGGAAGGAAGTTAGGTTTCAGGTATCAGGTTTCAGGTATCAGGGGAGAACGCTGCTGCATTCGTCTCATCTATAAGGAAGAAGAGCCTTTTCTGACACCTGAAACCTGACACCTGAAACCTTATTTAGTTCGCGCCACTCCACGTTGCCCTAGATGTGGCGCATGAGGCTATTCTAGCGGTTTTATCCGCCAAACACAACTAGACATATCTGTACGTATGTGCGTACTGGTGTTTGCTGCGAGTCGCTGATAACAACTGCGCTGAGGAATTTACAGGAAGGGGTTCGGTATTCGGTATTCGGTATTCAGGTATTCGGGTTTAGGTGAGGAGATTACAGGAAGGTAGCGGCGGGATCATCAAGCGGGCGGTTACAGGTTGCGGCACAGGCGCACTTTCCAGTTCTTGATTTCGGGAGAAAGCGCCATCAGCGCGGTCAGCAGGCGGTATGCGGTTTGAAAGTGCTTGACGCTTTCCGCCTGTGTAAAATGTTCGCCCGGTGAATAGAGGGTGAGGGACGCGCTTGGCATGGAACCGGGCAGGAATGCGAAGAAAGGGTACTCGGTATTGGCGGCTTCGGCGTAAGTCAGCTTTTTAACGTCCGGTTTGGCAGGAATGAATTGTTCCAGCAGTTTTAAGTCGTCAAGCAACGCGGAGTCATAATTTTCAAGCGCGTTTAAGAAGCTTTGTGTTACTGTCGGGAGCTTGATAATTTCTGCAAAAACATTGTGGGAATGTAAAACGGGGTCAAGCCATCCAGTTGCCCCATATAACACAAGAACAGATTTCAAGCCAAGTTCAACCGCTTTCATGGTCGAGGTAATGGAACCCGCATAGCGTTTATTGCCATGCAAGATGCGGGCATCCTGCAAATGCCGCGCTGCTTCTGCAAACAGGGCACGAGCCATCTGGCTTTCACGAGGAAATGGCAGCAGCATGGTTTCAGCCTCTGGTCAACAGGGAAGGACGGCGTGGATCAGATAGAAACACGCCACCGGCCTGCGCTTTACGAACGGCCTGCGCCTGCTGAAACATTTCGCGCGCATATCCGGCGGGAACCTGATAGATAACTTCGTAGCCTTTGAGTACCTGTTCTAAAACCTCCCGCGCTTCGGCAGACAGAGACGCATCCTGTGCGCCAAACCGCTCAAAATCCGCCGTAGACAGAAAATGAAAGTACACCTTGCCGCGCATAGGCAGAGTGGCGCTGCTTTCGGATTGAAAGCGAGTCGGGCCTTGCCAGTCATCAACAACTTCCAGCAGTTCTATATCGAACGTGCCGCCAACGGTTTTCAGCTTTCCGAACACCACAATCGCGCGCAGAGCCTTGCCGTACTCACCCCGGTGCGCGTGCATCAGTTCGTTGATAACCTTGTGTTCAAAATAGGGTACTTCGTAAAGGGTGTCTTCGCTGTTCATCATGGTGTTTGTTTCCCGCGCACAAAATGTAGTTTATTGTACCGCGTTTTTGACATGGTGAGCAGGAAAAAGTTGCGGACTGTGGAAACCATCCGCACAACCCGCGCAAATTGGAACCTGCCGCGCTACTTGCAATGGATGCGCGCCGATTTTGTCTGCAAAGGGTAGCCGTCCTGAAGTCATTGACATCATAGTTCAAGACAGCACATCATGCTAATCCGAAAAATCACATAAATCATGGTTCAAGACAACTTGCCGTCACCTTCAACGGTCTTGCTTCTTTTGGGTAGGGCTTCGCGGAGGATACCGAGCAGACCGGCTCCGACGACTAAGACGGCGGGGTTGACGCGCCATCCGATTGCCAGCGCGCAAACCACAACCGCGATAGCTTACGCCAAGCGCGCCTTTTACGGTCTTGCGCGCCTGCTTGTACGCGGCGAGGGCGATCAGGCCGACGACGGCTGCCGTCAAACCATGAAGCGCGGCGGGAACGCCCGCAACCGCGGAAACGCGGCGGTACGTGGCGGCAAGCAGGAGCATCACCACAACAGACGGCAGGAGAAAGCAAAAGGTGGATGTGGCCGCGCCGCGCCAGCCGCGCAGCCGATAGCCCAGATACGCCACCACCTGCACGACCACCGCGCCGGGAAGAAGCTGCACATAGGTAAACGCTTCCGTAACCTCGGCTTCTTCTATCCACTTGCGCCGTTCCACCAGATCGCGACTGAGCAGCGCCAGCAAGCCGCCCTGCCCGCCAAATGCAAGGCAGCCGATGACAAGGAAGGCGCGAGCAATCTCTAAAAGAGACGGTACGGGGCGTACAAAAATGGAAATGTCTTCAACCCTTTCGGATATGTTTTCAACGCCGGATAAATGGTAGAATAATGGTAAGTTCGATCCAATTCAACGAGGAAGCGGATGCCGGTATAAAAGAATATACCGCATAGCAAAGCCCACTGGCAGCAAAGTATACGGACGGCCAGATACATTAACAGAGAAGCCTACGGACGAATTGAGGAACCTCATGCACAAATTACGACGCGCGGCATTGCTGGCCGGAACACTGCTTGGCAGCGGGCTGCTGACCGGCGCGACATTGCCCGCCCGCGCGCAAGCGGCGGCTTCCACGCAGGACGCCCTGCGCCGCGACATTGATCAGGCGAAAGCGAAAGTTTACCCCGCTTTGGTCAACATTACAGTCGTGTTCCGCTACTTTTCCGAAGGGCGGGCGCAGCGCGCGCCTGCGGGCGGCAGCGGCGTGATTATCAGCAAGGACGGCTATGTCGTCACGAATTTTCATGTAGCGGGGCATACCACCCATATCATCTGCACCCTGGCGACGGGCGAAGCGATTGACGCGAATGTCGTCTATGACGATCCCCTCAGCGACCTGAGCATCCTGAAACTTCGCCTGGACAAGCGCGCCGATCCGAAAGCGCCCCTTGCTTACGCCCCGCTTGGTGATTCGGAAGCCGTTCGCGTCGGGGATTTTGTGATGGCGATGGGCAATCCGCTCATGCTATCCTCTTCGCTCACTTTGGGCGTCGTGTCCAACACCAAACGGGTATTTACCGATTTTACCGCCACGCAGATCGAAGAGCAGGAACTGGATGAGGGCGAAAAAACGGGTTTGTTCACGCGCTGGCTTCAGCATGACGCGCTGATTCTGCCCGGCAATTCCGGCGGGCCATTAGTTAATCTTAAAGGGGAAGTGGTCGGCATCAACGAACTTGGCGGCAATGGCGTCGGGTTTGCCATTCCGTCAAGCATCGTGTCGGACGTGTTTCAGCAGGTGAAGCAGTACGGCAAGGTGAAACGGGGCTGGCTCGGCCTGAGCGTGATGCCCGTCAACAAATTAGGCCGCAAGGACGGCGCGCTGGTTTCCTCCGTTCTGCCCGGCTCCCCTGCCGACAAAGCGGGGGTACAGCCCGGCGATATTCTGCTTGCCCTGGACACCACGCCCGTTGACGTGCAGTTCTTCGAGCAGGTTCCTCTTTTCTATCAGGCCGTTGCCCGCCTGCCGGAAGGCCATCCCGTTGCTATCAAAACCTTGCGGGACGGGCAGCCCAAAACCCTGACCGCAACCGTTGCCCTGATGGAACCGATGCTTGGCGCGGAAGAAGAGTTTCGGGACACGGGCCTGACCGCTCGCGCCCTGACGTCGCAAATGGCCTTAGTGCGCAACCTGCCCGACCGTAACGGCATTCTGGTAACGGGTGTCCGCCCCGGCTTCCCGTTCGAGTCGGCGCAGCCCAAAGTGCAGGAAGGCGACGTGCTGCGCTCCGTAGACGGCAAGCCGACCTATACCCTTGCCGCCCTGCGCGCCGCGCTTGCCGATGCCAAAGACAAGGGCGAAGTGGCGGTTGCCTTTGATCGGCATGACGAGCATCTGATGACGGTCATCAAGCCGGAAACGCCCAAAGCCGGCGACGATGGCGGCGAACTGCCCCGCGCCTGGATCGGCCTCAAATCCGAGGTGCTGACGCCCGAAGTGGCAAAAGCCCTCAACGCGCCGGACACCAAAGGCTATCTGATTACCCAGGTTCTGCCCTTTACCGAGGCTGCGAAAGCCGGCTTGCAGACAGGCGACATTTTGCTCGCTCTGAACGGCTCCAAACTGGATGCGTCCCGCGCCCAGGATGCGGACGATTTCAAGCGGGCGGTTGAGGAACTGCCGGTTGGAGACAAGGCCAAACTGACGGTTCTGCGCAAGGGCAAAAAGTCCGTCATTGACGTGACGCTGGAGCGAACGCCCACATCCATTGCGCAGGCCAAAAACGTCCGCCAAAAAGAGTTCGAGTTCACAGTGCGGGAACTGACGTTTATAGACAAGATAGACCACCACTGGAAGCAGGAGCAAACAGGCGTTCTGGTTTTGGACGCTACTTCGGGCGGCTGGGCCAATATCGCCGGCCTGCGCATCAACGATTTAATCGTGTCCATCAACGGCCAGAAGACGCCGGACGTGGACACGTTTACGGAAGTGATGAAGCAGATCGCAATCCAAAAGCCACATGTTATCCGCGTATTCGTCCGGCGCGACTACCTGACCCATTTCGTCCTGATCGAACCCGATTGGACCAAACTGACGGCTTCCCAATAAACAACCATTTCAATCTTGTTCAATCTTGCAGGAAAAGGAACTGATATTTTATGCGCGCATTTACCCCTCTGCTTCTTGCGGCGCTGTTCGCGCCGAGCATCCTGCTGCCCTTGCCCGCCCGCGCGGATGAGGAAGGCGACCAAATACAAAAACTGCTGGCCTCACAGTCACCCGCCGTTGCCACCGTCAAGGTCGTGGTGAAAACGTCTTTTAGTGGCGGCGGGCAGTCGCAGGATACGGAATCGCGCCAGGAGGTTCAGGGCGTGGTTGTCACCGCGGACGGCTTGATCATGCTGTCCAATTCCACCTTTTCTTCCGACCGCATGAAAGATTTGATGGGCGGATTGGCGGGAGCGGGCGGCGGCTTCGATATGAAAATGACGCCGACGGACTTCAAAGTGATCTTCGAGAAAGAAGACAAAGAGTACAAGGCGTTTCTGGCCGCAACGGACGCCGTATTGGGACTGTCCTTCATCAAAGTGGAAGATTTGGGCGACCGCAAATTGACGCCCATTGACTTTACGGGCACGGTCACGCCGGTCATGGGACAGAAACTGGTTGCCATTTCACGCTTGAGCAAAGGTTACGATTATGCGCCCTACTACAACAGCGCGCGCTTGAGCGGCGTCATTGCCAAACCGCGCAATGCGTACCTGCTGGATGGCAGCGTGTCCGGCCTGGGACTGCCCGTTTACACCCTCAACGGCGAACCTGTCGGCGTATTGACCGTCCTTTCCGTCGGCGGCATCAAAGAGGATATGGAGGGGGCAGGCGGCTTCAGCATGTTGATGCGCCTGTTCGGAGGCGGCGGGGGTGGCAGCAGCCCGGTGCATACGTTCCTGATTCCCAACGCCAACGTCAATACCATCATCACGCAGGCCAAGCAGCGCGCCGTAGAAGTAGCCGTGGAACGCGCCAAAAAGAAGGCCGCCGCGCCCACGACTGCGCCCGCGAAACCCGCCGCGCCAGTCAAGCCCAAAGCCAAGTAGTCGTTCAAATTCTGCTTTGGTGTTTTCCACGTTCGGAAGGACCGCCAAACACCAAAGTAGAATTTAACCAAATGTGAACTACAGGAGAAAACCTTCATGCTGCGTTTTTTTTCGCGCCTGCTGCCGGTTCTTGCCTGCCTGATCCTTGCCGCTTTGCTTTGCCGCTTTGCTCCGGCTGCGCGAAGCGATACCCATGACGACCAGAAACGCGCGCAGCTTGCCCATGTCCATCGCCTCGTCGTCATTCCCGCCTTTTTCGGCACGGACACGCTGCAAAAGGCCGACAAACTGAAGGAAGACAGCAAGCCCAAAACAGAAGCGAACGGCAGCGCGAACATTCCCGCACCCGCGCCCATCGGACGCAAGCCGGAAGACGCACGCCTGCTGCAAAACGCCGAGTACCTGCGCAAACTTCAGGACGCCATTCGCGTTGGCCTGCCCAACCGCCTTGCCAAACGCGCCGGATTGCAAATCGTGCCGGATGAGGAAGTAAACGCCGCGCTGAAAAACCTGCAATTAACGCCCGAAAAAATGTTCGACAATGACGGGCGCATGAAGGGTACGAGGTTTCCCCTGCCGCTGGCGCAGGCCGTGCGCGATGTGGCAAAAACGTGCCACGCGGACGCGGTTGTGCTGGGCGTTCTGGACGAGCCGCGCCGCACCAATGGCCGCTATTTCTTCGACCCGCTGTACGGCTTCAGTTACGAAACCGGGTTTGTGGAAACCCACGCCGGCTTTTACCTGATGCTCCCGGACGCGACGGAGGGCTTGCACGGCTACATGCGCGTCCGCAATCCCCTCAGCCGCCACGCGGGCCGTCCCTTCGTCCTCGCCGACTGGATAGACGCGCAGGACTTGATGATCGAAAACATGATGGATGAGTGGACGTATTTGTTGCCGAAGAAGTAGGGGAGGAAGTAGTCAGAAGTGAGTAGTCAGTAGTCAGTAGAAATGCGCGTTTACTTAATCCTTTGTGCAGCAGAACCAGTTGACAAGAGTGGATTCCTCTACTGACTACTGACTACTCACTTCTGACTACTTCCTCCATAAAACGGCAACTCCACTACGCTCCCGATGCGCGTCCGGTTGCTGCCGACAACGTGAACCTGACTGTCCAGGGCGCGGTGTTCGTGGCGGACATAGCCGAGGGCGATGGCACTGCCGTTCATGGCGGGGGAAGACGCGACAACGCTGGTTATGCGCCCGGTTTCGCGCGGATTGCCGTCTTCCAGCGCGATGATTTTGTCGCCGGATGCGGGCGCGTCACCGGCGTCAAACACCAGGCCGGTCAGGGCGCGGTTGGTATGGCCGCGCGAATGGATGCGGGCGATGATTTCCTGCCCCACGTAGCAGCCTTTTGTTAAACTGATATGCGTTGCCATCAAGCCGGCTTCGGGCGCAAGCGTGGTTTCGTCCATATCCACGCCGTATTTCGGTATACCCGCCTCCACCCGCAAAATCTCCTGCGCTTCCGCTCCGATCACCGGCACGGATTTCACCGCGTGGGTGTGCCGGATTTGTTCTGCGGCTTCCCTCTGGGAAGTAAAGGTCTACGCCGCCGCTGCCGGTATGGTCGGCATCCATCAACACCTCTACATTGTCCCAGGCGGCGCTGAACATACGGTCGCTTTCCATCCGCGTCAGCCAGGCCATCGAACCCGCGCCCTGTATGGAAAAGCACCCCATTGTGTCTGTTAAATCCACGATTTCGACATCTTCGGTAATCAGGTAGCGGTCAAATAAGGCAAGCAGTTTGGCGACGTTTGCGCGCGGCAAATCGAGCAGAACCCTGCCGGCTCCCTGCGGGCTTATCAGCGCGAGATCGGTTAACACATGCCCGGTTGAATCCAGAACACAAGCCTGCTGACGGTACGCCTTGCCGTTTTCGAGCAGGCGAACATCGCTGCTGACCATGCCTTGCAGCCAGGTAAACCGATCTGCGCCCGAAACGGCAATTTTGCCTACATCCGAGCGGTCTATCAGCCCCACTCCACTGCGTACGGCATTCACTTGTATTTCAACATCCGTCATTACTACCTTTGTTTTCCCGGCAGCCTGCTTTGGTAGTTGCCTTCGCTTTGTCTTTGCCTTCTTTGCTTCTTTGCGTTCTTTTGCTTCTTTGCGGTTCGATCCTCATTGCGGCTTGCGGGCGGAAACGGTTGCCGATGCTTGCGCTAAGGGCTTAACCACGATTTCATCTATGTTGACGTGCGGTGGGCGCGTCACCACGTACTGAATCACATCGGCGATGTCTTCGGCGGACAGCGGCTGCAAGCCCTGATACACTTTCGAGGCCCGTTCCCTGTCGCCGCTGAAGCGCACTTCGCTGAACTCGGTTTCCACCATACCGGGAGCCACTTCCGTAATGCGAATGGGCTTGCCGACCAGTTCCAGGCGCATTACTTTGGTAATGGCATTGACCGCGAACTTAACAGCGTTGTAGCCTGCGCCGCCCGGATACGCTTCGCGCCCCGCAATACTGCCGACGTTGACCACATGCCCCGCGCCCGACGCTTCCAATTTCGGCAGCAGTTCCCGCGTCATTCGCATCAGTCCCAGTACGTTGGTGTCGTACATGCGCTGCCAGTCTTCATCTTTTGCCTGCGCGATTGTGTCCAATCCCAACGCCCCGCCCGCATTATTCACCAGCACATGAACCTGCGGCAATTCGGCGCAGAAGGCTTGTATGGAAGCCAAATCCGTCACATCCAGCGGCAGAACCCGCGCCCCAATCGGTTCGGCGATTTCCCGCATCTTGTCCACGCGCCGCGCGCCCATTACCACGTCAAAGCCCGCCTGATGCAAGGCAATCGCCGTCGCCGCGCCAATCCCGCTGCTCGCCCCAGTCACAACCGCTACTTTCTTCTCGTCCGTCACGTTCTCGCCTCCATTTAGGGATGAGATAAGAGATAAGAGGCATCTAACACTTATCTTAACTGTAAAGATATGAGCGAGTAGGAAGCAGTTCTACTCTTATCTCTTATCTCTTATCCTCATCCCTACTACAACTCCATCGCCAACTGCGTCAGGGTGACGAAGCGGGCATCTCGCTGCTTCAGGTAGCTGACCACGTGGCGCAGGTTGTCCGCGTTGTCAATGCAATCGCACAGGGCGAGGCTCAAAATGGGCGTGTCGGAGGATTGCGACAGGCCGGCGTCAAGGATGGGCTTGATGCGGTCAAAGCCTTCGTCAATGTAGCCGCGCGCGCCGTTGACGTTGGCGACGGGTACGACCCACAGTTTGGCGTCTCCCGCCTCGTGAACGTTGGTGTACGAGGGATGATAGGGTGATTTGGGCGCATTGAGGGGCCTGCCCGCGCTCGAACCGGGCGTACTGTCCACCAGAATGCCGCAGTCTTCCAGGGCGCGCAGGTCGCCGGCTTCCAGGTCGCCATTGGCCGCCCGAAACGCGGTCGGCTTGATGCGATGCTGCTTGAGCAGGTCTTTGCCGACGCGAATCAGATCGCCGCGCGCGACCGTGTTGGAAGTTCCCGTATCGAATGTGATGTGCATGCCGAGTTCGTGCCAGGAGGGGATGCGATGGAAATACTCGTTGTAGTAGAGGGTGAGGTTGGACATCGGATCGTGTTCGCCGACATCCAGGAGCCAGGTGAGCGGAATGTTGACCTGTTCGGTCACGGCCACCAACTCTGACACATAACATTTGCCGCTGCCGGCGCATACGCAATCAACGCTGATCGCCACTATCGGATTGGGCATGGTTTCGTCTCCCTTCTTAACCGAAATGCGCGCTTTGCGCGCGGGATGCTTACGCTGCTCTCCACTCTGCGTTTCTTACTGGAGTCTTTGACATTCCCTTACGAAACCCTGCACGATTCCTCATCCCACACGGTATATTTTTTAGATTTTTCCACAAAGAGCGCGGCGGAGAGATTATTGTCGCGCAATGGCCTGCATTTGGGAACACAATTGCCGGGCGGATCGTCTAAAAGGACGTGCAAAACTGTATAAACTGTTGTTTCGCGTTTAGCTGCCCCCGATTGCATTCAGGGAACATATCCAATCCGCTGTCCCGGATCTGTCCTCCCTGCAATATCAGCTATCCCCGGCGCGATGCGCCTGCACATCATCTCCCTGCGTTTTTCGCGGCAGAACTTCTGTTGTTTCAATTTCTGTAGTACCCTTTTGTGCAGTACCCATCTCTTGTTGTATCCATCTTTGCAGTCTGATCTTACGTCTTCCTTGAGGAGAAACTTTATGCGAACAGTTAAGCCTATTCTGGCATTTTTGTGCTTATCGCTGCTCAGTGGTTGTGGTGGCGGCGGCAGTGGCAGCAGCGCGACAACCAGCGGAAGCAACGGGTTAGGCAGCGGTACTTCCGGCGGCACTTCCACCACCGGCGGCATCTCCAACGCGGCAACGGGCGGCATCAGTTCGACGTTCGGGACCAGCAATGCCGGTCCCGGCGTTCAGTCGGGAGCCGGCGCAACCAGCGGAACCGGCGCTTCCACCACAACGCCTGCTGTGGTGACGGCCATTGAGATTTCCCCGGCAACGGCTACGCTGGAAGCCAATCGCCGCCTCACGCTGACAGCCCTGGCGAAAGACGCTTCCGGCAACCCCGTCGCGGTTCCCGACGAAAACTGGCAGTGGACGAGCAGCGCTCCGGGCGTGGCGGTCTTGACCTCGCAGGGAGCAACGGCCACCATTTCGGGCGTCCAGGCGGGCACGGCGCTTATCACGGTCATTGAAGGCAAATCGCAGACGCGGGCGCAGATTACCCTCACGGTCACTGCCTTCGGCAGCGGCAGCAGCAGCAGTCCCGGCGGTTCCGGCCTGGGCGGCGACGGCAGCGGTTCCGGCACGAGCGGCAGCGGCGGCACGAGTGGCACTGGCGGCAGCGGTTCGGGCGGATCGGGCGGTTCCGGTTCTGGCGGGTCGGGCGGATCCGGGGGCACGGGCACTTCTGCAGGCTCCACTGTTGTCTACGCCAACGATTTTGTAAATCCTGTCGGCTCGGAATGGTCCAATACGCATACGGAAACCACGCCGGGAACGGCCAGTCATCCGCCGACCCCGTTTCTCGGCCGGTTCAGTGTGGGAACCGTCAGTCTGAGCCTGGGTAAGCTGGCCGCGCACACTTCGGCCACCATCGAATTCGATCTTTTCATTATCGGGAGTTGGGACGGCAACGCTACCATTCCCGGCGTCGGCCCGGATGTCTGGGATCTGGGCGTGGACGGTGGCCCAACGCTGCTGCACACGTCGTTTTCCAATATCACTCCGGGGCTGGCAACCAATCGCGCCGGATTTCCGCAGGGATTTTTCCAGGCGTTTCCCGACAGCTTTCCGACCGGAAACCATCCCTTCCAAGCCGGCGCGGCGGAAGTGAACACGCTTGGCTATGTCTTTGCGAGCGCCCCGACCGACGCGGTCTACCATCTGAAATATACGTTCCCCCATTCCGCGTCTTCCGTGAAACTCAATTTCACCTCTAATCAGACTCAGGCCGTGTTGGATGAGGGCTGGGGATTAAAGAACGTGAAACTGACTCTCAACCCATAGACGATCCTGAAAAAGCCGGTGTTCGGTATTCGGACAATCCGGCATGTTCAGGCTCAAAGGTAAACGTCGTTCATGCGGATTTCTTCGTGTCGAGCGTCATTTGAGGCTTGCGAAACCGCCATGTTCTTCTTTGTAGAGAAGAACATGGCGGTTTGTCGCGTAAAACCTCCAAAAATGGACGCAAGTTGCGTATAATGTAAGCACGATGCAAATTTCTGTCTTTGTCCCAAGCATACGCGCCGACACGCTTCCCTACGCCATTCGCTCGATTTTGCGGCAGCAATGGACGGATTGGGAACTGATCATCGTGGCGCAGGGCGCGTACCCCGCCCTGGAAGCGACCGTCCAGGAAGCCGGGCAGGGCGACCCGCGCCTGCGTATCGCGCGGATGCAGGAGATGGGCGTCAGTCACGCGCGCACGGCGGGCGTCATGGCGGCGACGGGCGACATTATTGCCATGATGGACGATGATTGCGAAGCGCAGGCGGATTGGCTGACGGTGATTGCCGAGAATTTCCAGCGTTATCCCGACGTGGGCGTGGTTGGGGGCGCGGTGCGCGTACCGCCGGGGATTCGGGGTCGTATTCACATGTGTCCTTTCGTGCGCCCCCCGGAAAGCCTGTATGACCCGGCGCAAACGCCCAATCGCCCGCCGAAAGGCTGGGACTGGATTACGGCCAATGTCGCCGTCCGGCGCGAACTTGCGCAAAGCATGGGTCCCTTCGACCCTTATCTTGGCACGGGCAGCCATTTTTGCGCCGGGGAAGACACGGACTGGCGGCTGCGCCTGGAACGCGCCCGCGTCAAGATGCTGGTGACGCCCCGCTCTGTCGTGACGCACACGTATGGCATCCGCTATGGCATGGAGGCCGTGATGCGGATGTCACGGGCGTATGCGCGCGGCAATGGGGCAGTAGCCGGGAAGCTGACGCTGATGGGCGATCCACGCGGTGCGCAATGGCTGCGCGAAACCGCGCAGCAGTGGTGGCTGGAGTCGCTGCAAACCCTGCGCCCGCACCGCCTGCCTTTCGCCATTAACCGCAAGCGCCATTTCCAACAAGCGTATGCGGAATGTATCACGCATTTTTGCGTCAATGAACAGGGCTTGCTTCAGCCGAAGATGTAAGGAACCAAGATGCACGTTTCCATCGTTATTCCCACGGTGCGGCCTACGCATTTGGATGCGACGCTGGCCTCTATTTGTCGGCAGACCTGGCGCGAGTGGGAAATGATCGTGGTCGCGCAGGGCGAGAACCCTGAACTCAAAGCCTTTGTGGAGCGGGGGCATCCCGACCCGCGCGTTCGTTTTCTGCACCTTCAGGACAGCGGATTGAGCCTGGCGCGCAATGCCGGCATGGAAGCCGCTTCGTATCCGATTGTTTTGTTTACAGACGATGATTGCGAGGCGCAGGAGGACTGGGCCGAAGTCGTGGCGCAGTGTTTTCAGCGGTATCCCGATGTGTGGCTGGTGGGCGGCGCGCTGGTCGCGCCGTCGCGCCCGCGCTGGCAAATCGCAAGCTGTCCTTTCGTTTTGCCGGATGAAGTGGTGTATGACCCGGCGCAGACATTCGCCACCCCGCCCAAAGGCTGGGGTTGGGTCGGCGGCAATTTTGCCGTTCGCCGCGAAGCGTGGGAGCGGATTGGTCCCTTCGATACGTTTCTGGGACCTGGCGCGCATTTTCCCGTTGCCGATGATGTAGACTTCGGGTTTCGCCTGGAACGCGCCCGGATGCCGATGCTGTCCACGAACCGCAGCATCGTGCATCATACCTACGGCACACGCTATGGCCTGCGCGTAATGCTGAAAAACTCCGCCAACTATGCGCGGGGGAATGGCGCGATGGCCGCCAAACTCACGCTGATGGACGATCCACGCGGCGCGGAGTGGCTGCAAATCACGCGGGGCCAGGCGAAACTCAAACATAATCTGTCCCGCTTGTACCGCCTGCCAATGACCGCGCGGCGCGTCCGCGCGTTCGAGCAAGCCTATCAGGAATGTGTCACGAATTTTTGCGTCAATGACAGGGGACTGCTGCAAAAGCGCAGCGCATGATTAGGGGTCAGGGGTTCAGGTACTCGATGTTCCAGACGTTGCCGCTTCTGTCTTCTGTCCCTATGTCTTCTTCCCTAATGCCTAATGCCTAATGCCTAACAACTATGATCTCTATCGTCATACCTGCCTTTAATTCGGAGCGATTTCTGGCGCTGACTGTGGAAAGCGTTCTGGCGCAAACCTTTTCCGAGTGGGAGTTGGTGATTGCCGACGATGGCTCGACGGACGCGACGCTTGCAATCGCCCGCGCTTTTGCCGAGCGGGACGCGCGTATTCGTGTGGTGACGCAGGCCAATGGCGGGGTTGCCGCCGCCCGCAACCGGGGCTATGCGGAAACCAATGCGGCAGCGGAATTCGTTATCTTTCTGGATAACGACGATATGTGGGAACCGGACGCGCTGCAACTGCTGATGCAATCGTTGCGGCAAAATCCCAACGCGGCGGCTGTGACCGGCTTTTGCCGCGCGGTGGACGCGGACGGAAAATTTTTGCAGGCCGAAGCGCCGGTTTCCTGGGAAATGACACGGACGCGGAACGGGCATATCGAAGCCTGCCCACCCGGTGAACCGATTACATTCGACGTGATTACCTGCCAGAACCCGATCATTTCTCCCGGCATGGTTCTCATCAGGCGAACGTTTTTGGAGCAGGCCGGGGCGTGGGATCAGGCTGTCGCTCCCGCCGATGATTGGGATATATGGGCGAGGCTGACGCTGCTCGGTCCCATCCTGACGCTGAACCGCGTTGTGCTGCGTTATCGGATGCACGGCGGTAACGCTTCGCGCCAGTCCGAACGGATGAAGCAGGCGGAACGCGCTTTCTTTCGCAAATTAATGTCCCTGCCGACTCTGACGGATGCGCAAAAACAGATGGTGCGCTCCGGGGCGTGGAACCATGAACACGGCTTGTTTCGCGGACGCAAAAAGTGGGCAGTTGAAGCCCTGGCGCACAGACAGTTTCCTCTTGCCGCCAAACAAGCTCGCCATGCGCTGATTCATTATGTCCGCGCCCTGCGGCTGCATTATGTGTTTCGAGTTTAGGAATAAGATATTATTATGAATGTGGCATTGATAAGTTTGGAGTATCCGCCGGAAACGGCGTATGGCGGCATTGCGACGTACGCGCGGCAGGCGGCGCGGATGCTGGCGGGGCGCGGGCATCTGGTTGAGGTGTTTGCCGGCACGAATGGAGCGGAGAAAACGCACTGCGAGGACGGGATTGTGGTTCACCGCATCCCGATGCAGGAGGGGCTTTTTACCGCAAATGTCGGGGCTGCTTTCGCCCATCGGCATAGTCAGGTCGCTTTCGACGTGCTGGAAGGCCCGGAGTTTCGCGCCGACGCGCTGGAAGCGGTACGGCTTGTGCCGGACATTCCGCTTGTCGTCAAACTGCACACGCCGTTTTATTTGTGCGGCGCGTTGGGGCGGCAGGAGCGTGGGTTGCTCAGTCAAAGCCGGACGTTGCTGGGCGTGGCGCGGCGGCGGGCGCAATCCGTTTTTCCGAACATTCCCATGCGCGATTGGGAACACACCCATGCCCTGCAAGCCGATGAAGTGGTGTCGCCCTCACAGTCCCTGGCCGATATGATGACGCGGGAATGGAAGCTGGACAAGTCCCGCGTGGTCGCCATTCCCTATCCGTATACGCCCGCCCCGGCTATGCTTGCCATTCCCGCCGACACGCTTTCCAACCGTGTCACGTTTTTGGGCCGCTTGGAAGTGCGTAAGGGCGTGGTGGATTTGGGACGCGCCATTCCCCTTGTATTGAAGCAGTGTCCGCAGGCGCAGTTTCGCTTTGTGGGGGAAGCGCAGGCGTCGCCCGACCCCACGCTCAACATGGAACAGTATCTCCAGCGCGAATTGTCCGGCCATCTTGCCAGTTGTGAATTCGTCGGCAAAGTGGCTTTGGACAGTATTCCGCAGATGCTGCAAGAAACCGACATTTGCGCGTTCCCCAGCCTGTGGGAAAACTTTCCTCTCGTCTGCCTGGAAGCGATGTCGGCGGGGCGCGGCGTTGTCGGCAGCCGCGCGGGCGGCATGGCCGAAATGCTGGATGGCGGCAACGTAGGGCGGCTGGCAACCCCGCGCCGGCCCGAAGAACTCGCGGCGGCAATCGTAGAACTGCTGCAAAATCCCTCCATGCGTACTGAGCTTGGGCAGAAGGCGCGGCAACGGGTATTGAGCAGAATATAATGTGGAACGGGTCGCCGCGCTTCAGGAAGCCGGTTATCAACGCGCCATTGCGCGGCGCAAACAACTGGGCGCGCGCCGTTTCTAAACAGTTGATAGTTGATAGTTTTTAGTTGATAGGGTTGAACATACCCGGCGAAATGTATTCGGGCAGTAAAAACGGTATTTCCGAAGTTCAGCATTTGGAATAAACAAGAAACATGGCTTCAACGAGCGGCGTCACGCAACCCAAAATCGGTTTCCTCTTCCTGATGGGACACGGACATGCCGCGCAATTCACCAACTTTCAGGAATGTCTGCCCCCGGAGTACCGGGAGCGGGCGGAGTGGATCGCGCTGTACGGCGGCGACTCTACGGATGCCCTTGCCAATGCCCAATGGCTGCCGCACAATGTCCGCTACGGACGGCATACGCTGTGGCACGCTCGGCAGGGCTTGAACCGGGCCGCCAAATGGCAGGCGCTTTTCATTGCGGGCGAGCAGATGAACTTTCTGCCCCTGACGCGACAACACCCCAGTTACTTTTACTTGGATTTTTCGCCCTCGCTGAAACGCGACCTCGCGCCCTGGTACAACCATCAGCTGAAGAACCCGGCGTATACGGCGTTGCAAACGCAGCTTAAAACCCGTTTGTACCAGGCGGGACGGGGCGTTTTCGCCATGTCGGAGTGGGCGGCGCAGGGGCTTTGCGCCGATTATCACTTGAAGCGCGAACGGATTCATGTGACTCTGCCGGGGGCCAATCTGCGCCGGTGGCCGTTTATAGACCGGCAATCGCGCTCCATCATGCAGCCTGCGCGTATCCTGATGGTGGGCGGCGAGTTTTTGCGCAAGGGCGGGCTATTGCTGCTGGATTGGGCGGAACGCACCCGGCTGACCAATTGGGAACTCGATATCGTGACCTGGCCCGGAGAACTGCCGGATTGGGTCAAGGAGCGTTTGCCCAAAACGGAGTCGGATGAGGCGCTTTGCGTCAGCCTGGCTCCGCGCCTGCCCAATGTCCGCGTCCATTGCGGGCTGAAGGCGAACACGCCCGAATTGATGGGCCTGTACGAGCAGGCGGATATTTTCTGCCTGCCCACGCAGGCGGACGGCAGTAGTATCGCGTCTCTGGAAGCGATGGCAAGCGGCCTGCCCGTGCTTGTCGGGGGCGTGGGTGGCATTCCCGAACTGATTGAGGACGGCGTCACGGGCCTGCTTGCCAAACGCAGTGACAGCGCCGACTTGCAGGCGCGGCTGGAAACCCTGATTACGGACGCTGGACTGCGCCGCAGCCTGGGGTTTGCCGCCCGCGCCTCCTGTGAGCGTTTTTACAATGTGGAGCGGCAGATGCAGCAAATTTTCGCCGTGATTGACCGCGAATGTCGGTAAAACATTCTATGCCTGTAGGCCAGCATAGATTTCCCGCATAACATTATAGTCCGAAAGATATATTTTTTCGTTAAATACCTGTAAGATGCTGAAAATGGCGCTTGCCTATTGACGAGAGACAAGGATTAATTGTATATTGTGTGAAATCTTATGCACATCATTTGTTGGTTCGGAATAGATGCAGCATAAAACATCCATTCCCCCCCTCGATATGAGCGAATCTATGCTATTGAAGTGGATGTATTTATGAGTCTACCTATGCCGGTTCTTCCCATGTCTATTAATGAGCAGGCGAATCCCCTCACCTGTGAAACCTTAGACCAGTTGATTCAAAGCGCGAATCAATTTCAGAAAACCCTGACTATATTATCCTGTGATCTTGATTTGCAGCAACATCATAATGACGTAATTTACGCGCTTGATTTTTCAGAGATCTATGACTATCTTTGGGCTGATAAGTCCCGTCCCTACTCCTCGCAAATCATTGAGGCCCTGCTGCGGTCGCAGACTATTAAATTTACATTGCTGCCCGGCACGGTAGTTGAATTGGTACGCTATCTTAAGCGCACGATTGAAAAAACCCAGCGCGCCAGCGAAAAACTTGACGAATATGCCAACCGGCCTATGGTCGCCGCTTTTATGAAGCACTTTGACAATGCGCGCTCCCAGGATTTACCGACCCTGACAGAGTTGTTTCCTACTTTTGACGAAACAATGCATTCACTGGCTGATGTCGCGGAATTGGAAACCTTACATGCCCGCCTTGAACACCTCAGCAACATGCCTAATCTAATTCCCTTTGCGGAGCTTATGGATGAGCATGACCTGCCTTTCCAACCTGACCCGGATGTGTTCCTCGGCTGCCGAGCTTCGCTTGACTACCGCCGCCCCGGCTCAGGCAACAATAACTTCATTGACGCTTACAACTTTGCCACCATTCACGCGCTGACAAAAATGTCGGTTCGTCGCGGTGGCCCTGTATATTGCCTTGTCACGTCCTCGCCGGTTGCCAGCCAGGTATTCCGTAATTGGCGCTGGGACCCGGTAATCGGCAACGATGTTTCACTCGTCCGCCATCCGATTCAAGTCTTGTATCACGCCCATTTACAGCCCCTCGGCCCGAACGCGGCCCACAAAGTTTCTGAAATGGCGTTTCATTTGCAGACGCTCCTGCGCTATTGGTATCATATCCCGGAATATCGGACTTACCAGCAAAACCGAAGTCGCGCGCACCATGCCATCGCCATGCCTGAAGATCGAACATATCTTATGGCATGTATGGATTATATGCAGCGCTACGAAAGCGTTTTTTTGCCGGTACGCTGCGCTATCGAAGCGGACATCGTCGCTGAAGAGAATTTTCGCCATGTGATGGGCTTTGATAACTATGGCACGGAGGGGCGCGTTTTAGGCAACGCGGGACAGGGAGAACGCGCTTCCACACGCATGAGTTTTCGTCTCTTTGACCGTGTAACGCGGCTGGCTTTGAATACGATAGCCAAATTCAAGGACAGTATCAAAGGTATCGAAGACCTCGTGCGCGATGTGGATGTAGAGGGAGATATAATTCCTCTGGAAAGGATAGATACCCACATTAGCCGATTACCCGATGTGAACGGATATCATGTGACCTGTACGCACAAAGCTTTAGGCGACAGTTACATGAGTGGAGAAATCTATCCTGATTTCTTCGTTTATACCTGGCCCTCGCGCGCCACTTTCGCGGAATTCACGGATGCGATGAGACATTTCATCTCAACGGCGCGAATGATGAGCCTGCAAGAACACTCCCCTATCAAGCGGCGCAAAGCCTTTAACGGCATCTACGTCTATATTCATGACGTCGAAGAACCGGTGCAAGCGACTCTTGCGGAATACGAAGATTTCAGCGCAACCGACATTCTCGCCCTCGCGGATCGTCGCTCCGTCGAAATGGTGCGCGTTGCCACGGAAGTCGGCGACTTTTGTTATGAATTTCAATCGCCGGAAGGATTGGCGCAAGCAGGATTGATGTCTCATCTGGCAATTGTCCAGCCGCTTGCCTGGCTCATTCACGGCACGAACTTAAGAAAAGTGGGATTTGTCGAAATTTCGCGCGCCATCGAGAAAACTTTCACCCAGCAACAGCAGCTAAGGAACCGTCCCGCATGACGACCATCAATATGACAACCATCAACTGGAAGCGCGAGCCGCAAAAGTGGACCCGATTACGGGTCAGCATTGAACAAAATGTCGAGCAACCTCAAAACAACGAGTATACATGCCAACTGTCCTCCCAGGACACTATTCACGCCAGGCATTTTTTGACGGTTACGAGCCATGCCTTTCGGGCGAGGCCGACCATCAACGTCCAATATGCAGTCAACGCCGGCGCAGTTGGAATTGCGCAACGGACCGCCACACCGCCTATTTGCCAGCCGGATCAACGAACCGATTCTTGGAAGAAGACGCTTCCCCCCTGCTACTACGAAGAAAGCGTTCCGACTGTACTCTGCTGGCGGCCTAATGCTAATGAGCGCAACTGCAACTTAAGTATTGAAATTGATTTGGCGACGACAGCGACTGCCGATACGGCGCAGGAAGCCTTTGCGCTTCAAGGAAATGTACAGCAGGACTAGTTCATAATCAGGAGGCAAGCATGTCTGGTGAAGAAGCCTTAATAATTTCCATTCCATTCCTGCTTGCTTTGATTATGCAGCTTCTCGGAACTCCTGTTGAAGTTTACATTCGCAACTGCATTCCCAAAATTGTCGCTTCCATGGAACAGGAGCCAACACCGACGATTCAGAGAACGCCGCCCTCGTCTTCTGTGTCGCAGACACTTGCCAACGCGCAGGCCGGGACTGCCCCTGTGCCTCCCCCGGTTGCGCAGCCCAATATAAACGCTCTACTTCCCCCAGGTAATTCTACGGCTGCCACACCCGCCGAAAGCGCTTCCTCCTCACTTGTCCCGGTAAGTGTTACCGCGCCCCCGCCCTCATTAACTCCACAAACGCATGCAATCGTCTCCTGCCCGAAGCCCTCGCCGATATTTAGCGTAAGTGGCGGGCGACATATAATTGACGAAGACGCGCAGGAGTTTGGCATCCAATTGGCTTTACACGTTTATCAACACCTCAGCTGGTTTTCATCCATTCTTGTCGCCTGTGCCGGCTGCCTTGTTGCGGCTCTGAAAACCATCAATGACATGAGGATTTTCCCGGCGCTTGGCTGCGTTCTTGGATTGGGATTGGTGTTCTACTGGTGTATTTCCGGTCAGCACCTGACGCCGCGCGACATGAAACAATCGGGAGCAGGAAAGCGCTTCCAGCTTTGTGGCTATGCGGTGATTGTCATACTTTGGGCGTTGACAGCGGCGACCTCATGGCACACGCAAGCAACTCCCCCTGTAGACAAAACCAAGAACGCTGTACCGGCGCCGCCGGATAAAGGGCATTGAGACCGAAGGAAAAGATTTAATCCCCTTTACCCGCAAATAAGCTGAAGGCAAGATACGTATAAAAGATATAATGAGACAATCCGATGCTCCAACTTCCTTAAACATGCCTGATTACTCTCTTGAGAAGCAGGGCCGCTATATCTTTCCCCTTATCTTGAAAATTGCGTTGCTGCTTGTATATTTCTGTTGCTGTTCCACTGGTGTTCGGGCGCAGGGGCTGCCGACGCAGTTGCTGCCGTCCGCAGTAGATATGCAGGACGCGGATAAAGAAGTGGTTGCCGCGCCCACTCCCGGCCTTCTGTTGTTTCCGCATGGAATGCAAAAGGACACGGACGAAAAGTACAAGCAGCGCTACCATGCCGCCTGCTATGTGTATGTCGGGGAATTAGCGGCAGGCGCTTCCACCAATCAGCCCGTCAATTACACGCGGCGGTTTGTGGTTCATGCGCCCGAAATGGAAGCCGTGCCCCTTGTAAAACGCGCAGCCCGCCTGCTGCTGCTCCTCTATGGCCTCAACACAAGCCGCCTGCATACTGATCATCCCTTTCATCAAACCGTAGATGTGTGGCTGAGTGGGCAGGCGCTGTCGAGCAGTTCGCCGGATGCGGGCGGCGAACAGTTCAAAAATCAAATCTACATTTTCAACATCTTTGCCGAACGGCGGGGCGGGGAGTGGACGCGCGAACTGGCGCACGAGTACGGGCACTATATTCTGCCGGGCGTGTCGGGCTTCAAAGCGCCGGAAGAGTGGGCAAATGGCGTGTTGGGCGAACGCTTGTTTCAGCAGTGGATAAGCGAGGAACTGCAAAGCGGGAAGATCAAGGCCGAGGACGTGCCGTTCGCCAAACCGGACGACATTGCCGACTATATAGCGCGGCAGGACACGCCCCTCATTCAGCGTATTGCCCGCGATGGGATTACGGAAACCGGATTGGCAAAGCGGGACGCGGGCGCAATGGATTTGTACACCGGACTCGCCCTCTACGTAGACCGCGTAAACGGCACAAGCGCGTTAATAAACGCGCTTTCCTACACGGCTCCCAAAGCGCAGGGAACGTTTGTGCAGGCTCCCGACTTTCTGCGCGGGGTTCAAGCCTCGCTGCAAGGCGCAGCCGACATTATCTACACCTGCCCCCTGCCTTCCCGTGACGGCAAGGCTGACTTCTGGATATATTTGCCGCGCGGCGAATTTGCGGTCAGCCTATCCGGGGCGGCTAAAAGTTGGGTGTTCGCGTCCGACGCCAAAGCCATTCATCCCATCGGCGCAAGCGGCATTATCGTCAACGTGGCCGCGTGGCGCAAACTCACGCTGCGCTTCCCCACCAATGCCGACACTCCCGCCCGCCTCGTCCTGCACCGTAAAGGCGCGGAAGTAGAGTAGTTTGACAAGGCGCAAAAACATGGCTATACTGAGCCTGTAACCTTGTGCCTGCAATTCCGCGAGGAGGAAACGATGTCTGCAATCGAGATCGAACCCAAAGTGTCTCCTGAACCTACTCCTGCTGTTCCTTCTACTGCCATTTTGGAAGAAGAGACGCATATGTGTGAATGTGCAGAACAATGCGCTGTTTGCGGCAGCCCTGCCGTTCCGACGCCGACAGCGTTGGCGAACCACGATTTTTACCTGTCTGCTCAGAAGATAGAAGGCGTACAGGTTCGTGTCAGTGGCGGCGACTCGTGGAGCGAAAAAACCATCGTTGTCACAGTGCCCGACCTGCTGGCTGCAAAGGCCGATGAGGTGTTTGATTTGGAACTGCGTATCTATGACAAATATCCCTCGGCACAACTGCATGTGCATGTCTTAGAAAGTGCCTCCGGCGCATAGGAGCAGAATAGATGCCTGCTCCAAAAACAACGAACAGCCGGTCAAGGGAACATTTGCAGGAAGCCTACGATAACTATTGCCGCTATCAGAACGCTCTTGACCGGCAGGAGTATCTGAATTGGGCAATCGTTTTCCTTTTCTACTCTGCGGTGCATCTGGTAAATGCCTACGCCACAACAAAGCATCCTGATAGAAAGTTTAATTCTCACTACGACAGAGACGAGTACATCAAAGATAATCTAAAAGTTGTGTATGCCCGTTATCGGAGATTAGAGGAAGCAAGCCGCAGCGCCCGCTACGATCTGGTACGTTATGACCGCAGCAGGACAATTCGTTTCCATGACGAAGCGTTTGCCGGTATTCGTACAGAGTTGAAAACGCTGGGGTTTGAATGGGAAGCGCCTGATAATTCATCGGCAAATGCTGGAAAGAACACGAACGTCTGAAAACCATATTTCAGACGTTCGTGTTCTTTGGTACTGATAGCTTTGTGAATACCAGGGCTTTCTTTATATGTGTTGCTGCGCCTGCGTCGTCAGATTTCCTGCTATTGATTCTCCTACCAAATAGGTGTATAATTGTCGGGTACATTGCTGTTCTTCAGCATGGGGGAGGCAGGAAAATGAGCAACGAACTGGTGTCGGTTGGGGCGGGATCGTTCATGCCGGCGCTGTCAGTAACGGAAGCGGTACAGCGGCGGTTTGCTATCGTAGAATTTGTGCGCGAAGCCATGAAGCCGGGCGTGGACTTTGGCTGCATCCCCGGTACGCCCAAGCCCACGCTGCTCAAACCCGGCGCGGAAAAACTCTGTACTCTGTTCGGCCTGACCACGCGCTTCGAAATTATTCGCTCACAGGAGGATTGGACGGGCGAACAGCATGGAAGCGAACCTTTCTTCTACTACCTCTATCGCTGCCAACTGTGGCGGGACGCGCATTTGATTGCCGAAGGGGATGGAAGCTGCAACAGTTTCGAGCAGAAATATCGCTGGCGTGATGCGCAAAGAGTGTGTCCGCAATGCGGCAAAAACGCCATTATCAAAGGTAAAGCGGAGTACGGCGGCGGCTGGCTGTGCTTTGTGAAAAAGGGCGGTTGCGGCGCGAAGTTTGCGGACGGCGACGCGGCCATAGAAACCCAACCCGTCGGGCGCATACCCAACCCTGATGTTGCCGATCAGGTAAATACGATTCAGAAGATGGGACAAAAACGCGCTTTGATCGCCGCCACGCTGCTGGCCGTCAACGCAAGCGAGTTCTTCACGCAGGATGAAGAAGAGCGCAGCGTTGTTGTTGATTTTGAACCCCTGCCAACGGCCTTGGAAACAACCTCTTTCAATACGCCGCTGAACGTTCCAGTAGAACCGATTTTACCCGAACCCGAACTGCTCACGCCCGAACTGCGCAACCCCGAGTTAGACAAGCCGGAACCGCCGCTTTCCGAGACAATGACGGCGGCGCAGGCGCGAGCCGCTTTTGAACACAAAGCGCGGGAACAGTACGGCTTTCAGGATCGGCGCAGTATGGCCCTGCTTGCCGTTGCCCTGCTCGGCGACAAGCCCGAACGCTGGACGACGGAAGCGTGGCAGTCCGCCACCGCAAAATCCAAAGCGCATTGGCTGGCGGCCATGCAGCAGTTAGCGCAGCCGCAAAGCGCCTGAATAAACCCGCAAACTTGAGCGATAAGTAAGCGTAGAGTGGCAAAATACAGGCGCATTTGGCATTTTCAGCATACGAATATGCTAAAATTGTTAAGGCGCTTCTGCTCTGGCGCGGACGCGCTTGTATCTATTCTACGCCCGGAGGTTTGTGATGGCTACTGTGACTCCGTCTGCTCCCGCTTCCACGCCGCGCGAGGCCAACCCTGCGCCTGCCTTACAGCGCAAAGACCAATGGTGGACGGGATCGCTCACCTTCTTTATTCTGTTTTCCGCGTTCGGAATGTGGGCCACGTTTCGGGCTTTTCAAAACGATTTGTACGAAGTCGGCCCCTACCTGTCGCCGTTTTATTCCCCCACCATCAAGCTCGGCCTGCACATCGGCATTTACAGCATTTCCCCCGCGCTGCTGATTTTGCCATTCCCCCTGATGTTTCGCCTGAGCTGCTACTATTACCGCAAAGCCATTTACCGCGCCTACCTGCTCGACCCCGCCGGATGCGCCGTTGCGGAACCGACGTGGCTGAACAAGCTGCGCTACAAGCGCTATCAGGGCGAACGCGCGTTTCCACTCATCGTGCAAAACCTGCACCGTTTTGCTTTTTACGCGGCGGTGATTTTCATCGTCCTGTTGTGGAAAGACACGGCAGAAGCGTTCTTCTTTCCGGGCGCAAATGGAACGCGCCACTTCGGTATCCATCTGGGAACCCTGATCTTTTTGGGCAACATCCTTTTGCTGTCCGCGTATACCTTTTCCTGCCACTCATGGCGGCATCTTATCGGCGGCAATCTCGACTGCTACAGCTGCTCCGCGCTCAACAAAACGCGCTACGGCCTGTGGAACAAAGTCAGCTTCCTCAACGAACAGCACGGAACCTACGCCCTTCTTAGCATGTGTTCCGTCGGCCTGACCGATGTGTACGTCTGGCTCCTCGCCTCCCACCACATCACCGACTTCACGCTGCTCGGAACATAAAAATACAGTTCACCACAGAGACACAGAGACACAGAGGTTTCACAGAGAAAAGAAGAAAAGAAGAAAAGGAGAAGAGGGAGTAACCACATGCCTGTTCTCTCCTTGAGTAATCCTGTTTAATCCTGAAAATCCTGTTAATCCTGTCTATTTCCCCTCTCTGTGAAACCTCTGTGTCTCTGTGTCTCTGTGGTGAACTGTATTCTGTATTACGCCGTGCGGGTTTGCGCTTCGAGGACGGCGAGGGCGGCGAGGTTTACAATATCTTTCACCTCGTCGTCGCGCTGCAGGACGTGAACCGGCTTGCGCATCCCGACCAGAATCGGCCCGACCACCTCCGCCTGCGCTAATTGCTGCACCAGTTTGTAGCCGATGTTGCCCGCTTCCAGGCTGGGGAAAATCAGCACGTTGGCTTCGGCTCCCAGGCGGTTGAAGGGGTACGTGCCATTGAGAATTTCGTCTACGAGCGCGGTGTTGACCTGCATTTCGCCGTCAACGTGCAAACTGGGGTCGCGCTTGCGCAGGATTTCAACCGCCTGCCGCACCTTGTCGGAACGGGGATGGCGGACGCTGCCGAAGTTGGAAAAACTCAGCATGGCGATACGCGGTTCCACATCGAAACTCTCGGCAAGGGTCGCGGTCAGGCAGGCGATTTCGGCCAGCGTTTCCGCGTCCGGGTCAATGTTGACGGTGGTATCCGCGAAAAAGAGGACGCGGTGACGGGTGGCGACAAGGTACACGCCTGCAGCGGTATGCGTGTCGGGCGCGGTGCGAATGATTTGCAGGGGCGGGCGCAGTCCTTCGGAATAGTGCGAAGTCAAGCCCGTCACCATGCCGTCCGCGTCGTGCATTTCGACGGCGATGGAACCGAAGTAATCCGGCTTTAGCAGCAGTTCCTGCGCTTCGCGCCGGGTCACGCCTTTGCGTTCGCGCAGGGCGAGCAGGCGTTCGATGTAGCGTTCGCGGCCCTCAAACGTGGCGGGGTCAATGATGGTAATGTCGCGCAGGTCTATCTGCATCGCAGCGGCGGTATGGGCGATTTTGCGCGGGTCGCCGAGCAGAATGGGATGCGCCAATTTTTCTTCCATCAATTGATGGGCGGCGCGGATCATTTTTTCGTGTTCACCTTCGGCAAGCACAATGCGGCGCGGATCGCTTTTGGCCTTGTTGAACACGATCCGCATCATTTCGCGGGACTTGCCTAACCGAGCTTCCAGTTGTTCGCCGTATTTGTCCAGATCAATGGCAATCCGCGCCACGCCTGATTCCATCGCGGCGCGGGCAATGGCGGGCGCAACCCACAGCAAAACGCGCGGGTCGAGCGGCTTGGGGATCAGATATTCCGGGCCGAAGCGCAACCCGGCAAGGCCGTACGCTTTGGCAACGCCGTCGGGAACATCCTCGCGGGCGAGTGCGGCAAGCGCTTTGGACGCGGCGATTTTCATTGTTTCGTTGATTTCCGTCGCCCGCACGTCCAACGCGCCCCGGAACAGGAACGGAAAGCCCAGCACGTTGTTCACCTGATTGGGATAATCGGAGCGCCCCGTAGCCACAATGGCGTCCGGGCGCGCGGCTTTGGCGTCCTCGTAATCTATTTCCGCGTCCGGGTTGGCAAGCGCGAAAATGATGGGGCTGGCAGCCATGCTTTTTACCATATCGGCTGTCACGATGCCGGCAGCCGACAGGCCGACAAACACATCCGCGCCAACAAGCGCGTCGGAAAGCGTCCGCGCCTCCGTTTCCCTTGCGAATTCCACCTGCGCGAAGTTGGGAACCGGTTCGCGGCCAGGACGTATCACGCCGAAAATATCCGCCATGAGGATGTTTTCAGGCTTTGCGCCCAACAGTCGATAAAAGCGGGCGGTAGCGATGGCCGCCGCGCCCGCGCCGCTGAACACGACGCGCACATCTTCAATGTTTTTGCCGACAAGTTCCAGCGCGTTCATCAGCGCGGCCCCGGAAATAATCGCCGTGCCGTGCTGATCGTCGTGAAAGACCGGAATCCGCATTTCGCGCCGCAGCCGCTCCTCAATGATAAAACATTCCGGCGCTTTGATGTCTTCCAGATTGATGCCGCCGAAACTCGGCTCCATGATTTTCACGGCCTGTATGAACAGTTCCGGGTCTTCCGTGTCAAGTTCGAGGTCAATGGCGTCCAGGTCGGCAAAGCGCTTGAACAGCAGGGCTTTGCCTTCCATCACGGGCTTGCCCGCCAACGCGCCGATGTTGCCCAATCCCAAAACGGCGGTTCCATTGGTGATAACAGCGACGAGATTGCCTTTGGCCGTGTACAGAAAAGCGTCTTCCGGGTTTTTCTGTATGGCGCGGCAGGGTTCGGCCACACCGGGCGTATACGCGAGCGCCAGATCGCGCTGTGTCAGGCAGGGCTTGGTGGGCGTAATTTCCAGCTTGCCGTGCGGCGGGCGGCTATGATATTCCAGGGCTTCCAGTTTGTAGGGTTTCATATCCCTACATTCGACACTTGCAGTTGCTAACCCTCCCTGCGTATGCGGTGTTCGGTGTTCGGGTTGCTAACCTTTCTTGCGAACACCTAGGGAGGGCGTTTCAAATTCAGGGTGTTCATGTTTTCGCAGGGTAGGTTAGCAGTCCCAAGAGCCGGTTGACAATCAGAAAGGCGTCTTCAATGCGCCGGCGCTGCCATTACAAGGCAACCACCACTTCGGCGGGAAGCACGTTAGGATCGAGGACAGGGGTGAGGTAGCGATACCACTGCCCTGGATGCCACACTTCGGCTAGCCGTAAGACGTGCTGGCAAGCGTCCTTGCCGCTGCCCACGCGCACCAGACTTTCTTTGAGAGTACGCGTCTCGCGCAACACACGGGCAATGGCGCGGGTATGGCGCGGTACTTTTCTTGCGGGGCGAGGGAGAGTTGCTCATGGCTTGTGTCTACAACACGGTTGCAAAAAAGTCCTGCAACCGCCGCCCAAATAGTTCCGACAAGCGCCAAAATAGTTCTCACAATGAAATGGGGAGGTAGTTGCTTCCACTCCTCGAATCAGGGAACTTTAGTGACTAC
>CAWIEK010000022.1:0-104911 GCA_963835065.1 uncultured Chthonomonadaceae bacterium | reverse complement strand
TGCCGGCGTAACGATGCTCTGATAGCAGCCGTTAAAATCCCTGCTGTGATACAGCAGGGATTTTTGTTGTCTTAAATTTCAACTCAGGCCACTATCACGACGGCGTTCCATCGAATAATCGCCGCTTGCTGCGCCTCAGGCATGTGTTCTTCCGGCAGCCTTATAACGCAAAGCGTAACCGTTCTGTCAATTGAGTATATCTTCATTCAGCAGGGACTGTTAAATAAAAAAGTTTCCAAATGGATAGTATGTGCTATACTGTTGATTGGATAATAGAAAAACAAAATCCTCTTCATAGTATTTCCTCGCATCAATAAACAGGCAGAACAAGGCTAACGATCATGACTACCACAGAATTTGCCCAGGTTTTGGCTGCTGTCGGCGCCGTTTGTCTCCCTGGATATCCGCTCTCGGTCCTCGCCTGATGGATCGCTTACAGGGTAAAACACCGGCTGCTGCTGACGCTGCAAAGCCCGAACAAGTCTCATCAAGCACCGGGGCCGGCCCGCGGAAATCCACATACGCGCAGCCTGCGCTGTGACTTATCCATTACACTACTGTGTTCGGCCTCTTTGGCAGCATCATTGCCGACGCTCTGCTCGTATCGGGTAATCCCAACTGCCAACAGGACCAAAATTTTATTGCAGAAGTGTGCGGCATTGCCTTTCTTACCACAACGGGCGCTGTCCTCGCCTGGTTCCGAAAGCGCGCGGAATGGGGAGTGGGAATGATGGCGCTGTTTTGCATGGCGGCGCTTCTGCTTGCCAAAGGCGGTCCCTTTATTGAGGCCAAAGATAACACGCCCGGCATATCCGTCTACATCCCTTTGTTTGTGATGGTTACTCTCATCTCGGCCTGGATTATGTTCGCCCGCAGGAATACAGCCACGCAAAGCCCCAGTTTCGCTCCGAGAAAATCGGAGCGTAAAATCATAATCGGATTAATCTTCATTGCAGTTGTCGCTGCCATATCATCCGGGAAGCAATTCGCTGAAGATGTCGCCAATCTGGACGACAAAAGCATTCCACATTTTGTCAACCATGACAAAGAAAACCGTGACAAAGAAAAAGCGTTTGCGCTTCTGAAAACACTTCATGGCGCCGATTACGCTCATCGCGGGCGGTTCTATCGCTATGCCTCCGAAATTGCCCTGTCGAACAGCTATTACAAGCAGCAGTACTATGCCAACAGCACAGATAACAGCGGTACGCCACCGAACTCCTCTATGAACCCGAGCGCCAAACATTTGCCGCCGCCGGATGAGGCCGCAACGCAAAGGCACAAAGACATTACTGATGCTCAAATTTACGAAAATAGCAGGCTGACACCGCCCACGCTGATACGCAATTATTTAAACGACCGTCTGGACTGGGTGCATCCGGCAGCAAAAAAACATCTGATTAACACGCCCGTCTCCGGTAACACGGCGAAGGACCGCCTGGAATACATTACTCAACGCAGAAACATTTATATCTTCAAGAACTACACGGCTTTGTGGCAGAGGCTTGAGGAACTCTTCAGCGAATTGTATGTTGAACAAGTGGTTAACAACATTCTTCCTGTGGCACCAAAACACTCCAAACATACTTTCTCCGGCGCGTATACCTCAGAGGAAGAACAAGACAGACAAGTCAGGGATGATTACGGCCTCCCTCTCTTCGATAATCTTCATCTCCCCACACAAAGTTATGCGACACAGTTTGTAACACAAATGGCACTTCCGGTGGCGGATGAAGCCACTGTCGCCTATGCCACCTATACAGTCACTCCTCTCAAGGCTGATACTGAGACAGTAAGCAAACTCAAAAAAGAATTTCTTAATTTGCCTGCACAGAATCACCAGGTGATCTTGCCTGTTTCAGCAATCTGGCCCCATCTGAGGCAACAGCGTCCCTGAATGCTCTGAAAGTGCTGGCAAAGCTCTTTACCAAACACATTCCCCTCTACAAAATACCTGGAAGTCAGATACAGATTAGTGGGTTAGAGGATACTATCCGTAAGGGAACGCTTTTACAGACGCATTCAACTGCCCGTCCCGCGTCTAGAAGATGTAGTAAGCATCACCAGGCCAACAGTACCAGCCCCAACCGGCACCTCAAACACGCCTAGCCAGATTTCGCCTGCTCCTTCGTCTTCAGAGCCTGATCTTGCCAGCCAAATCAGAAGTGCGCTTGAAACCGAAGAATGTCAGACGTTCGCTGATTTCCTGGATCGACACAAGATTGACGTAGATTTGACCCTGTTGTTTGGTCGGAACACGGGCGATGACAAGCCGTTAAGTTTTCTGAATGACGTTGATCAGGAGGTTGGAAGAAAAGGACCAACAGGCGTTTTTCCGATTTCCGCAGACCCGATCTTACCTTGTATTATGGAGATGGCGGACGACGATGTGCCGCTTCCAGAACGATCTGGCAAAGTTTTTTGTTGCCTTGCAGCCCCCGACAACAGGGAAGGGGTTCTGCTTTACCTGGCTCACGACCTGTATCGCGTCAGCCCGACACCTGACGACAACTGGTTCACGGTTCAGGTACGTAATCTCAGCCTATCTCTTCCTGCAAGCCAGGCAGGTACCTCTCGGTACTTCCCATCATCTATGCTTCACTTTTGTTTTTGCCGGTGTATGGTTTCGCTCTGTACCTGGGGAGCTATTTTGCTGTAAAACTCAGAGAACGGGAACACGTTGCGGGACCTGATAGAAAAGGAGAATCTGAATGTTGCCGCGCAAAGTTACAGTCTTGGCACAGCGGTGGGATATGCAGGGCCGCGAGCAATTGAGATCGAAAAGCTGACCAAGTTAGGGGGGACGCGCGGATGGGGAACTATTGCGGTGGTGGGGAGACGTGGCGTCGGCAAGCTCGAATTATCTCCTTGATGAAATCCTGTACAAAGCCAACTCCGCAAGCCGAGCCTTCGCCGTCGCCGGCAGACAACCATCTTTTTGGATCACGCGGCTCCGACAACGGCAAACGCGGAAGCATCTCCAAAAGGCTATACCGCCCATAGCCTCAGCAGTGAATTCAAGAGGAGTGCATGTGTGGATATTGGCTCCCAGCCAGTACAATGAGGAAGAGTTCGTAGAAAGCGTTTTCGGCCGAGTTCGTGGAGAATACGGAACGCGCGGTGGCGGAATTCCTGGAAGCGGAACCGTTGAGCGTCCGGCGTATGCGCGCCATTTTAGCGCGCGCAGGCATAATCGTGTTCTGTATTGGCGGCGCTTTGCTGTTAGCGCTGCTGCTGGTAACGCAGAGCCGCGCCTCGGAACCAGTGCAGATTACCTGGCTGCCCCTGATGCTTATCGCCGCGACAGCTCTGGCGGTGCTTATGGGACACACGGCTCACATTCAGCCGGTGGACCTGACCTCCTGGCTTGAGCGGGGTAATGTCGGCAACGCCAACACCATGCTGTTGTACCGCCTGACCCGCGACGCGCAAAACTATTTGCGCTTGCGCCATCCTGGAGTCTGGCATTGCGCCACAGGAAGGCGGCGGTATGACGAATACCATTCGCAATATCGCTGTTGTATCCGTCTTCTTTTGGGTCTTCTTCCTGATCTGCTATGCGTTATCCATAGAGATGTACTGGATACTGTTATTAATGGCCGCCGCGCTGCTCATCGGCTATGTTACCTTCCGCTACTTCAAGACGAGCGTCATCAACTCTGCCATTGAACCAACGACCAGTCTGATGGCGCTGATTGCCGATTACCGACGCTATACCTCAGAAGTGGTACACAGGCTGGAGCAAGGTGCGCTCAGGAAAAAGGAAGGAAACCAAGGCCAACGCCAGCGGTGGCGGAGGCTCACGTCCGTATTTGCATTTTATGAGTTGGACAAAATCATCGGCTCGGATGACATCCGCAACTTCCTGCGGCGCATGAAATAGGCATTTTTGAGATCGAAGGCGTCTGATTACTACCTTTTCTCTCGGATATGATGCTCTCGCGGCGCTCTATCTTGGGGCGGCGGAAGCCTAACACCAGTTGTAGACATTGTCTCCATTGACCATATCGTGCGCGTTCCCGCCCTGGAGTGGGAGAAGTGTTGGGGCGATTGCGGGATAAATACCTGGAGGATCACGCCAAAAGGCTGCTTTAACACGATGGCGAAGAACGTTATTGTCTGCCATTTCTTTTGGAGTGCCGCGCGACATCATACGCCGCAGCGATGAACTCTTGACCAAAGGCCAGAAGCAGCAAAAAGAAATCACGCCCGCAGAAATCGTCTGTGACTTCCGCAGTAGCATGATAGCCATTGCGGGAGATGCGCATGGCTGGCGAAAAGAGAATTGCGCCAGCCTGTCGAATACGCAGGCAAAAATGGCGGCAGAAGCCGCGCAGTCGCTTGCTCTCAGCAAGATAGAAGCGCTGCCGATGGATTTGCAAACTGGCATGGCCTTCAAATCTGGCGCTGACCACCGCGTTGGCGAAGCCAGGGTGCTGCTGACCATCTGGACTTTGTGCGCGATCGAGTATGCGGCAATGCTGCCCCAATCGGATGAGGCCGAACGTCTGGTGCAGAAGCCTGTGCGAGTTCGGCTACCGTATTCCCACAAGCCCACTCAGGGATATTCTTACGGAGGGGGATAGCCTGAAATCATTGTTCGGCGCTATGTCGCCTGTCGGAGCGCAGTCGGGGGTCTCCTCCATTTGGAGCGGTTTGACAAGCCTTCCACAGACACGGGCCGCAGGCGAGCCACATACCGGGCAACGGCAGTGGCAAGCGTGCAGCCGTGCTAAAGAACACTGCGATAAGTCCCGACTGGGTCTGACCAATTGTGCTATCATAAAGGAGAAGAGTTTTCAAGAATTGCGGAAAGGCGCTGCGATGATCCGGTACGGGCAATGGAAAATGTATGCGGGGCTGCTCTTGGCGTGTTTCGCGCTTCCTGATGGCTGGAGCCAATGCAGAGGAAGTCGGGAACCCGCTTGCGGCGCGAGCCAAAACACTGTGGTCGTTTCAGCCTGTGCAGATGCCGACTGTTCCTCACTCCCGCTTTGATGCCCTTGCCCGCAATCCTGTTGACCGCTTTGTATTTGCCGCGCTCGAAAAGAAGGGCTTGCAGCCTTGCCCGCCCGCTTCCCGGCTTGTTCTGCTCCGCCGCGTTACCGTGGATTTGACGGGTTTGCCGCCCACGCCAGCCGAAGTGCAGGCGTTTCTGGCCGATAAATCCCCGAACGCTTATGAAAAAGTGGTGGATCGGTTGCTGGCGTCGCCTGCGTATGGCGAACGCTGGGGGCGGCACTGGCTGGACGTTGTCCGCTATGGCGAAAGTCACGGCTATGAGCAAAACCATCTGCGTCCCAACGCCTGGCCGTACCGTGATTACGTGATTCGGGCGTTCAATTCCGACAAGCCGTACAACGAGTTCGTCACGGAGCAGCTTGCGGGCGACATTGTGGGCAAAGGCGACCCGGAACGCGAAGCGGCAACCGGCTTTCTCGTCGCGGGCATCCACGATACGGTTGGCAACTCCACCGAAGAAGGGACGCGGCAGCAGCGCTCCAACGATCTTGACGACATGGTTTCCACAACCGCCGCCACGTTCCTCGGCCTGACCGTGAATTGCGCCAAATGCCACGACCACAAGTTCGACCCGATTGCGCAAAAAGATTATTACCGCATGGCCGCCGTATTCGCGGATGTGCGGCATGGGGAACGCGCCCTGTCCCTCCGCCCGCTCACGCCTGCGCAGCAAACCCGCTTGACGCAGTTACGCGCTGACATGGAAAGTTGTAATGCGCGGCAGCAGGCATTGGAAAACACAACGCGCGCCCGTCTGACCGGCAATTCTGCAACACGCCGCCCGCCCGTCAATGCGCAGCGCAACATCGAAGACTTTGCGCCCATTTCCGCCCGCTTCGTCCGCTTTACCATTCTCACCACGAACACGGGCAATCAACCCTGCCTTGACGAAATTCAGATATTTGCGCCCAACAGCGCTGTCAATCTTGCCGCCGCGTCCGGGGGAGCCAAAGCAACGGCGTCTTCCGTCCTGCCGGGCTACGCCATACATCAAATCGCGCACCTCAACGACGGACAGACCGGCAACGACCATAGCTGGATCAGCAACGAGCCGAACGGCGGCTGGGCGCAAATAGAACTGCCCAACGCGGCGCGTATCGGGCGCATCGTCTGGAGCCGGGACGCCGAAGCCCGCTTGCAGGACAGGCTTGCCACCGGATACCGCGTGGAAGTGTCCGCAGACGGCAAAACATGGCAGCAAGTGGCAAGCAGTGAGGATCGCTTGCCCTTTACTTCCATATCCCGCGAAACGCTTCTCAGCGCCATGACCACAGAGCAGCGCGCCCAATGGCAGAAGCTGCAGTCTTCCCTCGAAAAATTGCAGCGTCAGGAAGCCACGCTGACGCCGCCCGCAAACGCCTACATCGGACAGTTCGGCAACCCCGACCCCGTGTACCTGCTGACGCGCGGCGACGTGATGCAGCGCGGCGAACAGGTCGCGCCCGGCGCATTGTCGCTGCTTACCGCCCTGCCACAAATGCCTACATTGCCGCAAACGGCCTTATCCCCCACGCGAACCGCCGCCTTTTCCGCGCCGTCCCCCGCCACTGCCAACAGCCTCACCCCTCGCCTCGCCCTCGCCCGCTGGATATGCGATCCGCGCAACCCGCTTACCGCCCGCGTTCTCGTCAACCGCGTCTGGGCGCACCACTTCGGACAGGGTTTGACAGACACGCCGAGCGACTTCGGCAACATCGGCGCGCGCCCCTCCCACCCGGAACTGCTGGACTGGCTGGCAAGCCACTTCGTGGAGGGGTCAGGGGTCAGGGGTCAGGGGTCAGGGAAGGATGCACAGGTTTCAGGTTTCAGGGTTCAGGGATCAGAGAAGAACTCCCGCGCTGCAAGCCCTGACACCTGGAACCTGAAACCTGAAACCTACGCCTGCAATTGGCGCTTGAAGCCCCTCCACCGCCTGCTGGTCACGTCCTATACCTATCAACAGGCGAGCGATGTGACGCGGGAAGGCGCGGACAAAGACGGCGACAACCGCCTGCTGTGGCGGATGCCCCTGCGTCGGATGGAAGCGGAAGCGGTTCGGGATGCGGTTCTGGCGTCAAGCGGCAATCTGGATCGGACGATGGGCGGGCCGGGGTTCGCGCTGTTCCAGTACAACGTGGTCAATGTGGCGATTTACGAGGCGCGGGGCGAGCAGGGGCCGGAAACGTGGCGGCGGAGCGTGTACCAGATACCGGCGCGGGGCATACGCGACGACCTGTTGGGAAACTTCGATTGTCCCGATTCGTCAGAGCGCGCGGCGAAGCGGACAAGCACGACAACAGCCCTGCAAACCCTGACGCTGCTCAACAGCCGCTTCCTGACGCAGCAGGCCAACGATTTCGCTGTTCGCATAACCCACGCTGCCGGAAACGCGCCCGAAGCGCAGGCGCGCACCGCGTTCCAGATCGCGTTCGGGCGCGTACCCAACACCGCCGAGCAAACCGCCGCCGCGTCCTTAATTCGCCAACATGGATTAACCACGCTCTGCCGCGCCCTGTTCAATGCCAATGAGTTTTTGTACTATTGATGCTTGTCTTGAACCATGATTTTTATGTTTTATGTGATGAGCATGATTGAAGAGGCGCGTTCATCATGGTAATCATCCTAATCATGAAAAATCATGGTTCAAGACAAACTAGCGGAACTAAATGATGCACAATGAAACACAATCTTTACAGCATCGCCAATGGCTGGACCGGCGCGCGTTTTTGAGCAAAATGGGCAGCGGGTTGGGCAGTATTGCCGTCGCCTGCCTGCTGGCAGAGGAAAGTCAAGCGCAAAACCGACCCCCGACCCCCGACCCCCAACACCCGTTGAGCCTGTCGCCGCTTGCGCCCCGCCCGCCCATGTTTGCGCCCCGCGCCCGCCGCGTGATCCAGATATTCTGCCCCGGCGCGGTCAGCCATTTGGACACGTTCGAGTACAAGCCGGAACTGATTAAGCGGCACGGTCAGCCGATGCCGGGCGACAACATCGTGACGTTTCAGGGCGGCAACGGCAGCCTGATGCGCAGTCCGTGGGAATGGGCACAGCATGGGCAGTCGGGCAAGTGGGTAACGTCGCTGCTGCCGCATCTGGCCGAATGCGTGGACGACATTGCGTTTGTCCACTCCCTGACAGCTCGCAGCAACACGCATGGGCCGGCCATGCTGCAAATGAACACGGGTTTTGTCTTCGAGGGGTTTCCGAGCATGGGCGCGTGGGCTACCTATGCGCTTGGCACGACCAACCAGAACCTGCCCGCCTTTGTCGCCATTCCCGACACGCGGGGTATGCCGCCTAATGGCCCCGCCAACTGGACAGCCGGGTTTCTGCCTGCCGCGCATCAGGGAACCGCATTCAACACGGAGCGGCCAATCGCCAACCTGCAATCCCCGCCCGGTTCCGACGCGCACAGCGAGGCCGACCTGCGCGCGTACCTGAACACGCTCAACAACACCTACGACAGCCATCATGCAGGGCACAGCGAACTGAACGCCCGCGTTGCCGCGTATGAACTCGCCGCCCGGATGCAACTCAGCGCCCCGGAAGTTACCGACCTGGCGAAAGAAACGCCCGCAACCCTGCATTTCTACGGCGCGGACAGCGCGGAACCGCTCAAAGCCGGGTACGCCCGCAATTGTATTCTGGCACGTAGATTATTGGAGCGAGGAGTTCGGTTCGTGCAGTTGTACTGCGGGGCGCATGCGTCGGGCGTGGACGGCCTGCTCAACTGGGATGCGCACAAGACCCTCAAAGCGGATTATGAACGGCACGGCCCCATTATGGATCAGCCTACCGCCGCGCTATTGCGGGATTTGAAACAGCGCGGATTATTGGAAGACACGCTTGTCTTGTGGACAACGGAGTTCGGGCGGATGCCCACGCACCAGATCGGTTCGGAAGGGCGCGACCACAACCCCTTCGGCTTTACGGCATGGATGGCGGGCGCGGGCGTGAAGGGCGGAACCTGTTACGGCGCAACGGATGAGTTCGGCTACAAAGCCACGCAGGACGCCAGCACCATCTACGACTTCCACGCGACCGTGCTGCATCTGCTCGGACTGGACCACAAAAAACTGACCTACTACCACGACGGCACACAACGCCGCCTGACCGATGTACACGGGACTGTGATAACGCCGCTTCTTGCCTGATCGCAGCCGCTGCCCCGCGTCACTATGCCCGTTTCCTGCCCGGCGAGGGTGTTGACAAAGCGGGATGCGGCGGCATACGCGAAAGGGTTTATAAAGAAAGGTATGTAGAGTCATCGTCGAAATCTTGGCAATACAGCGCTTCCAGCCCGATGTCTCGTTGTGTCTGGTTGTAGGAGTGAGGCATCGTGACCTCGTAAGCGTCAGGGCGAACGGGAGGGGTGTAACATAGGCCTGGCACCTCCCTTCCTGTGTAAGTAGTTGATAGTTGATAGTTGATAGTTGATAGGAACTCGAACCTTCAACCTTCCTGTCTGTAAGTAGACGTTTGTTCTACCTGTTTAGACGGCTGTGTCGGGCAAAGGGTTCGTTTGTTTTGCGTTATTTTGCTCTTTTTCCTATCTTTTTTACGGGATGGTTGCTGTTGGCGGCGAACACGACACTGGCCGCCTTGCCCTGTGAAACTCCTTCGTGTGGTGATGGCGCAGACACTTTGCCCCTGTTGCGCCGATTGTCACGAGGCTTATGGCGAGAAGTCGGGGAAGTTCAGGGTTTACCCCTTATCCGTCAGGGGCTACGCTTCTCCCGTGCAGGAGGAGCGTCAACTGTTTAATGGGCGGCTGAACGGGGATGGGGAAATACATCAGCAGTCCATAGCCTGAACGAAACTCATAATCCACGCGCCCAACTTCCACATTGGCCTTCGCCCTGCAAGGGAGAAGGTGGGCGTAGCCCGGATGAGGGTCGAAGCTCCCCGCGCTACGCACAACACGCCCCGATACATTACCGCCAACATCCCGGTCACGTCGCTTCGCTCTCAATACACACCTAATCTTCTGCCCACGCGCGCGGCACATCGCTTCAAACCGTTCCTTTTCCGCCGCAGGGACGGACGTGTCTTCAGCTACAGCGTTTGCAAGCCCGTCAGTCTAGCAAGTGGTGTCAGGTCAGTAATGTGATGTGCTGTTCAGATACAGCGTTTGCAAGTCCGTCAGACCGGCGATAGAGTGTCAGATCAGTAATCTGTGTGTTGTTCAAGATACAGCGTTTGCAAGCCCGTCAGACCGGCAAGCGGCGTCAGATCCGTAATCTGCGTGTTGTCCAGCCGCAGTTCTTGCAAGTCCGTCAGACCGGCAAGGGGTGTCAGATCAGTAATCTGTGTGTTATCCAGTCGACAGCATCTTTCAAGTCCGTCAGACCGGCTAGGAGAGTGAAATCAGTAATCTGCGTGTGTGTCAGAGCCACAGCGTTTGCAAGTCCGTCAGATCCAGCGATCGGCGTCAGGTTCTTGATCTGCGTGTTGCCCAGGAACAGCCTTTGCAAGCCCGTCAGACTGGCAAGGAGAGAGAAATCAGTAATCTGCGTGTTGCCCAGTAGACAGCGTTTGCAAGTCCGTCAAACTAGCAAGCGGCATCAGGTCAGTAATCTGCGTGTTGTTCAGATCACAGCCTTTTGCAAGCCCGTCAGACCGGCAAGAGGTGTCAGGTCAGAAACCTGTGCAGAGACAAGATACAGTTCTTGCAAGCCCGTCAGACCGGCGAGCGGCGATAGGTCGTGAATATGGGGGCGGTACTCTTCCGGTTCATCAAATATTCTCTGAATTGTGACAGCACAGAAGGGATCGTCAGGACGTTCACGGATTGCGCCATGACTGCGGCAGGCAGCACGGTTGCCAGGGCGTCAAGGACGGCGGGCGGGGCATCACGGCGCAGAAACCGGCGCAGAACATTCACGGCCTGCTCACTGTTCATCTTCGCCAGCCCCTGCGCACAGACGGTTTCCACTTCCGGCGACATGTCGCGCCGCCAGGCCAGGTGTTCAATGGCGACTTCGCCGCACTCCGCCAGCGCGTTCGCTTTGTCTACGGTATCTACGGGCAGCATCTGCGCGCGTATTTCGTCCAGTTTTCTCCTGACAGGCGACGGCAGCGTATGGCATACGCGCCCGGCTGTTTTCAATGCCATCACGTTACGGCGGTAGCGTTCCTGTTTGCCCCGCCCCGGCAAACTTAAAATGGCCTGCACAAGATTGGCTCCGAACTCCTCGTCATCCTCTTCGGCAGCCGCAAACAGCAGGACGGGTTCCCACCGCGCCAGGTTCTCCGACATCACCTTGCCTGCCAGATATTCGTACTCGTCACGCTTGATGAACGCCAGCGATGCCAGGTAATCGCGCAGGGCGTTGTGAACGAACTCCACGTCGCTGCTGCGGCACATCCGCACCAACCCGCTCCGCTCCAGCAGCCCTTTCAGCACTTCCTCCGCCTCGCTCCTATCCCTGCCGCCGCGCAGACTTCAGCGTTTCCGCGACCTGCACAACCGCGCTTTTCCGGGGAATAACCGTGATTTCCTTTTGTACGGCGTCGTAGGCCAGATTGCGCGCCAGCAGCAGGCGCTGCGGTTTCGTGAGCGCGGAATACGCGGGCAGCGAGTCCAGCGCTTTCACTTCGTTCAAGCTTGTCCCGGTCCCACAGCAGCATTTTACACGCGCTTTCGCACAGGTCGCGCAGGTTTTCCGGCAAATTGCTCCGGTACACGCGGTTCAGGGCGCACAGCAGGGCGCACAGGAGAGGATTGGACGCGAGATGCGCGACGGCGTGGTTGGTTTCCAGTTCCCGCAGCAGTTGGCGGCGCTTCTGCGCCAATAGGCGCAATTTTTGGCGCGAGCCACCAATCTGTCGGGCAACGGCGCGATGCCAGCGGCGCACGAACTGCCGCCTGCCTTCCGGCGACAGGTTGACGGACGTTGTACTCGGCAAACCTCGACTGTTTCCAGCGCATCGGGTTCGAGCGCTTCCGGGCGACTGGTTGCGAGGAACACATTGCGTTCGCCGTAATCGTCAATCAAGCCTTGTATCCACGTCAGCGCCTTGCGCCGCTGCGCCCCCGACAACTCATCCAAGCCATCCAGCAGCACCAGCCCGCGCCCCTGCTTGAGAACGCTTTCCGCCCACCCTGTCGGCGGCGTTCGTTTCGTTTCGCCATGCCGGTGCAGTTCGTCCACACTGGGAAAACTGCCCGTTGGAAAGTCGCGCAACCGCACGTAGAACGGAACTTTGTCGCGCCACGCCAATGCCGTCCGCCCGTTGCGGCAGCATCTTCTCGCGCCGTTCTCCCGGTCTGTCCTTGCGTTCCGGCACGTTTGCGCCGCGCGCCGCTTCAATGGCCGCCCACCGCATCAGCGTGGTCTTGCCGCATCCCGCCGGGCCGACAATCAGGGCGCGCGGCGCATCGGCGGGCAGTGTGTCCAGCAGGCGTTCCGCCGACACATCCCCGCCCCCCGCCTCGTCGTAGCGGCCCCGCGCCAGCGTCAGCGTGACATACGCAACCGAAAGCGTCTGTCGGGTGGACTCGTGTTCCACGTCAGGGCGCTCGATGAAGAGTTCCACCCAATCCAGCTCCTTCACGACTGCCGCCCGGTACTTCGGCTCAAACTCCGCATAAGGGTCTGGTTTGTTCTGTGTCTGCGTCTCCATCTTCGCGAACATGTTTTGCCGCGCGCTCTCTTTGCGGCTGACATACACGACAAGCCACTCCTGCAACTCCGGCATTTTCAGCAACAGAGGCACGAACGCCCGCACATTTTCCACGACAAGCAGATCGTGGTATTTGTCGCGTTCCCCGTTGTCGCGTTCCAGGGGCGTCTCGCGTTTCGCATTCCACAGCACGGGCAGGTTTTCAAGCCGCTCGTAGTTGTCCATCAGGCTGTCAAAATCGAACCCCGCCGCCATCGTGATTTGCGCCTGCGCGTCCAGTTCGTCCAGATTGAGCGTACAGCCTTCGTCCCTCGCCTGCTGTTTCAGTTTGTTGAGAATTCGCCGTCGGTTGTCCTCCAACCGCAGATTGTGTACCGCCGCTTCCATCTGCTTTTGCAGCGGGTCACCCAGGATGGCGATTCCGCCCGCCACCGCACCTGCCGGGCCGGTGAACACGGTTGCCACGAGCGTACTCATCAACTTTGTTACCAGCGCGCCTGTAGCCGGTATCGGGTGTTCTGCTGCCTGCTTCCGTTTGTCCGCTTGTGCCGCCATGCTGCTGTCTCCTGCCTGCCGTTGCCTGCTCTTCTGTTTCCCTCCCCTTCACCCTGCTCTTCTGTTTCCTCCCCTGTCACCCTGTAATTCAACGCGCTTTGTTCCGCTTCCTGCTGTGCCAACGGGGGCTTCTACCCTCATCCGCCGGCGGCCACCTTCTCCCTGCAAGGGAGAAGGCTAAACTGATCAATGGGTGGTGAAATAGGGAAGGGGAGAGTTTAAAGGGAGAAGGCTAAACTATGCAATGGGCGGCTGAACGGGGATGGGGAAATACGTCAGCAGGGCATACGCCGGAACTATCTCCATAATCAACGCACCCGACTACCACACTGGCCTTCGCCCTGAAAGGGAGAAGGTGGCCGAAGGCCGGATGAGGGTCGAAGGCTTACGGCAAGCGGGGCAAACCGGAGCAAAGCCGGGTACAATACTGGCAGGAGGCATAGTATCTTATGAAAGCGCGACGTTCCCCGCTATTCTTCTTAATTCTCGTCCTTGTGGGCGTGGGCGTAACAGGAGTGTGGAAAGCGCATCAGCAGGAAGCGCTTGACCGCCAACTGATTGCCGCCCTTGCCAACAACGACAGCCAAAAGGCGATTACCCTCCTCAATGCCGGAGCCGACCCGAACGCCCGCTTTTACCCGACGCCCACGCCGCCCCTGAAAACCCTCTACCGCCGCTTGTTACGCCACTCCCCTGTTTTTATCAATCATAGCCCGACAGCGCTAATGTATGCCTGCGGCGCGGGAGCCTATTTACAGACATCCGGGCGCTTTGACCATTATCATGGGGAAGATTTGCCCCTGATTAACGCGATGCTGGCGCATGGCGCAAATGTGGACGCGGGCGATTCCCTGCACGAATCCGCTTTCTATTACGCCGCCACGGAATATCGCCCACATATCGCTCAACTGCTTCTGGAACACGGCGCGAACGTCAACCAAAAGGATAGTCTGGGAGCCACGCCCCTGATGCGCGTGGCCTATTCCAGCGATACCGTCATGGCGCGGCTGCTGCTGGAGCATGGCGCGAACATTGCCCTTGAAGATAAGCAGGAACAAACCGCCTTGTATTACGCGGTCTTTGCCCCTGCCAATGACGCCAATAGGGACGTTATCCGGCTTCTTCTGGCGCATGGAGCCGATCCCAACCCTCCCAACAAGTATGGCGCGACACCGCTCCATTTAGCCCAACAGCGAGACCGTCCCGACATTGTGGAATTGCTGCGAGGGAGACGGTAGGTTCATGGCTCCTCACAAGGTTGGGGATGTCTCCTTGTGAATACGGCCTGAACCAACCTCTCTATGCCCACTCGCGCCACTGCAAAAACTGTCGCGCAATAAGCCCTGCAAGGGAGAAGGTGGCCTCCGACGGATGAGGGTTGAACCTACCGCTTCCCTCGCAGCAACGCCACAATATCGAGGCGATGATGCTGTTGAGCATAATTGAGCGGAGTAAGGCCGTGTTTATCAGGCTGGTTCGGATTGGCTTTATACGCCAGGAGCAGGCGCGCGATATTCATAGCGTTGTCTTCAGCCACAGCGTAATGTAATGCTGTGGCTCCCCATCTATCTCCAATAGAAATGTTTGCGCCATGATCCAGTAGCAGGCGTATCATGCCCACATCAAGGGATGAAACAGCAAACATTAATGGCGTCATACCATCAAGATTTTGCGCATTGACGTTCGCTCCGTGTTCCAGAAGCAGTTGCGCTATATAACGGTTGTTGCTCCAAACAACAATACTAAGAGCAGACCAGTGCTGAAAGTCTGTTGTGTTACTATCCCCGCCATGTGTCAACATAGCGCGAATTAAGGATACATTTCTCGGAGAGTCGTCACCGTATTTAATATCTTTGCTCGATACGTTCCAATTGGCTCCACAAGCCATCAAGAACGCCGTAGGGCTATCATTGGCAGGAACGAGTGAACGGTGCAGCAGGTGATTGAACAATTGCGTGAGTGTAGGCGCAGGCGGCGGGTTGTAGCGCGTATTCGGATCGGCTCCCCTATTAACAAGGGCAAGCGCCTGCTTCGCGTCGTTGTTTTTTAGGGCGGCAATCAGTTGGCGGTTGAGGGCGTACTGCCGCTTCGCCTTCCACACCCACAGCCCCCTTGCGCCAACCACCGCAAGAACCAGTGTCAGCAACAGCAGTAACGAACGTCGCGCTTTCATGGCAATCAGCTCCTCCATGCAGAGTATACCCGTAATGCAGTCTGCTCAATGGCTGTAAGCACGGCCTGCGCATCCGCCGAGTGTCCTGCGGACACCATCTGCTGCACAACAACTGACGCGAATGTGCGACAGCATAGGAAGTCAACAGGCGACTGGCTTATAACTTGCAGGCATTATACGTCGGCGGGATCGGTGACTTTGGCGAAGTCAACGCCCAACAGCGCAGCGAAGTGGGCGCGTCCGCAGGTGATTTTGCCTTCTTCCGTCGGGCGTATATCAAAAACGTTGGTGGTGGATTTGGTTTCGCGCACAAGGTACAAGCGGGTTTCATCCGGCAGGTTCTGCTTGACAACCGCCCAATCAGGGTTGTACGTTCCCAATGGCGTTTCGATTTTGAACCAGCGCGGCAGCTTGAAAAAGAACTTGATCTCATTGCGATGTTCCAGCCCGGACGCGAATTTGATTTCGGTTTGCGAGTCGCACTCAATGGCGTCATACAGGCTTTTCATGGTTTCCACCATGCGGTCCGCGTAGCCGTTGATTTCCTTTGCTTCAAACAGCATCATGTCCCATGCGCCGTTTTCGCCTTCAATGCGCTCGTACTTGATGCCGTCTACCATGAGATTGTGCTTGACGTATTTGATGGCGCGCGTGGCGCAATCCAGAAACTGCTGCGCGTTCACAATCGCATCGGGCAGCCTGCCGGACTGAATTAAAATCTGCGCCAGCGTACCGCGCGTCAGGCGAGTTTCGCGCTGCAAGTAGCCAAGCATATCCGGCAGCACATGGAGAATGTAATGGGCGCGGGTTTCTCTGGAAGCGTTCAATTGCGTCTGGATGCCGCTGCGCGTTAAAATCAACTGGTCGCTGCGCGTTTTGATGGTGGGGGCGTGAATAGCGGGCTGATTGCGCAGGGCGTCCGCTGCCTGATCAATCAGTTTGACCGTATCGTATTCGACGCGGTAGCGGGTGCGCGCCCGTATCAGGTTCCAAAGCGTTTTGAAGTCTTCATGGCCCTGCCAGTCGTCAATCAGGTTGGCTTTGCGACGGTCACGGGCGTTGGTGATGCGCTTGCCGAACTTTTCGCCCGTGTCTTCCTCAATTTCATTCTGCAAACCCTGCGCGAAGTCATGATAGCTTTCGTTGGCAACAACCGTCAAACGCGCTATATCAGGGTTGCGGACGCGCTGCCCGGTTTCGTCAACCGGCAGGCGCAATCCTCTGCCGATTTCCTGCCGCTTGCGGGTTTCGGAGCGCGTTTCGTTGAGTGTGCAGATTTGGAACACGTTGGGATTGTCCCACCCCTCACGCAGGGCGGAATGGCTGAAGATAAAGCGCAGTGGCGTGGCGCGGTCCATCAGCCGCTCTTTGTCCTGCATAATCAGCTTGTACGCTTCGTCATCGGCCTGCGTGTTGCGTCCTTCCGCCGTGTCTCTGGCAACGCCTTTTGTGGTGGCAAAATAGCCGTTGTGAACGTCCTCGACAGGCGGCAATTGCAGCAGCGCGTAACGCGGGTTGTGCGCCAGTTCCTTATACAATTCCACAAACCACCGGCGAATTTTGCCGTCTAGCGCGTAGTAGTTGGCGACTTTATCAAGGAAGAACAGCGACAGCACTTTTACGCGCTGTCCGTCCGGCAGGCTACTGACTTCCCGCTCTTTTTCCAGATGCTTGAAAATTGTTTGCCGCACCTGCGCCCGCATCACCTCTTCGCGGTGTTCGCCCTGACTCTGCCCGACATCCAGTTGAACGCCATTGGCAAAGCAGATGAACTGTTTGGCGAAACTGATTTCTTCTACAACATAGTCCGCGTATACCTCGTGTCCATTCGCAAGTTCCTGTAGACTTTCGCCCATGCTGCTGACCGTTACCGTTCTGGGCGCAATTCCGGTTGCCATGCGGATATGCAGGGTGAGTTTGGCCGTAATTTTGGTTTTGGTGGCCGTGATGCTTTCCACGCGCACAAAGGGCTGGTTGAAGTCGCCTTCCTCCAAAACGCTGTCCACTTCAATACGCTTGACAAGGCCGAGATCGTAAGCCCGGACGGGATCGAGACGGTACAGCAGTTGGTACAGCGTTTTATGGGTGGCGGAGTAACGCAGCGTACAAAGTGGATTCAGGCTTGCGATAGATGCTTTGTTGGCCTCGGACTCCATGTTTTGCGGCTCGTCTAAAATCACGATAGGCTGCGTTGCCTGAATGAACTCAATGGGCTTGCGTCCGTTCAGATTGTCGTTGTCGCTGCGGTTCATGATGTTGGCGGCCTTGTTGAAGGCGTCAATATTGATGACCATGATTTGCAGGGCGTTGCTTTGCGCGAATTGGCGCAGCATGGTGACGCGCTTGCTGTCGTACACGGCGTAATCCGCGCCCTGATTGCCGTACAAGGCTCCGAAATGTTCGCGCATCAGGGCAAGGCTGGTTTTTACGCCTTCCCGTATGGCGACGCTTGGCACGACAATCACGAACTTGGCAAAGCCGTAGCGGGCGTGGAGTTCGTAAATGGTTCGCAGGTACACATACGTTTTTCCGGTCCCGGTTTCCATTTCGAGGGCAAAGTTGAGAAACGGGCTGCCTTTGTCCACTGCCCCGAACCCCCGTTTCAGCAGGGCGGGCGTAGCGAGAATATCATTACGCGCCTGTATCTCGGCGGCGTTGGCAAGCAGGGCGTTGTTGTCAAGCGCGCAGGCGTTGCCCCGGCCCAATTCGGAAAGCAGTTGGCTGCCGGCCTGCATATTAATCTCAAATTGCCCCTGCGCAAGCGGCTGCCCGTCGAACACATCCACGACGGCCTGAATAGCGTCAAGCTGATACGCCTGTGCGCTGTCGAACTGAATTTTCATGTTGTTCGGCCCCTTTTCCCTTTTCGCGCAGTCGCTTATATCGTTTGAAACTTAATGTCGTTGTCGCGCATTTGCAGTTCGGCGTTGGTAAGCAGGGCGTCATCGCCGCCGAACGCGCTGTCCAAACACACGACAGAGCGCGGCTTGAGCGTCACAATGCCCGCAACCGTTTCGCGCGTAATGTCGGGTTCCAGACACGCGAGCAACGCGCCGTCGGCAATCCGATACACAGTCTGATTGGCAACGGTAAGGGTTTCGCGGCGGGAGTTCAGGTCTACGCCAGGCAGCCCGCATTTGAGCAGGATTTCAAAGAGAACGGCTTCGGGGTCGGCGTCGGGTTTGCGGTTGTCGGCAAAGGCTTGCAGTTGGGCGGGAAGGGCGTCGGGGTTTTGAGCGGCCTGTTCGCCATCCCATATCTTGAAGTTGCTTGCAGTGAGGGTAAAGGCTTTGAAGCCGAGGTCGGGTTGGGCGTGATCGTCAGAAAGCGGCAGTTGTTCGCTCGCTTTCTGACTTCTCTTAGAGAAGTATTTTCGCATCCGTTCGCGGGTAATGTGGGCAATGGTCGGATACTGCGGATTGCCGGTCTGCTCCGGCAACTGCGCCAGAATGAACTTGCGGTTGCCGCCGTCTTCCTCATTCAATTCACATACTGCCTGCCCGGTCGTACCACTGCCCGCAAAAAAGTCAAGAATGAGGTCGTTGCTGCTGGTCGAAATCCGCATGAAGTGTTTTAGCAGTCCAGTAGGTTTGGGATTGCTGAAAATACTGTCTTCTTCTAACACCGCGCGTAATTGTCCTTTGCCTTCACTGTTTCTTTCAGCGTCAGTAAGCAGTGAACGAGGAACTTTAGTTCGTTCTTCATCTTCTTGGTTGAGGTATATTTTATATTCTACCTGCCAATTACCATTACGATCTTTTCGTATCAGTGCTTGTTCATTTTGATACGCTTCTAAGAAACGAGATTGCTCCCATCGCCACTCATCATAAAGTTCTTCGCCATCAGGGGTGACAATAGCGTAGCGTAAGTTGGGACGTGGGCTTTCAGGCCTTGCTGCCTTGAGTCCCTTTGTTTTGAATGGGCCAAGCGTTTGGTAATACTTATCTTTGCCGGTGTACTCCTGCTTATCTGCTAGAGATAGAGGAACACGCAACTTGTTTGTGAGTTCCTCCTTCTGGCGGGCATACACTAAAATGTACTCGTGTTCAACTGCAAAGTATTTGGAATTGTTGCTTCCGCCTGCATGACGCTGCCAGACTACTTCAGAGACAAAGTTTTCTTCCCCGAACATTTCATCCATGAGCAGACGCAGGTTATGTACTTCGTGGTCGTCAATGCTGACGAAGATTACGCCGTCGTCGCGCAGCAAGTTTTTTGCCAGAAATAAACGGGGGTACATCATGGACAGCCATTTGGAGTGCAGGCGTCCGTCTTTTTCTGTGTTCGTGGACTGCAATTGCTCGTCTTTTACCTGCCCCGAATAGCGCAGATAATCCTGCAAGCCTTCGCGGAAGTTGTCGGGATAGATAAACTCATTTCCGGTATTATAAGGCGGATCAATGTAGATCATCTTGATGCGGCCCGCATAGTCGCGCTGCAGCAGTTTCAGCACTTCCAGATTGTCGCCTTCGAGTAATCATGTTTTCTGTTGCATCGAAATTGATGGACTCGGCGCGGCAGGGCGCAAGCGTTCCAATGCTTGGCTGCTGCAAAATGCGTTTCGCTTCGCTTTTGCCCGCCCATGTCAGTTCGTAACGCTCCGGCCCGATAGCGGCAAACTCGCCTATGGCCTGCTTCAAGCGGTCAAAGTCAATTTTGCCTTCCGTGACGGCATCAGGAAACCATTGGCACAGGGCTTGAACGCGCTCGGCGTTCGGGTCGGCGGAAACAAGCGGCAGGCGATTAGAAAAAGGCATTTCATTCTCCCAAGTTGATTTGACAAGCCTGTAATTGTGCATGTCTGTTCGCATTTCCTCTTTGTTCGGCGCATAAACCGCAACAGCCTGAAGCCGACGTCGGCTTCAGGCTGTTGCGATTAGTACAAATGAGCCGCTCAGGAACGGAGGAGGGCGCGTTCTTTCGATGCGATTTCTTCTGCTTGGATGGCGGCAGGCAACGCATGGCTTCTGCGGCCTTTGTTCAATACGCTGTCAATGAGGCCGTATTCCTGCGCTTCGTGGGCGGACAGGTGGTAATCCCGGTCCATGTCGCGGCGCAGGCGCTCCTTATCTTTGCCGGTGGAATCGGAATAGATGTTTAGAATCGTTTCGTACTGCCGATTCATGTCTTCCAGATAGATTTGGGCGTCGGCCATGTTGCCCTGAAAGCCGCCACTGGCCTGATGTATCATAATGCGGGCGTTGGGCAGGGCGTAACGCTTGCCGGGTGTGCCGCCCGCCAGCAGCACGGAACCCATCGAGGCCGCCATGCCCACGCACACGGTAGCAACGTCGCAACTGATGTGCGTCATCACGTCGTACATTGCCAGCCCCGCCGAAATGCTGCCGCCGGGACTGTTGATGTAGATGTCAATGTCGGCGTCCGGGTCTTCCTTTTCCAGAAACAGCAGTTCGGCAATCACGAGGTTGGCGATCTGGTCATCAATCTGGTCGCCGATGAACACAACCCGGTCTTTGAGCAGGCGCGAGTAAATGTCATACGCGCGTTCGCCGCGTGGCGATTGCTCGATAACCATCGGAACCACGCCGCGCACCATTTGCAAAGGCGCAGGGCGAGAAGAAATCAGCGACTGCATTTTAATACCTCCTCAGTGCCGGCAAATTTATTTTCCGGCATGATACGCGAACGGACGCAGCGCAGGGGGCGCGAAGTAGCCGGCAACACGATACGCCCGACGCGCGTTGTGAGAGGAGAGCGCTGTGCCGCGCATCTTGACGCTTGCAAGCCGCCGTTTTGCAGAAAAGCGGCGAACGCGGCAACGAAGCGGTCAGCAGGGAAAGAGACGCTTTTCGCGTGATAAGCGCAGGAGGTTTCCAGGCCGGTGTGTTCCAGGCGCAGGCGTGTGCCTTCCGCAATGGCTTCCAGCGTCCAGGTGACAAGGGCGGGCGCGTCTTCTCCCTCGGCCTGCCAGGTATAGGCGAGGTGGCGTGGCGCGTCGAGTTCCACGATTTGACAGCGCACCTTTTGCCGTTTCCCGTTTTCCGCCACGCGGGTAAAGCGGAAACGATGCCCCAACTTGGGCTGAAAGGTGGTGGGCAGCAGCCATTGCGCAAGCGCTTTGGGGTCGGTCAGGGCTTGCCAGACCCGCTCCGGCGGATGCGCGAATACTTTCTCCAGGTTCACCCTGTCCTGCAAACGCCTCGCATTTTCCGATTCCGATTTCATGCGCTTCCCTTTCTTTTTATCGGTGCTCGTTTTGTTTGTGCGGTTGATGTTTATGCTTCTGAGGCTTGTACTTCCGGTGTTTGCGCTTTCGGCGTTTGCTCCAGATACGTTTCCAGCGCCGCCAGCTTGTCGCTCCAGAACGGCTCGTAAAACGCGACCCACTCCGCAACGGGTTTCAGGGCGGCGGGGTTCAGGCGATATACTCGTTCGCGCCCTGCTTTACGCGCCGTGACCAAATTGGCTTCGCGCAGAACGCGCAGGTGCTGCGAAATGGCCGACAGCGAACCTTCGAATTGCGCCGCCAGCATCGTAACCGGCTGTTCGCCATCCCCCAGCGCGCGCAGAATCGCGCGGCGGGTGGGGTCGGCAATGGCAGTGAAAACATCCTCGGCGGCATCGTGTCGGCTCATAGCAGTCAGTATACATTAGCAATCGCTTAAATGTCAAGCGGAATCCAGCCGATACCTGAAAAGTTCATCCTGAAAAGTTTATAGTGAAACAGGCCGTTTCTTTGCTTCTCGACCATCAAAGAACAACAGAGAATATCAGGCGCGGCGGTATTCCCAATTTGGCACTGCGGAATAGGCGGGTAATCGGGTATCCTAATAGATATATAGCGCAGTCTGTAAAAGCGTATGCCGCGTCCAATCGCGCGGACACCGACAGCCGCCGCCAACACTATCGGAAAAGGAAGCGAGTGGACGCCGCGCGACGACGCCTGAAGATTATATGAACCCTAACAAGATCAAAGTTATCTGGATAATGCTGGTTTCTATTGGAGCCGTATCGTTGGGCGAGGCGCTGCTGTCCAAAGGCATGAAGCAGACATTGGAAGGCCCGTTTGCGGTTGTGGCGCGTTCCATTCTGCTCAATGGCTATGTGATGGGCGGCATGCTGCTGATGATCATCTACTTTGTCTTTTATCTGTACGCTCTGAAACTGGCCGATTTCAGTTTTGTGCTGCCGCTCACGGCCCTATCGTATGTGCTGGGCGCGCTGCTGGCAAAGTATCTCCTGCATGAAAATGTGAGCGCGGCCAAATGGATCGGCACGTCCGTAATCGTGCTTGGCGTGATTATCGTAGGACTGGGGAGCGACGGCTAACCGCGATGGCGCATGAATGGACTGAGGAACTGCTCATAATCGTCCGCGTTTTGCTCGGACTGGGACTGGCCGCCTACAGCGCGTATGCGGGCGCTTCCGTTTGGGCGGCGCGGCAGTGGCATCGCGCCCGGACCGCCCCGGATCGGGACTGGACACCCCCCGTCACCATTCTCAAGCCGGTGCGCGGCGCGGATGCTTACGCTTACGACAACTACGTCAGTTTTTGCCGCCAGGACTACCCCGCTGACCGCGTCCAGATTATTTTCGGCGCGCTGGACGCCGATGACCCCGCCCTGCTGGTTGCGCGGCGTTTACAGTGCGAGTTCCCGGAACGCGACATAGCCATTGTCACGCCAACGCCCTTCGAGACCCGGCGCGGCCATAATCTGAAAGTATGTAACCTGGTGTCCATGCTGCCCCACGCCCGGCACGACCTGCTGGTGTTATGCGACAGCGACATCCGCGTCGCCCCCGACTACCTGCGCAATGTCGTCGCTCCGTTCAGGGAACAGGGGACAGGGAACAGGGAACAGAAAGAAGAAGAGAAGAAGAGAAGAAGAGAAGAAGAGAAGACAGCAGGACAGGGAACAGGGAACAGGGAACAGGGAACAGGGAACAGGGAACAGGGAACAGTAGGCAAGCAGTCGCCAATCGCCAATTCACAATCGGCAATCGATTCATCCTTCATCCTTCATCCTTCATCCTTATCTTCCGTCGGGCTTGTCACCTGCCCGTATCGGGGGTTTCAGGCGCAAAGTTTGGCGGCGCGTTTGGAGGCGTTGGGGTTTGGGGCGGACTTTATTCCGAACGCGCTGGTCAGCCGACTGCTGAATGAGGTGGATTTCGCGTTCGGCGCGACGATGGCTTTGTCGCAGGGGATGCTGCGACAAATCGGCGGTTTTGAAGCCATTCTGGACGATCTGGCCGACGATTTTTTGCTCGGAAACGGCGTGAAACGAGCCGGGTACCGGGTCGTTATCGCAAACTATATGGTTGAGAACGTTTTGGGCGCGGAACCGTTTGGAACGATGTGGGCGCGGCGGCTGCGGTGGGCGCGTACCGTGCGCGCGTACCGCCCGAAGGGATATGCGGCGGCGATTGTCACGCAGGGAACGACGCTGGCCCTCCTGTTTGCAATCGCTATGGGCTTCAATAGGATGGGATTGACCATTTTTGCGTGTATAATAGCCCTGCGGATTGCTGCCGCCGCCTGGATTGCAAGCGTATATACCCATGACTCCAATGTGCGCCGGTACTGGCCGTTGCTGCCGTTGGACGATTTAATCCAGAGCGCGCTGTTCATCATCAGTTTCTGCGGCAGCCATATTATCTGGCGGGGCCAGAAATTCCGGCTGTTCGCCGGCGGGAAAATTGAGCAGATTTCATAGGGAGAGAGCAGATAAGAGATATGAGATATGAGATAAGAGTACAGGATGTTGGGATATTGTACCATCTACAAAGCGCCTGCCTCTCTTAATCTCTTATCTCATATCTCTTATCTTACACGAGGAAAGACCGTGACAGAGACAATGCTTCCTTTGCAGCAACCGGCATACAACAATCGGGCAGAAGAAACGCCGCTTTCCGCCGAACTTGCGGCCAAATACGCCGATTTGCAGACGATTTTACGCGACATGGGCACGTGCGTCATCGGCTATTCGGGAGGCGTGGACAGTACGCTTGTGCTGAAAGTGGCCCATGATGTGCTTGGCGACCATGCCGTGGCCGTGACCGGCGATTCGGAAGCGTTTCCGCAGGGTGAAGTGGATGCCGCGCTGGATGTGGCGCAGGCGATGGGCGTGACCGTTACGCGCGTCCGCACCCATGAACTCGCCAACCCGAATTTTGCCGTGAATACGCCCAACCGCTGCTACCATTGCAAAACCGAACTGTTCAGCGAACTGCAAACCGTCGCGCAGGAACGCAATATCCCCTGGATCGTGGACGGCTCCCATGCCGACGACGGTAAGCCGGGCGACCACCGGCCCGGTATTCGGGCGGCGGAAGAGCGCGGCGTTCGCAGTCCCCTGCGCGAAGCGGGCATGACCAAAGCCGACGTGCGCGCGTTGGCCCTGCACCTGGGCGTTCCGAACTGGGACAAGCCCTCGTTCGCCTGCCTGTCGTCTCGCTTCCCTTACGGCACGGAAATCACGGCTCCCCTGCTGGCGCAACTGGATGGCTGCGAGAAGTTTCTGCGCGAATTGGGCTTCCGGCAGTTCCGCGTCCGACACCATGACACGGTTGCCCGCATCGAAGTGGAACCGCAGGATATTGTACGGCTGGTGGAACTGCGCGAAGTCGTCAACGCCCGCTTCAAAGAATTGGGCTATACCTATGTTACGCTCGATCTGGAAGGCTACCGTTCGGGTAAAATGAACGACACGCTGGCGAAAAAATCCGATATGGTTCCGCTTTCTTCCATACAACTCATCAAAAAGTAGACGGCCTTGCTTATCTTGTTCCTAAAATACGTCGGCGGTACACGACAGCCTGTTCAAGTTTACGCCCCCTGTCGGCGCGAAACAGATACCGGCGATGGCGGAATTTGCCGCTAACCCGCTTCAGGCCGCTATGCTCGGCATGGCGGGAAACAGCGCGAACCACACAAAATAGGGGATTCGATCTTCTCATGCTGAAACTATTCGGAGCGGCAGCAGGCGCGGCCTGCGTCCTGCTGACCGCTCAAACCGCGCAGGCGCAGGACGTAAAAACCATCATCGCCAAAACCAACGCGGTCTATCACAACATGAAGACGCTGAAGGTGTCGCTGCAAACCACTGTTACCATAGACAACCAGCCGCCGACCGGCGTACAAACCGATGGGCAGTTCATTGCGGGCCAAAAAGCCCACATTGTAGTGACGCCCCGAGAGAAAACCGGCGCGGGCGGCAAGCAGGGCGCGCAGGTTGTGGATGACGGCCAGATCAGTTACATGCTGGACCTTGCCTCAAGCAAGTATTTCAAGCAGCCGCACAACCCGAATCTGCTGCCGATTATGGGATTGCAGTACGGCCTGCCGTTTGGCGGCATGAACCCGAAAGCCACGTATTACACGCTGCTGGCTCCCGCAAGCGTCGGCGGCGCAGCCTGCTACACGCTGCAACTGGCTCCGCCGGTACAAAACGGCTCCACTGTGGTTGTAATCTACATTGACAAAGCAACGCACCACGTCAAGCAGGCGCGCGTGACGCAGTCCAACGGCAAGAGTACGCGCGTCATTCAAACCCTGGTAAAATCCGAAGCCGTCAACGCGCCCCTGCCGGCCAGCGCGTTTATTTTCTCACCCCCGAAAGGCGCGCAGGAAGTGCAAGCGCCCGCGCAACCACCGAAGAAATAGGTGTCAGGTGTCAGGTGTTAGGTATCAGGTATTAGGATGATTGTCGCAGGCATAAGAACACGTCCAATCTAATACCCATTACCTGACACCTGACACCTGACACCTGACACCTAACAATTATGGATGCCGAACGATTACGACAATTGCTGGAACAGGTGAAAGGGGGCGACACCTCGATTGACGAGGCGCTGGCGTCCCTGCGCTCCCTGCCGTATGAAGATTTGGGATTTGCCAAACTGGATCACCACCGCGCTCTGCGCAACGGTTTCCCGGAAGTGGTGTATTGTCCCGGCAAAACGACGGAACACATTCTCGCCATTCTGGACCGCCTGATCCTCCGCTCCCCGAAAGTCCTCGCGTCCCGCGCCACGCCCGAAGTCGCGCAGGCCGTCCTCCGCCAATTCCCGAACGCGGTTTATCACGAACTGGCGCGGATGCTGGTAGTCAAAAGCAAGGATGAAGGCGGAAGGATGAAGGATGAAGGGGATAGAGAAGAGCAGGGAACAGGAAACAGGGAACAGGGAACAGAAGAGAAGACAGAAGAACCCCAATCGGCAATTGACAATCAACAATCGGCAATGCCCTTCCCGACACCCGACACCCGACACCCGACACCCTCTTCCCTCGGAACTATCCTCGTCGTCTCCGCAGGCACGGCGGATTTACCGGTGGCGGAAGAAGCGGTGGTGACGGCGACGGAAATGGGCAGCCCGACGGAACGCTTGTACGACGTGGGCGTGGCGGGGATTCATCGGCTGCTGAACAATCAGGAGCGGTTGTTTGCCGCCAATGTGCTGGTCGTGGTAGCGGGCATGGAGGGGGCGCTGGCGTCCGTAGTCGGCGGGCTGGTATCGCGTCCCGTCATCGCCGTGCCGACAAGCATAGGCTATGGCGCGAGTTTTCAGGGGCTTTCCGCGTTACTGACGATGCTGAATTCGTGCGCAACCGGCGTGGGCGTGGTCAACATTGACAACGGCTTCGGCGCGGGCTATCTGGCGCATCTCATCAATCAGCGCGTGGAGGGTTAAACCAGTTAGCTTCGTACACGGCTTTGTCTACCGATGCCACTCTTTGAACACGACATAGCGGATATAGAAGCCGATGGCAAGGCCGACGAAAAGAAGAACGTAGTTTACTACCTTGAACAGGATGGGCAATGCGGAGGCGTTGCTCTTGCTTGCCAGCAGGACGCGCGGCTCAAGGATGTAGGTCAGTCCGAGAAGCAGGATAACGGGCGTCATGATTAGCAGCTTTGCCGAGAAGAGTTCACTCCCGGAATGATACTCGTTCCAAAACACGACAGCAAGGCACACACCCGCTGCAAATACCAATACGCCCTGTAGTCGAGGGTTCATCTGCCGCGCTCCTCCCGCTTTCATCCGTCTCTGAGTTGCTTGTACAGTGCTGTCAGACCGTTTGTACAAACAGTTCTGTGTCGCGCGTTCCCTGCCATGAGCGCATCACGATGGAACCCTGTTTTATATTGAACCATGTTGGAGCCGGGTTTAACTCGAAGTTGTACAAGAACCCTGCTCCTGTTGGCTTGCCATCCCGAACATAGTAGCCGAAAATGATCTGATCGGTGACGATGCGCTCTAAAAAATCAAGCGCCGCTTCCATGTAATTCACTGTGCTGCGATGTAACAAAGCATCAAAATGGGAGTGTGCGCCGCCAAGCCACTGAATAATGACCTCTTCGGGATAGGTAGTGATACAAAGCGTATCGGTGACATCCGGGATTGACAGGGGGTATAGAAACATTCAGGTAGTATACTGGGATATTCTTTTCTTCTTTGACATAATGGCCTGCATATTGCTTCCACTCCGGGAAATGCTTGAAGAGCATTTGGGCGAACCGCAGCGAATGATATTCAAGCTTGACCGAACTGAAATGCTTACGCGCGCTCAATCTTACTGCCCCCTTACAATTTGAATATGCTTGCTCATCAAGAAGCTTTTGCCATTACCATTACAGGGGCAGGCGCAACTTCCTGCAGCGCAATCTCTACAAGCGCCATTTGCTCATACGCCCACTAAATATCTTCATCGTCAGGATGCGCGGCAACCCAGGCATCTAACTCCCGCGTGGCGCGTTCTAACTGCTCCGGCGTTCGCGCGGCGAGTGCATTCGTTAGAATATGCTTTCTATGCGCTTCATCAGGCCAATTTCATGGAGGCTCTCCTTCAACACGGTCGGCGTTTACCGTTCGCAGGTGGCTTTGCTGGACAGGAGGGATAACGGAGCGTAGAGGAATCGAACCCCCATCCTTGCGGATGGCGCAGTTTTCAAGACTGTTTCTGAACCTTTCAGGCTACGCTCCAATCCTCCTGACAGGCCCATCAGCAAAACAGTTGCACAACATTTGAACGCTGTGTGGGAATTCGCGCAGCAGCCTGTTGCGTAAATGCTTGCGGGTAGGCGTTTGCCGGCGTCTGCATGTAGACCAGATTGCGGCTTTGTCTACCGATGCCAATCTTTGAACACGACATAGCGGATAAGGTTAGTAGAGTTAAAGGCATCAACCGAAGGAGTGTCCATTGCCGTATGCTCCTATCGGTTGTCATCTGTTACCGTGCTGACATCCCGTATATCAAGGCTAAATCGAATGTTGGGAAAGGCGTCGTATACCATTTCTTTCGCTCGTATCACCTCGTGTGTAATAGAACTGAACAGATCAGCAACGACAACTCTCATCCCTTGTTCGTTTAATCCCCCGGTATCATACCGGCAGGCGCTAATTAACGCCCGGTATCCGTTCCCCTCCGGAAGCGAAGAGACGCAATGCCTGCTCGGTTTCAGAGAGGATAGTTTCTTCACGAACCGTAATGACGTTTGACATTGAATAATCCTGTCGCCATTTTTGCCCCCATATTCTCCTGAAGCGTAAAATATCCTGCCTGAAATCACTCGGCACGTACTTTTCTAACGAAAGCAGGTGCGAGGCACAGATTTCAGAGCGGAACTTGTCGCCCACTTTGGGATGCGCGGGCATAATCACGCCCGGTTTCGCGCTGTGTTCCCCAACCAGCCACGCGCCCTCATGTCCGATCACTTTGCCGTCGCGGTACATATCCACTTTTTCGCCCAGATAGCAGACGCTCCCGTCTTCGGCCTGCGCGAAATAGTCCAGCGTCACTTCCTTCAGCTTGCCGCCGATAAACTCGCGGTCTTCCATAATACGCGCTTCCACTTTCTGCCCGTCAATCAAGAACGCGCGCGTTCCCGGCTTCATTGCGCGCTCCACGCGAACGCTCTTGCCATCCTCCTTGCCTTCCAGAATGTCCTGATGCAGATGCGCCAGGGGAAGATACCCGTTGGTAATGGCCGTCGGGTTGGTGAAGCGCAGGGCGGTTTGTTTGTCGGCTAGACGCGGCTGTGTTTGCGCGCGCAGCAGGCGAACGCCCGTCCCGAACACCATTGCCATTCCCATACCACAGAAAAGAAGGGGCAGGCGAAAACAGTTCTTCATGGGCATAACTTTCCTTTGAAATCGGTGAAGGTCGGGAAGGCAGCCAGGACGCGCTTGCCCGGTATTTCGCAAATGGTCAAGCGTTTTTGTGTATGTATGTTACCCCATCTGCCGATGTCCTGTGCAACAATTGCCGGTTCCTACGTCCGCACAAATTGCGCCGCTTTAGGGGTATGGAATTCGGCGTGTGCTATAATTGAGTCCCCGTTAAAGAATTTGGGGTCGGGAAACGCCGTTCGGCAGGTAAGGCAGCCATTGTGCATCGAACAAACAATTGCGCATCGAACAATCGTACATAGACAGTTGCATATACAACGATAGCAGCAGAAGCGAGAAGGAGCAGCACCATGATTATCATTTTAGCGCCGGAAACGACAGGAACGCAGCGCGCGGAACTGCTGGAAGAACTCAAAGGCCGGGGCTACGGCGTCCATCTTTCCGAGGGTGTCGAGCGCACCATTGTCGGCGTGATCGGGACGCCCGAACGGGACAAGGACGGTCTTGTCGAGCATTATGAGGCGCTGCCGTTCGTGGAGCGCGTAGTTCCCATTTTGAAGCCGTACAAACTGGTCGGCAAAGCGTTCAAGCCGGAAGGAACCGTTATCAATGTGCGCGGGGTACAAATCGGCGGTAATCAGCTTTGCGTTATGGCCGGGCCGTGTACCGTCGAGTTGCCCGAAATGCTGTTTGAAACCGCCGCGTTTGTCAAGAAAGCGGGCGCGCATATCCTGCGGGGCGGCGCGTTCAAGCCGTCCACCAGTCCGTACTCGTTTCACGGCATGGGCGAAGCGGGCTTGAAACTGCTGGCTGAAGCCAGTCAGCAGACGGGACTTCCCATCATTACGGAAGTGATGGATACCCGCGACGTGGAATTGGTGGGCAAGTACACCGACATTTTCCAGATCGGGACGCGCAACATGACCAACTTCTCCCTGCTGCGCGAAGTGGGCACGGCGCGTAAGCCCGTGATGCTCAAGCGCGGCTGGGCCAGTACGATTGAAGAATGGCTGCAGGCGGCGGAATACATCGCCAGTCAGGGCAATTACGAGATCATTCTGTGCGAGCGCGGCATCCGCACGTTTGAAACGTATACCCGCAACACCTTCGACATCAACGCCATTCCCGCCATCAAGGAACTGTCGCACCTGCCGATTTTCGCCGACCCGTCCCATGCGACCGGCAAGCGCAGCCTTGTCAACGCCGTCACGCGCGGCGCAGTGGCAACCGGCGCGGACGGCATCATCATCGAAACGCACCCCAACCCCGAAAAAGCGATCAAGGACGGCCCGCAATCCCTGACCTTCGCCCAATTCGAGCAACTGATGCAGGATATTGCCCCTATCGCAAGCGCTGTCGGGAAAACGCTGTAGAACGGATAGCCGCGAATGAACGCGAATGAACGCGAATATGAGGAGAAGGGAACAGAAGGAAATGCTGAACGCGGAATGATGAATGATGAATACAATGCAGCATCCTATTCATCACTCATCACTCATCACTCATCATTTCCTAATTCTCCTCTCTTCCAGCGTGTCGCCATTATCGGCGTCGGGCTGATGGGCGGTTCGCTTGGCATGGCGCTGCGGGCGAAGGGGCTGGCGCAAACGGTTGTGGGCGTGGATACGAGTGAGCGCGTTTTGGCGCGGGCGCGGGAGATAGGAGCCATTGATGAGGCCGCGCTGGGTTTAGGGGCGGGCGTGGCGGACGCGGATTGCGTGATTGTGGCCGCTCCGGTTCCTGCAATCCCACGTCTGTTGGAAATATTGGTTCCCCTTGTGCCGTCAGATGCGCTGATTACCGACATTGGCAGCACGAAACGGTTAATTGTAGAAACCGGGGAGCGGTGTTTTGGAAGCCGTTTTGTGGGCGGACATCCGATGGCGGGCGCTCCCGCAGGCGGCATTGACGCGGCGCGGGCGGATGTGTTTACGGGTGCGGCGTGGGGCATTGTCGGCAGGGAATTGCCGGACTTGAAGGCAAATGTTTGGGCGGCAAAATTGGCGGCAATGGCGCAGGCTTTGGAAGCGCGACCCAGTGCTTTTGGACAGCGCGCAGCATGACCGCCTTGTGGCTTTGGTCAGCCATTTGCCGCATGCGCTTTCGTTCGCGTTCGCCGACATGATTGCCGCGCAGACGGACGCGGAGCAGGCGCTTCAGATGGCGGGCAGCAGTTTCCGTGACCTGACCCGCGTGGCCGTTGCGGACCGCGCCTTTTGGCAGGCCATTTTTCAAGCCAACCGTGAGGAAGTGCTGACGGCGATTGCGGAATATGAAACCCGCTTGCAGGCATTGCGCCAAACTCTCGAATAACGCTCCCCTTTCCCGCGCTTTTGGGGAAGATTGGATGAACTGCGCTCACCATCCCGTATTAAAAATGCCCGAACACTTGAATACCGAACGCCTGAATACCCGTATTTCAGATTGGGCCTATGATAAGGGCTGCTTTAGGGAAGTTCTTCAAAATTATGCGACACACACATCTTAAACACAATCTTTCAGCCTTGCTGTTGGCGCTTGGCCTGAGCATGGGAATGACGGCAAAAGCCGATGACGGCATGTTTCCTGCCGCTGCCGCCGCCCGTTCCGCCATTGATTTTGACGGCAAGGGGTTTTTAGTTCGCGGCAAGCGTACCTTTATCGCGTCCGGGAGCCTGCATTACAGCCGCGTACCCCACGCTTTGTGGCGAGATCGCTTGTTGCGCATCAAGCGGGCGGGCTTCAACACGGTGGAAACCTATGCTTTTTGGAACTTCCACGAGGCGCAGGAAGGCAAATGGGACTTTGCTGGCGACCACGATTTCAACGCTTATCTAAAACTCATCAACGAACTTGGCATGTACGCGATTGTGCGCGTCGGGCCGTATGTGTGCGCCGAGTGGGACAGCGGTGGCTATCCCGTGTGGCTGCGTTTCAAGCCGGGTGTGCGGGTGCGCGAGGACAACGCGCCGTTCGAGGCATTGGTGGACAAGTGGTATGAGAAAATCATGCCGATTGTCGCTGCCAATCAGATACACCGGGGCGGCGCGGTGATTCTGGTGCAGTTGGAGAACGAGCATCCGCAGGGATGGGGGCGCGAAATGCCCAACGGCTACTTTACGCATCTGCGGGACAAGGCGCTGGCTTTGGGGCTGGAAGTGCCCTACTTTTTCAGCGGCCTGCATCACGGTCACGACCCGGCGGGCAATCAGCCGTGGGACAGCGCGGGACGCGCCAATCCCTGGCTCACGACGGAGTTCTGGCCCGGCTGGTACGACCTGTACGGGCCGTTGAGCGCGCGGGACTTGCGGACGTATGACCGGGGAACGTGGAAAATCCTCGCGTATGGCGGCAACGGCTACAACTTCTACATGCTGCACGGCGGAACCAATTTCGACACGTGGAACGACGATGAGGTTGCGTCCAATTACGATTACGGTTCGGCAATCGGGCAGACCGGCGATTTGCGCCCGATCTACTACCGCTTCAAGCGCGCGTCGCTGTTCGCCCGCAGTTTCGCAGATGTGCTGGAAAACAGCGTAAACTCGACGGACGAGGTCAAGAACGATGTGGTCTAGCGGCGGCGTGTCGCTGACCGCCCGCAAAAGTCCGGCAGGAACCCTGCTGTTTGTGGATAACCCCTCCAATCAGCCTGTTGTGGCGCGGGTTCGACGCAGACCTCAGCGCAAGGCGGCGAACCGGAAAACGGCACGGCGGCAAAACGGCGCGTCTGCGAACAGCGACATCACGCTGGAACTGGCTCCGGGCGAAATCGTGCCGCTTGCCCGCAATGTCGCGCTGGGTTCCGACGTAACGCTGGAATCGTCCGCGTGTCGTATTCTGGGCGTTGCCGATCAGGGGAATACGACCACGCTTGTCGTGTACGATGCTCCCATCGGCACTCAGGAGCAACGCAACGATGCCAACCTTTCGCTTGCGCACCGCGTGGAACTGCATTTCCGCGTTGCGGCGGGACAGACGCGGCTGGTTACTGCCGGTAACGGCTGGACGATGGACGCGGATACACAGGGCGTGACGCTGCAAGCCACCTTTGCGCCGCAGGGCGCGGGCGAGTACACCTTTAAGGCGGGAACGCATAAGTTTCGGGTCCTCGCCGTGAGCAGCGATCTGGCCGACCGAACCTATTTCGCGGAAACGGGCGGAACAACCTACATCATCGGAGGCTTCCCGTATGTCGGCGAAGTGACCGCAAAGAACGGCGAACTGCGGATTGTCACCGAGCAGTATGCGCGCCGAATTCCCATTCCTGAAACCGATTACTTTGCTTACGGGCCGGGTGACAGCCCCTTGCGCCTGCAAGTGGTAACGCCAAAAGAAGCGCAACAAACAGCGCAGGAAGCCGCTCAAACGGGAACCCAGGCAGAAGTGGCGGCAGGTTTCAGCCCGGAGCAAATCACGCCCCCGACGTTGGGCGCGTGGCAGATGCACAAAGCGGACGAACCGGCAAGCATCGCGTATCTGACCGGCAACTGGAAGTACAGCCCGCAGCCCCTGCAAATGGGCGCGGATGGCGACACGAGCGCGTATGCGTGGTATCGCTCGACAGCGCAGGCGGCAAAAGACGGCACAGTCAACTTGAAGTTCGCGGATTTGGGCGATTGGATCGCGGTTTGGGCCAATGGGCAGCGCGTTCCCCTTCCCGCCAACACTGCGCAACCCCGGCAGCGCTTCACGTCTCCCATTCCGCGCCAGGTTGCCGTACCGCTCAAAGCGGGCGCGAACACGATTGCCGTTTTCGCCGCGCATTATGGGCGCAACAAACTGTTCAATCATCTCGGCCCGATAGATCAGGTTGCCGCCAAAGGCTTAAACGGCCCGGTCACGCTTTCCAAGAACGCGGGCACGGAACAGGCTATCACAAAGTGGCAATGGAGACCGGCATCCGGCATTACCGCGTCCGGTCGGCTGACAAGCCTGCCCCAAGATGTCAACGGCGGTAATGACTGGAAAACGCTGGACGATCCCAAAACGGACGTGTTTAATAGACAGGCCGGCTTCGCGTGGTTCCGCACCACACTGGACTTGCTGCCCGGACAGCGCCACAGCCTGCATTTTGAAGACGTAGACGACAACGCGACGGTTTATCTGAACGGCAAAAAGGTGGGAGAACACAAAGGCTGGGGGCAGCCGTTTGATGTGCCTCTGGAAGCGGCGTGGAAGAGCGGGCAGGCCAATCAACTTGTCGTTCTGGTGGAAAACACGGCGAACACGGGCGGCATTGCGGGCGCGACTGCCCTGCGCGGTTCCAATCCCGGCGACGAAACGGAACTGCGCGGCTGGAAAATGCGCGGCGGGCTGGAAAACCCCGCTAAAATCACCGCATGGAATCCTCTCGGTGAACGCGCCGATCAAACGGGTGTACCCACGTTCTTCCGTACTGAGTTCAATACGGACGCGCGGAGCGGCTTTGGCGCGGGAACCGACAAACCCGGCGCGCATCCCATTTTGCGCGTCACCCTGAACGGCCTGTCGCGCGGCTTTATCTGGCTCAACGGCCACAATCTGGGCCGCTACCCGGAAAAAGTGCCGATCCAATCGCTGTACCTGCCGGAATGTTGGCTGAAGCCGGGCAAAAACACGCTGACGATCTTCGATGAGGAAGGCAATATGCCTTCGCATCTACGCCTTGTCGTCGAACCCGCCGCAAGCCGTCAGGTGACGGAGTATTCTGCGGCGTTATAGGTTGACCTCACCCCATCTGCCGGGGATTGAAAATCCCCATCTTGACAAAACAAACGTTCTGCGGACGTAACTCTCTACCTCAAGACTCCCGCGTCCGCAGGACGCTTGCACTTTCCTGCCGGGGATTTTCAATCCCCGGCGCAAACAGATGTAATGAACTTGAAACGTACCTCCGACCTCTCTCCTTGCAGACGAGAGGCTTTTCATTATATTTATTTGCGTCTATTTGCGTGTATTTGCGGCTAAACGGGCTTCTTTATCCCCGCAGCACGTGTTCTACCAATGCATCAAGCGGCGTGGTGGCGAGGGCGATGGCGGTATCGCATACGCCGTAGTACAGGTACAGCAGGCCGTCTTTGACGACATTGGCGGTGGGGAATATCACGTTGGGGATGTACAGGCCGAAGCGCTCATAGTAGGTTTCCGGTTCCATGAGGAATTCGGAGGTGCGGGCGAGAACGCGGGTCGGGTCGTCCAAATCGAGCAGCAACGCGCCCATGCGGTAGCACACGCGGCGCAGGCGGGCGTCCTGCATTTGAACGCCGTGATACAAAACCAGCCAGCCCTGCGGCGTTCGCAGCGGGGGCGTGGAACCGCCGATGCGGTTGTCTTCCCAGGCGAATTCCGGCTTGGCGATCAAGGCAGGCGGCGTCCACGTTTGCAGGTCATCGGAAAAGCAAATCCAGATGCCGGGATGCTCGGTTCCGTATGCCGGGCCGACGAATTGGAGCGGGCGGCGCAGAAGAGCAAAGCGCCCACCAATTTTTTCAGGGAATAAGATCACGTCGCGGTCGTCCATGTCCGGCGGCGTGGCCCAGACGTGGTGCTGCCAGTGAACGCGGTCATGGGAAACGGCGATACCGGAGCGGGTCATGTTGTCGGGGCGGGCGTTGGCAACGTTTTTGGAGCCACTGCCGACAGTGATAGGCGCGCGCTCCACGCCCGGAAAGTCGGACTCATGCGATTCGGGCACGCCTACGCCCGTCGGGTTGGAAGACCAGGCAAACGGGCGAAACGCATACGTCATATAGTACGCGCCGTCAATCTTGACGACGCGGGGGTCCTGTACGCTGCCGTACGGACTGCCGGCCATATCGGGCGTAAACACGGGCTGATCGCCGACCTGCGTAAAGTGAACGCCATCGTCGCTGTCGAGCAGGCCGATATAGCAATGGAACGGGCGCAACTGCCCCGCCGCCCGCTCGTACAGATAAAAGCGTCCGTCGTCATCCAGAATCACGCCGGGGTTGAATGTGGTTGCCATGCGCCAGTCGTACCGCCCCGGAACCACAATCGGGTTTTCGGCGCACCGTGTAAATAGGGGTGTCATAAGGTTTGTTTCTGCTTCAATTTCCTTGTTAATGGAAATGACTACAAGCGCGGCGAAGGTGGCTTGATGGGTTCCTCGAAAGGGAGTACGCCCTTGACGCGCAATTTGCGCTTGTATAATGCGCCGCCGCAGGCCAGGTACAGCGTATCGCGGTTGGTTCCGCCCCACGTCATGGCTGTCGGCAGTCGGCGGGTCGGCAGCGACAGGATGCCGTTCACGCGCCCCGCTTGATCGCACACCTGAATACCCGCCGGAGTCGCCACGTACAGCCAGCCCTGCGTGTCCGTCACCATTGCCGTCGCCTGCCTGTCCCGTCTGATGATACGCGCTGGTCAGGTCAAAGAACGGCTCGGCATCGGCAAGCGTTCCGTCCGCCTGTACGCGCCATGACACCAGCGATTTGCGCGGCCTCACTCCCGTTGTAATCAGCAGGCTTTGGTCGGGCGTTAGGGTCAAGGAGGAAGGCTGCAGCACGAAGGAAGTTGTTTCGCCTTCCGCCACTCTGCGCGCTCTGTCCACTTCTTTGTCATTTGCCAGATGCTTTCGTCGGCGCCATCCTGAAAATACATCGTGCCCTGATGGCTGACGGTCAAGCGTGGATGACGACTGATATTGCGGGCTAAGCACTGTCAGTTTGCCGTTTGCGATCGTAAGCCAGCAGGCGCTGATTGTCCGTATCCGCCACAATCAGCCTGCCATCGGGAGCAAAGGCAAGCGCGTTCGCGTTGGCGATTGGCGGCAGGGGTTTGATGCTTGATGTTCCAAGACAGGTGATCCCATCCCGGCCTGCCGCGTACACGCTGCCCGCGCTGTCCGTCGCCAGCGCGTGAACCACATCCGATTCCACTTCCTGCCAATCGTCACCCGGCGAAACGATCTGCATGATGGGCTGCCGCGACGCTGTGTTGACCGCAATAGGCGCGGGATAATCGCGCCACAGCCAGCGCATCACTTCGGGAAAAATCAAACTTCCCGGCCTGCCGTCATGCCCGCCCTTGCCCACCGTAAACTGCGCGTCGTACCCGGCGAACTTCAGCGCCGCCGCCACTTCCTGATTGGCAAGCGGCCAGCTTCCCGAATAAATGTCCTGATCCTGGTCGTTGTCCTGCAAATAGATGCGCAGCGGTTTCGGTTCGTACTTGCGGATTTTCGACGGGTACGTGTCGCCGCCCGCCAGGTCGGTGAAACTGCCGATCACGCTGTACACGCGCCGGAATTGGTCGGGACGCTCCCATGCGGCGGTGAACGCGGCAATGCCGCCCGAACTTGCCCCGCACAGGCCCCGGTCATTGGGATTCCGGCTCAGGTTCAGGGTTCTGCCCACTTCCGGCAAAATCTCGTCGAGCAGAAACCGCGCATACGTATCATCGGGCGTATCGTATTCCACGCTGCGATTGAAGCGGGGCAGGGCGTTGCCGGGGTTTGCGCCCGCAGGGGGAGCCACGCCCGGACTGATGCCAATGGCAACCGTGACGGGCATCTGCTTTTTGGCGATGAGATTGTCAAACACGGTCGGCGCGTTAAAGCCCAATCCGTCCTGAAAAATCATCACGCAGGCCGGCTTGGAAGGATCGTACTGCGCGGGAACATACACGCGGTAGTTGTGTTCCGTGCCGGGATACACATGGCTTGTTTTCCACACATAGTCCTTCACGGTTCCATGCGGCACATTCTGTACCTGCAGGTCAGGGTCAGGCGCATTGTTCTGCGCTTCGGATTTGGAAACCGCGAAAAACGCGAAACACACGAAAAAGGCGAAAGGCAAAAGGGGAAAGACGAAAGAGGAAGGCGCAAATGCCCGACGTTCCCAACGCCGGAGCGCGAAAACTTCGAAATGAAGCCCTACCCAATCTAAAATCCAAAATCCGAAATCCAAAATCCTCATGCCGTTAGCTCCTCCATCGTCACCACGCCGCCCCGGTTTACGGCTTCGCGCACCAGCAGGCAGGCCAGTACCGAATCGCGGCCTTCCTGAACGCCCGCAACCGGCGGCTTGCGGGTCCGTACCGAGTTTACAAAGGCTTGCAGGCACAGGAGGGAATTGGTCACGCCTTCGGGCAGGTTTTGGCCGGGGCGATCCGGCAGTTTCAGTTCGCGGCGGTAGGAAATCAGGCCGGAATTGAAATCCACGCCGCCCCTTGTTCCCAACAGCCGCGTGTACTCGTCGTTGAACGCGGGCTTGTACGCGCCTTCCTGACCGGGAGCCACCCAACTGTGCAGAATGTTGACGACAAGGCCATTCGGGTATTCGACCAGCGCGGAGTAATAGTCGGTCACGTCTCGATCCGGCTGCTGTTCGTGGTAAAGTCCCTTGCGTCCCATGCCCATTGCGCGAATCGGCAAACTGCGCGTCGCCCAATTGATTACATCCCAGTTGTGGACGGCCTGTTCCACCATCCAGTCGCCCGACACGTCCCGATGCCCGAACCAGTTGTACAGCGGTCCCCAGGCGTTGGACCAGCACACGCGCCCTTCCACCAGATCGCCCAACTCGCCCGCGTAGATCTCCTGCATGGTTTCGATGAAGCGCGGGTCGGCCCGGCGCTGAAACCCTAACTGCACGATCTGCTTGCTGCTGTTGGCCGCGCTGACAATGGTGTCGCACTCCTGCGGGGTTAAGGCAAGCGGTTTTTCGCCGTACAGGTTTTTGCCCGCCGCAATCGTGTCCAGATAGTTTTGGGCGTGAAGGCCGCACGGCAGGGCGCTGACAACGGCGTCAATGCCCGGATGCGCCAATGCCTGCTCCCAATGCTCGAACTCCACGGGCGCGGCCTGCCCCGCCGCTTCAATCAACTTTTTGGCTTTGGCGCGATTATCGGCATTGGGATCGCACACGGCGCGAACGGCCACGCCCTCAATCTTCAGCAGTAATTGCAGCAGATACCCGCCGCGCCCGCCCACGCCGATGCAGGCAAATGAAATCGCGTCACTTGTTGTCGTCATAAAATAAACTCCTTTGTTTCAGGTATTGGGTGTTAGGTATTGGGTGTTGGGCGTTCAGGTATTGCGGTGTTCAGGTGTTCGGTGTTAGGTATTGGGCTTGTGCCTAATATCTAATATCTACTCATCCCTGCATTGCGGCGCACCATTCAAACAGGGCTTGCCACTCGGCGCGTTGCAGGGCAAGCAGGTCGGGCGGGTTGCTGCCATGCGCGGCGGCTACGGCGTCTATCAGGGCGTCGGGGTCGAGGTCGGGACGGGATTGGCGGAGAGGGTGGCGGCTGGCGCGGCGCATCCAGTAGTGGCTGTTGGAAAAGTCTCCTTCGCGGCGGTGCATGATGCCGTGCCAGTACGCGCCCGTTACATCGTCAAGCGACTGGCTGATGGCGTGGCTGCGTTCGAGATCATCCACGTACAGCCACAAACCGGCGGCAAGAGCGGGACGGGAAGTAAGAGCGGGCGAGCGCAGCGCGGACTGCGCCGCCTCAACAACGGCAGCGGATGCTGTCTGACTGTGCAGTAAGTTCGGCATGGCTTGTTCGAGCGGCAGCGCGGCGAACAAATCCGCGCAAGCCGTCTGAATTTCGGATGGCAAAGCAAGCATGATGATTCTCCAGGGGAATGTGAGCGGCTTTAGTGCCGCATGTCTACGATCCAGGCGTCGGGAATATACAGCGGCAGCAGGTGCGCGGCGACATTGACCCAACGCCCTGCGTGATCCAGGACAACGGAATCGGACGTAACGACAATTGCATTGGATGCCTTCAAAACCGTATCGGGATTGAAAACCGTTTCGGCCTGCCAGTTCCAGCCGTGTTCTTCTGCCACATCCCGGATCGTCTGCGCCAGTCGCCCGCTGTTGGAAACCGGGCTGTCCAGCAGCCATTGCACAGAACGGGGGCCAAGCGCTTGCAGGGCATTGCCAATCAGCGTCAGGGCGGGAACGGTTTCCTGTACGGCCTTATACGTGCTGTGGATGCTCGCCAGGTCGCGCAGGCAACCATCGCCGCAATGCAAAATCAATCCCGCCTCCCAATGCCGCCTCAATGGTAATCAGCAGATTGAAGCCGTCAATCTGAATATCCTGCCCGCGTACCGCTTCGATGGGCAAGCAAGTGGCCTGTCTGTTGGCGCGGTGGGACGGGGAACACGCGGAGCGCAACGCGGCGGTACGCTGCCGCTCGTCAAGAGCGTAGCGATCCCCGACAAGTTTCAGCGCGGCAGTGGCCGGGTACGCCCTGCCAAGCAGCCACGATAAATCTGATGTCGCCTGCCGCAGCGTGTCCTGTCGTTCGGGCGCGAACAATTTCCGGTCTTCCGGGTGCGCGCCCCGATGCTGCCGATGGTCTGGACTCATGGTGTTGGTGGGTAGGGTTTCAGGGTTTTAGGGTTCTATGGTTTTAGGGTATTGGGCTGTCAGGGCTTTGGGGCCGCGCTTCGGCGTTGTTTGGCGGGCGCGGGATGCAAGGACAGCGCGGCCAGTTCCCCATCGCTCAGGCAATGGTCATAGATGCGCAGTTCGTCAACCCATCCCTGAAACACGTCCGCATTGGAGTAGTTGGTAAACGACCAATTTTTGTCTGCGTCTTTATCTTCTGCGTCGCCTGTCTGCAGCGTGAAAGAGGAAGGAAGGACGATGTTGTCAACATTCTTCTTATTGAGAAAGACGCTGATTTTGTGTTGGGGAATGTCAACGCCGCAGGCGATTTCCGTCCATTTGTCCTTGTCCAGCGTGACGCCCTTGATCTCATGCTGGTAATCCTGATTGTTCAGCGTGATGACCAGATGCCCGGCTTCCGAACGGCACAGACTGAACCAGCGCGCGGAAGTTCCGCCTGTAATCAGGTTATTCTTGCCGGACGTAAAAACTTCGGCTTTGAAGCGCAGGGCTACCGTGAAGGTTTCGTAGGGAACGGCAGGCGTGGAACAAACGGCGTGGAAACCGCCATGCTCCGGGCCATGCTCGTACTTGCCGTTAAGATACAAAGCATTGTTCTGAAAGCGCGTATTCCGCAGTTCAAAGGTGGCTTTGCCCGTGCCTTTATTTGTCGTATTCCCGTTGAATTGAAACAAGGCGTAAGGTGTGGACTGCGTCGCGGCGCGATGCGCGGCACATAGCGACGGCAGAGGCAGAGCAAACAGCAGTGCAAACCCATAGAATCGCTTCATCATCAACCTCCTTCAACTTGCTTGCGAGAATTTTTGCCAAACTTCGTCTCGGTGGGCGCTGAACAAATACTTTATTTTGGTTCCCTCACTTTCAAATCGCGGCATATCTTGCCGGCTAGAAAATCATTGATTTCGCGGTGACGTGGCACAGCAGAACTTGCTTGCGCAACGCGATTGACATAAATGGTGTGATTTCCGCCTTCGCGCGCAAACTCACAGCCCTGCGCCTCCAGATGTCGAAGTAAGTCTACGCGCTTCATGCGGTTGCTGCCTGCAAGGTTTCTCGGATTACCTCGCGTCCTGAAAGCGTTTCCTCTGCCAGCGCGCGATTGGCTTCCAAAACCAGGGAGACGGCTTCGCGCAGGTTAGCGCGCGTTTCTTCGAGTGTCTCGCCCTGCGTGTTCGCTCCCGGCAATTCTTCGACAAATCCGATGTACCCTTCGGGCACTTTTTGGAAAACGGCTGTCAGTTGTATTTGCATTACGTTTCTCTCCTTTTCCGAACCTACTTTTGCTACTGTTCGCGTTGCCCTGTGGCTTTTCCTGCCGCAAAACCAATGTTGAAGCCACAATTTCCTCAGAGGCGTTCCGCGCAAGCCAAACAAAGAGAGTGGAGAGTGAAAGGATTGCCTCCTCTCACTCTCCACTCTCTACTCTCCACTCTCCCTCATCACTCAAACCATATAAGCGAAGTACACGACAATCCGAACGCCGACTTCCGATTGGATACGCAGGTTCATGCGCCGCATTTCGTCGGGGTCGGGACGGGCGCGCAGGCGTACCTCGAAAATGTGGACGGCGTTCCCGCGCAGCACTTGCACTTTCATGGCTTGCCCTTCCTGCCCACGCACTAAAGCGCCGATGAACTCCATATCGGAATGAATCGGCTGCCCGTCAATGTGCGTGATAATGTCGCCGATTTTCAGGCCGGCCTTTTCTGCAGGGCAGTCTTCATACAGGTTGGTGACATACGCGCCGGGTTTGGGACCGTTGCCCGGACGAACGCCCATCCAGCCGGCGGCGGGTATCTTCTGCGCTGTTCGCACCAGTTCGGGAAGCCGGGCGCGCAGTTCGTTGACAGGCAGCGCAAAGCCGATGTTGGACAAGCCGCCGAACGGATTGAAACCGCCCTGGGGCATTTCGCCGGGGAAAGGCGCGAAAGGCGAACCTCCCGAACGTGGGCTGCGCGGGTCGGCAGGAACACCCGGAGGCGGGGTCTGCATTTCCGACGCGGCGCGGCTTCGATGCGCGTGGGCGTTGGCGTCCGGCGCAGACTTGTCCGGCGCGGATTTCTCCTGATGCCCTTTGTCAAAGCGGTTTTGCCCCCCGCCCCTGCCGCCGTTTTGCCGATCCCAGCCGTTGCCAGGCCAATTGCCGCGCCCGCCACTCGTCATATCCGGCGCGGCCATGACAATGCCGATCACTTCTCCCGAAGAGCCGATCAGGGGACTGCCGCTGCTGCCCGGCCCGATTGCGCCCTGAAACTGAATCAGGTTGTCGAAATGGCGTTCGCCCGAACGCGCGCGGCGGCGTGTATGCGCAATAAACGCCAGTCCGCCCGAATTGGGGAAGCCGGCCTGCGTACCGATAGTGACGGCAAATGTGCCGGGTAAAACGGTGTCGGAGTCGCCCATGCGCAACGCGACAGACGTGTCCACGCCCTCAACGGTGAAAATGGCAAGGTTGCTCTGCGCATCCACGCTGCGGCCTATGACGCGCAAATGTTTGCCATCCGCCAGAATTACCGTAGGACTCTGAATGTCTTCGGCCACTTCCGCCGTTGTCACGACCACATTGCCCTGCACCAGAAAACCGCTTCCAATTACGGGAATGATGGGTGGGAGGCCGCTAAAGAGCATTCGCCATTCCCATCGGCATTTTGTCGTTTTTGCCTGCAAAGGCCGCGGGGGCTACGAGAAGCCGATGCCCCCGTATCATCACGACGCCACTGCGGTTTTGCTGCAAAATGTCGCTGAGTTCGCGCCCCATCTGCCCCAACACGCCCCCCGACGCCGAACCGGAACCGACAGACGAAGGCGGCGCAGCCTGCACAACGGGCGGCGGGGATGTTTGCGCCCGCGCCTGCATCGGCAACCCACCCGTGACAAGTCCCAGCCCCATTCCCGCCAGCAAGCGGAAAGGAAGCGGGCGCGCGATATTGGAAATCAAAGCGGCAATCTGCGTGTGGTAGGTCATGGTTCAGGTATCAGGTGTCAGGTGTTCAGGTGTCAGGACGAGGCGCAGAAGAAATCCTTCTCTGACACCTGACACCTGATACCTGACACCTGACCGTTAGTAGACGCCATCATCGTCGCGGGACACAGGACTGACGACGCCGATGACATTGATGTTGGAATCGCCGCTGTCGCTTCCGTCGGGCTTGACATGGCCCAGGGCATAGTTGGAAGCGATCTGCGTTTGCGGCGCGCTTGCCGATTGTTGGCCGAATTTACCGTTGGAACGTCGGGACTTCGGCGTAATTGTCGCCGAAGCGAATGTTTTAGGCGTGGGCGCGCGACGAGCCGATGCTTCGCGCAGGCCGACATAGGTCATTCTCGGCGGCATTGACGCGGCTGCGTAGTCCATTCGGGGCGTTGTTTTGTGTCCACGTCCCGTGCCTGTTACTCGAAATGTCGTAACGCTATGGGAGCCATGCGTATTTGGCGCAGAGGCAGTCGCGCCAACGTGAACGCTCTTTGCAGGCATGGAACCGGCTGTCTCGATTTTATCGCTTTGTACCGATAGGCTGTTCAGGGCTTTTACTACGTTCTCCGGCCATTGCGCGTTTTGCGCGTCAGAAGCAGAAGCGAGTTGTTCGGGCGAAGTGGGCACAACTTGTCCCGGCGGAACGGACACCACAGGCGACGCGGGCAAACCGGTATTCCGCGCATGGAACGCGCCGTAACCCAATCCAAGCACCAGCACGGCGGCGAAACCGCCTGCCGCCGAGGTCGCCAACTGCATCGTCCAGGGGGCGCGATACCCGCTTGTCGCGCGCTCGCGGCCTGCCGTTTTGCCGGTACGCCGTGACAAGGCAGGCGTGGCGATATGCGCAAGGCCCTCGGCAACGATGCGCTGCCGCAGGTCGCTCCAATCGGCGCGGGGCGCGGGTTCTTCCTGCGCGCGGCAGGCCGCCAGCAAGGTTTGCGCCCGCTTCAGCGACGCGAGTTCGCGGTCACAGGCGATGCAGCCATGCAAATGCTGTTCTACCCGCTCCATCATTTCTTCGGACAGGCGCTCCGACGCAAAATCCCACAACGCCGGCTGAATGCGCCGACACTGCGCCCACCTGATTAGCAACATGATCCTACTCCTCACGGTAGGTATTTAGATATTAGATATTAGGCATTAGGGGGAAGCCGTCTTAACACTTGGCTGTGCAGGGTAATTTGCACATAATTCGCATCCTACCTAATGCCTAATGCCTAATATTAAATGCCTACTTCTGTAACAGCGACTCCATGCGGTCCCGGAAGCCGCGCCGGGCGCGAAATAAGCGCAGTTTCACGCTGGCAACCGAACAATTGAGAACATCGGCAATCTGCTGATAACTTAAGCCCTGCACGTCGCGCAGGACGATGAGTTCTTTTTGGCCTTCGGGCAGGGCGGCCAGGACGCGGTACAGCGATTGATGCAGGTCCTTGCGCTCCAGCAGGCGGGCCGGGTCGCCGCCCAGATCGCTCATATCGGGCAGTTCGGCGGCCATTTCCGGCAGCAGGGCGATTTCGCCCCGGCGCGTCCGGGTTTTATGGCGGTCGCGGCACAGGTTTCCCGCCACTTTGAGCAGCCACGTCAGCAGGCTGCACTCGCCCCGGAAGCCGGGCAGGGTGCGGTACGCCTTGAGGAACGTATCCTGCTTGACATCATCGGCGTCATCCGGGTCGCCCAGCATGTGGTAGGCGTAGCGATACACCACGCGCTCATAGCGCGCGTAAATCTGCCCGAAGGCGTCCAGGTCGCCTTGCTGGCAGCGCGAAATGAGTTCCTGATCGGGTACCTGCACAATCGCCTCGCAGCGGTTTCTCTCCCCTAGCATCCTGCCTCGCTTGACCATCCGCCGGGTCAAATTTTGTTGTCGGCGCAAACCCCGTTTAACAAGAGCGCGGGCCGCGCAAGTCCATGTTTCGGATGGCTCTGTCAGATAGACGACGCATCCCAACAATGGTTATCCGTTCTGTTATCTACGTTATTCATCGGCTGGCGGTTTTGCGGTTTTCAACGCAACCCTGAAAAATCCTTGACAGAATGCCACTTCTGAGGTATAGCCACAAGTGACGCAGGCTTGGTCAAGTATATAAGCCCGTCAGCGCCAAAATTCACTGGAAGATGAAAGAGAAGGATTATGCTGCCGCAGCGCATTGTGGTTAAAGTTGGAACCAGTACGCTCACCAATACACACGGACGCATTGACCGCGCGTTTATTGCCGATTTGACCGCGCAATTGGCCGCGCAGCGGGCGCAGAACCGCGACGTGGTGTTGGTCACGTCCGGCGCGATACGGGCGGGAAGAGAGGCGATGGGGGCTGGGTATTCAGGTATTCAGGTATTCAGGTATTCGGGTGTTCAGGAGAATGCAGATTCAATCAATAAGTTCGTAATGGACGCGCCCACAGAGGGACATCCAAGTATCAAAACACCTGAACACCTGAACACCGAACACCTGAATACCCTCGCCTTTAAGCAAGCCGCCGCCGCCATCGGGCAGGGCTTGCTGATGCACACGTATACCGAAGCGTTCGCGTGGCGGGAAGTGACGGTCGCGCAGGTGCTGCTGACCCGCGACGACCTGAGCGACGCAGTCCGCTTTGCCAACGCGCAAAATACCCTGCGCGCGCTGTTGGATATGGGCGTCGTGCCCATCATTAACGAAAACGACACGGTAGCCGTAGACGAAATCAAATTCGGCGACAACGACACCTTAGCGGCCCGCGTCGCCACCCTCGTCGGCGCGGATTTACTGCTCATCCTTTCCGACGTGGAAGGCTTGTACGCGCAGCCGCCGGAGGAAGAAGAGGAGAAGACACAGGGAACAGGGAACAGGGAACAGGGAACAGAAGAGAAGATAGAAGACAGAAGACAGAAGACAGTAATTCGGCAATCGGCAATCCAAAATCCCGACACCCGACACCCGACACCCAACACCCTCATCTCTACGGTAGAGCGCATTGACGCGGCGATTGCCGCGCTGGGCGGGGAAGCGACGAGCGGCGTGGGTACGGGCGGGATGCGTACCAAAATTGAAGCGGCCAGAATTGCCACACAATCGGGTATTCGTACAGTAATTGCGCGCGGGCGTCGGGAGCGCGTCATAGACGACGTGGTACACGAGCGCGGCGTGGGAACGACCTTCCTGCCATGCCCGCAGGAATAATCGCTTCCTGCGCGACCCTTCTTTTCCGCCTCCTGTTCCCCTGTCCGAAAAACCTTTGTCCTGCCGACGAGTGTTCAACGGACGCGCAGTGTGTTATACTGTATCAGAGTTCAAAAAAACGTCTTCTGGTTCGCGTTCCACTTTTGTTCAATTTATTCCGCCCATGAAATCTTTGTTGTTCCTGAGTACCGGTTTGGTTTTCTGCGCCCTGTTGGGGCTGATGCTTGCCTGGCAGCGCGCCCCGGTTCCCATTCGCTATACGCCTGCTTCGCTCAAGAACGCGCCGCATCAGACGCAAACGCCCGATGCGCCCGCCATTGACCCCGCGCAGTTAAAAGCCATGCGCGTCAATGAAGCGGGGCGCGTGCCGATTCTGGAGTACCATGAAATCGGGGCTACCCCATCCAATGCGGGCCGCGCCACGCGCATGATGCACCGCAGCCTGGACGAGTTTCAGGCCGATTTGCAGCGCTTGTATGACGAAGGCTACCGCCCGGTCAATCTCAGCGAGTACCTCAACAACAAAATGGATTTGCCCCTGGGAACCAGCCCGGTGATTCTGACCTTCGACGACGCCCGCAGTACGCAATTCCGCTATCGCAGCGACAAAAGCATAGACCCGGACTGCGCGATTGGCATCATGCAGGAGTTTACGCGCCAGCATCCTGATTTCCCCACCAAAGCCATGTTTTACGTGCTGCCCCAGGGGGCGTTCGGCTCGGAGCGCTACGCCACGAAGAAAATGCGCGCCCTGCTCGATATGGGCTGCGAGTTAGGCAATCATACCCTCAGCCACCACTATTTCAACCGCATGTCGGACGCGGCCATTGCCAAAGAGATCGCCCTGGGCAAAAGCGTCACGGAGCGCATGGTTCCCGGCGCGCATCTGGACACGCTGGCCCTGCCCGGCGGCTGCAAGCCCCGTTCGCACAACTACAGCGTTCTCACTTCCGGCGAATACAACGGCAAATCCTACGCCAACCGCGCCGTCATCGACGCCTGGGGCGGACCGGCTCCCTCGCCGATTTCCACAAAGTTCGATCCCCTGCGAATTCCGCGCGTTCTGGCCGTGAACGGCGGGGGCGGCATCCCCGAAGCCCTCGATGAACTGAAATCCGGCGCAAGCGAGCGCTACGTCAGCGACGGCGACCCCAATACGGTGACGGTTCCGCAACGACTGGCGAAGTTCGTAAAAACCGCCAAACTAAACGGCCTGCGCCTTCAGACTTACGATGATGGACGCAAAACCGCGTCAGGGGAAACACGTTCGACTACGCCTCACCGCAGGAAGCGCCGCCATAGAAGAACTGGAACCACCAAGACACGAAGAACACCAAGGTGAAGAAGAAAAGAAGAAGAAGAAGAGAAGAAAAGGAGATGGAACCACTTTTCTTCTCTTCTCTTTTGGTTTATTTCTCCTCTTCTTCTCTTCTTCTTTTCTTCTCTTCTTCACTCCCGTATCTGTCCGCTGCCGCGCACGATGGTTTTGTAGGTGGTCAGTTCGGTCAGGCCGATGGGGCCGCGCGCATGGAGTTTTTGGGTGCTGATACCCACTTCCGCGCCCTGCCCGAACTCGTACCCGTCCGTAAAGCGCGTACTGGCATTGACGTACACGCAGGCCGCGTCCACTTCCTGCGTAAAGCGCTGCGCGTTTGCATAATTGGGCGTGACAATGGCTTCGGAATGACCCGTGCCGTAGCGCGCAATGTGGCGCAGGGCGTCGTCCAGACTGTCCACGACCCGAACGGCAAGCGTCAGGGCTAGAAACTCTGTTGCCCAGTCCTCTTCGGTGGCGGGAATAGCCTGCGGAAGCAATGCCAGAGTACGCTCGCAGCCCCGGATTTCCACGCCCGCTTCGACAAGCCGCTTGCCCAGGGGCGGCAATAGCAGCGCGGCCCCCTCCTTGTGTACCAGCAGGGTTTCCATGGCGTTGCACACGGACGGGCGCGACACTTTGGCGTTAAAAGCGATGTCCGCCGCCATACTTAGATCGGCTCCGCTATCCACGTAGGTATGGCAATTGCCGCCGAGCGACGTCAGCACGGGAACGGTTGCGTTTTCCATCACCACTTTTTTTAGTTTTTCGCCGCCGCGCGGGATGAGAACATCCACCAGACCTTCCGCGCGCATCAGGGCGGTTGCCGCGTCCCGGTCCGTAGTTTCGATCAGTTGGATGCTGTAGGGAGGAAGACCGGCCCGTTCGCCCGACGCAGATATTAAACGCGCCAGAACCGTGTTGGAGCGAATGGCTTCCGACCCGCCCCGCAAAATCACGGCGTTGCCCGCTTTCACGCACAAACCCGCCGCGTCTACGGTCACGTTCGGGCGGCTTTCATAGATGATGCCGATAACGCCCAGAGGAACGCGGACGCGCTGAATGTCCAGCCCGTTCGGACGCCGCCCGCCATCCAGTATTTGCCCGACCGGATCAGGCAGGGCGGCAACCTGCCGCAATCCTTCCGACATAGCTTCAATGCGTTTGGGCGTCAGCGTCAGCCGCTCAATCAGCGCCGAGGACAGGCCGCGCTCCCGCCCCGCCGCCACATCCACCGCGTTGGCGTCTAAAATCTGCGCGGATTGCGCCGTCAATGCTTCCGCCATTGCAGTCAGGGCAGCGTTCTTTACCGTTGCCCCAACTGCCGCCAGTCGCCGCGCCGCTTCCTTCGCCCGTTTTGCCTGCGCCAATACTGCTTCACTCATGGCTTTCCTACTCGTTTGTACCGAACTGGAATTTACTGCCGCGCCTCAAATCACTCACAAGCGCGTTCAGCCATTCGATAGGGACAGGACACGATGCTATTTCACATCGAGCAGTTCCACTTCAAAGACAAGCGTGGCGTTCGGGGGAATTAAGCCGTTGCCCGCGCCCCGCGAACCGTAGCCAATTCCGGCGGAATGGTCAGTTTGCGGATGCCACCGACCTGCATAGTGGACACGCCCTCGTCCCAGCCCTTGATAACCCGCCCCATGCCGAGCGGGAATGAGAACGGCTCGCCCCGATCCCGTGAACTGTCGAATTTGGTTCCATTGGTCAGTGTGCCGACGTAATGCACGACGGCGGTTTGCCCGGTTTTGGGCGTCGCGCCCGTTCCTGCTTTGATGTCTTCGTATTCCAGCCCTGATGCCGTTTTCATAAGGATTTCCTTTCGCTTCTGAAGGTTTGACGTACTCCCATCCTACGTTGACACGGCGGCAATGGTTGCTTGAAGAGGAAGGCACAAGGCACAAGGCATTAGGCATTAGGTATCAGGAACAAGTAACTTCTGTCTTCTGTCCTGTATCTAATGCCTAATGCCTAATGCCTTGTGCCTACCTGCTCCACGCTTTCCACAGCAGGGAAAGGGTCAGGACAAAGCCCAGGCCGATGACGACGCGCCGGACGTTTTTCTGCCCGATGCGCCGGGCAATGCCTGCGCCCGCATACCCGCCGAAAATCGCCCCGGCCGCCATCAATCCGGCAGTCGGGTAATCTACAAGGTGCTTGAACACGAAAATCAGCGCGGCAATGCCGTTGATGAACAGGGTAAAGATGTTTTTCACGCCGTTCATCTGGTGGATGTTGGTGAAGCCCATGAAGCCGAGCGCGGCAAGGGTCAAAATGCCGATGCCCGCGCCGAAATAGCCGCCGTAAATGGCTGTGAGGAACGCGAGAACCGCGATGGACAGGGGCAATTTGCCGGCAACAAAGGCAGTGACAGGGGAAGCGGATGCAGAAGACGGGGAGGGAATTGCAGCAGAAGCAGCGCTGTCAGAAACATTGTCAATGGCGGCTGAAACTGGGGAAGTGTTGGGAATGGGCGCGGCTTCGGCGGGTGGATGCGGCGGCGTTCGGCACATCCTGCGCGAATTGCGCGGCCCGCGCTTTCTGACGCCGCGCCAACGGCTCCTGCGCCATGAACAGCGAAGTCGCCGCTAAAACCAGAAACGGCACGAGTTTGTCGAACACTTTGCTCGGCGTAATAAGCAGCAGGGATGCGCCCACGACGCCGCCAAGCAGTCCAAGAACCGTGAGGGGAATAATAGCGGCCCGCGTTTGCCCGATTTCTTTGCGGTAGCCCCACAGACTGCTCAACTGCCCCGGCCACAGCGCTACGGTGCTGGTCGCATTGGCAATCAAAGCGGTATGCCCGGTGGCGATGAGGGCCGGGAACGTCAGCAGTGTGCCGCCGCCCGCCACGGAGTTAATGGCTCCCGCCGTCATGGACGCGAGAAACAATACAAGAGAGTGTTGCCAGTTCATGTCGCTATTTTCCACAGTCGCCTGCCGGTATCCTGCGCTGTCTCGCCTGGAACATCCAACAAGGCAACAAGTTGTCTTCGCAAATTAGGACGCTATATCCTGTCTGTTCTCTTCCCCTGCTTTTCCCTACTTGGCGCCATTGCGCTTGAGAAACGCGACCATTTGCGGGCCGTTGAAGTGTTTCGCGTAGTTCAGCATCGTGCCTCCCCGCTTGTCTTTGTGGTTAACGTCGGCTCCATGCGCCAGCAGTACTTTGGCCGTGTCGAAGTGCAGGCCGCGAGTCGCATTGGCAAGCGGCGTGTTACCGCCCCGATCCATCGCGTCCACGTCACTCCCTGCCGCGATCAGCGCTTCCACAAACGGGCCGTCCTCAAACTCGGCGGCGTAGTGCAGCGGCGTTTGGCCTGTACTGTCGCGCGCATTGACATTCGGGTGGCGTGCCAGCAGGGCGTGCAGGCGCGGCATGCCCAATTCAATGCTTTCCTTTTTGTGCGGGTCATTCGATGTCGCAAGGAACCATTTCTGATCCTGCGACAGCGCGGCGCAATGCAGCAGCGTCATTCCGCGATCATCATGCGCGTTCACGTCCGCTCCATGCGCCAGCAGAACGTCTACGACATCCCAATGCTGCCCAAGCGCCGCAGAAATCAGGCTCGGCTGCCCGGTGGCGGCGGAAGGAACATGGCGCGACAGCAGGGCGCGCAGCATTTCCGTAAAGGTCGGCACGGGATTGTTCGCCGTGTTGGGGTTCGCGCCTTCCGCCAGCAGCCGAGAAATTTCGGCAAGCCGGTTATCTTTTACGGCCAGCGCCAGCGCATGGTCAAGCCGCGCCTGCTGCCACCGCCGGTACGTCAAGCCAAGAGGAAGCGCGAGAAGCAGGAGCAAGATAAGACACGCGGCAAGCAGGGAGCGGCGTTTGCGATTCATGAGGTCAAACTCCTGTCAATGCTGCAAATGAGATACTACGGATTTAATTGTAACACGGAAACAATCGAAAACTTTGTTTGGACATGCGCGGATAGAAACCGTTTTCTTGATAAGGCGGTTTCTACCCTGCATTTTTCATTCCTGCTGCCAATAATACCTGCGTAGGCTGCGCAAATGCGGCCTTTAATGTGAACGCGAAAACAGGCAGTGGCGCATAGCAGGTATCCGCAACACGCCTGACAGCCAGCCATTTACATGCCTGCGCGTACTGTATCCTCCACGCGAGAAAACCGTTTCAGAAAGCAAACCTCTATGCGTTGTTATCGGCTTTTCCCCTGTGTTTGCGGCCTGTTCGCTGTCGCCGGTTCCGCGTCGGCGCAGCAGAATATGATGCAGATCGCGTCCGAACCTTCCGGCACATCCCTGCTCGGCGATTACTCGTTTGCAGGACGGCAAAACCGGACGCTGCAAACGGGCGGATGGACGCTGCGCCAGCGTCTTACGCCCCGCTTGTTCGCATGGTACGGACAGCAGAACATCCTTGCTACCGGGAGCAGCGGCGCGACCCATTTCACCGCCGACACGTCCCGCGTCGGCGCGCAATGGGGCCTGTCGCGTAGTCCCTTGCGCGGCTGGACACTGGGCTACAACGGCTACCTGCCTTCCAATGCCCGGCTTGTCACGCCCAGCAATCACATCATTCGTCCCGGCGAAGTGACCCGCGTTCAGTATCCGGGTACGCAAACCAATGTGCTGACGGCGCGTTACGCTTTCGGCAGAGCGCTGCCGAACGCGCCGACAAGCCGCGTCGCGCCCACCTACAGCGTGTTCGGCGGATACAGCCGCGTGGATGCGGTTGGCACGGGAGCCGACGCGCTTCTGTTTGGGGGCGGCACACTGTTCCAGATCAATTCGCGCCTGACGGCAGATGTGGAAGTGACGGGCTACGCCGAGCGGGCGGGCGGCAGCGTGATTTCCAAGTCGTTCAAATCCTATATGAACGCCAGCCTTGCGTACCATCCCGTCCGGTGGGCGACCCTGATTGCAAGCGCCGACATCATGCCGTTCGGGATGCCCTATGGCGGCACATCCCTTTCCGGTTTCAGTGGCTACCTGCTGTACCAGCCGGGCACGTTTCAGGCGATCCAGTCCGGGCCGATTGCCAACTTCAACGTGCAGCTTCAATTTTCCAACCACTTTTGAGCCATTCAAAACTAGTTTTAACAATCCAGTTTAAACAACCCTGTTGAGGAGACAGACACACCATGAAGACCATGAAAATCACGAAGACCATGACAGCCACGACGCGAAACACGGCCACGAACAAGACCGCAAAATTGAGCAAGGCGCTGCTGGCGCAGGCGGGCGCGCTGCTGCTCGGAGCCGGAGTGCTGGCCGGATGCAGTTCCGGTTCTTCCACCACCCCGGTCAGCACGTCCAACACCGTTACGGGCAAAACCGCGCAGGCGGCGGCCACGTCCACCTCGCTGATTTCCGTGCCCCCAACGGGCGGAACCACGCAGACGATTGCGGTCAACGGGCAGCAAGTCACCGCCGTTGTGCCGAGTGGGTCGGCGAGCGTCGGCGCGGGCGCTCCCCTTGCCGTCGTGATGAGCGGCTCCGCGCCCCTGAGCGGCGTATATCCTTCCGGCGCGGCCATTGCGGTCAACGGCGTTTCCAATTCCGGCCTGACCATTGACGCCACCGGCGCGATTGTGCAGAACGCCGCCCTGCCCGTTGACCCGGTGCAAGGCACGGACTACACCATCGCCCTGCCCCAGAGCAGCTTGCAAACCCGCGCCCTGACCATACAGACGACCAATTTCAGCGGGCGCTTTTATGTACGCAACGGCGTTCTGGTGTCGCCGTTCCCGACCAATATCACGGGCAAAATCCCCAACAACGGCGAAAACGCCGTCGGCTCCAAAGTGACCGCCACGTTCGGCGCGGGCAACGACGGACGCGCCGCGCACCTGACCATTAACTACGGCAACGGCTTCGTGCTGGATCAAACGCAGTTCATCGCGTCCAGCCAGGTCACGTTCCAGAACTTCTCAACCGACGCTTCCAACATTCCCGCGAATGGCGTCGCATCCCTGACCTTTGCGGTCGGCAAATAGTAGTATGATAATTCCCTGCCCAGCCTCCACGCTCGGCAGGGAATTTTCATTGGACATTTCACCCCTTCAATTTCACTTTGCAGATATATTTGCCCTCCTCCTGTATCCACTTCTGCCTCCTGCTATAATCACCATTACGTATCCATCTCACACAATCTCCCTGACAATGTTGTAGACCAATGGCGTGACTATTTTCACTCTAAAATTTTATTGTAAATTTGTATAGGAATGAAGGAAATGAGAATTATTTGCATAATAGTAATGGCGGCAGGCTTACCTGCGATAATCCTAAACAAGGCTTACTGACGAAATCTTTGTGTTTAACAGGAAGCCTGTATTCTCTGTCTTGCTCGATTATCCATAATTTTCAAGGAAAACAGCTATGAAAGGCTTGCCGTGTGTGAAACATGCCGACATATTGCCGCGCCACATGTTTCGTCCTGTCCTAATGATGATAGCCTTATTCTGGACTTTGCTGTTCCTGTGCGTTCCTGTAACAGGAACGGCGCAAGGCGCGGCAAAAGGCAATTTCACCGGTGATCCTGGGGGAAGCGTTACAGGCAATCATGATGATGTTCTGAACGCAGATGGCACAGCCCTCACGTCCTCAGACGCCTGGCGGAATAAAGGGAGCAGTGAACCCTTAGCGGCAGCCCTTTCCGATGCTGTAGGTCAAAATCGAATCGCCATTAACATTGTTTGGACCCTGGTGACCGGGTATCTGGTAATGTTCATGCAGGTGGGCTTCGCGTTGCTGGAGTGTGGCCTTTGCCGCGCGAGAAACGCAACGCATGTCTTCATGACAAACCTTATTGTATATCCGCTATGTATCCTAGGTTTCTGGGCCGTGGGCTTTGCCTTGATGTTTGGCGGAATGGGAGCGCCGCCCGCCAGCCTTGGGGGCATTCATCCACTGGCAGGGCCAGACTTTCATGGCCTTGTGGGAACGCATGGTTTCTTTCTGTCCGTTAACTTCTATGATGTTGGCGTATTCACGATGTTCCTGTTTCAGATGGTCTTCATGGATACGATGGCTACCATCCCAACTGGCGCTATGGCGGAGCGCTGGCGTTTTTCAGCCTTTGTAGGCTATGCCCTGTTCGCGTCTATGTTCCTTTATCCGCTTTACGGGCACTGGGTATGGGGAGGCGGTTGGCTTGCAAATTTAGGCACATGGGCGCAGGGGCATGGTCTGTCGTTGGGACATGGCGCGGTAGATTTTGCCGGTTCCGGCGTTGTGCATGCCGTTGGGGGATGGGCAGCGCTCGCAGGAGCCATTGTACTCGGACCGCGACGCGGGCGGTTTGATAACAAAACTGCCGATCACACCGGTGAGAATGGCGAGAGTGTTTCAAAAGAGACTGCCTCAGCGGAGTTTCGACCGCATAATTTGCCAATGGCCTTGTTGGGTACGCTGGTACTTGCCTTCGGATGGTTTGGGTTCAATCCAGGTTCGACATTGGGCGCGTCCGGCGGGGGGGCATTGCGTATCGGAGTTATCGCGACAAATACCATGCTGGCTTCGGCAGGCGGCACTATCGCGGCAATGACTTACTGGTGGTCCATTTACAAAAAACCTAATCCTGCCATGTGCGCGAACGGGATGCTGGCAGGATTGGTCGCCATCACCGCGCCCTGCGCCTTTGTAAACGCACCCTTTGCAGTTCTCATTGGACTGATTGCGGGCGTTCTGGTCTGCATCGCCTGTCGCCTTATAGAACAAAAAAAGGTGGATGATCCTGTAGGGGCCGTTGCCGTGCATGGCGTCTGTGGCCTGTGGGGACTACTCTCCGTAGGTCTTTTTGCGGATGGCACGTATGGAGTGAACTGGAATGGCGTCGGCGACAAAACTTACCTCGGTCATTCCAATTTGGGCGTAACCGGCGCGATATATGGCGATTGGGGGCAATTAGGAGCGCAAGTGATCAGTTGCGTCGTGAGTTTTGTTTGGGCGTTCGGCGCTGCTTACCTGTTCTTTCGGCTGCAAAATGCCTGCTGGCGCAAGCTGTTCAAGCTTCCCGGCGGCATTCGCTCCGAAGCGCCTCATGAAGACATCGGTCTGGACATAAGTGAATTGGATGCTCCTGCTTACTCCGACCGCGACCCATCCGTGAGTCCGCGTCAGATGTAAGACAGCAATGCCTTCATTCGCCAATCAACTGTAACGCATGCGAAGCGCGTCTTGGAAATGACCATGTTACGGAACACTTCATATCAACAACGAGAGCATGAAAAACATAATCTACATCAATCTCTTGAGTTCAAATTAAGAGTATTGACTAAATTATATAGTAGACGCCTGCTGTCTACTGACGCTGTTGTCATAGAAACATTGTCCGCCCAAATAACAGAATTCGAGGAACAAATCAAGTCCGAACAGGCACGTCTTGATGAATTGTTGCTTCAAGATGAGATGGAATACGACGATTTGAAACAACGATTCGTCGCCACACTAAGTATAAAAACAGATGCAGGTACGTTGACTATTAAAGAGGTTCTGAATAAAGTTGACATGTTCGTTTCTGCGTGTCCTAATGCAGCGATATGTCCTTCTATTCTAAATGCAGAATCCTTGCAGGACGCTATACATCGGGAACTCGCTACCCGAAAATCAATTCCGCCGCCGGGAGGTGAATTACCGTACCCACCCGGGATATCCACTCATACTAAAACCGGTGTTTCCAACAACACCTATACACACTTATTTATCCTGTTTTCTGCAGTTTGCAGCATTTTGCTGGTGCTGGGAGTCTCGCATGAGCCTCCCACGCCAGTTATTCCGGCGAACTATGCGACAGACAGCGTAGTTCATGTAGAAACGAACCCACTGGCCTTCTGCTCGGATAGTTCGCAAGCGTGGATGGAGCAGGCTGCGGATAGTTTTCGGAATATGGGGCAGCAATTGCCCGGCAGCATTGTACCCTATGGCTCACGAGATGGCAAGCAATGCATTCTCTATAAAGAAAACATCATCACTCACAGTGGAAAGGGTCTCAGCTACCAGACCCAGGGGCGTCCCGCGCTTTACTGCCCGGACGATAACTACTGGATCGGCAAATTAAATAGGGACTGGAGAGATCCCAAAGTACTCAATCAGCCCATAGATATTGTCAATCTAAGCAGCGCTCGAACGCTTCTCCATTCGCGTCTCGTATTGGTTGTGCCTGCTGACCGGGCAGAGAAATTCAACCAGATGGTTGAATCACAGTATCAGGGCAACACATGGCAGTTGCTTCACGATATTGTTCTGAACACATGGAAAGTAATTGATCCGATCTATGCCGGTCAACCATGCCATATCTTCATGGCCGATCCCGTCAAATTTCACGCAGGTCTTGCTGCGCTTGTGCTGATAGTATCCGAATACGAGCGCCGACATCCTGGCGTTACCTTCAAAGATAAGGGGCTACTGCAATTCATACAGGATTTCGCCAATGTAACAGACAACGCTCAGGTCAATACCCCGTTTGCGGCGAATAGCGCGGGGCAAAACGCGGGAATGGCAGATGTCGTTATCGGCTATAAATCCGATGCTTTTATGTATTTTAAAAGCCATGATAACGTCAACTTGCGCGTCGTTTATCCTAATCCTACACTGGATGTACCTATCTCGGCTGCCAGCCTTTATGGAGATTGGTCCGTATCAACACGCCAGTCTACAGATGCCTTCATCGGGTTCCTGCTTTCTAAGCCCATGCAAAATCTTGCGATAGACTATGGCTTTCGTCCCGACTTGTCTTCGGCAACCCCACAAACGTTCGCATTATCCGGGACGAATGACCTGGGATTCCTAATAGACGTGCCCTACGTGTTTTTGGAACCGCAACAGCATCCTGGATACACGACATTGCTTTCGCAGGGCAATCTTTTTGTATCTTTTGACACGCTCACGTTTTTACCGGCAAAATGGGCGGAAGATATTGCTATGAAACCGTCCACGCAAATTCCCACCGCAAAAGGCGGCAAGTAAGCGCTGCCTTCAAGGAGAAGTTAATGGCTGTCACACTGATTCGCCTGCAAGACGACACTCTGGTAGAGGTTGATGTTCCTGACGATCAGGCAACGCCCGTGGCGGGAGGTTTCGCTACCAAAATAGACGAAACTGTTGATGCTATCCGTCCTGCCCTGATCAAAATTTGCCGCCCCATCATCAACACCTGGAACGAACTCAACAAGGAGATGCATATTGAACAAGCCGAAGTCGAATTTAACTTGATCTTCGATTGGATGGAAATCTGTATGTAACAAAGTCAAAGGCAGGAGCCAACTTGAAAGTCAAGCTCATTATCAAACCCCTGTCAATACCATAAGCCACCCTGTTACGCAAAGCTGCCGGAAACATTATTATGAAGCCTGACTTTTTCTCCTCTTTCGTTTATTGGCAGCCAGGAAGCCAAATCGCACGGATTCGGCACGGGTTTCCTCGTCTGCCATGATGGGCAGGCGACCTATATTGTAACTTGTGCCCATGTCATCGCGGCGGTCGGTGGTGAAACACAGATAAAGGTGGCGGGACTACCCGCCACCATAGTCGCCATAGGTCAAGACGGCTTCCCCGACCTGGCTGTTCTGCGCGTGGAGGGATTGACAGAAAAGCCGTGTTTCAGGTTGCAGCGCACCGGCCAAACGGGCGATACGTTTCTGAGCATGGGATTTCAGAGTTTTCGCCGTTCCTTTGCCGCCTTTGCACAGTGCACTAGGCGGGCAGATTGGATTAGTCACAACAAATCAGGACAGTACCGTTCGCGCGTGGGACTTAAGCATCCTCGATGCCTTCAACCTGCAGCCTGGGTACAGTGGAGCGCCGGTGATACACGAGTCATCCGGCGCTGTCATCGGAGTCGTCAGTCATCGCTACGGCGATGGCAAAACGGGATTAGCTCTCTCAGTGGAACATATTGCTGATATCTGGCAAAACAGTCCCTGTTCCCTTTTTACTGCTCCGCCTTCCACTACAGCTTCCAAAAAAACTTCACGTCTCTCAGCAGTTCAACAAAAAGCGCTGCAAGAGCGGCTCTCACTGTTCCTTAAACAGTATACGGCTGTTAATGATGCGCTTCTTACTAATTTGAACCCGGCAACTGGAGTGGTTTTGAAATTACAAAGCGAACGACTGCAGCACGACATTCATCAAGTAGAAGAAGAATTGCTCCAACTCACTGTAGAATAAATAACCCGAAGTAGCCCATGCGTAGTTTTTGAGATGTCCAATCTACGCGCGGACTGTGACCCGCTACGCAAGCGCTTTCTTGACATGATGAATGTGGTGACTGCCTCCCCGATTACATGCTGTCACGCCCTCTCAACATTCAGAACGGTCCTCACATTCGCCTGACTGTCGCCTGTTATGAACGGTTTATGATATACTGACACAATGATACACAAATTCTCCACGGTGTGATCCGCTGGCGCAATCTCCTGAACTGAATGCTAGAATAATGAAATTAACTTCACTCCTGTTTACAACATCTGCGTTGCTGTTGACAGTCTCAACTACAGCTGTTCCGCAGAACGCGCCCCTTGAGCCACAAAATGCGCCAATTTCTTTGAGCAGAACATTCGTCCGCTTTTGGCGGAAAAGTGCTATGCCTGCCATTCCGCCAAAACGCACTACGCCGCAGGGCGGCTTGCGTTTGGACACGCGGGCGGGATGGATGCAGGGGGGCGCGAATGGGGCGGTGATTGTGCCGGGGGAACCGGAGAAAAGCCGGCTTCTACAGGCCGTGCAGCACAAGCCCGGTGTTGCCGCCATGCCGCCGACGGGGAAATTATCGGAAAAGGAAATCGCGCTATTAGCGGAGTGGGTGAAGCGCGGCGCTCCCGACCCCCGCGCAGGCGACAAGGCTGCAAACGGCAAAACTCCGGGCGCGAACCCTCCGGCTGCGGCGAGCGGCATGGACCTTACGGCAGGACGCAGACATTGGGCGTTTCAGCCCTTGAAGCGAACGCCTGCGCCATCCGTTAAAAATTCCGGCTGGTGTCGCAATCCTATAGACCGCTTTGTTCTCAGTAAATTAGAGACAACAGGCATTGCGCCCAACTCGCAGGCCGATAAGCGGACGCTGATTCGCCGCGCCTATTTTGATGTGATTGGCCTGCCGCCCACGCCCGAAGAGGTACAGGCGTTTGTGGGTGACACAACCCCTGACGCTTACGAGCGGATGGTGGATCGCCTGCTGGCAAGCCCGCACTATGGCGAACGCTGGGGGCGGCACTGGCTGGATTTGGCCCGCTTTGCCGAAAGTCACGGTTACGAGCAGGATTATGACCGCCCGTATGCCTACCACTACCGCGATTTTGTCATCAAGGCGCTTAACGCGGATATGCCGTACAATCAATTCGTGCAGTGGCAGCTTGCCGGGGATGAAATCGCGCCCGAAAACCCGCTAGCATTGATGGCGACCGGCTTTCTCGGCGCGGGTACGCACGCCACACAGATCACGAAAAATCAGGTGGAAAAAGAGCGCTACGACGAACTTGACGACATGACGGCGACGACGGGCGTTGCCATGCTCGGCCTGACTGTCGGCTGCGCCCGCTGCCACAACCACAAGTACGACCCCATTCCCAATCAGGATTATTACCGCCTGCTGTCCACCTTCACCACGACCGTTCGCAGCGACATGGATGTGGACATGGACCCGGAAGGTTACAAGCAGGCGAAAACCAAGTTCGATCAGGAACACGCCCCGCTTGCCGCAGACTTGACGCGCTACGAACGCGAACAGTTGCCGCAAAAGCTGGAAGCGTGGATCAAAAGCCCCGCGAGTAAAAACCTGCCGATTGCCTGGCATTTGCCGGAAACGGTCAGCGCCAATTCCGCCGGGGGCGCGGCGTTCGTTCCACAGCCGGACGGTTCCCTGCTGGCAACGGGCAAAAACCCCGACTTCGATACGTATACCATCGTGGTTCGCGCCGGCCTGAAACACATCACGGGTTTTCGGCTGGAAGCGCTGGCGGATCCATCCCTGGTGAAAGGCGGACCCGGACGCGCGCCCAACGGAAACTTCGCCCTGACCGACCTGCGCGTGACGGCAAAGCCGAGTGACGGCAACGCAGCGGCAACCGAGGTAAAACTCCGTTTGCCCCGCGCCACTTTTGAGCAAAAGGGACTGCCCATTACCGCCACAATTGACGCTGACCCTAAATCCGCCTGGGCGATTGATCCACAGTTCGGCAAGGATCATGCGGCGGCATTTGTCTTTGACGCGCCCATTGATTTCTCAGGCGGCGCGCTTTTGACCTTTACGCTCAAATTCGAGAACAACACGGGCCATAATATCGGGCGGTTGCGCCTGTCACTGGCGGATGGGGAAACCCCGCTTGCCTTGAACGCGCCCGTTCGGCCTTCACAGGCAGACAGCGCGTTGACAGCGCTTCATGCCGGACAAACCATTGGGGAACAGGATCGGGCCGCGCTGCTTGCCTGGTATCGAACGCAGGATGCGGGATGGCAGGCGCGGAACAAGGCCGTACAGGAGCATCTCGCGTTTGTGCCCAAACCGCGTATCGAAAAAGTGATGGTGTGCAGCGAGGGCGTGACGGCCATTCGGACGCACACGCAGGGCGGCGACTTTCTGGAGCAAACGTATTTCCTCAAGCGCGGCGACCCGAACCAGAAGCAGGGAATTGCAACGCAGTCGTTTCTGCAAGTCCTGATGCGCGACGGCGTGGACGAAAAACGCTGGCAAACCGCGCCGCCGCAGGGCTGGCATACCTCGTACCGCCGACGTTCGCTCGCCAGTTGGATGACGGATGTGGACAATGGCGCGGGCGGGTTATTGGCGCGCGTAATCGTCAACCGGCTGTGGCAGCACCATTTCGGCAGGGGCATCGTTTCCACGCCAAGCGACTTCGGCACACAGGGCGACAAGCCCACGCATCCCGAACTGCTGGACTGGCTTGCGAGTGAATTGATTAGAAACAACTGGCAGCTCAAGCCGCTCCACAAGCTGATGCTGTGCAGCGCGGCGTATCGCCAATCCTCCCTGCCCGACCCGAAGAAACTGAAACTCGACCCGGATAATAAACTCGTCTGGCGGCACCCGCGTCAGCGCATGGAAGCCGAAATCGTCCGCGACAATATGCTCAGTGTTGCCGGCCTGCTGGACGCAAGCCTGTTCGGGCCGGGAACGCTGGACGAGGGTATGACGCGCCGCAGCATCTATTTCACCATCAAGCGCAGCCGCCTGATTCCCACCCTGCGCCTGTTCGACGGCCCCGATTCGCTGCAAAGCATCGGCGCGCGGCAGGTGACAACTGTTGCCCCGCAAGCCCTGATGCTGATGAACAGCCCGAATGTGCGCCGGTATGCTATGCAGTTCGCCAATCGCGCCGCGCCCACCGAGCAAACACCCCCCGCTGAAGCCGTCCGTGCCGCGTACCTGCTCGCCCTGAGCCGCGCCCCCTCCAATGTGGAACTGACCGACGCGCTCACCTTTCTACAGCAGCAAGCCGCTTCCTATCAGGCGCAAGGCCAAAACAACGCATCCCAACTCGCCCTGACAGACTTCTGCCAAACCTTATTCGGCCTGAACGAGTTTGTGTATGTGGAGTAGAGCCATCAGAAGTGAGTGAAAAGTATAAACTTCACCTTGCGCTTTTACACAATTTGCGTAATAATGTACGCAATATGCGTACAACCCTCCTTTTGGATAGTTTGATGCCGAAGACGCGCCAATCTGTTCTTGCAGCCACCATTTTGCATCCTGAGCGCTGGTGGTACATGAGCGACCTGACGCATTATCTGCATGTCACGCCGTCAAGTTTGCAACGGGAATTGTTCTCCCTGGTGGAAGCAGGCATACTTGTAAGTCGTCGGGACGGCAACAGGGTTTACTACCAACCCGACGCTCAGTGCCCTATACTGCCGGAACTGCGCGGGTTGCTTATAAAAACCGTTGGTGTTGCGGACGTTTTACAGGAGATACTTCAACCTTATTGGACGCAAACGGAATTTGCCTTCGTTTATGGCTCGTTCGCGCGAAATGAGGAAACGTCCGCCAGTGACATTGACCTGATGCTTATCGGAGAGTTGCGCCTCGTGGAGTTAGCCCCGGCCTTACGTGAAGCGGAAAAGCAACTGCGGCGTCCGGTCAATCCCACGCTGTTCACCTGGCAGGAGTTTGCGCATAAAGCGGAGGAAGGCAATCACTTCGTTACCACCGTTTTGAACGCAGCCAAAATCTACTTAAAAGGAAGCGAAGATGAGTTGGTCACAGCTCTTAGCCGACAAAAAAGTGAGAACGCATGTCACCAGTTTAGCGGAACTGACCGCGCTTCGGGCGGTAGTGGCGCGTGATCTGGCGGATGCGGTTATTCCCGATCTTTCCGCGGACCGCCGCTTTGCCACTGCCTACAACGCCGTGCTGCAAATCGCCAAAATGGTTCTCGCCTGCAAAGGCTACCGCGTCACCGGAATAGGGCATCATCAAACCACTTTTGAGGCTGTCGAACTGGCAATGGGGTCCAGTATGACAGCGCTGGCTGCTTATTTTGATACGTGCCGACGTAAGCGTAACATGGTTGATTACGATATGGCAAATGTCGCCACAGACCGCATAACAAACGAGGCTTATAGTTTTTCACTATAAGCCTCGTTTACTTACAATTTACAGATAAGGGCGACTTACCGGATTTGAACCGGTGACCTCCTGCTCCACAAACAGGCGTTCTAACCAACTGAACTAAAATCGCCATAAACACCAACAGTATGCCATAATTTACGCTATCTGTCAAGAAAAAACTTCAATGCGCCCGGAGGGACTCGAACCCCCGACAAACCGGGTAGAAGCCGGATACTCTGATCCACTGAGCTACGGGCGCGTAAAAACATAAGTAAACAACGAAGTAAATGAAAAAGCGGGAGACGGGAATCGGACCCGCGTGGCTTGCTTGGAAGGCAAGTGCATTACCATTATGCTACTCCCGCGCTGTGTAACTATTCTAACCATTTTGCTGCATCTAAGCCGACGTACTCTGCAAGTGCGCCGTAGATGCTCTGGACTATGTGAGTTCGACAAACATTTATTCTGCAAGTGCCATAAGCTAACGTATTGCAACGCTTCTTTTGTGAATAGCTTGAGTGGTAGTTCAGTGTTGTTTTACGCAAACATTCAACAGGCAAACTCAACTTTTCTAGCCAGAACCGCTCAATGTCTTCAGCAGAGTGACAATCATCAAAGCAGTTTACACAAACCGTTATATCACTTTCTGTAAGATCATAACAGCATCGAAGGAAGCGCACGAAAAACGAAACCATATCAGGATCAGAATTCGTGAACGTCAGAACGTTGCGGCTTTTACTACCTTCAGCCCAATACAGCATGCATCCAGCTAAATGCAGTGGATTGGCGCGTCGGGCACGTTGCCGCCCCTCCTCTTGATACTGTTGCCGAACAACTTTACTGCTTTGCTTCAAACAATTACTGCCACGAACTTGATTATTATAAATTGGATTACGTTCTGATAGTTTTTGCAACTGTTCTTCCGTCAAGCAAATGTCTTTAACCCAACGGCTAACTGTGCTTTTTGAAACACTCAGACTTATGGCAATTTCGCCTATAGATGCGCCGTTCTCTGTTCTCATTACGCACGCTTGTTTACGAGCATCTACCTTCATATACACTACCACTCTGAAGAAAAGTATTTGTTATATTGACGGGCAGAACACCTATACTATAGCACGGAACCGGCGCGGCGTCAAGAGGTCGGCGTAATTTGCGCTTTCTGTTTCGACAGAAAACGCGCTTACACCTTTCCTGACAGCCGCCCGAACCGTTTAGTTGCGCCGGACGCGGATATTTTTGCACATGCCGCCGATTTATTTTTAAGCGGCTTTGGCGGTACGCTTGCGGCTGCGCGGGCGAGACTGTTCCGCCGCGAGAACGGGAACCAATTCCGTCGGGCCAACCGGCGCTAATTCCGACAGGCAGCGATCCACGCTCAAAATCTGGCGCGTGACTGTAAAGTCGTGTTCCAGCGCATGAAGCGGCAAGCCTTGCAGCGCGTCGCGGAACCGCTCGTATTCCAGCGAAGCCGTTTGGAACAGGCGCAGGGCTTCGGCGCGTTCGCCCATTAAGGCCCGCGTTCGCGCCGCCGCCACCTGTTCGCACAACTGATCGTACACATCCCCGGCGGTCAGTTCCGTATCATAAGCCATTTCGTTCATCGTTATGTTCCTCGATTTCACCAGACTATCAGGCAGGATTTCACCCCACAATTAACGAACTACAGGCCGGAACCAAAAACCGGAAAAACAAAAAATACGCGCACAAAAATCAACTAAAACCGCGCCGCGCAGGGTACAATAACCCTGCAAATTCCTTCCCATTCGACGGCGCGAACGCAGCTTTGCTATAGTCTATTATCCCAGATAGCCGACGAAAAGACAAATTTTCAACATCCGGCGGAGTCAATCATGTCCGAGCAGACATTGCCCACAGCAAGCCCCCCGAACGCGCTTGCCGGGTTCCAAACCGAAGGCCGAACGCGCGAACCGCAAGTGGAAGCGCAGGTACAGCGCCTGCTGCGCGCGCCCCAAAGCGTTTTTTGGCGCGATGCCCGCCTGCCGGATCGCAAAGCGCCGGAGTGGGTACAGGAAGAAACCCTTGTCTGTATGCTGCGCATCTGGCAGCGCAGTTCGCAGCGCGCCGACAAGGAAAACGCCTGGCAGATCGCCGACTTGCTTATCGAGCGCAGCGCCCGCTTTATTCACCAGCACGTCAGCTGCTGGAAACTGTCGCCGCAGCATGTGGACGACTGCAAGCGCGACATACAGGTACAGATGCTGCAAGACCTGTTCAATGACAGCCGGGGCTGCGAGTTCTGGGAAGTGCGCTTCTGGCTGTGCCTGAAACGGCGGCTGCTCAACATCGTGCAAAAGTATCGCGGCATGGCGCAGGCCGAGTTCGCGCCCCCGCCCATCGAAGACGAGGAAGGCCACACGACGGATTACTTCGAGCGTACCGCCGACAGTGAAAGCCTGTCCGCCCACGAGCGCGTGGAAGTGCGCGAAGCCCTGCGCGTCCTGCCCGATACGGAACGCAAAGCCTTTATCCTGTACCATTACGAAGACTGGTCGCAGGAACAGATCGCCGAAACCCTGCAGGTCACAGACCGCACCGTCCGCAACCTCCTGTCCCGCGCCCAAAAACGCCTGGAAGAATGGCGAGCCGAGAAAACGCATTGAGGGGAGTGAACCGCAAAGAAGCAAAGAACGCAAAGAGGCGAAGAGAAGAAAAACGCCTACAGACGAGTTACAAATACCGCAATAAAACTTTCTTGCTTCGATTTCATCAGTGTTTACCAGGTGGGTATATCTTCTCTTGTGTGCTTTTTCTTTGCTTCCTTTGCTTCTTTGCGGTTTTATTTTTAGCTGTTTCTTAATTTTGCTTTCCGGTTTGGTTTCGCGCGGGCTAGTAGCCTGGGTATACACCGCGCAGGCGGCTCTACAATCCTTTCTTTTGTAGTCTTTCGCAAGACAATGGGTGATCCTGATGAACCAAAATAATCAAGCCGACATGGAGCGGCAGCAGAACGCTATAGATATTTTGTTTGCCGACTGGAGCGAGGATCGGCAAAGCGCCACGCCGCAATCCCTGCGCGCCTGGCTGAACCGCTACCCGCAGTTTGCCGACGAACTCATCGGATGGGCGGCAGACGCGCCCACGCTGGAGTGCGCCCTGGAAACCGCGACGCCGGATGCGGCAGGCGAAGCGCATACGCTGGCAATCGGGCGCAGCGTCGTGGCTGAAATGCGGACGCGCTATTTTGCCGCTCTGGAACCCGCGCCCGTCCCCGCTCTTGAAGATTTGATTCAAGCGGCCAAAGCGCAGGGCTTGACGCCCAAAACGCTGGCGTCCCAAATCGGCGTCGGGCTGCCTCTTGTCGCCAAGTTGCAACAGCGGTTGATTAGGCTGTCCACCATACCGGAGGAATTGGTCAATCGGCTGGCGCAGGCGCTCGATACGGGCACGGAGCAGGTACGCGCTTATCTTGCGCGTCCAAGTACGCTGGCAATGGGAGCCAGTTACAAATCGGATGGCGTCCCGCAAGCTGGTCAGGCGGAAGATTTCGACGCGGCGGTTCGCGCCTGCACCGACATGAACGCGGAACAAAAACAGTTCTGGCTGGAACAACCGTAGCCCCAAAACAAACGCGCGTCCGTTCGGGTAAACTATACTATCTTCGCGTGAAAAGTTGTTTAGGACTGCCATGCCCGATTGGAACGCCCTGCGCCGCCGCGCTTACGAACAGCATTTGCAATTGCGCGCCTTCCTCCCGGAAGACGCGCCTTTGCTGCCGCCTGCCGAAATGCTTTTGGAAGCCGCGCAGGAAGCGACGGATGTAACGCGAATATCCGTGCCGCCGGGTGACGGCCTGCTGGCGGGCGCTCATGCCGTGCTGGACCGCGACATACCCGGCATCTGGTACGCGGGCGGCGCGTCCGTTCGGCGCGAGCGGCAGTTGTTTGCGCAGGCGCATGAGTTCGCGCACTATCTGGCTTCACCCCGAAATCGGCCACGACCAGTGCTTTGCCGAAGACACCCCCGACGCTTTCGCCGCGCCCGGATTCCGCCTGCCCAACTCCCAGCTTGCCGAAGGCTACAGCCGCAAGGAGCGCCGCGAATCCGAAGCCAACCTGTTCGCGGCGGAATTGCTGCTCCCCGGCCCCGTTCTCCGTCAGCTGTTTCTGGAACACCGCTGGAAAGCAAGCCGCTTCGCCGCCCACTCCGGCCTGTCCCTCTCCTGCGTCCTCACGCAACTGGCAAGCGCGCTCTTGTTAGGGAACAGGGGACAGGGAACGGGGAATAGAAAAGGAAAGGGGGAGAGGGGGAGAGGGGGAGAAGACAATGCTGAACGCGGAATGATGAGTGATGAATTGAATTCCCATTCATCACTCATCACTCATCACTCATCATTGTCTTTTCCTCTCAACCCTCAACTCGACGACAGCCAACGCGCCGCCGCCCATATCGAATACGGGCCGGTGCTGGTGGACGCGGGGCCGGGAACGGGCAAAACGCGGACGCTGATTGCGCGGATTTTGTTTCTGCTGACGGAACGGGGCGTTGCGCCGGAAAACATTCTTGCCCTGACGTTTTCCAACAAAGCGGCGGAAGAAATGCACACTCGGCTCAGGGGCGAAGTGGGCGACCTGGCGGACCGGGTTTGGATCGGCACGTTTCATGCGTTCGGCAGGGAACTGCTGCGCAAGGAGGGTACGCGCATTGGCCTTCCCGCCGCGCCCGACCTGCTGGACATGCCGGACGCCATCAAACTGCTGCAAGACAACATGGACAGGCTGACTCTGCGCCGCCTGGAGTACCTCAGCTTCCCCATTCTGCCGTTCCCGGACATTCTTGACTGTATTTCCCGCGCCAAGGATGAACTGAAAACGCCGCAGGAGTACGCCTTAGTCGCGCAGCGGCAGCTTGCTGACGTATCGCGCTACACCAAAAAGGCGGACGTGGAAAAGCACCTTGAAATCGCGGAAAAGTCGCAGGAAGTGGCGCATGTTTACGCCGTCTATCAAAAGCTTCTAAAGGCAGAAGGCAAACTCGACTTTGGCGACCTGATCATGCGCAGCGTGGAACTGCTGGATACGTGCCCGGACGTAAAGGCGCGGTGGCAGGCGCAGTACCCGCATATTCTGGCCGACGAGTATCAGGACATCAACCGCGCGAGCGCTCAACTGGTGCAGCGATTGGCGGGGAATGGGCGCGGTTTGTGGGCGGTAGGGGATTTGCGGCAGGCGATCTATCGTTTTCGGGGCGCGTCGTCGGCAAACGTGCGCAAGTTCGATGAGGATTTTCCGGGTGGGCAGCGCATTCAACTGGAGCGCAATTATCGTTCGCGGCCTGCGCTCGTGGCGATGTTCGGCGCGTATGCCGGCACGATGGCAGGCGCGACGGCGACGTTTGCCGACTGGCAGCCACACCGCTCCGATCCTTCCGCAACCCAAGACGCGCCCGGTACGCCTGCCGTGACCGTTGCCGTCGCGGACAACGAGGAAGCGCAGGCGGCAGGCATGGCCGCGCATATCCGGCAGGCGGAAGAAGCGGGAGTGGGACTGCGCGATCAAGTGATTTTGTGCAACACGCACCGGCAGGCAAGCCGCCTTGCCGAACTGCTCGGCGCGAACGGCATCGAGACACAACACGCAAGCGGCTTGTTCGACCGGGAAGAAACCAAAGATTTGCTTGCCCTGCTGTCGCTGGCCTGTGAGCCGGAAGGAACCGCGCTGGCGCGGGTAGCCCGTTTTGCCGAGTATGATATTCCCGCGCAGGATGTGTCCCTGCTGCTGCAAGCCGCCCGTGAACGCCGCAAAACCTTTCCCGCCGCGCTGACATTGGCTGCCCACCTGCCCGACATTTCCGCGCAGGGACAAAACGCGCTGCTCAAGTTATTCCGGCATATCGAACCGTATTTGTATCACGGCACGGCGTGGGCATTTCTGGCAGGGTATTTGTTTGAGACGAGCGATTACCTCCTGCCACTGCTCCGTGATTCCTCCGTTGCGGGGCGGCAGAAATTGCTTGCCGTCCATGAACTGCTGATGGTGACATTGCGGTTGGCAGCGCGGTTTGAAGCGGACGAGAATCAGCAGGCGGCCTTGCTGAACCACTTGCGGTTTCTGCTGCGTTGCGGACAGGAAAAAGCCCTGCGCGTATCGGGCGACGATGCCGAACTGGATGGTGTCCGCCTGATGACCGTTCACAAAAGCAAGGGGCTGGAATTCCCGATTGTGTACCTGCCGAATTTAGTAAAAGGGCAGTTTCCGTTGGGCAAGATGGGAAGTATGGTGTCGCCGCCCGCTTCCTGGCTGGATGCGTCGGATTCAGACACGGAACAGGGTGAGCCGAGTGAAGCGGAAGAGGAAAACAGCGAGGCTGAGTGTCTGTTTTTTGTCGCCCTGTCACGGGCGCGGGATGTGCTGGTGCTGTCGCGCCCGGCAACGTGGAACGGAAAGCCTATACCGCCAAGCGCCCTTCTTACCTCGTGCGAGGCCGCGCTGCAAGCCTGCAACGCGCGGCATGTGGACTGGAAAGACGACATAAAAGAGGAAGGACCGCAAAACGATGTGGTCACGTTCTCCAACTCCCCTGAGATAGAAGCGCGGGTAGAGGCGGAAGCGCAGGCACAGGAAGCGGCGAGTAATCAGGACGTGACGCAAAACGGCAGTACAATAATGGAGGAACCACAGGAAGAACCGCTCACGCTTTCCGCTTCGGCGGTGGAGCAATATCGGAACTGTCCGCGCCAGTATTACTATCAGCGCGTGTTGAAATTGCCGCAGGGTGGCGAGGACACCACGTACCTGACGTTTCACAACACCTTGCAGGAAACCGTTGCCTGGCTGCAAGCCGAACGCGCGGAAGGCCGGACGCCGACACCGGAAGATATCAATGAGAAACTGCGTCAAGCCTGGCACACGCGCCCCAATGCGCCCGACAATGCTCATGCGCGGGTTTTGCAGGCAAAAGCGCGGGGGATGCTGGCGGCAGGGCATCACAACGTCGGGGGCGCAACGGAAGAAAAGCGGGGCGTGGAACTGACGGCGCAGTTGGCGCATGGCGCGGTTCAGGTGCGCGTAGACCACGCTGAAGAAACCGCCGAAGGCCAATGGCGCCTCACCACGTACAAGGCGCAGCGCGGCGACTCGGACCATACCAACCCACGCCTTGCTCTTGCCCGTCACGCCGCCCGGCAGCAATCCGACCTCCCCGTACAAATCGTGCTTGGGTATCTACAGGACGGCGAACAGCGCGAAGTGGAAGAAAAAAAGCACCTGGAACCCGCCCGCGTGGCAAAGTACGATGAAGCGCTCAAAGGCATCCGCGAGAAACGCTTCGCGCCGAACCCCGGCCAGGAGTGCAGTCGCTGTCCCTTCTTCCTGATCTGTCCCCTCTAAAGCGCAATACCGTTCAAATAAGAGTTCGTAGGGGCACAACATGTTGTGCCCGCGCTTCTAACCCGTGCCCGCCCGCCGCATTTTAGGAAGGAACAACTTACCGCCGCATTTTAGGAAGGAACAACTTACCGGGTACGTTATCAATGGTGATGCTGCCGCTTATGCACAAGGTTGATTACCACTGCGCAGCAGAGAAGCAGAATTTCATCCTCGCCCTCTGCGATGTCAATACCGTAAATGTCGGGGAAGGAAAACAGACGATGAGAAACCGTAGCAACGGTTTGCTCATTGCGCGAGAAGGTGTACTCCCGGTTGAAGAGATCGCCCTGCGCAATCAGGTCATTGGGACGCTCTTCGTCTACGGTGAAGCGATGGCTGAAGGGATGAAAGAAAGCCTCCTTGATTACCGCTTCCAGCCGTCCGTCCCGATGTACCTCGTAGGTATGGCCCATAGAAAGCAATTTCTGCTCAATGGAGGCCAGTTCCCTGCCTGCCATGTCCCGCAAGGACAGGGCGTTGCCGGGGAGGAAGAAGGGACCTTCAACCTGGTACACGTCCTGCCCCGCTTCGTTCTCAATAGTGAATTTGTGGCCTAACGTAAAGAGATCGTGCCGTAATCTGTAGATCATGCTTTTCCTTTCCTAACCGGCTGAAAAATTCACCACCCGCTTCGCTAGAGACACAGAGACACAGAGAGGGAACACAGAGGAAGAAAAGGAGAAAAGAAGAAAAGGAGAAGAGGAGAAACCCCTTTGCCTTCTTTGCCTCTTTGCGGTTCCGTTTCCTCTCCTTGTCTTTCCCTCTGCTTTTCTCGTATTGGCTTTTCCTCTGTGTCTCTGTGTCTTAGCGCAGCGGGTGGTGAACTCTCCTGCTTAATGTTCCGGCGCGTTCCACTGGCGGCTGGCGGCGGATTTTTCCACCGCGTCCAGCACGGCCTGGTTGCGGTAGCCGTCCGCGAAGTCGGGCGTGAAGGGCGTGTTGTTGCCGATGGCTTCCATCAGGTCTTTGATCATGTTGACGAACGTATGCTCGTAGCCGATGATGTGGGCGACGGGCCAGTAAGCGTCCATGTAGGGCAAAAAGTTTTCGGTCGCCTGAATGGTGTGGAAGCCCTGCAAGCCCTGCGGGTCGTCGGTCAGGTACACTTCGATCTCGTTCATGCGCTCCAGATTGAAGGCGATGGAACCCTTTTCGCCGTTGATTTCCCAGCGATTGTAGTTTTTGCGGCCCGGAGCCAATCGCGTAGCCTCGAATGTTCCCGTCGCGCCGTTTTCAAAGCGGGCAAGGAAAGCGGTTATGTCATCAACGGTCACGTCGCCCATTTCTTCGGACGACTTGAAACCTGACAAGCCGCCTTCCGTGTCCGCCAGCAGAGGGCGTTTCTTGATGTAGGTTTCGCTCATGCCGCACACATCCGCGAACTCGGTTCCCATCACCCACCGGGCGGTATCAATCAAGTGCGCGTTCAGGTCGCCGTGCGAACCGCTGCCCGCGATGCTCTTGTCCAATCGCCACACAAGCGGAACGGCGGGGTCAATGATCCAGTCCTGCAAATACGTGCCCCGGAAATGCCGGATTTGACCGAGTTTGCCGTCCGCGACGAGTTGGCGGGCGAAAGCGATGGCGGGCGCGAAGCGGTAGTTGTGGCAGATGCCGTTGATGAGTTTGGTTTCCTGCGCCAGTTGGTAGGAAGCGCGGGCGTCGTCAAGAGTGGTGGCAAGCGGCTTTTCGCACAGCACGTGCTTGCCTGCTTTGAGCGCGGCCTGCGAAATCAGGGCGTGGCTGTCGTTGGGCGTCCCGATGTCAATCAGGTCAATATCGTCACGGTTGATCACGTCTTCCCAATTGGTCGCGTATTCCTGCCATCCGAAATGCTCCGCGGCGGCTTTTACTTTGTGTTCGCTGCGTCCGACCAGCACTTTCATCACGGGGTCTACGGGCAGATCGAAGAACCTGCCGACCTGCCGGTACGCATTGCTGTGCGCCTTGCCCATGAATTGATAGCCGATCAAGGCGACGTTGACTTGCTTCTTTGCCATTGACGTTTCTCCTCAGTTGTCCACGAATGTGTTTGTGCTGCAAAAAGTATGCGGATAACAGTTTGATTTTGTTCTTGCCGGGAGGATAACGGGAGTATTGCCATTACCCTGCATACATTCGACATTCGCGCCGTAACTCCTGCGCAAAACACGGGGAACAAGGATTAGAAATGAGAAAAAGCGGCAGCAACGCTGCGTACAGCCAAGCGCGGGCAGGAATGTTCCATCATTGCCGTGACAGTTTGCGGTAGGCAGCGGGGGAAATACCGCGATGTTGCGTAAATACGCGCGAAAAATAGAAACGGTTGCTGAAGCCGGAACGCGCCGCTATCTGGTCAATGCTGGCATCTGTAAAGGCGAGGGATTGCGCGGCAAAGGTGATGCGCCGTTCCAGCACGTACTGCGCCGGTGTTTGCCCGACACACTCTCGAAAGCGGCGCAGGAAGTGATTGGCGCTGCACCCGCAACAGTTCGCCAGTTGCGCATTGGAAAGATCGCTCGCAAGGTTGTTCTCAATGGCCTGGAGCGCGGCGGCAATCGGCTCCAGCGCCGACAAAGACTGTTCGACGAGAAGCGCTTGTTCGGGTGGCATAGCCTCGAATACCAGCGCCATGCTCTGGCAGAGAATGGCCTTTATTTGATACTGCTGCGGCAGGCTGATGGGGGCTTCCTTGCGCAGGCTGGCCGCAAGCGCGTCAACGGCCAGCTTCAGCCATTCTGTGCATGGAATGGAAATCACGCCGCTAAACAAGCGGCGCAGCAGGAGCGGCGGCAAACCTGTGGGGACGAAATGAAAATAAAGATGTTCTACAGGCTGCGTCAGGCGGGCATTAAAACGCACTCCCGCCGGCACAAAGTAGCAGCGCCCCGCCTCCAAAGCAAGCGCGCGACCCTCCAACTCCAGGCTGGCCCCTGAGCGGTCATTACGATAGAAGCGCCAATACGTATCCTCCAAGCCATCGTAACGCCATACGTCGAGCCACATGGCGCGCGCTTCAAACAGGCGCGCTTCGCAGCGATCTTGTATCCGCGCATTGTCCCGCTTATTGTTCATAACTTTGTTCATAACCCTGTATCCCTGCTTCCCATGATCGTGACATTCTATACAAATGTGCCGGTTTACTGCATTGAAATTTAACTTTCCAGTTTGTATACTGAACAAAGCGGCTGAGAGTTTGACGCGAACCGAATTCGCCCATGAACTTTGCTGCTAAAGCGAACGTTTGCGGTGGCAGGAACTCGAAATGACAAAGAAACACCACAAGAAGGAGCAGTCCATGACACGCTTGTTACAAAGGCTGAGAACGATAGGTATACTGGCGGCAGGCGCGTTTTCTGCCGCACTGATAGTATCGGTTCCGAACCGCGTTGGTTCTGCGCCCCTCCTGGCGGATCTGCGCGCTTCAGAGGCAGAAGGTGTCGAGCAAACATTGTTTGTTGCGCCTGGCGGCAGTGACGCCGATTCGGGAAGCCGGCGCGACAAGCCGCTGCGGACCATTCAAAAAGCGATTGATGCGGCGGCAGGCAAAAATACGCGCATTGTGCTTGCGGATGGCAGTTACCGTGAATATGTGGCTGTGGGAGCCGGAACAAATCTGCTGATTGTGCAGGCGCAGAACATTGGCAAAGCCGTGATTTCCGGCTCCGATGTGTTCACCGGCTGGCAAAAATCAGGCCAACGCTACATGCATGAGTGGCCGAACAACTGGGGCGTCGGTCCCACCGGTTTCTTTGGCATAGATTTCAACGTACATATCCTGGAACGCCGGCGCGAAAACATCTGGATCAATGGCGCGCGGATGCAGCAGGTTCTCAGCCTCGCGGAATTAGGACCGGGCAAGTTTCACGTCGTGGATAACACGGCGAACAATGGCAGGCTGACGCTGGTTCCGCCTGTCAACACGGATATGGCGACGGCCAGGATTGAAGTGGCGGTTCGGGGCGCGTTCCCGGCGGGCGGGCACTATAGCGATGGCAAGTCCCTGTTTGCCGTAAAAGACCACAGCAATTTTCAAATTAAAGGGCTGGTGTTTCAGCACTCGGCAAATTATTGGAATGCCAGCCCCGCGCTGTCTATTCAGGGCAGTTCGCGCGATCCAAAAAACTTTCCAACCGATATACTGGTGGAAGACTGCGTTATGACGCAAAACAACAGCGTAGGGTTTGGAGCGGGTTTCGTGACCAATCTGATTGCGCGTCGCGTACGTTGCAATGACAACGGCGAACGGGGCGCGGGCAGCAGCGTGTTCCGCAACTGGCGCTTCGAGGATTGCGAGTTCAGCCGCAACAACTGGCGGTTCGGCGCGATTATGTACGGACATGACGCGGCAGGTTATAAAACATTCGAGGGCGGCTACTTTGGCGTTCCCTACCTGTCCACCGGGCTGACATTCGCGCGCTGCAAGTTCGTGGACAACAATTGCCTGGGCTTCTGGTGTGATTATGGCGGGCGCGATTTCACATTCGAGCGGTGTTTGTTCGCGGGAAATCAGCACGGCGGGATTATGAGTGAAATGACGCATGGACCGCTGACGATAAAGAACAGCCTGCTGAAGAACAATCGTGGAGCCGCTATCATGGCGTACAATGCGCAAAACATCAGCATTGAAAACTGCGTTTTATACGGCAGTTACAAAGGGCCGATGTGGGGGGAAGACGCCGCACTGCTGTGTTTCCATTCCGATCTGCGCAATGACGAGGGCGGCAAAGATACGGTAGAAACGGACGAGCCGGACACGTTTACCGGTTTCCATATCTCCGGCTCGACGCTGATTGCCAATCGTCCCGATTCCGAGTTGTTTTTAGAGGGTAAGGAAGCCACATCGCGCTTCGCCAAGCAGACGTTCGTATCTACGGTAAAGTCCGGCAAAAATCGCTGGTTTCGGCGTAAGGGAGCAAACGACCCTGCCGACGGCAAGGCGTTTTTCAGCACGATGCTGTTCAACAACTATTTGGACAATTACCCGGACATTACGTTCCGCCAATGGCAAATGCTGACCGGGCAGGACGCCGATTCAATCTACGCCGACGTGCCGGATGCAGAGTTGGACGCTTCCCCTGTGCTGACCAAACCCTCTCCATGAGTGTCCCCATGTAGGGTGAACCCTATCCGTAACCTCAAAAACCAACCGCCTCGGCAACGTTTTTCAACGCTGTCGAGGCGGTTGCTCACGTTCCGAAACGTTAACGGCGAACCGTCATGTTTTAGAAGCGGGTAAGGCATAGGTGACTAGCAGCACGATTATACAGCAATGGACTCGGACTGCTGCAAAAAAGTTGTGGCGCGTTTCCGCAAGGTGTCTACCTGATCTATTTCCTCTGAAGAGGGTTCACGGCCTGTCCATGCAAGCAGTTCCTGAATAAGCGTATACGCCTCGGTTGCAGAGTTGAGTTGGGGTGTTGGTTCCTCAGCGCGTTCTAATTCGAACTGTGTCCGCGTCATAGATTTTGGACCCACGCGACTTCCATCTTCCTGCAACAGCGTGACACGCGCTTCGCCTTCATTCTGTGTCCACGCCAATGTTTCTTCCAGCGCCCCGCGTAAACGCTCGGCAAGCGGCGGGCGCATCCTCGAATTGTTTTCACTCATCGTTCCCAACCTCCCTCTGCCGTCAGTTGTTGCCGGATAGCCTCTGCCAAAATTGCAAACGCTTTCTTGTCCGCCGTAGAAAGATCGTCCTGCTCATCTTTATCATATACATCAAGCAACACAATCAAACGCGCGGCAGGAATGTACAAATAGATGATACGCAGCCCGCCGCGTTTGCCTTTGCCGCGCCGGGGATCAGGCCAGCGCAATTTACGCAGACCTCCCGTACCCTGCATAACGGCTCCAAGTTCCGGGTTCGTTCCAAGAAAATTCTGAAGCGGAAAGTAAGCCGCATCCCCGCCGAAATAGTCGTTGATAGCATCCGTAAAGTTGCGGGTTTCACGGAAAGCAGTTTTCATCACGAAACTCCTGCGACAATCTTCGTTCAGAGTAGACGCGCAATCCGAAACTTCTGTTTAACTTACCTCAAAAATTAACCGCCCCGGCAACGTTTTTCAACGCTGTCGAGGCGGTTGCTCACGTTCCGAAACGTTAACGGCGAACCGCCACGTGTCGGAAGTGAGTAAGGGCTATATGAACCAACTTACCCACCTCCTTTCCTGGGCACTACATGCGCCGTTCGCTGTACAGGGCCGGCGTCCTGACAGGGAGCATGAAAGCGAATTCCCAACATCACTATCGCTTCGCCCGTTCCTTTTGCTAAGTCACTTTTTCAATTATTTTTGGCTCTTTACCACGACAGGAGCAAAACAAGCGTTGCCCTGCCTGCCCGAAAGCGCAGGTTGACGAAAGTGGAAAATTTGTCTACAATAACAACACACATAATCATTAAAACGTTGGTTTAGCCAAAAGAGTAGGGCAACAATTGCTGTGGCAATGTTGCCGTGAAGGGAAGCGGGGCGAACATGCAGGCACAAGGGGCTTCGGGGCCGGGGCGCGGGAAACCGGAAGCGGGCGGGAATAATCAGCGCAAAAACGAAGAGGGCGAGGACGAGGAAAAAGAAAAGGGCGGCAAGGCGGCAAGCGCCGGACAGAAACTGAAGACGATTAAACGCGCCCTTGTCCTTGTGTGGAAGGGTGCGCCAACGTGGACGGTGGCGAGTATCGCGCTGCTTCCGCTCCAAGCCACTTTAACCACACTGCCGATTTATTTGAGCAAATTGGTGGTGGACGCGGTTGCCAACGGCCTGCGTTCGCCGTCGCGGGAATTTGCCTTCCGGCAGGTGGGGTGGTACATCGGGTTGCAGGGCGGCGTGATGCTCCTCAGCGCGGTTCTGACGGCTATCAGCAGCCTTGTGCGCAACGCGCAGGCCGCGCATGTCACCGATTACGTCACCGAAGTGGTACACGCCAAGTCTATCGAAGTGGATTTGGAATATTACGAGAACGCCCGCTTTTACGACACGCTGCGGCGGGCGCAGAGTCAGGCGTCCTATCGCCCCGTCAGCATCGTCAACAACCTGCTGTACGCCGCCCAAAGCGCGTTTTCCCTGCTCGCGCTTGTCGGCCTGCTGTTTTCGCTGCACTGGGCGATTGCCCTGCTGCTGTTCCTGTCTACCGTTCCTGGCGCGCTTGTCCGTATCCGGTTCAGCGGGCGCATGTACGGCTGGCAGCGCAAGCGGACGCCAACGGAGCGGCTTTCCAACTATTTCGATTCGCTGCTCACGGGCGGCACGTCCGCCAAAGAGATACGCCTGTTTCAATTAGGAAAACTGTTTCTGGAGCGGGCGAAAACCCTGCGGACGGAAATACGGCGCGAACGGCTGCAAATGCAGTCCCGCAACGCCCTGCTTGATTTTGGCGCGCAGGTTTTAGCGACCGTTGCCATGTACGGCGCGTATGCCTTTGCCGCATGGCGGACGCTGCAAGGCAAAACCACGCTCGGCGGCCTGACCATGTACTTCGGCGCGTTTCAGCGCGGGCAAAGTCTGGTGCAGCAGATGTTGAGCAACCTTGCCGACCTGTATGAAAGCAGCCTGTTCCTGTCCGATCTGGACGAGTTTCTGGAAATCGAGCGCAAAGTGGCGGAACCGCTCGACCCTCAGCCTGTTCCCAATCCGATGCGGCAGGGTATCCGCTTTGAAAACGTCGCCTTCGATTATCCGAACAGTCGCCGAACCGTGCTGAAAGACGTCACTCTGGAAGTCGCGCCCGGCAAGATGATCGCGCTTGTGGGGGAAAACGGCAGCGGCAAAACCACGATCACCAAACTGCTGTGCCGCTTGTACGATCCGACAAGCGGGCGCATCACGCTGGACGGCAGGGACTTGCGCGATTTCCATACCAACGATCTGCGGCAGCAGATCAGCGTTATCTTTCAGGATTATGAAAAGTACCAACTGTCCGCCCGCGAAAACATCTGGTTAGGCAACATAGCCCTGCCCCTCGAAGAAGAGGCCGTACGCGAACAAATTATCGAATCGGCGCGGTACGCGGGCGCGGACGCCGTGATTACGGAACTGAAAGAAGGTTATGAAACCACGTTGGGCAAAATGTTTGAGGGCGGCGCGGAATTGAGCATCGGGCAGTGGCAGAAAGTGGCCTTAGCGCGGGCGTTTTTGCGGGACGCGCAAATCATCGTGCTGGACGAACCCACAAGCGCGATGGACGCTCGCGCCGAATACGAGTTCTTCCGCGATTTCCGATTGCTGGCAAAAGACCGCGCAACCGTTCTGGTCAGCCACCGCTTTTCCACCGTCCGCATGGCCGACTGCATTTACGTGCTTGAAAACGGCGAGATTATCGAAAGCGGCAGCCACAACGAACTCATGACCCTCAACGGCAAATACGCCCATTTATTTGAGATGCAGGCGCAGCACTATCGCTGAGGGTTGTTTGTCAAACTCGCGCTTGTCAAACCCGCCTGCGTTTGCTATACTGAAGATAGGACGTATTATTGTTCAACAAGAACATAAAGGATAAAGGAGCCGTCACAATGACAGTGCGAGTACCTCGTTATACAGCCGAAGAAGCGGCGCGGCGCGGCGATGAGATTTATAACCGCAGTGTGAAAGCCAGCGTCGAGCCTGACCACGCAGGGGAGTATGTCGCCATTGATATAGAAACAGGCGCGTGGGAAATGGACACCGACCAAATGACAGCAGGGGATAAAATGTTCGCGCGCAATCCTGATGCGCAAATATGGATGATGCGCGTCGGCTCCCCTTATCTGCATCGGATTGGTGGAGGGCGGCGCATACGATGATGACCGGCAATATCACGCCTGACCGCGAGGGTATTTTGCGCGTTATGGTACTTGACGCGATGGGACAGCCGCAGGAAATTGTCTCCGTGATAGACACTGGATTTACAGGAACGCTAACGCTTCCGCCTGCTCGTATTGCCGCGCTTGGGCTGTCATGGCGTGAGTACGGACGCGCAATACTTGCCGACGGCAGCCAGATTAACTACAACGTCTACACGGCTACGATAATCTGGGATGGTCAGCCGATTGTTACTCTGGTGAACGAAGTAGACTTAGACTCACTTATTGGCATGTCACTGATGTACGGTTATCATCTGGATATGCCAATTGTGGATGGCGGCACGTTCACGCTGTGGCGCATACAAACGCCGTAAATAGCTGTGGCGCGTGAAATTAGCGCTTTTTACGGGTGAGTTTGCTGAAACTCGGTCACTTGCTTGTGCGGAATGGGAGGCAGGTGGGAAATCATCTCGGACATGGTGACGAAATGGTAGCCTTCCGCTGTCAGGCGTTTGAGGATTTCAGGCAAGGCGCGGGCGGTGGCGGGGTAATCGTGCAGGAGCAGAATGCTGCCGTTTTCCACGCGGTCACAGGTGCGCTGGACAATGAAGTCCGGCTCGGTTTCGGGGTCGGCATCGCGGGCAACCGTATTGTAGCCAACCACAATGTAGCCCATTTCGCGGGTGTCGGCAAGCACGGCGTCATTGTAGCGCATACCGGGCGGGCGCAGCAAAGTTAAATGCTGATGCGCGACGCGGTAAAAGGTAATGGCCGCATCGTTGATTTCGCGGTGACGGTCACGCGGGGAGAGTTCATCAAGCCGTAAGTGGGTGTTGGAATGGTTGGCGATCTCGTGGCCTTCGGCAAGGGTGCGCTTGACCAGTTCCGGTTGCGCGGCCAGATGTTCGCCCACATCAAAAAAAGTGGCATGCGCGCCAAACTGCTTCAGCGTGTCTAAAATCTGCCCGCGACTTTCCGGGTGCGGTCCATCATCGAAAGTCAAAGCCACTTCCGCAATCTGCCGGTTTCCGTGCATCAGCAAGGCTTTTGCCGGGTCATACAAATCCTCGCCCCGCGAACGCGCAACCCAATACGCCGGACTAAGCGCCTGCTTCCACCCCATGCGCCGATGCTGATTAAACCACAACAGCCAACCAAAAACGCCGGTCACAATCACCAATGTACAAACACACCGCGCCTTTGTTCCAAATAAAGCGCGGGCAACACGGCGGCGAATGGAAATCTCTTTTTCAGGCAGAGCAAGGTTGGCAGACGTCAGGTTGGTGGAAGTCATGCCTTCATTATACCAGAGGGAAGGTATTCAGGTATTCAGGTGTTCGGTGTTCAGGTTTTAGTGCCGAGGGAAATTTGCGCGTTGGAAGACTGCCCTTGCACTCCCCGAATACCTGAATACCCAAATACCTGAACACCTGATTGTGAATTGCGCATTGACAGAATAGGGGAATGTACCGTATAATACGAAGCGTCAGGCCGAAGTGGCGGAATGGCAGACGCAACGGTCTCAAAAACCGTCGAGGGCAACCTCGTATGGGTTCGACTCCCATCTTCGGCATAAGAACAAGTGGCTGGTGAAGGGTGGTTGGTGGCTGGTGACAGCCCACTTTTACCCTTCATCAGCCACTTTTACGTTTGTCGGTGTTCAGGTGTTCGGGTATTCAGGTGTTCGACTTGACAGTTGCAGTGTAAGAGCATTGCATTGTCCGAACACCTGAATACCTGAACACCGAATACCCTTGCATTTAGATGAGTTCCTGAATCGGATCGTGGTCGTCAAGCAGGTAATGCGGGCGGGCAAGGGAGTCCATGACGGGCGTATCCTTGATGTTGATGCCCATGTTGCGGTACAGGGTGGCGAACACATCCTTGAAGTGAACCGGGCGCGAATCGGGTTCCTCGCCGAAGCGGTTGGTGGAGCCGATGACCTGCCCGGTTTTCATGCCGCCGCCTGCCAGCAACGCGCCCGCCACGCGGGGCCAGTGGTCTCGCCCGCCGTCCTTGTTGATGCGCGGCGAACGCCCAAACTCACCCCACACAACCACCGACACGTCCTTGTCCATTCCCCGGTCATAAATGTCCTGCACCAGCGCGCTGACAGCCTGATCCAGCATCGGCAGGCGCAGTTTCAATTGCTCGAAGTTGCGGTCGTGATAATCCCAACGCCCGTAGCCGATGGTCACGCAGCGCGCCCCGGCTTCCACCAAACGCCGCGCAATCAAGAACTGCTCGTTTGCCATCGGCCCGCCGTCGTCCACGAGTTTGCTGTCACCCTTACCGTAGCGTTCGCGCGTTTTCGGGTCTTCCTTGCTGATGTCCAGCGCATCCACGAGTTTGCGCGACGTGAGCAGGTCGAAAGCGCGTTGGTGCAGCGCGTCCATGCCCTGTAGCGTGTCTACCTTCTGGTGGAAGCGGTCAAGGCTGTTGAGCAGCGTCCGTCGGTCGCGCAGGCGGTCAAGCGTGATGCCGTTGAGCGTCATATCGGCCATCAGCGGACCTTCGGGTTTTAGCGGGCTATGCGCCAATCCTAAAAAGCCCGGATCGCCGGACAGCGCCCATTCCGCATGTCCCATGCGCGGCGACAGGCCGACAAACGCAGGCACGGTCTTGTCAACGGGGCCGTTCAAGTGCGAAACAACGGAGCCGAGGCAGGGCGCGTGGTTCTGGTTCAGTTCTGCCGCCGAATAGCCGCTCAGACAAATGCTGGCGTCGTGTTCGTCCCGCGCGCCGACGAGGGAGCGGATGATTGCGAACTTGTCCATCATGGCGGCGATGCGCGGCATGTGTTCGCAAATCTCGATTCCCGGCACTTTCGTTTTGATGGGTTTGAACGTGCCCCGTATTTCACTGGGCGCGTCCATTTTCAGGTCGAACATATCCTGATGCGGCGGGCCGCCGGGCAGATACACCATGATAATGGCTTTGTGCGACGAGCGGATACCGGCATGGGCTTCCGCCGCGAGAATGTCGGTCAGGCCCAATCCGCCCAATGCCAGCCCGCCGATCTTCAAAAACTCGCGCCGCGTCACGCCGTCACAAAACCCGCCCCGCTTGCCGCCTGCAATTGTCAGCATCTGCCGCTCCTAATTCCCGTAGGGTGTTGAGTGTCGGGTGTCGGATATTGGGCTTTGCCGCGTAAGAGTAACCTTTGTACTTTTGCCTCGCCCCAACACCCAATACCCGACACCCGTGCTTAATGTTCTGTTTGTCGCTCGGTTTCTCCTATGGTTACAGGCATTTTATCACATTCCGGCAGTTTTTCGCGCCGTCTCCTGTTATTCGGGAAAACAATGTTGTTTATGATGATGTTTGTACGAGGCGTCACACTGCAAGCGAGGAAACGTACTGATGGCGCAGGAACACTTGAAAACAACCCGCCGACCTGTAAACCGTTGGGCTGCGGCGTTGCGCAGAAGGTTTTTGGATGGCGCGTGACGAAATATAACGGCGGGAAGTGCAGGATGCGGCAAACGGCATTGACGAACACTCTCCAATCTCCAAAATGATCTATGAAGGAAGGAACGATATGTCCCTACGTTGGTATCGGGCAGCGCTAACGCTGTCTTGCGCGTTCGGAATTACAATCGGCGTTGGCGGCATGAGCGCTTATGCCAAACCGCCAAGCAAGCCTAAAAAGGCGACGTTAGAAAAAGCAGGCGGCGCCAAAACGGAAGTGACGGCGCTGGTCATGCAATTCGAGAAAGCGTATCAGCGCAAAGACAAAGTGACGATGATTAAAAAGCTGATGACGCCCAACCCCGACGACCTGATGGTGGAAAAGCGCTACCAGTGGCTGCAAGGCTACGGCCCCAAAGACATGCCCGGCAGCAAGCATCCGCCGATTCTGTTCGAGCGTCCGCGCGGCACGTTCGTACCCACCGCCTACACCCTGCGCGGCCTGACTCCCGGCGATGCCACCCATTATGTCGCCTCCGTTACCGAAAAAGGCACGTACACGGACGAGGACGGCAAGTACAAAGTGGAGCGCATCCGCCAGATAAAATGCCGCAAAGTGGGCGCAAAATGGTATATTGAAGACTACCCCGCGCCAAGCGAAGACGATTTGGGCTTCGGCGTGGACGACATCAAGGATAAAATGACGAAAATCTAAGAGGTATTCAGGTGTTCAGGTGTTCAGGTATTCGGGCAATGCAAAATGCCACAATCCCACTCCAATGCGGCAAAGCCACTACCTGAACACCCGAACACCTGAACACCGGAGTATGTTATGCCTCTCCCTCCCGACGAGCGACCCCATTTTGAAACCATTTGCGCGCATTTGGGCGAAAACCCGGAAGAGTACCGGGGCGCGGTGATTCCGCCGATCTATCAAAATTCGCTGTTTACGTTCCCGAACTGTGAGGCGCGGGAGCGTAATTACGTCATGTCGCCGGAAGAGGGCGCGCGTTCGGCGGGCGGCGTGTCGGAACTGTACGATTATTCGCGGGTGTGCAACCCCACAACGGATATTGTCGAGGCCAAAATTGCCGCATTAGAAGGCGGGGAGCGGGCGCGGTGTTTTGGCAGCGGCATGGCGGCCATATCGGCGGCGATTCTGTCGTGCGTCAAGGCGGGCGACCATGTGATCGCGCCCGAAACCACGTATGGCCCGACCCGGCAGTTTTTGCGCGATTATTTGAAGCGCTTTGATATTGGCGTAACGTTTGTGGATGGGGAAGATTTGCAGGAATGGGCAAACGCGCTGCGCCCCAATACCACGCTGCTGTTTCTGGAATCGCCGTCCAGCGTGGTGATGAAGCAGCAGGACTTGAGCGGGATTGCGCAGATTGCGCGCGATCATGGCGCGGCCCGTTCGCATGTCGTGTCAACGGTAATTGACAATTCGTGGGCGACGCCGATTTTTCAAAATCCCCTTGCGCATGGCATTGACCTTGTGGTTCATTCGGCAACCAAGTATCTGGGCGGGCACAGCGATATTACCGCGGGCGTCGTGGTGGGAAGCGCGGCGCGGATGCGGAAAATAACGTTTGACGAGGGCTGTCTGCTCGGCGCGATGCTCGATCCGTTTGCCGCATGGCTATTATTGCGCGGCCTGCGCACCCTGCCCCTGCGTATGGAGCGCCACCAGCAAAGCGCAAAGCGGATCGCCAATGCCCTGCGCGAACATCCGGCTGTGGCGCGCGTGTTTTATCCCGGCCTGCCCGACGATCCGCAGGCGGAACTCACGCGCAGGCAGTTGCGCGGAACCAGCGGCCTGATGAGCATTGCCTTAAAGCAAGCCGGAAAGGAAGCCGCGTACCGCGTGGTAAATCAGTTGCAGTATTTCGCCATTGGGTGCAGTTGGGGCGGCTTTGAGAGCCTCGCATTGGCGTCCCTTGCGGCGGGCGCGGCCATCGGAGAACCGGAACCCCGCTGGCTGATCCGCCTGCACATCGGGCTGGAAACCGTAGACGACCTGTGGAACGATCTGGACGCGGCGTTACGCGCCTGAACTTCAGCGAATTGCAGGCGGTTGCTCAAACCACAAAACAATCAATGTCACGCCGTAACGTTCCTGAAAAACGTGACAGCGTGACGTTTTTACGTGGATGGCGCGTTTTCTGCTGTCGGCTTCAAGATTTCATTGACGGTGGAAATCAGTTCCGTTGGGTTGATAGGCTTGGTCAGGTATTGCCGCGCGCCTAACTCCTTGCCCACCAACATATCCTCGTCACGCGAGCGGGCGGTCATTACCACAACCGGAATGGATTGCAGCTGAAAGTCCGCGCGCAGTTGTTCCAGCAGTTCAAAGCCGTCCATAAACGGCATCATCACATCCAGCAGAATCAGATCGGGCTGCACAGCCCCGGATTGCAGCGCCTGCAGCGCTTCCAGCCCGTCCAGGGCGGTCTGCACCTTGTAGCCTGCCCGCTCCAGATTCACCTGCGCCAGGCGGGAAATCAGCGGCTCATCGTCCACGACATAAATTAATTGCTGCGACATAGAAAAAGAGTCTCCTCGTTAGTTTATAGAATCAGGTTTATCTCACCGATCTCAATCCCGTTCAACTGCTGCCCGGATACGATTTTAATCCACTGCCGTTGAGCCTCTGGCGCCCATTGGCCGGGATAACTCGGATCCGAACATACATATTCGACCGAAAATAAATCACCAAAATCCTCACGTTCCCAAACTACCCTCGCCGTCAAAGCGTGTAATCGGCCCAGCAAATACTCAAAGCGAGGGAACCAATCTGTCCAGTCTTCATCTGTACTATTGAAAGCCATACCGAAACTTATCATAGGCACACATTTTGCATCGGCGGATAAATGAAACACATTTGGCAAAGGCCAGAGTTCATCATATTCGAAGCTGCGAAGGCGTTGTTTATTGAATTCGTCCTCGTCAACCGCCGCGCGAATATAACCAAAAATATAGTTCATGTGTCCCATAGTGAAAAGGCTTGCTTCTTCTCTTAATCCCTTATGTTTTTGCCTAATTCGATGTTAGTATGACAGGTTCCTGTAAAGCAACAGCGCACAGCGTATTATACGCGCTGTGCGCTGTTTGTTAGCAACAATAAAGTGAAGAGTGAGAGTGGAGAGTGAGAGGGAACAATCATTTTCTCTCACTCTCCACTTTCACTCTTCACTTACCTGATCGGCGTTGCCGTATTGTTGAGCATATTGATGTAGTGGTACGTGCCGTCATTCTCTTCCGCAATGGCGCGAAGCAGTTTGACGCCCTCCATGCTCCTGCCGTCACCCAGAGTAAGGGTGTTGATTTGGACTTTGCGCGTGTTCAAGCCGTGAACGAAGGCGCGTAATTGCGTGGGATTTTCGATGCCGCCATGTGGTTCGCCATCCGAGAGAATGAAGATGTGCGTGGCTGACGTCTCCTGAAACGCCCGGTCAAGGGCTGAGGACAGGTTCGTATAGGGCGCAAGCCGCAGGCTGTCAATATACGCTGCGGCATTTATGATATTTTCATTGGTGGCAGGCAGCATTTCCGGCGAAAACACATGCACCGAATTGTCAAAGTTCATGACGTTGAATGTATCCGTTCGACGCAGTTCGCTCAACGCCTTCTTCAGCGCGTCTTCCGCTTTGTAAATCTTGCCGAAATCTTTCATGCTGCCGGACGTGTCCAGCAGATAAATAATGTGGATGCTGCCGCCGCCCCCGCCGGTAATGGTTGGAGCCGCCCCGAAGACGCCGCCACGCCCCGGCTTGCCGTTGCCGCCTCCGCCGTCCGGCTGGCCTTTACCCAACATTCCGGTAATGTCGCCAAAGGGAATACCGCGCGTCAGCGCGGCCATTTGCCCGTGCGGGGCTTTGCCTTCACCGATGTCAATGCCCGCGCCCTTGCCGTAGCCCGTGCCTTCTCCCCCGGTTCCGGGCGTTTCCGCGCCGGTTCCCTTGCCGCCTCCCGGCGCTTTCGTGCCCTGACCGCTGCCTTCGCCCGCGCCAATGCCGTTGCCCGGCTTGCTGTTGAGGGTTGCCAGCGCGTTCAGGCCATTAGCGCGCGTACCGTTGCCTTTGCCGATGCGGAAGCCAATGCCGCCCCCGCTCCCCGTTCCCGCGTTCCCGCCCGTTCCAGAATTGAGGCCGGGTTTGTCTTCGGGAATCACTTCTTTGGCAAGCGGGTTTTCAACGGACAGGATAGAGGCTCCGCCGCCACCGCCGGCTTTGGCAGGCGCTTTGGGCAGATTTTGACCTCCCGCGCCGCCGCCCGCGTACACTATATCTTCCACCGGGTTTTCCGGGCCTGCCGCGCCGTTTTTACCCGTCATGGATTTGTCGGGAGCCAGCGAACCGCCCCCGGCGGCTTCAGTGGGAACCGCCAGGCTTTTGGGCGAATTTGAAGCCACGCGGGGCGCGGCAGTGGCTTTGGGCGCGTCCGGCAATCCCGCAGGCGGCGCTTCATGGCTGATTTTTTCTTCGTCCTGTACGCCAACCGGGTCGGGCGCGGCCTTGTTGAACTTCGGCAGCGCGTCTTCCTGCTGCGACGCGGCAGGCAGCCGAACGTGTTCCGTAGTGGCCGGAGTGGGCGCTGCGGTATTACGCGCAGCAACCAGCGGTTTGGAAACCGGAATCTCTTCCTGTTGCGGCTCCGGCGCGTCCGGTTTGGCAACGGGATCAGGCTGCTTTGCTTCCGGTTTAGGCGGCACAACCGGCGCATCCGGTGGTCCAAGCGTTACTGTTATCTCGGTAGGAGCCGCCGCTGCGCCGCTGGAGGGAACCAACGGGGCGCGAAAGTATTTCAGGCAAAAATGCGCCGTTACGGAAACCATGCAGAAAACGGCGAGCCAGTACCATCGGTCTATACGCATGGGATTGTTCCTGTCTTGGGGAGTTGATAGTTGATAGTTGATAGTCATGGTTCGCTGCTTCTCGCCTTCTTCTAAAACAAGTAACAGTAGAGTGGTGTCCTATCAACTATCAACTATCAACTGTCAACTAATGAGCCGTCTTCGGGTCTGTCGGCAGCACAACGCGGGTTAATCCGGCCTGCCGCACGATGTCCATGACGCCCATCACGCGGTCATAGCGCACGTTGCGGTCGCCTTTAATGAGGATGCGCGCGTCCTTGTTGGCTGCGCCCACTTGCTTCATCGTAGCCGCCACTTCCTGATCGCTGACGGCCTTGCCGTTCATATACAGGCTTTCATTGGCGGCGATATAGATAGTTTGATCCTTGCTCATTTCCGCCGCGCCCTCGTGGGTGGCGGTTTCCGGCAGTTTCAGCGACACGCCCGGCTTGCGCACGAACGCGGTTGTCACCATCATAATAATAAGCAGGGTCAGGGCAATATCAATCAGCGGAATCATGTTCATTTCCGCCATCGGTTCGTCTTCGTTGCTGTGTCCGCCGTGCATATCAGACCTCCTGATGCGCCCGCCCGTTTGTCACTGTCGCCCGCACATCATGCGGCGTTTCCAGCAGGGGCAGCAGGCGCGAAACGTGGCCCGAAACGTGCAGCAGATTGGCCTGTACTTTGCCCACCAAAAAGTTGTAGGCCATAACGGAGGGAATGGCGACCAGCAGGCCGATAGCGGTGGCGCTCAGAGCAGTGCCGATACTGCCCGCAACCGCGCTGCCTTCAATCGCCGTCGCGCCCGGCTTGCTCATATCCTTGAACGCGCCCAACACGCCCAAAACGGTTCCGAACAGGCCGATGAACGGAGCCGTGCTGCCAATCGTCGCCAGCGTACCCAGGTACCGGCGCAAGCGAAGACGCTGCTGCGCAATCGCCACATCCGCCACATTGAGCAGGCTTTCCCGGTTCGCGCCCCGCAGCGTGGTCACCACGCTCATCACCTGAGCAACGGGCGCGGCGGAAATCTGCGGGTCATTGACGGCGCTCGTATTGTCATTGGCAAGCGCGGTTTGCAGGGCGAGAAACGCCTTGTCTTCCAGCGCGTTCAGGCGCATCAGGGTAAATATCCGTTCCAGCACAATCGCCAGCGCCAGAACGGAAAACAAGCCAAGCGGATACTTGACAAGATCGGCTTCATTGAATAGATCGAGTAACTTCATGCGGGTTCCTTAGAGGAGGCATTAGGCATTAGGCATTAGGCATTAGAATGCTCCAACTTCACCATGACACGCCGAATTACCAGAGCATCTAATGCCTAATGCCTAATGCCTATCCCCTTAGTTGTTAATCGTCGCTTTGAGCGCGGCGAGACGGATTTTGGCGTTGGGAACGCGGGCATGGGTCGGGTACTGCGTGACCAATGCGGTCAGCCGTTGGATCGCCTGATCCTTTTTACCCGCTTTATCAAGGGCGACACCCGCCCAATAAAGACTTTCCGATTGGTAAGCGCCCGCCGTTTTGTCGTCGGCGACGGCCTGGAAATCAGCGGCCGCATCCTCCGGTTTGCCAGAATTGAACAGCGCGCTTCCCCGCTTGAACCGGGCCTGGGGCGCGAGCGCGTTATTCGGGAAATTGGTGAGCAGTTGCGAGTATTTGTCCTGGGCTTCGGCATACTTTTCCGCCTTTGAGCGCGCGTCTCCGAGTCGCAGCAGGGCCTCGGCTGCATACTCGCTTTTGGGATACTCGCTGGCGAGTTTGTCCCAGAGAAGAAGCGCGTCTTCGGGCTTGTTTTGTTTGTCGCGGACCCAGGCCTGGGTGTACAGCGCCGTCGCTGTGGTTTCCGCATTGGGATGATTGGCGAGAACGGTCTGGCAATTGGCGAACGCCTCGTCCCACTTCTTTTGATCCAATTGCGCTTGAATTTGCGTCAATCGGATTTGCTGTCCCGCCTGTTCTTCGGGCTTCAGGTCGAGGGCGGCGCTGGCGGCTTTTTCGGCCTTGTCCGGCTGTTTCAGGTCAAGGTAGAGTTCGGCAAGGCGCGTATCGGCGTCCAAAGCCCATGTCGCGTGGGGCGTCAGGCGCGTGGCTTCGGCAAGGGCGCTTGCGGCGGGCGCGGACTTTTGCTGCGAATCGTAGGCCAGTCCGAGCAGGTACTGCGCTTCCCCCCCGATGTCGCCGGTTGGGTTGGCTTTCACCAGGTCGTTGAGAACCGTCATGGCTTCGGGCGTTTTCTTCGCCGTCAGATACAGGCGGGCAACGCGCAGCATCGCTTTATTCTTTTGTTCGGGAGTGGCGTTTTTGATGGCGGCGAGTATCTGCGCCGGATCGTCCAGAGCGCCTACCATGTCACCCAAATTCTTGCGCGCCTGCGCCGCTTCGGGCGCTTGCGGGAATTTGTCTACGACGGCTTGATAGGCAACGGTGGCTTCTTTGGGCTTGTTGGCGTCGGCAAGGGCATCCCCGGCGCGTAACTGCGCTTTAGCGGCGAGTTTGTCTTTGGGGAAGCGCGACACCAATTGCCCGAACTGTGACGCGGCCTCATCCGGTTTCTTCAGAGCCAATTGCGCATTTGCCGACCAGTACAAGCCCTGCGCCGCAACGCTGTCTTCTTTGGACTGCGCGGCGATTTGATAGGCGTTGAGGGCGCGGTCATACTGCTTCAGTTGGTAGCGGGCGTTGCCCAGGCTCATGGCGGCGCGATACTTCTGCGGGTCGTCCTGCCCCTGCCGGCTCATAGCAACTTCCAAAAGCGGGGCGGCGTGTTCCCAATCTTTGGCTTCCAGCAGGCATTGAATCAGGCCGTCTTCGGCTTTGGGGCGCAGAGCCGGGGTGATTTGCAGCGCGGCCTGGTCATGGAGCAGGGCTTCAAATCCCTGCCGCGCGCTCACCGTATTTTTGTTGCTCAGATCAATTTGCGGGATGTACAGCAAAGCCAGCCCCCGCTCCTTGCTGCGCGGGTACTTGTCGGCCAGCGCGCGAAAGCGCAGCTTGGCGTCGTCGGGCTTGCCGTCCTGCAAAGCCGACACTCCCGCGCCGTACAACGCGCCCGGAGCCAGGTCGGTTTTACCGAACTCATTGACAACGTGATCGTAAGCGTCACGAGCCGCGCCGTACTTTTTCAGGTTGTAATCGGACTCGCCAAGCCAGTACCACGCGATTGCCGCCTGCTCCGGCTTCAGTGGTCCCTTTACGGCGTCCTGAAGCGCATTCGCGGCTTTGTCGTACTCATTGGTCTGCATGGCGGCTTCGGCCAAACCGAGTTCCGCCTGCGACAAAACAGCGTTGTCCTTGCTGGCAACGGCCTTGCTGTACGCGGAAATAGCGGCAGGGTATTGCTTTAATTCCGAGCGGCAGCGGCCCAGCACGAACGCGGCAAGGCCCATTTTGGCGTGTTTGGGGTTCTGCGCCAGAAAATCATCGAGTTTCTGCGCGGCCTGATCGTATCTATGCGCGTCGTACAAAGCGGACGCGGCGGCAAGCTGTTCTTCGGGCGAGTCGGCGCGACCTGCTGTGGGCAGCAGGCACACTCCGGCCAGCGCGATGAGCAAACATCGGGATTGCATGATGCGGCTCCTGAATAAACCGACAGTAAACCTATGGTTAAGAGGGTTGGCAATGAAACTTCTGCGGATATTGGTATAGACGTGTGCAACCCGGTTTTGTTACGGTTGGACAGCAAGGATTGTTACAGGCAGCTTTCCCCTCACCTCCTCCTCTTCTCCTTTTCTCCTTTTCTCCTTGTTTTTCTCTGTGACCCCTCTGTGTCTCTGTGCCTCTGTGGTGAACTCCTTCCCTTTTCACACCTACCAAACCCCCGCCCCGCCCAACGACGCCCCAACCAGCAAAGCCGTCGCCTCCGCCGCTTCCTTCCAATCACCCCCCGCATAAAACGCCAGGTTCAGCGCATCCATATCATCCGGCGAACGCCCCAACCGCTTCTTCGTGTCCGCTTTGGGTTCCACGACCCGCCGGCCCTGCGCGTCTATTTTCCATGTCGGCGACATCGCCTGCGTTCGCAGCAGATTGCGCGATTCTTCGTTCAGGCGCGTCAGGTCCAGGCGTCCCTCCCCCGCGCGGTCAACGGTTTCAAACCACAATTCGCTGCGCTTGTTGGGAAACGCGGCTCCGTCGTTGGCGCGATGACTGCTGTTGACGGCCTGAAAGTTGTAACCCTCCGCCAAATCCACAACCGCGCCCTGCACATCGTCTATGCGAACGACAGCGCGGCGCGGGTCTTCGCCGGCAAGCGCAAAGCGGCGGCAGAGCTGCTTTAAGCGTCCCGCAATTTCGTTGTTGTTCCAGCCGTTGTGCGTTTCGTGGTGCAAAACGCAATTGCCGCGCCGAACAATGATACTGGTAAAATCGTCGCCAAACCGGGCTTTGTCGCAGCCGAGCGCCAGAAGTTCGTACTGGGCCGGGAACCTGCCGCGCAAGACAAAGGTTCCACACGGCTTCGGTCCACACGGCCAAACTGCCCTGCGTCGGCCAGCGTCCCAAAACGCGGCTTTCAAACAGCGGGCCGGGGCGATACCACGTTTCACTGCCAGCCGGGAACGGAAAATCCCCCGCCCGTCTGTCACTCGCCCCCACCGGAGTACACCATTCGCGCACGCGCCCCTGTACCCATTCCAGCCGCACGGCGCGGGGATAGGGAGCCGGCTTTCCCGCCAGGTCCGCCGCGATGTTGGGATGCTCCAGCGCCGAGATTTCCATAACATGCCATTTGCCCTTCCGCTGACACTCCTCATAAGCGCGGCTGGCCGTGTCCGTCGGGTTGAGAATGGCAAGCCAGTAACAGTGCAGACTCGTCATCATGCCTTCCGCCGCATCCCAAAACGTCGCGTCTACCCCCGTCGCTTCATCGAAAACGATGAGGACGTGTTCCGCATGTCGGCCCTGAAAGCCGCTGTCGTTGCGGGCGGTATAGCCCACCGCCACGTGTTCGGGATCGGTTTCCATGCGGCACGCCCGGGGCAGCAGCACCTCTCGCGCCTGTCGCGGGCGCTGGGCGCGTATCTCCTTCCACAAAATGTCTTTCACCTGCCTGCTGTTGGGCGCAGTCGTGATACACAGGCCGGGATCGAAGCAGTCAAAAAACCAGTTCACCAGCCCGCCCGCCAGAAACGACTTGCCCACCCCGTGACTGGCTTTAACAAAAACGCGCCGATGCCGAAGCAGGGCGCGGGCGACTTCCTGTTGGCGTTCCCACCAGTGAACGCCGAGAATGTCATGGGCATAACCTGCCGGGTCGTTCTGGTAGCGGGCAAACGCTTGAGAATGTGGGTTTGCAGGTTGGAAATTCGGAGCGTCGTGTTCCGCCTCCCTGTACCGGTTGGTCATAGCGTCATTTCCTCCTCTGGTGTGTTGCCGCGCCCTACAGGGCAGGCCGGTGTGAGTTGCACACTCACTATATATTCACACTTGTCTGCTGTTTTAGAAGGTAGGACGAAAAATATTTTTTGGCATGGCTCTTACCAAAATTATTTATAACATGTTGGAAAGTTCTGCAACTCGTGGTATCATACTCACGTCTTAGTGTATGGAGGAATGAGTGACCTTCAGGTTTTGCAGCCAGAATTGGCGTCTCGAGGACAATAAAATGACTGGTGAACCAGCAAATCCGACAACAATAAATAAGCCTGTTAGTCAGACTAGTTTACGACAGCCAGAACAAACAAGCGACCGTCTTCCGCTTGCAGAAACTGGCCCGCATGTGGATGCGACGGCCCTGCCATTGTTGAAAGGCCCTGCATCGGCGCTGTTGGTATATCGGTTCTTTGATGCAGGTGGAGGCTAGTCGGCAGCAAGTGGAATTTTGAATGTCTCCTACTCTGGTCATACAAGTCCAGAAGATGGTACTCAGAAAATCGTGCTGACTCAAGTAGCTGACCTCACATCAAATCAGGCTCTCGATTATAGAAGGAAGATATTCAAGTTGGTAGCAGAGTGGATAAAAGCCTTATCTCCTGAGCAAGCAAAATTTATCCAGGACAATATAATAATCAACATAAGCTGGAATTCTGATGCCGCTGTCACCTAGCCCCAAACGTTTATTAGGGTACTTATCACCCTGACACACAAATTTTACCTCTCATCCTTCCTTTTCAGCGAACCTCTCCGTAGTAATGTATAATGGGACTCATCAATTACTAGAAAGAGGTTTATTTTATGGAAAACCAGTATCCCGAAACGTTAGTTCAAGTTATTCGCTATTTTGCCGATCCGCAACGCTGTTTTGACTTTTTGGTTAATCTGCGTTGGGGCGGAAATGTGGTATGCCCGCGCTGTCAGCATACAGAAACACACTTCATTGCAACCCGCAAAATATGGCGTTGCAAAGGTTGCAAGAAACAATTCTCTATCAAAGTCGGCACTATCTTTGAAGATAGCCAATTAGCCTTAGATACATGGCTGATTGCACTTTGGATGTTGACGAACTCCAAAAATGGTATTTCCTCTTGCGAACTGGCACGTTCGTTAGGTATACCACAGAAAACCGCTTGGTTTGTTCTCCATCGGTTACGCTTCGCTGTTCAGCAGAAAAGCATCGAAAAACTAAAAGGCGAAGTTGAGGCCGATGAAACCTTTGTCGGCGGCAAAGCAAAGAATATGCACTTCGCCAAAAAGAAAGAGAAAATCAAAGGACGCGGCGCGGCAGGTAAGACAATCGTATTCGGAGTAGTTCAGCGCGGTAACGGACATAAGAACGAAATGGGCAAACAACGCCGCCCGAAAGACAAGATATACAGCAAAGTCCGATTGCAGGTTGTGCCTGATACCTCTGCCGAAACTCTGCAAACAGAGATTAAGAACTCCGTAGAAGAAAAGTCTACGCTCTACACAGACGCACACAGAGGTTACGAGGGGCTAAGTGAGAACTATCAGCATGGAGTAGTAGACCATGCCGTTAAATACGTAGACGGCAAAATCTATACAAACAGCGTGGAAAACGTCTGGACATTGCTAGACCGCATGATTGATGGCACGTATACGCACTGCGACCCGAACATCTTTCCCGATACGCTGACGAACTGAAATTCCGTTTTAATAACCGTGACGGTACTGACTTGACACGCTTCCTAAAAGGTGTGCAGCAAATTCCCGGTAAACGGCTGACATACAAAACGCTCGTAAACAAGAAGCAGACAGCAGTTAGCCCGTAGTAGCAGGAGTAATCCGTTTCCGTTTAGGACGGTGTAAGCGGGTTGCTTCATGCTTTTTCAAGTCAGTTTTGACACAGAAAGAACCTGCTTGACGGCAAGTTCAAATTGCTGCCAACTTTCAGGTTTTACTTCTTCCTGCTCGGATTCTGTTTTGTCGTTTTCTGTTCTGTTCAATGGTTATCACCCTATGAACTAACGTTGTACATCTAATAAGCAGACTCATACCGATAATACTTATATCACCTATTTCAGCAACCAATATGTGTTCACGCACTCCTTGCCATTTTATGTAACCTGAGTGCAATTTAGCCTTAACAGTTTTGCCAGTTGTGAGCGTCAATTCTGCTAGTGGATATGGTGTGAGTTCTAGTCCTAAATCAGCAATAAGAGATTTAGACATTGTTACAAACCCATTATAACCCGTATCAATTAAACACGGAACTACAATATATTTATCCTTGTTATTGTAAAATTCTACTTCTACAATAACCTCATTATTTGACTTTACAACACCTGTTAATATAGTTTTTGACATGATTAGATAAAAGAAAATATGGAATTGTATCCGATGCGTCTTAGGTAGAACTTTGTGTTAGGGTTTCGTGCTACAGCATGTTCAGTCATAGCAGATAAATCCTCTCCAATTTCATATTCATCTGTTTCTATATCAAGAACAAAAAATTTGTCTTGATTTTCCTTTGTATTTACAATTGACGCAAACTTCTGCTTGTATTTTCTCCCGCCTATTCGATTTACATAAGCATCAGTCATTTTTGCTGGGAATTTTGTCGGGGTTATGTTTGACTTTCATTTTATCGTTCTCCATAATGAAAACCTCCCTTCCTTCTTATACTTCTAGTATAAGAGAAAAGGAGGAAATTGTCAACGAATTTAGCAGAAATTTTCTGCTTGAATACACCTATCTAATCTATTCGTCTTTCAGACGGACGTACCGAACATTAGTTAGATTGCCGACTGGCGTTAAGTCCATATCTGGCTGACTATACGAGTATTTGCAATCTATGTACCGATCCTCCACGTTAGTAAGTTTGTCCATAGAGGTCTGTACCCCTACAACATCCGAACTTTTGCGTTTCCAGTACAGATATGTCAATAGCGCGTCAAAGTTGTCTGCACGGGTTGAACGAACTTCGCCTGTTCCATCGGCTTTGAGAGAAATGTACTTATAAGTAGCGTTCCATCACCATAAGCATATTGACCCACAATCGGGTCTGTACTAAAATGGCGAAATCCCCAAAAGCAAATAGCCACTACCACAAGCGGTATACGGAATTGCTTTAGTGGTTTGACTAATCGGTGTCCAGTTCCTTCCATAACTCTAAAGTGGTTATGTCTTCCACGAACTCGACCTCCTACACAGAGTAAAATCACCTGTTGGTAACTTCCAACGTCATATTAACATACCCTGAATTCTAAGTCAATAGGTTTTGAGAAAAATGTGACTTATTTCCAACAAAAATGTCACGCGGAATCCGTAGACCTATTTCCGACAAAATTCTATGATTAGGGCATGGACGCGCTACTCATTGCAATTGGATTACGAGTCAGGAAATTACGCAAGTCAAAAGGAATGTCGCAGGAGGAATTTGCACTAGAGGCAAACCTTGACCGTACTTATATTAGCGATGTAGAGCGCGGAGCAAGGAACATCAGCGTCAAGAACCTGCATAAAATCTCTAGTACACTCGGAATTACTCTGTCCGAACTCTTGCAGGATGTAGACACAGAATCCGTGAAAATAGGGTAAACTCCAATATCTAGTTTAGAAAGAAGAATTGCACATGCCTACCATTGAAATTTCAATACCAGACGAAAACAAATCACATCCTACCAAAGATATGTCGGAGTATTGGGATGTTATATTTCCTCTAAATAATACTCCCGATAGAGTATGGCAGGCTACTTTTCAAGCCAAACGTAATATGACAAAGACAGAAGACAGAAAGCATTTTGAATTTCAAGATAACGCAATCATGCTGCGCTGTAAAATCAACGAACTTGAAGTTGAATCTATCTATCTTTACGAAGATGTAGTTGCTACTAATGCTGCATACCAAGCAAACATAGACAAGGCTAAGGATGATAAAAAGCGCAACGATGAACTGGAAGACGCTGGCAGGAAAATTATCCGTGAAATTAAGGCTCGTTTGAAGTTCGCATAGCGGCTCCGTGAATAGCACTTGCATGTTCGCATACTAAATTACGTACTTTATCATGTAATTTGTAAAAGGAAGATGTTTCGTTATCTAGTAAATCAAAAGTGCTACCACTTTGACAAATCCGATTCAGGGAGTTTTGCAAATCTATTAGGTTGTTGTAATGTACAAAGTGCAGCAATAAATCTGCCTCTGTCAGCCCTCTTTTTTCTTCTTCCATGTTGTTCCTCTCTTTCAAAAATCCCTGTGTGTCAGGGTTATAAGTACCTTTATTAGAGTTCGCGCAAGAAATATCAGCGCAAGCGGTGCCTCCTAAATCTCCGGGTCAAACAGAGATTATGTTCAGGGCGGCGGTTGGTCGCGCGTACTATGCTGCCTTCCTCACAGGTCGAGATAAATTTGGCATCACGGCGACCAGTGGTGTTCACAAAATCGTTGAAGACCGTATACACAGCAAAGACCCGCTATTAGGTTTAGAGTACGCCAACTTGAAATTTCTTCGTGAAATTGCGGATTATCAGTTCCCGCCAACGGACATTACCAAACTGGATTGGAAGAAAAATTGGGTTTCAGCAGAGGATTTATCAATCAATCTGCTGCGCGAAATCCCAGCCCTTTGAGACAAAGAGGTAATCACATGTCAGGCCATTAGCCATGCGGATGCAGAGGCGTACAAACCACATACCCGCGTCAGTGGCGAGAAGCCGCATGGCAGGCCGAAGAGGAGTGCAAAATAGAAAATGGTCAAGAGGAACATGGACGAACTTAATATATTGGCTGGTAAGACGGTTGTTATCGTTGAAGATGAAGGTATAACGGCACTTCAAATTCGTAAAGTCTTATTAGAGCAAAACATGCTTGTTGCTGCCGAAGCGGGAACTGGCGAGTTAGGTCTTGAATACATAATGCGCTTCCGTCCAGAGATAGTTACAATGGACATTAATTTGCCGGGCGGCATTGACGGTATTGAACTTACCCGGCGTATCACGAACGAGTACCCTGTGTGCGTAATAATGTTGACAGCATATTCGGATGATACGTATGTAGACCGCGCAATAAATGCTGGGGCATTAGGGTATCTTTTAAAACCTATTAGAAGTATTGAATTCATTGCTCTGCTTCAAGATGCTTATAAAAGATTCCAAGATAAAATAAGTACCTTTAACCCCATTGCAGGAATTGTTGAGCAGGCTGATATAAGCGAGATTAAGCATAAAGAAACGGGAAAGATAATACATACCATAGAGACAGGTACGCTTGTAAGATCAACCCTCAACCATTGGACTTAAGAAATGCCGATCTGAAGAATTTAGATTTGACTGGCGCAATCTGTTTGGTTCAGATTTAAGCAATGCTGACTTGACTGGTGCAATTCTCCGTGAAGCGACGCTGATTAGTGCATCTCTGAAAGGCGCAAATTTATCCAGCACAGACTTAACTCTGGCGAACTTGGTAACTGCCGATTTGAGCGGCGCAGACTTAACCAATGCAAAACTACTGTCAACAAATTTGGGCGAAGCAACCCTGAACGAAGTAAACTTGACCGGTGCAGATATCTCATGCAAATTTAAGCGAGGCACTTTTGAGAGATGCAATTCTACACGGAACCAATCTGAGTTACACAAACTTCAATCCTACCGATTTGAGCAACGCAGACCTTACCAATGCGCTTCTATATGAGACAAATTTTACTGATTGTCCCACCCTACATCAGGCGAAGGGGTTGGATGCGATTGACCATCAGGGCACTTCTAATTTGGACACCCGCACCATACGCGCCTGTGTAAATCATCTTCCAGAGATATTTTTAATGGGAGTGGGTTATGGTCGCCAAGAAATCGAGAGTCTGCGTTCCATGTACGCAGAACGTTTTCCTCAGATTGTACAGGAGGAACATAGATCAGTCACCTTCAATCTGGATGTTCCCGAGGCGTTCCGTGTTCCCTGTGAACAGTACCTCATGTACTTTGTTCAGTTCTTGCACAACTTCGGCGTTGAAGTCGAAGCAGACCTGAAACATTCTGCCGGGGAAGTACTGTTTACATTGTGACGCCGACCGATGAATGGCAAGCCCTCGAAGCCATTGCAGAGGCTCTGAACATCTATTTGCACATGTCGGCGTCTTCCGAAACCAGTTTGATCACAACGGAATCAGATGCAGGTTTGATGCTTCTGAAAGCAAACATATCTCACCTACAAAGTCAACTGATGTTGTTTCAGGCAACATTGCAGGCTAAAGACGCGACAATCTTCATGCAGCAGACAAGCATAGAGAACTTAAAATTTCTGTTGAGTAACGCAGCCTCCGCCGTTTCACATGAAGAAAAGCCGAAAACATCGGAAGATAAAGAGGAAATTCTCGGAGGTCTAGCAGCGATCACGAACTATACCCAGCAAAAGGAGGCATTGAACTGCGCCTTGCCGAAGCATACAGGAGAGTGAAGCGTCTCCTCAAGAAGGGCTAGGATTTCGGTCACGCCAACAGGTGCAGGAGAGAAGCGTAGAAGTGACGTACCCGCGTCAGTGGCGAGAAGCCGAAGGGCAGGCCGAAAAGGGAGTGTACGAACCGGAAGAAGGAAGTAGAGGAACATGAACAAAGATATTGATGAACTAATTAAGTGGATGAACCGTTATTTCGGCGAGCCGACTCGGTTCAACAATGACAATCTTAATCCGATTCTTAGCTTCACGTTGCTTAACTTGTTTGAATCTAAGGCTTGTCCCTGGCTATCTCCTATGAAATCGAACCCACTACAACCTCGCATGAAAACAAGTGTAATCGATCTAGTTAGCGCTGGCAAAATTTCCCAAGCAAATTAGAGCCATTTATAAACTTCTTTCGAGATCGCTATGTTGATGTTCTCACCGGTAATACCAACAACAAATTCGACAGATTAGAATTATCCAACAGTGACAAACCAGACGTTCTTAAAAATGCTGCTCCCTAACAATACAAGTACCCCACTTTCCGATGAAGCAGCAGTTTATGCACTATTGTTGATCGCTCATAGGATTCGAAACAATCTGTTTCATGGGAACAAGGAACTGCCCAAATTAGTTGATGAGACAGACTTGTTCAACTACGTAAATGCCCTTCTTCAGCAATACATTGGAGACTATAAAGAAGCCTTTCCCTTGTAATAACTCACTCCAATGCCCTTGCCAGAATAGGGGTTGATTCCGTCAGGCGGGTGAGAGACGGTAGGAAGCGAGTAAGAAGGAACCAGAAGTTAGCAAACACTCCTATTACGAGAGAAATACAAACGGAGGCTGTTATGACTTACATAGCAATGATTCAGACTGAACTTGTATACAAGCGTCCCGCAGGTAACGCAACTGCTTCAGCAATCGTCCCACCAGACGCCTTCGCCACGTTTGATACGGAAAAGACTCGCCTTGGCTGTACAACAAGATGGGAACGTCGAGCCGACCCCAACACAGGTTTGCGGCAACCTGCTATCACTCCTGTTGAAGGAGGGCGGCTTGATCTTATTGAGAGTCAGGGTATCCGGCATGGAGATCGTTTCAGAGCAACTATTGAAATTACAGAAGTGCTTTTCAGAGGTGTCCTCCAAAGACGTATGGGAATTGTAGACGCACAGCCCTTGTAGACACGGCTGTTGCCTGCTACGAAGCGTACATCTTGGGGCAAGGCGCGCTGGAAGACGCTTGTTTTGTCCAGAAAGGGATTTTCAATCCCTGGCAAAGTGCAAGCAACGCACAACGGCCTTCCCGCAGAGCGGTAGAAGGCTGTTGTTGCGAGTTTGAGAACCAAAAGCCGGGAAGACCACTCCGACATCCAGCACGATGCCATTGCGAACAGGCAAATGAAAGAATTTTGAAGAAACTGTTGGCTTCTCCATACGTATCCTTGCTAAAGTGTTCATTATTCTACATACTTCTGTACACTATTATGTACAGGAGAGGCTGCAATGGAAAGCCTATTTCCGTTTGTTGCGCCTGCCGGAACGCCACGCTGGTTCTTTGTGGATATGAACGCCTTCTATGCTTCTGTGGAACAGCAGGAGTGCGCAAAGTACCGCGACAAGCCTGTTATCGTTGTTCCCATCTGTGACGGAACATACCTGCGCCATTGCCGCCAGTTATGAAGCGAAGCGGTTGGGTATCAAGACGGGAACAAGCATAGCCCTTGCCCGCGCCCCGCCCCGAACCTGCAAATTGTGGAAGCGCGGCCTGAACTCTACCTTGCCTATCATCAGCGCCTTGTGGACATTCTCAACGCACACTTCGCCACTATCCGTGTTCTCTGTGTTGACGAAATGGCCTGCCGCGTTCCGGCCCTGCTCTACAAAACGCTCCTGCAAGAACAACGCCTTGCCGAACGCATCAAGGAGCAGATCGCGTGTGAGTTGGGGCCGTATGTCAGCTGCTCGGTCGGCATTGCGCCCAATGTGTTTCTGGCGAAAGTCGCCTCGGACTGCCAGAAGCCCGACGGCCTGACCATCTGGACACGAGAGCATCTCCCCGACGCCCTCTTTGCCTTGAAACTCACCGACCTGCCGGGCATCGGCTCCGCTATGAAGCGGCGTCTGCACGAGTACGGCATTGTGAGTGTGGAGCAGCTTGTGGGAAGCCGAACCTGCCGACTTGCGCCGGGTATGGCGCAGCGTGTTAGGCGAACGCTGGTACTTCATGCTGCGCGGCAGTCAGGAAGCCGACTATCGCCCGATGTTGAGCAGTGACACGCGCAAGAGCGTCGGGCACTCCAACGTTCTTGCGCCCGAATATCGGAGCCGGGAAGGAGCAGAGCGTATCCTGCTGGAACTCTGTGACAAGGCATTGAAACGGCTCCGCGCGTACAATCAGGTCGCCAGCGCCGTACAGATCACGGTCAAGTACCATCGCACTCAGGAAGGCGGGGGAGAGCGCTTCGGCTGGTCACAGCAAGGCGTCTGGACACGGGGTAGCCGCAAGCATCTTCATGCCAACGATGAACCAACGTGGCTGCGTGTCGTCAGGCCCTTACTGGAGGCGATTCCTGACCTTTCCCCTGCGGCAGAACCCGCGCAAGTGGGCATCGTGTTCAGCGGCCTCATCAAGTGTGAGGATAGGAACCTCTCGCTGTTCACCGATGACGAGCAGGAGAAACGCCTGACGCAGATTATAGATGCCTTGAACAAGCGCAGGCCCAACAGTGTACAGGTTGCGGGCTTACAAGGGCTTGCCAATGTGCCGCAACGTATCCCCTTCGGTGCGCCGGATACGCCGATAGACTAACCGCAACAGCAGACAAGGTTCCGCAAAAAGATAAGCCCCTGGTACACTGCGGCACAGATATACGAGTAGTTCTTTTGTCCATAGGACAATTGGCCGAAGGCCTAACTAACCGGCAAAGAAATTTAGATGGTATACACCGGTTACTGCACAGATATTGGATACGCCGCAATGTACTGCCCCAATAGACGTAATATCCGCGTCCTACAAACGCGATTCTCTACATCAAGATTCCCGCGTCTGAAAGACGCTTGTATTTTCCTGCCGGGTACTTTCAGTACCCGGAACCCCAGCCGGAGTTTTCAACCCCCGGCCACCCCGCATTGAACCAAACTCACAAAAAAGCAGAAAAAAAACCCAACAAACAGCAGAAAAAGGAAACCTTTTGCAGCTCACACCACGTCTAACACATACACACGTCTACTATACAGACGCAAAGGTTAAACGTTGGTAGTTCCTATCAACTATCAACTATCACTACTCAGGAAAGGAGGTACAGGCCCATGTCCCACCCCTCCCGTTCGCCCTGACGCTTTTGAGGCCATGACGCCTCTCTCCTACAACTTGACACAACGAGACATCGGGCTGGAAGCGCTGTATTGCCAAGATTTCGACGATCTCTACATACTGCCCTTCTTTTTCTGTCTGCGCCTTCGCGGCTATTCGACCCTGCTCAACAAGCAGGGCCTAATCATCGAGTTTCTGCGCGGCCTGATCGTATCTATGCGCGTCGTACAAATTGGCTTTGTCAAAGATCATTTGTTTCGGCTTCTGGCGCGAATTATCAAGCAGCAGGGCGTTCATGCAGACATTAAAGCCATTATTGAGGGTAGAATCTTATCATGAGAAAGTGTAACATTCAATTCTGGTCTCCTGGATACAATGGCGTAAACACGCTGAGAGTTCGCTTGTCCACAGGACAATTGGTCGTAGTCCTGGCTGACCAGCAAAAAGATTTAAAGGGTATATGCCGGTTCGTACAGACAAGTTTACGTCTATATGTACTGGCAATACTGCTCGGTTTACTGCTGCCGGTAGCAATACAGGCACAGACCGTACACGCCAGATGGATGGAAGCGGGCGCAGGGAGTAAGATAAACGGCGCGCGGCCTCGTCCGTTGGATATGGAGGCGCAAAAGCCGGCCAGCATTACCAAAGTGCCGGACGGTATCGAAACACCGCTATATGGCGTCCTGACGATGGGAAACGTGGACGCGCCAACGGGGTTTGGAACTGTGATGGACAGCGCGGCAGCCGGCGAACCCCGCATCTGGATTGACAGCAACGGCAACGGCGACCTGACCGACGACCCGCCCATTGTGTGGAAGAAAAGCGCGTACTCACCTTTAACGGCCAGACCCTTACCTTATATCAGGGTAGCGTCGTGGTGCAGGTGCGCTACGGCGGTGCGCCCCTGCCCGTGCGCCTGAACCTGCTGCGCTACGATCCCAACGACCCGAGCCGCGACCTGCTGCGCAATACCCTGCTGTTCCTGCCCGATTACGCCCGCGAATTCGATCTCACGCTCGGCGCGAACACCTATCATGCCCTGCTTGTGGATACATTGGTACAGGGCGATTTTCGCGGCAGGCGCAATCAGCCCAATTCCGGCGTCCATTTGTACATAGATGTCAACGGCAACGGGCAGTTCGATGCGCGGGGCGAAATGTACGATTCCGCTCACCCGTTCACCATTAAGGGAGTCACCTATGAACTCGCCAACATGCCGCCCGATGGCGCGACATTCAGCGTGGTGAAATCCAAGCAAAGCGTCCCGGAAATTCTGCCGCCGCCCGACCTGCGCGTGGGTAAATCCGCACCTGCCTTTACCCAAAAACGGCTGGACGGCAAAACCGTTCGCTTTCCCCAAGATTACAAGGGTAAACTCGTCCTGCTGTACTTCTGGGCGTCGTACTGCCCCGACTGCCAGGCCGAACTCACCCATGTTCGCAGCGCGTACAGGCAATTCCACGATCAGGGACTCGATATTCTGGGCGTCAGCGTAGACCCCCCCGGCGAAACCCTGACCGCCGCAAAGGGCATGACCTTCGACAAATACATAGCCGCCAGCCATATCACCTGGCCGCAAGTCTACGAAGGCAAATGGATGGACGGCGATGTCGCG
>CAWIEK010000021.1:0-32423 GCA_963835065.1 uncultured Chthonomonadaceae bacterium | reverse complement strand
AGTCCTGCAGCTGTGTAGGAAAGATGGAAGGACAAGCCCCGGCGTTTACGCTTGGGGTGCATGACATTCCCTCTACGCGGCTGCATCCACACCAGTCATCCGCAGGGAAGGATGCTGAAACGCCAGCACGATGGCTTCCTCCGGGACGCCCGCCGCAAGCAGCGCGTTCGCAAGACCCTCCTCCGTCGCATCCTCATCAATCCAGATTTTGCCTGCTTTGATCCGCACTGCCAGAAGCACATTGCTGATGGCTTTCTGGCCGTTCCAGCCCGTCACATACAGCAAAAAGCGGTCGTGTTTGTCGTCCTGATAGAACAGCGTTTCGACATTCGGATTGGGCGAGGGATAGCGGTAAGGGTTGGAAGCCATTATTGCGTTTACGATGGTGGCCCGGTATTTGCTTATTCGATCCATGACGTAATCTCCTCTGTTTCCATGTCTACCACAATCAAGGCCAGATCGCCCAAACGCATCAGCAGGCGAAAGGAAGTCGCCTTCCAGTTCCATCACGAAAGGTTTCGATGTGATGCGCCAACCGGATTTGAGCAGGGCGCTGCGGATAGGGCCATGAACTTTGTCTTCGGCAGGCATGATGCTCCATTATACCCCTGTCAACATGCTTGCGCGTTTTGCTTCGATAAACTGCCCCGCCAGAATGCCTGCCGCGCAGGCGGACAGGAAAAAAGGACGTTCGGCGTCGAGGCCGCGCCCCATCGTGGTTACATTTGGAAAGGCGGTTTGCAGCAAATCCAACCCGCCATCCGCCATAATGAAAACCGGCTGATGCGATTCTTCCAGCCCGGCGGCTTCCAGCGTTTCCAGCAAGTCCTGCATCTGTTCGCCTTCCAGTATCGGCAAGGGCAGCATGGCCTGCGCAAGCGCGACGGTTTGCAGCACGGTCAGCGTGTGGTGGCTGAGGCCCTGATGCCGCTTGCGCCCATCGGCAAAACTGATACGGGCGGCGGCAATCGCCGTGCCGCCTAATGACGCGACGGCATTGATCGCCTGCCCCTGCTCAATGCCGGAAAATCCGAGCGGCGTTCCGGTTCCCACATTGCCCGGCCCCTGACACACCACAACCATATCCGCGCCCACAACCACCTGCGCCGTCGCCAGCGCGGAATACAGGTTGATGCACTCGTAATCGCCGCCGAATGCCTGCCCCGCCGTGATCGTTGCCGTCAGCCAGCCTTGCTCCTTCAGCTGCGGCGCGAGGCGGCTCAAGGCAAGCGGCAAGGCTGCGCCGTCCGTCATAATATACGCGATGCGGGGGGGAGTGTGCCCGCCGTGCTGCGTCAGCGCCCACCGCGCGCCCGCGCAAATGGCGGGAAGCTGGCTGTGGAGTTGGGCGCAAACAACCGGCATTTCATTGAGCGACTGAAAACTTTGCAGGTCGTTGTGATGCGGGCTTTCGGGGGCTTCCGTAGCAAGGACGGGCATTTGCAGGGGAGTATAGCGCAGTTTCAGGATATGGCCGGGCGCGGGCGCGTCGGGTTCCTGCCCGCGCTCTACCGCGATGACAAAATCCTGTCCGCCCGTTCCCAATTGCAGTTCTACGGCAACCGTGTTCAGCGTCACCCGGTCACCGACTGACACGCGCCCGGTTAATTCCACCAGATTTATGGCGGAACGCCGGTCAGCGCGCGAGGCAAGCTGCGCGCCTTCCGCATACCCTGTTCTCGCGCCTGCATCGTCAACGGCAACGCGCACGAGTATCTCCTGCACCCCCTGCCGTTCCGCCGTTATTGCTTCCACATTTCCTGCGACACGTCGCTTCATGGCGAAAATCCAAGTAGGCATTAGGCATTAGGCATTAGGCATTAGGCGCATACATGATAGGATAGGCTGTTCTAGACAGCGCCACACATGTAATTTTCCTAATGCCTAATGCCTAATGCCTAATGCCTGCCTCCTATCTTGTCAGCGTTACTTTCGATAATCCGCGCGGCTTGTCCGGGTTTTGGCCCCGCGCATGGGCGAGATGGAACGCCCAAAGCTGCCCCGGCACGATGTACAGCAGGGGACTGAGCAGTTCGTCGCAGTCAACAGGCATGGGTAAGGGGCGCTGCGCCAGTTCCAGCGCTTCGTGGGAACGGGCAATCACAACCATTTCCGCCGCGCGCTCCCGCAGTTTCAGCGCGAGTTCCAGCATCATCGGATACGCGCGTCCATCGGGTACGTACAAAAAGCAGGGAAAACCTTCGCCTACAATGGCAATCGGGCCGTGCAGAAAGTCCGCGCCGCTGTAAGAGTTCGCGCCCAAATAACTTGTTTCCGACATTTTCAGCGCGGCTTCCAGAGCGGTCGCCTGATTCAAGCCGCGCGCCAGAACCGCGCACTCCGTAATGTAGCGATACCGCTCCACCGCCTGCGCGATCACCTCGTCCAATTCCAGCACGGCTCGCATCTGTTCCGGGATTTGCTTCAGCCCATTGAGAAGGCTGCTTTTGTTGCCCCACTGCCCCGCCAGCAGCGCAATCAGCGCCAGCGCGGTGGTATACGTTTTGGTCGCCGCAATCGCTTTTTCTTCCCCGGCATGGCATAGCAGAACGTGGTCGCTGACGTAAGTAATGGGCGAATTCGCCACATTGGTAATGCAGGCCGTCAATGCGCCGGTTGCCCTTGCCGTAGAAAGCGTCTGCACCACATCCGTCGCCTGCCCGGACTGCGAAATGCCGATCATCAGACAGCCGCCCAACTGTACATGAGCGTCATACAGCGTGTACACCGAAGGAGCCGCAAGGGAAACCGGTACGCCGCACACGATTTCAAGCAGGTATTTGGCATACGTGGCCGCATTGTCCGACGTGCCCCGCGCCGCAATAATGACGTGCCGGATGTCGCGTTCGCGCAGTTCCGACACCAGCCGCGCGACGTTAGCGTATTCCTGTTCTACCGCCGATGCAATCGCCTGCGGCTGCTCATAAATTTCATCCAGCATCAACGCCATTGTCCTGCATCATTCCCTTCTCAACAGCAGTCAGAATCCATCGGCTCCATAGTAAACAAAATCTTGCGGCGGAAACAGCACGGATAGCAAGGCGCGTGTTTCCCTTTGTGCCGTCACCTGCTCTGGTGTCTGTATTCCAAACAGCAGGCCGAACAAAGCCGATTGTGGTAATGCTTCTTCCCCGACGTTTGTTGTTTCCACTGCCGATACGCGCAGGAACGCGCTCGTCGCATCCAGCCGAACCGCGCCGTAGGGTGTGGCGAAGGTTACGGTTCCGGGCGGCTGTCCCGCGTTAATCCAGCGGTCATTCAGCCCCATTGTCAGGCTGCGCAACAGGTTGTCCCGGTGCAATAAACGCGCCATCCCGCTTGTTCGTGTCGCCTGTTCGGCTGCGCTGACGATGTTTTCAAATGCCTGCCGGACGGAAGCCGTCAGCGCGATTTGCAGGCGTAATTGTGTGCCGCCACCGGCAAGCGTTTCCCGCGCTACCGTTCCCAGCAAGGCGCAGGCTGCTTCGTCTTGTTCCCCCACATCCAATCCGCCCCGCGTTCCAAATTCGATAATGCTTGCGCCGACTTCCTCCGCGCTGTAGGGAACCGCGCTTTTGAACACGCCCGTATTCACGTAACCAACAACCCCGCCCGTCTGTTCCACTGCTACCAACAAAGTTTCGGGAATGTGCTGCGGATTTATGTTCATCCAGTCGCGCCAGTACGCCGGGTAGCGCTGCACGGCAATCGGACGCTGTTGGTTGTAATCGTCGTAGCACTGTTGGATAGCAGGCAAATCATCGCCAATCGCCTTACGAACCGCGTACTTTGTTTCACGGGGCGCAAACCCGGCGCGGATTACGCCGGAAAGCCGCGCCTGCGAAATGGTTTCAAAGCCCTGCCGCGCATAATAATCGTGGATACCCGTAAACAGCAATGAGAAATCCATCGCGTCGGATTCCATGATGCCAATCGCGCTTTGCAGGCATTGCGTATTATAGCCCCGGCCCCGATATTCCGGCAGGGTCGCCACATTGGCAATGCCGCCCATCGTCAATTTGGCGTCGCCACAGGCTACCGTTCGCTTGCAAATCTGCACCGCGCTGACGATTTTGCCGTCCAGAACGCCCACCTGCGTATAATACGGCAGCCATTCCCGGTCGCCATAAAAGTAGCGGCGGAAATAGGCCGGGCTGTTTGCGCCCGGCCACACCGTCTCCCATAGGCGCAGGCACTCCTCCCGCTCCTCCGCCCGAATTGCCCGCACCGCGAAACCGTCCATTGCCGCGCTCCAATGCAGAAGTAAACCACCCGCTGCGCTAGAGGCACAGAGACACAGAGGAAAAACCAATGCGAGAAGGAGAGATAAGAACCGCGAAATATACGAACCAGGACGAAAAAGAACAAAAGAAATAGACAGGATTAATGGGATTAGAAGGATTAAACAGGATTACAAACTAGAGAAGAGAAGCCTGCTTGTTCTAAACATGCGCGGCGTCTTCGGATTTGCCCATGTTCTTTTGGTCTTTTTTCGTTTATTTCGAGTGTTTCGCGGTTCTTACCCCTTCTTTTTTTCTTTTTTCTCTGTGTTCCCTCTCTGTGTCTCTGTGCCTCTAGCGCAGCGGGTGGTTCATTCGTATTACCCTCTTGCGCCTTTGGCGGCATCGGCGACGGCGGCGGCGACTTTGAGGTTGGCGTTGACCGCGTCCCAATCTATCACCTGGAAGAAGGCATCAATGTATTTGGCGCGGGCGGTTTGGAAGTCCAGCCAGTAGGCATGTTCGTACACGTCGAGGCCGAGGAGAGGCGTGGCGTGCCAGACGGGAAAAGCGTTTTGCGCGTCGCCGATGTAGTTGAACAGGCTGCCGTCCGTATGGTCGTGCGCCAGCCACACCCAACCACGCGCGGCAATTCCCGTTGCTTTCAGGTCGGCTTTCCAGTTGGTGTAGCTGCCGAACGCGCTCTTGATGAGGTCGCCGATCATGCCCGTCGGCTCACCGCCGTCGCCGCCAAGATGCCCGAAATAGAGTTCGTGATTCTTGACGCCGCCAAGCGCGAACGAGTACTCCACTTTCAGTTCGCGGATGTCGCTGTAGGTGGCATTGGCTTTGGTCGGATCGGGAACGCCCAGCCCGGCCAGTTTGGTTCGGATTTCATTGACTTTGTTGACGTAGCCCATGTAGAGTTTGTAATGCTCATCGTGGGTTTTGCGGCTGATGCCGGCTTTTTCCGTGTTGTACACCTTTTGGGGCAGGGGTTTGGCGGTAATCATGGCCGGGGTACTGCCTTTGGCGGGCGCGTCCTGCGCGTCTGCCGGGTACAAGGCGGCGGCGGTTCCGAGCGCGGTCAAGCCGGCTGCGCCCAGTGTCAGAAAGCGGCGGCGGTCAACGCCGTTGAGTTCTTCACTCTCCTGCTTGTTGTCCGAGTTCATGGGTTCCTCTCCTTTTCAAGCAATTCATATTCAAGCGACTTCTACTGATTCGTTCAGCCTACTTTGTTCAACTCCTGTGGGTCAATGGCGTCCGGGGAGTGGTCGGTCAGCATGGCGCGGCGCAAACGCCGCATCACGCGCCCGGATACATCCTTAAAGTTCAGTTCGCCCGCCAGCAGGCGCGTTGCCGTATGCGTTGCGCCCGGACGCTTCACGCCATGCTTGTAAATGAAGCCGGGCCACCGGTAGAACACCTTTGCCAATTTCAAGGCGGCATCGAAATTGGTTTTGAACTCGTCTCGAATGGCGCGAGTGTAGCCCGCTTCATTGCCGGCAAGGATGCACTGCGCGGCGATTTGCCCGCTTTTCAGCGCGTGGAGAATGCCGTCGCCGAAAAAGGGGTTGATTAGCCCTGCGGCATCTCCCGCCAAAAGAACGCGGTTGTCGCGCGTTTGCAGGGTTTCCATGCCGTCCCAAATGGGCAGAGGGTGGGCATAGAACGTCAGTTCCGCTTCGGTTTTTGGCACGTCCAGCAGACGCAGGTAATCTACGATTGCGCGGCGCAGTTCATTGCGCACCGTGCTGTCGCCCCGGCTCTGTTCGCCGCGTGGACGGAACACGCCCGCGCCGACATTAAGATGGTCTCCTTTGGGGAAGACCCACGCATAGCCCCGCTTTACGGCTCCATATTCCAGATGGCACACGTCCGGGCGCAGATCGGGATGTCCGCTGCCCCACGTATGCGGCACTTCGGCTTCAAGGGCAATGGCAAGGGCGCGTTCCCGCCGCAATCCAACGGTTTTGGCGACAATGCCGTTCGCCCCATCCGCGCCAATGACCACATCGGCAGTTGCTTCCCAAACCGTACTCGCGTCCTCGCCCCCAATGCTTTTGCCTTCCGCCCGCACAACAATGGGCTTGCCCGCGCTGATTTCCAGCGTTTTGACGGCCAGCCCGTCGCGCAGTTCCGCGCCCGCGCTTGCCGCCCGCTGCGCCAGCGCATAGTCAAATACGGAACGCCGCACCATCCACAGCGACAACTGCCGCCCCTGTTTCGCCCCATCGCCTGCGCCGTTATTTTCCCCGCCAGTTGCTATGTTTATGGACGCGCTTTCCATGTTCATGGGCGCAAGGTACGGGTCGCTGAAATTATAGGTGTGGCGCATCCAGCGCGTGTCGGCCTCGACAAACGCATCGGGAGCCAGGTCGCGCAGCGTATCCAAACCGATTACCTGCGACACCACCATCGGCATTCCGCCGCCACAGGTTTTGTGACGCGGCAAAATCTGCTTTTCCAGCAGCGCGACGGTTTTGCCCGCCCTCGCCAGTTCAAACGCTGCCGCATTACCCGCCGGCCCCGTCCCAACCACAACCACATCGTAGTGCTTCATAATACTAAATGAACCGCGAAAAGCGCGAAAGAACGCGAAAAAGAACAGGTCAAAGACGCTTCCATAAGAAATCAGAACGAAACTAGAAAAATGCGTGTCCCATTATAGCACAAGGTTCCTGTTCGCTTGATGTTCTATAGGCGATTCTCTGCTTCCCCCCTTGCTTCACTCTCCCTGCCCCTCTTATTTTCCCTTTTGGTTCTTTTTCGTTTAGTTCGCGTGTTTCGCGGTTTGCCATTCCTCTTTCCGCCGCCATATTCTTACCCCGCTGCCGTTCGGGTCGGTCCAGACGGACTGCCAGCGGTCGCCGTACTCTTGCAGATAGTTGTCGAAGATTTTGCGGCTTGGAGGTACGCCCCACTGCCAGGAGTCCTGCAGCAGATAGCGGACATGCTGCGGCGCGATATACGCTTTTTCCTGCGCCCGCGCGCTTGTAGTCGGCTCCAACTGCGCCGTGAGATTGCCCGCGTACAGGTGCAGCAGGTATTGCGGCTTGCCCATGACGATTTCGCGCGGGTCGGAGTTTTGGCGCAGCCAGGCGCAGGCGGCATAAAACCCGGCTTCGTCCCGGTTTCTGCCGAACGCATAACCGGGCAGTGTCGGGCGGTGTTCCTGCCATATCACGCGAAGATGCACATTCGCAAAATAGACCAGCAGCGCAGCGACCCCGATACATTGCGCGGCATGAACCGCTCGCGTATTGGAGCGCTTGCGCAGCCATTCGGACGCGACATACACGCCGAGCACCAAAAACAAAATCATAAACGGAATGAGCGGAACCAGAAAACGGGCGTTCTGCCAGGGCCACATCGCCGCCACAAACCAGAACAGCAACGCAAACCCAACTGACAACTTCAGGCCGCGCTTCCACGCTTCGCCAATGCCAACAAACATCAGCAGCGTGAGGGGAACGGCAACGACGTAAAACAGCATCAGCCAGCCGGTGCGCGGTGGAGCCATCATGTACAGGGGCGCGCGGGGTATCAAACCGATGTACGTCGGCAGGCCGAACTTCATACGCGACAGCAGGCCGCGCGCATTGAGCGGTATGCGCCCCGCGTCCGCCTGCATTGGATTGCGCAGCGTGAACTGATCCACATAACTGGAATAACGGATTTCCGGGTGCGCTTTGGTGATATGCGAGTTGCGCTTCAGCCAACCGCCCACGACTACCAACATTACCAGCAGCGCCGCCATACCCCACTTCCACCCAAACCGCTTCCAAAACCAGACCGTCTGCGCCAGCAGCAAGGCAATCCCTGACGTTCGCATCAGGAACGCGGCGGCAGCGCAAGCAAGGGAACAGGGAACAGGGAACAGGGAACAGGAGTTTCTCGTTGAGGGTTGAGGGTTGAGGGTTGAGGGTTCCTCGTCTTCCGTCTTCTCTTCTCTTCTTTTCTTCTCTTCTATTCCCTGTCCCCTGTTCCCTGTTTCCTCAACCGCTACAACAGACGCCAGGCACAGGAACAGCAGCGGCATTTCCGACATCACTTCGTTGGCGTAGGAAATCAGGGCAGGGCAGGTGGCAGCGATGAAAAGTCCGGCGGCAATGTAGCGGTTGGGAAGGCGGGCGCGGGTGAGCAGCGCGTAGAGCATCGGCAAGGTAGCGAGCAGCAGAGCCAGCAGCGTTAATTTGACGGGCAGGATCACGCCTATCGCGTCACGCCCGGTGACGCGCATCCAGAAGGCGATGATGGCGGGGAAACCGGGCGGGTAGAGGGTATCAAGCGGCTGCCGCACATCGTTGAGCAGCCGCAAATCGCCGGTTCGCGCCAATGATTCGCCTAAGACCATATAGCGGCCCGAATCGTTGGCGACATTGAGGTACGGCGTCCATTGCAGCAGCCACAGCGCGACCACAATCAGCGCGCAGGAGAATAGAAGAACTAGCCGCGAATGAACGCGAATGAACGCGAATGTAGATAAAGATAATTCAGAAATTGGAGGCAACTCGTTTCCGTTCGGCCAATTAAGATGAAGATAGTTTACCTCCAAAAAGCCGTTACCAGTCCATTACCGAACCGTCGGCGCGGCGGGTGTTGGGCAGGTAGGCGCGCTTGTAGGGGTAGCGGGCTGCCGCTTCCTCGTTCACGTCCACGCCCAGGCCGGGGGCGTCCGTGACATTGAGATAGCCGTTCTGGAAAATGGGAGCGCCGGGCAGAACTTCGTGAACCTCTTCGGAAAACGCCACCATTTCCTGAACGCCGAAGTTGGGGATGGCAAGGTCTACATGGACATTGGCGGCGTGCATGGCGGGTCCGATGTCGCCCGGTCCATGCCACGCGGTTTGAATGTAGTAACACTCGGCGATAGCCGCGATCTTTTTCGCTTCCGTAATGCCGCCGATGTGTCCCAGGTCGCAGCGAATGTAATCTATGAGTTGTTCGGCCAGCAGAGGCAGGCAGTCCCATTTGGTATGGAACAATTCGCCCATAGCAAGAGGCGTAGTCGTGTGCTGCCGAATAAGGCGGAAACTCTCTTTATGTTCGGGGCGCAGGCAGTCTTCCAGAAAGAACAGGTGGTACGGTTCCAGTTCCCGCGCCAGTCGAGCGGCCTGTATCGGCGTCAGGCGCTCATGCACATCATGAAACAGTTCCACCTCCTCGCCCAGTTTATCCCGTAAATGCGCAAACAAGCGGGGAATAGTTCGCAAATACGGCCCCGGCTCCCATGTTTCGACTTGCGGCATCGGTCCGCCATCACCAACAGGAAGGGATGAGGGATGAGGAGTGAGGGATGAAGTCATTAATGATCCCTGTGCATTGTGGATTGTGGATTGATTCTTCTCCTTCTCCTTGTCTCCTTGTCTCCTTGTCCTTTGCCCCTTCCGGTGACGGAGAAGCCGGTTCCCCCTGCGTTTCCGCCGGGTCGCGGGGTTCGGGCAGGGCGGGAGGGGCGTTCCAGGTGGCGGACGCGGCTTCTTTGGCACCGCCGACGCCATACGTGCCGATTGTGCCGGGAATGGCAACCTGGGCGCGCACCACTTTGAAGCCGCGCTCCATGCACTGCCGAACGTTGTCTTCCACTTCCTGAAAATCGCGCCCGCCCGCGTGGGTGTAGGCGAGTGCGCCCATTCGCGTTCTGCCGCCGAGCAGGGAATACACGGGCAGTCCGGCGCGTTTGCCTTTGATGTCCCACAGGGCAATGTCTATACCGGCCAGCGCGGTCATCAGGACAGGGCCGCCGCGCCAGTAGGTTCCCCGAAACAGCATCTGCCAGATGTCCTCGATCTGGTCGGGGTCGCGGCCAATCAGCAGGGGCGCGATATGCTCGGTTAATGCGACTGCGACGGCCAATTCGCGCCCGTTGAGCGTCGCGTCGCCGACGCCATACAAGCCGGGTTCGTCCGTCATAATTTTGACGACGACATAGTTGCGGGTGGGACAGGTGACAATCACGCGCACATCGGTTATTTTCATAAGGAAGCCTCGGTATTCAGGTATTCAGGTGTTCTGGTGTTCAGGGGTAAAACGTTCGCTATCAATTCGTTACTCCCGGCTCTATCTCCTGCGCTTTTCGAGTCTTGTTTCTGCGTTTCCGCTCCGCGACATTGCCAATATCCATTTGCGCAGAGCAAGCGAAAAGCCTGTTCTCTTTATTGTTGCAAATTGACCGAACTTAGCGGGGGCAGATCACCAATCACCAGGAACCCTTGAAACTACCAATAAGTAGTCATAAGAAATAGTCAGGTTCATGGTAGTTTTTCCGCTTCAGCCGTTTATTGTGGAGTGACAGTATTACATCGCCATTCGCGTTCATTCGCGGCTATTCCCATCAGAGGACAGCGAAGAACGCGCAAGGAAGGAGTTCGCGGTATGTGTGGCCGGTATACGTTGCATCATGCGCCGCAGCAAATTGCGCTGCGCTTTGGCGTGGAGGAAGTTCTTGCCGACGCGCAGGAGCGGTACAACATTGCGCCGTCACAATCCATCCCGGTGGTGGTTGCGGAAAAAGAGGTTCGCGCCCTGAACGCTTACAAGTGGGGATTGATACCGTTTTGGGCCAAAGACCCGGCAATTGGTAACAAACTGATCAATGCGCGGGCGGAAACACTGGCGGAAAAGCCGTCCTTCAAGAACGCATTGGTTCGGCGGCGGTGTCTGATACCCAGTGACGGGTTTTATGAGTGGAAGAAAGAGAACGATACGCGGCAGCCGATGTACATTCGGCGGCGGGACGGGGATTTGTTCGCGTTTGCCGGGTTGTGGGAGGAGTGGAAGGGGCCGGACGGCGTTCCCCTGCGCACCTGCTCCATTATCACGGTTGCGCCCAATGAATTGATGGCCGACATTCACGACCGGATGCCCGCCATGCTGCGCCCAGAGTGGGAAGCGGATTGGCTAAACCCGTCCAACAACGCCGTGCCGGACTTGCTTGCCCTGCTCCAGCCGTATTCCCCCGCCGACATGGAAGCATACGCGGTTTCCAAGCGAGTGAACGCGCCCGTCAACGACGGTCCCGCCTGCATCGAGAGTTTAGCAATGTCGGCGTAATTGTTTCCAACCGAAAAAATTCTACTCCGACGCTGCGTTCTTTTATCGCATTTTTACGTTGTGCCCTTATACTGAAATTGAAAGCGCATTCATCAGGAGGGAACAGCAATGAAAGCAAAAATGAACGCAGGCAGGATAGGGGCGAAGAGGCTGGTTGTGGCAGGTTTGCCATTGTGCGCTATCTTCGCTGTTGGTACGGGCGCAGGGGCACAGGGGCCGGGAGGCCGCAGGATTATGCCGTTACGGAGCGCGGCGACCTCCACCTACCCGGCGCGAACCGGGCAGGCTGCGAACAATCCGATGTTCAACGGGCAGGCGGCAATGGGGCAAACGGGCAGTTCGGTAGGTATGAATTCGGCAGGCTTCAACTCCAACGGCAGCAGCGGCAACTCGCAAATGCCGATGGTAGCCGGAACCATTCTTGACGGGGAAGCAAGCACCGGACGCATTCTGATTCAATCCGCGCGGGATGGCAACCGGCAGATGCTGCAAATCGGTAACGCCACGCAGTTGGTGGCGCTGACGCCCATCACCGCCGCTTCGCTGCAAGAAGGTGAGCAAGTGCAGATTCAAGGCGTGGCTTCCGGCGCGACAGCCACGACGATTACGGCAAGCGCCATTATCGCAGGCCAAATTCCTGACTTTCTGCAAGCCAACCGCGCCCCCGCTACAGTGGCAAGCGTGGGCGCAAATACAGGCGCGAACACCAACAACAGCGCAAAATCGAACGCAAGCGGGGCGCGTAATGCGTCCGCCCCGTCCAATACGCCCGCCGCGCCTCCCATCATGCTAACCGGCGTGGTCACGTCTATCAGCCCGCTGACGGTGACGCTGAACAACGGGGCTGCCATTACCGTCACGCCCGCCTCGCAAGCGCAAATCAACCGGGTGACGCCCGTATTGTTTCACAATCTGCAAGCAGGCGATCATCTCATAGCAACGGGGCAAGCCGTCCTCAACGGCACACTACTTGCCACAAGCGTCGCCATCAGTCGGTAACATGCAGCAAAACGACGGCTTTTCATGCGCTTGGCGCATGAAAAGCCATCAGCGATATGCGCCCGCAATCCAGGCGCATTTCAACTTTCATATACTCCGTTCGCGCCCGGTCGGTTGTTCCCTTTCTTCTCTGCATGTTCCCTCCTCCACTCGCTTTCAGTTTTCTCCTGCCTACTTTGTTGCGGTTTAGCCTGCAAAGGTTCGCTTCAAACCTCGTGAAACGAATTCTCAGCCAATGGTCAGCGCAAAAGCAGGAAAACATAATCACATGCGCGAACATTGCAGGCAGAAACAGGAACATTTCAGAAGGAACAGGCGAATAGCATGGCGGAAACTTTGCTTTTAGGCGTGGATATTGGCGGCACGAAATGCGGCGTTGTGCTGGCGAAAGCGGACGGCGCGATTGTACAGCGTATCGGCGAGCCAACTCGTTCGGGAGAACGCGGGCCGCGGGACGTGCTGGAACAGCTTGCCGTTCATGCGCGCGGCCTGATGGCGCAGGCGCGGGAACAGGGATTGGCGGTTCGGGGCGTGGGCGTGTCGTGCGGCGGGCCGCTGGACACCAAAACGGGCGTTGTCCATTCGCCGCCCAACCTGCCCGACTGGCAAAACGTGCCCGTGAAAGCGTTCTTTGAAAACGCCCTGGGATTGCCGACGATTGTGGAAAACGACGCCAACGCCACGGCCCTAGCGGAATGGCGCTTCGGCGCGGGACAGGGCACTAGCAATATGGTGTTCGTCACGATGGGTACGGGCATTGGCGGCGGCATCATTCTGGACGGCAAACTGTACCGGGGAACCAACGATTTGGCAGGGGAAATGGGGCATCAAACCGTGCTGCTCAACGGCCCCAAGTGCGGCTGCGGCAAGTCCGGCTGCTTGGAAGCCCTGGCTTCCGGCCCGGCCATTGCCCGCCTTGCCCGCGACAGCATGCGCTATGGACGCCAAAAGCGCGTTCTCGCGCTTGCGGGCGGCAAACCCGGCGACATCACTGCCGCGCACGTTGTGGAAGCCGCCAAGGAAGGCGACCCCTTTGCCCGGCAAGTGCTGGAAGAAGCGGGCACGTACATGGGTATCGGCCTCGCAAACATCATTCAAATCCTGAACCCGGAATGTATTATTTTAGGCACAATCGCCGTCCATGCCGGCGACCTGATTCTGGAACCCATTCGCGCCGCCATCCGCGAATACGCCTGGAAGCGCAGCGCGGACGTATGCCGCATTGTGCCCGCCGCGCTTGGCGACCGGGCGCAGGATTTAGCCGCCATCGCATTGCTGCTTTAGGATTTTAGCCGCAAATACGCGCGAATACACGCAAATTAAAGTTCAAAGGGAACACAGGAGGGGCGCAAAATGGATTTAGACCCGATGGGAGCCGTGGAAGACGCAAAGGGCGCCAGGGACGAACAGGACGCCGCAGCCCGCTCCGCCAGTGACCGGCGCAAGAGTTTCCTCAACAACCTTGTTGCGATTACGGTTGCATTGCTGGCAACGTTTCTCGGTATTTGCCATATCAAGGACGATAACATCGTTCAAGCCATGCAGCAGGCGCAGGCGGATCGCATTGACAACTGGAGCTACTATCAGGCCCGCAACATTCGGGAAGAAATCGCCAACTCCACCGTTGTACAGTTAAAACTTCAGGCCGCCGCCGCGCCTGCCCGCCTGCAAAAAGACTATAGCAATCAGATTGCCGCGTATACAAAGATTGCGTCTGAGCAGCATGAGAAAAAGGAGGAGCAGAAAAAAGCCGCGGAAGACGCGGAAAAAATGTACGACGCGAAAAACATCCATGACGACCAGTTCGATCTGGCGGATGCGCAAATCGCTATCGCCATTTCCCTGCTCGCGCTCACGTCCCTGACCCAAAAACGCTGGCTGTATACCCTTGCGCTCGTTCCCACCGTGTTCGGCGTCTTAATGGGACTTGCCGGGCTGCTTGGATGGGGCCTGCACCCGACGTGGCTTACCAATTTGCTGTCCTGAAACTGTCGGTAGTCGGTGTTTGGTATTTGGTGTTGGGTGTTCGGGGAATTCTCCTCTTTTCGGATGTGTCACGGATCAGGGCACATGGATAGGGAGCGAAACCGTCAGTATAGGCGTTTCGTCTGATTAGCAGGATGGAATATTACCCGGATGCAGTTCGTGAGCAAGGTTTGACACATTTGCATGGCTCCGTTGCTGAAGCGATGCACAATTGAGGGGCTGCAAATGGCGTTTACGCTGTGAAAAGGAGCGGATTATGTTCCTGCTGATTGCCTTGCAATGGCTGTCTCCTGTTTTGATGCTGATGGCGCTGTTTGCCAGCCTGCGTTACTCCCGCGTGGCAAAATCCTCGCCGCTATTGTCGGGTGGCCTTGCGTTAGTTTTAACCGTCAATTTTTTATCCAGAGTTCATTCCACTTTAGGACCGCTCGCACTTCATATCACGCCGTATTCCTTGTTGTCTGTCGTGATCTCCTTAGCGGGCATAGCCGGTTGGGGGCTGATTGCCTATGGGCTGTACTCGATTTTGGAGGAGGTCAGCGCGAAACTGGCGCTGCTGCAGCTCACGCCCCAAAATAGCTGGAACTATCAAGCCGCGCCCAATCTGCTGCAAAGCCAGAGGGTTCAAGCGCGCCAAGATCAGAAGCAACAAATTCAAGAGCAACACGATCAAACGCCGCAATATCAGGAAGGCCAGGAAACGATTCTTGAAGAAATCTATACCGGCGCGTTTGCGTCCCCTGCCCTGCCCGCGTCGTCCATCGCGCCCTTGTTGCTTGAATCGGAAAATCGCGTGGAAAGTCGCCCTGTTTTCGCTGTGCAGCCTGAGCAGCCTGACACTCCCCTCACGCTCGGCTCCACCCGGCAATGACGCCCAATATACGACACGGCTGGTTCGCGTGGGCGGAACCGGGTTTCGCTGCAACATCGTTACGCTGAATTTGGCGGGCGGGCATCTGCTGGCGCATATCGCGGTAGCAAAAGACGGCATCGGACGGACGGAACCATTAGAAAGCCTGATACGGCGCGAAGGCAATGTTGTCGCGGCGATCAACGGCTCGTTTTTCGACGCTTACAACAAGACCGGGGACAAAGACCCCAATATGACGCTGATACGCAACGGGCAGGTGATCCACAAAGGCTCGATTGGCACGGTTGTCGGCTTCACCGATACCCGCGCCGTGATGGGAAGATTGCAAATGCCCATTCGCGGCACGGTGGAAACGCCCCGCAGCCGTACCCCCGATTTCTGGTACGGCTATTGGATCAATCACACGCCTACCGCGCCCAACAACATCGCCATTTTCACGCCGGCGCGGGGGCAGCGCTGCCGCTTATCGGGCGGTGTTTCCGTTGTGGTCAATAAAACAGTGGTTTCCAGCGTAGTACGGGGCGATGCGGCTATTCCGACTGTAGGCTTTGTCATCAATTTTCGGGGTTCGGAAGAAGCCGAAGCGAGTAAGTTCCCGGTGGGCGCGCGGGTGGGATTTCACACGGAACTCCAGCCGGACCGCAACCCGGAAATCTGGCAGCAGGTGCATGACGGGGTGGGAGCCGGGCCGCGCCTGCTGACGGACGGGCAAGTACGGGTGGACGCGGCGGGCGAAGGCTTTGCCGACCCCAAAGTGCTGACGGATCGGGGCCAGCGCAGCGCCATCGGCATTTTGCCCAACGGCAACGCCCTGCTCGTTACGGTTGCCGGCCCGACCTGCGCCGAACTCGCGCAGATTATGAAACAGTTGGGCGCGGTTCAGGCCATGAATTTAGATGGCGGCGCGTCCAGCGGCCTGTACGTCAAGGGGCAAATGATTACCCATCCGGGCCGCGACCTGAGCAACGCCCTGCTTTTCCTGCGCAAATAATGAGCAATATCAACTACGGGACACGCCATGCCGGATAAACCAGAGAAAAAAGAGCCGCGCTCGTTGGGAACCATGAACATTCGCGGCAATAAAATCAACATCATTTCGCAGGAAGATGCGGAAGAAGTGGATTGTGTGGTCTGCCTGCGCATTTCCGAACTGCCGGACGGCAAGCCGTACTTCAAAGACGACGTGCGCGTTCCGTGCGCGGGCTGCGGCGCTCCCATCCTGCACCGCCCCACCGCGCCCCGCAAGCCGCCCAAAGTGTGCGGGCAATGCGCCCTGATGCTATTTCCGCCCGATGAAGACGATAAAAAACAGCAGATGCACTGACACGCCATACCCGACTGAACAGCAGTGGTATAACTATCCCAATAACTTGCCCCAAACAACGGGTATAATGGGTATGTAACAAACCTGCCAATTTTGAAGGAGGGAGAGAGAATTATGAATATAATAGACTGCTCCAACATTTCAGAGGTAGCAAAAGATAATCAGGTGGCGAACGCAGCCATCCCTCGACCTGCCCCTTCAAATGAAGAACGGTATGAAATTGTCAAAATGGGTGAAGCCATTTATGAAAAATGCAAGCAGGAATTAGAAACCTCTAGCCGGGATAAATTTGTATCCATAGATGTAGACAGTATGGAATGTGCTGTCGCTGATAGCCCGATAGTTGCCGCGAAAATACTTTTGCGCAAGAATCCCCATGCGCGGCTATATGGAGCCAGAATCGGACATACGGCTATGTTCAGTCTGTGACACGCCTCCATCTTGTATACCCGGAAAATTTCATGGAAAAAGGCAGAGTCAACAGTAGATACGAGTTGGAGATTGACATTGTTCTTTATCATCTTGAAGGGCATACTGGAACGATACGCGCTTTGATAGACACCGGGTGTGACGCCGATTTAGTGGTTTCTATCGCAGAGGTTAAACTGTTCGGGTTGTCCTATGTTGAAACTGCTAAAATGCGCCAAGCCGATGATGAATTTATACTTGCTGATATTTACGAAGGCCATGTACATTGGCAAGGAAGCAAGAAATACGTGAATATCGTGTGTATGGGCAAATCGGTTCTTGTGGGAACAGGACTATTACGCTCGTATAACATGAACGTAGACTTCAACATCGGCGGCACGATAGAAATTAGTTGATGCATTCATGTATGAAAGCCCTGCTAAGTGATTACCACTTAGCAGGGCTTTACTTTAGTAATTCATCCTCAAATACCGTTTTGGAATTGCCCGCTTAAGTGAAGCAGAAATTGAACGGTTGAACGTAAAACCTTAATCGTGCAGCCTACCTTAGCACCTGATGCTACACTGACAAATGGAGCCACTATAGACAAAGATACAGGTGAATTGCAGAGTGTCTACATTCAACGTACTGGCCGTAACGCCTGATGTGCTTGAACGTGACTCTCAGACGCTATGCTGCTATGGCTTGAGCCACTTGCTTGCGGCTTGCGCCGAGAGCAAACAGCGCCTTTAATATGAAGTCCGTGGATATGCCGGGGTCGGCAGCCTCCATTTTAGCGATTCGCGCTTGATTTGTGTGGATTCTTGCTGCAAGCGTTGCCTGAGTCAGGTTGGCCTCCGCGCGCAGCGTTTTTGCCATGTTCACAAGCGCAACTCGCATTTCTACCATCTCAGCCTCACTGGGAGACAGTTGCAGAAATTCAGCAACGGTTCCTACGCTATAACCAGCGGCCTCAAGTTTCGCTCTTTTTTCTGCGCGCATGTTTCATGCCCTTTCTTAACGGCTATCTCTCAAGTATCTGGCTAGTCTCTGCCTGCAAGTTTCCAAGTCCGCCGGTGATGTTCTTTGCGTCTTCTTCTCAAAAACATTCAGGACGACAAGAGCATCCTCATCAATATAGACCATTATCCGCCATTGTATGTTTACCGTGGCATCGTTCACGCGCAACTCGTGACAGCCCGCTCCTAACGGTGGCATTGGACGCGACTGTGGCATAGAAAGCAAGTGTCCCTGCTGTAACAGACGAAGATAGTGTCCGGCCTCCACTCGCGCCGTTTCTGAAAACGGCGGCGTCTTAACTTCGCTGCTCATCCAGACGATCTCTTTTTCATCCATACTCCAGTATATGCCTTTTTGGACATAAAATCAAGAGGCTTTGATTATCTTTATCAGGAACTCTCTTACAGTCTGATACCTGAAAGGTCTTTACAATCTTCGATCTACCAGCCCTGAGACATACAGGTATGTGGAGGGCGCAGCTAGGAATTGTGTGGTATACTAAATTAAACCACTCGCCTGGCCTATCCTTGGATATATTCAGGCTCGCTTTTTCCAAATACGCCGGAGGCCAACCCCTCTCACTCACGCGCATTTTGCAGACTGCGCGTTTGAGGTCAGGGGTTTTGTTTTTGGATAGAGAAAGCGTACAGGCATCAACCCCGCGCAGGGTTTGGCGACAGCGCAAGAGCCGCCCATAGCCGATCCTGAGAAGGCAAAATCAATTATGTCTACCAATCAAGACCGTGCAAGCAAACTGGCGTTTACCAGCCAGTGCGTACCGGGTTCGCCGGCAGAACAGCAGGAAGCGGAGCGTCTCGCCGAATTCCAGCGCAGCAAGGCGGAGCGCCTTGCCCAAGAAGAACTCGACAAGCCCGAAGCCGCCGCGCAGCGCGAAATAGAATTTCAGAATGACCGGGAGCGGCTTTCCAAGAAGCGAACCACGACCTATCACTCTCCCCGCTGAGAACCAAAGTTTGACCGGCAGGCGGTGTTGCGCTGATAGAGGCTTATGTCCGAAATCAATGTAAATGAAGTTGAAAATCAGAAACCGTCCGTGCAAGTGGCGGCAAGCAAACGCTTCTGGCCGCGTGAGCCGTTTAGCGGCTTTTCGCACCTTGCCGGGGCGGTGATTTCGGTTTTAGGTTTGATTGCGCTGCTGGTTTTGTCGCGGGGCAAGCCCTGGCACACGCTGGGCTTCGCCATTTACGGCGGCAGTTTGATTGTGTTGTATCTTGCCAGTGGCCTGTACCATAGCCTGCATGTTTCGGAACGGCATCTCAACCGCCTGATGCGCTTCGATCACAGCGCTATTTTCCTGCTGATTGCGGGAACGTATGCGCCCCTGTGCCTTGTTCCTCTGCGCAGTGGGTGGGGATTGAGTCTGCTTGGCGCGGAGTACCTGCTGGCAGCCATCGGGATTGGCTGCGTTCTGCTGTTCAACAGCAAGCCGGAGTGGCTGCGCGTGGTTTTGTATCTCGGCATGGGCTGGCTTGCATTGCTCGCCCTTCCCTCGTTGTGGGCGACCCTGCCGCGAAGCGCGCTGTACTGGCTTATCGGCGGCGGCGTATTGTACACCGTGGGAACCGTATTTTACGCGACCAACTGGCCCCGCTTATGGCCCGGCAAGTTCGGCGCGCACGACTTATGGCATGTGTTTGTCCTGGGAGGAAGCGCGTGTCATTTTGTTCTGATGTTGTATGTGTTAGGTGTTGGGTATTAGAGGAAATGATGAGTGATGAATGATGAACGAAATTCTATTCATCACTCATCATTCATCACTCATCATTGTCCCAAGCAGTTTGCAAGGCGCAAGTCGCCGGAAAGGGGTTGCCAATGGCATCCGGGGAAGTGCCTATCGTTTGTCCGCAGTGTCAGCATCGGGCCAGTGTGCCTGTTGCCGCCGTTAAGCGAGACAACTACTATTGTGGAAAATGTTTCGAGCGTATCCCGATGGGTGGGGTACGGACGTTTAGTTCGGAGGGCGACAACCGCTCCGTTGCGGCGCGTCCGAAGAAAAGCAGCAAAGTACATCGCCGCTAACGGCATCCACATAAACATAAGCAAACAGGCATTGGCAACTCTACCAATGCCTGTTTGCTTGCTTCCGTTTGTTCGCCTGATCTGAGTATCAAGACAACATTTCGGGAACCTCTGTCCTGCTGCCATTCGTCAGTTTACGAACTTTGCAGCCATCCGGCGTCCGTGAAAACGAGCAGGGCGGCAACTCTGATGTAGTTACATTGATATACCCGCGCAAGCAATTACTGCAAACTGTGGCGATAATGGTGATTTATAGTGTAGAATAGACGTATAGAAAGCCGAAGATAAAACTACGCGCCTTTGCCATGCTCACAGCCTGGAGCCTGACCGAGGCTTTGTTGTTCGCAGGCCGTCTGCCCTGAACGCTTCTTCCAAACTGCTTTAGCACAGGTAAATGTGGCGTTTACGCAACTTGGAAACGGTATCGCCTTTCTGGAACCGGCATTATGCAAAACTTCGCGCGATTTTTGAAAGAACTGCGTCCTTACTGGCGCGTGATGGCGATTGTGGTTGTCCTTACCCTGCTGACTGCCGCGCTTTCCCTGCCCCCGCCCTACATCCTCAAGTATCTCATTGACAGCCTTTCCGACGCGCATGTGCGGGAAAACTGGCATGTTCCTCTGGCGCGGGTGTTTATCGTGTTCGTCGCGCTGTCTACGGCCAGTTCGTTCGTCGGCTACTGGCTTTCCTACGCGGTCACGTATTTGGGGCAGCGCTTCAAGTACGACATGCGGCAAAAGCTGTATTCGCATATCCAATCCTTGTCGCTTGGCTTTTTTGAAAAGGCTTCCACCGGCAAGCTGATGTCCAACATTACCAACGACGTGGCCTCGCTCGATCAACTCATCGGCGGCAGCTTCGTCACGGTCTTGCAGGATGTCGTGATGCTTGTCAGCGCATTGGGCTTTTTGATTTATTTGAACTGGAAACTGGCGCTTGTGGCTTTGTCCGTGTATCCGCTGTACATCCTCAACTACAGGGCGTTCATCGGTAAAATCAAGCTCGCCAGCCATGAAGTGCGGGAACAGCGCGAAGTTTTGTACGGCGATTTGCAGGAAAAACTGGCGGGTGTGCAGGTGGTCCGCTCGTATGCTCGAGAGCGGGCGGAAGTGCGGCATTTCGCGGGCGAGACTCGTAACCTGCTCGGCCTCAACGTTCGCATGACCGCGTATTCCACTGCCCTTGTCGGCCTGTCGGAGTTTATCGCCAGTGGATGCGGCACGGCCTTGCTGCTATGGTACGGCGGCAAATTGGTGATGCAGGGCGAAATCTCGCCGGGTTCGCTGATCGCTTTTTACGGCTACATGGGCGGCTATGTGTACCAGCCCACGCAGCGCTTGATTTCTCTCAATGACCAGATCGCCCGCGTGAACACGGCGCTTTGGCGCATCTTCACGAACCTTGACACCAAGCCCAATGTGGAAGACAAACCGGGCGCGATTGTTTTGCCCGACGTGCGCGGCGATGTGCGTTATGATGACATTTGGTTCGGCTACGAGCCGGACCATCCCGTTATCAAGGGCGTCAGCCTGGACGTGAAGGCGGGGCAGATGATCGCGCTTGTGGGGCAGTCCGGGTCGGGCAAAACTACGATGATAAACCTGCTGCAACGGCATTACGATGTGCAGGAGGGACGTATTACCGTTGACGGGCATGACGTGCGCGACATTGCGCTGAAATCTCTGCGGCGGCAGGTAGGCGTTGTCATACAGGAAACCATCCTGTTCAACACGACCATTCGGGAAAACATTCGCTACGGGAAACTGGACGCGACGGATCAGGAAGTGGAAGAAGCCGCAAAGTCAGCCAACATCGCGCACGTCATTGAAGCCCTGCCGCGCGGCTACGACACCAAAATCGGCGAGGATGGAACCAAGCTGTCGGGCGGCGAAAAGCAGCGCGTCGCCATTGCCCGCGCCATTCTGTCCGACCCGCGCATCCTGATTCTGGACGAAGCGACAAGCGCCCTGGACTCGGAAACCGAAGCCTTGATTCAGGAAGCCCTGGATCGCCTGATGGCCGGGCGCACCAGTTTTGTCATCGCGCACCGCCTGTCCACGATTGTCAAAGCCGACAAAATTGTGGTTATGGAAAAGGGCAACATTCTGGAAGCCGGCAGCCATTCCGAACTGCTGGCGCTCGGCGGAAGTTACGCCGGATTGTACAATCAGCAATTCGCCGTCGCGCTGGAAGGACATGGAGTAGTGGCTGGTGGTTAGTGATTGGTGAGAGTGGAGAGTGAGAGTGGCGAGACAAGTTGAAAATCAAGTAGGCAAAAGAGCGGCATCCTTTGTTTTGTCGCTACTGGCGCGTTTGTGGCGTTGTGGCGACGGGCTGAACCCCTTCGCTGTATGGCCTGCGGCCCAGTGTCCTTCGGACACAACATTCTTTATAAGAGGGTTTCTGTCCGAAGGACAGTTGGCGGAACGCCCTACAGCAAAGGGGTTCAGCCCGTCGCGCAAATTCTTTCTGAACTTTTCACTCTCACTCTTCACGTTCGCTCTGTTCCTATTGACAGGATGCAGCCGCAACGCTCCTCCGCCGAAACCCTTGCGCGTATTTACGGGGCATAGCGACTTTATCAACAGCGTGGCGTTTTCGCCGGACGGCAACACGCTGGCAACGGCGGGCGCGGACAAGACCGTTCGCTTATGGGATGTGGCAACCGACAAAGAAACGCAGACCTTGAATGGGCATGAGGAAGTCGTCGCGCAGGCCGTGTTTTCGCCGGACGGCAAAACCCTCGCAAGCGCCAGTTGGGACCGGACGGTCAAGTTGTGGAACGCTGCGGATGGAACCCTGCTGCGTACGCTGACCGGGCACAGTTCCGCCGTGCTTTCCGTTTCTTTTTCGCCGGATGGCAAGCGGATTGCGGGCGGCAGTTCCGATCATACGGTGATGGTTTGGGATACGCAGACCGGAAAATTGCTGACAACGTTGAAAGACGCGGAAAACCCCGTTGCCTTCTCGCCGGATGGCGCAACCCTGGCAACGGGAACCGAAGTCCATGCCCTGAAAATTTGGGATGCCCGGCAGTGGAAGGAACTGCACGCGCTGGAAGGGCATACCGATTTGCTGACCTCGCTTGCGTTTTCGCCGGACGGGAAAGTCATTGGCACGGGCAGCGCGGATACGGACGCGCTGTTGTGGAACGCGCAATTGGGGCAGGAAGCAACGCGCCTGCGCCTGCAGTTAGGATGGGTGCGATCCGTGACGTTTACGCCCGACAGCAAAACGTTTCTGGCCGGCGCGGGGCGCGTTGTGCAGTTCTACGATGTTCAAAGCGGCAGCAACCTGAAAACCCTGCAAACACCGTTTGAAATCGTGAATGGTATCGCGCTTTCCCCGGACGGCAAAACACTGGCCGTTGCGGGAACGTTCAAGTCCGGCACGGAGACTGCCGGCATGGAAAACAAAGCGGCGCTTTATTCACTCAGCGAATTTTGAAGCAGCCTCACTTTAATGCAAAGGCACTTTGATAAAGTCGCTTCAATCCGAACGCTTCAATTAACAATACTTTTCGCTTTCTCGCCTATTTGGGAGCAAGATTGTGCATCAGTTCCGCCGATTACTCGGCTATTTACGACCCTATCGCAAGCGCGTCGGCCTGGCCGTGTTCCTGCTGCTGTGCCAGGCGACCACGCCCGTTATCATGCCCAAGCTGCTGCAATACGCCCTTGACGACGTGCTGCCGCATCATCGCCTGCATACGCTCAATCTTATCGCGCTGGGTATCTTTGCGCTGTATGTGGTTCGCGGCCTGATTTCGTTCGCGCTCAACTATATCATCGGCTGGCTTGGGCAGCGTATCGTTTTTGATTTGCGCTTCCAATCGTACCGGCATCTGAATCGGCTGTCACTGGCGTATTACGACACGCGGCAGACCGGCAAAATCATTTCGCGCCTGATGAGCGATATTGATTTTATTCAGCAGATGATTTCCGGTGGGTTCGTGCAATTTATGGCCGACTCGATGAGCGTGGTTATCGTGCTTGCCATGCTGTTCAACATCCAATGGCGGCTCGCGCTCGTGTCGCTGATTGCCATTCCGTTTTACGTGCTGAACTACAAGCTGTTTATCCGCCACATTCGCCCCATCAGCGAGGAACTGCGCGAAAAGTGGGATGCTCTGCTCGGCATGTTACAGGAAAAATTGACGGGCATCAATGTCGTAAAAGCGTTCGTGCGCGAGGATTACGAAACCGAAAAGTTCATGCTGACCGTAAAGGACAACTTTACATTAGGTATGCAGCAGATGAAGATGAACCGGCGCTTGCAGGGCGTGGCGCAGGTGATACGCGGCGCGGGCACGGGACTGGTGCTATGGTACGGCGGCGCGTTGATTTTACACCGGTATATGCACATCGGGGAACTGATCGCCTTCAACGCCCTTGTCGCGCAATTATACGACCCCGCCGTTCGCATTGTAGACTTTAATGTACAGGTGCAGTGGACGGGCGCGGCCATTGAGCGCGTTTTCGAGACGCTGGATACGCGCCCCGAAATCGTGGACGCGCCCAACGCGGTCAGCATCAAGCAGATGGCGGGCGCGGTGGAGTTTCAGAACGTGTCGTTCGGCTACGACCCGAAATATCCCATTCTGCACGACATTGACTTGAAGGTGAACCCCGGCGAAATCATCGCTATTGTCGGGCCGTCGGGGGCAGGCAAAACAAGCCTTGTCAATCTCATTGCCCGCTTCTACGATGTGAATCAGGGGCGTATTTTCGTGGACGGCGTGGATTTGCGGCAGGTGCGTTTGGAATCCATACGGCGGCAGATCGGCATCGTCAGTCAGGAAAGTTTGTTGTTTTCGGTATCGCTCAAAGAAAACATCAAGTACGGCAAGCCGGGTTCGACGGACTTGCAGATATTGCAGGCCGCCAAGAACGCCGACATGCACAACTTCATTATGAACCTGCCGCACAACTACGATACCAAAATCGGCGAGGACGGCATCAAGCTGTCGGTAGGCCAGAAGCAGCGCATGAGCATCGCCCGCGCCACGCTGACCGATCCCAAAATCCTGATCTTGGACGACGCGACAAGCGCCCTCGACAGCAAAACGGAAGCGAACGTGCAGGCCGCATTGGAGCGCTTGATGAAGGGCAGAACATGCTTTGTCATCGCGCACCGTCTGTCAACGATTATGAACGCGGATCGGATTGTGGTGATGGAAGCGGGGCGGATTGTGGATGTGGGGTCGCACGACGAACTCGTAGCGCGTCCCGGCGTGTACCAGAAACTCTACAACGAGCAGTACCGCAGCGCCCGCGAAGACGCCATGGAAGCCTTGTTTGCATAACAAATCCAAACGGGACGCAGCTTAAAACATGCTGCTGGTTATACGCCGCGCCCCGTGCAGTACGCGCAGAATTTCAATATCCTCTTCGGCACGGCGGTAGAAAATGACGTAGCTGTCTACTGGGAAACTTTGCAGGCGCGGCGCAAGTTCGCCACGCCTGATGCCAATACCCGGTGTTTCCGCCAGCGAACGACACTCTGCGTCTATCTTCTCTGCCACGCGGTCAGCCGCCTCAATGCTGTCTCTGGCGATGAACAGCCAGATTTCCATCAAATCCAGTTCCGCCTCCGGCGTTTTCAGCGCCTGCGCCATTAGTGTTGCTCCTGCATAGCGGCAAGCCGCTTGCGCCCTTCGGACTTGATTTTTTCAATATCCAGCGGCGTCACTTCCCCCCTGTCCGCCTGCTCCAAACCAATCTGAATGTCGCAGCGCAGGCGTTCCAGTTTCCAGCGCCGAACCTCATCTCGTTCTTTGAGGAGTTCCAGAGCCATCAGCACCACTTCACTCGTAGAATGGCACTCCCCACTTTCCACTTTCCCTTTGACATACGCCTCATCTTCCGCCGACATATAGATGTTCATGGACTTTCCGGTTCCTTTCCAAACAAGCGTTCGCCCTATCCTATTGTAGCAAGAACAGCGCGTTTCGTCAACACAAACGCCGGTATTATGCAGAGATTTCCATGCAGAACAACAAGAGTTTTATGCTGTTGCCCGCTTGCTGGACTTGTGCCATTGCTGCACTTGCGCGACAATAGCATTCACTGCCGTATCGTTCAAGGAACGAAACAACGCGCTGTCGTTGTTTTTCAGTTGGAATGTGCCGTCCAAAACAGGCTCTCGCAGCCAGCGATAGTAGCCGCAGTCCATATCTACGAAAAAGACGAACAGGCAGACAGGAATGGCGCTATCGGCATGGAGGCGTTTCGGCTGAATGTCAGGCATTTCAACTTCAGTTTGCGCGGTGTCGCGTCCATTGGCTAAAACGCCTTCAACCTCGACGCCGAACTCTCCTGATGCCGCAAACGTTCGATCTTTTATCTTGACCAGAAAATCAAGCATGGGATTGCGTTCCCGATACTGCCGGTACACAGCAAGGCGCTTGTTCGCCGTCAGATAGAGATAAGCAAACGATTCTGCCCGCTGTTCTATGACTTGATCTATAACATCCATCATCTGTTTACACTCCAAAGCGAGAAGTAGGCATCAGCATGTTGCGTACGGCCCAGTAGGTTGTAACTTCCTGCCACAACGCCGCCAAGTTTGCGCAATTCAGTTCATGTGTAATCGGCAAACCGTTCAAAGTGGCAGGGCAATCGCCATTCGTGGAAACAATGTACCCCACTTGTGCCGCCTCATCAATTCCGATTACGTAAGTGGGAGCCGGGTAGTTTTTCATGCGCAGTAAATCGCCGCGCGTTACTCTGACTTTCAATTTACGGTTGCCGCGTTTATCCGTAGTATAGCCTGTGCTTGTAGTTTTGACCTGAACAAAAAAGAAGGGTGTTCCACCGCTTGTGCCTGTCAGTTCAACAAGAAAGTCAAACGTGATAAACTTATCTCCGAGAAAGCGCGGTACAAAGTAAGGCCGGCTACGCTCGACTATGCGAGTGCGCGAGGCGATCTTTCTTGCGCGTATGCCCGTTGTAGTCGAGCCAACTCCAGTCATGCACCACGAGGACATACGCCTGTCCTTGTACCTGTTGCCGGGCATAGTCCTGCAACGGCTGGCACAAGGCAGGCAACGTCACCTTCGGGTTGGCGAAGAAGCGCCAGGCCGCTTGGGTGGCCGCAAAGCCGCTGCCGCCGTCGGGCAGAGAACGCAAGCCACTGGCGAGTGCCGAAGGTGGGGTACTATGTTGTTCGACCAGCGTATGGTAGCGCGTTTGTAGACGCGCTTCTAAAGCAATTGGGGGTGTCTCCATAGACAAAGAGAATACCCCAACTAGAAACTGTGTAGATACCTATGCTGCCAACGGACACTTTCGAGGGCAGCGTTGCCGATGAGGTGATACGCCAACGGCGCATGGAGTAGCACAATGCGTACTTTTGTGGACACTCCTGCGCTGGTAAAACTGTACCGGGTTGCCTCTTAAATGAACAGGCATGAACAAGCCGAAGCCCCGCAATCTGATTGCGGGGCTTCGGCTTGCTTGCTTTGCAGCGGGAACGGCGGCAAAAGTTAGTTGCACTTGGAACCGGCGCGAGGGTCCGGGTTCGGGGTGGGATACCACTTATCGCCCCACTGCCAGTTGCCGGGATCGAACGTTTGCTCCAGGCGGAACCACTTCGCGTGACCGTCATAGAAAGCGTAGTTCGAGCCACCGGTATGCCGATCAAACTTCACGCGCACGATTTCCGGGTTGTCGTTGCTGTTGGACGGCAGAAGCCCTTTGGTGACATCCGCGAATGTGACGAAGCGGTAAGTGTCGCCGGGACAAACCTGTCCACTGCCGTTCCCCGTGCCATGATTGCCGCTTGTGGCAATGAACGGCGAGGTTCCCTTCCACTGGCCGATAAGCGTCATGGCCGCGTCGTTCATGTTGTTGCGGCGCTCACCCAACACGATGAGATTGGCGGGCTTGTCAAAGGCGGCTTCTGACGGTGGAATCCAGTCATGGGCGGGCATGGCGTTGTAGCTGTTGATGTACGAGAACAGGGGAGCCTGCGCGTCGCACAGCGTCACCCCAATCGTATCGCCCGGACCGCATAATCGGTTCAGCGGCTTTACCGGTGTAGGGTCAGACGGGCACACAAAAATTTGCTGATTTTCTGACATACGGCTGCACCAGATAAGACCAATGCACTTTGGCCTTCAGGCTGCCGAGTTCCCACGACGTCTGCATCAGTGTGCCGTCGTAATCCTGAGAGTACATGTTCAAACTCAGTCCGAGTTGTTTCAGGTTGGACAAACAGCTCGTCTGCCGGGCTTTCTCGCGCGCCTGCGCAAAGACCGGAAACAAAATCGCGGCCAAAATGGCGATAATGGCGATCACGACGAGCAACTCAATCAGCGTAAACGCTTTACGTTTCAATAGTTTTTCTCCTCAAACGGATGCAACAGCCTTGTTTGCAAATGACAGACTGAGCCATACACTGTTTAGAACCAGCCTGTTACTGACTTATTATAGCCATGCCAACATTAAGAGGAGGTTAAATCTTGATTAAGGTTTTGTTAAGGTTCAAATGCGATCAGGCCGTTCGTCGCTTCTTTTGAGCGCGACGAACGGCCTGATGGGATGATGATAATGACACGTTATTGAATTTTGGAACCTTGATTACGTTATAAGTTTACTTACGGAACCTGTTAGGCGGCGAACTGCAGCAGGCCGAGACGATTGGCGCGCTGCATGGCCTGCATGCGATTAGTGACTTGCAGTTTCTCGTAGATATTGTCCAGGTGGAAATCCACGGTGCGCTTGCTGACAAACAGCATATCGGCAACCCGCTTACTGGAATGGCCTTCCACAATCAGTGCCAGTATTTCCAGTTCCCGCTTGGTCAGGCGCACCGCTTCGGACGTATGTGAGGCTTGGCTATTCATTTGTTGTGATTCCTTTTCTCCCTCTTGACTTTTAATTTTGAAGAGAGCCTGTTATAGATTTGTACTTTATTTGCAGCCGTGTTCAAGCCCGTTTGTTTTTCCTGTTCCGGGGCTTTCTTACGGTTACAAACACGTTATTCCACAACAACCCGAAGTTCTACTATAAAATTTAGGAATAAGGAAAAAGGGGTAAGGGATAAGGAAAACAGGCGTTGACAGTTGCCTTGCGGCATGAATTTACCCTTTCACCGCGTTCACTTCAAACCGCGCGCCACCTCCGAGTCGCTGCCCGCGCGCCCAATCTGCCGCCGACATGCGCTTGCCGTTTTCCGGCTGCGCTTCGGTCAACAGTATGATTGTGCCCCCGCCGGCAGCTACAAGCACTCCGGGCGGCGATTTGGAAATCGCAAGAATGGTGCCGGGAAGGGGAACGGGTGTATTCATATCCGTTGACCTTTGCAGGGAAGGAAGATCAGGGCGTACATAAGGCTGCGCCGCCCATATTTTAACGCGCCTGCCATTGCATTGCGCGGACGCGCCGGGTTTGGGGCTGACGCCGCGTATGCGGTTACAGAGAACATCCGCCGGTTCCTCCCAGCGGACAACACAGTCTTCAGGCACAATAGCGGGCGCGAACGTCGCCAGGCTGTCATCCTGCTTGCGGCGTGAAATCGTGCCGGCCTGCAAGCCTGCCAGGGTTTCTACCAGCAGGCGCGCGCCCAAGTGGGCCATTTTGGGCGTCAGGGTTCCCGCCGTATCGTCGGGAGCAATGGGAAGAGAGGCTTCCAGCAGCATATCGCCCGTGTCCAGCGTGGCATCCATCCACATGGTCGTCACGCCGGTTTCGGTTTCTCCCGCCATAATTACGCGCTGAATGGGAGCCGCGCCCCGATATTTCGGCAGGAGCGAACCATGCACATTGATCGGCCCAAAGGGAGGCAGGTCCAGCAGAGCCTGGGGAATAATCTGCCCGAAAGCCGCCAGCGCCAGCGCGTCGGGCTGCAAATCGCGCATCTTCGCCAGAAACCCCTCGGCGCGAACCCGACGCGGCTGTAAAACCGTCAGGCCGTGTGCCAACGCCGCCTGTTTTATGGGAGAAGCGACAAGCTGCTGGCCTCGCCCCTGCGGCTTGTCCGGCTGCGTGACCACGCGCAGCACGTCGTGTCCCGCTTCCAAAACCGCGTCAAGCGAAGGGACGGCGAACTCCGCCGTCCCGAAGAATATGATACGCATAGACATCCCTCAACCTCATTCCCTCGGCGCTCCATTCCCGTCTTCGTTGTCCTCGTCTCCCAGCATCCAGACAAGCGTATCGGGATCAGCGCGGTCAATGAACAGAACGCCGTCCAGGTGGTCTATTTCGTGTTGAATCACGCGGGCTTCCAGTTCTTTGGCGCGGCGCTTGACGGGTCGGCCCCGCTCATCGAAGCCCTGCACCTGCACTTCCTGAAACCGCTTCACCACACCCTGCAAGCCGGGAATAGACAAGCAGCCTTCGGGCGGATCGTCCTGTTCGCCGGTTTTCTTCAAAATCACGGGGTTGACCAGAACCCGAACGCCCTCCCCGGCATCGTACACGATAACGCGGCTGGAAACGCCGATTTGGGGCGCGGCCAATCCCAGGCCATTCGCCTCCTTCATCACTTCCCTCATGCGCTCGATCAGATGATTGGTTTCCTGCGTGTAGCGCGTGATGGGTTTGGCGACCTGGCGCAAAACGGGGCTTTCGCCCAGCTTCACAATGGCAGGGTGGCGCGTCCAGGCTTCTTCCAGTTCCACGGGCGGCTTAAACTGGGCGTCAAAATCCGAACTCGGCGGCATAAGCTACTTCCCTCAAAACGTGTTCTCAACGGTTCCTGCAAATAGGTGAAAATGGTTGGTTGCTAAAATGCAGCGCGCCAGATTGGGTACGAAGCAGCGACACTACACGTCGTTTCTGAAACAACAGGCAACAGCCGTTACATTATACAACAAAAACGGTTTCAATCTTTCTCACCTTGCTTAAACTCACCGGCGGTTAGAGGACGTTGCGCTCCATGCCGGATACGATATACCCGGAGTTCACCTGCCTCCTCGTCCGTCGCTTCCTTCACAATTACGAAAACAATCCTGTAGGTAATACTGCGCTTTGTGTAAAACAGTTGACGAACTTCACGAGTAGAAAAATCGTTTTCGGGCGCGAATGGGCAGCGACGCGGCATCTCCTCCAGCGAGAAAATAGCATCCATAAGACCGATGTACCAATCCGCAGCATACTTTGGAGAATGTTGCTCCATCCAGGCAAGCGCGTCCTGCGCGTCCATTGAGGCGGCATCAGAGAAATCAAGGTAGAATGCCATGTTTGCGGCCTATCTCCTCCAGCGCTTCGCGAGCCGGGCGTGACTCGCCACGTTCAAACTGAAGTTCGGCTTTGTAAAAGCCGATGACGCTATCCAACAGGTCTATGCGATCAAGCAACGCCTGATATGCTTCCGGCGTCAGAAGGACAACCTCTGCTTCTCCGTTGGTCGTAAGTACGACAGGCTCACTCGTAGCTTTTGCCTGCGCAACGAGTTGCGCGATGTTGAGACGAGGTTCACTGACAACTACCATTATTCAACTCCTATGTTACAGCAACGTACAATGCTATACTCACATTATACGCTAAAAGCGCGCGGTCAACGACGCCGGATTGTACTTTTACTTTTACTCTCACTCTCCACTCTTCACTTTGCCCAGCATCTCCATGAACGCTTTCAGGACGACGGACAGGTATTTGTCGCGGCGGTGTACGAGAGCAATCTGGCGCTTGGCGCGGGGCACATCGGTCAGTTTGAGGGCCACGAGCCGCCCCGTCGCCACTTCCCGGCGCACGGCCACTTCCGGCAGCAGCGAGATGCCCAACTCTGCTTCGATCATGCGCTTGATGGCCTCGACGTTATCCAGTTCCAGCGCGACTTGCTCTTCCACGCCCGCCTCGTTGAGCAGCCGATCTACATACGTGCGCAGGTTGGTTCCCGATTCCATCAAAATCAAGGGGCTGCCCGCCAGTTGCGACGCGCTTACCGAGGTCAGCCGCGCCAGAGGATGCCCCACCGAAACCACGACCCGCGTTTCATACTCCGCCAGAAACGTCGTCAGCAGCAGCGGATCGCGTATCTCGCCCGTTACCAGCCCGATGTCGGCTGCCCCTGCCCGCACCAACTCTAAAATCTGCGCCGAAACTCCCGTTTGTATCGCAATCTCCACGCGGGGACGCGCCTGCCGAAACTGCCGCAGCAGGGGCGGCAGAACATACGTCGCCAGCGTATTGCTCGCGCCCACGCTGACGCGCCCCGCTTCGCCCGCGCTCACGTCCGCAACCGCCTGCCGCGCTTCCTGAGACAGGCGCATCATGGTTTCCGCGTAGCGATGCAGCGCCTCGCCCGCCGCCGTCATTTGCACCGCACGTCCCAATCGGTCAAAGAGCGGCGTCTTCAATTCCGCCTCCAGACCGGCAATTTGGCGCGTGACCGCCGGCTGGCTCAGGCTCAGGGCTTCCGCCGCGCGGGTAAAACTGCCATGCGCAACAATGGCTTCAAAGGCTTCCAGCTGGTAGAGTTCCATACGTGTACTTAAAGCCTCCCGCCGGCAAACAGCAAAAGGAAAGCCCCGCGCGGCATGACTGCTTACGCGGGGCTGTTCTGCTTTGCA
>CAWIEK010000020.1:0-32855 GCA_963835065.1 uncultured Chthonomonadaceae bacterium | reverse complement strand
TAATGCCGTGCGAGCGGAGCAGGCGCAGTTTGTCATTAAGATGTGGATTGTTGGTCGTAACTACGCCGCCCTCGCCGGTTGCAATCGCCTTGACCGCATGGGTGCTGAACACAGTCATGTCGCTGTAACGGCAATCGCCAACAATTCCGTCCGGCATTGTCGCGCCCAGAGCGTGGCAGGCGTCTTCGATAATCGTCAGGCCATGCCGCTGCGCCAGAGAATGAAAGGAAGGCATGTCGCAGGCGTGTCCCGCGAAATGCACGGGCAGCAGGGCGCGCGTTTTGAGCGTGATGTGCCGCGCCGCTTGTTCGGGATCGAGGTTGACGGTATCCGCGCACACGTCGGCAAAGACGGGGCGGCTGCCCACGTACAGCGCGGCGTTCGCTGTCGCCGCAAACGTAATCGGCGTGGTGATACATTCCGACCCCGTCCCGATGCCCGCAGCCAGACACGCCAGATGCAGACCCGCCGTTCCGTTGGAAACCGCAACCGCGTATTTTGCGCCCACCTGGGCTGCAAACGCCTGTTCAAAAGCGTCCACGCGCGGCCCGGTCGTCAGCCAATCGGAGCGCAGCGCGTCCGTCACGGCCTGTATGTCGTCGTCGTCTATGGTTTGGCGGCTGTAAGGGATCATGTTAGGTTTCAGGTTTCAGGTTTCAGGTGTCAGGGAAATGCTCCTCTCTTCCAGACGTCAGACCAGAGCAGGAAAGTTCTGCCCTGACACCTGACACCTGACACCTGAAACCTATCTAAGCGGCTTGTGGCAGTGCCTCCCTGACCCCTGCCCCAGATCCTGACCCCTTCCAAGAAGTGTTCGGGAAACAGGGCGCGGGCGAGGCGGAGCAGGTCTTCGCCGGACAGCCATTGCGTGTTGGTGTCGCTGGCGTAGCGGAAATCAGGCGTGACGCTTGCGCCCCCATGATGCAGGCGGGCGGCAGCCGTGTCCCATCCGAAGGAGGGCTGTACGATATAATAGTTTTTGCAGTCCAGCGTCCGGTGGGCTTCGTCTTCGGGAATCATGACTTCGTGCAGTTTTTCGCCGGGGCGGATACCAACGATCTGCTGGCGGCAGCCGGGCGCAAGGGCGTCGGCCATCGCCTGCATGGTCATGCTGGGAATTTTGGGCACGTACAGTTCGCCCCCCGTCATGGTATCGAGCGCGCGCAGCACGAAGCGCGAAGCCTGTTCTAAAGTAATCCAAAAGCGGGTCATGCGCGGGTCGGTCAGCGTCACGGTTCCCGTCGCGCGCTGTTGCAGAAACAGGGGCAGGACGCTGCCGCGCGACCCCAGCACGTTGCCGTAGCGCACCACGCTGAACCGCGTTCCGCCACCCGTGTACGCATTGCCCGCCACGAACAGTTTGTCCGAGCAGAGTTTGGTTGCGCCGTACAGGTTGATAGGGTTGGCGGCCTTGTCGGTGGAAAGGGCGATCACGCGCTGTACGCCCCGGTCAATGGCGGCTTCGATAATGTTTTGCGCGCCGAACACATTGGTTTTAATCGCCTCAAACGGGTTGTACTCGGCGGCGGGAACCTGTTTCAGCGCGGCTGCATGAATCACCACGTCCACGCCGTTAAACGCGCGGCGCAGCCGATCCACGTCGCGCACGTCGCCCAGGAAAAAACGCAGGCGCTCATCCCGAAACATCGGAAGGTTTTGCATCTCATACTGCTTGAGTTCGTCCCGGCTGAACACGATCACTTTGCGCGGGTTGTGTTCGCGCAGCAGCGTTTCAATGCACTTTTTGCCGAAACTGCCGGTTCCTCCCGTAATCAAAATAGTTTGATCGTCCAGCCGCATCCGTTGCTCCCCTCCTGCATCCATCCTTGACTTTGCGTGAAACTCGCTTGTCTTACTGTTGTATCGGGAAGCGCAGGCGAATTTTGCAGGCGAATTTTAATCACCGGCACAAATGCGACATGGGCAAAACGCCGTATGCCATCGGGCAGACGCTGTAGATGCCGGCTTTGCGCCCATGCGCTCCGTTTTGGCGGTCAGGGAGTGGCGCGTTGGATTTTGGCGGCAAAGTCCTGCAATTCCGCGCTGTTCAGGTCGGAGATGGCCCAGAAGGTCATGCCGCCCTGCGCCCAATGAACCAGATGGAAGCCCTGCCGGGTTTCCGGGTGAAGTTCCCGGCTGCTTTCCGCCTTGTCCGGCCAGATCAGCAGATTGATCGTATGCTTCTGACGCGCATATACCAGCGCGGCTGCCGGACGTTCGGCGACGTATTCCAGCCGTCCACCCTTGAGCGGAAAACCGTCTGAGGCCAGGTCAACAACGGGGGGGGCAAAATCCAGTTTACCGCTGAACCAGGGCTTCACGGTATGCTGATTGGATGAGGCGACATCCGCCAGATGATTCACCATCAGCGAGCGCACATGACACGCGATCACTTCCTGAGACAGCAGGCTCTCCGACGCGGCGGGACGACCCTGCCGGACAATGAACCCCAGCAGCAGGCATACACACGCTACTGCCGTCGTAAAGCCGACACTTTGCCATCGCCGCGCATTAGGCGGCAGCTTGAACTGCGGGAAGCGAACCCATGAGAAGCGATTGCCGTCCCTTCGGCTGATTTCGGCTTCCAATTTCTGCCGCAGCCGATCCGGGGGCGTATAGTTCAGCGAAGCCGCGCGCATCGCGCCGCGCAGCAACTGCAGGTTCCGGTATTCCTGTCCGCAATCCGGGCAGCTTTGCAGATGCGTTTCAATGGCGAGACTGCGCACAAGGTCGAGTTCGCCGTCCATATAGCCGTGCAGATAGCCTTTCGCTTCCTTACAGTTCATGCCGCGCCTCCCTGCCGTCGAGGAAGGCTGAACCCCCAGCGCTTCCTGAAGTCGCTTGCGGCCCCGCGCAAGGCGCGACATCACTGTTCCAAGCGGAATGTCGGCGATCTGCGCGATCTCGCGATACGAAAAATCTTCCAGTTCCCGCAAAATCAGTACCTCCCGAAACTCTACCGGCAAGGCTTCCATTTCCCGCCGTATCTGCTCCGCGTCCGCCTGCTGAAGGACAATCGTCTCCGGGTTATACGCCTCATGCGGCAGGTCGAATGTCTCCTCGTGAAATGAAAGCGTCAGCTCATGCGCCCGGTTTTGCTGCAGCCAGGTGTAGCAGGTATTGCGTACGATGCGCAGCAGCCAGGCGCGGCTATCCCCGCCACGAAAACTGTCGAAGAACTTGCAGGCGCGCAGGCAGGCTTCCTGTGTCACGTCCTCGGCATCCTGATCGTTGCGCGTCATCCAGCGCGCCAGATTATAGGCGGCGTTCAGGTGCGGCAATATCAGCGTCTCGTAGCGCGCGGTATCCTTCGTTTTTGCCATGAGCGCGTCCTCAATCCTTGTTACGGCTCCCAGGTAGCCCTCAACCCCTGACCCCTTCTCCCAAAGTTGGAAGAAGGGGAACTCCTATTTGTATTCCCTGAGCGGCGTGGCGTTGAAAACTCGCCGTTCCTGCCTCTTTTATCCACTACGAACTATCCACTATCCACTGCTTAGACTGGCTTGCAGGCGCGTTTATTCCCGCGTTGTGGCGTTTTTTGTTTTTGCTTGCCGGGAATAAACCGGCGCTTACATCAGTCTGGAGGGAACATGGGAGGAGACACTTCCATGCGGCGCAACAAGGGCGATGTCCAATACAAGGAGCGACAGGATGCACAACCGAACGGAAAAAGAAGCGCGGGGAAATAAAGCGCAGGGGAACAGGGAAAAAGAAGACGCGGAACAGCAAAACCGCGAACCGGAAAACGCCGGGCTGGAAAACACCGAGCAGGCGGACGGCATTGATCGGCGCGGATTTTTGGAGTGCATGGCGTGGGCCGGAACCGGCCTGCTTTGCACGATTACCGGGGGCGTTCTCTCCTCCCGAAGTCTGGCGGACCCGCGCGTAAAAGCGGCCCCGCAGGGCGACCTGAGTTTTGTGCAGCTCAGCGACAGCCACCTGGGGTTCAGCAAGCCTGCCAACCCGGATGTGACGGGCACTTTGCAGGCAGCCATCGCGAAAATCAACGCCCTGCCGGTCACGCCTTCGTTCCTGCTCCATACCGGCGACATTACCCATCTCGCCACTGCGGAACAGTTCGATACATCGGATCAACTGCTGAAGGCATCAAAAGTTGACCGCGTGTTCTATGTGCCGGGTGAACACGATGTGACCGGCGACGACGGCAAGCTCTACAGAGAGCGCTACGCGAAGGAAACGCGGGGGGACGGCTGGTACAGTTTCGACCAGAAGGGCGTTCATTTCATCGGCCTGGTGAACGTGATGGACTTCAAGACGAACGGCCTGGGCAGCCTGGGGGAAAAGCAAGTGGCATGGCTCAAGCAGGATTTGAAAGGTCAGCGCGCCAGTACGCCCATCATCGTCTTCGCCCACATCCCACTCTGGATGGTTTACCCGGATTGGGGCTGGGGCACGAGCGATGGCGCGCAGGTCCTTGCCTTGCTCAAGAGGTTCGGCTCCGTGACGGTACTCAACGGGCATATCCACCAGACGATGCAGAAAGTGGAAGGCGCTGTCACGTTTCACACGGCGGCCTCTACAGCCTTTCCGCAGCCGGAACCCGGTAAGGCCGCCAGCCCCGGCCCGATGAAAGTGCCGGCGGAGAAGCTGCGCGAGGCGCTGGGTATCACTACCGTCAACTACGTCGCAGGCAAACACAACCTGGCGATTGTCGATTCTTCCCTGGCATAGGGGAGAAATGCCCGCGTTCGGCAGTAAATTCAAAGCAGTTGACATCAAAGCGCTGACCGCGTTCGTTCACTCGATCAGGGCGCCGAAGTAGCACTGCTGTTAGATTTTCTCCTGAACGCGGGTACGCTCCAATTGGGAGCGCGTCAAATCGGGGCGGTTCAGCAGAACGTTACGTATCCACTCGTCCTGTATTTGCGCCGTCCATTTGGGCTGAAACACGAAGCCAATGGCAAGGCGCATGAACAGGTCGCGCAGGAAGGCCGAATACAGCACACACGCATCCAAAACCGCCGCCGTCATTTGTACAATCCCATACTCTCGGCTTCTGCCGTCATCTCTTCCAGTGTGGCGTTCGCCGCCTTTTTATACGCTTCCATGTAACACTGCAAATCTTGGTAGCGGATACGCCGCTGTTCGCCTACTTTGCGAAACGGCATCTTGCCTTCTTCCAGCAGCTTGATGAAGTAAGGCCGGGAAACATTCAAAAGTTCGGCGGCCTGTTGGGTGCTGAGTTCGGCAAGAAGCGGAACGAGCGTCACCGATTGCCCTTCTGCCATGCGGGCGAGTACATCCGCTAAAACGCGAACCGCTGTGGCGGGAACGAGGGTTTCGATCTGCTGCCCGGTTTGCGGATTTTCAAATTTGAGCGTCAGGGGCGGGCCGGCTGCATCGAAATCCGCGAGCGCGTTGCTGGAACTACGGGCGAGCATCGTTTCTTGTTCCGGCAAAGACAAGGGACGGACAGAGCCGGCAAGTAGGTTCGACATAGGGTTTCTCCTTACACAAACGTAATCCTGATCCCATAGTACCACCTACTCGAAATTCTCGCAACACGCGAAATACACGTTAGTGCGGAGCCATCAGGGTGAAGGGGTACACGTAGGCTTGCAGCAGGACAATCAAGCCCATAATCGCTGCCAGAACAATGCTGTGACGCAGAACGACTTTGAAAATGTCGGCTTCCGTGCCGACCTGTTCCGTTGCGCCGTTAGAGAAATTATAGGTCAAAACCGTGTATACTATGCTGTGAGTTGACCATTCTCCGGCTTCCCATCGCGCATACTTCTTAGACGCGTTTCTAATTTCGACTGTTCTGTTACAATGAAATTTCGCATCGGGTTTATCAACTGCATGAACCTTTATCCGGTTGGCTTGCGCGACCGAAGTTCACAAACTCAGGATGCGCTCGACACACGTATCGCGCAGTTAGCCGCTACGATTCACGCGCTTTTCGATGGTAGGCCGCCTGAAATCATGGGGCTATGTGAAGTTGCTACAGAAGAGTTGGGAAAACAACTTGCGGAAGCGATACAACCCCACTTCTATAACACGATGTGGAGTGGTGTTCCCACACGCGAAAACAGGAATACGGAAACGGGTTTGATGCTGCTGTACAATCCTTTAACAGTACGCATAGACCCGAAAGCGAACCGGTATAATATCAACCCGCAAAACACGCAGCAACGCGCGAAATGGATTGTGGTTCATTTCACGCTACAGCAACTCAACACGCCTTTGCAGTTCTGGCTGGTTCTCAACCATTGGATATCTGCGTTTCGTTTTGGACCCGATACAACGGAACCGGAGCGGGTTCAGAGCGCGAGCGAAATCGGCAAACTGCGATTGGAACTCAAAATCAAACCTGAGTACCGCGATCAGCCGATGCTGCTCATTGGAGACTTCAACTGCGAGCCGTTTGATCGTCCCTTCCGAGGACTGCCGGAGAATGACCTGCGCGCTGTGCGCGATAGAAGCCTCGTGTCGCGCCCAAGCAACAGGAAAGCGTATTTTTACAATCCGACATGGCGCTGGCTGCACGATCTGTCGCAGGACACAGCAGACAGCGAAACTTCCCTGCCGCCCGGAACCTACTGCAACGATGAATGGCGTGTTTTCGATCAACTTATGGTTTCCGAGGAGGCGCTTGCAGAAGGAGGTTTCTTGCGCTTCCTCGAATCCTCTTTGACCAGAACCATGCCTATAGGAAATTGTTCGGACCACATGGCTATTGGAGCGATTTTCGAGACGAATGAGTAACTAAACCGTTGATAGGTGATAATTCGTAGTGGATAGGGATGCAGGAACTACGAACTTTCAGCGCCCCTCTGCTTAGGGTTCGTAAAAGTATAAGTTCCCGATTGTAGGGGCACAACATGTTGTGTCCTATGTTGTGCCCTCCGGGAAGTTATAGATTTACAGACCCTTAAAGACACAGAGTGGAAGTACGTGGAGACACAAATGATCAATACGAATGAGTTTGTCGACGTCTTGCGCAATCCGATGCCGGACAACACGCAACCCGCCGTCAACATCTTGCGCGAAGTGTCGGAAGCTATCGAAATCGCGACGGATCATACGGTACGCAGTTGGCTCGAAAAAGGCTTCCCCAATGTGGAGTACGGTCAGGAGTACCGGGTGATTATCAGTTCAAGCGCGCGCAGCTATGAGGAAACCTTGCTGCGCGCCTATGTTCCGCTTTCCGGGAAGCCGATTCGCGTGTTTCCGGGTGGCAACAATATGCAGGAGTGTGCCGATGAGGTTGAACTGAAAGCAACGTTAAAGGAGTTTTTGCAGGCAGAGCCGGTGCGTACGCTGATTCAGCAACTCAGTAACCTAAGCGCATGAAATAGCCCCCATTACAGTAGGCTGATTAGGCGAAATGACATCTGCCAGATGATTCACTATCAGCGGATGCACATGGCACACCGCTTGATCCCTAATCTGCGTAGGAGGGTTATCTCATCAATGCGGAACCATCAAGGTAAAGGGGTAGACGTAGGCTTGCAGCAGGACGATCAGGCCCATGATCGCGGCCAGAACGATGCTGTGACGCAGCACGACTTTGAAAATGTCGGCTTCCGTGCCGACCTGTTCCGTTGCCGAGGTGGCGACGCAGATGGATTGCGCGTCAATCATTTTGCCCATTACGCCGCCGGATGAGTTCGCCACGCAAATCAAAATCGGGCTGAGATGCAACTGCAAAGCCGTGATCTTTTGCAGGCTGCCGAACAGGGCGTTGCTGCCCGCGTCCGTGCCCGTCAGAAACACGCCGAGCCAGCCGAGCAGGGCCGCGAAAAACGGATAAAAGACGCCCGTGTTCTTGAACGCCATGCCCAATGTCGCGTCCAATCCCCCAAGCCGCGTAATGGAACCCAGACCGAGCATGAAGATAATGGTGGGAATGGGAACCCGCATTTGCAGCGTGGTGCGTTTCAGGGCGGCGCGAAATTGCAGGCGCGTTACTTTCAGCAGTTTCAATACGAGCAGGACAGCCAGCAGAACGGAAGTTCCGGGCGTGGTAATCCAGTTCAATTTGAAGACGGCAGGCTCCAGCGTGTTCGTTTCCACAACGGGCGGAGTGCGCTGTACCTGCCTGTCCAGTCCGTGCAGATGCAGTTCGTACAGGCCCCGGATCGGCCCGATTTGCAGGCTGTCCAGCCTTGCTTTGTTGGTTCCGATACCCACCATCAGCACGCACAGCACGATAAACGGCATCCACGCCGACAGCGTTGCTTTGAGACTGACGCGGGGCGCGATGTTTTCGCCAATCTGGTGTACGGCGGCAATCTCGTCTTCGCGCCCCTCCAGATTACGCGCCTCGTAGCGCCACGTCCGCCGGGGTTTCCAGATGCGCAAAAACCCGCCCGTCAGCACAAGCGAAATCAAGCCGCCCGCCAGATCGGTCAGCGCGTAATAGGGCGAGTGCGCGAATAGGAACTGGCACAGCGCGAACGAGCCGCCCGCGACCACAATGGCAGGCAGGGCTTCCCGCGTTTCCCGCCAGCCGCACATGCTGCGCACCAGCCACAGGGGAATGATGCACGACAGAATGGGCAGTTGATTGCCCGCCATGTGGCTCAGAGCGCGAATGTCCAGTCCCGTGACGCCTTGCAGCGTGAGCAGGGGCGTCCCAAACCCGCCATACGCAACGGGCGAGGTATTGGCAATCAAACACAAAAACGCCGCCTGAAATGGCTTGAACCCCAGCCCGACCAGCATGGCCGCGCAGATGGCAACGGGCGTACCCGCTCCCGCCGCGCCCTCCAAAAACGCCCCGAAACAAAACGCGATCAGCACGGCCTGCAGCCGATGATCCGGCGACAAGCCCGCAACCGACTCTTTAATCCGCGCAAAACAGCCCGTTTCCACCGTGATGTTGTACAGCAGCATCGCCCCCGCCAGCACATACCCGATAGGCAGCAGGGCGAACAAAGCCCCATTCATAAACGCCATCGTCGCCATGCCAACGGGCATCCCATAAACCGCAATGGCAACCACAAACGCCGCCAACGCTCCACCCGCAGCGGCAATCGGCACAGGGGCGCGTTTGACCACCAGCAGCGCGAACAGCACCAGCACGGGCAGAGCGGCCAGCAGAATACACAGCGGAACCGAGGAAAGCGGATGGTAGTTTTGGGTATAGATCATAGAAACGCTTCCTTGCGCTCGTAGGGGCGTTGCGTGCTGCGCTTGCGCTCGTAGGGGCGCTGCTTGCTGCGCTTGCGTTCGTAGGGGCGCTGCTTGCTGCGCCCAACTTTAGAGGCGTTGCTTGCTGCACCCAACTTCAGGTGGTGTCGGTTTTTTGCCCGCTGCTCTCCCCGTTCCCACGCAATCCCAACAGCAGCCATGCCGCATAAAATATCTAAAAAAAAGTGCCTCACAACGCGAAAACAGGAAACCTTTGCCCCACAAACGCAGTCTATAAAGCACAAGTGTCTACTATTCCGCAAAGGAGGTGCATACCTATGTTCCAACCCTCCCGTTCGCCCTGACGCTTTTGAGGTCACGACGCCTCTCTTCGACAATCAGACACAACGAGACATCGGGCTGGAAGCGCTGTATTGCCAAGATTTCGACGATGACTCTACATATCCTTTTTCCAACGCCCTCACGGCTGCATGCAAATGCGCTGAAACCCTCCCCGCTTTAACAGTTTTGTTCATAGCGACGGCTGCGGTTTGAGATGTTTGTTAAAGAAAGCGAACATGGCGGCGTCGGCTTTTTGCGCGGCTTCGCCGCTGAAACCGTGTCCCGCGCCTTCCAATGTGAGCAGTTCGGCTTCCACGCCCGCCGCTTTCAATTTGTCCACAAGCCACACGGCCTGCTCGTAAGCCACATAATTGTCTTTGGTTCCGTGAACGCACAGGGTCGGCGCGGCGTGGGGCGTGACCCAGTAGAGCGGACTGGCGAGAATATGCTTTTGCCGCGCCTGCTCCAGATTGCCGCCCAAAAACATGGGCAGCACTTCCGCCGCGTCCACGCTTTTGCCGTAGGATTTGGTGAAATCGCTCGGCCCGTAATTGTTGACCACGCACGTCACGCGGCTGGACTGATCGTAGTTGCCCTCGTTTTCTGCCCTGCCCTCGAATTCGGCAACGTCCGCTGTCACGCCCAAAAACTGCGCCAGATGCCCGCCCGCCGAACCGCCCGTCACGCCGATGCGCTCCGGGTCAATGTGGTATTTGGCGGCATTGCCCCGCAGCCAGCGCACAGCCGCTTTCACATCGTGAATCGCAGCGGGAAACGGGTACTTGGGCGTCAGGCGATACTCCACCGTTGCGGCCACATAGCCCCGCCTGGCAAATTCCCGTATCAGCCCGTCATAGCCGTGTCTGTCTCCCGCCCGAAACCCGCCCCCGTGAATGCACAGCACGGCGGGAAACGGCCCCTTCCCCTCCGCAGGCCGCGCCATATCCACCATCAAATGCTGATTGTCGGGATTGGCGTACTCCACATCGTTTTCCACAACGATTTTGCCGCCGTCTTCCTTCTGCTGCGCACACAAGGGAACAATACCACAGCAAAAGAAAACGGCAAGCAGAGCAGAACAGCGCAGGAACAGGTTCATAGCAGTCCTCCGGGGATAAAGATGCAGTTCCTTGTCTTGAACCATGATTTCACATGATTTATGAGATTAACATGATTTTAGGAGGCACGTCCTCATGGTAATCACAACAATCATGTGAAATCATGGTTCAAGACAACGAAACAGTAATTGCCGTATCTATTGCATGGACAGGCTGACAATTCCTGCTTGAATTTCAAAGAGGCTGCGTTTATGTGGAAAATTAGAGTTTGCGCAGCCACACGCGCTGAACGGCGTGGCTTGCGCTCTTTTGCAGGATGAGGTTGGCGCGTTCGCGGGTGGGGAGGATGTTTTCGCGCAGGTTTACGCCGTTGATGCGCTTCCAAATGTCGCGGGCGGTATCTTCGGCTTGTTCCGCAGACAATTCGGCGTAGTGGTGGAAGAACGAAGCCGTGTCTTGAAAGGCCGTTTCGCGCAGGCGGAAGAAACGCTCCAGAAACCATTGCTCGATGTCGGCTTCTTCCGCGTCCACGTACAGCGAAAAATCGAAAAAGTCGGACACCAGAACGCGCGACGATTCGCCACTCGACTCGCCGCGCTGCAAAACGTTCAAGCCTTCCAGAATCAGAATGTCGGGCTGGTTTACGGTCTGCAATTTGTCCGGCACAATGTCATAGCGCAGGTGCGAATAGATGGGAGCCGTCACAGGTTCGCCGCCGGATTTCACGTCGCGCACAAAGCGCACCAGTCGCCGCAAATCGTAACTTTCGGGAAAGCCTTTGCGGTGCATAATGCCGCGCTCTTTGAGGGTCGCGTTCGGGTACAAAAAGCCGTCCGTCGTCACCAAATCCACATGCGGATGCGCGGGCCAGCGCGACAGCAGGGCTTGCAGGATACGGGCGGTCGTGCTTTTGCCCACCGCCACACTGCCCGCCAACCCGATCACATACGGCACTTTTGGCGCGGGGCTGTCCAAAAACGTGGACGTGACGCGATGCAGTTGCTGCGTGGCCGTGACATACAGATTCAGCAGGCGCGAAATCGGCAGGTGAATGGCTTCCACTTCCTGCAACGAAATGCGCTCATTGATGCCGCGCAGGGCGTTCAAATCCGCTTCGGTCAGCGTCAGCGGCGTAGACGCCCGCAACTGCGCCCACTCCTCCCGCGAAAACGAGAGAAACGGCAGCGTCGGAGATAATACAGGAGCAGGCGGCACGATGGTTGTCTCCTAAAATTTATAAAGCGATTACCACGAACGCGCATACTGCGGCGGTGAGGGAATCTCCTGACGCAGTTCCTGGGCGGCGCGGCACGGCCAGTAAGGATCGCGCAGCAGTTCGCGCGCCAGCAGCACCATATCGGCCTGCCCGGTTCGGATAATATGGTCTGCCTGCGCGGGCGCGGTAATCATGCCAACCGCGCCCGTCAAAATGTCCGACTCGCGCCGGATGCGGGCGGCAAACTCGGTTTGATAGCCCGGTCCGAGGGGAATCTCAGCGCGGGGCACATTGCCGCCGGAAGAGCAGTCTATCAAATCCACGCCCAACGACTTCAATTGCCGCGCCACTTCCATAGACTGTTCTGCGTCCCAGCCGCCTTCCGTCCAATCCGTTACGGAAAGTCGTGCAAAAAGGGGCAGGTTTTCCGGCCAGTGGCGTCGAATCTCCTGAGCAACCTCGCAAAGCAGGCGGGCGCGGTTGGCAAGACTGCCCCCGTAGCGATCTGTGCGCCGGTTGCTGAGAGGGGATAAAAACTCGTGCAGCAGGTAGCCGTGCGCGGCGTGGATTTCGATGACCTGAAATTCGGCTTCCAAAGCGCGCTGCGCCGCAATGCCCCAGGCGCGAACGAGGGTTTGAATATCGGCCTCGTCCAATTCCTGCGGCGTCTGATAACCCTCCGTAAATGGAATCGCGCTTGGCCCGACAACCGGCTGCCAGCCGCCTTGTTCAACGCCGACAGGCTTGCCGCCTTCCCACGGACGGGCGGTGCTTGCCTTGCGTCCGGCATGGGCCAGTTGAACGCCCGCAATCGCGCCATGTTCGTGGATAAAGCGGTTGATGCGGCGCAGGGGTTCGATGTGCGCGTCCTGATACAAGCCCAAATCCTGCGGGCTGATGCGGCCCCGCGCTTCCACCGCCGCCGCTTCGGTCAGCACCAATCCCGCGCCGCCAACGGCGCGACTGCCCAGATGCACGACATGCCACTCGTTGGCAAACCCGTCCTCGCTGCTGTACATGCACATCGGCGACACGATGATACGGTTGCGAAACCCGACCCCGCGAATAGCAAGCGGTGAAAACAAATGCGCCATCGTAGACCCTTCCCGAATTACTGTCTATTCATAGTATTTGTTCACCACCAAGACGCCAAGAACACCAAGCAGAACGAGAAGAATGAGAAGAAAGACGTTGTGAAATTACAGGAGAGAACGAAATTGTCTTCGATTCTAAACCTACTGTGTTGCCTGTTTTCTCTTGGTGTTCTTGGCGTCTTGGTGGTGAATAGTTTCTTTCCAGACAGGGTTTTTACGCAGACGCTTGCGGCGAAGTTGCGTAACGAGACGCGCCGCCGACACCTACCTTTTGGAGCCTGACTCATGAAAAAATCACTTGTGGCGCTGTTTGCCACGCTTTGCTGCGCGGTGCTGTTCGGCTGCGGCAAGCAGACTGAAACCGCTTCCGCGCCCACTCCCGGCACGACGGGAACCGCCACGCCCGCGCCTGACAGTGGGGGCGGCAAGTCCAAAGGCGTTATCGGCGTATCACTGCTCACGCTGACAAACCCGTTCTTCAAGACCATCGGCGATGTGATGACCGAAGAGGGGAAGAAGCAGGGGTATGAGGTCGTTGTGGTTGCCGGGGAAAACGATCCCGCCCGCCAGAAAGATCAGGTGAAGGACTTTATCGTCAAGAAAGTCAGCGCAATTGTGCTTTCCCCGTGTGACTCGCGCTCCATCGGCACGGCCATTCAGGACGCCAACAAAGCGAGCATTCCCGTGTTCACAGTGGATATTGCCTGCCTTGACAAGACCGCCACAGTAACCGCGCATGTCGCAACCGACAACTACTCCGGCGGCAAACTGGCCGGGGAAGCGATGGTCGAGGCGATTGGCGGCAAGGGCAAAGTGGCTATTCTGGATTATCCCGAAGTCGAGTCCGTGATTCAGCGCACCAAAGGCTTCAAGGAAGTTCTCAGCGCCCACAAGGACATTACCATTGTCGCGCAACTGCCCGGCGGCGGCGACCGGGACAAATCCTTCAGCGCGGCGCAGGATATTTTGCAGGGCAACCCGCAATTGGACGGCATTTTCGCCATCAACGACCCGTCCGCTCTGGGCGCAGTCGCCGCGCTGGAAAAATCGGGACGGGCGGATAAAGTGAAAGTCATCGGCTTCGACGGCCAACTGGAAGCCCGCAAAGCGATCAAGGACGGCAAAATCTACGCCGACGCCATTCAGTACCCGGACAAAATCGCCCAAATGACGATAGCCACGATTACAAAATACATGGCCGGCGAAACGGTTCCCCCCGAAGTGCTGATACCGACGCAACTCTACCACAAGGCCGAAGCCGAGAAAGACGCAACCGTCAAATAGCCCTTTTTCCTAAGTCTGCATGAGACAGGGCTTGCCGCATTTGCGGGGATTGATAGAAGAGGTTTCATGAAAAAAGCGGATGTGCGCCAATTTCTGCTGGCGTATGGGATGCTGGGCGTCCTGCTGGTTTTGTGCGGCTTTTTTGCCGTCGCTACCTACCATATGGAAGTTCCGGTAGGGCAGGAGGGCGGCGAATCGCTGGCGACGGATATTCTGGCATTACAGCCCCGTCCGGCAAGCGTGGTAATTGTGGTCACGCCGGGAGACAGCGACAAAGAGTTTGCCGACGCGCTGGAAAAGCGTTTCGCGCAGGAGCATTTAGGCGTTGCCGCGCGCATTGCGGGCAACCCGCCGGACGCGCGGCAGGAACTGGAAAAACTGGCGGCTGCGGGACACGTTCCCGATACGGTCGCCACAACGGTTCAAGCGCGGGATTGGGCCGTCTGGAACGCCCTGAAAACTCAATACCCCGCCTTTGCGCAAACAAAAATCATTTCCCCCACAGGCGGCAAGCGCTCCACGTTTCTGTCACCCGGCAACCTGCGCAACATCGCTGACCAGATCGCCGTGATCGCCATTCTCGCGGTCGGCATGACGCTGGTGATTTTAACGGGTGGCATAGATTTGTCCGTCGGCAGTTTAATCGCCCTGTCTGCGGTGGCAACCGCCTGGCTGATCCACGCGGGCGGGGGCGCGAACGCTTCTGCCGGTATCATGCTTGGGGCAAGCCTTACCGCCATTGCTTTGAGCGGCGCGGTGGGCGTGTTTTCCGGCCTGATGATTACCCGCTTTCGCATCCCGCCGTTTATCGCTACGCTGGCAATGATGCAGGTGGCGAGCGGGCTGGCGTTTATCATCACGCAGGGGCAATCGCTGTACGACATTTCCCCCTCCTTCACCTGGCTCGGACGGGGAACGGGGCTGTTCGGTATCCCCAATACGGTCGTGCTGATGCTGCTCATTTACATCGTCGCGCATGTCGTGATGGCCCGTTCGCGCATCGGGCGGCAGATATACGCGGTGGGCGGCAACCCCGAAGCGTCGCGCTTATCGGGCGTCAGCGTCGGCAAAACGCTGCTGTTCGCCTATCTGGTATCCGGCCTGATGGCGGGCATCGGCGGCGTGATTACCGTTTCGCAATTGAAAGCCGGGTCGCCCACTTACGGCAATATGTACGAACTGTATGTGATTGCGGCAGTCGTTGTCGGCGGAACCAGTCTGTCGGGCGGGCAGGGCTATATTTTCGGCACACTCATCGGCGCGTTCATCATTGCCGTGATCCGCAACGGCATGAACCTGATGAACGTAGAACCCTACACCCAAAAAGTGGTACTCGGATTAGTGATTTTGGGCGCGGTGCTGATTGACCGCTTGAAGCGCCGAAAGTAATTGTCGTGTAACCCGGCATAGAAAACCCTATTGTTACCGCATCTTGGCCCGACGGGCTGGCCCCTGCGCATAAGAGCCTATCCCAATAGGCGCGGTATATGCGTCCGCAGGACGCTTGATTTTTCCTGCCGGGTATTTTCAATGCCCGGCCTATGAGGATAGGCTCTAAGGCAGAAAGAACAGCGCGTATGTCTTTGTATCCCGATTTTGAACGGGTGTATGTGTCGGATTTGCCTGTCGGCCCGATACGCTGGCTGCCCTTGCGCGGCTCCGATGTGTTGGTTCAGGCAGCCGGGGATGGCGTGGAACTCCTGCCGGACAATGCTGTTGTCCGGCAGGCGCTTGCGGCGTTTACGCCTCTCACGCTTGGCAGGGTTGCGGAGACGACGTATGTAACCTGCGAAGTGTCCGAAGACATGCCGCTTCCCGACGGCTGGCAAACTGCCAATCTGCGCAGCCTGTACGGGCGAATAAGCGAAACCGAATGGCAGATTGCAGGCTACGCTGCGCAAATTCTGCACTGGCAGCGCGTCAGCCAATTTTGCCCGGTATGTGGAAGCGCGACGGAACTGATGCGGCAGGAGTGGATGCGCCATTGTCCGAACTGTGGGCATGACCGTTACCCGCAGGTCAGCCCCGCCGTCCTCGCCCTCGTGCATGACGGCGGGGACAGGGTATTGCTGGCGCACAAGCCGGGATGGGGAACGCGGTACAGCATTTTGGCCGGTTTCGTGCTGCCGGGCGAGTCGCTGGAAGAGTGCGTTCGGCGCGAAGTGGAGGAAGAAGTCGGGTTCCAGGTTACGGACATCGTGTACGAAGGCAGTCAGCCCTGGCCCTTCCCGCATCAACTGATGGTCGGCTTCACGGCGCGTTACGTGAGCGGCGACATTCGCTTGGACGAGGAAGAACTGGATCACGCCGCATGGTTCGATGTACGCGACCTGCCCCCGCTTCCCCCGCCCCTCAGCCTTTCCCGCCAAATAATTGATGCGTGGGAACGGGAACGGTTTACAAGGTTCCGGGGATTGAAAATCCCCGGCAGGAAAGTGCAAGCGTCCTGCGGACGCGGGAATTTTGATTTGGAGAATTCGCGTCCGTAAGGACGCTTGTTTTGTGTTGCCGGGGATTTTCAATCCCCGGCACTGCGGGTATGTTCAACCCCGCGTCTACTTCCGTACCAGAATGTCCTGCGGGGCGGACACGGCGACTTTTTCCGGGTTGTAGTAGGGGTAGACTTTGCTCAGGGGCGTTCGCGCTTTGATCGGGTACTTGGCCTTGATCTGGTAGGTCAGGGTGACGGTCTGACCCGGTTCCAGTTTTTCCATGTACACGATGATCTGGCGGGCGGCGACGGTGTACTTGCTGATGGTTTTCGCCGTTACCGCCTCTTCCAGTTTTTCCGGGTTCACGGTGAAACCGGGCGGTACGCCCACATCCACAAGCGGCATTTCCGCCACTGCGTTTGTGTTGTTGTGGATGCTGACGGTGACGGTTGCGGTGTCGTCCTGCGCCAGAGTGGTTTTGTCGTAAGCGACCTTGATGGACATAGGTTCCTGTCCGGGCTGCGGCTGTCCGGCTTGGCTCCACGGCACGTAGCATCTGCCGACGATCTGGTACAGAAGCGACCCGTCGCCCTCGTATTCCAATGTAATCGCGTTGGCGTCGGCTTTGAGATGTTCCGCGAGGCTGATTTGCCGCATCACGTCGCTGTCTTCGGGCGTGATTGCGAACGAGCCTGCCTTTTGTCCGTTGGCGAGAATGGTCACTTTGCCCTTGCCGCTCCCGACGCCGTTCTGGCTGGCGAACAGGAGGGATTTCATAGACCAGACGGTTCCCTGCGTGGATTCCCACGTCCCGAAACTGTCCTTGCTTTGCACCAGATGCGTCAGGACTTTGTTGGCAAATGCGGCATTATGGCCCCACTTGCACAGCCCGTAAGCGGCCAGTCCCGTTGTTTCCAAATCCGCGCCCCGTTCCTTTGCTCCGGTAAAGGTTTGCGTGTCGGTCTGCCAGTAGGCGTCCTTGTCCGCTGTTTTCGCAAGCGCAATTAAGGCGTTGGCGACTTTGGTAGTTGTGTCGCTGTCGCGCTCCAGTCTGGTGAGCAGGTTGAGAATGACGGCCAGCGTGTACGGGTCTTTGGCTTCTTCTAAATGCGCTTTGACATACGCCGCGCCGGTTGTCAACTGCGGGCCGGTGTAGCCGCTTTCCGCTAATGCCCACGCGATGTACGCCGTTGTGCGCAGAGCGCCGGTTTGCCGGTTGATGATGCCTTCCGCGATGCCCTGCGTTTTTTCTTCCCACGAGCCGTCCGCCTGCTGTTTGCCCGCAAGCCATTGCTGTGTTCGGGCAATCACGTTCGGGTCTACGTCATGCACCTTCGCCATGTCGCTGAATTCCAACAGGCCATACGCGGTCAGCACCTGATGGGCAGGCTCATTCCCGAACCACGAAAAGCCGCCATTCTTGCACTCGAACGTAACCAATCGCTGATAGCCGATGTTGACGTACCCTTCGGCTTTCAGTTGCAGTTCGGGGTTGATGCGCTTGGTTTTCTTCAGATAGTCCAGCACGAGCAGGTTGGGGTACGTGGTGGAACTTGTCTGCTCGAAGCAGCCGTTGGGCATCCGCAGCACACCGTCCAGACCCTCCACGACCTGACTGAACGCGCCGGGGTACAGTTTCACCCACAGACTGCTCGCGCCCTCCAAACTGTTAGCGGCAAACGTGACCGATTTTTCCGCCCGGCCTTCCAGACGGTCATTAATGGTTGTTTCCAGCAATCTGCCATCCGGCGTGACGGCGATTTCGCGGCGCATAGCGTCCGACAATTTACTGCCTTTCGCCGTCACTTCCAAACTATGCTGGCCGATAGCGTTCGCCGTGAGCGGATAATATACGACGCTGATGGAATTGGCTGCCACCTGAACCGTTTGGCTTGCCCTGCCTTGCAGCGCGAACCACGGCTCCTGCTTCAAGGTCAATGTTACCTGCTGTGGGGCAGCCAGATAGTTGTAAATGGCAACCGGAACGTCCACACGGTCATGCTGCGTTAGCGAAACCGGCAGGTCAATGTCCACAAAGAAGTCCTGAAACACTTTCAGGGGTGTGGTCGTACTGCCCAACTGCCCCCGCGTGGAATTGGCAAGCAGGCTCAACCGCCACGTCGTAATCGAGTCGGCCATCGGAACCGTGAGTTGCGCGATTCCCTGCTCATCCGTAATCAGGGCGGGGTTCCAGTACATGGTTTCGGGGAAGAACGAGCGGACGCGGGGCGCGTCACTGCCGCCTGCGCCGACAGTTACCGTTTCCGTTTTGTCTTTTTTGGCGTCGTCCATTTTGGCTTTCGCCATCAGCATCAGCGGCCTCGGCGCTCCTGCTCCCGGGGCATTGAACACTCTGCCGCCGCCAAAACCGCCGCCTGCTCCCAATCCCCTGTTCGCCTGCGGCATCTCTTTTTCCAATGCCTCCACTATCAGGCTGTTGTCCGAATCCAGCGCGAAAATATCCTGTGGCGATATTCCGTCGAGAAAGCCTTGCGCTGCGCCTCTCCTCCCGCGCGAACGAGTTCTATTAGCGTCATTCCAGCCGTACATGGATACGTTGGCGAGATCGTCCGGGGTATTCCACTTGCCGTCCGGCCCCGCGCTGCTGAGAGTGAAATAGTTGTTGTCAAAGTTCTTGCCGCCCATCATGTTCACTTTGTACGCATGTCCCCACGGATCGCGCAGGTCGCTTTCCCGCAGGTAGCCTTTGCTGACCAGATAAGGTGCGCCCTCTTCCGCCGTCAGTGAAGTGTGGGTATCGGCTTTGTACTTTTGCGCGGCGTTGACGATTTTGCGGTTGGCTTCCATCATGTACTGAATGGTTTTTACGGCCACTTTCGCCCATTTTTGCGCGAACGTATCCACGCGAATATCGAAGTTAGCGGGTTCGGGCGCGGCAGCCAGAATCAGGGCAGCGGCGCGCTGTCGCTCATCCTCGCGCTGAAATTGAACCGGGTTGGGCTGCATCAGACTGGAAGGCGTCAGGCCGTGCAGTTCGTACTTCGGCTCCATCAACTCTTTTTCCAGCGTGAAGATAACGCGCTCAAGCCCCGGCTGCAATTCCGAAAGAGCGAACACGCTTTCATCCACAACCGCAAGCCCGATTGCCGCCTGTACGGGATGCTTTTGCGCGTCCTGCACGGCAAACTTCAGTACGGCTTCCCCGCCCGGTTTGTACTGCGCTTTGTCCGCCGTGACGTGGATATTCAAATCATCGGCGGGCGTGACGATCAGCGTCCGCGAATCGCGGAGGATGTTCTCGTCGGGCAGGATTTTGTAGGCGCGGATTTGCAGCGTTCCCACCATATCGTGCGTGAGGGGAAGCAGAAGATTCGCCTGGCCGCCGTTCGCGTTTTCCGCCCGCGTCACAATCGTCTGCTTGTTGCGGATCACATCGAAGTAAACGGTTCCGCCCTTGACGGACGACAGCGCGGACAAATTCAGGCGTTCGCCCACTTTGGCGATGGTTTTATCGGAGCGCAAAATCAGGCCGTCCTGCCCGCCCGCGTTTTGCAGGCTTACGGTTCCCACGCCCGTATGCCCCGCCTTGTCCGTCACTTCCATCGTCCACTCGACACCGGTTTTCTCGTCCGGCGAGGCGTCGGAATGTAAACGTCGCCAGCCCCAACTCGTCGGTTTGCAGGTCATAGCCCCGCTGATCCCTCGCGCCATGAAGCGGCTGCGGCTTGCCCCGGTACACGAACACGCGGCACTTTTGGAGCGGCGTCCCGTCGGGCGTAGCCGCCGCGATGTACACCCGGTTTTCCACGTTGGGGACCAGCACGCGATGTTCCGGCACGACGACAACCGAAACCGGCTCTTTGACAACGGGTACGCTTTGATGCGCTTCCTGCTTGTGGTCGGCCTTGTCCTTGATGGTGGCGGCAAACTCAACCTGCGCCTTGCCCTGCGCGAACGGCTGCCCGACAAACGAAGTGGGCAGGGTATAGCGGAAGGTGTACACGCCAATCGGGTCGGTCTTGTCTTTCAGTTCCGCCAGTTTGGTCATGCCGACATCGAAGGTATTGATGGCAACCGTGACCTGCGCATCCCCCACCGGCTTGCCGAAAAAGTACGTCGCCTTGACCGTTCCCTTCACCTCTTCGCCGGGCAGATAGTACGGCTTGTCCGTCGTGATGGCGATTTTGTACTTGGGCAGGACGTAGCGCTCCACCCGCACCTTCTTTTCGGTTTCCCCGGTCGGCAAAATAGCGCGAAGGGTAAACGCTCCCATATTCACTTCATCGGCCAGAATGAAATCGGCGGACGCGACACCGTAGCGCGACAGCGTTTGATGTTTCTTGAACACCTTGTTGCCCCGCGCATCCTCCACTTCAAACGTAATCGGCTGATCGGCAAGCGCTTCCCGCGTCGCCATATCCAGCGCGAGGGCGCGGAGGTGCATCGTCTGTCCCGGCTGATACAGGGGCTTGTCCGCCGTCAACATCAACTGCATGGACTCTTCAATCTGTATCGGCTGCGTAATGGTGTCCTCGCCAAGCGCAGACTTGACGCTGATGGTGAGTTGATACGGACCGGGCGCGACTTTGGGCGCGTGAAACTGCGCGTCCATTGTGCCGAGCGCGTTGGTCTGCCCTGCGTACAGGGGCAGGCTGTTGGCGTCCGGCTTGCCGTTTTCCATCTTCGCCAATCCAAGCGACACGGACGCGGGCACGGATTTGCCCGTAAGATGGTTGCCCACAAGGATACGCAGCGAAGCCGGCCCGCCCCGCAGCCACGTTCGCTGTCCCAACACGCGCGTTTCCAGCGGCGAAACGTCAAAATCCTTGCGGTTAAAAGTGGAAGGCGTATTGTCCCGCCGAAACGCAAACACGCGCCTTGCGTTTTGCGCCTGCGCAGAGGTGGCAAACAGTCCGGCAAACACCGTCGTTATACCGAACGCGGGCAGCAGAGAATAGAAAGAAGGTCGTAAACGTCGCATGGCGTGGTATTCCTCTAAACAATGTAATCGGGGTGAATGTTGATGTTTAGACGGATACCGCGCAAAGATGGTTACTGAGGCACAAGCGCGGCCTACTGAAAGTACCTGCCTATAGAAAAAAGGATATGTAGAGTCATCGTCGAAATCTTGGCAATGCAGCGCTTCCAGCCCGATGTCTCGTTGTGTCAAATTGTAGGAGAGAGGCGTCGTGGCCTCGAAAGCGTCAGGGCGAACGGGAGGGGTGGGACATGGGCCTGTACCTCCTTTCCTGAGTAAGTAGTTGATAGTTGATAGTTGATAGGAACTACGAACGTTCAGCCTTTGTGTCTGGTTAGTAGACACTTGTACTATTTAGACAGGAGGAACGGAGCAAAAGGTTCGCTGTTTTCGGGTTGTTTGGCTCTTTTTTTCTGTTTATTTTTGCGGGAGTTGCGCTGGATGGTTGCTGTTGGCATCGTGTGAGGAACGGGGAGGGGCGCTTGCCTGGGGCTGTACATCTATTCTCTTCCCGGCGGGCGCAATGCGCAAAAGGGCGCAGCAAGCAACGCCCCTACGTTCAGGAAGATAAAAACCACAGCCCCTAAGTAGTCTTATCTCTTTTGCCTTTTAGTGCTGCTTGGGCAGCTCGCGCCCGCTCTAACATGACTCGCTCCTGTTCCGGGCTGATTTGTACATCATGTATGCCTGGACGCCACGGCTTCATATGCTTCAACCACATTTGGTGAGTGAAGGAGGTTGCGTTCACAGGTGGATAGCAACTGTATTCTCTTCGCTGCGCCTTCTGCTCATCTTCAGTCAGAGCCTTCCATGCTGTAGCTATATTGTGAAGATCAGTCTTGAGGTCACTTGCAGGAATGAATTGTTGGTAGTCCGCCAAGAATAATTTACAAAAAGGACCTTGGAAATTATCGCCTGATGAAAATACATGGCAGAAGGGAAGGTAGAATAAATATTCCAAGTCTACTCTGTTGGTTGGACGTGCAGCAATCATCCCGCTCATTACTCCATGCATCAAACCGAGCATGAACGCGGTTTCTACCCGCAGACAGTGAAAAGCGTAGGGAGCGAAGTGACGCAAGGAAGTAAACCGGCCTATATTCCAACGTGCCACTATAGTGGCACGTTGGAACGGGAGGTTAAGACGAGCAATTAGCCACTGCAAATAGAACAATTGCGAACTTTCCGCGCTGAGGAGATTGTCAACTTGTACTTTCAACTCATCAAGGGTCTTTACCTTTGGAATATCCGTATTCGCCTTCAACAGTTCGGTTCGGAAACCCTTTAGATCAAGGCTACGAGTTCACATCCCGCCAACGTTGAGCAAGAGTTTTCTCGGCTTCTGTAAACTGACCCTCCGCCACCTTCGTAAGGCTTCCTCTTCAGGGCGTTCATCTACCACTACTCCTCTGTCGCCATTTGAATCAGTAAACGAAATAGCCCCTGTTACAACGGGTCGCCCGTCCATCTCGAATTTAGCACCTAACAAGGAAGCTGTCGCAAGAACTTGGTAGCTTCCATTTACCACAGAATCTAGTGGACTGAATTTGTCTGCGTGCTGTTTTACTATATCCTGTGAACGCGCTTCATCGTCGGCATACTTCTTGAGGTTTCCAAGAATTTCAATTACGAGGACAGGCACAATATTAACAAGGTAGTGACGGCGTAGGAATTTTATCTCCTCAAAAGATAAAGATTGCAGCACTGACTTGTCTAAGATGATTATCGGTCCCACTTTACCCTCCGTTCCAAGTCATGTTCTCGCTGATTGCGTACTTTGCAGACGGGCAAACAAATCAGGCGCTTTTCGACGGATTACATCCGTAATTACACGATGCCCTCTGAGCCTGGCATCAGATTCGTTTAACATCGAATGTAAATCTGCAAGTGAAGTTAGTGAAAACGAGCCTGCAAACGTCGCTGGCGGATTGTAACTGCATCCGAATAGCGGCATCCAAACGGTTGCCCATGCTCCCAGATGTTGCATAGGAGGAACTGTGACCAACAATCCAAGTGCCTCTTCAGGAGCGTAAATGATGTTTACTCCCCACGTTTGCGGGTGTTCTTGATCAGGAGTTGCCTTTAATAGACGGACGTTGATAAGTTCCTCATCCGTGCCGCTGAAATTGCTCCCGTATCAGGACAGTACAGGGGTCGAGCGTCCACTCGTAACCGAACTGGTGAAACAGGTATAGATAAGCGATGTGCAGATACGTGAGTTGTGCCCTGTGTGGGTCAACACGGTTGCGCCATTCAAGTTCTATTCCCCAATCTCCGCCGTTCTTCGCCGCCTGCTCGAGCATCTGATGAATTCTTTGTATTTCAGCGGGATCAGACATTTTATCAACGGGTTTTACGTAGAGCTCGGGCATAGTATCACCCATGACACCGTTCATGGTAATGCCAACGCTTCCACTTTCTTGCCCATTATAGCGAAGCCGAATACGTCCTAGCATGGGCTTGCTCTCCTTGCTCTTGAAGGCTTGTTCCATACGGGCCGCTTCTACTTCATGACACTCAATCTCTTCACCAATACGATTATTACACTGCTTACAGGTTAGCGTAACTTTACTACCTCCGAGAGCATTGGGAACAATATGCGCTAGATCGAGATGATCAATGGAATCACGATCAAAAAGCCGCATGCAAAGCGGACAAATAAATCGGTCGTTGCTGTCGCCCCAATATAGCGCCAGATTTGCGGCGAATGTATCGTATAACCGCTTTTTCCGTTCTCTGTTCCTATTCAACTTCCTTGCTCTCCTGCACATCCCTCAACAAAGATGTTTCTCTTTGTTAGTAGACAGGTATCGAGATGATTAAGTTTCAGAAGAAGGGCATTTTTGATAACAACCGTTTCGCCGCGCAGAAGCAGTGTATCTACAGCGCGCTTAATCTCACCATGAGCGGGGTCTTGCGTAAGGACGCGCCGGGTAGCGACATTGGTATCGGCAAGATAAGCTATCAGCACACGCCTTGCTCCTCTTCGTCAGCGTACAGGTTCTCACGGTCAAATGCTTCTTCAGGGAGGGCCGGAAGGTTGCGGTTACGCTCGGCGAGGGCGTCCAGCATCCGTATTCGCTGTTCGGGGGTAATCTCGGCCTGATAATGATTTGCAGCCTGCGCACTTGGTTCAGGAGCAATCAGTGTCAACTTCGGATAACCCCGAAACTCGTTCGCATGAGCCGTCAACTCTTCCCAGGTTCCTTCAAAAATTTTTGCTTGTGCCATTTTTCAACTCCTGCGGTAAGATACCTATACCTGATTTTTCTCGAAGCGCTTCAACATATCTCTGAAGTCGGAGTTCATCTTTCGGTAAACCCTTCAGGGAGTAATAAAACTCAACCTGCTCCCAAGCCGCCCGGAACCGCGCGGAAGCATCCTGTGCCTGCCAGAAGGCCATATCGAACTCCCGGTTCATCTCTGTTACCTTGCCAACGTTCTCCATAACAACAGAACTGTTCCGGTCATAGTCTTGAGGAACTTGACGCGGTGTAGTCGTACTGGATGTTACTTGCGCCATCACATATTTCCTCCACGATGCTCCATCATGACTTCCCTATTATCTGGACTTTGGCCTTTTTCGGAGTTGAGATGAATTGCCGCTTACCCGGTTATAGAACCGAAGCCACACGTTTGTGGTTACTTATTAACAACCTTCTGCCTGCTGCGCGCGTATACAAAGCAGGAGAACACTATATTTATGGACACGACACCCGCTCACTATGATTTTTACCTGCCTTCCGCCTCGGAGCAGGAGGGAAGCTGGCAGCCCCTTGCTACCGCGCTGCCGCTGGAACCGGGCAAGCGCCTGTGCGAACAGCACTTTTTGAAACGCTGCCGGACGCTGCTGCAGCGGCTTCCCATGGAGCAGCAAAAGCAGGTTCCCGACAGGATGCTGGAATCGCTTGTCATTCAATGGAAGGCGCTGCCGTCGGGGGAGCAGGAAGGCCATCTTTCCTCCAAGTTGCCGGAACTGCTCACCAGCCTGAATCATCTGACCTACAAACTTCGCCCCACCAACTAATGGAAGAACCAGCAGGCCGGGCATTGAAAATACCCGGCAGGAAAGTGCAAGCGTCCTGCGGACGCGGATACCAAGCCTATCGGGATAGGCTCTAATGCTGGAGTTTCTCCCGCAGGTATGGGGCTAAAGGACAGTTCTTGAGCATTCGTAAGCCTTCCACAACCGAAGCCGCGTTAAGTTCCGCGCCCGCTTGATTGGTATGGGTGTGGTCGCCGGGAAAGTACATTGCCTTCACTTTGTCCGGGCCGAGCGCCTCGTAATGCTTGGCTACAATGTCGTTCAAGTCTACAAAGGCGACGTTTTCGGACAGGGCGGCTTCCTGCGCCCACTTGCCGTAATCATTGGACGCGCGGCCTATCGTATTATCCGGTTTCCAGATGTTGCGGGGCACGAGGGAAAGCACAATGGGGGTTGCGCCCTTGCGTTTCGCGTCGGCGATATAGCGGCGCATGTACCAGCCATAGGAATGGACGGTTTCTTGCTTGCCGGTTTTGGCGTCCGTCGCTTCCTGCGTTTCCTCGCCGTTGCCTTTCAGGGAGGCGCGGTAACTTGTGGCGATGCTGCCGCCGTCGTTGTGCCCGAACTGCATCAGCACGAAATCTCCCGGCTGCATTTTGGCGAGAACCTTGTCCCACAAGCCTTCCGTGAGAAACGTCCGGCTGCTGCGCCCGCCCAACGCCTCGTTTTCCACGCGCAGGCGCGACGTATCGAACCACGCTCCAATCGAATCGCCCCACCCCGCCAAGCCTTTCGTATGGTTCTTCACTGTCGAATCGCCGATGAGGAACAGGGTCGGCAATCTTCGCGTATTCGCGGGCAAATTTCCGCTTTCCTGCGTGGTCTTTGCTTCGCCTTCCTTCGGTTCCACTTCCAGCCGGATCGCGTCGTACATTACCGCGCCTACTTGCCCTTTTTTCTGCTCCTCCGGGGTGGGAAGCGGCTGCGCGTCGGCGTGGCCGAGCGTGATTTCATTGGCTCCGGCTTTGAGCAACGCGGCGTCGAACGTGACGGTTTCCACGCGGTACAGGCTGTCCTGCCCGCCGCTGCGATACGCGGCGGGGCCGGATTTGGCAAGATGCAAGGTTCCCGCATCGCGCCCGTTGACTTTGATTTGAATGGTGTTCGACCCGCCATGCGCAGGATTGGAAGCGGCAATGCCGAACGTGAGTGTGGCTGTGCCTGTTTGCGATTGCGGCAGGTCGAAATCAATCGCCCAGTAAGGCCGCTTGCTGTACCACGTCCATTGCGCGTAATTCCAGTCCCGGTCTTCGCGGCTTTTGCCGATGGTGAACGTCACGTCGCCGGGAAAATCTCTGGCGTAGCGCAGGTAGTTGGCGAAGTGACGGACATTGTTGCCGTCATGGAACTCGGTTGTGCCCCGGTCTGCCACGCCGATCTGCCACAGCGTTTTGCCATGCGTGACGGGCTGCCAATCCAAGACGCCCAGAGTGTTCGTTTCCCCGGCCTGAATGGTAACCCCATCCTTGTGGAACTGCGCGAACTGGTTTGCGCCGCAGGCGTACAGCGTGTACGCGCCGGGGCGCACTTTGGGAATGGTGAATCTGCCGTCCGCACCCGCCCGCGTCCAGAACTCATAGCCCTTGCCCTGCTGCGTCCAATCCGTTTGCGGCGAATCGCTTGCCGCCGCGAGAACGATCCACGCGCCCCTTGCGCTTGTGCCGTCCGTGAGTTTGATTTGCCCCGTCACGCTGCCGCGCAGAATGGGATACGCGGGATGGCTGACCCACGCATACGGCCATTGGGCGCGTTCGGTTTCCACGCGGCGCAGCGCATCCTGATACATCGCCTGCGTGGTCGCGCCACTGTTCAGATACACGAAACACGGGCCGTAAAATTTCGTCCATGTTTCGCCCGCCTTGAAGTTCAGGACGCCCGAACCGAAGTGCGCCCCTTGCAGCATGTTGAGGAGGGTGTTGTCGGCGTGTACCGTCAATTCCTGTTTCAGCGGCCCGCCGTTGACGAACTCGTTGCTGGCGTTGAGCATCCACAGCCCGATGCCGTGCCCTGTCATGCCATGAACATAGTGGTCGGCCATGAACGCCGAATTGTCGTACTTGGTGTAAATGGAGCCGTCCTGAAGCAGAAACGTCGCGTCCGAAACCTGCTGCGCGACGGGCGATGTGTTGACCGGCCCCATACGCTGCGCATCCACAACATGGTCGGTGAAAACGCTCGTGCCGGGCAAGCCTTTGATAACGAACCGCGCCTCGCCAATCGTGGCTGCCGGTAAGTCGGCGGTACGCGAGTAAATCTGATAGGCGTAAAATCCGCTCTGACCGCGCATTAGAAGGTAGTGCGTTTCCGTATGGAAGGGGAACGTCGGATTGGGGCCGCTTTCTATTTGAACGTCCGCGATTTCGGGCGTATTTTGCGCCAGATGGGGCGGGCGATTTTGCTGCGTTTGGATGGAGCCGCGCGGCGGCTGGGGCGCGTTGCGATCCGTCGGACCGGCGCTGGCCGACGTGTACATGGTTTTGCTGATTTCCGTATCCTGCCCGTCGTGCCGATACCGAACCGACACGATATTGCCCTTCGCTTTGGAAACTTCCAGTCGCGCGATGCCGTTGTCCATAACAATGCGGGCGGCGTCTTCCGTTGCCGTCACGGGCGCAGGCGGCGCGGCAAAAGCAAGCCCTGCAAACAGCCCGCTCCAAAGCAGCGTAAATAGCAGCGTACACGATAAAGAAGAGTAGATTTTCTGCATGGGCGTTTCTCTTACAGATAAATACAACACTTGATCACAAGTTTAGCGTAGTGGGCGACGGGCTGAACCCCTTCGCTGTATGGCCTGCGGCCCAGTGTCCTTCGGACACGCTTGTTTTCTAAAAGAGGGTTCTGTCCGAAGGACAGTCGGCGGAACGCCATACAGCGAAGGGGTTCAGCCCATCGCCCAACCCGCAAACCTATACATAAAAGGATAGCCTGTTTCGCATGAACAAACATACGCCAATCATTCGCTTTTCCCTCTGCTTTTTCCTTATTCTATTTTGGCAGGCCGCAAACGCTCTGGCTCTGGCTCAGACCGCGCCCGAAAAGCCGGCGAATTCAGCGAGACAAAAAGAAACAACCGCGCCAAAAGGCACAACCGCGCGAACGCAGGCGGGGAAGTCACCGACGCTGGACAAGCAGACGCCGCGCTTTTTCCTGAAAATTGAAGGTCAAGACGCGCCTGAACCTGGGCAAAGTGGCGTATCGCAATGTCGGAGTCAATATCCCGGATTTGTTCGAGCGGTTTTTACGCGGCGAGGACGCGAGCGGAGTGCAGGCGTTGGCGGATGCGCGAGGGGCGGGCGTCCATCTGGCGCGCTGCTGGGGCACGACGTGGAGCGCGGCAGGTTTCGGCGCGTTTGAAACCAATCGGGAGGGCTGGCTTAATGCGTTCGACCGGATGCTGGAAGCGGCGGACAACGCGGACATGGCAATCGTACCCTCACTGCTGTTCAACGTCAACATGCTGCGCGAGTATGTGGGACGCGCAAACGGCAAGCCTGAATCCCTGTCGCAATATCTGACGCCCGGTACGCGCTCCAACGATCTTGCGCTGGAGTATGTGACCGCCATCGTGACTCGTTACAAGAACGACCCGCGCGTGTTGTTCTGGGAAATCGGCAACGAGTACAATCTGGAAGCTGATTTGTCTACGAAAGTCAACAATCGCGCTCCCGGTGATGTGGTTACGTCAGATCAGGTGCGGGCGTTTCTCGCGCAGATTGCCGCCCGAATCCATTCCCTTGACAAAAAGCATTATGTCACGTCCGGCAACGGCGATATGCGCCCGTCCGCCCTGCATCTGCGCGAAGCGATGCTGGCGGGACGCAACGCAGGCCACGCGCTTGATTTCACTCCCGACTGGACTTCGGACACGTTCGCGGAGTACCAGCAAATTTTCGGTTTTTTTAATCCGCCGAACGTGGACATTCTCAGTGCCCACCAATACCCGCCCGATAAGCCCGATACGGCCACTTACAACGGGGGGGCATCGTGGCTTGTCGAGGACGGCCTTCACGCCCTGCGGATGCCCTGGACGCAGTACGCGGCGGACAGCCTGAAAAAACCGTTGTTCATCGGGGAAGTCGGGCAGAAAGTGGTCGCGGGAGGCAAGGAGCAGGCCGCGCCCTGGCTGCTGGACTATTTGCGCCGCGCCCAAACATCGGATGCGCCGCTTGTCGCGCTCTGGTCCTGGGAGTACGACCCGAACAACCCGACGCAAGCCCCCTTTTCGCTGTCACCCACGCGAACGCCGCAAATTTTGCTGGCGCTCAACACCGCCAATTCCGCCCTGCTCAACGCGGCGGTCAACAACATTACGGTGGTTCGCCCGCCCACTCTGGACGTGAACAAAACCGTCCAGCAAACCGCGCAGCAAGCCGACCATCTGACCGCCCAAAGCGAAAAATTGCTTGCCATCGCCAAAACAACCCTCGCCGCCGCCCGCACTACGATTGCAGGAAGAGAGGGAACAGGGAACAGGGCACAGGTGACAGGTGACAGGGAACAGGGAACAGCAGAGAAGCCATCAACAAAAAGTTCGTCTCCCAACACCCAATACCCAACACCCAACATCCTCACCGTTCGCCTGCCCGATGGCGGTCAAACGCAAAAAGTGTTTTCTATTCGAGACGCCGCGCTGATGCTTGGGCCGGACTTGATCGCTGCTGACGAGGTTGCGGGGTGGGCGCGGCTGGTGGCTTCCACGCAGGCGGGGCCGGACGGCCTAAAACTTGCCAACGGCCTGTCCGTGCCGCCGTACAGCATCCCCGACCATTTAACGCTGTCGGGTGAACCCTGCTGGTTTCCGGGGGCGGGCGCGGGCTACGATCAGGGGGATGGCAAGTTCGGCTTTCTGCCGCCCGCCGACAATCCGTTCTACTTTATACAAATGGTACGCGAACACCTGCGCCAGACCGGGAACGGGGCGCTGCTTGGGTCACAGGTGAAAACGGCGTGGGGAACCGAAACCGTTGCCGAAGCCTGCACCCGCGCTTTTGACAGCGTGGAAGTGGACGCGAACGGCCTGGTCGTGGTAGGGAACGGGCCGACAGACTGGCGCGTGGATTGGGGATTTGCCGACACGGTTCACAAAACCGGGGCGTGCCTGATGCCTTCCGTGCTGCGGTGGCGCGCGGCCAAAGATTTGGTGCTGCTGTTTGCCGCCCTGAATGACCGGACTCAGATCGCCAAATACGACCAGATTGCCCGCGATCTGCCCCTTGCCATCGCCAACGCCTTTTATCACCCATTGGACAAGGAAAACGGCAAGGACGTGGGGATGCTGTACTCGGCAACGGGGCAGGGACATAAAGACGACATTTGGGCGTCGGCCTACGCGGTTGCGATTGGCGCGGTACGGACGCGCACCGCGGTTGCCGTCGCGCAGCACTTGCGGATTGTGTATCAGGCCGGTGGAACGGTTGTGGAAGGGCATGTGCGCCCCTTGCTGCCGTCCGGTCCGTACGGGGGCTATTGGGAGCAGACTTCGACGCCGCCCGATACGTACCAGAACGGCGCGTACTGGGGCTTTCCCGCCGGCTGGTACATCGCTGCCCTGATGCGCGTGGATCGCCCCGCCGCCGAACAGATGCTTGACGAGTTCGTACAATCCCTGCAAACGCGGCAGGCGGCAGGCGCTCCGTGGCAATGCCTGTATCCGGCAAAACAGTACGCGCGCCTGCCCCAATACTGCGCGTCCGTGACCGCTCCCTACGCCGCCCTGCGCGCGGCTCTCAACCCACAGTGAAAGGAAGAAAAGGAGAAAAGGAGAAGAGGGGAAGGGGAGACGGAACCGCTAAAGACGCGAAATAAACGAAAAGACAACGCCAATTTTTGATTATTCACCACCAAGTCGCCAAGAACACCAAGTAAAGCAGATAACAACAAAGGATCATAACGCGCGAAGTGCTTGACATCTTCTGCAATTTACAACGTCCTTCTTCTCGTCTTTCTTGGTGTTCCTGGTGTCTTGGTGGTGAATAGTGACTCCAGTTTTTGATTTGACCTGCCGATAATGGAATGTTGATTTACATTCCTCCCCGTTTCTGAACCACGTTGTAGTTCGCTACCTCATGGACGAGCTTGGTTCGCTACTTTTGCTTTGCCGCTTCAGGAGTTGTCATGTCCCGATTTGTCTTGCTTTCCCTGCTTACTTTGAGCCTGGTTGGTTTGTCACTGCCGTCCTTTGCGCAGCTTGGATTGGGCGCTCGCGCATTGGGCATGGGCGGCGCGTATACCGCTGTCGCCGATGATGCGTATGCGCCCTACTGGAACCCGGCGGGGCTTGCCCAACTGCACCACTTTCATGCCGCCCTGCCGGATTTGAACGCCCGCCTGACCGGGCCGCTTTCCGCCGATACATTGCTCAATCACTTCCCCTCCAGTACCGCCGGGCAGATCGCGTTTGCGCGGCGAGCGGGGAACGGCATCACGCAGGCGGATGTAAGCGGAGATGCGGCGGTTGTCGCGCCCCGCTTCGCGCTGTCGTTTGTGCCGTTTGCGGTCGGGCAGGTGGTTCCGCGCAATGCGCAGGGCGGTGTGGGCTTTCGCTACCTCAATTTTCAGGGGCAGCAGGTTCCCGAACCGGGCAGCCAGGCCAACATCAATGCCGTGATCGCGTTCCAGACCGTTGCCAGCGCGGCCATACAAACTGATTCGCGCACCTCAGCGGGCATTAATTTGAAGCTGACCAATTACCAGCCGACAAGCATCAATGTCCGTTTCGATGGAACCAACGCCACCCTGCCCGTCACAACGACAACCGGGCGCACCAGCCTTGCGTTTGGCGCGGATGTGGGCGTTCTGCACCATGTATCACCCGCTATTTCTGTGGGCGCGACCCTGCGCGATGTGTTCCATCCTAACCTGCGCATGAACGGGCAGGACGTGATGCCGACCAATCTTTCGGTTGGAGCCGCGTACCGCACCAGCAACCGCAAGCTGCTTTTCGCCGCCGACATTGGCGAAATCGGCGGCAACAATACCGCGCTTAATCTGGGCGCGGAGTACAGCCCGTTCCGCTACGTGCAGGGACGCATCGGCCTGTACCGCAACCGCGTGACATTGGGCGTGGGCGCAGGGCACTATTTCAACATCGCGTATGGCCCCGGCGAAACCCTTCTCAGCGTGTCCCTCGGTTTCTAACCGCGCCACATAGAGAAGAATTAGCCGCAAATACACGCGAATGAACGCAAATAGATGTAAATGGCGTGTTGATTTTTGGTGGTCAGACAGCGCTTTGCGCGTGATGGCTGATATAAAAACGCCTTGTTGTGCCTATGCAGTAAAATGCAGCAGAACAAGGCGTTTTATGTGGGTGGAAACGTCAGGTGGGCGGAGATAGACTGAGCAAA
>CAWIEK010000019.1:0-98916 GCA_963835065.1 uncultured Chthonomonadaceae bacterium | reverse complement strand
TAGATTGATAAACGCAAGGCTGAGGTTGGTTTTGATTTCCGACTCCGCCAGACTTGCGGAAAGATGAAAGTAGCGTATACCGTCCAGAATATCAAAACGCCGCCGTAAATAATCCTCCGCCATGTACTGCTCCCACGTAATGGGTTCCGGCGGATATGCAAGAGCAAACGCAGTTTTATAGTCCCATTCCGTCACGCGCATACCTCACAGAGCAGATTGCAAAAACAGTATTCCCCGCCCCAACTAAAAACGCCTCCTTCAACTCATTAGACCTCTTTCACAAGTCCTCGTAGACAGCGCGAAATCATCTCATTGAGTAGACTTATGAAAGAGGTCAATACAGCGCGTTCACTCCACTTTCAGAATTGTACAAATTGGAGCGTCCACTAATCAACAGTCTCCCCTCTCCTAGCGAGGAACGAGCGGCCAGGAGAGGGGCTGGGGGTGAGGTCACAGTTTAGCGATAATCGCGTCCGCCATTTCGGACGTGCCGACAGCGGTGGGGTCGTTGCGGTCGGGCTTCATGTCGTAGGTGACATCCTTGCCTTCCAGAATCACGGCGGCAATGGCTTTTTCCAGCCGGTCTGCCGCGTCTTCTTCTTTCAGGTAGCGCAGCATCAACATGCCGGACAGGATCAGCGCGACGGGATTGACTTTGTTCTGGCCCTTGTACTTGGGGGCGCTGCCGTGCGTCGGCTCAAAGAGCGCCATCGTGTCGCCGATGTTGGCTCCGGGCGCAACGCCCAACCCGCCCACAAGCCCCGCGCACAGGTCGCTGAGAATGTCGCCATACAGGTTTTCCATCACCAGCACGTCGTACAATTCCGGCTTCTGCACCAACTGCATGCACATGTTGTCTACGAGGACTTCCTGATATTCGATTTCCGGGTAGTCCTTCGCTACTTCCGCCGTCATGCGGAAGAACAGGCCGTCCGTGAACTTCATGATGTTGGCTTTGGCGACTGCGCTTACTTTCTTGCGGCCATACTGCCGGGCGTACTCGAACGCGGTTTTGGCGATCCGGCGCGACCCCGTTTCCGAAATCGGCTTGATGGAAATGGCCGCGTCCTCGCGGATTTTGCCGCCCGCCATGCCAATGATCTGCTTGGCCTCGTCCGAATGTACGTCGTATTCCACGCCCGCGTACAGGTTTTCCGTGTTTTCGCGCACCACAACCAAGTCCACGTCCTGATATTTGGAGCGGATACCGGGGTAGTATTTGCATGGGCGGATGCAAGCGTACAAATCCAGTTCCTTGCGCAGAGCGACGTTGACCGACCGGAAGCCCGTGCCAATCGGCGTGGTAATCGGGCCTTTCAGCGCCACTTTGTTTTTGCGGATGGAATCCAGCACGTTTTCGGGCAGGGGCGTTCCCGCCGTTTCCATGATGTCCACGCCCGCCTCAACCACATCCCAGTTGAAGCCGACCCCCGTCGCGTCCAGCACTTTCTTTGCCGCTTCCACCAGTTCCGGCCCCGTTCCATCGCCCCGAATCAAGGTTACATTATGTGCCACTGCCAATTCTCCTTCGTTTTACTTGCGCCCGACGTAGGGCGCATCGAGAGTTTATCCCGGAATTGTGTTTAGGCAACAACTGCCGCAATCCCTGCACGATTTAAGGCAACCCAGGAGAAGAAAACGTGTTTTCCGTGGTTTTAAGTTCCCGCAAGGATTTTGTCTACGCGGACGCTGATGTCGCGCAGGTACGCCTCATCGCCCCCGCCCAATTCCGTTGTCATCCAGCCGGTGTAGCCGATGTCGGCAAAGGCGCGGCGCACTTCGGGCCAGTCAATGCTGCCTTCGCGCAGGTTGACGAAACTGCCTTTGTTGCCGCCGAACAGTCCCGGCCCGCCCTTGTAATCCTTTAGATGCACTTTGTGGATGCGCTTGCCAAGTGTCCGTATCCAGTCCTGCGGCCAGCCGAACGTGACCACGTTGCCCACATCGAAATACGCCTGCACCCACCGGCTTTTGAAGCCGTCCACAAAGCGAACATATTCGAGCGGACTGAGCAGAAAGTTGTTCCAGACTTCTTCCACACAAATCAATACGCCCAGTTTTTCCGCCGTTGGAATCAATTGCTTGATTCCGTCCTGCGCCCGGTTCCACGCTTCGCTGTAGGACGTATGGGCGTCTACAACGGCGGGAACCAGCAATATATCGTCTGCGCCCATCCACTTCGCGCCCTGCAAAGCCGCCTGCGCGTTTTGCACGCTGCGCTTGCGCTGCATCGGGTCGGGATGGGAAAGCGGCGGGTCCCAGCCGCCATAAATCACGGAATGAACGCGAATCCCTGCCTTCTCCGCGCCCGCCCGCATCCGCTCGCACTCAGCCTGCTCGGTCAGCGGCGGCGCTTCCACGCCCGCAAAGCCCACATCCCGCGCCAACTTGAACCGATCCTCCAAACTCAGGCCGGACGGCAGCATCCCGTACAGGACGGCTTTCTTCGGACCATCGGTGTTGGGTGTTTGGTATTCAGGTGTTGGGGTATTCAGGTGTTCAGGCATTGGGTTTGCGTTCTCCTTGTCTCCTTGTCTCCTTGTCTCCTTTTCTTCCCCCGCCTGCGCGTTTGCCGCGCTCAATGTCAGGGCTGTTCCCGCCGCTGTTTTCAGAAATGTTTTTCGATCCATTGGGTTGTTCGCTTTTCTATTTCTCAGGGGTTTGCAAGAACCGGGGATTGAAAATCCCCGGCAGGAAAGGTCAAGCGTCCTGCGGACGCGGGAATCTTGATACAGAACTGCGTCCGCGGGAACCTTCCTAAAGAGTTGCGTCCGAAGGACGATTGTTTTGTGCTGCCGGGGATTTTCAATCCCCGGCGCAGGGCTTTACAACGTCACCTCAATGCGAACCGGCGCGGATAAGCGCGGGTCGGATGTTTGGTCGAGGCCCGTACAGAAGGTTTCCAGCGAAGATTTGGGCTTGAAGACCTGCGTTTTGCCGCCTTCCACGATGACGGTTACGGGCTTGCTCAAATCCACAAGGGACGTGTCCAGCCACAGCGCGAGTTTTGCCTGCTTTTCGGCTTTCAGCGTGATGGTGTTGCCATCCACTTTCGCTTCGATGTGGCCCTGATTGACGGGCGAAGGCGCTTCCAGCCAGTAGAAGCGTTTCAATACGGCATCCGACTGTGTCCAGACAACTTGCTTGGGCCAGGCGTCTCGTTTCGCTTTGAGCATTTCGGCCAGAAAGTCGTGGTCGGGAACCAGATGCCCGACGCCTTCGGGCGCGGTCAGGGCGATGTTGTAGCCGCCGTACTGCTTGCGCCACTCTTCCACCCGCGCCATGAATTTGCGGTCACGGTCTATGCGCCCGTAGCCGTTGTCCAGTGCGCCCGTCATAATGGTAAACGGCACGTTGCGCAGGTTCTCGCCCATCGTTTCGCCATCCGTTGGCGCGGACGCGGCGGCGTGAACAGCCGCAAAGCGATAGGGGATTTTGGGACCGATGACAAACGCGCCATACCCGCCGTGCGACGCGCCGAGCGTGTACACCTTGTCCGGGTTGACGCCATCAAACAACACGAACTGCGCAATCAATCGCTCCACAAGCGGGCAAATGGCGTCGTCATAAAAGCCGTTCCATTCGTCATTGGGCGCGCGCAGGGCAAGATACACATACCCGCCCGCTTCGGGATGCTCCTTGTAATACTTGTCGAACATGTACTGCCATTCGCGGTCATTAACAGGCTTGGGCGCTCCGCCGCCGCCGTGCATGGCAATCACCAAGGCCCACCCGTCCGCAGGCTTTTCGCCCACATGCCGCCACAGGTACGGACTGGTACGGTCAGGAGTGGCAACGGTTTTCTGTTCCCATTCCTGCCGCAGTTTTGTCCACGCGGGCGAGGCTTTATAGGCTTGCCATGCCAACTCACGGCTCGGAGCGTCCACTTTCATGCCCGCCAGTTGCTTTTGCGCGGCTGCTTTCTTGTCCGCGTCCGCGCCAAACCGGGCCGCGAAAAGGTCGGCAAGCCGCCCGCTCTTATCGCCTGCGACTTTTTTCGGCGCGGGATTGACGAGGTTGATAGTGACGACTTCCTGCGCTTCCATGCCTGCTTTTATCGTGTTCTGGACGACTTGCCCCGCGCAGTCCGCCAGCACTTCGTATTGGCGCGGGGGGCAGGCGCGGAACACATCTACACTCAGCATGTCGTTCAAATCCGCCGTTTCGCCCTTGCTGTCGCCGATCAGCAGGGGCGCAGGCGTACCCGCTTCACGCACAGTAACATGGGCAACCACGCGCTTGCCCGCGCCGTTCAGCACCCTGATGAGCAGGCGCGTTTTCCCGGCTTCGGCGGATGCCAGGCGCGTATAGCGATCCGTGACGTTGACGGCGGGAACCCATTCAATGTCTTCCGCCCACACGAGCGGGAAGGGCAGGCCCGTCTTCTTGAAACTGCTGGCGTAGATGGCATGCTGCGGCACGTCCTTCTTCGCAAGGGAAGCGTCATGCGTGAACCAGCCCCGATCCAATCCCTGCGCGTCCGGTTCCGCCGCGCCTAGAAAGTGCCAGTCGCCGTCCCAGATTTCCACCCACGTATGGTTGCCGCGCATGTTCGTCCAGAGCGGCGTACCGACCACGCGAGCCGGGATTCCCACAGCGCGGCAGGCGTCCACCAGCAGTATAGACAGGCCGGAACACGTCGCTTTGCCGCTGGCGATGGTTTCCAGCGGGCTTTGATCGGGGCGCTTGCGTTCGGTAGAATACTTGGCCTTGAGCAGGGGGAACAGTTTTTCGTTCAAGCGGTGCGCGGCTTCCGCCGGGGTCTGGCAGTCGGCAATCAGGGGCAGAGATTTGTCGCGCAGCAATTGGCGCGAGTTGTCCCGCGCTTCATTCAGGCAGGCGTAGGGCAAAACATCGTTGAGAAAAATGTCGTTGGGAACGCGCGTTTTCCACGGCGAGTTGTCCCGCGCTTCGTAGGCAATGGCGGTACTATTCAGCAGGTACGAGGCTTGCAGCGTTTGCAGATCGGCAAGCGGCATGTTTGCGATGAGGAACTGCATCCCTTCGCGCTGCGCAGAGGGTACAGTTTGCAGCGCGATTTCCAGTTGGGCGCGATTGCTTCCCGCCTGCGCCAGCGCGTTTTCGACGGCGGCAGGCCACCACGCCTTTGCAGTCTGCTTTGTTGTTATCTGCTTTGCGCTTGTTTGCTTTGCATCCGTTTTCAAAGGCGGCGTTGGTTTCGATGTTGGCGACTGCGCGCCTGCCCTGCCGGTCACGCCGCCAAGCAAGATTCCGGCAAGCAGGGCAACGCGCGGCTGAGGAAAAGAGCGTAAGGAATGGAGGTTGGAAAATTTTGGTTTCATAGTTGAGTTGATTATACCGTATGCCGCGCTTCCTGCGCGTAACAAACAAGGATTTCCTCGTCTGAATGTGGAAACGGCGTTCGCGCCTGAAATAAGAAAATTGCGCGAGCTAGCGCCAAAGCTGCGGCCAGTGGAACGCTGAAGGAAACCACAAGAAGACAAGACGGAAAAGGATAGATTTGATGTGGATACTGTTGCTTTTGGCAGTTGTGGCTGTTGCCGGGCTGCTGCTGCGGGAGTTCTGGAAACTGTGGCTGCCGTTTTCCGTTGCCACAAACGCGCAGGCGCGGGGGCGTAAGGACGCGGCCTGCCGCCTCTACCGGCGCGTGATTGCCACGCCCACGCTATTGAGCGATGTCGCCCGACGTGATGCCCGGTACCGGCTCTCGTGGCTACTGATGGAGCAGGGGCAGTATGTGGAAGCCGCAGAACTATTGCAAGCCAATCTCAAAGCGCGGCTTGCGCCTGCGGTGGAAGCGCGGATGCGTCAGCGCCTCGCGGAAGCATTGGAAGGCGCAGGGCAGGCGCTGCAAGCCACTGCGGAGCGGACGCAGGCCGAGGAACTGCTTGCCGGGGCCGCCCCGGATGCGGATAAATTGCTGGTTGAAGCGGGCATGCTGAACAAGCAGCAGCGTTTCCTGGAAGCGTATGCCGCTTATGAGCGCAGCCTGGCGCTGATTCCGCCCGGCAATACCGCCGCCCGAACGCGAACGATGGTGCAGTTGGCTTTGGCCGCGTTCAACAGCGGGCAGCCGCAGCAGGCTATACGCTGGGGTGAACAAACCATTGCCTTGAAACCCGGCCTGACGGTCCTGATGACCGCGCACAGCGCGGCGGGATTGGGCTGCAACGCTCTGGGGCAACTGGAACAAGCGGAAGCGCATCTCGCAACTGCACTGGAAATCGCCACAAACGCGGGCAATCAGGACGCGGCCGCGCGTTTCATGGTGCAGATGGCGGAAACGCGGCGGCGCATGGGCCGGCTGATGGAAGCGATGCAGATGTGTGAACAGGCGGCGGGCATGAGCATCAGCCAAAGGCGTAACGTGTATGCCGGCCAGTACGAGATACTGTGCAATTGGGGGCGTTTTGGGGAGGCCGCGCAGGTTTTGGAGCAGGCGCAGCGCGCGCAGCAGTTTGCCACGCCTTCAGCACAAAAGCGGATGCAGGCAGTGTATGCCTGTGAAACCGCCATGCTGCTTGGGGAACGGAATTTGCCGGAGCAGGGACTGCAAAAGTTGGCAGAAGGGCTGGAAGGACTGCGCAACGACACCAAAGTTTCCACGCGCTTTCAGGCGGGCGGGATATGGCTGCTGGCAATGCAAAATCGGCGCGAAGAAGTGAGCGCGCAAGCGGCGGATATGGAAGCGCGTCTCGCAGATTTCCGGCAGGACCCTGCCACGCAGCGTATCATCGTGGGAAATATAGGACGCGCCTTTTATGTCCTCGCAGAGTACGCGCGCAGTCTGGATTGTTGGAAACAATACCTTGCCCTTGCGCCCGATCCCGTGCTACTGCCGCGAGGATATTTTTACGCGGGGCATTGCCTGCATCAGCTTGGCAGAAGGGAGGAAGCAAAAGCGATGCTGGAGCAGGCTGTCGCGCTCCATATAGATACCGTAGAAGCGCAGTACGCCCGCCGACTGCTGCAGGAACTGAGTGCCCTGACGTAAACTGCCGCCTGCATCGGCATTAAAGACTTATCCCAATAAATATTCCTCCTTCCAAACTTGGGAGAAGGGATCACGGGTCAGGGCGGTCAGGGCGTAAACCTGAACCTTTTCAGTACATCTGCGCCGAGCGGTCGAACAGGCGCACAAAGCCGATGACGACGCACGAACCCACAAACGCGATAAACAAACTGCCGAAGTTCATCCCGCTTTCGGCGGCGGAGCCGAAGAACAGGCCGGATACCCACCCGCCAACGACGGCCCCGAAAATACCGAGCAGCATTGTTCCAATCAGGCCGGAGGGTTCGTCCCGCGTTTCGGGCATGACCATCTTCGCCACCACGCCCGCCAAAAGGCCAATCACGATCCATACAAGCCAACTCATTGTTTACTTCCTCCCAATGCGCAACGAATACCCATTCGCCGCTATTTGGTTTTTCCATATCATCGTAAAATCCAGGAGACCCTCGGCTTTAGCCGTAGGGAGGAATGGATTTCCGGTTGGGAAACTTTTATGTCAGCAAAAGGCTTTCCCATCAAAAACATTCCGTTCTCCATCCTTTCTCCCGCGAAACGGGAACTATCGTTTAGGTGCAAGCGTAAGAACGAGCATCAAGTTTTCGGAGCCTGCCTTGTCAACAGGCTCTCTGGAACTGGTCTGCATAATGTCTGAAAACCCTGGTACAGCAGGGAGGGCACAATGCCAACAGTCTGCACACTGGCAAGTAAACCGTCTCAGGAAAGCGTTTGCAGTTTCCGACAAGCATGGCTCTGCTCGGCTTGTAGAGCGAGTTGAACACGGGCAGCCCTGTCAGCCTGCCTATTGTTCCGCTTAACGGCTACGGCTTGAAATTAGGGACAAGCCCCGGCGTTTACGCCTGGGCACGCTGACCTAAATAGCGGGAAGCGGCATAATTGCCCGCTTCCCGCTATTTCAAACCATCGGGCGATTGTACGAACCACCCTATTATGTAACATTTGCTATTTCGTGTTAGGTTGTCTCTCTATTGTGTTGTGCCGCGCTATTCGATTGTAAACGCTTTTGCTTGCTATGTAGTTGTACCCGTATGTCATTGTCTTGTCGGAAATTCCGATTGCCGCGTATTAAGTTGTGTATTCAGTTGTGCCTGTAATCGATTGTGCCGGTATGCAGTTTTGCGCGTTATAAAGTTTTTGCGTCCGCTATTTAATTGTTTCTGCCACTATGAAGTTGTGCGACCACTATGAAGTTTTTCAAACCGGTATGGAATCTTGGATACTGCTATATGGAAACGAGCGCCTGCGTAATGCCCACAAAGACATTGCACAGACGCTCTAGGTCTGAACCACACACCAACAGACTTTGCCGATGTGGGAAACGGTATTCATTTTATTGTTCGCTATTTGTTTTTCAACGCTATTCGGTTTTTTGGATTATTCGGTTTTTCGCGCTATTCAGTTGTCTTTATTCAGTTTTCTCCAACTGCGTGGATTACATACATAGAGACGGAACACTCCCGCCCCTTGTTCCCAACATTTAGCCTATTTTTGCAGAAATTTTCGCGAAATTTTGATGTCCAACATTTGCGTCCGCAGGACGCTTGCACTTTCCTGCCGGGTACTTTCAGTACCCGGTTTACGGGAGGGGCTTCCTATCCGTGTGCCTGGAGTACAACCGTTACTTCGCTGCGGTTGTGGTATAGTTGCCGCGCCCCGATGATTTGATAATCGCGCTTCAAACGCTGCAGCGCGAGACGAACTTCTTCCAGAATGTTGTGGCGCGTTTCTACCGAGCGAACCAGTTTCAGCGTCATAATCGCCAGTCCGCCGGGTACGACGCAGCGGCTTGCCAGCAGCATCATTTCCGCCGACGCATCGGCGTTCATCCGCATATCGTTGACCAGGACATCAAAGCGAGTTTTCACGCCCGGCAGAAACGCCTCAATGGTTTTGGCGACATGCGTAACAAGTGGGTCGCGCCGGAACCGCGCGTCCATATCGGCGGGATCAACGGCCACGACGCGCAAGCCCTGCTGCCGCAGAACGCGCGTCCAGCCGCCCGGAGCCGCGCCCATATCCAATGCCTTGCCGCCTGTCGGAAGTTCCAGCCCGAACACATCGAGGGCTTCCAGCAGCTTGAACTCGGCGCGGCTGATCTGCCCTTCTTCGCGCTTGAAGCGGTGTTCGCCGCCCGGCCACGCGCTGCGGTTCAGCGCAGTGCGGGAAATCCCGACATACCCCTGCGTCTGCGTACACGCAACGGAAACCACCTGCGCGGGCGTTTTACACTCCATTATCGCGCCCGTACACTCCTGCAGCCGCGTGGAAATCGTCTCGTTGAGCGTAAACTTGCGGTACGGACGCGCTTCCTCGTGCAGAAAACGCGCCTGTACCGCAAATGTTTCGTGTCGGGTTCAGCAACGGCGCAAGGCTCTGCGCGGCCTCGCCCAACGTTTCCAGATCGCTTTCCTCGCCGCGCAAGTCCACTGCGCGTTGTACGGGCGCGATATGCCGAATGAAAATGGGGGCGCGTTCCGCTACCAAAACGGCAAAGGCATCGAACGCCAGCCCCGTTTCGCACAACGCAACGCCATCTCCCACCCACGCGGGCGCAGGCATGGCGGGCCGCATCTCCCGCAGTTCCTGCAATGCCTGCGCCTCAAACTCCGGGTCACAGGAAATCAGAACTCTCTTTTGTTCTAATTCCAATTATCCCACTCCCAACGCTTCCGCATAGTGGACGGCCTGCTCCCACGCGGACATGGCTTCCGTCAGCGCCAGTTGGACGCCGCCGTGTTCCTGCGAAAGCGCGAGAACGTTGTCGGTGGGCGCGGGCTGCGACAGGGCGGCTTCGATCTGCTTCAAGCGGTCTTCCAGCGTGGCGACTTGCTTTTCCGCCGCCGTCACCTGATTACGCGCCTTTTGCCGCTCCTTCGACATTTGATGGAAATTCAGGCCGGACGGAATGGAAGTGGCGGCTTCCGGCTTTTGCGCCAGCAGCGCTTCCAGTTGCGGATTGCCCGATTTTCCTGTTCCATTCGCGCCGTTCGCGCCGTTTGCTCCATTATTCTCGCCCTTGCCATTGGGAGCGGCATAGCCATTTGCAGCCGTCTTGCCGGATGCCTGCTCCCGGCGCACTTTGTCGCGGTACTGGCTGTACGGCAGGTCGAACAAACGCGCCCGCCCGTCCGCCACTTCCAGCGTTCGGTTCGTCACCTGATCCAATAGATAGCGGTCATGGGACACGAGCAGCAGCGTACCCTCGTAATCGCGCAGCATCTGCCCCAACGCTTCCCGCGATTCAAGGTCAAGGTGGTTGGTCGGTTCGTCCAGCACGAGCAGATTGGGCTTCAGGTACGTTAGCTGCGCCAGCACCAGTTTGTTCTTTTCGCCGCCGGATAGATTTCTGGCCTGCCGGAACACGTCATCGCCTGTAAACAGAAACCGTCCCAGGTGCGTCCGCGCATCGGTCGGCAGCATGTCGGCCACATCCAGCATGTTTTCCAGAACCGTCGCTTCCAGATCCAGATCGCTTGTATCCTGCGCGAAATAGCCGACCGTGACGCTTGCGCCCAGCCGCGCCATGCCGGACGTCGGCGTTTCCCGATCCAGCAGGATTTTAACCAGCGTAGACTTGCCCGCGCCGTTCGGCCCGACAATGCCTACGCGCTCACCCCGCCGTATCAAACCGGTTACGTTCTCAAACAGGGTGCGCGTCCCGTACCGCTTGGTCACGCTGTCGAGAATGACGGTTTCGTTGCCGCTCAACTGCGTCGGCTTGATGCCCAATTTGACGGTTTTGCCTTTGGCGGCGACTTTCTCTGTCGCGCTCGCTTCCAGCTTTTGCGTCAGCCCGTGTTCGCGTATCCGCTCCGCCCACCGCAAACGCATCACGGCCTGATTCTTCTTGGAAGGCGTGTTCTTCCACTTTTCAAAGAACTCTTCCAACCGCTTGATTTCGCGCTGTTCGCGCTCGTACATTTCCGCCTGCCGCAAACGCGCCGCTTCCTTTTGCTTGTGGTACGCGGAAAAGTTGCCGGGATAGGCCGTCAGTTTGCCGTTTTCGATTTCGGCAATGCTCGTGACAACCCGATCCAGAAAATAGCGGTCGTGCGATACTAGCACCATCGCGCCGCCGAAATCTTTGAGAAACCCTTCCAGCCATTCCGTCGCTTCAATGTCCAGGTGGTTGGTCGGTTCGTCGAGCAGCAGAATGTCCGGCCCGGACAGCAATAAGCGCGCAATGCCCAGCCGCGTTTTTTCGCCGCCCGACAGTTTGCCGCACATCTTTTGCAGGTCATTAGGGCCGAAGCCGAGTTTTTTCAGCACGGCGGGAATGTCGCGCAGATTGTCATAGCCGCCCATCGCATCGAACCGGTCATGCAGCAGGCTGTACTCGTCCATGATACGCGCCAGGTCGTCGCCGGACGCGCTTGCCATGTCGTGTTCCACTTCGCGCAGGCGCGTTTCCATCGCCTGCACATGCCCGAACGCGGCTTCCGCTTCCTGCAAGACGGTGCGGTTGGGGTCAACCCCCTCTTCCTGCTTCAGATAGCCGAACCGGAGGCGCGGCGCGTAATTGACGCTGCCCTTTTCCGGCTCCTGCTGCCCGGTCAGGATGCGCAGAATCGTGGTTTTGCCCGCGCCATTGCGCCCGACAAGGCCGATCTTTTGCCGCCATTCCAGCTTGAAACTCACGCCCGAAAAAATGGTTTCCGGGCCGAAAGACTGTTGTAAATTGTTGACAACCAGAAGACTCATTCGCGTCACCTAACTGTTGGACACACTGTTTTCTCTATAACTTCCCTCTATTGTATCGTATTATGGCACGGTATGCGCTAAAGCCCGCGCAAACCGCGTATATTCGCAAGTTCGGCGCATCTGAACGAAAAAGAAAAAGAGTATGTAGAGACAGCGTCGAAATATTGGCAATGCAGCGCTTCCAGCCCAGTGTCTCGTTGTTTCAGGTTTTTCAGGAGAGGCGTCGTGACCTCGAAAGTGTTACGGCGGACGAGAAGTATGTACAGGCATCTTCTTGCACCTCCCTTCCAGGTTAGATTGTTGAAAGGAACTTTGAACTTTCAACGGCCCGCCACCTGGCTTGTTAGCAGAATTCCGGGTGTTGAAAACACCCGGCAGGAAAGTGCAAGCGTCCTGCGGACGCGGGAGGCTGCACCTGTGTGGGGTAGGCTCTCTCAGGGTCTGTCAAGGTATCGCATTCCGAAGGCTATTCCTCCGTAGTTGGGTTAATTACGAAGGATTACCCCAACGGAAGAAGATGGGCAATCACGAGGGATTGCTCCTACGCGGGATCTGATACTGTTACGGACACTGAGTAGACTTGTGTATACATTTAGACGAGGTGGAAATAGGGAATGTTTCGTTTTTTAGCCATTTATGTAGATTTTTTTCTGCTTCTTTGTGTTCTTTTTGGCTTGGTTAATGAGGAGGGAGAAGCAGCACAGGGACGAGTCACCTTCGACGGGTTATGTGTTGAGCCTTTTTGATGCGCTGGCCCTGCGTATATTCGCGTCCGGCTTGTCTCTGTTACTTGTTTATGCTATACTGATCGAAATCCCCGCCTTTACACATATTGCTTTTTACCCGTTGCGGTGTACTGTCACAAGGAACAGGCTTATGAAGCGCAGAGTGTTCACGTTTCTGGTTATTGTTTGCTGTTTCGCCCTGCTTGCAATCGGCGGCCGCGCCGTTGTCGGCAGTGAGCGCCTGTTGCTGCAACGCGCCATCACGCTTCGCTGGCAGGATGTAAACGACAAACCGAAGAAATCTGAATCGGAAGAGGACACGAGCGACGCCTACGATAGCTATTCGTGGGAGAGACAGTGGGTGTCCAATGAAAAAGTCGCCGAACTCCATCTGAATCGCTACCATCATCCCACCCTTTATAGCATCGCGCATCATGATTTACGCACAGGGGTTGCCACACTCAAGCACGTTCCGTTCAGCCAACAACTGGAAGAACGGTACTCCGACCCAGTGTTGTCGCCGGACGGCCAATGGTTGTTGTGGCGTGGCTGGGGGAATGGAAAGGAGATGAATCAAGTCTGGAACATGACGACAAGCCAACATCTGAGTTGGCCGGCAGGCATGGACGATTACCGCCACTTCACCAACTACTGGCTTGCCGACAGTCGGCATTGCCTACTCTTTTATCAATTCCAGCGTAGCGCAACTCGCGGAATGTATTTTGATTTATCAGGAGTTAGTGGAAACATTTCGGGCCGAGTATAATGGGGAGGAAGACGTGTTGTACGATGGGGGCGTGCCGCTGTCAATGGTAGAAGCCACATTGGAGCGCATGAAGGCCTGTGATGAAGCGTGTGTTGTGTCAAACGGATACTGGCAAGGAGCTTTAGTCTACATCTGATTGGCTGTTGTTTATGGCATGGTCAGCGTATACAGGGCTACTTCGACGGGCTTGTTGACCTGTCCGGCTTCTTCCAATTCTACTGTTTGCGTTTCCAGCGTCATCTGCCAGCCGTATTTTTCCAGTTGCGCCATGAACTCCATAGATTGCGGTCTGCCGGGGTCGGACAACAGCAAGACTCCATTGGCAGCCTTAACCCGCCGGAACACATCGTTCAAATAAAAGTGCATCCCCCGCTCATACAAAATGTCCGCGCCCAGCACCACGTCATACGAGCGGGAATGTGACCACGATTGCCAGTCGGCGGCAAATGTCGTGATACCCGCTATGCCGTTCTGCGCGGCGTTGACCTGCGCCAGCCACAGCGTGTGCGCCTGATGATCCGTCTGCCACACTTCCGCGCCCAGCGAACGCGCCACAATTCCCGGCAGCCCCACGCCCGCGCCCAGTTCCAGTACCCGCTTGCCGGCCACCAGATTGGGATTCGCCGCCAGTTTCCGCGCCAATGCTACGGACGCTTCCCACAGCAAAAACCCGTAAGGAAAATGCTCCAACTCCTCGGCAAAATCCAGAAGCGCGTCCTGATCCTGCACACAGGTAATGTTCCAGACCCGTTCGCCCTGCGCTTTCCGCGCAGCGAAATCGGCGTTCTTTGTGCTGTGTTCCGTCTGCTGTATTTTCGCTTATCAAAGTTCAAATCGCCAATACCCCTTCATTGCCCTGGCCCGGTGAACCTATTATACGATTGGGCTTTCCGGCAAAGTTAGGGCAATGGCCTGCGTCAGGGAAATTGAAGTGAGGGGCAGGCCGGCGTTTTTCCACGCATCGTAGCCACCGGTCAGGGCGCGGGCGGAATAGCCATTGGATTGTAGGAAGAGCGCCACACGGGCGCTCGTGGCCTCGTCCGGTCAAGCGCAATAAACGATCACTTCGCTGTCTTTGGGCAGTTCCGCGTAACGGGTTTGAACCTCATCCGGCGCAATCCAGAACGGCGTCGGGCAGGCGGCGGTGTTCGGGCGCGACTTGTTTGGCCTGCCGAACATCCAGCAATGTTACCGGCTCCCGGCGTTCCAGTTTGCGCCGCAGTTCGAGCAGGCCGATACGCATGGGCGGCTGCGCCATAAACATATTCACCGGCGTCTTTTGTGGCGCGTTTACGTCGGCGTTGATTTTCAGCGCGGGCACGTAACACTCATGGCAGGCGGGCAGCATCTGCTCATAGTTTTGGAACAGCACGGAATTCTCGATTTGCCGCGCTTCCTGCACCAGCGGCCCGATTTTCTGCCACACGGCAATCGCGTACCCGCCCATCGTGGCGAGAATCTCCTGCTCGTTTACCAACTCCATTTTTACCAGCGTACCGACCCGGTCATAAAATGAGCCGACGCGATGAAACGCCAGTTCGCCCATGTCGGCGCGATGCGCGGCGGTAAAACTGTCCCACGTCGTTTCCTCCAATTTGTGCAGCAGCCACAATTGCGCCTGCATAAATTCCGTACTCTGCCACGTCGTGAAAAGCTGGTTCGTAACCACAAGATAGCGGTCTTTTTCCAGCCCCTTCAATTCCGCCCGAATGTAGAGGGCGGTTATGATGTAGGCGACGGTAGAAATAATGGTTGCGATTGTGCCGAGAATGATCCAGGTCATGGGTAGGTGGTTAGGGTTTTAGGGTTCTATGGTTTCAGGGTGTTAAGGTTTTAGGGGTTCAAGGGTCCAATCTTAGGGTTGTGCCCAACACCTAAAACCCTAAAACCATAGAACCCTAAAACCCTGGAAAAAGGATTTTTCTTTGATTGTACCCTATATGCTGACGGGCATAGTTGGAATTGCGGCGGCCTGCGCTCTCGATGCGTTTGTCATTGAGCCGAACGCGCTTGTGCTGCAGCAGGTGGCAATTTCGATTGCCAATCTTCCGCCCGCCTTTGACGGCTACCGGATTGCCCTGCTGTCCGACTTTCATTATCCCCGGTGGACGGATGCCGCCGCCATACGCCGCGCCCTGATGCTGGCGAACCGCTTCGACCCTGATCTGGTGGTTCTTGCGGGCGACCTTTGCGACAAGTCTGTACGGCAGGCCGCCATTGTGCCTCCTCTGTCCGGCCTGTTCGATGCTGTCAATGCGCGGGATGGCATTGTAGGCGTATTGGGCAATCACGACCACTATTATCCCGCCGACGAGCTGCGCCGCGAACTTGCCGAACACACGCCTGTTCGCCTGATTGAAAACACGGCGTTTTTATTGGAACGCGACGGTCAGCAGATCGCGATTGGCGGCGTGGGCGATTTATGGCGCGGTAAAGTGGAACCGGAACAAGCCTTTGCCGACTTTCCCGCCGACATTCCCCGCCTGCTGGTTTCACACAACCCCGATCTGGCAGAACGCATTGACCCCGCGCTGCATATAGACCTGATGCTGTCCGGGCACACGCACGGCGGTCAGGTACATTTACCCGGCCTGCCCGCGCCCTGGATCAACAGCAAGTACGGCAAGAAATTCCGGGCAGGATTGTGCCGGGGCAAAGGCTGCCGCGTCTACGTCACGCGCGGCGTCTGCTCGACTCGTCATCTGCGCTTCCTCTGTCTCCCCGAAGTCACCGCCATCACGCTCAAACCCGCGCAAACCGCCGCAAAATAATCGCCTGCCTCTTGACAATCTTCTTCTCATGCGTTTACAATGCAGTGAAATACCACTGCCAGTGAAAAGCAGGAGGACAGCATGAGAAACGTTAATGACACAGGCGAACAATCCGCAGAAAAGCCAACCACACTTGATACAACATGCCGAGCAGAAGATTTAGAAAGTTTGCGAAGGGCTGAAGTTGCCATGCTTTCGGCACAATCCGTTCGGGAGGGATGGGAAGAAGAGTTTGAGGCGATGGCGGAAGCGGGGCATGACTGTCTGCCGGACATGGAACCATTGGTATTAACGCAATGGGAAGCCAATGAATGGCTATGGTAGCCTGACATCGGCAGGAGAATACAAAACGTGAAGAACGAAGTGACAGCCACAATGAACGCCAACGCGCCCCTGTCTGACCTGGATGAACTGGATGAGGCGCGTAAGGAACGCTACGCTGCCAACGCTTTTACGGACGCGAACAAGGCGCAGAACTGGTAAACGCGCCAAACAAAGAAACATGCTGAACCGAGAAACGCGCTGAATGATGAAAAAGGTTAATGGAAGCAGAACAACCCTCTGAAAAAGTAACAGTAAGCAGTATTACTTCATCCAATGCGCCGAAAACGGGCTGGCTGCAATATGCCTTTCCCGCGCTGATCAGCCTGCAATTGCTGGTAAGCTGCATCGTTACTTCCGCCAAAAAACCGTTCTGGTTCGATGAGATGCTGACCTACTACCTGGCTTCGGATACGTCGTTCCGCCACATGTTTGTCGGGGTTCAATCCCACTTCAATACCCTGCCGCCCCTGTATAACCTGGCGTTGTGGGGGTGGGCGCGCGTGTTCGGCGCGTCCGAACTGTCCCTGCGCCTGCCCTCCTGCCTGTGTTTTATCGGCGCATTTTGGGTATTATGGCTCACGCTCCGGCCCCGTTTTGGAACCGCGCCCACATTTGTAGGCATTGCCGCCGTGCTGACCTCGCACCTTGCCGGCCACAATGCGGAAGCGCGTCCATACAGCCTGTATCTGTTCTTTTGCGCCCTGACCATTTACCAGTTCGCCGCCTGGAACGCGCAGCCCGAACGCGCCCGGTCTTTCTATATCGTCAATATGCTGTTTCATGCGGGCATGCTGTTCACGCATCTGTTCGGCTTTTTGTACAGCGCTTCCCTGCTGCTTGCCGTCGTCCTTGTAGATAGAAGGCAATGGCGCGTTAGTACGCCGTCAGAGCAGAAGACGCGGGCGGGCAGCGTACCGATGATTGTATCTATCTTGGCGGCATGGGCTTTGTTCGCGCTGCTGTGGCTCAAACCGACGCTGCACCAGATGGGCGCGTTCAAGCCCTATTCCTGGGTTGCCCTGCCGCATCTGCGCGACTTGATAGACGCGCTTCTGATGGACACCAGCCGAATGTCCCTCCTGCTGGCGATTGGAATATCCGCCTGCTTTGTCCTCTCGCGCCTGGCAAAGCGAACGCCGCAAGCGCCGATTTCCACAGCCCGCCTCAGCCCCGATACAACACAAGCAGGCGGCACGAAACCGCTGATATTGCTGGCAGGCCTATTCCTGATTCTGCCGCCTGTCGCCGCTTACATTATTTCGCATGTCAGCGCGTCCGTGTTTGTAGACAGGTACTTTATTCCCTCGCTTCTGGCCTGGGTCATCCTGCTGACCTTTCTGGCTGCGGAACTGCAATCTCGACTGGAAGCGTGGCGAACGTGGAGCGGCAAACTCCAGCCTCGGCATATCCTGGCAGCCCTTGCCCTGCTGCTGCTCACAATCGTAACCGTCGGCATGCTCCGGCGCGACGAAACCCTGCGCTATGGCCCGGATGTCGCGTCGTTTCCCGAAGTCGGCAGCCTGCCGATTGTGTGCGAAAGTTATACGTACTTTCCCCCGCACGTCCACTACTCTCCCAAAAGTTCCGCCTACGTCTTCCTGCTGGATGAAAACGCGGCTTTGCAAAGCGCGCCTGACGAGGTGGGATGGGAAATGGTGCAATACAAGCTGATGCTGGCGCTGCATGAGCAGTACCCCGCGCTGGCAATCAGGGACTGGCGCGCGTTCCTGCGCGATCATGACCAATTCGTTGTGATTGCCGATACTCACAGCCGATGGGCCGATGTGCGGCTGAAATCCAACCCCGATTATGTTTGTAAAGAAACCGTCAGGGAAGACATGCATCTGATATGGGTACAAAGAAAACATTAATTCACTATGAGAGCTTTGTGTTAAGTTAGCGCAAGGCGTTAAGCGGAAGAGCGCTGAAAGTTCGTAGCTCCCGCATCTCTATCAACTACGAACTATCAACTATCAACTGCTCAGGCAGAGGAGAAAAAGATGGCATCAGACGAATCAGGAGCCGAAGAACCGCAGGCGGATAAGGCAAAAGACGGCAAGAAGGCAGAAGACAAAAAGGCGGACGAAGCGAAAACGGAAGCCGTGAAAATGGCCGAAGAGCCGCCCGTGATTACGCGGCATGTCGTCACGATTGACGGGCAGGAACTGCGCTACACGGTGACAACGGGGATGCTGCCCATCAAGAACGACAAGGGCGAAATCGAAGCCGGCATGTTCTTCATGGCCTACACCAAAGACTTTGACGACAGCGACCCGCAACACGCGCAGGCAAAGCAGGACCGGACCCTGATGTTCAGCTTCAACGGCGGTCCGGGTTCGTCGTCCGTATGGCTGCATCTGGGCGCGTTGGGGCCGAAGCGGGTTCCCATGCTGGAGGATGGCAGCCTGCCCCCGCCCCCTTACAGACTGGTGGACAATCCGCATACGTGGCTGGACAAAACCGATCTGGTCTTTATTGATCCCGTCGGCACAGGCTACAGCCGCGCGGCCAAACCGGAGTTGGGCAAGAAGTTCTGGAGTCTGGAGGGCGACATTGCCAGCGTGGGCGAGTTTATCCGGCTGTACCTGACGCGCTATGAGCGTTGGGCCTCGCCCCTGTATCTTGTGGGCGAAAGCTACGGCACGACGCGGGCGGCGGGACTGGCCGGGTATCTGATTGACCGGGGCATCGCGTTCAACGGCATTTTGCTCGTCTCGTCCATTCTCAACTTCCAGACCGCGCTCATGGGAACCGGCAACGACCTGCCCTATATTCTGTTTCTGCCCACGTATGCGGCGACGGCATGGTATCACAAACAACTCGCGCCCGACTTGCAGGCGGATTTGCAGCAAACCTTGCGCGAAGCCGAAACGTGGGCGGCAGGGGAATACGCGCTTGCCCTGATGAAAGGCAGCGCGTTAAGCGAGGAAGAGCGCCGCGCCGCGATTGTGAAACTGGCCCGCTATACCGGCCTGTCGGAACAGTTTGTAGACGACAGCGACCTGCGCATTGACCTGCCGCATTTTTGCAAGGAGTTGCTGCGAAGCCAGAAGCGCACGGTGGGACGATTGGACAGCCGCATCACGGGGCGCGATGCCCGCGCGGTTGGCAGCCAGGTGGAATTCGATCCGAGCATGAGCGCCATTCGCCCGCCCTACACGTCCGCCTTCAACCATTACGCGCGTACCGAATTAGGCTACAAAACCGACCTGCCCTACTTCATTCTGGGTGAAGGGCGCGAATTGTACAAGGAATGGGACTGGAACATCCGGCAGGGGTATGCGGACACCAGCGACGCCCTGCGCAGCGCGTTCGCCAAAAATCCTTACATGCGCCTGTTCGTCGCGTCGGGCTACTACGACTTCGCCACGCCCTACTTCGCCACCCAATACACGCTCAACCACATCCCGCTCGACCCCGAAACGCGCCACAACATCGTCACCGCCGAATACGAAGCCGGCCACATGATGTACATCCACGCGCCCTCCCTCGCCAAAATGAAAGCCGACGTGACCCGGTTCCTTGAGGACGATTAAACCACGGAGGACACGGAGGGCACGGAGAGAGAGGAGAAGAGAAGAGGGAGGGAACCGCGAAACACGCGAAATAAACGAAAAAAGACAAAAGGAAAATAGACAGGATTAAAAGGATTTTAAGGATTAAACAGGATTACCAACTGAGATAATCACTTTGTGTATGGTCAGTTGGCATGGATTATTTGTTAGTTTTTCTGTTTTGTGTCTTCTGCTTTATTTCCTTCTTTTTTCGTTTATTTCGTGTCTTTCGCGGTTTCCACTCTCCTCCTCTCCTCTCCGTGTCCTCCGTGTTCTCCGTGGTTTAATCGTCCTCGTATGGGAACGCGACGCGCCGGCCGGTTTGCGCGCTGTGGTAGGCGGCGAGGCACATTTCTACGGACAGGCGGCCTTCTTCCGCGGTACACATCGGGATGCCCGCTTTGAGGGCGTTGACGAACGGACGAGCGACGCCGGCGATCCGTTCGCCGTGATTGGCGGGGATCGGCAGGCCCAAATCCTGCCAGCCATCGGCTGCCCTGTCGGTCTGGTACAGCTTGACGCCGATGGGATGGGGTGGCTTGATGCCGCAGGAGGGGCTGTCGCCGTGATTTTGGATCAGGACGCCTTTGTCGCCATAAATTTCCGTTGTGTTTTCGCCCGCAAGGGTCACGCTGGTATTGCACACTTCGGCGAATAAGCCATCCTCATAGCGGAAAACGGCGATTCCCGTGTCATCCGGGGCTACATTGGTCAGCACGTTGTCAATTTCGGCGATGACCGAAACCGGCTTGCGGCCCAATGTCCAGATCAGCCAGTCCATCGGGTGCGTGGCGTCGTCGAAAAACATGCCCCGGTTGGCTTCGCGGCTGATGTGCCACTTGCTCGGCCCTTCGACGAACGCCTGGCTGAACAGCACGGGGATGCAGTGCCGACGCCGCACCATGCCCAATTTGCCCAACGCGCCTGCCTGAATCAATTCTCGCATTTTAATGTTTTGCGGGTCGCACCGCATTTGAAACGCGAGGCTGAACCACTGCCCGGAACGCTCAACGGCTTCGATAATGCGGTCACAGTCGGCTAAGGTGGTCGCCATTGGTTTTTGCAGCAGAACCGCTTTACCGGCCTCCAGAGCGACGATGCACAAATCGGCGTGTTTGTTGGTTTCGCTCGCCACAATCACGCAGTCAATGTCGGGGCGCGACAGCAGGATTTGCAAATCCGGTTCAAACGCCATGCCAAACGTGTCCGCGTTTTTGCGTCCCCGTCTCCGCGTCATCATCCCAACACGCAATCAACTGCGCGTCGTCGAAATTCTTAATTTGTCCCGCATAAGCGTTGACGTGTCCATGCGCCCACGAGAGGACGCCAATCCCAATCTTGCCCGTTGAATTCAGTTCCGGTGTCATGCGGCAGTTCCTCCAAAAGTGGAATAGAAAAAATGAAATCAAATTGATATGGGGTTAGACCTGAGAACAGGAAGGTTAGGCATTTACGCTTGGAAGCCGTCACTGTGTAAGTCGCAGCGCCTGTTCCAGCGTCAAGGCTTGTCCTTCCGCCCAGGCTTGCTGAAAACGCTCGATGCCCAGGGCTGCGCGGACTGTGGCGACTGTCTGCGCGTGATGCGAGCGCTGCGAGGGTCGAACCGGATTGGAAATCTCGCGGCGAATGGTATCCGCCGCCCCCAGCATTTGCGCCGCCTCATAAAACTGTGTGTCTGAACGGGCTAACCCGGCAAAGGCTTCCAGCAGCGCGGCCATGCTGGATTTATCTCCCGCTTCCTTTTCGATAGCCAGGCTTTGCGACCAGTAGGCGCGCGCTGTGGTTACATCCCGCGCTATTTGGGATAATTCGCCCAACAGCGAAAGCGCTTCCGCCAGCCCGGCCTTATCCCCTGTTTCCCGCGAGTACGCCAGGCTTTCTTCGAGCAGTTTTCGCGCTTCTTCGCACTCGCCAAGATATGTTTTGACCGCTCCCAGGTGATTCAGCGCCAGGGCGATACTCTGTTTATCGTTAAGTTCGCGCCGCATGGTGAGGCTTTCCGCGTGCAGGTCGCAGGCGCGCGCATAATCGCCCTGTTCGCGGACGGCGCGGCCCAGATAGTCCAGGGCGGCGGCAATACCGCGCAGGTCGCCGAGCGCGCGCCGGGTTTCCAAACACGCGCTGTAATAGGTACAGGCAAGCGCGTACTCGCCCCGGCCATAAACCAGATTGCCCAGATTCGCCAGCACGATGGACTCGCCCAGGCGATTGCCCATGTCGCGATACAGGCTCAGGCACTCGGCGTAGCAATTCTGCGCTTCCTGAAACTCGCCCTGTTCCATCAGGAGCGCGCCCAGGGTGTTCAGCGCCTTTGCCGTACCCTGCTTATCTGCCAATCGGCGCAGCATTTCGATACTTTCGCGCGCCAGATTTTTGCCCTCCTCGTAATCTCCCAGGGACAGCTTCATCAAGGCCAGGTAATTCAGCGCCTCCGCCCGCGCCTGCGGCATCTCACCCTCGCTAGACAACGCTTTTTCCAGCCAGGCGTTTCCTTCCCGCGCAAAGCCGCGCGTCATCCAAAAACCGCCGAGGAACGCGGCCATTTTCAAAGCGGTTTCGGGGGCATTGGCGATGGCCCACTCCAAAGCTGCCCGCAGATTGTCATATTCTGCTTCCAGGCGATCAAACCACTGCTTTTCTTCCTTTGTGCGCTGCCGCGCCTGCGCTTCCTCGGTCAGCGCGAGAAAATACGCGGCATGGGATTGCGACAGCGCAGATCGCTCCTCGGCTTCCAATTGCTCTGCGCCAAACTCGCGCAGGGATTCCAGCAGGCGGTAGCGCATTTCTCCCGCTCGTTCCTCGGCCTGAACAAAGGAGCGTTCCTGCAAAACCGCCAGCCCATCCAGGCAATGAAAACTGCTCGCTCCTGCCTGTCCCACTTCGCCTGCAATCTGTCCTGACGCGCCTGCTGTTTGCACCAACACACTTGCGACTTGCGCCGACACGCTTGCGATTTTTTCTGCCGCTTCCAGCGTCCAGCCGCCGCGAAACACGGAAAGGCGCGCGTACAAACGCTGTAGTTTCGGCGGAAGCAGTTGGTAACTGCCTTCCAAAACCGCCTGCAGGCTTTGATGGCGCTGCGGCACATCTTTACGGCGACTGACGAGCAGATCGAACCTGCGCGACAATCGCTGTAGAATCTGTTCCGGCGCAAGGGTTGCCGCCCATGCCGCCGCCAGTTCGATGGCAAGCGGCAGCCCTTCCAATCGCTGTCCGAGCAGGGAAACGGCGTGAGCGTTGTCGGCGGTCAGGAGAAAGGAGTAGCGCGCGGCCTGCGCCCGGTCCAAAAAAAGCTGGATGCCGGGGTAAGCCAGCAATGCTTCCGGCGTTTCGGCTCCCTCCGGGATTTGGAGCGGCGGCAGGGCAAGGTCGCGCTCCCCCTCAACGTTTAGCTTATGGCGCGACGTGACCAAACAGGACAAGCGAGGCAGGCGTTGGCGCAATGCCTGCACAACGGGCGTTCCCTCTTCCTGAAGATGCTCGAAATTGTCCAAAATGAGCAGCGCGGCAGGATGAGTTTGCAGGAACTCCACCGCCTGCTGCATCGGGGCGGCATGGGCGGAACGGGATACGGCAAGCGTTTCCACAATGGCGTCGGCAATCAAGCCGGGATGGGTTACATCCGCCAGGGGTACAAACCAGACGGCCCCGCCATACGCCCCGCCTAAAAGCCGCGCCACTTCCAGCGCAAGGCGCGTTTTGCCCGCGCCGCCCGGCCCGGTCAGGGTGACAAGGGGAGGCGGTGAAGACGCGGAACCGGCAACCGGCGGCAGCAGCGACACCAGGCGCGCAATCTCTTCCTCGCGTCCAAAAAAGCGCGTCATCGGAACGGGAAGGACGGGAAGCGTGGCAGAGGAAGCCGTTCCAATCAACGCGCCTGAAACGGACGGCGCAGGCATGACGCCTGAAATGGACGGCGCGGAAACGACGCCTAAAACGGAGGGCGTAACCGGCACACCGCCCCCTGCCGGAGCCATCAGCGCGCCGGAGCGTACCTGCACCATCAGGGTTTGGGTCGCCGCTCCCGGTTCTGCCTCCATTTCGGCGCACAGCAGATGTTCCAATTCCTCGTACTGCCGCTTCGCGTCCGCCGGACGGCCTGCCTGCGCGAAAACGCGGATTAACGCGCAATGGGAATCTTCACACAACGGGTCTGCCGTAACCACCTTGCGCGCGGTTTCGATAGCCGGTTCCCACTGGCCGAGGGTGGCATAGGCAGTGGTAAGACGGTTCAGCGCCTGCCGATGCAGTTCCGCAAGATGTTCGCGCTCGGTCAGTATCCAGTCTTCGTAGAAACCCGGCAAAAGTTCGCCGCGATACAGGGCTGAGGCTTGCTGAAGCAGCTCGATCTGGCGGGCAGGCTGTGCATCTCTAGCGGCGCGGCAGGCGGCTTCAAAGTCGGCAACATCTGTTGAAAAGGAACTGGAAGCCAGGCGGATGGTGGAACGGTCCGCGATGAGAACGCTGCAGGAAGGAACGCCCTCCGGCTCCAGTTCCCGGCGCAGCATGGACAGGGTTTGCCGGAAACGTTCGCGCAGTGTGTCGGGCGTCTCGTCCGGCCACAACTCTTCCGCCAGCGTGTCGCGGGGATGGGCGCGGTTGGGGAAACAGGCCAGACGCGCCAACAGCAGCGTCATGCGGCGCGTTTTGAAATGGTGCAGGGTATGCCCTTGATGATGCAGGCGCAGTCCTCCAAAGAGTTCAATACGCCATACAACACCCGGCTGTTCCACCGCCCCTGCCTGTTCTGCTGCTTCCAATGTCATTGTTTGTCCAGACCAATAGTGTTCAAAGTCAATTCAACCTTCCCCTATTTTGATTTACACTGCTGTAATTCCTTCACCAGAGGCGATATACTGGTATTTGCATTTTCCTGTTGGCAGGGAGTGCAGCAACGAACCGGGAGCGTATTCATAAATAAGGCAGTAAGCAATCAACGAGAGCCACAAAACTGATTGAGGAGACGACAATGGAAAATCGAATTTCCGGCATTCACCACATTACGGCAATCGCCAGTGACCCGCAGCGGAATGTGGATTTTTACACGGGCGTTTTGGGGCTGCGGCTGGTGAAAATCACCATCAACTACGACGATCCGGGTTCCTACCATTTTTACTACGGGGATGAAGCGGGCAGTCCCGGCTCCATTCTGACCTTTTTCGCGTGGCCCGGCGGCCACAAGGGACGGCAGGGCACAGGGCAGGCAAACGTAATATCGTTTTCCGTTCCCGAAGGCAGTTTGGGGTGGTGGCAAACACGGTTTGATGAGCGCCACATCCGCTATGAGCCGCCCGTAACGCGGTGGGACGAGGAAGCGATGACCTTCTACGACCCCGATGGGATGCGGCTTGAATTGGTGGCGCATTTGGGAGCCGAAGAACGCGAAGGCCGGCAGAATGGCCCTGTTCCGTTGGAATATGCCACGCGCGGGTTTCACAGCGTAACACTCGCCCTGAAAGACGGTACGCGCACGGCAAAACTGCTGACCGAAACGATGGGCTTTACACTGCTGCGCGAGGACGGTAATCGTTCGCGCTACCTTGCGGGCGAACACGGAACGGCGCGAACCGTAGACTTGCTGACCCTGCCGGATACCCCCGCGGGCGCGGTGGGCGTGGGCAGCGTCCATCATGTCGCGTGGCGAACGCCCACCGATGAACAGCAAAACGCATGGCAGGAGCAATTAACCCGGCTGAGGTTTCAAGTCTCGCCCGTGATGGACAGGCAGTATTTCCATTCCATCTATTTCCGCGAACCGGGCGGCGTTCTGTTTGAAATCGCCACCGATCTGCCCGGTTTCACGGCGGACGAGCCATTGGCAACCTTGGGAACCAGCCTGCGCCTTCCCGATTGGCTGGAAGCGCAGCGGGAGAAAATTCAGCAGGGGTTGCTGCCGCTCCAATTGCCGAAATAGGAAAATGTCTTGAAAAATGCGCCGGACACCGCTGGAATTACGCCGGAAGAGGTGAAAAACGCGCAGGAGGTTTGAGTATGTTCAGAGAAACAGCAAGCGTCAGCGATTTTACGCATCGTTTCGTGCCCGCGCCGGAATTACAAACCGCGCCGACACTGCTTTTGCTGCACGGCACGGGCGGAAACGAGAACGATTTATTGCCGCTTGGACAAACGCTGCTGAAGGACGCGAACCTGCTCAGTCCACGCGGCAGGGTTTTGGAACGCGGGATGCCGCGCTTTTTCCGCCGGCTTGCGGAAGGCGTGTTCGATCAGGAAGATTTGCGGCTGCGCACAAGTGAGTTAGCGGGTTTTCTCGCCGGGGCGTCGGAAGAATACGGATTTGATCCGACACAGGTAATCGCGGTGGGCTACTCCAACGGGGCCAATATCGCGGCCAGCCTGCTGCTGCGCCAGCCGGAAATACTGGCCGGGGCTATTTTGCTGCACCCGATGGTTCCGTTTACGCCGGAAACCCTGCCCGAACTAGGCGGCAAGTCGCTGAAAGTTGGTAGTTCCAGCACTTCTATCAACTCTGAACTATCAACTGTCAACTACTCAGGCGGCAAACCAATCTTTATTGGAGCGGGAGAAAACGATCCTATCGTTCCCCCTTCCAACACGGAAGCATTGGCCGCGCTGCTGCGGCAGGCGGGCGCGGAAGTCGCGCTGTACTGGCATCGGGGCGGCCATTCGCTTACGCAGGACGAAGTACAGGCCGCGCGGCAATGGCTGCTGCAAAGGAGTACAACACCATGACCTCAACCTTAACCTCAATCCACTGCAACGCCATCCGCGTTCAGCGAAGCGCAGTTGGACGCGCTGACCGAAGATTTGAACCGGGACGGACTGTGTATTCTGCGCGGCGTGTTTGCGCGTTCGCTGATGGAAGAATGGGCGGAAGCGTTCGCGCGTTTGTTTGCGGAGCGTCAAAACCGTCCGGGCGGGCTTGCGCCCCGCGAGCAGAACCGCTATTACCTCACGCTTGCCCTGGACGGCCCCGTTTGCTGACCGGAGCGTGTTCGCCAATCCCGCCATTTTGGGCGTCCTGAACCGCGTTTTCCCGCAGGAATATGTGATGGTGCAGTTGGGCGCGGACGTGCCCCTGCAAGGCTCCACCTATCAGGAAATTCACCGCGATTACCGCCCCCTGTTTACGGACGAGATTACAACGCCCCTGTACGCCCTTGCCGTGAACTTCCCCCTCGTGGATGTGACGGAAGCCAACGGGCCGTTCCAGCAGGCGCGGGGAACGCATCTGATGCCGCGCGACACCGCCCTGCAAAAAGTCGAATCGGGTGAAATTGCGATGGAAACATTCCCCCTACAAATGGGCGACGTAATGATCCGCACCCCATTAGCCCTGCATCGCGGCACACCCAACCGTACGGACACGCCCCGCCCGATGGTCGTGATGGGCTATGTGATGCACTGGCTGCACACGCCCAAAGTGGATTTAACGCTGCCGCAGGCGTATTATGACAGCCTGCCCGCCGAAGACCAACAACGGCTGCGCTGCGAAGTGGTGGAAAGCCTGCCGCAAGAGAAGGGCGAGACGTATGTAGATTTCAAGTTTTGACACAAGGTTTGACACTAAAATGGAGGACAACTGGAAAGAATGAACGATACTCGCTATCGCTATGCAATCATCGGCACGGGCCGTCCGTGGAAATCGGAGGGCGCGACCGGCTTTGGCATGGCGCACCCGCACTACAAAGGCTTCACCGCCACCAATCGCGTGAAACTTGTCGCCATTGCCGACACGGACGACGATCACGCGCAGCGATTTTTGAAGGACTACGACGAGAACGCCAAAATCTACCACGACTACCATGCAATGCTGGCGGAAGAAAAGCCGGAACTTGTCAGCATTACGACATGGCCGCACCTTCACGCCGAAATGACGGTTGCGGCGTGTGAAGCGGGCGTCCGGGCGGTGCATTGCGAAAAGCCGATGGCGACGACATGGGGTGACGCCAAGCGCATGAAAGCGGCGGCGGACGCAAGCGGCACGATCCTGACCTTCAACCATCAGCGAAGGTTTTTGGAGCCGTTCCAGAAGGCCGCGCAGATTATCCGTGACGGTGAGTTGGGCGACCTGCTGCGCATCGAAGCGCAGTGCGGAGACCTGTTCGACTGGGGTACGCACTGGCTGGACATGATGCAGTTCTTCAACGGCGAGGCGGCGGTGGAATGGGTGATCGGGCAGATTGACAGCCGGGAAGAAAAGCAGGTATTCGGCGCGTTTGCGGAAGGGCAGGGATTGGTTCACTACAAGTGGGCGAATGGGGTGCGCGGCCTCCTGATTACGGGGCATGAGGCGAAATGGGACTGCGCCCTGCGCGTGACCGGCACAAAAGGAACACTGGAAGTGGGCTGGGACATGCCCTGCCTGCGCGTCCGAACGGATGGCGATGCAGGCTGGCGCGCGATTGAGACGAAGGAAGGCATACACGGCGATGTGGCTATCAATCGCGCCTGCGCCGATCTCGTCCGCGCCCTCGACGAACCCGGCCACAAGCCCCTGCTCACGGCAGACAAGGCGTTGAAGCACACCGAAATCATCTATGCGGCCTATTACAGCAGCCTTTATCGCGGCCGCATAGATTTGCCCCTGACTTATGAGGGAAGCGCCCTGCTTGATATGGTGGAGCAAGGTTTTATCGGGCCGGATCGCAAGGAGTAGGAGTGTGGCGCTGCCACCAGAGCGGATTTCACAACCTGTAACCGGAGAGAAGCCCCGGCGTTTACGCCTGGGGAGCAGTCACGCGGCGTTGAGTACGACTTCCGCGAATTGGGCCGCAAACGCGATGGGCCGTCCGGGTCCTGAACAGTTGAACACGATGCCGGTCAGGTCCTTCTCCCGTAGCAGCGCAAACAGTTCCGGCCCGGCCATCGGCATTTGCAGCAGTTCGCCTTCGGGGTACATCTGCCTGCACTCAGGATAAAAGGCTTCGAAGGCGTCTTCGAAAGTAAATACAGCGGCAAGCGCGCGCCCCTGCGTATCGGGAGCCATTACCAGCGTATACTTGTCCTCCACTTTGTGGATCGCGATGATGTACCCGGCATAATCTCGAACCTGCTTCACCATGCCGTCTTTGGTGTTCTCTCCCGCGCGCAGCGCCGCAAGCGTGTCTTCCACTTCGATGGCTTCCGCCAGTTCCCGCAGGCGCGGCAGTTGCTCCTTCCGATAGTTGATGTCGGGCGGCGTGGCAGGGTCTATGCAGATCATGTCCATCGTTTCCAGCGGCAGTTTGAATATCCAGGAGCCGCTGGTTGTCACAAACGTTTGGGGAGCCTGCCCCGCTATCCCCGCCGCCTCGCAGAACCGGGCATAGGCCGCTCCATCCGAAAACAGGGACAGCCGGGACAAGCCCTCTTCATCCTGATTGAACATCAACCGGGACAGCGTGTTGTCGCGCAGCGCTTCGTCAACAGCGGCGTCGGAAATCTGCACATTCCACTGCTTGTAGGAAACGATTTCGCGCATCAGCGCGCTCCCGGACAGCCGCTTTTGCTGCCATGCTGATATAGCCTCCGAAACAGATGACATTTCAAACCTCCTTGTTATTTGGCTTTCTCGTACATCTTCTGGTAAGCCTCGGCTTTAGCCAGCAGGTCGGCTCGCTTCTTTTGCAGCGTTTTGCGCGCGTTGAAGCCGTCAACGCCCCTCTCCTCGAAGGTGTCCTTCAATGCCAGGCCGCCACTGGCGACGCCGGTAAGAAGGGAGTTGTCCTGATGCGCCTTCTCAATCTCGCCGCTGATGACAAAGGCAAGGGTCAAGTAGGTATAGGAGCGTTCCAGGTCTTTGTCGGTCGTGATCTGGGCTTTGGGAAAATCCTTTTTCCACTGCGCTTTGTCGTAGTAGTAGACTTTCGCCAGCTTCACCATCGCCCAGGGATTGAGGTAGTCGTCTGCGGCGATTGTCATATACTTGATATAGTTGGGGTAATCATCCTTTTGGATAGCCTTCAGGCCCAGGTAGTAGAAGCCCCAGGAAGCCTCATAAAGCGTGACATTTTTGGCGTTCAGGCTGGCCTTGAGTTCCGGTAAGCCGGCTTTCCTGTCGCGCTCGATAATCGCTTTGACGTGCTCGAACTTTCCAACAGCCAGGTGAAGTTGATTGTAATGATTGGCGCACAGGCTGTCCAGGCCACTCGCACCGGCGGGACTGTTGCGGGCGGACGCGGGCGGCGCTTCCTCTGCGGAATTCTCCTTGCTTGCGGGCGCGGCTTCGGCAGTTTTCGAGGAGGCTTTGGCGCCTCCAATCAGCGCGACAGCCAGCAGCGAAAGCGGCAGCAGATTTTGCATTAGACGGTTCATGATCATGGGTTTCCTTTCAAATCAAAGGCGCGTCAAACCGGGCTGCGCGGATTTGGCGGGCATCAACAGGCAGCGCGGTTCAGGCTGTCAGCGTCCGGGGCGGGTATGCCGATGCGGTTACGTTGCCAGTGGGCGATGCCGAAAGGAATGTACACGCCGACCGTGATATTTGCGTAATACTCTCGTGATATTTTGAAATCAGCGCAAAAGGCCATGCGAACGTGGACTGTTATATTCGTCACGAAAAACTGTTCATAATACCAGTATTTCTGTTATACTATACAGTATTCCTGGAATGAAGCAGCCAGGTTCCTTAAACTCCCAGCACAACACAGGAGAACAAAGCGGACAATGAAAACGCATTGTGTGCAGTCGGGTGAGTGCCTGGCGACGATTGCCGCCCAGTACGGCTTTCACGACTACACTACCCTCTGGAACGCCCCGGAAAATGCCTCTTTGCGGCGCAAGCGTTCCAATCCCAATGTACTGTGTCCCAACGATATGCTTGTCATTCCTGACAAGCGACAGAACGCCGTAGCACGCGGAACCGATCAGAAGCACAACTTTCAGATCAAGTCGCCTACGGTTCTGCTGCGCCTGGTCGTGCAGGACGCGGAAGGCCAGCCGTACGCCAATTCGCGCTATGTGCTGTGGGTGGACACGCAGAAGTACGCCGGCTGCACTGATGCCACCGGGCTGCTTCAAACGAGCATCCCTCTCACTGCGCGGGAAGGCCGCCTGACCATCGAAGTGCAGGAGGATGGTCAATCGCAAATGCTGCGCCTGACCCTCGCTCTGGGCAGCTTGGATCCACCCGATGTGTGGAGCGGGGTGCAACAGCGACTGTACAACCTGGGCTTTCCCACTGCTGATGCCACTGCTGAGAGCGATACGAGCCAGGCGGCGCTACGGGCATTTCAGGAGAAGAACGGCTTGCCTGTAACTGGCGGCGTGGACGCGACTACGCGCAGCAAGCTGGTAGCGGCTCACGGATGCTGAGGGGAGTGGAATGAGCAATCCGTATGCCGTAGCGCGCACCCTACCTGACTTGCAGCACAAGAACGTGCTGACGCTTCGCCGCCTGACGTGGATTGAGATCGAACTGGTAGGTGAGGACGACAAGCCCATTCCTAATGAGAAGTATCGCGTCCTCGCTCCCGATGGAACCCTGTATGAAGGCGTTCTGGATGCCGACGGACTGGCACGGGTGGAAGGCATTGTCGCGGGAATGTGCAAGGTCTGCTTTCCCAATCTGAACGGCGAAGCATGGGAAGACGCTGACAAAGGCGGCAAGCAAAGCAGTGGGGAGGCTTGAAGACAGAAAGAGGTAACTAAATGGAGAATGAGGACCACATCGTCCAAGAAGGCGAATCTGATTGCCAACATCGCCTTTCGCAATGGCTACTTCCCGGAAACTCTCTGGAATCATCCCGCTAATTCCGTTTTGCGAAGCAACCGTGCGAGCGGGTACGTATTATCGCCGGGGGATATCCTCCACATTCCTACGTTGCATCCCAGGAGTGAGACTTGCGCTACGGGACAACGCCACCGTTTCAGACGCAAGGGTGTGCCCGCCCGATTGCAAGTGCGACTGATCCAGGAAGATGGTCGGCCTTTTGCCGATCTTCCATACCAACTCCTCGTCAATGGGGATGAGTTTGAGGGGCGGACGGACGGAGACGGCTTCGTTCGGCAGTGGGTTCCTCCAGAGGCCGCCGCTGCGACTCTGTTATTGGAAACAGAGAACACAATCTACGAGTACGCTCTGCGTCTGCATCGCCTAGTGCCTGCATCAAGCGACGAGGGTTTGATGCAACGCCTGGAGAACCTTGGCTATCTCTCGCCAGGAGAGCGTGATCACCAATGTGTTGGTTCCGCAGTATTACGCTTCCAGCGCGACCAAGAGATCGAGGCCGCTGGTAATATGGATGAAGAGACCCGAAGACATTTAATGGAATCGCATGGCTGCTGACCGGTAGTATTGAAATATTACCGGTGTCAATAGATCCTCCAGGGAGATTTTCTGATGGTGATGGAAAAAATTAATTCAAAGTCGGAAGAGAGTGAGGAAAACATAGTCTCATATGACTTCGGAAAAAAAAGAAAAAGAAAAAAACCCTGAAATCAGCTACAGTAGCATTAAACGAATCTAATACTCTCGGTCTAACAAACGAGACGGAGGGCTGGCTTGCTGTGGCCGAACTGTTCGGAGCCGAAGCACTCTATGTATCCACCAGTATAGGTTGTGAAGATAACAAAGAAGCTTTTCATCGATCCAACCTCATCCAATCTCTGAAGGACGCTCTCAAATGCGTTGGCATGGATACCATACCCGTTAAGGAAATTGGTGGCACAGGCATTTTTATTCGCGACGACTTTCATATCGGCCTTTCGTTCCCAAGCAAGACATCGCAGCAGTACGATTTCAAGTTGCTCGTACGTGAAGAGAATACTCCATCGGCGGATTTAGAACTAGTCGGCAACCCGGAAATATTGAAACGCGGTCTGACTGCTACAGATGGCGGTAATATTGTTATCACGCCTCCGACACCGAATCATCCATTCGGCGCTATTATCGTCGGCACAGAGAGGTGCCTTCCAGAAAAGGATTCGGCAGTGTTTCAAGCTTTTGAGCAACCGTGTATTGTCATTGATGCGAGCCAAGAACACGTACACCACTCTGATGAGGTGGTCTGTTTCGTCGGTAGCCTAAATAAGTGGAATATGGTTGTGACCTCTCCTCAAAAGGGGCTGGAGCTTATGAAATTACTAAAAGACAACATTGAAGCTCTAAAAAAATCCGTTGAAGGGGACAATCGTTGCAGCCTTATCCAAACTCTCAAACAGTGTGATTTTGAAGATTGGCAGCTAACGACGGGCTGCCTCTATCAATGTGAAAGATTTAATAATTTTAGCAAGATGAAGTCAATCGAAAGTTCTACAGGTTACATGAATGAAAGAATTAAAATTGCTGAAGCAAACAAAAATTGGCTGTGTCAAGAACTTGGCTTAGACGCAACAACTGTGATTCAGTTTCCGATGCTCCTTGGACATCCTTATCACCCGAATGCTATTAATATGCTGCCACTTGATGGAGCTGCTGTGGTTCCCCGGCAGCATACGTTGCGCATTCCAGTTGAATTTGCAAAGTCGCTTTTAGAAGGTAACAAAGTTGTTAGCCCTTGGATAGATTTCGAGGATGATTTCTTAGAAAGTTCAGCGAAAATAGAGTTCATACTGGATGAGGAGATGAAGATTAAAGATATTGCTTCTCTCTTCGTTCCAAAAGCCCTTGTCGCCGACCTGGTTCAGGAAATTAAGACGTACAATAAGCTGAATTCTGACGCTAAGACTGTACCTGGCCTGAGCAAAATATGTATTCCTTGTCCGGGCACAGTGGACCTGTTTGATGCTTACATATACCAGGTGCTGAGGGGAGCGGGGGTAAAAGTCGCGTTTATGGAGACAAACTATCTCCAACTTCATGGGGGAAACCTCCACTGTGCAACCAATCTGCGTCCGAAGAAAGAGCCTCATGCATCGTGGATAGAGGAACTGAAAACAAGTTTTTTCAGCGATACTAAAAAGGAGATATCAGGTAGCAACGAGATATCAGCTAGTAAGGCTAGGTACGAGACCTTCTACAACTCAACACTTTAGCGTCTGCCACTGTCTCTTACCGCGCCGCCGCTTCCGCGCCGGTCAGCCGGGGCTTGTTTGCGGCGTCTTCAAAGGACTTACGGGCGCGTTTGCGAGCCAGTTTGCGCCCGATTCCGGGCATATCTACCATATTTATATTACTTCTGTAAAATCAATACAGTTCGCACGAGCATTTTTAGGAACGCAACATATCGCGTCTCTACAGTGGTGTTTTCAGGATTGAAATTTGAATAGTGTTCCCTCAAAACGGTTCACTCCCACATACGCGGGGAATATAATAGTTCATTATAGCACGGTTGTTCCGGTTGGGTTCACCCCGCGTGTGAGGGAACTTATAAAATGATTCAGGCTTCTTCTGAGGAGGCGACAATCAAGATGTCTATGGTGCGCAGGGCGTAGGTGAGGCAGTTGATGAGGGAACCCTTGACGAACTCCTGCTCTCGCAAAAGCGGTGAGGCGGCAGAGGAATAGGCTTGTGGCTGGTGTGGTATAATGAGGCCGTGTAGACGAAAAGGAACCATGCCCATGGAAGAAGTTGAACTCTCGCCCAGAGCCTTGCGCGAACAAGCCGCGTTGCGGGCTTCAACAGAACAAATGCGTAGCGAGCGACTCCAACTGGAAGCATACGCCGAAAAATTAGAGGCGTTGGCGCGGCGCAAAGAAACCGCTATTCGCCGTCAGCAGGAATTTTTGGCTGAAATTCAGGCCGAGCGCCAAGCCCTCAAAGACGAATATCGCCGCTTGCACAACGAAATGAATCCACTCCTCTAATGCGACGCACTTTGCGCGAAACGGTTCGCATCCGCTATCAATTCCGGTGTGGCTACTGCGGCGTCAGCGAAACCCATGTCGGCGCGAAAATGACCGTTGACCATTTTCAGCCCCGCAGTCAAAACGGCGGTGACAGCGCCGACAATCTTGTTTATTCCTGTCACGCCTGCAATGAGTTCAAAGGCGATTACTGGCGCACAGAACCCGACTTACAACTCCTGCATCCTTTGCTGGATTTTATGGCAGAACACTTCCGTGAACACGAGAATCATACGCTTCATGTCTTGACCGAACGCGGCGCAAACCATATCCGAATCCTCCAGCTTAACCGCGAAGAACTGATTGCGCACAGACGCGAACAGCAAGACATCGCCGCTATCCGCGCCCGCTGTAAAGACCTCGAAAACTATATCGTGGAACTTGAACAGATCGAAGAAGCCAATGATGCGGTGATCGGCCTTGTGTTCGGTGATTCCAATTCCTAACCTTCCTCCGCCGAGGCGACAATCAGAATGTCTATGGTGCGCAGGGCGTAGGTGAGGCGGTTGATGATGGAACCCTTGACGAACTCCTGCCAGCGCGTTCGATCCGAATGGCCGATGACGATTTGCGTGATCTGGTTTTCGCGGACGTAGCGGATGATCTCGTTCGCCACATCGCCATGCAGCGTGACAACCGGCACTTTCAGGCGGTCCGCGAGCGCAAAGTCGTCCCGTAATATCTGTTTCTGCTCTTCCGTTGTCGGCTTATTTTCCACGTACACGGCGACGATCTCGGCGTGAAGCCGCCCCGCGATGCGCCAGCCCCGCCGCAACAGGCGCAGCGAAGATTGGTCGGGGCTGATGCACACCATCACGCGGTCATGCGTGGCCCACGTTTCCCGGACGTTGCGCTCCTTGCGGTACGCGGCCACGTCCTCGTCCACCTCGTGCGCCACTTCCCGCAGGGCGATTTCGCGCAGGGCGTTCAGATTGCCTTCCCGGAACCAGTTTTGCAGCGACTGCTGTACCTTATCCGGCGCGTAAATGTCGCCGCGCTCCAAACGGTGAATCAGCGAACGGGGCGTAATGTCCACCATCTTCACTTCGTCTGCGTCCCGGATGATACGGTCGGGAACGGTTTCGCGGACGCGGATTCCGGTAATGTCGTAAACTGTATCGTTGAGGCTTTCCAGATGCTGCACGTTCATTGCCGTCAGCACATGGATGCCCGCGTCCAGCAGAAGCTCCACGTCCTGCCAGCGCTTGGCGCGAGCCGAACCGGGCACGTTGGCATGGGCCAGTTCGTCCACAACCGCCCATTGCGGATGGCGGGCGAGAATGGCTTCCGTATCCATTTCTTCCAGAACCGTTCCCCGGTACTCGATTTGCTTGCGCGGAACGGTTTCCAGGTCGCCAAGCTGCTCCTCGGTTCCCTTGCGCCTGTGGGTTTCGATGTACCCGATAACCACATCCTGCCCGCGCTGTCGCCGCCGGTTGGCCTCGTTAAGCATTTCGTAGGATTTGCCCACGCCTGCCGCAAAGCCCAGGAACACTTTCAGGCGTCCCCGTTTCTGCTGTTTTTCCTCGCGCTGCACCCGCTCCAGCAGTTCTTCGGGCGTGGGGCGGCGCGGCATGTCGGCATCCGTTGGCATTATCCACCTCCCAGGCTATTCTCCGCTTCGACAAACCTTAACGGCGGTTTTGAGTCATCGTCGCTAATAGGATTTTCCGCGCTTTCTCCTAAATACCAGGGCACGTTGATCACCACGACCCGGCTGTCGCCGCGCAGCAGGAGCGCGGCTTTCAATCCCGTCGCGCGCTGATTGTGCAGCAGATATTGATACCAGCGCTTTTCCACGAGCTCCGGGATAATGACGGCGATCAGCCGCGAGGGGTATTCCTCTTTTAATTGATTGATGAAGTTAAGCAGGGGCGTGAACAGGCGGCGATAAGGCGACAAAAGCAGGAGCAGGCGCGGCTGCGGCAATCCCGCCTGCGCAATTGGCTCTTCCACGTACTGCGCCCATTGCATGCGCAGGCCATACGCCGCGCCTTCGTCCGCGCTGATGTGAACGGCAACCACGTCCGGCGACAGTTGCAGCGCGAATTGCAGCGCGCGTTCGGCAATCGTATTCCACGCCTTGATGGGAACCACGACAACCGGCGGCTGCAAGCGTTCCAAATTCAGGGGGCGCGGGCAATGGATTTCCTGCGCCACATGCACGTAATGCGCCTTCACGCGGTCAAAAACGATGAGGAACGCGGGTATCAGCAGCAGCGTGACCCACGCGCCTTCCACAAATTTAGCAATGATAACGATGACAAGCGCAATCACCGTAACCACGCAGCCCAGGCCGTTCACGAACAGGGACGTTTGCGCCCGCGGCCCTCCCACGCGCTTCCAATGCACCACCATGCCGGCTTGCGACAGCGCAAACGCCAGAAACGCGCCGATAGCAAACAGAGGAATCAGCCGATCCGTGATGCCGCCGAATGCGATCATCAGAATGGCGGCGGAAACGGTCAGAATGGCGATGCCGTAGGAGTATACAAGCCGCCGCCCCCGGTTGGCGAAGGCGTGGGGGAGAAAATCGTCCTGCGCGACCAGCCGGCACAGGCGCGGAAAGTCGGCAAAACTGGTGTTGGCGGAAAGCGCAAGCACGGCCAGAACGCTGCCGATGGTGAAATAGTAAAACACGCCCCGCCCCGCAACCGCCGCCACCAATTGCGAAACGATGCTGTCATACGCGGGGCTGTCCGGGTCAATCGCGCTGATATGGTATGCGCGGGCAAGAATGGCGATACCCGCAAGCAAAACGCCCAAAATCACGACAATCGCCGTTAAGGTTCGCTGCGCGTTGACAACGGCGGGTTTGGCAAAGGCCGTGACGCCGTTGCTGACGGCTTCCACGCCTGTCATCGCCGTACAGCCACTCGCAAACGCGCGCAGCAACAGCCACAGCGTGACGGCTCCCGTTCCGGCAGGCAGGGCGGGAGGCGCGACAACCGGTACGGGATGCCCGCCACTCAGCAAAATCTTGCCCACTCCCAGTACAAGCACAACCGTAAGCGTACCGACAAACAAATAGGTGGGAAGGGCGAACGCCAGTCCCGATTCTCGAACTCCGCGCAGATTAATAAACGCGACAAAGACCAGCGTGACCAAACACAAGGGCAGCAGATACCGATGCAATCCGGGCACGGCGGAAATCAGCGCGCCCATGCCCGCCGAAATGCCCACCGCCACATTCATCACATAATCCAGCAGCAGCGCCGCCGCCGCCAAAAGTCCTGCCCGCGTTCCCAGGTTTTCCTTCGCAACGGTGTACGAGCCGCCGCCATTGGGATACGCGGCAATCGTCTGCCGGTACGAAAAATACAGGATAATCAGCAGTGCCAGAATCACGCCGATGATCGGGCCGATATACGCCAGACCGAGCGCTCCCAATGGAATCAAGATCGTCAGCGCGGCTTCGGGGCCATACGCGGATGAGGAAAGCGCGTCCAGTCCCAGCATGGGAATGCCCGCGAACACGCCGACTTTTTGCTCATCTTCTTCATGGGTCGCCAGCCGCCTGCCCAAAAGTCGGTCTAAAAATGCCATTGGTTGTCCTTCGTGAAGAATTTTATTTGCTCCCCTCTCCCAACTTTGGGAGAGGGGTTGGGGGTGAGGGCTGCCTACGCCGCCATCACGGTATCCACGAAACGGCGCAGCCCTGTTGATAATTCCTCAATTCGCATTTGCGCCCCGGCGGGCAGTTCCGCGTTTTGCCACAAGTAATTCGCCAACGCTTCCTCGCACAATGCCTGCCAGAAGCGGTCATTGCCGGGAAACTGCTCGCAGTCGGCATGCGCTTTTACCAATTCCGTGATATACGAGGGCAGAACAACGGTACAGATTTTGTTTTCGCCGCCCGGACTGCGCACCGTAAACACCTGCCGAAACCCGCCGCCGACATGTTCGCCCGAACCGGCCTGAAACTCAATCCGAAAGCCGTTGATCGTAGTCGAGCCGAATGTAACGCCCGTCCGGGTGTTCGGTGTTCGGTGTTCGGTATTCGGAACTTCCTGTAGGGTGGATTGTACGGCTCCGCGCAGGGTTTCCGCCGTAAAGGGCTTGCGCAAAAAATCCGTCGCGCCCGCCTTCATCGCGTCTACGGCCAGGTCAATCGTGCCGAACGCGGTTGCCATGATGATTTTCGCCTGCGGATGGTGATAGCGCATCTGCTTGAGAACATCCAGCCCTTCCAATCCCGGCATACGCTGATCCAGCAATACCAGATCGTAATTGCTGCCGTTGCCGAACTTTTCCAAGCCTTCTGTGCCGTCCGCCGCCGTTTCCACCTGATGCCCGACGTGCTGCAAGGCCAGCCGAACCATCATGCGGATATTATTTTCATCGTCTACTACCAGAATTCGCGCCATTGTTTGTATCTCCTCAACCGAGGTGTTAGGTTTCAGGTGTCAGGAGGAGCCTGCATAGGTGCTTTTGTTCTAGAGAGCAGGATAAGCAATCAAATAGTTCTTCCCTGACACCTGACACCTGAAACCTGAAACCTATCCCCCTACCGGCAGCGCGAACGTAAACGTCGCGCCCTTGCCCGGCAGGCTTGCCGCCTTGATTTCGCTGCCGTGCGCTTTCAAAATCGTTTGCGCAATGGACAATCCCAATCCCGCGCCGCCCCGTGTTGCGCCCGGAACCTGCACAAAACGCTCGAAAATGTGCGGCAGGTACTCGGCGGGAATACCCGTTCCCGTGTCCGCCACCTGAAATCTAACTTTGTCGCCCTCCTGCCGAACGCTCACGGTGACGTTGCCCCCGGAAGGCGTGTGGCGAACCGCGTTGTTGAGGAGGTTGACCAGAACGCGCGAAATCTGATTACGGTCTGCGCGGACAGCAGGCAAATTATCCGCCCAATCGCGGACTAACCACACCCCTTTGGCATGGGCCGGCGCTTCTACCGCCTGCACTGCCGAATCGGCCAGTTCGTTTGGCGCGACAAGGGCAAAACGCGGCGGCGTCACGCCCGCTTCCAGCCGCGTAATGTCGAGCAGGTCGCGCATCATGCGTTCTAAACGTTCCAAATCCTCGCGCTGCGCTTCGATCACTTCCTTCTGATCGGGCGTGAGTTCCCCCACTGCGCCCTCCTGAAGCAATTGCACCGATAGGAGCAGGCTGGTGACGGGCGTCCGCAGTTCGTGGGAAGCCACGCCGATAAATTCCGTTTTCAAGCGATCCAGTTCGCGCAGGTGCGTGATGTCTTCCAGAACCGTAACGGCTCCCAACACGCTGCCGTCTTCATCCCGCATGGGACTGGCGCGAAGCCGATACGTGCGCTCCACTTCTCCCATCGCGCCGCGTGACAAACCCGGCTTCATCTTCCGACGCGGAAACCCGCTCCTGCTGAATGGCGCGCGTTACGGCGTCCACAATCGCTTTGTCTCCCACCACCTGCGCGATAGGACGGGATTTCGCCTGTGATGCCGAACCGAACAAGCCCTCCGCAGCCGGGTTCAAATGCGCGACGCGCCCCGCGCCGTTCGTGATAATGACGGGATCGTACAGGCTTTCCAGCGCGGCGTCCGACATGCGCTCGGCCAGGTGCAGCCGCTCCTCCTCCACTTGCCGCGCCGCCCGCAGTTTCTCGGCCATGCTGTTGAACGAAGCCGCCAATGCGCCCAACTCATCCGTCCGGTTCAATTCGATACGTTGGTTCAGATGCCCGACGCCGATTTCTTCCGCCTGCCGCGCCAGGGACCGCAGCGGAGTCAGCGAAGCCCGGATCGTCCAGGGCACAAGCAGAAGAAGCAGAACGAACGCGCCTGCCGTGACCCCGAAACTGACCAGGGAAACACGCCGCGCTTCCGCTTTGGCCTGTTCATCCGCATAGACAATCGCCTTCTGGTTCAGGTCAAGAACGTCCTGCGCCCGCTGCTTCAAGTGCGCGAAAGCCGGCTCCAATGTTCCAAAATAAAACGCCCGCGCCTGTTCGGGCGGCATAGGCGGGCGAGCGTACAGCAGCTTCTCCACTTCCTGCCGATAATCCACAAAGTTGCGTCCAATGTCGTCGGCAATCTCCTGTTCGCCCGCCTCCGTAATGTTGTGCGCTTCGGTCTGGTAAGCGTCCCGGAACCGCGTCCAGTTCGCCTGATACTGCGTCCTGCGCTTTCTGCGTCTGCCCCGCGAGAAAAAACGTGGCCGCGCTGTCCTGCCGCTCCAGCGCTTCCTTCATATCCTGCGCGGCAATCACGCTCTTGTAATTGTCTTTCAGGATGCGGTCAATAGAGCGCCCCAGGCGGACAAAATTAAAGATCGCGCTCGCCATCACCACTGCCAGCACCAATATGAGCAGCAGGTGACTTACCCATAGTTGCGTTTTCAGGTTGTGCATGGTTTCGAGAGATAAGGAGATAAGAGATAAGAGAGTACAAACTTGTATCCTGAGTGCCTCTTATCTCTTATCTCTTATCTCTATACCTCCCTACTCCTTCTCCGCCGCATGTAACGCCAGCAGTTCCGAGTCAATGCGGGCGGACAGTTCGCGCCAGTCGTCTTCGTCGAGCCAGCCTTGCCGCTCCGCTTCCTGTAAGGAACTTTTTTCGGCTTGCAGGGCGAGTTGACGGGCGCGAGCGGCCTGTTTGCGGTGCAGAACTTTGTGGCCGGGCTGCGCTTCTTCCAGCGCCTGTTCCAATAGGGTCAGCCGGGTACGGTAGTCGCGCATCAGCAGTTCGATAGACCAGTTCGCATGGGCTTCCGCCGCGCGCAAATGCTCCAGTTCCGCAATCGCCGCCTGACACGCCACCAGTTCGTTCGCCAGCCGCCGATGGTCTTTGGGTTCCTTGCTTTGCGCGTTACACAGCCCCAGTTTCTGCATCAGCGGCCCGACCGTCAAGCCCTGCACCAGCAGCGAAAACAAGCACTACTCCGAATGTCGCCGCAATCAGCGTTTCCCGTTGCGGAAAATCGTCTGTCCAGTCCCAAAACCAATGCCATCGAAAGCGCGCCGCGCAGCCCGCCCCAAAACAGCACATGCTGCCAGGCGAAGGGAATATCGCCCTTGACGCGGTTCACAAGCAGCGAAATCGGGTATATCGCGGCTCGTCCAATAAGCACGATTGCCACTGCGCCCAATGCCAGCCCGATCTTATGCCGCCAATCCACAAACCCGACTTCGATACCGACCAGCAGGAACACAATGGAATTCACGACAAACCCGGCGTATTCCCAAAACGCGGTCACGGCCAGGCGCGTACCCGGCGTCATAGCCGTCTGCATCCCCACATTTCCAAGCACAATGCCTGCCACCACAACCGCCATTACCCCCGAAACATGCAGCGCTTCGGCGCACAGATAGGATCCAAACGCGACAACGGTTGTCAGCGTGATCTCTACCAGATGATCGTTCAATTCGTTATGGACGCGGGAAGCCAGCAGGCCAATGGCGCTTCCCAACAACGCGCCCCCGGCTACAAGCTGCACAAACTGCCCGATACCCTGCGCCAGCGAAATTTTACCGCCTGCCATCGCGCCCAGCATCACCGTAAACAGCACCACAGCCGTATCGTTATTAAACAGGCTTTCCGCTTCCATAATCAGCGTCAGCCGCTTGCCCGCGCCCAATCGCTTGAAGATGGCGATTACCGAAATCGGGTCGGTTGTCGAAATCAACGCGCCGAACACGCACCCGGCTGCAAACGGAATGTGCAATCCCCAGGCCGTCAGCCCGCCCACAATAAAGGTGGAAGCGATAGTTCCCGCCAGCGTATAGATGCTGATGGGCTTCCAGTTTTGCTTCAAATCTTCCGCGCGCAGGTGCATGGCCGACTCGAACAGGAGGGGCGGCAGAAACACGGTAAACAGCAGAGACGGTTCCAGGTGCGTATGCGGCAGCAGATGCGCGGCTCCCAACACCAGCCCCGTTACCACCAGGGCGAGGGCGTAAGGAACCTTCACGCGCCGCGCCGCCAGCGCGACAATAAACGCAATCAAAATCAGCCAGAAAAACGGCAAAACGTTCAGGTTCATGCACAGCCTTTGCAGGTGTCAGGTGTCAGGTGTCAGGTGTCAGGATAAGAGTATTCATTTCCTGACACCTGACACCTGACACCTGATACCTAGAAGTTATTTCTTCTTACCTTTCTTGTCGCCCTTCTTCTTTCCCTTCTTATCGTCTTTCTTCTTGGACATCTGCGTTACCCCCTTTCTGGCGCAGGTAAAAACCTCGCCGACATTACGACACATCGTTATCGGATAGGCATCTGCATTGCCTCACCGACTCTCTACGGCTATTTATACGCTGCAAACTAGAATTTGTACGCGGCGCTGCCGTAGATGGTATCTTGATCGCGGGCTGTGTTGGTTCCCGCGCCGAAGAAGGACTGATTGGAAGCGTCGTGGCGGTACTCCAGGCGCGAGATGAGATGGCCGCGCAGGAAAGCGTACTCCAGCGTGACCGTTCCTTCGCGCAGGCGGTTGTACCCTAAGCCCCCGGTTCGCAGTCCGATGCCGCCCGCGCCTGCGTTGTCATCAAACTGCTCGATGCGTCCGGCAAGAGCAAGGCGCGGCGTGAACTGATACCGCGCATACCCGCCCAACCCAAGCCACGTGCCCGACACATGCGCCTGCCCGCTGGCTCCGGCGGCGGTTGTCACCAGCGTGTGCCCCGCAGCCGTGCCGTAGTCCACGATGCCGGAGAGTTTGAGGGCGGGAGTGGCCTGATAAATGCCCTGCGCCTCGTACACGTAGGTGTTGATGCCCGCCTGGTTCTTGGGAGCGAGGATGGGACCATACGCGCCTGTGCCTTCCGTGCCGCCGATGAAACCCAAAATGCCCGTGAACGTGCTTGTGGGCTTCCACGTCAGTTGTCCAATGCCGGTTTTGCCGTCCCCATCATCGGCGATGTTGTTCCAGCCATTGACAATCGCGCCCAACAGCGTCAATTTGGACGACAGGGGCAGAGTGGCGCGAAAGCCCGCATGGTAGAAGGGAACGCCGTACTGGAAGCCGAAGCTGCGCGAGTAGTTGTCGTTGCTGGTGCTTTCAATCACTTCCAAGCCCAGCGGCGTCACGAAGATGCCGCCGTCCAGGGCAATGTCGCGCCCTCCCGCATGGATGGTCTTGGTCAGGTACAACTGCTGCAAGTTCTGCCAACTGCTCGTGCCGCCGGGTTCCGTCGCATGCACGAGGCGAGCCGTGTCGCCCGTCGTGAGCGTGGCCGTCACGCCAAATGGAAAGCCCTTGCCTTCCGTGCGGCTGATGTTGAACTCGCCCAGGCTGAAACTGGGATCGCGGTCATTGACATCGAAGGAGCGTCCCACGTTGTCAATGCCGAAGCGTTCGCCGTTGGGGAAGATCAGCCCGGTGAAGGCATGGCCGCCGAAGGGCGAAGGACCGTTGCTGTAGGGGGCGCGGGCATTGATGCCGAAGTACACGTCAATCAGCCCGGAGTACGTGACGGTTCCCGGCGCAGGCGAAGCAGGCGTGGCCGGAGCGGGCGCGGCAGGCTGGCCTTCGGCGGGTTTCTGCGGCGGCGTACTCGTCTGCGGCGGGTTGGTCTGCGCGGGCGCGGCCTGGGTTGACGCGGCTGCGGTTTTGTCCTGTTTGGCGGCGGTCTCCTCCGCCTTTGCTGTTGCCGTCATGGTAAGCAGCAGGGCAGTCAGCAATGCGCCTGCCTTGTCGCTCCGAATGAAATTTGCGCTTGTCCTCAATACCTTCTTCATCGTTCTCTCCGTCTACTCCTTCGTAGAAACTCAAAATAATTGTATGGATGGCCGGTTTTACTTCATTTGAACGGTTACGGACTCGGCGGCGTTACGCCGGCTTTGCCGGGCGCGGCCTGATCCACCGCGAGATTCAGTTTCAGGACGTTGACGCGGGGTTCGCCCAAAATGCCGAGTTGCCGTCCCGCCGTATTGTCGTCCACCAGTTTCTTCACCTGATCTTCGCCCAGGCCGCGTTGTTTGGCGACGCGCCCGATTTGCAGGGCGGCATTGGCGGGGCTGATTTCCGGGTCCAGGCCGCTGGCGGAGCGGGTCACGGCGTCGGAAGGCAAGTCCTGCGTGGCAGGCAGATTGTTTTCCTTGCGGTAAGCGTCGGCCAGGTCTTTGATACCGTCGAAGTTGCCCGGATCGTCCTTGCCGTCCGCCGTCTTCTTGTGGATGCCGTTAATCAGTTTGTCGCTCGTCGGCCCCAGGTTCGTGCCGCTGGAGTTGGCCGCATCGTAGCCGTTGCCTGCCGCCGAAGGGCGCGGATGAAAGTAACCGGGCGCGGCGAAGTTCTGCCCGATTAAAGCCGAACCGACCACTTTCCCATCCTGCTCGATCAGGCTGCCGTTCGCCTGCCGGGGAAAAATCACTCTGGCAATACCCGTAATCACAAAGGGGAAAATCAACCCCGTCAATACCGTAATGACAAGCACGCTGACCACAGCGGCGCGTAATTGTTGGAACATGGAGAACTCCTCTACGCTAAATGCAGCAGCACAAGCAAGCGATCAATAATCCAGATACCGGGGAACGGGATAATCAGGCCGCCGACGCCGTAGAGCATCAGGTTGCGGCGCAGGACTTGCGCCGCGCCCATCGGCTTGTACGCGATTCCGCGCAGAGCCAGCGGAATCAGCGCGATGATAATCAGGGCGTTGAAAATAACCGCCGACAGCACTGCCGAATTCGGGTTGCTCAGGTGCATGATGTTGAGCCGGTTCAGGGCCGGGTACGTGACAACGAACATGGCCGGGATGATGGCAAAGTATTTCGCCACATCGTTTGCGATGCTGAACGTGGTCAGCGCGCCCCGCGTCATGAGCAACTGCTTGCCGATTTCCACAATTTCAATCAGTTTGGTGGGGTTGGAGTCCAAGTCCACCATGTTGCCCGCTTCTTTCGCGGCCTGCGTACCCGTGTTCATGGCGACGCCGACATCGGCCTGCGCCAGCGCGGGGGCGTCGTTCGTGCCGTCGCCCGTCATGGCGACCAGTTTGCCGCCCTGCTGCTCCTTTTTAATCAAGTCCATCTTGTTTTCGGGCGTAGCCTGCGCGAGAAAATCGTCTACGCCCGCTTCTTCGGCAATGGCTTTCGCCGTCAGCGGGTTGTCGCCCGTAATCATCACGGTTTTGATGCCCATCGCCCGCATCTGATCGAACCGTTCCCGCATCCCGCCCTTGACAATGTCTTTCAGGTAGATAACGCCAAGCGGCTTGTTGTTGACGGCGACGGTCAGCGGCGTACCGCCAAGCGAGGAGATACGGGTCACGATCTCGTCGAGTTCGGCGGGAACGCTCCCACCCTGCTCCTGCACCCATGATGCCACGCTTGCCGCTGCGCCCTTGCGCACCTGCGTTCCGTTCATGTTCACGCCCGACATGCGGGTTTGCGCCGTGAAGGGCACGAATTCGGCTTCATTTGCGCTCAGTTGCCGTTCGCGCAGGCCGTATTTGTCTTTCGCCAGGACGACGATGCTGCGGCCTTCCGGCGTTTCGTCCGCAAGGGAAGAGAGCTGCGCCGCGTCCGCCAGTTCGTTGATGTTGACGCCCGGAAGCGGAATGAATTCCGACGCCTGCCGGTTTCCTAATGTAATGGTTCCGGTTTTGTCCAGCAGCAGGGTGTTCACGTCACCCGCCGCTTCTACGGCTTTGCCCGACATGGCAAGAACGTTGTGCTGCATGACGCGATCCATGCCCGCGATACCGATGGCCGACAGCAGCCCGCCAATCGTGGTCGGTATCAAGCATACAAGCAGCGAAATCAAAACCGTAATCGTGGGCGGCGAACCGCTGCCCGCCGAGCGAACGCTGTAAATGGCATACGGCTGGAGCGTGACGGTTGCCAGCAAAAACACAATCGTCAGGCCGGACAGCAGAATGGAAAGCGCGATTTCATTCGGCGTCTTCTGCCGCTGCGCGCCCTCGACAAGCGCGATCATGCGGTCAATAAACGTTTCGCCGGGATTGGAAGTGATGCGAATCACGATGCGATCCGAAAGCACTTTGGTTCCGCCCGTGACCGCGCTCCGGTCGCCGCCCGATTCGCGGATAACCGGCGCGGATTCTCCCGTAATCGCCGATTCGTCCACGCTGGCAATGCCGTCTATCACTTCGCCGTCGCCGGGGATCACGTCGTTGACTTCGCAGACGACAAGATCACCCTTGCGCAACTGCGTACCGGCTACGCGCTCTTCTTCGCCCTTCAGATTGCCGCCCGCCAATCGCCGCGCTACCGCGTCGGTTTTGGCTTTGCGCAGCGTGTCGGCCTGCGCCTTACCCCGGCCTTCCGCCATCGCTTCCGCGAAGTTGGCGAACAGGACGGTGAACCACAGCCACAGCGATACCTGCCCGACAAACAGCGCCGTGCCGTCGTGCGTGACCAATCCCTTAATCCAGTAGTAGGTGGTAATCACGCTGCCGACTTCGACCACAAACATGACCGGGTTCTTCGCCACCAGTCGCGGATCGAGTTTTTTGAAAGCATCCCCCGCCGCGCGCTTCATAATCGCCGGGTCAAACAAAGACTTCGGGGCATTTTTGGGTTTATGGAAACCGCCGGGCGTCCCGCCTACAATCGGGGTCGGCGTCTGCATTTGAGTAGCCATTGGTAATCTCCGGGTAGGGAGGTAGACGGTAGACGGTAGGACATTCCTCGCGTTTATGTTAAACTAAACAGTAAGTGGAGGGAGTTCCTACTGTCTACCGTCTACCGTCTACCGTCTACCTCCTCAAAACGTCTTTCCGCCAAGCATCTGGAAGTGTTCCACGATTGGACCTAGCGCCAGAGCCGGGAAGAAGGTCAGGGCGCCCACGATAAGGATCACGCCGACGAGCAGGACGGTAAACGTCGCGCTATCTGTCGGGAACGTGCCCGCCGATGCCGGCACCAGTTTCTTCTTTGCCAGGCTGCCCGCCATCGCCAGGAGCGGAATAATCATCATAAAGCGCCCGATGAGCAGGGCGATGCCAATCGTCAGGTTGTAGTACGGCGTGTTGGCTGTGATGCCCGCGAAGGCCGAACCGTTGTTGCCGGTTGCCGACGTGTAGGCGTACAGGATTTCCGAGAAGCCGTGCGCCCCGCTGTTGTTCTGGTTGTTGTACGTCGCGCCGTAGTAGTTGCTCGGACTGCTGTTGTTGACGTGGTTCCATTGCGCGGACGGGAATTGCTGCGTCAGCTTGTCTTCGTCGGCTGTCTGCTTGTCAGTAAACGTCTGCGATGTGGCTCCCGGCGCGATATTCAGGTTGGTGGAAATGGCCGTAAAGCACAGGATGTCGGCAGCCAGAACGAGAACGGCCAGCATCGCCATTTTCACCTCATACTGCTCGATCTTCTTGCCCAGATACTCCGGCGTCCGCCCGACCATCAGGCCGGCAATGAAGACCGCGATTACGGCGTACATCAACATGCCGTATAGCCCCGCGCCCACGCCGCCAAAAATCACCTCGCCCGTCATAATGTTGAACAGGGGAACCATGCCGCCAAGCGGCGTGTAGCTGTCGTGCATACTGTTGACCGCGCCACAGCTTGCGTCCGTCGTAATGGTTGCGAACAGGGCGGAGTTGGCGATTCCGAAGCGGGTTTCCTTGCCCTCCATGTTGCCGCCGGGCTGTGTGCCCGTATCCACCGTCAGAATATGCGCAGCCTCTACGGCTGTAGGAACGCCTTTCGATTCGGCTCCGTAGCATACGAACACGCCCGTAAAGAACATGGCGGACATGGCTGCGAACAGCGCCCATCCCTGTTTGGTGTTGCCCACCATCTTGCCGAATGTGTACGTCAGGCCGGCGGGGATGCAGAAAATCAGGAACATTTGGAACAGGTTGGCAAGCGGCGTCGGGTTCTCAAACGGGTGCGCGCTGTTGGCGTTGAAGAATCCGCCGCCGTTCGTGCCAAGCATCTTAATCGCTTCCTGCGAAGCGACCGGTCCCTGCGCAATCGCCTGCGCCGCGCCTTCCAGCGTCTTCACATCGGTGTACGCGCTGAAATTCTGCGGCACGCCCTGCCACACGAACAGCAAAGCCGCAATAAAACTCAGGGGCAGCAGGATGTACAGCGTACTGCGCATCATGTCCACCCAGAAGTTGCCGATGCCCTGCGCGGAACGCCGCGCAAAGCCACGCACAAGCGCAATGGCAATCGCCATGCCCGTCGCCGCCGACATCCAGTTGTGAATGGCAAGCGACACCATGTTGGAAAAATAACTGATGGTTGTTTCCGGCACATACGCTTGCCAGTTGGTGTTGGTCGTGAACGACCCCGCCGTGTTGAACGCCAGGTCAGGCGTCATGTCCTTGCCGCTGAAACCTTTAGGGTTGAAGGGCAAATGCCCCTGAAAACGCAGCAGGACATAGGTAAACAGCAGGCCGACCACACTGAACATCAGCATGGCGAAGGCATACGTCGTCCACTTCATATCCTCTTCTTCGCGCACCCCGAACATGCCGTAAAACAGCTTCTCGATGGGGCGAAAGAGGGGCGAGAGCAGCGTTCGTTCGCCTTCAAACACCTTGACCATGTACGCGCCGAGCGGTTTTGTGACCAGCATAATCAGCGCGAAGTACAACAGAATTTGGATGACGCCATTGGGTGTCATAAGAGTCCCCTTAGTTGATAGTTGATAGTTGATAGTTGATAGAGATACAGAAGTTTCGGACTATCAACTATCAACCATCAACTATCAACTCCCTAAAAGCGCTCCGGCTTCAGCAGCGCGTAAAGCAGATAGACGAGGAGGAGAAGGGCGACCCCGCCCGTCCAAAGATAATCAAACATGATCGTTTCTCCTCAAAGTTTGTCGCAGCCGCGCACATAAGCGGCGCTGGCCGCAAAGAAAACGACAACCACGACTGTGTAAAGAATGTCCTGCATGGTACTTCATGGCTCCTTTTCGCCTCACATGATTGGGCAAGAGTAGGCGTAAAACGCAAAAGAGGCCGAAGTCGCGCAGACATTCGGAACGCGAAAACGTTCCTAAGTCTGCGAACTTCGGCCTCCGCTTGGACGGGTAAGCGTGAAATTTACCCTTCTGCATGGCAACCGCATGGTTTGTATGAAATTGTTATACGGACGCAGCAGGCGCGGGCGCGATGAACGCAGCAGGCGCGGGCGCGATAAATCATGCCCCTACGAACGCGCCTTGTTACTGGCGCAGCAAGCGTTTTTCTACGTCGGCTTCCAGCACGTACACTTCCATCTGTTCCCCGGCGTCGGTGTTGATGTCGCAATAACTGCGCAATACCGGGCAATTGGCTAGGGTGGCAACCACGCCTTCGATTTCCAGATGGTTGATACTGCGCAACTCCTGCCGCGCGCTTTTGATGAGCCTGCGGCCCTCGTCCGTGACCGCGAGCCGCGCTTCTGTCGGCGTGAAAATCCCGGCGCAGCGCACCAGAATTAAATCGCCAAGAAGGTGCGCGCGTACATCTGTCGGCCCGCGTCCCTGCTGTTCCCGATGGAATCGCGTGACGGCATTGGCGACTTCGGCTTCCAGCGTTCCCTTTGTCGGTCGGCTCATCGGGTGTCATCCAAAACGGGCATCCAAAGCAAACAAAAGGCCAGCATCGCTGCCGAGTCTTGCCGAAACGGCAGTCCCGTAAGGATGCTGGCCTACAAAAGCGCCGAACTGCGTTTGCAGTCCCTCGCGTTCGTCAACCAGAATGATTGTTATTATGTTACCACAGGCAAGCCGGTTTCTGCAAGCAAAATTTCAGCAAAACGGCAAACTTTCCGGTAGTACCTACTTTTTCGTCTTGCCGGCCTTCTTTGTGGTGCCGCCCGACTTCATGGTGCTGTCCATTTTGCCGCTGCCGGGCGTCATGTTGTCGCGCATCATCTGCTTATCCATGCGCGTATCCGTCACAGAGCCTGAGCGGAGTTCATTCATCTGGTAGGTGCGGAAGTGATACAGGTCCAGACTGGCCGGCGCGGCGAGCGGGTAATTGACCGGCGCGGGATCGGCGGTGAACGGGTCATCGTAGTAGGACTGGCGATTGAACACGCGGCTCGTGGGAACCATGGTGTCCTTCATCATCTGCTTGTCCATCCGGGTGTCGAGGGTGTTGGCGGGCGTGATTTTGTTCATCGAGTAGTCGGTGAAGGTATAGACATCCAGGGTTGCGGGCGCGGCAAGCGGATAGTTGACGGGCGCGGGGTCGGCGGTGAAGGGATCGTCACGATACGCCTGGCGCGTCATGCCATGCCCCATCATCTTATCGCCCTTCATCATGTTCTTGTCCGTCATCATCATCTTGTCCATGCGGGCATCATGAGCGGAGCCGGGCATGATATGGTCACCCCTGTAAGTCTCGAAATGGTAGACGTCCAGAGTTGCGGGCGCGGCCATCGGATAGTTCAGGGGCGCGGGATCCACAAACTTGTAGTCGCCGAACTTTTCGCCCAGCGTCTGCATCCGGCGCTCTTCGGCGCTGGTGTTCTTGTCCATCATGTTGCCCTGCATGTTGTCGCTCTTCATCATGCTGTCTTTTTTCATCGGAGCGCTCTTCTGCTTCTTCATTTTGGCCTGCGCGTTGGCGGGCGTGGTCAGGGTTCCGACGACGGCCAGGCTAAGGATGCCGGTAAAGGCACACATCAGGTTACGTTGCATGTTGGTTTTCAAAGGTTCGTTCCTCCACAGGGTTCTGTTCAATGCGCGTTTCAAATGGGCTTGCTTTGTTTCACAAGGAATTTCGGAAGAAAGCAGGATATTCTGCAAAGAATACCTGATTGCGCCGCTTTATTGCGCGATGGAACAGGGTTAATTTACAATTGCGTCAAGGGCGATATGTTGTCAGGGGGTATATTCCTCAATCATCGGGCATTTTCCTGCTTATCTGCGCCGCAAACGGGAATTATCTCGTTTATTACTGGAATCGGGTAGGAGCATGACGTAAGCGGTGAAAATAATGTTCCCGTTTTGCTCGACGGAGCGCATTTTTCTTTGCTTCCAGGTGTCTTATTTTTAGCGTGAACGCCAGTTCGCGGTATAATGAAGACACTTGCCCGCTTCCTGCGCGGCATTTTCAACAAATTCGACCTGCATTAATTTATCAACAATCACCCTCCGATACGGAAAGAAGACCCAAACTATGGCGCAAATCGCTCCTTTTGCCGCAATTCATTACGCTCCCGCTCGTGTGCCGCTCGATCTGGTTATCGCGCCGCCGTATGACGTGCTTTCACCCGCGCAACAGGACGAACTCTACGCCCGCCACCCCGACAATATCGTTCGCTTGATGCTCAACAAGGAAACGCCCGCTGACACGCCGGACAACAACCGCTACACCCGCGCCAACGCCTTTCTGCGCGACGCGCTGGAACGGGGCGTGTTGGCGCAGGACGACGCGCCCGGATTGTACGAGTACATTCAGCGGTTCGAGCATCCGCTTGACCCCACGCAAATTGTGGAGCGAACCACGCTGTTTGTCGCGCTGAAACTGGAGCCGTATGCCAATGGCGTCGTCCTGCCCCATGAAGAAACGCACCCCAAAGCCAAAGCCGACCGTCTGGAACTGATGCGCGCTACCCAGGCCAACCCCGAACCTATTTACGGCCTGTACGCCGATCCCGGCCAAACCGTCGTACAAAAACTGCGCCAATCCCGCGCCGACACGCCGCCCCTGCTGCAAGCCAACCTGCCCGGCAAAACCGGCCGCGATGTGGAACAGCACCTTATTTACCGCCACACTGACCCCACTCTTCTGTCCGAACTGGAAGCCTTTTTCGCCCCGCAGCGCGTCTGGATCGCCGACGGCCACCATCGGTATGAGACGGCGCTCAACTATCAGAGGGAAAAGGGAACAGCAGAGGATTCCCTATCAACTATCAACTATCAACTATCAACTGCCCCTTCTGACTTCATCCTCATTGGTTTGAGCGCGTTTGAAGACGCCGGCATGGTGGTGCTGCCGACGCATCGGCTGGTCAAGAACATCGCCCCGGCGCGTATGGAGGATTTGCCGCTGCAATTGGAGCGGTATTTCCACATCCATTTTATGTCCATTCCCGATCTGCGGACGTGGATCAAGCAGCAAATAGAAGGGGAGAAGCGGTTCGGCATTGTGCTGCCCGGCAAAGCATACGGCCTTATTCTGCGCGACCCGGCGCAGGCGGAAGCGGCGATGGACAATTCGCATTGCGCGGCGTGGAAGCATCTCGACGTGACCATTCTGCAAACGCTGGTTTTGGACCGCTGTTTGGGCATCAGTTGGCAGGAACTCGCGCACACGCCCGACGTAGCCTACACCCGCGACGAGGAAGAAGCCGTGCAAAAGGTGCAGTCGGGCGAGTTCCAACTGGCCTGCCTGCTGCAAAACCCCACCGTGACCGAGGTGCGCGACGTGGCTTCCGAAGGCGACAAAATGCCGCAAAAGTCCACCTTCTTTTATCCCAAGTTGTACAGTGGGTTGATTATCCGTTCGCTAATATAGGGGTCAGGATTCAGGGGTCAGGCTGGAGCGTACCTTACTTTCTCCTGATGCTGATACCAGTAGAAGGCAAGGGAGACAGTAGATTGCCTGACCCCTGAATCCTGACCCCTGACCCCTGGAGTTTGCCATGTCCACCCTTGCCCGCGCCATTGCCATAGCCGCAACCGCGCATCAGGAACAATTCGATAAGGCGGGAGCGCCCTATATTCTGCATCCCCTGCGCATGATGCAGCAGATGGGCACGGACGAGGAAAAAATCGTCGCCGTGCTGCATGACGTGGTGGAAGATACACCGTGGACGCTGGAAATGCTGCGCGCGGAAGGCTTTTCCGAAACAGTTCTTGCCGCATTGGATGGCGTTACCGGGCGGGCAGGCGAGTCGTATGAAGCCTTCATTGCCCGTGCCCAATCCAACCCCATCTCCCGCAACGTCAAACTGGCGGATTTGCAGGACAACATGGACACCCGCCGCATCCGCAGCCTGACCGAAAAAGACGTGGAGCGCGTCCGCAAATACCACCATTACTACTGGCTGCTGCGCGGCGAGGAAGAATCCACACGCTGAACACGGTATTCGGTATTCAGGTGTTCGGTGTTCGGCGTTTTACTACTCGGCGTGGGGAGGCAAGCCCTTGTAGCGGTTTCGGTACACGGCCTCTACCTGCTCGGAGAACCTTTCAATGCGGAGAGGTGAGGATGGATCGGGAAAATTCGGGTCTATGCTGCCGTCAGCAGGATTCCATAATACGAGCGCAATTTCTTCCGCCATGTAGTCCGGCGCTTCTACATTAGTGCGGCGGGCAAGTCGTTCCAGCGTCTCAATAAGAGCCGATCTTCTTGCCGCCGCCTTTGCCGCTGTGGAAGCAGTCGTATCGGTAAAGCAGGGAGCAGGGATCGCCACGACAAACGCGACGATGGCATGAGGAAAGCGGCTGTGAACGGTTGTCGCTTCCGTCGCAAGGTCGTTGATCATGTTCTGCCAGTTCTTGCCCACGCTTTGCTTGTCGTTGAGCGTCTTGTGATCGAGCGCGAACCGTATGCCGTCAGGACGATACCCGACGTCAAAGTTTTGTGGACGAACGCCGCCGATGATCCGCACCGGTCCCACTTCTACGCAGTCGGGCTGCGCGCTGGCTAGGGCGTTTGCGTTGGGCCTCACGACAGGTATATTGCCCAACATAATTGCCATCGCGTTGCCAACAGCCTCAACGAACAATTGCGTCAGTCTGTTTGCGGAAACGGCGTCCAGTCTGCCCCCGCTGCTTGTCCAGATTTGACCTATCTGCGCGAGTTCGGCCTGCGAAACTACAATGGGCGGCATAGGATTAAGTTTAGGCATGAGTTTACTTCTGCGGGTCTACTTCCGCGCCGCCTTTGTTTTGCGTCCGATGCGCCGCCCGGACAGCTTGCGCCAGATTGCGCGCAGGGCGCGTATATCCGCTTCCGGCAATCCCAATTTACCGCGCAGCAGCGTATCGTCTGTAATGTTCAGAATGGCTTCTATGTCGCCGGCTCGCTCCAGCCGGTCAAGCGTTTCAAAGTCCAGAACCGCGTCGGCGAAAAAGGGAACGGGCAGCAGTTCGGCCTCGTTCGGCTCCAGTTCCAGAACTCCCCCGCCGTAACTGCGCCCGGTTACTTCCGCAAACGCGAAGGTGAGCGCGTTCAAAAACGTAGAAGCGATCAAAGCGCCGTGCTGAGGCTGGTTCAAGCGAACCCGGTGAACGGTATCCGTAGACGTGGCCCCTGCGCCGTTGACAACAATTTTTGGATAAGCGTGTATCTGGCGAAACAAAAAGGCGTCGGGCGACCACAAAGACGGAGCCACGTACCAGAGTTTGCGGTTGCGGCATTTGAAGCCGATGTGAGCCTCCGCCTTCTCCCCGCTGCGAACATACGCCTGCGCCTGCGGCGACAATGCCTCGAAGGGCATGGCGGGCAGATTGAGTAGGTGACAGCCCGCTCCTCCGTCCCGATTGGCAAGCCATTCCGTTTTGCCGAGCGCCAAGCCGGGCAGTTGCGCGGTTCGTCCCACGAGCGGCAGTGTCCACTCCATCAACTGCTGCTGCTGTACCTGCTCCTCGCTTAACACAAAAAAACTGTTATTGCCGGTGACGACGCCGACATCCACGCAACCCAGTTGTCCCAATCGCGTCAGACGTACATCCTGCTTCAATTTGCGCAGTAGAGCGATTTCTTTAGGATCAAGGTAATACTGCGTCCATTTTTCACTTGCCTGATCTATGGTTTTAAGATGCTGCTTGTCCCGTAATTCTGCCCCAAAACTTTCAAGTTCCGCCGCGTCTTCCAGTTCCACGATGTCAATGCCGCGCGCAATCTCCGGTTGTTTTTTCGGCGAGCAGTAAAACCACTTCCTGCTGAATGTCTGCGAACACGAGGCGGCGAAAGGTAACGACGGTGATTGCGCCGAAATGCCGCGCTAAAAAAGCCCGCGTCTCTTCCGCATACTTGACTTGCAGCAATTCCGCCGGGACGATCATGGCAAGCCGCCCGGTTTCCCGCAGGCGCAGACTGGCAGCGACTAAAAACGGAACCCACGAGTTTGTCAGACGGGAAGGATTCAGGCCGGCTGTCTGCATAATGCGGAACGCGCGCTGACGCTGCTCTTCGGGGAAACTGTGATAGCGTAGGAACGGCGGATTGCCGATAACAACGTCTACCTTGCGCCCGATGATGCCCCACTCCTGATCATCGAAAGAAAAGAAGTCACCAACCTCAATTACATCCTCAGAGGGAATACCACATTCGGCAAGGCGAGCCTGCGATTGCGCCGCTTCGGAGCGGTACAACTCGACGGCATGAAGTTGTCGGCTGACCGCATGAGGAGTCGCCCCCAACTCCATCAGGCGCTGCGCTGCCGCCAGCAACAGCCCGCCATCTCCACAGGTGGGTTCCAGCGCCTCTTCTCCGGCCTGCCGTATCGCCCACCGCGCCAGAAAGCGGGCAATGGCAGGGGGCGTGTAATAGCCGCCGCGCAGTTTTTGGTTGGCCGCATCAGCGGCAAGAGGTTTTAAGGTATTCATCATTGTATTGGAGTGGAGCGTACCCCGTTTTCCTTGTTCTGTCAATCCGCCACACAACCTTGAGCGGAACTGTGCCGGCCTCAGCGCGGTATCAATAAGCAGGAAGCGCCTCGTAACGATGATTTCAGGGCGCACAGACTTCTACAAGTTCCCGAATATAGGTAGGGGCGTTGCTTGCTGCGCCCCATGTGGCGGGAAGTTATAGATTTGCAAACTCCTAAAGACTGCCAGATAAGGACAGAAGGATAGGAAAGCAACAACATGACCGAGGAAACAACCACAGCGACAACGGGCAGCGCGGCGAACGCAACGGATAAGGTAGTGAAAACGGATGCGGAGTGGCGGGAGCAACTGACGCCGGAACAGTACCACGTTTTGCGGCAGGCGGGCACGGAGCGGGCGTTTACAGGCCGGTACTGGAACGCCAAAGAAGACGGCACGTATGTGTGCGCCGGGTGCGGGCAGGAGTTGTTTACGGCCAGCGCCAAGTTCGATTCAGGCTGTGGCTGGCCCAGCTTTTACGAGCGATGGACAGCGGCAAAGTGACGGCGCGCGAAGATAACAGTCACGGCATGAGGCGCATCGAAGTGCTGTGCAGCCGGTGCGGCGGGCATCTCGGCCACGTCTTCAACGACGGCCCCAAGCCAACGGGATTACGCTACTGCATCAACTCCGAAAGCCTGAACTTCACGAAAGAATAAACGCGTATACGGTTAAACCGCGAAAAACGCGAAACAAACGAAAAGAACCTGAAAGAACCGGAGGCAAAATCTGTCTTCTGTTTTCCTTTATATCCTTTTTCGTTTTGGTTCGCGTTTTTCGCGGTTCCCTAGTCTTTGCGGTTTCTCTTTGTTCCCTTTGCCCCTTTGCGGTTCGTGTGTATTCGCGTCTATTTGCGTGTATTTGCGGCTAACTCAATTCGGCTTTACGGCGATTTGCGGTTACTGACACTGCCAACGACGGCGGATTGCGGGCTGCCCCGGACGGTTGAATCGCGCTTTGCAGGAATTGCGACACGTCCGATTTCAGTTTCGCCAGGGAAGCCGTATCAATGTACATCATGTGGCCTGCCGCATACTGGCCTGTGGTGATGTTGGCGCGCAGGGTAGGGTCGAGTCCCAGATGCGCGACAGTGTACTGCGCGGCAAAGTACGGCGTTGCCAGGTCGTAATACCCTTCCGCCACGAACAGTTTCATGTACGGGTTTTTGGCAAACGCGCTGCGCAGAGATTCGCTGACGTTCGCAAACCCCTGCCCCCGTGTGCCCCAATCCCACGGCGTTTTGATGCCTCCTCCCAGCACGTAATACTCCTCGTCCGAACTCAAAGTTCAGTTCTTCCCGCGCATACATATTCATCATCGCGGTATACGGAGGGCGTATGGCGGACTGGCTCGGATCGAAGTCGGGCGTCTGCGAAACGTTGGACGAGTCAAGCCCGACAAAGCGGCTGTCCAGGCGGCCTACGGAGCGTTTGCGGTCCCGCAGCAATTCCTTGCAAAAACTCTCGATGTCCACGCGCAGGTCGCTGTTGTCCAGATAGGTTTTCGACAATCCCGTGTATCGCGCCATTTTGTCAATCACGGCCTGCCGCTGCGCCCCGGTCAGGCGGTCTCCCTGCGCCAGCGCGTTCGCGTAATCGGTTTGCGCCCAATTTTCCGCTTCTTTCAGCGTGGAATTCAGGTCTTTTTGCAGCGCGTCGGGCAGTTTGTGGTGATACCAGGCGGTGGCGGTATAGGTCGGCAGGAACAGCATGTAGGGCAGATCGTTGCCCGGACGGAACTCCAGCGTCTGGAAATTCAGCACGGAACTGAGCAGGGCGATGCCGTTGAGGGCGATACCATGTTCCACAAGGTAGTTGGACAGTCCCGCCGCCCGCGTCGTGCCGTAGCTTTCCCCGGCCAGAAACAGGGGCGAAGACCAGCGCTTGTAGCGGGTCAGGTACAGGCGGATAAAATCGCCCGCAGCCGCAATATCCCCCTGCAAGCCCCAGAACTTCGCGCCGTATTCCGGTTTTGTCGGGCGGCTGTAGCCGGTTCCGACCGGGTCGAGAAAGACCAGATCCGCCTGATCCAGCCACGTCTGCTCGTTGTCCACAAGATGATAGGGCGGGGGCGGCAGGCCGCCATCCGGCAGCATCTGCACCCGTTTCGGTCCGATTGCGCCCAGGTGCAGCCAAACGGACGCCGATCCCGGCCCGCCATTGAACGCGAATACAAGCGGGCGGTGAGGATCGGCGTCATTGCTCTTGCCGTCCGTGCGATGATAGGCGACAAAGAACACGTTGGCTTCGGTTTCGCCCGTCGCGCCCTTCAGCGGCATCATGCCCGTCGTGACGATGTAAGGGAGCGGCGATCCCGTGAACTGTGATTTCATGCCGCGTGTCAACCGGCGGCGCGGCTTCTCTGATGGGCGCAGAATTCGGCGCAGGCGTCAGGGTTATGGACGCCGCCGGGTTCGCGCCGGGAGCGGAACCGGGCGGCGCGTTTCCCTGTCGGTTTCGCTGCGCATTGGCGGCGGCTGTAAACACCGTCAGAACCAACAGTAAGCACAATCGGAAAGCAGCAGCGCGATTTACGGTGTGCAGGAAGGAGGCACAGCGCAGGACGCGCAACGGGCGATACATCAATTTGGTTTCTCCATTCAGAACCAGAAAAAGAAAGCCGTCAGTAGGGCGGCTCGGCAGGGCCATCGTAGCCGCACATGCCCATGCGCGGCGAGTTTACCAGGGGAACGGGTTCGCCGTAATTGTCATGTGGGTGTTCTTCCGCGTGTTCGTCGCACAACTCGCCCGAATCCTCCGTTTCGTACAGGCACTCGATGCACTGCCGCGTTGCGGGTTTGCCGCACTCCATGCAGGCGGCTTCCGGCGTGTCGTTACGCGCCATCAGCGCAATCGGATGCGGGGTTGTCGGCTTGCCCTTGCGCATGCCCACGACCTTGATAACGGTTTCCGAGGACGTGCCGAAATCGTAGATGTGCACCAACTGCATATCGGGGCGCAGAACGGTTTCCGCCGTTTTCGTCATAGCAACTTCGCCGCCATAGCGCTTATCCTGGTAGAATGCACTGAGATGGCCGCAGCACTCCAGCCAGATGGCGCGCAGGTAACTGTCCAACTGCTGCAATCGGGCCAGGCCGTTCATTTCCAGGTGCAGCCAATACTCGCCGCCCCACGCATCCTGCACCTGAAGATGATAAAGCGGTTGCGTTCGGCCTTTTCCGCTTTCCGCAGTGGCAATGGCCTGCTGTCGCGCGGCACATTCCGGCAGATGGCGCGACATGCCTCCCCGCGTCATTTCGCGCTGACAGTACGCGCAGCGCCCGCGTGTCTGTTTCTTCCGTGTCATGGCAGCCTTTCTATGTTTCTGAAGCCGTTACAGCAAATGGCGCAAGGGTGAACTGCCACATTACATCACCAGACCAATACATATCTATATCTCGCTCACATCCGGCAGTTTCGAGTTTGCGTCAGGCAGACCAGTCTTCGGCCTTGAGGCCGGGAACTTTATTGAAGTCAGCGAGATTGCGAGTGAGGAGGGTGGCGTTGTTGGCGAGGGTAATGGCGGCTATTTTCAAGTCCATTTTCTTCTTTTTCCTTCCTTACTTCATCCTCCCTTTCATCTAATTTATATTTAATACCCAAATTTTCTATTCCTTCACCACCATATCCTCACATCTATTCCTACTATTCTCTTACCCTCTCACCCAACCATCCACTCATTTACTCCTTACATTTTCTATATTAATAACAAATTCTTCACACACAACTTATTCTAATCTCATTTACAATATAAACTAATTTACATTATCACATTCACAATATTTCTTCCACATAACCCGATTCCTCATCCTCTTGTGGGCGCAACGCCTCGCGGTACTCCCGCCCAAGCCGCTCTGCCGCGTCGAACTCCGGGTCATTCTTATAGACGCCGACGATTTTCTTCCACCAGGGTGTTGCCGTTTGTGGTTTGTCCGTCGCCAACTGCTGTTTGAGCCGCGCAAGTTCTTGTTCTACTGTCGCCAAGCGTTCTTCAACCGTTGTCCCTGCCATTCTCGTTCTCCTCACCTGCCTGTAATAAACGTAGTATACCCTGACAGCAAGGATGGATGAGCGGCAGCACATGACAGACAACTGCTATATTGGGCCTCTTTCATAAGTCCTTGCAAGCGCGGCAAGCCTTATCGCATCCAACAGACTTATGAAAGAGGTCTATTCTATGAAGGCATGGGCTGTCACCTTTTGCGGGGCGGCTGTAGACGGTAACGCACGTTGGAAATGATTACGTCCGAGCGGTTCAGGAACGCCAGCTTCAGGCGCAGGCCGATTTGCCCGTGCAGAAGCTGCTGCCAGCCTTTTTCGGTCACGGCTTCGGGAATGATGAGGGTCACGTAATCGTTGTCATGTTCTTTGTGAACCTGGGTCACGTAGCGCTTCACGGGCCGCGCCACCTGACGGTAGGGCGAGGGCAGAATCACGAGCGGCATGCCCTGCCCCAATGTCGGCCACTGCTCCTGAAGTTTTTTACTCGCTTCGGGTTCCGTGTCCACATGCACGGCGCGGCAATCGGGAGCCAGCAGTTTGCCATATTCCAGCGCGCGTATCGAACCCTGATGCAGCGTTCCAACCAGCACCAAGACGGTGTTTTGGGAGGGCGGGTCGGGGTCCGGCGCAACAAGTTTGTCTTCTTCCACCACATCCGTATAGTGCTGATGGATTTTCTTGAACATGAAAAACAGCAGGCCCGTCAGCAGGACGCTGATCCACGCGCCCTCCCGGAACTTCTCAATCAGGATCGTACACAAGACGATGAAGGTGACAGCCGCGCCCAGGCCATTGACCGCCATGCGCCATTGCCAGCCCTTGCCCGCTTCCGGGTCGGCCTTGAGTTTGAGCCAGTGATGCACCATGCCCGCCTGCGACAGCGTGAAGGCCGTGAACACGCCCGTTGCGTAAAGGGGAATTAGCGCGTCCACATTGCCCCGCTTGACCACAAGCAGCACACCCGCGAATACGCCCAAAATCATAATGCCGTTGCTAAAAACGAGGCGGTCTCCTAATTTATGGAACTGCTTGGGCAGGAAACTGTCGCGCGCCAGAATGGACGACAGGCGCGGAAAGTCGGCGAAACTGGTATTGGCGGCAAGCACCAGAATGGCGGCGGTAAAGAACTGCGTAATCAGGTACAAAATGCTCATGCCGCCGGTTTTGCCGAACACCGCGCCGGAAAGCTGGTCAATCACAGCCGGAGCGCCGTCGTAATACACGACATGCAGATGGGTGGCGAGCAGGGAAACGCCCATAAACAGCGTTCCCAAAATAAGGCCCATCGCCAGCAGGGTTTGCGCGGCGTTTTTGGACTTGGGTTCCTGAAAAGCGGGGATACCGTTGCTGACGGCTTCGGTTCCGGTCATGGCAGAACAGCCGTTGGCAAACGCGCGCATCAGCACCAATACGCCGACTGCGCCCACATTGCGCTGCGCGTTCTTCCATTCTTCCGGCATATTTCGGGCAACGTTGTTGATTTCTTCCAGATGGTTGTGATAGTTTATCAGCCCGCCGAACAATCCCAGCCCGATCATCAGATAGCACATGCCGACAAACACATACGTTGGAACGGCGAACAGCGACCCCGACTCCTTCAATCCGCGCAGGTTGGCAATAATCAACAGCACGATGAAAAACAGGCAGATGGGAACCAGGTGCTTGTCCGGGTGAAAGCGCGTCAAAAAGGGAACGCCGGCAAGGTTTTGAACGCCCGACGCGATGGAAACGGAAACGGTCAGCACATAATCAATCAGCAGCGCGCCCTGCCGCAATCAGGCTCCAGTTCGTGCCGAGATTTTCTTTGGAAACGATGTAGCTGCCGCCCCCGCTTGGATATGCGAAGATGGTCTGCCAGTAGGAGGTGACGACAATGACAAGCAGGGCGACAATCAGGCTGGAAACGAGCAGCGTGTAATGGGTATACGCCCCGCCCGCCGCCGCCGCTAATCCCGCCGCGCCCATGACCAGAACGATCTCCTGCGTGGCATAAGCGACCGAAGAAATGGCGTCTGAGGAAAAGACTGGCAGCGCGATCAGCTTGGAAAGCAGCGTATGCTCTATGTGTTCGCTGGAAAGCGCTTCGCCCAGAAGCCGCTGGCGCAGACGATGGAGCAGCGGCAAATGTTCGGGCAGGGCGTCCGCTTCCGCTTCCGCTCCTCCGCTTCTATTTCCGGCGCGTCCTGCGCATCCGTATCCAAACCGCGTTGTTCAATCAATGGGGTCTCCTCTGCACTCGCGTTCTCAGCCGCAGGAACGGCGGAACAGCCCTGATTCGCTGTATGGGAGAGACAAATCCGATAACAAGGTTTTACGCTTATCGTGTCAAATTGTCTTCAACGAATTCGCGGCTTTTTCACGCGCAGAATGGGGCAGGGAAGGGGTTGCTTTTTACCTCGCGCTGCGCTTTAGCAGGCGTACGAGATCAGGGCGATTCGCCGTCTGCGCCATGATGAGCGGGGTTGAGCCGTATTTGTCGCGCCGGTTGGGGTCGGCTCCATGCGCCAGCAGTTCGGGCATCATAATTTTAGCATTGTCATATTCGACGGCACAATATAGAGCAGTGTCTCCGTTCGCATCCGGCATATTCGGGTTTGCGCCGTTCGCCAGCAGAATATGCGCCACATCAATTGTCATATTCGCGCCGGACCACATCAGCGGAGTTTTGCCCCATCTGTTTTGGGCATTGGGGTTTGCGCCATGCTTTAACAGCAGTTCCACCGTGCGCCGCCGATCCTCGGCAACGGCATAGTGCAGCGGGGCGTTGTTGTCGAGTGTTGTGGCGTGAACGTTTGCGCCATGCGCCAGCATCGCTTGCAGCAGGGGCAAATCTTCATCTAGAGTGAGCCAATCCATTTCCGCGCCGGTTGCCGGGTTCCAATTCAAGCCGCAGGCGCACACGAACGCGGTGGGACTGGTATTGACGGGAGAATTTTTGCGGCGGAGCAGTTGATCCAGCAGGAGTTTGAACGAGGGCGGGGGAACGGGCTCAGCCTGCGTATTCGGGTCGGCTCCCGCGTTGACGAGGGCAAGCGCGGTTCGGGTGTCGCCATGCGTCAGCGCGTCAATGAGTTGGCGATTGCGGGCATACTGCTGTCGCTGCACAGTCAGCCATGCGCCACATGCCGTACACAGCGTCAACCCAACCGCTGCCGTCAACAGCAAACCGCGTCGTCGTTTCATGCGGATAGGTTCCTTCTTTGATGAGGGTAGAAACCGCCGTCAAACATAACTCGGCACGGTAGTTTGTCCTGCGCGGCCCATTGTTTGAGGAGGAGGGGCGCATAGTTCAGGCGGTCACCGGCGCGTTTGTCGCCCGGCCCTTTGTTGCACCGTCCCTTTGCCTGCGTTATTGTGCGCGAAGCGTTGTTGACGGCGATTGTCATCACGTTGCGATAGGTTTCTTCTGTCGCGCCTGCAATCCGCATGGACCAGATGGATGTTTGCCCCCGCGCGCACGAGCGGTCATACGAGGCGACGCAGTGGTGCATGGTTTTGCCCTCCGCTTTCAAGGCCGCGCTGTCCAGCAGTTCCACGATCTGCCAGCGCACCGCTTTGCCCGTGTTCGGGTCGGGAGCCGACCCCGCATAAGCCCCGATGCCCGACGGCTCCCACTGCCGAAAACCCTTGCGCGTGTCTTTCGCAAGCTGCCGATGCCACGCTTCCACGCGAAACTGCAACGCCGCGGCTGTGCGGCCCTTCATGCTGAACGTCGGCTCCGCCGGCTCCAAAATTGTCAGTTGTCCGTCCGGGCCTATTTCTTCGCGCGGCACAAACTTGCGGTCATAGATAAAATCCACCATCGGGCCGATCCAGTCCGTGTCCAGCATGGGATTGTTGACGAAAAAGTGGATGACGGACTGCCAGAACTCCTGGTCGGGCAGGGTTTCCAGATCGTGCCCCAGCCGGGTCGCGATCACGGCGCGAACCAGCTATTCACCCCCGCCCAACGCGCGAATTTGCCCCCAGCGCAAAGCGGCTTCGATGGAAAAATCATCGGGAGCCAGTAGAAACTGGTGCGCCGCCATTTTCGTCAGCGCAAACGGCAGATCGGCGGTCGGATGTTTTGCCCCCTGCCGATATGCAGAAACCAATCCTGATGCCGCGCCGCCCGTTTCCCCTCGCCCTCAAACCATACGCGATCCATAAAGCCGGGAACCGCGTATCGTGTCAGCAGATGCCGCGCCAATGCGCCGAATTGACGGGGCGCGTTGTGGGTGTCCGGCTGCCATGCTTCCGGCGAGTTCTGCCAATCGGCATGACGCCGCGCCAGAGCGTGAAGGCCGTCCAGAAACGTGTTGCCCGGATTGTGCCCCAAATCGGCGATTACGGGTTCCAGTCCGAACAAGCGCCCGCCTGCTTGGACGCGCAATAGCAATTTCAGCAGCGCGTCCCGAACGTCGTTGTCCACTTCCCCGGCAAACAACTCGCCAATCTTGTGCAGGTACGGCGTTTTCACGTGCTCGGCTTCCTGTGGATCGTGGTACAGGCGCGTAATCGCGTTTTCCGGTCTGCGCGCCTGTTGCCGCGAATGGCTCAGGGCAATTTGCGCGGTTTCCAATTCGCGCTTTTCCTTCTCCATGCGCTTCTGCTTTGCGGATTTACGCTCGCTCCCGCCAAACCCATGCGCACGGCTCCATTCCAGATACGCGCCTTCCTCCCCAAATCCCAATGCCTGCCAATGCCGCGCCAATTCGCCCCGTTCCGCATCCCGGCCGCTTGTTTTTGCGCCGCCTGCACTTCCGCGCGCCGCTCCTGCCACGTTTTGTTCAGGTTCGCGCTGAAACCCTGCGCGCGACACCAATTCCGGTACGCTTCCGCCTTGTCCAACCCTAAATTTGCCAGATGGCGTTTCAGCTCGCCTTCCGGCGTCCGTGCCGTTGCGGTTCGGCATATCTGACTGCGTTTTACCCCATCTGTGGCATCCCGTCACCCCTCACATCCGCGCAACTGCTAAAGAAAATCAGGAAGAATTAGCCGCGAATGAACGCGAATGAACGCGAATACAAGTTCACCACAGAGACACAGAGACACAGAGGGGTCACAGAGATAATAAACAAACCCCTTGAACTTTGCACAATCTTGTGTCCGTAGGACAATTGGCCGAAGGCCTAATAACCGGATTTTTATAATCCGCGTTGAACGTGGCAGTATCGTGTTTATCTGCTTTGTCCTTAAGTCCTCCAAATTGTATCGCGTTTCACCGCCCACTGCTCAACAACCTTACTGCACACTTAAATAGGCGCGTCTGTACGCCTGATTCCGCAGCAGGGAAAGTCCATTCGCGTTTATTCGCGTTCATTCGCGGCTATTCTCCTATTTTACTCTATAGACGCTTGACACGATTGCGCATATCGTCTAAAATGAGAGGGAGGAGGGAAACGCGCCTATGAACCGAGCGGCACAACAGCGCGCCGCCATTCGCCGCCTGACCGAAAGCCTGACCACGCCCCTGTCACAGGGCGACGTGGAACAGATTGTCGTCGAAGAAGCGCGCCGCCTGACCGATGCGGCCAGCGCGGCCCTTTGCCTGCTTGCCCCCGAAGGCGATATGCTCGATTTTGTCGCTGCAGCCGGCGAAAACGCCGCCCTGATCGTCGGTCTGCGCATACGCTTGAATGATTCGCTTTCCGAACCCGTGATTTCTACCGGGCGTTCCGTGTTGCTTGATGCGCGCCCGGCTCATGAATCGGGCGATTTGTTTGCCCTTGCCAGAGAACCTCTGCCCGAAATTCCAGCCCGTCGCGCGGAGCGGCGGACTACCGATTCGCTGTCCGCGCCCCTGCATCTCATCGCCTCCCCCGACGACAAACAGGCCGGAACCCGTTCGGCTGCCGTCGTGCCCCTGATCCGCAATGGCCGCATTGTCGGCACGCTTTCCGCTTCCAACAAAACCGCCGAGACTTCCTCCCCTGCTGCCGTTCTTCCCCCGCTTCCCCGCTTCCCCCATGTTCGATCAGGACGATCTGGAAATTCTGACGCTGCTGGCGGAATTTGCCGGCCTGTCGCGCACAGTGGAACACACGGCGCGACTGGCGCGCGAACAGTCCCGCGAACTGGATGTGCTGTATGACGCCGCGCATACCATTGCCGGCAGTCTGAACGTGCAGGAAGTGATGGACAGCGTTCTCGCCGCCATCTGCACCCATCTGGAACACCATACGGCCATTCTATTTTTGCTCAATGACGAGCGAACGCACCTGTTCATCGCGGCCGAGCGGGGCCTGACCGAAGACGAGCGCGAAATTCAGTACAGCGTGGATTCGGGCGCTCATGCCCGCGTTCTGGACAGCGGCGTTCCCCGCCTGATCGAAGATACTGATACCGACGAGGATTTTGAGCCGTTTTCCGAACGCGCCCACGCCCTTTCCGCCATGATCGCGCCCATACGCAGCCGCGACGAAACGCATGGCCTGATTCTTGTCACCAGCCTGCAACGCCGCGCCTACCACACGGATGACTTGAAACTGTTGTCCGCAGTCGGAGTGCAGGCCGGTATCGCCATTGAAAACGCCTGGCTGTACGAGGACGCGCAGCGCCAGGCCGAAGAAGCGACCGCGCTGTACGATCTATCGCAGCACGTCAACGCCACCCTGCATCTGGATCGCGTATTGAATTTCGTTGCCGAAAGCGTCTTGAACCTGCTGAAAGTGGACAAATTCGCCCTGCTGCTGTATGACAAAGAAGAGGAGCGATTAATAACGCGCCTGTCGCGGCATGTGGACGAATCCCTGTTTGCCGCCACGCATCCGCGCATCGGGGAAGGTATTGCGGGGTGGGTGTACGAATGGCAGACTCCGGCAGCCGTTTCGGATGTTCCCGCAGACGCCCGCAACCGCAGCGCGCCCATTGACCAGGCGGGGATCGCGTCCACGCTGTGCGTACCCATGCAGGTCGGGGAAGACGTAATCGGCGTTCTCCACGCCATGAGCAGCAAGCGCCGCTTGTTCACCGTTGCCGAAATGGAACTGCTGTACACGATTGCCAATCAAGCCGCGTTCGCGGTCGTCAACGCGATGCTGTATCAGGAAGCGCGTTCCAAATCGCACGAAATGCGCCGCTATTTCCGCCGCGTCGCGCAGGCCATCGGCTCCGCTCTGGAAGCCCAAAACCTGCCGCAATTAATGGCCGACTTAGCCGTAGAAATCATGCGCGCGGATCGCTGCGCGATTTACCGGCTGGAAGGCGACAGCCTCCGCCTGCAAGTGACAAGCCATTTCCGCCCGACCGTTCCCCCGGAAGACCAAATCCCTCTGGGCGTCGGACTGGCCGGATGGGTGGCAAAGCGCGGCCAATCCCTCGTCCTCCCCAACCTCGACGACGATCCCCGTTCCCGCGCCCACGCCTGGCTGCACCGTGACCGCCTGACTTCCTACCTGGCCGTTCCTCTGAAATCCGGGCGGCAAACCGTCGGCGTGATCGAAATCTACACGCAGGAACGCCGCGCCTTCTCGCAGGAAGAGGTTCAACTCCTCTCCATGTTCACCCGCCGCGCCCGCCTGAGCGAGAAGATTGCGCTGCAAACGGCGTGAAGAGGGGAAGAAAAGGAGAAAGGGAGAAAAGGAGAAGAGGAGGCGGTTCTCTATTGTTTTTGTCTCCTTTTCTCCTTTTCTCCTTTTCTAGTCTGCGACGGGTGGCGGAAAGGGCCGGTCATCGGGCTTGAGGTCTTGCAGAACCGTTCGCAGAACATAGCCAACTTCGCCCGCCAGTTTGCCGCTCAGGATGCGAACGTAGTCCGTTGTGCCGGTTCCGCGCTTGAGCAGTTTGGCCTGTGTGCCCGCTTCCAGCAGCAGGATTTTGCCGTTTGTGACCAGTTCGCGGTACGCATACTCGTCCTTGATTCGCATTACGTCCTCAAACGCGGCAAGATCGGACTCGGACGGCACGAACTCTACAACCCCGCGCTCATCCGCGTTTTTCAGAATGCCGATGTCGCCGCGCGCCCCGCCGAATATCGCGGGTGGCGCTGTATCCGAAGCCGTCCCCGCTTCCCTGCCCTGCATTTTCAACTTTAGAGATTGCGCTTCGGCGGCAAGGCGGCCCAGCGTTTCCTTGAAACTGGTCAGTTGGGAGTCGGCAGCGTCACCCTGGGGAGCGCCTGCTTCCTGCCCGCTCTGCGCCTGCGTGGGTTTGCTTGCGGCTTCTGTTTGAAGCGTTCGCAGCAGTTGCCGCGTTTGTTCCAGCGTCACGCCGCTTTCCTTCAGGATACGCCCCGCCACTCCCTCCTCTTCACGGATCATGCCGAGCAGCAGATGCTCCGTGCCGATATAGTTGTTGTTAAGCTGCTTGGCTTCATCATACGCCAGATCAATCACGCGCTTGGAGCGGGGAGTCAACTGCATGTCCTGCCCCAACCGCCCTTCGCCCTGCGTCACTTCCTGCTCAATTTTAGCGCGCAAACTTGGCAATGCCACGCCCATTTGATCCAAAAGACGCGCGGCTACGCTGTCATTTTCACGCAACAGTCCAAGCAGCAGGTGTTCCGTCGAGACATAGTTTTCGCCCAAACGCCCCGCTTCCTCCTGCGCATAAAACACCATTCGCCGCGCCCGTTCCGTAAATCGCTGCCACATACGCCTGCTCCTTTTTTCTACAACGGCAAAGAATTTTCACCACCCGCTTCGCTAGAGACACAGAGACACAGAGGTTTCACAGAGAGAAGAAATCGAGGTTAGGTTCTCCCCCTCTCCTTTTCTTCTTTTCTTCTTTTCTTCCTCACGCGGTTCACAACTCCGTTAGATCAAGGATGCCGCCCAATGTGTGTTCGGCGGAAGGGGTTCGGCGGGGCTGCGCGTAGTCGAACAGCGCCCAGGCCGCGTCTTCAACGGTGATTAAGCCCTGCCGGATTTTGTTGCGGGCGTCGTCCCACAGGGAACCGCCCGTTGCGAACGCCTGCTGCCAGAGAACATCCGGCATCGCATGTTCGGCAATCAAGGTACGTAATGCCTCGTTGACTTCCATCACTTCAAACAGGCCGACCCGCCCCCGGTACATGGTTTGACGGCAGTTGTCGCAGCCGGTTCCGCGCCGGAACGGGCCGTCTTCCAGCAGGGACAGGCCGGCGCGGGACAGGTCGCGTTCCGCAGGGACGTAGGGCGCGGAGCAGTCGGGGCAGACGCGCCGCACAAGGCGCATTCCAATCGCGCCCGCGAGATTGCTTGCCAACAGATGATTGACGATACCGATGTCGCGCAGTCGCTGCACGGTTTGCACCGCGCCCCCAACGTGCAGAATGGAAAGCACAAGATGGCCTGTCACCGCCGCTTCGATGCTCAGTTCCGCGATTTCCTGGCTGCGACACTCCGCCACATACAGAATATCGGGGTCCGAGCGCATCATGGAGCGCAGGGCGGCGGCATACGTCAGGCCGGAGCGGGGGTTGACGGGAACCTGCGATACGCCCGGTATCTGGTACTCAACGGGGTCTTCCACCGTCAGGATATTGGACGCGGGCGCGCTGATCGTTCGCGCATACCGCAACAGGGCATACGCGAGGGTGGTTTTGCCGCTTGCCGCCGCGCCCGTCAAAATCACATACCCATGCGGGCGCTCCATCAGGCGCTTCACCGCGCCAAGCGTCGTCTCGTCCATGCCAAGCGTGTCCAACTCCCGAAACACATTCGATCTGTCTAAAATCCGGGCGGTAATCCGCTCCCCGGTCACGGTCGGCAGGATGGAAACGCGCAGATCAAACTCTTTCTGCCCATAACGGCACAGTATACGCCCGTCCTGCGGCAGTTTCTGCTCGGCAACGTTCATTTCCGCCATTACTTTCCAGCGATCCACAAGGGCGCGGTACTGTTCGCCGGGCAGCCGTCCCACTTCCTGCAAGCGTCCGTCAATGCGGTAGCTGACCACCGCGCTTCCGCCCGCCTGCCCGTCCCGGCTTTCCCCGGCAGGCAGAATGTGAATGTCGCTGGCGCGGTCACGAATCGCCTGTTGTATCTGCGCGTTGACCAGTTTGGTAATGCTTTCCTGACTGGCCGCTTCCAGCATGTCGAGCAGGGCGCGACTGCTTTCCAGTTCGGTTCGCAGTTCTTCCGATTGAAACAGCGCGTCTTCAAACGCCGCGCGCTCGCCCTCGTTCATTTCGCCGCGCAGATAGGCCAGCGCCTGTTCCTGATAGTTCATAATTCGGTTTCTCCTTCGGAAAACGCTTGCCTCAAGCGACGGGTCGCTTCCGACAGGCGCGATTTCACCGTGCCAACGGGAACTTGCAGCTTCTGCGCAATTTCCGCATACGTGTATTGTTTTGTGTGACGCAATTCTACCACCTCGCGCAAATGGAGCGGCAGCTTCCCGATAGCCTGCCGCATCCGCGCTTGCCTGTCTATCTCAGCACAATCCATTCCGGCTGAGTTTGTTCGGGCATCGCCACGTTTTGCGCCTGTTCAACCGGCAGGCATTGCGCGTCCTGCCGCAGTTTGCGCTTGTGATTGAGCAGATGGTGCTTGCCGATCTGGAACAGGTAGGTGGAAAACTTGCCCGTCGGCTGGTACGCCTGCCGCAGCAGCCACAGCCGCAGAAACGTTTCCTGTACGCAATCGTCCGCTTGGGAGGATTCCAGCAGCAGCGCGGCAAAAAAACGACGCAAGGGTTCGCGGTATCGCCGGGTCAGTTCCTGAAACGCGGACAGGTCGCCCTTTTGCGCGCACAGCATCAATTCTATGTCGCTTCGCTCCATGTGCCTCCGCCCGTGCCCAGATATCCGCATGTTCTCGCCTGCTTCACCCTGTATAGGTTCCCGAACAAGAAAAAGGTTCAGCGTTTTGCTGCAAATTGCTGTACGGCTACTACAAATCATCCGGCAGGAGTTTTCACAAATCAAGTCGAACAACAAGGACCGAGGTAGGCTGCAAATTCAACCAGTTGGAACATTAGCAGATTGCCGGAGAATGGTATAATGTCTTCATATTTGGTGGCTAAGAACCTGCTTACGATCAAAATGCTGGAGACAACTTCATGTATGAGCGCATTAAACCAATGTTGGGCAGCACGTTTCAACAAAAAAATCCTGAACTAGAAGCATTGACTGTCGTATGGCGCGAAAAGCGCGAGATTTTGAGAACCCATCCTGAACACGAAGAATTCTTGAAGAAGCTTAAACGTGAGTGGGCCATAGAGACAGGTCTTATTGAAAGACTATACCATTGGGACAGAGGCGTTACAGAAACTCTGATTGAGCAAGGCATTGAGGCGTCTCTGATTGCCAGTTCGACCGGGCTGCGCAGAGAAGAAGCCGCTCATATCAAGAACTTGATAGATGACCAATATCAGGCTATTGAAGCGCTGTTTCAATTCATCAAGGGGGAACAACCTTTTACGGAGTATTTCGTTCGCGGCATGCATCAGGTACTAACCGATCATCAGCAATCAACAGAAGCTCAGACACCGGATGGAAAAATTATCCAAGTGCCATTGCGGCGTGGCGATTATAAGATACTTCCTAACAATCCACGTCGACAAGACGGCGAGATGCACATCTATTCACCTCCAGAAATCGTTCGTGATGAGATGCAACAATTGGTAGGATGGTATGCCGAGTACGAAGGCCAGTATGCTCCTGAAGTTCTTTCTGCCTGGCTGCACCATCGCTTCACGCAAATTCATCCCTTTCAAGATGGCAATGGTCGGGTTGCTCGCATTCTTGCCTCTTTGGTTTTTCTGAAAGCCGATCTTTTTCCTTTAGTTATCAGGGATGAGGATCGCAAACAATACATTGCAGCGCTTGAGACTGCGGATGATGGCAACCTGAACAAGTTGATCCATCTGTTTGCCGCGCGTCAACGTGATGCAATCTTGAAGGCTTTAGGAGTTGAGCAGCAAGTTCGACAGGCAGGGTATGCGGATAAAGCGCTTCAAAGCGGTCTAAAAATACTTCGAGACAGGCTGCAAAAGCGACAAGAGAGCCTGGCCGAAACCTTTCGGGTTGCGGATGTTTTGCGGGCTATGACGGTGAAGCGTTTCAGTGATATGGTAGAGGACCTGAACAAGAATCTCTATGAACTCACGCCGTCCGATGCAGACAGAGCCTACAAAGCCGTTTCCAAACAGGCTGACAATGCGGATTCGAAACGGATATACTATTCGGGACAGATTATCGACACAGCCCGGCAGTTGGGGTATTTTGCGAATACAGTTGATTATCGCTCGTGGGCAAGCCTGGTTATCCATACTGAAACCAGCTTTGAATTAATAGTCAGTTTCCATGGCTATGGTCCTGCATATAACGGCATTTTGGCCGCCTCGGCTTTCACATTTCAGCGTATATCACACGAAGATGGCGGTACAGAGTATACCGGCGTTTCTCCATGCGTCGATCTGTTTCAATTTAACTATGCGGAATCAGCGGCGTCAACACAAACACGTTTTGAAGAGTGGCTAGAGGCCGCTCTTGCTATTGGATTGGGAGAGTGGCAGCATAGTTTGTAAATCACAGGATGTAAATCATAGGAAGCGTTATGCCTAAACAAATCCTCCTGACCGGTTTTGGACCGTTCGGCAATGTTGTGGACAACCCGACCGAACGCCTGCTGCGTCACTTTGAAAACCAGAACCATTCCGGCCTTGAACTGACGGTTTGCGCCCTGCCGACTTCGTTTGCCCGCGCGCCGCAGGCGTTTCAAGCGGCGTTGGAAGCGGGCGGGCGCGGTGGGCAGCCGTTCGACATCGCGCTGATGCTCGGCGTGGCGGCGGGCAGTTACGCCTGGCGGGTGGAAACGCAGGGCTTGAATTGGGACGACCCGCGCATCCCCGACGTAGACGGCTTTTCCACGCCCGGCAGAACCATTGTCGCGGATGGCCCTGCGCAATTGCCCGCCACGCTTTCGCCTTCCCTGATCGCGCAGGCTGTCGAAACGGTTGGCGTACCCGTCGTGCTGTCTAATTCTGCCGGCGCGTACCTGTGTAACCATCTGCTGTACACAGTCCTGCACTCCCTGCAAACCTCCGAACATCCCATACAGGCCGGGTTTCTGCACGTGCCCGCCGACGAGCATACCTACGCGGCGGAAGCGCCCACCCATCCCGGCTGCATTTTCCCCTTCGCGCAGCACACCGACGTCATTCGCGCCGTTTTGTCTTACCTTGCGCAGTACGCACTTAGGGAACAGGGGACAGGGGACAGGGAACAGGAAAAAGCCAGCCTTACTGTTCCCTGTTCCCTGTCCCCTGTTCCCTAATCTTGGAGATTGGCTTGATATTCAACCTCGAAACTTATCTGGAGCGCAAGCGGCTGGACGTGGAGGCCGCGCTCGACCAATATTTGCCGCCGATTACGGCGCGGCCTGAAACCCTGCACGACTCGCTGCGCTACAGCGTACTGGCTCCGGGCAAGCGGTTGCGGCCCATTCTTGTTTTGGCCTCAGCGGAAGCGGTGGGCGGTGAGGCGCGGGACGTGATGCCGACGGCTTGTGCGCTGGAATGTATCCACGCTTTCAGCCTGATCCACGACGACCTGCCCTGCATGGACAACGACGATTATCGGCGCGGACGCCTGACCAATCACAAGGTTTATGGCGAAGCGATGGCATTATTGGCCGGGGATGCCCTGCTCGCCCTCGCGTTTCAAATGATCGCCGATAACGGCAAGCTGGTATCCGCCGAGCGCATCATCCCGGTGCTGCATCTGGTTGCCGAAGCGTCCGGGACGTGGGGCATGGTGGGCGGGCAGGTCGTGGATATGCAGTCGCAGGGGCAGGAAGTGACGCCCGATACCCTGCGCTACATTCACGGCCACAAAACCGGCGCATTGCTTACCGCGTCCGTCCTCTCCGGCGCGATGCTGGCAGGCGGCGACGCGCAGCAGTTGGAAAACCTGCGCTCCTATGGCGGCCACATCGGGCTGGCGTTCCAAATCGCCGACGATATTCTGGACGTGACGGGCGACGAAAGCAAAATCGGCAAGCCCGTCGGCAGCGATCAGGAACGGGACAAAGCCACCTATCCCCGCCTGTACGGTCTGGACGAGTCGAAGCGCCGAGCGCATGAGGAAGTAGAAGCCGCCCTGACCACGCTCGAAGATTTCAGCACGGACGCCGCTCCCCTCCGCGCCATCGCCCGCTACATCGTAGAACGCGATTTGTAATCCGCTGCTACTACTCAAGTTGGCGCAGTATGGGGCTTGTACCCTCAACCCCGGCCCTTCTCCCTGATTCCCGAACTGCGTTCGGAGGGAGAAGGGAGCAAAGGCGCAAGCCGTGTGCGTCCAAAACAAAGATTTTACGAACTGCCTGATGCGACTCCTGCCCGTACATGATTTTCATTCGCAGTTCTCCAAAAGAAAAATGCGTGTCCCCGGCAAGAGACTGAAACCTTTTCTCCACAGGAGGCGTCTAAGAACATGCACATGCGTCTACCCAAAAGCCCCTCTCCTGGTGAGGAACGAACGGCCAGGAGAGGGTGTCCATAAATGGACGCCCGGGGTGAGGTACTATACAGGAAGGAGAACAGATGCCTATGCTCTGCCTGCTCCCACTGCCGCCCTGACGCCGCTGAGGTCACGATGCCTCTCTCCTACAACCAGACACAACGAGACACCGGGCTGGAAGCGCTGTATTGCCAAGATTTCGACGATGCCTCTACATATTTCTTTATTCTTTATACGGCGGCATAACCGGCGGGCGACGAGCAGGCTGTCACAGATAGACATCTTCTCATCACATCTTATCCGCGACAATCCGTTTCATCCGTTTCATCCGTGGTAAAATAGTTCTCTGATTGCGAGGCAGGCAGATGCGCGTGTTGATTATCGGCGTGGGTGGCGTGGGGGCGATGGCGGCGTGGCGATTGGCGCGGGCGGGGCAGGACGTTGTTGCGTTCGAGCAGTTCGGCCTGGACCATGACCGGGGCAGTTCCTATGGCGACAGCCGCATTGTGCGCCGCGTGTATCCCGACGCGCTGTATACAAGTCTGATGGCGGATGCGTATACATTGTGGGACGAGTTGCAGGCGCAATGCCCGGACGAGGAATTGTTTCTGCGGGCGGGCGGCGTGTTTGTCGGACCTGTCCATCATCCCCTGATTCAGCAGGCGCAGGCAGCGTTGGGAGTGAGCGGCGTAGCACACGAGGTACTGGATAAGGCCGAGTGCGCGAAGCGTTTCCCCGCCTTTGCGCTGGAGGCCGACGAAGCCGCCGTTTACGAGCCGAGTATGGGCTACGCCCGCGCGTCGCGTTGCGTGAAAGCGGCGGTAAGACTGGCGCGGCAGCATGGGGCAATAATTCAGGAAAATACACCCGTTGTCGGCATCACAGCGGACGCAAGCGGCGTCAGGGTGACAACGGCTGCGGGTACAATCATAGCAGGGGATCGGCTGCTGCTCACGGCGGGACCCTGGACGGGGCCAAAACTGGCGGAATTCAGGGTTTCGGTTCCGCTGGTAGTCACGCGGCAGCCGTACATCCATCTTCAGCCGGCCACGCGCCCGGAAATATTCGGGGTGGGGCAATTCCCTGTCTGGATTGACGCGGGTACAAATTTTTATGGCTTTCCGCAGCTTGGCGACGTGCCGGGCGTCAAAATCGGCCTGCATGACCGGGGAACGGCAACCACGCCGGAAACGGTAAACCGCGATGTGACAACTGCCGATATAGAGAGTACGCTCGCCTACGCGCAAAAACGGTTTCCCTGGCTCGGCAGCGAAGTTGCGTACTCCAAAGTGTGCCTGTACACCAACACGCCGGACGAGGATTTCATTCTTGATAGGGTTCCCGGCCTGCCGCATACATTTGTTGTCGGTGGCCTGAGCGGGCATGGCTTCAAGTTCACCCCCCTGCTCGGCCAGATACTAGCCGATCTCGCGCAGGACAAGCCTGTCGGCTATGACCTGAGCCGCTTTCGATTGTCGCGCTTTGCGCCTGCATAATTGTTTTCATCACCTCAACGTTAATGCGCTGTCAGGATTTTCTTTTGCTTATTTCTATACTCCATCTTGTTCGCCAAGCCCTATCGGCCTTGATTTGTAGGAGGCTTGCCGCGTTTAGGCGACGGGCTGAACCCCTTCGCTGTAGGGCGTTCCGCCGACTGTCCTTCGGACAGAACCCTCTTGTAAAAAACATTGTGTCCGAAGGACACTGGGCCGTAGGCCATACAGCGAAGGGGTTCAGCCCGTCGCGCCCGAACGCACAGAACCATCCCATATTTCCTTGCCGGACAATTCGCGCCATTTTACTGGCATTGACGATACCGAGCTTGTTCACCAGCCTTTCCGTACGCGCAGACAACATAATACCGGCCAAAACTCCCGCCACGCAGCCTTACTTGCCCCCCTCCTCCCTCCTTGACCTGAGCGATAAACTTGATAACAACATTGCCAAACATGGCTTTGTGACGGTGGGCAATGACGGGCATTTTCATTACGAAGATGGGACGCGGGCGCGGTTTTGGGGCATCAATGTTTCCAGTACGCGCCTCAACATTCCCAACGCGCAGATTGAGCAGGTCGTTTCCAACTTTCAGCAGGCCGGCCTGAATATGGTCCGTCTGGAAGCCGTTGACAACCGCAACTGCCTGCTTGGAAGCGTGGACGCGCCCGACTCGCAGCATTTCGACCTTGCCTACTTGGACCGGCTGGACTACTGGATGGATTGCCTGCGCCGGCACGGGATGCGCTACTATCTCGACCTGCTGGATTTTCGCACCTTCAAGGCCGGGGATGGCGTCCTCAACGCGGCGCAAATGGCGCGCGGCGCGCGGCCTTACGCCCTGTTCGACCGCTATCTCATTCAACTGCAAAAGGAATACGCCAGCCAACTGCTGCTGCACAAAAACCGCTATTCCGGCGTGATGCCCATTGACGACCCCGCCCTTGCCCTTGTGGAAATCTGCAACGAACACGGTTTTTTCCTGTACGGGGAAAAGCTGGAGCAGATGGTGGAACCCTACAATTCCGATCTGCGGGGGCGATGGAGCCAGTGGCTCAAAGCGCGTTACCAGACCCGCGACCAACTTGCCGCTCGGTGGGGGCAGACCAATGGCGTGAATGTATTGCGCGATGATGAAGACCCCGATCACAACAACGTGGATTTGCCCATTCTGACCGGAGCGTTTTCCCCTTTGCTGCAGGGCGTGGCCGACATTCGCCGCGCGCCCACCCGGATGCGCGATGGGATTGAGTTTTTATACCAAACACAACGCGCGTATTTCAAAGAGATGCGAAGCCATTTGCGGGCTATCGGGCTGCGCTGTCCCGTCACAGCCGTCGTTTCCAACGGCATGATTCCCGACGTGGCTTCCGTGGCGCAGGAGTGCGATTTTACCTCCGAAAACTGGTACGGCGAAAGCGTGAATGGCGATCCGCGCACCCCCGGACTGAACTACTATTCCAACCGCAACACCCTCCGCGATGACAGTCCCGGCGGGTTTGCGCCGTTTACGGCTGCCCTGCGCTGGCAGAACAAGCCCGTCGTGGTGCGCGAATGGGCAACGACCTGGCCCAACCAATACCGCGCCGCGTCCGTGCCCGAAGCCCTCGCGTACGCAAGTTTGCAGGACTTTGACGCCGTGCTGCTGTTCGGCTACCAGACCAACCGGGCGCCCAACGGAGCCGAAGCCGACATGCTCAACGACTTCGCAGTCCAGATGGACCCGACAACCTGGGGATTGTACGCGCTGGCGGGGCAGGCGTTTCTCAATCAGGCGATTCGCCCCGCCGCGCATCAGGTGACGTTCGCGTACACGCCCGACCGCGTGTTCAACTGGCCCAACAACGCGGGCGAATTGTACCGCGCCGCCTGGTCCGTCCGTGTCAACAACGCCCTTGTCGCCAAAACCAACGCGGGCAGCCTCGTGCCCACCAACGCCCAATCAGATCGCCGCGCGCTGATAAACCTGCTCAACACCCTGCGCGGCAACGGCGTTCCCGTTTCGAGCGCGTCCGTGAGCGGGCATATCTGGCGCAGCGACACAGGGCAGATCGTTTGCAATGCCGGCCAGGGGAGGCTGGAAATCAACGCGCCCACCCTGCGCGTCGTATCCGGGGAGTTCGCGCCGGGACAAATCTACAGCGTGGGCAACCTGCGTTTTTCCACCCAATCACCCTTCGGAACCCTGTTCGCCCTGTCCCTCGATGGCCTTCCCATAGAACGCTCGCGCCACTTAATTGTAAAAATGGTGACGCGGGCCGACAACACAGGCCAAGTTTTAGAGAAAGCCCCGCCCGGTTACATCAACACCTGGGTCCTGCGCAATCCCGGCGCCCCGCCCGTCGTCACCTTCGGACGCTCCGCCACCTTGCCCACCCGCGTCTGGCTTGAGTCAGCGGGGGAAGAAAAGGAGAAAAGGAGAAAAGAAGAAAAGAAGAAAACAGCGGGAAATCAGAATCCTGTGACAAGCCAATCTAAAATCACCAATCGAAAATCGTCAATCGAAAATCGTCAATCGAAAATCACCAAACAACTGCTTTCCCTGTGGATGATTGACGGGACGTGGGAACTGGAAATGCAGGAGGGGCGCGCGACTTTGGCCTGCGATACGCCGGGTATCAATGGGCTTGCGCAGGGACGGATGTTTACAACCGCAACGCAGGCTGTCGAAATGGCGGGATTGTCGGGTCTGCCGCTATTTACGCCGGGGCAAATACGTCCTGCCGCGCCCGTAAAAATCGCGTCCTTGAAAATGCCTGCGCCAATGCCGAAAGCGAAAACGCCCCTCCGCGCCGCCCTTGCGTCCCGGTCTGCCGCCCCGCGAACGCGCCCGGTCAAATCGCCGCACCGCTGACTTGCAGAACTGCTTTGCAGACTACTGTGGCAACGGATCGCCGGTGTCACACACAGCGACGCCATCTGTGTCCATTTTGTAGCCCGCAAACCTGGGATTGGGACCGCGCAGGGCTTTGATATGGGTGTCCACAAAGAGATAATTGCCCATTTCGTTGTGGCGAAATATCGGCACTACCGAGGAGTATTGCTCACCGGATTCGATCCTGGGCCATCCAAGCCATTTCACAAACCAATTTACCCCGGCCAGGTCATCGTATTGTATGTTCTCGGCAAGCAGCACGGTCGCGGCGGAGGCAGGGATGGCGGACAGTGATTTCCCCTGCACATTCCAGGGCGTGGCATACGAGCTGAACAGCGTGATGTTCGTGCCGGGCACTTTGAGAGGAACCGAAAGCGTGTCATCGGGACAGCGGTTGATTTCCACACTCTTCGTATAGGGGCGCAGGTAAGTCTCCCAGGCGCTGCTGATAGCCAATTTATTGAGATCATTCGGCGTCCGGCCTGACCACTGATCGGGCAGGCACTGATCGTAGTCCTGCGCATACAGGATGAACGCCTGCCCCAATTGGCGCATATTGTCGGCACACGTTGTTTGTCGCGCTTTGGCGCGTACTTTAGCGAATATGGGGAAAAGCAGAGCCGCCAATAAGCCAATGATGGCAATTACGACCAACATCTCGACGAGGGTAAATCCGGGCAAGCGAGAGAAACGTGTGTTCATGCGCGTATCCTTTCTGAGTGGGCGCGGCATCGCGCCACAATGATGCTGACACAACACCGCTAACGAGCGACCTGCCAAAAATGGCGACGCCGAACCTGCTGTACACATTTGGCTGTCACCGCCGCGCTGCCCCAGCCGGCAGGCAGCCAGAAAAACAACTGCCACCCCGCAAAAGCCAGGCCTTCGACTTTTGGCTGCAGGAGCAGGCCGGCGGCGAGGGAATGTAAGACCAGAATCAGTATCGCGTTACGCGCCCCGCGCCCCGCCTGTAAAGGAGCCATTGCCCCGGTCAGGCCGCCGGCGGCGAAGGGAGCCAGGAAGGCCAGCAGCGCGATGCCGGGAAGCAAAGCATCGTGGGCGGGAGTAAGCGCCGTTTGTTCCAGCAGCAGCAGAGTCAGCATGGAGGCTGCGCCAAACCAGGCGAACGCTGTAAAGGTCGCTTTGCGAATCAGCAGGACGGGACGCAGGCGGGGAGTTCCCTGCAGCCATTCCTGTAAGAAGGCTTGTCCCACTTTCCAGGGTTCGCCGAACTCCCGCAAGGCGCTTTCTGTTGCCGCGCGCTCATTTTGCCCCTGCCAGCTATATTCGCGGATCAGCCCTTCCAAATGGGCGTGAGCTTCCTGACGAAAAGCCTTACGCTCCGAATAAGGCACAACACCAATCAAGGGCGCGATCAGATGTTCCAGATAGTCTTCAACGCGCTCGTCACCCGAAAACGGCTGCGCCTTCCAGTCGTTTGCAGGACATTGGAACTCAGGCAGGTTGCTCACGATGCTTGCTCCTTGTCACGCTCTCCATCGCGGCAGTGAATTGCTTCCACGCCCTCATTCTGCGTTCCAGTTCGGTAATGCCGGCGGGCGTCAAGGTATAGATTTTGCGGGGCCGCTCCCCTTCGAGGATTTCCCACGCGCCGCTGATCCAGCCATCTCGTTCCAGCGCATGTAACGCCGGGTACAAAGTGCCTTGTTTAAGCTGTAGAGCATTGTTGCTGCGCTCATTGATTTCGCGGGCAATGGCGAGGCCATGCAGGGGCGCTTCGCTTACGACGGCAAGAATAAGGGTAGGAATGTTGCCGCGTAATAGATCGCGATCTTCGGCCATTGTCAGCCTCCTTGTGGTGTCTTTGTAACTTGTGTGAACATTATATCTTGTTCATCTAGGTATGTCAAGCCCATTGGAATTATTTTTGTGAATTTTACGCGAGTCGCGTTGCCTTGTACTGAAAACATCCGGTATGCTTGCGGCATGTCTTGCGGAAATCGCCAAAGCATAGGATAATAGGAGTATACCCGCGTAACTTTCGCCCGTTCTGTACGTCGTTAATATATCCCTATTTTGCTTTCTCATTGCGCGCTTTCCCGCGCGCTTATTTTGCCCTGTGGCTGAAGGAGTTTCTGCATGTCCTATCGTCGGCGTCGCCTTGCTGCCGTGCTGCCGTCCGTGCTTGCACTGACCACGATGGCTTCCCTGAGTCTTGCTGCCGGTTCGGCCCACGCTGCGCCGCAGAGCGGCAAAACTAAAGCCGTCGGGGAAAAATCAACTGTAACTACTCCCGGCAAAAAGGGGCTTGATCCTGTTTTGCTGGACGCCATTAAAAACGCGCCCCCGGCCAGCCAATACCCGAACAGCAGCTACGCCCGCCTGCTCGATTTGGGCACGGTTACGGTAAAGTCGGACGGCACGACCATTGCCGAATACCGCGTTACCTACAAGCTATACAAAAACAATGCCATTGCGCAGAGGCTTGCTGAAGTGGTGCTGCCCTACAACGCCAGTTATCAGGATTTGCGGGTGTTGAGCGCGCGCACCATCAAGAAAGACGGCACGGTTCAGGACGTGAAGCGCGAAGACATGCGCGACGGCGGCATTGCGGGCGACTATCTGATGTACGACGACGCGCACGGCATCAACTTTTCCATGCCCGGCATCGAAGACGAGTGCGTGATTGATTACACGTTCCAGATGATTACGCACCCGATGTTCTTGCCCGGACAGTTTACGACGTACTGGGGCTTTTCCGGCTTTGAACCTGTTGGCGTCAGCCGCCTGACCCTGAAAGCGCCCGCCGACAAGCCGATGAAGTTCAAGATGTACAACGACAAACTGGAACCGGTTGTCACGACATCTATAGACGGACGCACCAAAACTTACGTGTGGGAAAAGAAGAATCTGGCTCCGCTGGAAATTGAGCCGTCCATGCCCAAAGCCGACGATGTAAAAATCTGGATGGAAGCCTCGTCTTTGGACGGCTGGCAGGACATTGCGGGTTGGTTCTGGGGGTTGCAGCAGCCGCAGGCCAAATCCAATGACGCCATCCGCAAAACCGTCGCATCCCTGATTGCGGGCAAAACAACCGATGCGGAGAAATGCCGCGCCATTTACGATTGGGTCGCCAACCGGACGCGCTATGTCGGCATTGAGTTCGGCATTTCCGCGTACAAGCCGCACCCCGCCGCCGATGTTCACGACAAAATGTACGGCGACTGCAAGGACAAAGCCAACCTGCTGATTACCATGCTTGCGCTGGCGAATATCAAGGCGCATCCCGTTCTGCTCCATGCGGGCGAGCGGCGCGTGGTGGGCGACGGCCTGCCGACCCTCAACGCTTTTAACCACTGCATCGCGGTTGCGGATGTGGACGGCAAGGAAGTGTGGCTTGACGCGACTGCGGAAACCTGCGCGTATGGCGACATTCCCGACGGCGACCGGGGCGTGAACGCGCTTGTGGTGCGCGACGGCAAAGGCAAGTTCGAGACGATCCCCGTGTACAATCCGTCCGAAAACAGCATGGACGTGAAAACAACCATCAAAATGCTGGCGGACGGCAGCGCCCATACCCAATCGGAAGCCAAAATGCTCGGCGAGTTCGGGCAGTCCATCCGCTATTCCGTGCGCAACATCGCGCCCGACAAGCGCAAGGACGTGATGGAAAGCATCGCGGGCAAGTTGGGACTGTCAGGCAAGGTGAAAGACTTTGGCCTGCCGGACGGACAGGACAAAACGGGTCCGTTCGTGATGCAAATGACGCTGGACTCGGCGCACTATGGCAAGGCGACGGGCAAAAGCCTGCTGATTCTACCGCTTATCAGCAGCATCAGCGGCTTCAAGGACAACCCATACAAGGCCGACAAGCGCGTATGGCCGATTGTGGAAGAAGACACGTCTTCCATGCGCAGCGAAACTGTCCTGACCATTCCCGACGGCTTTGAGATTGACGACCTGCCCGGTGACGTGGATTTGACTTGCCCGATTCAGGAATATCATCGCAAAATCACCAAATCTACGGACGGCAAAACCGTCACCATTGCCGATACATTCGTTTCCAAGCCGGGACAGGTGCCTGTCGCCGACTATGCCAAAGTCAAAGGCTTTTACGACGACATGCTGAAAGCGTCCGATGACCAGATCGTCCTGAAAAAATCCGGCCATTAGCAGCACCCAAGACGTTATCCACGAACAGTTATGAATTAGCGCGAAAGCAGGAGAACAGCTTACCACGGATTGAACGGATAACACGGATACACACGGATAAAGAGCCATTCCGAATCTTAATCCGCGTTCATCCGTTTCCTCCGTTTCATCAGTGGTAAGAATTCTCCCCTTTGCGCCCATTCATGAACATTCGTGGATAACGTCTTTTAACGTCTCTTTTCTTTTTGAACTCTGCTGTTTGTATTTTGGAGGAGGGTTAGTATTGTGTCACTCGCACAGGCGAAAAATAAATTGGATGAGATCGAGGCCCGCTACGATGAACTGTTGCGGCAGATGAATGATCCCGAAGTCAGCAGCGACTATCAGCGCTATACGCTGGCCGCGAAGGGCAAAACCGAAATCGAAGACGTGGCGACGGCGTACAAAGCCTATAAGAGTACGCTGGAAGACATTCCGGTTGCGGAAGAAATGCTCGGCATGGCGGATGGCGACGAGCGCCTGTATTATCAGGAGGAATTGGAAAACGCAAAGCGCAAAGCTGACGAACTGGAACTGCATATCCGGCTGCTGCTGATGCCCAAAGACCCGAAAGATGACCGCAACGTGATTATTGAAATCCGGGCGGCGGCGGGCGGCGAAGAGGCCAAACTGTTCGCGTTCGAGTTGTTCCGCATGTACACGCGCTATGCGGAACGCCGCAAGTGGAAAACGGATATTATCAACTTGCAGGAGACGGGCATTGGCGGCATGCACGAAGCGACGTTTGAAATCGAGGGCAAGGGCGCGTACAGCCAGCTGAAGTTCGAGGGCGGCGTCCATCGGGTTCAGCGCGTACCCGTCACCGAGTCGAGCGGGCGCATGCAAACGTCTACCGCTACCGTTGCCGTGATGCCGGTCGTGGAAGACGTGGAAGTGGAACTCAACGAGGCGGACATCAAGGAAGAAATCTACCATTCGGCGGGGGCGGGCGGCCAGAACGTGCAGAAAGTGGCGACAGCCATTCGACTGATCCATAAACCAACCGGCCTTGTCGTGACCTGTCAGGACGAGCGCAGCCAACTGCAAAACAAGATCAAAGCGCGGGCGGTACTGCGGGCGCGCCTGTACGATATGCAGCTGCAGGAGGCCAATGCGGAGCAGGCCGGTACGCGCCGCTCGCAGGTAGGAACGGGAGAACGGTCCGAAAAAATCCGCACCTATCACTTTCAGGATGGCCGCGTCACCGATCACCGCATCGGCCTGACCATTCACAACATCCCGTCCGTCATGGACGGCGACATTCAGCCCTTCATTGATTCGCTGATTACCGCCGACCAAGCGGAAAAAATGCGGGCCAGTTCCGAGGCGTAGAGGGGAAGAAGAAAAGAAAAGAAGAAAAGAAGAAGAGGAGAAGAGGAGATAAGGAGAAAGGAACCGCAAAGGGGCGAAGGAGCGCAAAGAACAATGAGGGAGATGGGAACCGCGAAACACGCGAACTACACGAAAAAGAAGATAAAAGGAAAGGTTGAGAATTCGCGGAATGTGCTGATGGGCGCAGACTGATGAATAGTCCTTTTGTCGCCTGGTTCGTACAAGGTTTTGGGGAGGAATCCGGTTTCGCGGAACTTGACAAAAGCCGCCTGCCCTTGCTATACTATATTCGTTTCCGTGCCGACATGGCTCAGTGGTAGAGCAGCTGTTTCGTAAACAGCAGGTCAGCGGTTCGAATCCGCTTGTCGGCTTTCCCTATCAATCCTGTATACAATATAACGCCGCCGTAAGCAGATGGCTCATGCTTACGGCGGCGTTGATTGTACTTCTCAAACTCAGGCGGGTTCTAACAAGGGTGCGTGTGCGAAGCACACTAGGCCGTTATAGAGACATAACGGCATCCTTGTTAGGACTGTTCTATCAACTATCAACTATCAACTCGTAGGCTGCGGCGTGGTGCGCAGGTAGGGCTTGACTTCCTTGTAGTCCGGGAACAGGGTTTTGGCATCTTCGTTGGAGACGGCTGCCGTGATAATCACATCGTCGCCCTGCTTCCAGTCGGACGGCGTGGCGACCTTGTGTTTGGCGGTCAATTGCAGGCTGTCAATCACGCGCAGGATTTCCTGGAAGTTGCGTCCCGTACTGGCCGGATAGGTCAGCGTGAGTTTCACTTTCTTATCCGGGCCGATGATGAAAACGGAGCGCACGGTCATGGTATCGCTGGCATTGGGATGAATCATGCCGTACAAATCCGATACGGTGCGGTCCGTGTCGGCAATCAAGGGGAAATTCAAGGCCGCGCCCTGCGTTTCCTCAATGTCCTTGCTCCACCCGGCGTGGTTGGTCAATTGATCCACGCTTAGGCCGACGACCTTCACGTTGCGCTTGTCGAATTCCGGCTTCAACCGCGCAACCGCGCCGAATTCCGTTGTGCAGACGGGCGTAAAGTCTTTGGGGTGCGAAAACAGCACAACCCAGCTATCCCCCGCCCACTCGTACAGATGAAGCGGGCCTTCCGTTGACTCCTGTGTAAAATCAGGGGCGACATCCCCCAGCTGAACAGCCATAATGATGCTCCTTTGCGTTGCTGTACCCGATGCGAACCGCGCCTTTGAGAGCGGGTCCGCCAATGGTTACTAATTCTATCAAGTTTGTAGACTATTCTTATTTTGGCACACACGAACGCCAATGTCAACCTTGAAATTTCTGCACAAGCCCATTCAACTCGCAACCACAGGCGCAGCCACAGCCTCTACGAAACCCCTTCCCGGTAACAAACGTAGAGTGCAAGGGGTAAGTGGTAAGGGATAAGGGATAAGAAAAGAAGAGGAAAGCAGGAGACGAAAGAAGCCTAACCCTCAATCGGCAATCGAAAATCGTCAATCGAAAATTCTGAACAGGAGTGAAGTATGGTGGCAATGGCAGACGCGCCTGCGCAACAACAAGGGGTTGAATTTACGGTTGCGAGTGCGCAGATACATTTGCAGCAGGTGCAATTGCGCCCGGACATCGTTATTGATGAGGTGCATCTGGACGGCAAGGCCATTGCGTTTGAGTCGCAGAAGGTAGCCGGGGAAGCGGAACCGCTCAGTAAGATCAGCGTGGAGGAAACCACGTTTACCGCCATGATGAGCGAACCGAATGTGAATCGCCTGCTTACCGCCAACCTGCCCCCGGAGGCTCCCGTGCGCGGCTTGAAACTGGCGCTGCTATCGGGCAAAGCGCGAATTACAGGCCATGTTGTCAAATCCGTTCTCAGCCTGCCGTTTACCCTCGAAGGCGTCCCCGTAGTGGACAACGGGACGCGGGTACGGCTGGATTTTCAAACGGCGCGTATGGGCATTACCATTCCCGGCCCCGTGCTGGACGTGATCGAACAGCATCTAAACCACTCGCTCAGTCTGGATTTGTCCAAACTTGCGGTTCCCGTGCGGCTGGATGAGATCAAGTGCGAACCGGGACGCCTGACCATCAAGGGCAAGGCGCGTATCGCGTGGCCGCCCGTCACGATTGCCCCACCCCCGCCGCCGTTTTCCGCCCTCAGCAAGCCTCTGCCGCAGGAACTATCCGGTGAAACGTCTTCTGAACCGCCCGCCATATCCGGTGTATAGGTGTTACACGAACAAGAACGATTATAAGATGGTAAAGAAGGCTACTTGGAAGCGCGCGGCGTGACGGCTATGCCCAGACGTGACAACGCCGCAGACAAGGTATTGGTGCGATTGAGGTCTGTCCATACGACCCTGCCTTTACTGTCCAGAAGATAAGCCGCCGGTGAAGACGCTGTTTTGAAGCGATCCATGGCGCGGTCATCGCTGATAAGCAGGGGCAGCGTCATGTTATGGGCGACCATGCAGGGCTTGGTGGTTATGGCTCCATTCGGAAGGGTAAGCAGCAGTACATTCACTCCTTGCTGTTTCAGCCGAGCCGCGAAATTCTGGACGTGAGGCAACTCCTCCGTGCAGCAGATTCAACCGCCGGAAAAGAACAAGAAGAGCGCCTTTTTGCCTTTAAGCGCCTGGGCCAGACTAATCGGCCTGCCATGCCATTGTGGAATAAGAAACGGAGGAACCTGCCAGCCGAGCGGAACCGCGTGGGCTTTGTTGTTGATTCCCGGTTTGGTGTTGGCGGGCGGCTGAAACTGAAATTCGCTGTCGGGCAGGGTGGGATTCCAGTGGAAATTTGAGAAGATGCGCGTGGAAACAGGCGCTTTGGACATCGGAAAAAGGTATTGCTGCTGCGTTTCCTCCACGCGCCGCAGTTGGCTGTCGGGACCGATGTACCAGCGAATCGTCTGCTTGTGCCCGGTCAGTTCGATGACCTCGCAAGGCGTGTCCTCTACGATCTGCCGGCCGATGTAAGTGGCGGGAAGGCCGGACATATCGAGCGCGTCTTCAAAGGCGGGTTCGCCCCAGCCGGGCCAGCCGTCGCCGGGAAAATAGACGCGGTAATCCCTGTCAAGCGGAGAATGGATCAGGTTCGCTGTCCCTGTCGCTGTGGCAAGCGGGGCATATAAGTTCCAGTCCGTTTTGCCGTCTACAACCTCAGTTTGATGCCCCCTGCCTTCCGTGTAGTCGGTTTCCACGCGCATGAAAGCGGGCTTCTTCACTTGGAGGGTTGACGCTGCCTGCATCTTCTTCCCGTCGCTCAGTGTCATGTCGGCGGTGAAACTTTGCGCCGCGCGGGCAAACGCAACTACCTGCGCGCGCAGGGCTTCCCCCTGCTCATCGGCATGAGCCATCGCGGGAAGCGCAACAGCGCCAATCAAGAGCAAAATGCTGCGGCTGATTTTTCGCATCGGAACCCTCCTGTTTTACCACTTCGAGCCTATCCTCATTTGAGGCCGGGGATTGAAAATCCCCGGCAGGAAAGTGCAAGCGTCCTGCGGACGCGGCATTCTTAAATGCCGAGAATCGCGTCTTTCAGACGCTTGTTTTTTGTTGCCGGGTACTTTCAGTACCCGGCCCAATGAGGATAGGCTCTTATTTGACCAATTCTGCAACCACTATGCTGTGAATAGCGAGAACGGGAACGCCCACTTCCACGCTGTTTCCAATGTGGCGCAATGTCAGGGCGCGGCCTTCCGGTTCCAGATGAACGCGCTTGATGTTATAACCGGTAAAGCGAACGCGGATGTCGTGAATGGGAACGGTTTCTTCGCGCAGGGGAATGTCGTCTTCGGGACGCGCATGATGCCCCGCGCTGTTCAGGTCGTTATAAAGATGGACAATCAAACGCGCGCCCTGCGCATTTTTCTGGCGGTAATAGGTGGCGTGAACGCACATCGGCGCGTCTACGGCAATGCCAAAGGGGTGCGGCGCGGCCCAGCGAATCGCCTGCGCCAATAAGAGCCGCTGATAGGGATACGGGTACGTATAATATGCGGCATCGAAACCCGCCGCCATATACACCACGCGCCCCTTGCCATAAGAACGCGCCACAATCGCCGGGAGGGTTTGCGGCTTGTCGCGCAAGCCGAACATGCCTGCCAAAACCGCGTCCGCTTCCAGATTGCCGACAGCCGCCGCCTGTCCTTTGAACACGACGGGCGCATCGCCCAAGTACGCGCGAAGGCGCGGGTCGGCAAGCATCGGGTGTTTGCCCAACCGGAAATCGTAGATGTTCTTCCGCTTTTCCCAGTAACTCGCGTCCAGCCCTTTGACGAAATTCACATCCAGCGCATCCGTTTTGCCGCTGTCTCCGGTAGGAACGCCTTTATTCGGAAGCCCTTGATTCGGACTTCCTTTGTAGTGGACGCCGAACACATCGGCAAGCGCGAAATCATGGCGCAGTTCGCCCATTTCGTCACACAGCGAGGTGTCCAGCGTTGCCACAAGCCCGCCGCCCTGCCGGACGAAATCGGCTATAGCGCGGGCCTGTTCGTCGCTCAGGCAGGCCATGTTGGGCAAAATCAAAACTTTGTAGCGGGACAGATCGGTTGGGTTCAAATTCCAGTCGGCAATAACCGTGACGGGCAGATGCTCCTCGACGGACGCGCGGAACATGCCGAGGACGCTGGCAAGGTAGCGTTCCTCCACTCTGCCCGATTCGCGCCCGTAAAAGACTCGCGTGGCGTCGCTCATTACCAGCGCGGCCCAGGGTTCCGGCTGAACGCGCGTGATCCAGGGCGCGCGCCTGCCGACTTCGCGGACGCTTTGCAGTACGGCTTCCTGAAGCGGTTTGGGCTGCGCAAGCGGCAGGCTCGGACGCGCGCCATACGTGATTGTCAGCAAAACGCGGTGCAAAACCTCTTCGGGCGGAAAACTGTCGGGGCCGTAGGGGTTGCCGTGCGAAAACAGGTAGGGGGAACTGAACGCGACGCGGTGATTGCTGTATGCCCAGATAACGGCGTTGGCGAACGCGGGCACAAGCGTGTTGCCCCGGTTCGTCTCGTCCATCCAGTATTCCTGATCGGGCGCGTCCAACAGCAGGTTCATGCGCGCGGACATATTGCGCGGAATATCCAGAAAATGCCCGAACCGCCCCGCGTTCGTTGTCCACGTCACCAGCGCCACGCCCGGCTTGATGGCTTTCAAGTGCGTCTGCATCCGCTCGACAAGCGCTTCCAAGCGCCGATCTTCCCACAGCAGATAACGCCGGAACGCAAGGTTGTTCATGTCAACGGCGGGGATTTCCTGCCCCGTATCGTGGCGGTAGTTGTCGCGGCAGAACTGGCAGTAACAATAGCCGGAGTAGTGCAGTCCGTCGAAACTAAAAGCGTCCACATCGGGATAACGGGTCAGAACTTCGGCCAGAATATCCACAAGCCTGTCGCCCCACGGCCCAAGCAGGCATAATCCGCCACCAACCGGATTCGCTTTCAAATCCACCTGCGGAATCACGGTTGTATTGGCCGCAATCCGCCGCCATTCGGGATGCTGTTCGTAAATTTCGCCCTGCAATCCCGGCGGCACGACAGCCAGAATACGGACATGCCGCTTCTTGTAATCGGCAATCTCTTTATCAATATAGTCGGGCGACAGGTTAGCGTCGTGCCTGCTGAGAAATGCGCTCGGATAATTGACAAAAAGCGGACTGACAAACCCCATTTCGCTCATCCGGCTGCCCGCCAACACGCCCCTGTCGCGCCCGCCCGCATCCATCACGGAAAAGCAGTAGGTCAGCCCCGTCAAATCCTGCAGCCAATCGGGAACGGCGATAGCCTGAAAAGGCTGCCGGTCAAACGCCTGTGGCGCAATCACATCGCCCCAAACAGAGGCATTCTTTTGCGAGGCAGGTTGGCAGCGCGCTTCCATTGGCAGCAACAGAAGCAACGCCCAGGTGAACCAGCGGACAGAGGAAATTTTCACCACCAAGACTCCAAGAACACCAAGAAATGCAAAGAAAAGAAATGCAAAGTCATTTTACGAAACGGTTTATTCCCTGACGGATTAACGGGACGTTGAAGTTGATCAGGAAGCCGAGACGATGGCCTGTCAGTTTGAGGTAGGTCATTAGCTGCGCTTTGTGAATCGGCAAGATGCCCTCAACGGCTTTGAGTTCCACCACAATGCAGTTTTCAACGAGCAAGTCAATCCGCAAGCCCGCATCAATGTGCAACCCTTGGTAGAGGACGGGAAACTCCACCTGCCGCTGAACCTTCGTGCCCCTGCGCTGCAATTCATGTTCAAGGCAGGCTTCGTAAACGCTTTCCAGCAGTCCTGGACCAAGCGCGGAGTGGACAGTGAAACAAGCGTCAACCAGTCTTTTGGCAACAACCGTCAACCAGTCTTTTGGCAACAAATCCACTTCCGCCGATACCGGTACAAAAGCCTGCTTTTCATCCCTGTTATCTTCCACTGTTTTTCTCCTCTGTATCTCTGTGCCTCTAGCGCAGCGGGTGGTGAAAACTCCTCCTACACCTTTTCCGGCACGACAAACCCTTTGCGGTACTCGCGGGTCAGCATGGCATTGGCGGCTTTGTTCCCGTGGAAGCGCTCTTTCTCCACATCCAGTTTCAGGGTGGGCCGACGCGGTACTTAGTTTCTTCCAGCACAATCGCGTTGTCTTTGAGATGCGCGGTCATGCGCCCGAAGGTTTCCACGCCCTCTTTGTCGTCGCCGAAGGACTGGCTCTGCTTGCTGAACGGCTGCTCGTCGCCCAGGCGATAGGAGATATTGCCCAGGTGGCACAGGGCGCTCGATACGTGGCCTTCCACAATCGGCGCGTTCTGATCCGTCGCCTTGCGGCTGCGCACGGCAGACAGGAAGTTGGCGAAATGGTCGCCACCGCCGCTGAACTCCTGCACGGGCTTGTTGTCCTTGTCGAACGCGGTGGCATGGGCGTAGTTGTCTGGAATCACCACATAGCCGTCCGTGCCGTAGATAATGTCGCCTACGCTGACGCCCATGTACTTGTCGGTTTTCAGGCCGCGCACCTCGAAAATCAGGTGGCAGTCGCCGTAATCGTACATACAAATCTGCGTGTTGGCAGTCTGACCGTCATCCACATAGCCAAAGCGCCCGCCCAATGACATCACGCTCTGCGGCAGTCCGGGCTTATTCAGCGCCCACCGCGCAATGTCCATCTGATGAATGCCCTGATTGCCCAGATCGCCGTTGCCGTAATCCCATTGCCAGTGCCAATCGTAGTGCAGGTGCTTGCGCAGGAGCGGTTTTTCGGGAGCGGGGCCGAGCCACAGGTCGTAATCCACGTTCGCGGGTATCGGCTGCGGGCCGTCCACCTTGCCGATGCTTTCGCGCCGCTTGTAGCACAGGCCGCGCGCAAGGGTGACTTTGCCGATTTTGCCGCCGTGAATATAGGCCATCGCTTCCTGCATGGCTTTGTGCGAGCGCGACTGCGTTCCCGCCTGACAAATCCGGTTGTATTTCGCCGCCGCTTGCACCAGACGCCGCCCCTCACTGACGTTGTGGCTGACGGGCTTTTCCACGTACACGTCCTTGCCCGCTTCCATCGCCCACAGCGCCGCCAGCGTATGCCAGTGGTTGGGCGTGGCAATGGAAACCGCGTCCACGTCCTTGCGTTCCAGCAGTTTGCGAATGTCCTGAACCGCGTCGGGCTTGGGCTTGTTTTTCTTTTCGCATTCCGCCTGCGCCTTGTCCAGCACTTTGCTATCCGGGTCGCACAGGGCAACCACGTCCACATCGTCGCGGCCCAGATAAGCGTCCAGATGGTTCATGCCCCGCCCGTTCAGGCCAATGCAGGCGATACGGATGCGGTCATTGGCTCCCAGAGGACGACTGTGCCGACTGAGCGCTTTCGCCTCGGCTTCGCCAAAATGCGCAAGTCCCGCTCCCGCAGCGGCGGCAAGCAGGGATTGTTCCAGGAAGCGTCGGCGCGTGATCCTGTCCATGAGTTTTGGTTCCTTTCCAATGCCGGCCACAACGACCGGCAAACAAGCGCTCTCCAGCAGGGAAGTGAGAGTGAGAGTGGAGAGTGAGAGACAGCAAAGATTTCGTTGTGGTTCCATTCGCCACTGAGGGTGTTTGCTCCTGCATATTCTGCAAATCCGCCGCAAAATTACCGAAAGAATAATTATCAACTCACGCGCCGATAAAGGAACCGGAGAAACGATGCAGAACTCGATAGTTGAAAAACGAATCACGCAAATTCGTCTTGGTGTTTGGATCACTTCAGGCTTGCTGGCCTTCTGGTTTCTCCGTTCCGCATGGCCGCTCGCCTGGCAAGTGGCCGCATTCGGCGCGTTGTTCACGCTGCTCTGGCCGTTCGTAGGGGGAAGAAAAGAAGAAAAGAAGAAAAGAAGAAAAGAAGAGGAGACAGAAGATAATGCTGAACGCGGAATAATGAGTGATGAATTAGAATCCCATTCATCACTCATCATTCATCACTCATCACTTTCTTCTTTCTCAACCCTTCAAATCGGTCTGGACTTGCTTGTGGCGACGGTTCTGGTGGCGGTGAGTGGCGGGTTCGGAAGCCCGTTTGCGCCGCTTGTGTTCGGGGTGGTGCTGGAAGCGTTTGCGTTGTTGGGGCGCAGCGCGGCGGTTTATACCGGACTGCTGGCGGGGCTGGTGAATCTGGCGCATTTTCGGGTGGGGGTTACGCCCACTTCGGCTATCCTTTATGGACTGGCACTGGGAACACTGGGCGCCGCGGGCATGGCGGTTCGGCTGGCGCAACGGCGCGAGGGATTGGACAGCGAGCGTCCGTCCGGCGCAGCGTTGATTCGCCCGCCGGATGTGGAAGAATTGCAGGCGCAACTGGCAGCCGCGTACCGCGCACAGGAACAAATGAAGGACAACTACCGGGCTATCACAAACCTGCATCACGACCAGAAGGCGCAGGCGGCGCGAACGCGAATGGTGGAACAACTTGCCGAAATCAGCGCGGGCATGGCAGGGGAGGATACAAGCGGCAGCGCGGCGTTTAATCGCATACTGGCACTGGTGATGGAACTCACCGGCGCGAGCGGGGGCGTTCTGTGGCTGCGAGGGCGGGACGGCAGTTCGCTGACCGTTGGCGCGGCGCAAGGACCTGTTGCCATTGCGCTGAACCGCGATCCCTTGCCCTGCCTCGATGCGTTGACACCCGATGCCGTACGCGCCCATTGCGAGACGGCGCTGCTCCACGCCCTGCCTGCCGCGCTGCCGTCTGTCAGCCGTTTGGATGCGCTGTTTGTAGCGGCGAGTGAAGAAAGAGCAGGAAACGATAGAGACGAGTCGAGTAGTTACGCGGTGGTGACGCAAAGTGCCACATTTGCCCCAATAGCAGGCGACCCAACAGAGGTTTCCTACACCCTGAACCGCATGGACACAGGGAATGAGCCGAACACAGGGAACGTAAATCCGCTTGCCGACAACGAGTTCAGCCTGCTGCTGGCTCCGCAAGCGCCTGCTGCTGGCGTTCATGCTTTGCGCAGTCCGGGAACCGCCGCGAACCCCGGACTGGCCGGCGTGACCCTGCTGCGGACGCGCCCGACTCCTGCCGAGCCGAACGGCAGCATTGTGGGAGCCATCGGCGTTTGTGACCCGCGCGGGCGGCAGCGCTTTTTGAGCAGCGAACTGGAAAAAGTGTCGTCGCTGTGCCGCGCCCTGACTTCAGCGGTCAGCATTATTCGAGAACGGACCGAAATGCAGCGCCAATGCCGCGAATTTACCCAATTGCGCGACCTGAGCCGCATGGCGCAAACGGCGCTGAACGTGGAAATGGACGCGGAACAAGCGTACACGCACATTGTCAATCAGGTCATGGAACTGGTTCCGTGTGAAAACTGCACACTGTTTCTGCTGGATGCGCGGGGGCGGCGGTTGGAAGCGAAAGCCACGCGGGGCGAAGTGGTAAACCTGCTCGACCATATCCGGTTTGAGCGTGGGCATGGCGTTTCCGGCTGGGTCGCCGCGTCCGGCAAGCCCCTCAACATTCCTGATTTAACCGAGGAACCCAATCTGCGCTACGTGGAAACCATTCCGCCCCAAATCCGCTCGTTTGCCGCCATTCCCGTGCGCGTTCAGGATACCGTCTTCGGCGTCCTCAACGTCAGCCACGCCCTGCCCCACGCCTTCACGCCTGCCGACATGCGCTTGCTAACCGAACTGTCCGCCCACGCCGCCCGCCTCCTTGAACACACTGCCGTCCCGCAATTTGTAGGAGTGTAAACCACGGGGAACACGGGGGTTATACTCCTGCCTCACACCCCCATCTGGCTGCCCATTTTGGCGACTTCGCTGGCGACGGCGGAGCGGATCGGGTCGTACTGTTCTTCGGAAATGTTGAGCAGGGCGACGACGGTTGGATTGGGACAATGGTTGGCGGCGGCAGGCTCGAAACCCAGGCCGATCTGGTGCGCGATGGCGTTGGCGACATGGACATAGGCCGTGAGCATGTCTATCTCGTCGGCGTCAGCGGTCGGATCGTGATGCTTGGCGATGGGCGTCAGGTAAATGTCGGGGAGTTGCCAGCGCTGCGCGGCCATGTGCCCGATGTCCTCATGCGTGACGTCCAAAAACTGAAGCTCGGCCTCGAACTGCGTGATTTTATACGTCTGCATCAATTGATAAACGTGCGTGGCTTCCATCGGCAGGAACATGCACAGCGCTAGTTTGCCGATGTCGTGGACGAGGCCGGCGACAAAGGCTTCCTCGCCGCGCGGGTCACGGGCAAGGCAGGCGAGAATTTTGGCGGCGCAGGCGACGGCCAGGCTGTGCAGCCAGAACGATTTGGGATTGAAGGCTTTGTTCAGCGTCTTGGAACTCAGGGCGGATTGCAGCGAAACCGTCAGGCACATGGAACGCAGGGTATTGTTGCCGACCTGCGTGAGCGCGCGGCGCAGGCTCGTGATCTGGCCGTTGCCGCCAAAGTACGACGAATTGGCGGTGCGCAGAATTTTCGCGGTCATGGCGGCATCCTGCATAATCAGCCGCTCGTAATCCCGCGCCGAAGCGTTCATATCGTCGGTCAGCGCTAAAATCTGCATCACCAGATTGGGCAGGATCGGCAGCGTGGTGGCGCGCGCCAGTTTGGTTTCGATGTGCTTGAGTTCCATTGCGTGTGGGTGTCCCTCCGTGACGCTATATTGTCGGCGCAAAGACCGGGCAGGTTTAGACCGCGCCGGGAACACTATGTGATAGCGACTATCAAGGCTTCGGCTGTGGCAAACGCTTGGATTGAACCTATTTCGGCAAGTTCCAAACGCATACCTGGTATCCGTACATCTATCCCTTCCCGAACCGGCGCAAGCATAAGGATGAAGGATGAGGAAAGCGTTGGGAAAGCGGGAAAAGAAAAAGAGTATGTAGAGTCATCGTCGAAATCTTGGCAATACAGCGCTTCCAGCCCGATGTCTCGTTGTGTCAAATTGTAGGAGAGAGGCGTCGTGACCTCGAAAGCGTCAGGGCGAACGGGAGGGGTGGGACATGGGCCTGTACCTCCTTTTTGAGTAAGTAGTTGATAGTTGATAGTTGATAGTTGATAGGAACTACGAACGTTCAGCCTTTGTGTCTGGTTAGTAGACACTTGTACTATTTAGACAGGAGGAAGTGGGGCAAAAGGTTCCACTTTTTTGCGTGGTTTTGCTTTTTTCTATTTCTTTTTTGCGGGAGTGGCGCTGTTCGGTTTGCAGGCGAACAATACTACTGCCGCTTCGTAAGTTTTAAGGAGACTGCGCGTTCGAGCAGGAAAAGCCATGCGGCAAAGACAATTAGAGGTAGGTGGTTAGGGTTTTAGGGTTTTGGGTTTTTAGGGTTAAGGAAAGCATTAACATGGATTTTGCAGGAAACTTCAATGGTTTGGGGCGGCGGGTGGGGTGGTTGGTGGCTGTCGCGGGGCTGCTGGTGACGGTATCGGGTTCGGCGTGTCGGGCGCAGCAGATGCTGAAGGTTCAAAAGCAGAAGTTGGCGAACGGGCTGACCATTCTGGCGCTAGAAGACCATACCACGCCCTCTGTCGCGTTTTATACCGTGTTCAAAGTCGGGTCGCGCAATGAGCATCCGGGCATTACGGGACTGTCGCACCTGTTTGAACACATGATGTTTAACGGGTCGGCCAAGTACGCGCCCAAGCAGTTCGACGAGATACTGGAAACCGGCGGCGGCTATTCCAACGCTTTCACCAACGCGGATACGACGGAGTATTATGAGGAGTTTTCGTCCGGTACGCTGGATATTGCGCTGCGATTGGAAGCCGACCGGATGCGCGCCCTGAAGCTGGACAAGGCCAACATCGAGCAGGAGCGCGGCATCGTCAAGGAGGAGCGGCGCGTCAACACGGACAACAACGTTGAGTCGGCAATGGACGAAGTGTTGTGGAACAACGCCTTTGTCGCGCACCCGTACCGGTGGGACACCATCGGGTTTATGAAGGACATTGACGCCATTCGGCTGGAAGACGCCAAATCCTACTTCCGCGAACACTACGCGCCCAATAATGCCGTCGTGACCATCGTAGGCGATTTCGATAGCAGGCAGCTTTTCGCCAAAACCGCGCAATACTACGGCGACATCAAAGCGCAGCCGCCCACGCGCCCGGTCGTCAATGCCGAGCCTGTGCAGCGCGGCGAAAAGCGGATCGCGTTTTACAAGGCGGCGGAACTGCCTGCCGTGCAGATTGGCTACCACGTCGGCTCCAATCACGACCAGGACGATGCCGCGCTGGATATGCTGTCCACCATCCTGTCGCATGGCGAAAGTTCGCGCCTGTACCGTTCGCTGGTGTATGACAAGCAGATTGCGACTTCGGTCTCGGCGGGCAACGACTCGCGGCAGGACCCCGGCCTGTTCATTTTTACCTGTCAGGCGCAGCAGGGGCATACGGCGCAGGAGTGCGAAACCGCCATTTACGACGCGCTGACAAGTGTGCAAAAGGACGGCGTGACCCCGCAGGAGATGCTCAAGGCGAAGAACGTGGAGCGCGTGGAGTTTCTGGACAAGTTCAAAACCAATCTGGGGCGGGCGGGATTAATCGCCGAGTACGAGGCAAACTGGGGCAACTGGCTGCGCTTGTACGATTATCTGCCCAAACACGACAAAGTAACGGCGGCGGACGTGCAGCGCGTTGCCAAACAGTATTTCAGCGACCGCAACCGAACCGTCGTGACGCTGATCCCGGAAAAGCCGGAAACGGACAAGCCCAAGGCGGACAAGCCAGCATCAGAGAAGAGTCTATCCCAATAAGTTCTCCTTGTGCCCAATATGCTACAATATAAACCACGCGCTGTCGCTGCTGTAAACGGTTTCTTGTGGCAGGCGAACTTTGCGTGGATTGTGACCTCATGCCGAACCCGATTGCTGTTTCCGACAGCGCGCCCAAACCTGCTTTCAAAGCGTTTACCCGATTTCTGCCCCGCGAACTGCCTACACTGCTGCTGATCGCGCTGCTGTGCGGCTGGATGGGCGCGTTTGTGCCTTCTTTTCGGGGCGGCAGTAATCTGAGCATCGTCGGGCAGGAAGCCGCGTACATCGGCATCATGGCGTGTGGCGAGGGGCTGGTGATTCTGGGCGGCGGGCTGGATTTGTCGGTCGGGGCGATTGTCGCGCTGTCAAGCTGCATCACCGCCCTGTGCCTGGCGGCGGGCTGGGCGTGGCCGCTTTGCATGGTGTGCGGATTGGGCGCGGGCGCGCTGGCGGGCAGTTTGAACGGGGCGCTGGTCACGTACCGCAAATTGCCGCCCATCCTGACAACGCTTGCCACCCTGCTGCTGTTTCGGCACGGCACGAGTCTGCTCACCCACGCCCGCAATTTCGGTCCGTTTCCCGATGCGTTCCGCTTTTTGGGCACGGGCTGGACACCCACGCTGTTGCTTGTGATTGTGGTCGTTGTGTTCGCAATCGTGTCACAGCAAACGCGGCTGGGGCGGTGGACCCTTGCCATTGGCGGCGGGGAGCAGTCGGCGCGGCTGTCGGGCATTGCGGTGGGCAGCGTGAAGCGGTGGACGTATCTGCTGTCGGGGCTGTGCGCGGGACTGGCGGGTTTGATCGCTATGGGCTTCAACAACACCACGCAATCGGTTGTCGGCGAGGGCGCGGAATTGAACGTGATTGCGGCCTGCGTGGTCGGCGGCATCCGCATCACGGGGGGAGACGGCAGCCTGATCGGGGCGGCATTGGGCGCATTATTGATCGCCCTGCTGCGCAACGCCCTGATTTTAACGCATCGCCCGCCCGAACAATCCAACCTGTTCGTGGCCTTCATTATTCTGGCGGCAGCCGTGCTGGAACAGTGGCGCGTGTGGCGGCAAACCCGGGCGGCAACGTCCGCGCTGCAATCGGCGTAGTTGTACAGGCGGCTTTGCGCGGCGACGTAGTTTTAAACGCGAAGAAACATCTCCTTTTCAGGGAGAAGGTGTGGGTTCGAGGCCCGCCGTCGCCAATTCTTTCGAGAAGCGCGTTCGTGGCGGCATAGTTTAAACGCGAAGAACACAGATTGCAAATCTGAGGTGTGGGTTCGAGGCCCATTCGCCGCCTTGAGCAGTTGATAGTTGATAGTTCGTAGTTGATAGGAATGCAGGAACTACGAACTTTTAAGGCCCCTCCTACAGGTGACGGTTCGCCTGGTAGGTTTGCATCCGCGTTGCCGGCGACGTAGTTTCAAATGCGAAGAATACCTCCTTTGCGAGGGGGCGGTGCG
>CAWIEK010000018.1:0-19019 GCA_963835065.1 uncultured Chthonomonadaceae bacterium | reverse complement strand
GCTAGTTCCTTTCTAAAAGCTGTGTACGCTCGTTAGAGCCTTTTTCAGCACAGGATTAAACCAGTCACCAACCACCAATCACCAGTCACGGAGCCATCCCTATTGCCCAACTCGACAACGGAAACCAAGCGCATGCCCTGGCGTATGAATCGGCTATTGCTGATGCTTTCCGTTGTCGGTCCCGGCATTGTGGCGGCATTTGGGGGCAATGATGCCAGCGGTATTTATGGCTACTCGCTGGCCGGGGCGCAGTACGGGTACGCGCTGCTGTGGGTGATGCTACTTGTCGCCGTCAGTTTGGGCGTGTGCCAGGAGATGTGCGCGCGCATGGGCGCGGTGACAGGCAAGGGATTGGCGGATCTAATCCGTGAAGAATACGGCGTGAAAGTGACGCTGTTCGCCATGACCGCCCTCCTTGTCGCCAACTATGCCACGACGGTTTCCGAATTTGCGGGCATCACGGCGGCAATCGAGATTTTCGCGCCGCCCCGCGCCCGCTGGATAGTGATTCCGCTTGTCGCCGTAGGCGTGTGGCTGCTCGTGACCAAAAGCAGTTACAAGCGCGTGGAGCGTGTTTTGCTGTCGGCCTCGCTGGTGTATATCGCGTACCTGTTTTCCACGTTCCTCGCGCATCCGCCCTGGGCGCGCGTCCTGCACGAAACCTTTCTGCCCACCATTCCTCATCTTGACCGCGCTTACATTTTCGTTGTCATCAACATCATCGGCACGACCATTACGCCCTGGGGACAGTTCTACATCCAGAGTTCCGTGCGCGATAAGGGGATTCGTCCCGAAGAATACACGCCCGCCGATCCGCTGTTTGGGGCGGTTATGGCGATTCTGGTGGCGTTTTTCATTATCGTGTGCTGCGGCAAAACCCTGTTTGTGGCGGGCGTGTCGCCGGACGCGGTTGCCTCCCGGTTCAACGACGCGGGGCAGATCGCCACTGCGCTGAAGCCGGTTGCCGGTTCGCTTGCCACCGGCCTGTTCGCGTTCGGCTTGTTCAACGCTTCCTGCTTTGGCGCGATTACGGTTCCGCTTTCCACCGCGTATGCCGTGACCGAATCGCTGGGTTGGGAATCGGGGTTGGGGCGGCGCGTTCGGGAAGCCCCGTTGTTTATCGGCGTATTTACGGCCTTAATTGCCGTTTCCGCGCTGACCGTTTTGTTCGGCGGCAACAATCTCGCCTTCCTCATTATCCTCCCGAACATCGTTGGCGGCGTCCTGCTGCCTATTATTCTGATTTTGATGCTCCGCCTCATCAACAACAAGCGGCTGATGGGCGAACACGCCAACAGCCGCGTTTACAACGTAATCGCGTGGACAACAACCGTTGTGCTTATTGTGTTGTCCGTTGCGCTCCTCGTCAGTTTCTTCCTCCCCTCGAAGTAATTTCGCGTTGTCAACGTCTCCTGCATACAGCCGCAAAAAATTCATAAACTTTTCTCCTTGTTTTGTGCGGTTTGGCGCGTGGGCGTACATTTCCTCTGTGAAGACTTCTTTTATAAATTTTTCGTGCCGCTTTCTCCACGTTCTCATGCGGGACGCGGTTATTTCACACAATGGGGAGACAGAATGTTTCTGAAAATGATGCGGATGATGGGGGTGATTGCCATGCTGTTTGCCTGTGACCGAAGCGAAGCCGACACGTCCACGTTTGATTTCAAAGACCCGAAAGAAATCAGCGCCGTCAGCCTGACTATCGACTCTATGCTGGAGCCGATTGTCGGCTGGGCAAAGGGCATCTCCGGGAACGTGCAGTTCGACCCGAAGAACCCGATGGCAACGACGGGCAAAATCGCCGTAGATGTGTCCAGCGTTCAGTTCGCCAACGAGGGGTATACGGCGACGGCGCGTGGTTATGCGCTGAACGGCGCCAAGTACCCGCAGATATTTTTCACCTTGCGCAAGGTGCTGAACGTGACGCAGCCCTCCCCTAATCTGTTCAAGGCAGATGTGCAGGCGGATTTCACCTGCCGGGGCGTGACGGTTTCCCTTACAGTTCCCGTGACGGCGAACTACTTTCCCGACAAAGCCGAGGAGCGCACCAATGGAAAGTACAAGGGCGATCTGCTCGTGCTGCGTACCCATTTCGAGGTCAGCCGTACCCAATACGGCATCAGCGAAGGCATCCCGGAAAATCTGGTTGGGGATAAAATCGAGGTGCGGGTTGCCGTTGTCGGCATCCGGTATGAACCGGATCAGAAAACACAAGCCGCTTTCCAACAAAACATTCCACAACAAGGCGCTGCACAGCAAGACACGCCACAACAAGCAGGCCACATTTCGCTCGCGCAGTTGGATCAACCCGTGACACTCAACACGACGCTGCCGGAGATACGCGCCGATCACAGCCAACACGTTTTGGCGCTTTCGGATTGGCAACGGGACAAGACGCGCGTACTGTTCTTTTTTAGCGAACAGTGCGGCGTCACTTATTTTTACAAGCAGCGCCTGCAGCAGCTTCAGCAGGAGTTCGAGGGCAAGGGGTTTGCGTTTCTTGGGGTGCGCTGTGGACGGCGGGAAAAACCCAATGCGCCGATCTCGCTCGCCGAAGCGAGTTATCTCAAAATGACCTTCGTGGATGATGCCACCGGCGCGTTAGCGGATTGTTTTCAAATCAAGCAGTCCCTGACCTTTGCCGTCCTTGACCGTGAAGGCAAACTGCGGTACATAGGCGGTTTTGACGACAATGTGACGGCAAAGCGCGTCCAGAAATCCTACTTGCGGCAGGCGCTTCACGAACTCGCGGCAGGCAATCCGGTTGGGGTAAAGACCGGCAAGGCCATCGGCTGCGCCATCATTCCCGTCCATGAAACAAAATAACGCAAACATGCAGGCACAAGCACAAACATTTACGCCGGAAGCATTGAAAGGCAAGCCGGACGGCGAGTTGGCGCGGCTTTACGCGGACGCCGGTTCGGAAGCCGCGTTTGCGGAATTAGCCCGCCGCTACGCGCGCCTGGTTTACTCCACCTGCCTGCGCGAAACACAGGATCGAACGCTGGCCGAAGACGCCACACAGGGAGTGTTTCTGCTGTTGAGCCAAAAGGCGGGCGCGTTGAAACGCTGCGAAACGCTTGCCGGCTGGCTTTTCACTGCCGCCCGCTATGTCGCTCGAAACCTGATGAAACAGGAGCGCAGGAGGCAGATGAAAGAACTTCAGGCGGCGCGCGAAACTCCTCCGCAAAATGGTGGCAACGCAAGTTGGGAAACCATAGAGCCGCGCCTGAATGACGCGCTGGAGCATCTCAAGCCTGCAGACCGCGAAGCGATTCTGCTGCGTTTTATGCAGGAGAAGAGCCTGGCCGAAGTCGGCGCGTGTTTCGGCGTTTCGGAAAACACGGCGCGTATGCGCGTTGCCCGCGCTCTGGAAAAGATGCGCCTGCACCTGGCGAAAGCAGGCATCGCCGTGACTGTCGGGGCGCTTACGCTTCTGCTGGATAAGCAGTCCGCGCAGGCAATTCCGGCAGGCGTGTACGAAATGGCGGCGCGAGTAGGAGTATATAACGCCACTCCTTCCGCGTCAAATGTGGTGACAAATATCGCGCGTCAGGCGGCAAGGCAGCCTGCGCGGAAACTGATTGCGCGTCTGCTCATCGGAACTGTAACAGGGCTTTTACTGTTGGGCGGCGCGGCAAACTATTACATTTTCAGTCGGCAATCTGTAATTCAAACCGAGCAGCGCCGCCTGTTCAGCACACTGGCCGGAACGTGGCGGGGCAGCCTTGAATACGCGGACGACAAAACGCAAGTCCATTCCACGTATCCGACAAGCGTGGTTATCCGCAGCCAGAATCAGGGCGACAGGCTTGAATTAACGGCTACCTACACGGGTACATCTAATGTTGACGTCACGACCTTCACGCGCAATCCGAATACCGGTCGGTTTGCCATTGAAAACGGCGGGCCGCAGAGTTCACATAACCTGGGCGGCGACGGCGTATTGACGCGGCTGCCTGATGGCGAGTTCGCTTTTCAGGGAACGGATGTGGCGCATGACCGCGAGGTTCGGCTGCGCATTTCCCTGCAGCCGGGAAAATTGACACTACAGGAGGAGTACCGAACAGACCGTTCGGCAAAGTACGAATTCAGAAACCGCTTTACCCTTACGAAATAGAGCCAAAGTGATTTCACATAGGAAATATAGAGGAATTTGCCTGTTCTTGTCGAACAACACTGCCAGACGACTGCATCATGGCGTAACAAACAAGCCGTATCTGCGACAAACGAGTATACTGTGGCCTAAATACGCCCACAGCAACCGGTATATACCATCTAAATTCTTTACCGGTTGCTGCTTAAAAACCTCTGGAGAAATCATCATGAGTATCAAAGCCAATCGGCGTGAATTGCTGCAAAGCGCCCTTGTCGGCGGGTTCAGCGTGTGGGTGGGACAGCGCGCCTGGGGACAGGAAGGCAAGCCGGAAAACAAATCGCCCAACAACCAGATCGGCATCGCCTGCATCGGCGTGGGCGGCAAGGGCGACAGCGACACGGCGGACGCCAATACGCACGGCAACGTGGTCGCTATCTGTGACGTGGATTCCAACACGCTCAACAGGGCGGCAGCCAAATATCCCAACGCCAAACCGTATCAGGACTGGCGCAAAATGCTTGACGACATGCACAAGCAGATAGACGCCGTGACCGTCAGCATCCCCGACCATTCCCACGCGCCCGCAGCGGCCATGGCAATGCACCTGGGCAAAGCCGTGTACTGTCAGAAACCACTCGCGCATTCCATCTATGAAGTCCGCTACCTGTCCGAACTGGCGCGCAAAATGAAAGTCGCCACGCAAATGGGCAATCAGGGCACAGCCGAAAGCAGCATGCGCCGCAACGCCTACAAAGTGCGCGCGGGCGCTATCGGAACGGTCACGGAAGTCCACGTCTGGACCAACCGCCCCATCTGGCCGCAGGGCGTGGCGCGGAGCGCGGACAAGCCCGTTCCCGCCAATTTGGATTGGGATTTGTGGATCGGCCCGGCTAAAATGCGGCCGTATGGCGACAACTACCATGATTTCAAGTGGCGCGGCTGGTGGGACTTCGGCACGGGCGCGTTGGGGGATATGGCTTGCCACGACGTAAACCTGCCCTTCATGGCGCTGAACCTGCGCGACCCTCTCAGCGTACAGGCCGAAACATCCACGCACAACAAGGACAGTTACCCCAAAGCGTCCCGCATTGTGTATGAGTTCGGCACATTGGGAGATCGCGCGCCCGTCACGCTGACGTGGTATGATGGCGGCAACCGTCCGTCCATAGACTTGTTTCAGGACGCGGGTTTTGCCGACCTGCTGAACGAGGGCAAACTGCCGGAAAGCGGATCGCTGTTCGTGGGATCAAAGGGCAAATTGTACTCGCCGGGTGACGGCGGCGCGGGCGGACATTTCATAGGCGGTTCGGACGTGGGCGATGTGCCGTTCCCCGTTTCGCCCGGACACTGGGAGGAATTTATTCGCGCCATCCGCACCAACAACGCGGAACCGGCCATGTCCAACTTCCCCAATTACGCGGGGCCATTAGCCGAAACCATCCTGCTCGGCAACCTCGCCGTGTGGCCCGCCGACACGGGCAAGGGTCCCAAAGTGGAATGGGACGCCAAGCATCTCCGCGCTAAAAACGCCGGAAACGTCGCGTCCATTATCAAGCCCACATATCGGGCCGGATATAGTTTGTGAATCTCAAAGCGAGCAGTGGTATGACAGCCCTGAAACTCGCTACACGCAACAAAGATACGTCATTGGTACAAAAACTCAAGAAGGCAGGAGCGAAGGAGTAGCGTCTCATCAAGGCGTAAGGCATAATTTTGCCTAACAACCTCCAAACGAGAAAAGCGTCTGCCCGAGTCACGAGCGGGGCCGACGCTTTCTCATGTGTGAGTTGGCGAAACGGTTTTGGTTCGGCAGAGCGCGAGGCGGTGGGCGGGGCGCGGGCGTTCGGCTGCGGGTGGGGCGGTGTAGCTACCAGATGCGCGCTACGCTGTAAGCGTCGAAAATCTCGTCTGCGCTGATGATTGCCATGTTCTCATGCAAACTCTGGGCGATGAGGAAACGGTCAAAGGGATCTTTGTGGTGCAGGGGCAAACTGGCCGCAAGAATGGCATGGTCGTAGGTTGGATTCAGCAGGAGGAAGCCGTTCTTTGCCATGACATCGGCAAGATAAACGCCTGCTTCCCGTTTCAACTTGAGTTTGCCGCTTGCCGATTTGATGGCGATTTCCCAAATGCTCATCAGGCTGACGTATTTGGTGTTGTTGGGGTCTTCGATGAGGAGTTTGGCGGAAGCGGGTAACTGCGGATCGTCATCGGCGAACCAGAGCAGGGAATGGCTGTCAAGGATGAGCGGCATCACAGATAATCCTCGAAACCTTCCGGTGTGGCGTCAAAGTCGGGAGCCATGTACAGGATTTCTCCTTTGTGGCTGCCGCGTTGTGCTTGCGGGCGTGGCAGTTGCGGTTCCAGCGGCAGAAGACGTGCCAGAGGCATTTCGTTTTCCATCAGAATAATCTCATCGCCTTGTTTGAGTTCGCGTACCAATTCCGGCAAGCGTTCGGTGGCTTCATCGAGTGTGATTTGATACATGACTTGCGCCTCCTTTGGCTCATTATACCACAGCAGCGAGAGAGGCATAAAGCGGTAGACGCTTTTTTGCATATCAGTTGGCGAAACGGTTTTGGTTCGGCAGGGCGCGATGCCATAGGCGAGTCGCGGGTTGTCCAGCGAGTTGGGCGTTAGTGGAGCATGGAGAGGATAATGCCGACGATCTTTTCAACATCAGTGAGATAATATAGGTCGCTGTCCACTGTTGCGGCAGTTCCCTGTAGGCACAGAAACTTCCAGATGTCGCCCGTCGTGACGACGCCATAGAGTGTGGGAATGGCGCGTCCTTCAGCAGAATTGTAGATTTGCGCGGCAACGAGTTCGGCGAGGCATTGTGGGATACCCTTCAGAATGTCTTCTTTCTTTGCTTCGACGACAGAGATAATCGGGGCTTGGATAGAAATTTTGTGCGGTGCAAGGGTGAAAATAAAGTCGCAGAATCCCGCCAATCCACGCTTCTCGTCTACCTTGAACTCGACGCCCGAAAACAGACTCGCCCGATCCTGCGACTGCTCGTAAATCTCCAAAAGAATTGGGGCGATGAGATATTCGGATCGGGCTTTCTCGCTTCCGCTACGCAGAGCGAAATCGGTTTGGCGTTTGAGGGCATCACGCAACCAGTCGGAAATGGGAGCGGGTGGGACGTGAGAGAAAAGGGCATCCTGCACCGTTTCGACAATTCCGTAATCTCGCTGCAATTTCTGCATTGTGAATTTGTTGTATGCCATGTGACGAACTCCTCCCGGATAGATTGCTTCGATTATACCCGTTCTCCTGGCGGCAGTGGAAAGCAGGAGCGCATAGGCCGAGCGGGGCCGACGCTTTTTTCATGTGTGAGTTGGCGAAACGGTATTGGCTCGGCAGGGCGCGAGGCAGTGGACGGGGCGCAGGCTGTCCGGCGGGGGTTGTCCTCTTGCCTTCCATTAACAGGGTATACTCAAGGAAATCTGTAGAAAATCTGTTGTTGAGGAACTCGCCAGATGGCATACAATAAATTCACGATGAACCAACTGCGGCAGGATTATCAGTTGGCAATCACGGATAGATCAGGGCTGTTCGCCGGCATTCCGCCTGTTCCTGTCTCCGATCTGCTGCGCCAGATACTGGCAAGAAATCGCGAAACCGCATTACGAAGCGGAAGCGAAAAAGCCCGTTCCGAATATTTTATTGCCCCCATCCTGACGGAAGTTTACGAACAGGCACAGGATCGCGCCACGCTGTTCTCCGGCATCGAGTTCAACATGGATAAAAAGCGGGGATTGGCGGGCTTCTGTGACTATCTGTTTACTCTTTCTCCGCACACTCCCTATATTCTCGCTCCCATTGTCTCTGTTGTCGAGGCGAAGAAAGAGGACATCAATGCGGGCATTCCGCAGTGTCTCGCCGAACTGGTTGCGGCGCAGATGTTCAACGCGGCGCAGGGGCATTCTATCCCAACGCTCTATGGTGTTGTGACTTCGGGAACGGAGTGGAAGTTTCTGCGCCTTGAGGGAACCGATGCAACGGCAGACAGTGACATTTACTTCCTCGCGGATGTGGAAAAGATTGTTGGGATTGTACTGTCCATGCTTCGGTAGCGCGCAAGCGAGATTTGTTATGCTATGCTACCTCGAAAATCTACGAATTTTCGACGCGCGGGCGCTTAGTCCCGCAAATGTATAACTTCCCGAAACGATAGGAATACCAACCTATGCAAACGGGAAGTTATACATTTACGAACCCCTGTTAGCCATTTCTCACAGGGGAAGCGCCGGTTCCAGCATCTGCCATTGGTGGTTGTGGCGGGTTAGAACCATCAGGAAGTTCCGCCCCTGCGCCGTGTAGCGCAAGAAGGCCGTGTCGTTGCCGGGCGCGAGTTTCTCCGGCGGTAGCTTGTCTTCCATGAGCGCGGCAAGCGCCGAAGTGTCATCGCCAACCGTTCGGGAAAGTCCCAACTGCGTTTGTTCAACGTTGAACTGTCCATTGTTGAAACCGGCAAGGTGCTTGAGCCAGTCCTGATCCCACAGCGTGAGGTTGCTGACAGGTTCCAAAACGATCTTCTCGTCCGTTGCCAGCGGGCACACGCCATCGTCCGCGCGGCGTTCGAGCGCATGCCGGAACTGCGCGAGGTTTTGGGTCGGCAGGGACGCCGAGGACGCTGTGAGACGCCGCATCTGATCCCGATCCGCGCCGCGCCATGCCTGCAAGTACCGTTCGCCCATCTGCTGCGCGCTTTCCTGCAGGGCGGGCGTCAGGGGGTTGGCAGCCAGCTTCCACTTGTTCGATCCAATTCCGAGTGCATTGCCGTCCATCATTTGCAAGCCTTCGGCTCTGTTGAAGAAGGGATTGGAAACGACGCGCCATTGCCCCTCTTCGCGGTGCAGGATACCCGCCAGCATCACGTTTTTATTGGACGCCTGCTGCGTCAGAAACACCCAGTTGTGGTCGGCGTCCGCTTCGGCTGCGAGTCGTCCTACGCCCGCTTCCGGGGAGGCCATTTGCAGCAGGGTGGAAATGGCGCGGCGCGGCACGAACTTCAGCGCCAGCGTGTCCGGCGTGTTGCTGGTGTTAGACCTGCCACTTAGACTCACTTGCTGCAGGAACTTCCGGCGCGTGGGCGACCAGCCTAGCGAAACGCGGGATGTGAGTTCGGCCAGCGCGTTGATGTCACCGGCCTGCATCGCGCTTTCATAGCGGGCCAGCGCAGCTTTGGCGGACTGCACTTCACCGGGCGCGGGGGCAGTGACAACGCCGGGCAGCGGGTTGGGATCGCCGAACGAGCCGCCATAACTTTGCAGCACCTGGTCGGGCGTTTCCTGCGGATGCACCATCACGTCGCCCAGGTTCTGTCCGTCGCCCGCCGCGCACGTCAGGAAGCGGGGCGATTCAAAATCCGGGTGAATGGCGGCCATCTGCTGCGCCAAATCCCGCTTGCCGCTCAGGGTTTGCAGCGCGAATTGAACGCCGCCGGCCTGCAGGATGGCGGGCGCGGCGTTCCCCGCGCCGGAGGCGGGCGCGGTGTTCATTGTGACGGAACCATCTTCCGCCATGATAACATTGTTTCTAAACTGCTGCTGCTGGCCGAAGGTAATCAGCGAAAATGATTCGCCGCGCTCCAGCCCGTCTACGGTGAAATTGCCTTCATCATCCGTTTTCACGTCGCGGGCCGTGCTGAACCATGTAAAGCGGGGCGTCGCCAGCCAATGCAGCGCCTTGCACGTTACATTGGTTAGCGGGCGATGGTCGGGGTCTATTAGCTTGCCGGAAACCGTGACCAGCGCGTTGCGGCGCATCTTCAAGGTGAAGCCGGCGCTGATTTGATTGGCAGGCCCGCTCCATTCGGCAAGGTCGTTGCCCTTCGTCGCCCAAATCCGCACCTGCGGGCTGCCCCAGGGAATGTTGGGACAAGCGAACCGTCCGTCCGGGCCGGTGCGCGTGGTGATGGAAGGCAGGGCATCCGTAAAGAAACTGTTGCCCGCGCCATTGGACACGACAGCCGTGCTACCGCCGTCCATGAAAAACGTGGGCTGGTCGAACACAGGGTTACTGAAGCCGCCATCAAAGCCGTTGCCCGTGAACCCAAACATCCCGCCGCCATTGACGGCGGTTGCGATTCGCACTTCCGTATTGGCAACCGGCTTGCCGCTGTTATCCAGCAGCCGTCCCTGCAGTAGCCCCTGGCGAACGGCGATTTCTATGGGCGCAATCGCCTGCCCCGGTTCCACATGCACTTTCTTCAAGCAGCCGGACACGTTGACGATGTAATCGCCGGGCAGCAGTTCGGGCGAGGTCATTTCCCCTTTTGCGTCCGTCTTGAAGCCCCGGCCATTATGGCCGCCAAGCTGCTGCTGCATCGCTATGTTCTGCATCATGTCCACGTTGGCAATGGAAACGAACGCTTGCCGTACGGGCTGACGGGTGATTGGGTTCGTGACGCGCACCTTGACGCGGGCGGTGGCAGTCGCCACAAACACGCCCGCGCTTTGCCGTTCCCGCTCCTCAACCACAAACGAGTTGACGCTGCCGGACGCCATTGCGAGTTTGCCGGCGGGTTTGAGCGCGATAGTGGTCGCCTGCGGGACGCCCAAAAGCGTGAACTTGCCGCTTGCGTCCGTTTTGGCGCGAAACAGCGTTGCAAGCGCATCGGCAGGCAGGAGGGGCAGCAGCATGATGTTGTTGCCCTGCTGCCCCGCCATCAGGCGTGAAACCGCTTTGCCATTCTTCGTAGCAGCCGCATGACTGCCGTTACGCGCCCATTGGCGCGGCGACAGGGAATGGACGTACACTTCCTCGTTGGCGGCGGGCGTACCGTCCGCATGTACCAGGCGTCCTTCCAGCGTCGCCATCGGAAGCAGGGTCAATTGCACATTGGTCAAAGCGGCTGCGGCATTTGCGGTCTGTGTCCACGCGATGCCTTGACCCGGCAGCAGCGCGGTCACGGTCAGCGCCGACTGATGGCGGGTATCGCCGGTTCCCATCGTGAGGAGCGTAGCGGTAAAATTGCCGTTCGCGTCGGTCACGCACTTCTGGAACGGCTGCTTGCCATTGTTTTGTCAACAGGTGATGTAGACTAGGGCGTTTGCCGCCGGCTTGCCGTTTGTCAGTGTTACGCGCCCGCCTACGCGCATCGGCTCCCCTTTAAGAGACGGCTGGACCGCGGGGGCGGAGCGAAACATGGCAGACATAGCGCGATGGGACGCGGATTGCCTGCCGCTGCGACCTTCGGCGGGACTTGCCTGGGCCGACAGCGACAACAGGGCGGGCGCGGAAGCGGCAAGCAGGGCTGCGGTCACAGTGCGGGACGTGAACCGGGTGGACGTGAATTTGCGTTTGTGCATGGGGCAACTCCTCCAGAAGCGACACCTGGAACGAAACAAGAAGCGAATAAGGCGGGTGGAACAAGTAAAAAGACGCGCGGGCGGGATGCTAAAACCTTTGCTTCGTGTCTTCTCTTACGGAACAATTTCTCTGCTCGTTTCAGTAAGACTGCTATGCCGTGCCTTTATTTTTCCGATTAACAGGCGGTTGCAGGGATAGACGGCATTTCTCGCGTAACGTATTGACGGATTTTTCGTCTTTGTTGTATCCTTTTCCTTTATTTTCATCCAAATCTGGCTTTCTTTTGTTCCACCGCCTTTTGTTTTGTCCTGCCGAGGAGAAAGACTCGATTATGTTCTCGCAACACGCCCGCCTTTCCGCCGCGCTGCTCTTTCCCGGCCTGCTTCTGCTGTGGAGCAGTACGCTTGGACAGTCCCCCACGCTTCTGCCCTTGCCGTCTCCGGGCGGGACGCGCGGCCCGTCCGCGCTGCTGTTTCGCGGGGATGGAAAACAGCTTTGGGTGGCGGAACAGGACGAAAACGACATCGCGCTTGTGGACTGCGACAGTGGCCGAACCGTTGCGCATTTGCCGAGCGGCGGGCAGCAGCCCTGCGCCCTTGCCGCCTCGCCGGACGGACACGCGCTTGTCGTCGCCAATACTTTCTCCGGCAGCGTGGGTATCGTGGATATAGACAAGCGCTCCCTGCGTACCAAAATTCCCTTGTTGGGTGAACCGGCGGGCGTGGCCGTGACCCCGGACGGACGCGCCTGGGTCAGCGTGAGCCAACTGGATCAGGTTGCCGTGATTGACATTGCGGGCGGCAAAATCACGCGGCGTATTCCCGTCGGGCATGGCCCGCGCGTTCTCGCCCTTGCCCCGGACGGCAAAACCCTTGTCTGCGCCAACTCTCTCGGCGGCAGCCTGAGCCTGATTGACACGGACACGAACGTGGAACGCCGGCGTATCGCTTTGCCCGCCATCAACCTGCGCGGCATGGCTTTCACCCCGGACGGCGCGCATATCTGGGTCACAGGCCAGCAGCCTCACAACGAACTGTCCACTACCCGCCCGGAAACGCTCTGGTCGAACGTGCTATGCGAAGCTACAATAGGGGTCAGGGAAGAGGAAAAAGGGAAAAGGGAAAAGGGAAAAGAACCGGGCATAGAAAGAATGTTGGTGCTGGATGGCGCGGATTATGGCGCGGCTGATCCGTGCGGGCTTGCCCTGGATGAAAGGGGCGAAACGGCTTACGTCACGTTGAGCGGAACGCATGAGGCGGCGGTTGTGCCGCTCATAGGGAACAGGGAACAGGGAACAGGGAATAGAGGGGAAATTAAGAAGGAAGAAGGGGCGAAGGCGAAATCTATTTTCAGGAGTGATGGGGGCGCGATTGACGCGGACTTGCCGATTATCGCGGTGGGGGCGGAAATGCGGCGTATTTCGGTTGGCTGTAATCCGCGCGCTCTGACATTGCGCCCGCACAGTGGCGACGTGTGGATCGCCAATCATTTAGGCAACTCGCTGACGGTTCTTTCCTCCGCCGATTTACAAAACGGGGCGAACGCAAGGGTGGGTGTCGCAGAGAAAGCGGGCAATGCGCCGGGAGGAACGGGCGCAGCGCTGAATGGAGCGGATAAAGCACAGGGCGGAGCGGACAAAGCGCTGAAGGAAGCGCCGCAGGCAGGCACAGCATTGGTAGGCTTGGAGAAGGCGGCTGCCGGGTTACAAACAATGCGCGTGGTGACATTGGACGCGCCATTCCCTTCGCCCAATCGCCGCTTAAAAGGCCGTTTCTTCTTTTCCAGCGCGCACGTTTCGCACGGGCAGTTTTTTTCCTGTGAAAGCTGCCACCCCAACGGCGGCACGGACGGACTATCGTGGAAGTTTGCCCACGTCAAGGACGGCATGGACGCGCGTAACACCAAAGACCTGCGCGGGCTGCTGCTGATGACGTCGCCGTATGGCTGGGGCGGACGCGAGGATGATTTTGAGGTGTTCGTGCATGACGAGGTGGGCGGGCTGCTGAAAACGCGCAAATTGCAGCACCCGGAAGTACACGCGCTGTGGGACCTGGTGAACGAAACGCCCCTGCCCGCCAACCCGTACCGCAACTCGGACGGCACAATGACGGCTTCGGCCCTGCGCGGCAAGAATTTGTTTACCGGTCAGGGCGGCTGCGTCAACTGTCACGTCGGCGTGATGAGCGGCGGCACACGAAAGCGGGAAAACATCGGAACCACGCCCAAAGATGTAACCATTGACGTGCCGCATCTAGTCGGAGCGTATGCCAGCGCGCCCTACCTGCACGATGGCCGCGCCCAAACGCTGGAAGAAATCTTTACCAAATACAACCCCGGACACCTGCACGGCAACGCCGACAGCCTGACCCCGGAACAGCTTAAAGATTTGGTGGAGTACGTGAAGGAATTATGAATGCGGTTAGTACCTGTTTAAAATTAACCTCCGGTTCTTCGAGGCTAAGGTTGTTGCAAGAACCGGAAATTGTTCTTAAACAGGTAATTAACCTAAGTTGCTACCTTGCTTTCTCAATCTCGACGATTTAGGTGCAAATTGCCACTTTTGGTACGCCGCTATCTCAAACACGGTTTAAGGTAGCAACTTGGGTTAATTAGTGACTTGAAATGGTGAATAAACAATGTCGGAAAACGATACATCTTCGAAAAATACAGGAAAGTTCAATCTGCCATCTGTAACAACAATTGTCCGCCTCCCCCTGATCCTTATAGCCTTATATCTTTGGCACATAAGAAAAAACCAAGAGGGAATGTTAAAATTAGCTATGTGGTTGGGATCAGCGCAACAAACTATTATGCTATGCTTAATTGCCTGTCTTTTGGCCGGAACATTTCGCTTCTCGCGTTACTTCGGCGGGATTATGATGCTTCTGTTATCTATAGCTTCTCTCTATGTGTTTATTTTCGTGTGCGGTATGATAGCTTACACTTCAGATACAGATTTTATACAATTAATTGGTGGCGTAATTACTTGCGGACTTCTTTGGGTCGGAATGACTATTTGGCAATCTATAAAGATAGGGAGTTGGTCTGCTTTTATGTCCCTGTTGATATCAATTGCGGGCACTGTTCTAGGATGTTTGCTTATCTCCATTCAAGTCTGGTTATTCGACTCCAAAACGACACAGGAGACGTCTCCCGTTACGCCACAAGGAGATGCCCCTACTGGAGACAGCATTACGCCGGACACTTCTACCAACACTCATAACGCTCAGTCGGAATGAATATGGGTCAAACGCTGTTGTAACTGGTGAATGCGTTGCTTTCGTTTTGTTGAAGGTGGGTGCGTTTCACTGAAACCGTCGGGGTGTGACGTACCCTTATTGTGAGGATGAAGCTGATCAAGTGCATCCGCAAGATCTGTCCCAGCTCCACCAAGCAGAACTGCCGCTTTATCCGCTAAATATTCGGAGCCATACAACGCCCTTCTAAAGAGCGTCATTCCTACCCAGAGGAACACTATATTCCAAAATTCAGTTGCGTAGGCTACAATGAATGCAAGCGCAACGTATCTGAACAGCCATAGAATAACCCCCGCATGTACCCGAAAATCAGCCCCTAAGTGAGTATTGAACAGGTAACTGCCAAGCATCCAAATGTATGTGGTAAGAAAGCTATACATCCAAGCGGTATTTGTAACTGCAAGAACAATTCTGATGAACCTGCCCACTGACGCATCTTTGTGTAGAACATGTGCTAGTTCATGCGCCAAAATAGCATTCAGCATAGCAGGATATTTTTTTTCCAGCGAACGAATCGTCGTGGGCAGAACCAGATAGAACTTTCCTCTACTTGATAGGATGCAGGGAGACATAGGCAAAATCGTCAAGCATAGATGTATAGGCGCAGATATGTTCATGTCTGCGCATATCTTGTCTACTCTTGCTTGAATTGTCTTTGCTTTTGCTTCAGGGTAAGGATAGATTTGTTTACGCAGTGAGCGATCTGTGAATTCGTTTAGATGTTTTATTAAACGCACAAACCAGTACATCCAGATCAAAGTATGCATTACCGCCGCAATGCCAACCCATAACTGGACCTGATAGACAGTAGAGTTTATTTGAAGAGTGGCTTGCTCTGAACTAATGTTGGGAACACTCATCTCATCTGGTAAGTTTTGCACAAAGCTCTGCATCGCTTCTATCGCCTGAGATTGGAGAGCAGTTGTGACACTATCGGAACGTTTGATTAGGACGTAATACGTTTGAATTGGTATGACAACAACAAGCAGGAAGCTATAGACGATAAGCAACAAAGAGACTATAATCAGCTTGAACTGATTAAATCTGGTGGTTTGCTCGTAGGCTCGTCTCAGGTGGCTCCTCTCCTTATTGTTCATCGCCCGCTTCATCCTCTATTTCGTCGTTTTCGTCGAGACCCATTGATTGTGCGATAGACGAAGCTAACTGACTAGTCAACGCGGCGATTTTATCCTGGGGAACTTTTGTTTTTTTCAGTTCTTCTGCCAATGCCTGCTTCAATTCGCCTGTCAAAACAACTTTCTTCGGCTTCTCCTTCAAGTTGTTGATGTCCTGGCTTTTTTTATTGCCGTATTCTTTGACCTTCTTGGCAATGTTAAACAGGACGTTGACACAGGCGTTCACCACGCCAATCCAAACTAATGCTGAGGCGGGGTCTATGAAGTGGGGTGCCTGGCTTATAGGCTTCATATCACCTTGAGGCTGTCCGGTTCCCAGCAGATTCGTAACCGTATCCGCCCCAGCTAATTCCCAACTATCTACTTCCTCCTCTTCACTAAAGAAGTTGGGAATGATCTGATCGAGTGTTTCAATCAAGTGCGCTTCATTTACCTGGATGCCATTGATTAGCATTTGTGTATCCTCTCTTAGCTGGATAAATACATGGGTGTGCAGGTATTATTCAGCGTCTTCAGTAATGATTCCTTTAGGATTTACTAAATTTCAACGGTCCTCTATTATATTTACCGTCTTTTTCGGAGGCAATCTTTTGCAGGCGTTCCGACTGTCTTGCTTTTATTTTCACAACGCTGCCCATGATTCTGTCCTTCTATTTCCCAAAATCCAGAGTCGCTGTTTGGAAAGCAGGCAATAGCCTTATTGCTGCTGTCAAATCTGCGGCTGTTGAGGATCGCGCAGAACTTCCAGAAGCAGGCGGCGAACGTGGGCATTAGGGCGATAATGGACGAGAAAGTGTGTTTCGTCGTGGTTATAGAATTGGCTGAGAGCAGTTGCCACACCCGCCGAGCGCGACATGCCCGCTTCGCAATGTACTACCAGCAAGCGCACATCGTTTTGGATTTGTTCGCGCGTAAAATCGGCAATCTGCCGCGCCATGTCAAGCGTAAACGGCGCAACATGGGTGACAAAGCGCAGGCGGGGCAGGTCGGAGGCAACATCGGAAAAGTGCAGGCGCAGAATGGCCCTGCAATGTGGCGAATCCGCAAGTAGAGCCGGCTTGATTTGCGGTTCCCCGATAGAAATCACGGCGTAGGGTTCGGGGTGCGTGACGGTACGCGCCAGGCTGCGATCCAGCACTTGCAAGCGCAGAACATCGCCCTCAAAAACGTCGCGGCAAATCGGCTCCAGCATGGCGGGGAACGCCTTTCTCACTCGTCTGCCGTCATATCCAGCACAAACGTTTTTCCCGGTCGCGTAGGCTTCCATCCACGCGCTAATGCCGTTTGGATGTACGCGCGACATTTGCCGGAACAACGGGGTACGTTTCAGCGCCCCGCCAATTGCCGGGATGTTACTGCGACAGTTCAGCTATCAGCACGCTGCCTTTCACATCCGCATGTTCTATGGCGAAACTCCTATCTCTTCGCACAGCCCCTGACTGTAAGTAGGCCGGCGGCGCATGTACCAGCGATAGGATTCGCCATTCACAACAATGTTTCTTGAACCCCGCTTCGGTATCGCCATATCACACCTCCTGACAAGCATTACTCTTTTATTTCATCCACCATTGAGCAGGAGAATACGGTTGCGCTATGGAATAGTGCATAGCGCCTGTTGCGCCCCCCTCAACTTCGCAAACACTCTATCTTACTTTCAGAGCATCCTGCTCAGGAGGGGCTTTGCCTTGTTTAACTCGATAATCTTTTCCACTCAGCGCGTTTGCCTGCGCGTTTTACTTCTGCTGCTTGTCGGCGCGCTGCTCGGCGGATGCGGCAGCGGCGACAGCAACCCCAACTACACGGGAGATGGCAGGCAGGGCATACGCGGCACAGCCTACGTCAAGAACGCGGACGGCTCCATGACGGCGTATGCGGATGGCAGCATCGTGGCAACCGCGAACTACTGCATCCACATCAGAGACGGCTTCGTAGAAGGCCCTGCCTGTGGCGACCATATTGTGGCAAGCGCAATAACCGATGCAACAGGGCACTACACGCTGTCGCTCATTCCGGGCACGTACACCTTGCAATTTGCGCCCCACGATGACTTTAACAATCCTTTCGTGATCACACTTCCCGGCACGGTCGTGAAGCCACGCGCCTTTACCGCAGTGGACCCCTTACATGATCTCTCCACGCCTCCACAATCAGGCGGGTCAACCCACTGAAACAATGTTTCTTGAGCCATGCTTTGGAATTGCCATACTTTTACTCTGCCTTTTACTGATGGCTTTTATCTGAAACCTACTGGATATTCTTATAATTGAGCATATTCTTGTTCAGGAATAACGGACATTTCAGGAATAAGCATCACGCCTCCCATCCCGGAAGCGCGCGGTCTGCCCGCGTTTCGCGCTCCCATGTCAAGGGGTCATCGGGCAAAGACGAGGACTGCAGGCGGGCAAGTTGTTCCAGCGCGTCCGCCATGCGCTGCCCCTGTGTCTTGTCTTGTGGCAGCGCCGAAAGCGACGTTTCTTCCAGAATGGTCACATGAACTTCTACAGGGTCATCCGGTTGAAAGGCGATTGGTTTCTCATTGCTCCACTCCAAAAATTCACCCCGCAATACGGCTCGGTACGTACTCAGCATAGTTTGTCTCCTCAACATTGATTCGGCTCGCACAAGGAAGAGGCGCGTAATTAACGCTTCTGTTACTTCGTATTCCGCAGGCTCTAATGACGCTTTTCTAACTGCTGTTGCAACTGGCTTGCCAGCGGCACTCCTGCTGCAACCAGAAGATCAACAAGACGTGAATATTTGTCTGAGCTATCTTTGTGGTTGCGGATGTACGTCTCGTGTTCTTCCCACATCCGTTTCAAAAGGTGAGACGTTTCTGCTCCGTTGTTGTGTTTTGCCCAAAACGCTTCTAAGTCCAAAACCTTCCCCGTTGTAATATCCAGCCAACTCAACGCCGGTTCCGGCAGAAAGCTCTTGCCAATGCTCCCTAACATCACCAGCAGGTCAGCGTAAAGGTCAAAATGATGTCCAATCACATTCACGCACTTTTCGATGCTGGCTCTAAAACGCTGAATATGAGGCCATTCTTCTTTGAATAACGGCCCGCCATATCCAACGAACAATGTCTGAGATATAGGATGATGTAACTCCGTTCCTAAATATCCTCCATTTGCACGAGTTACAACTTCTGAACTGTCAAGTATCCAATTACACATTTCCTGCCACTCTGTCTCAGAGTCGGATGTA
>CAWIEK010000017.1:0-14978 GCA_963835065.1 uncultured Chthonomonadaceae bacterium | reverse complement strand
CTGCAAAGATATAAAATACACAGGAAAAAGAGCAAAATAACGCGAAAAAGTGAACCCTTTGCCCCATACAGCCGTCTAAAAAATAGCACAAACGTCTACTGTGCAGAGACGAAGGCTGAAAGTTCGAGTTCCTCTCAACTAACAACCTAAAACCCTAAAACCCTAACTCAGAAGGGAGGTGCAAGTCCTATGTTTCACCCCTCCCGTTCGCCTTGACGCCCATGAGGTCACGACGCCTCTCTCCTACAACTTGACACAACGAGACATCGGGCTGGAAGCGCTGTATTGCCAAGATTTCGACGATGACTCTACATATCCTTTTTCTCTCCATACCCTTACCTGTGATGAAGGCTGAAAAAGCGTAACGTCAGAGCTTCTTTTAAGCGCTATGCTTTGCGGAAGCGGGCGGGGAGTTTGCTGCGGAGGAGGGAGGCAAGCTGCTGCTGTTCCTCATCGCCCAATGCCTGCAATTTCCACGCCACGATGCCGAACGCGGCCATGCCCACCGCGCCCCGCAGCACGAAAAACCAGTCCCGCGTCAGCCACATTGCGCCCGCCATGCCCCCGCTTGCCACCAGCCCGCCCACGATCCGCAGCCCGTTTTCGCGCGTCAGCGGGTTCACTTTCAGCAGGATCAGGGCGCAGATCGCCGTCACCGTTTCCGCAATCGCCGCCGCCACAATCGCGCCCACCGTGCCCGTATGCGGCCACGCGCTGTGCAGCGTCCGGGGGATCAGCAGCCAGCACAACCCCGCGTTGAGCAGCACGGTTCCCAGCATGAACCCGCTCCAGATGGCGTTGCGTTTCTGCGCGATCAAAAACCGGTACAGCAGCATCGTGATGTACAGCGGGATCAAGTTCAGCGAACAAAACTGCACCGTGACCGGCAGCGAGCGGAACTTTTCGCCCCCGTACAGCAGGTGGCAAAACGGATGCGCCAGCATCAGGGCGAGAACGGCTATCGGCATCGCCAGCACCGCCATTAATCCGAACACGCGCTGCTGCAAGCGGGCAAACGTCGCCGGGTTTGCGTCCGCCAGTCGGGTCAGGGAGGGGAGCAGGGCGTAGCCTACCGCAGTTGGCAGAAACAAAAACGTGCCGAGCAGCTTGGTGGCCTGCGAGTACACGCCCACTGCCGCTTCGTCCGTGAAATGGCGCAGAATGAAAACGGAGCCTAAATCGTAAAACTGCGCTACGAACTCCGTCACCAGAAACGTGGAACTGCCCCAGATCAGAAAGCGCCACGTTGCCGTATCCAGGCGCGGGCGCAGTTTCACCCGACCCCGGATCGCCAGCACCACCGCAAGGGTTGCCGGCAGCCCGCCAAAAAACGTAATAATCGAGAACGTGACCGGCCCGCCCGCCAGAAACGGGATCGCAAGCAGGGGAGCCAACCCCATGATGAACGTGTAAATCGAAATCGGACGCGCTTCTTCCCACCCCATCAGCACGGCCCGGAGCGGCGCGAACACAAACGCTACGCTTACGGACGCCAATGTAATCAGGCCGATTTGCCAGATCGTGGGCGATACATGCGCAATCGCCAACGCCGACAGCGATACGAGGGCGAGCAGGGGCAGCAGGCACAGGCGCAATCCCATAAACGCCTGCACGATGCGCTCACTGGCAGGCCGGTTGCGCCCGATTTCCGCGCTGATGAACCCGTCCAAGGCCGAGCATCATCATGTTGGCGACCGCTCCGACTGTCGTGCCGGCAATCGCCAGTTGCCCCATGCCCGTTTCCCCAAGCCGGCGCGGAATGATGGACACGGAAAGCAGCGTCATGGCCCAGCTCACCAACTGCCCCACAATATAAATCAGCGTATTCTTTGCGACCCGCTCATGCGAGATTGGAGCGTCTATTTGTGGCGTTTCCTGCGCCATAGTTGTTCCTTTGAGAATGAAATGGCAAAACTTTCAAAATATTTTTATAATTTTATGCTGTTCTAGGCCTTTTGCTCTATACTGGCATGAATTTTGCAATATAGACAATAGGGATTGTCTCGGCAAAACTGTGGAAAATCCCCTTGCTCAAAGCGTGGATTTATGTTAATATGTATTTATCCCTTCCGGGAGGATGATTCGTGCCCCGTCCGCCGCAGGCAGCGCAGTCGAACTCACAGCCGCGCGTTTTATTTGTGAATACCCGCAGCGTGGCGGGCGCAGATGTCGCCGTACACCTCTCGTTGATACAGCACTTGGGCGCACAGGGCATTGATGTTCATGTCGCCACCAACCGCAATGCCATAGACTTCGCGCAAACGCTTGAAATTTTGAAGTCGGTTGCCGGCTTGAAGCCACTCGCGCTGGATTTAGGGCGCGAAACTGCCGGTTCGGGCGGAAACCTCGCGGCCAAATCCACAAACGCGCTGCGCAATGTAGGGGCGGCTGTCTCGCTTGCGCGGCTTGCAGTATATATACGGAAGCATCGCATTGATTTTGTGCATGTCACCGACCGGCCCCGCGACGCCCTGTTTGCCACCTCGCTCGTCCGCATGGGCGTCTGCAAAAGCATCGTCCACGTGCATAACAAGTGGAATGATGGAATTGGCCGCGCGGCCATGCTTGCCGTCAAGCATTGTACCCGTATCATCGCCATTTCGCAGTTCACGCGCTGTTCCATGCTGGACGGCGGCCTGCCCGATGCCAAAGTCGCGGTTTGCCATAATGCGACAGATACAACGCGCTTTGATCCCCTGCGCGTTATGCGGGGCGAACTGCGCAGCCGCCTGAACCTGAAACCCGACACGCCTTTGATTGGCATTGTTGCCCGCATCATGCTGTGGAAAGGCCATCAGGAACTCATTGAGGCTATGCGGCTCGTGAAAACCGCCGTGCCCAACGCCCACCTTGCGATCATCGGCAGAACCGTAGACATGCCTCCGTATGGCGGTCAGGAATTCGAGCGCGGTTTAAGGCAGCGAATTTCGGAATTAAATTTAGAAGATTGTGTTCACTGGTCGGGCTGGCATGACGATATGCCGGGCATCATGGCCGATCTGGACATCCTTGCCGTACCGAGTTGGGAAGAGCCGTTCGGCCTCGTCGTCACGGAAGCGCTTGCCATGCAAACGCCCGTTGTCGGCTTTGCTTCCGGCGCATTGCCCGAAATCATCGAAAACGGCACAGAGGGTCTGCTCACCCCAGCCCGCAACACCGACGCGCTGGCTGACGCCCTGATTGCCTTACTGCAAGATAGCAGTCGGCGCGAAGAAATAGGTAGGCGTGGACGGGAGCGCGTTTTAGCCCAATTTACGCCCCAACAGCAGGCGCAGCGCATGGCCGATATTTACCGACAGGCGTTGGGTAGGCAATAGGCAGTAGGCAGTAGGCACAAGATTTAGCAGTGAGGGATAAGAGGACAATCGTGCTTCCATCCACAAGCGAAAACCAAAAATCAACAATCGGCAACCCACAGGCGGGAATGGATAATCTAAAATCCAAAATCCAAAATCCAAAATCTTCGCGCCGTTTGTTTCTGATCAACCCACCGGAGCGGCGCGGCTATACCAATGACCGGACGCTTTCGGGCGGGCTGGGCGTGTCGCGCAAGCTCAAACCGCTGGAAAAAGTGACGCTTCCCTTGCCCGCGCCCGACATTCTGCTGGCGGCGGGCGTGGCGGAGGAGTGTGGCGCGAATGTCGCTATCCTCGACCTGATGCTGGAAGGACTTGCCGGGGATGCGGCGGTTACGCATACGGTAAAACGCATTGGCGAGCAGGCGGAAAAGGGTGAGCAAACATGGATCGGCATACGGCTGTCCATGCCCTCCCTGTCGCAGGATTTGCAGTTCGCCAACCAAATCAAGACCGCCCTCCCCGACACTCGCGTTTTCCTGTTCGGCTCCGTGATTATGACCACGCTGGATCACTGGATCGGGGAAACCAATGCCGACGCCCTTCTATACGGCGAGCCGGAAGCGGTTATCGGGCCGATGCTGCGGGCGGAAGGCAGCGCATGGAAGCGGCAGCCCGGCGTGATCGTTCCCAATTCCTACATCCCGGTCAAGGGGGAAGAACTGTACGACGGCTCGCAGCAGGGCAAGTTCGCGCAGTGGGTGCAGGTCGAGAGTTTGGAAGATTTGCCGTTCCCCGCATACCATCTGCTTCCCCTGGAACGCTACAGCCCGACGGGCAAAACCGAAGATTTAAACGTGTACGTGACCACAAGCCGGGGCTGTCCCATTGGCTGTACCATGTGCCCGTATATGCTGCACGAAGGCCGACCTATACGCAACAGTTCCATTATGCGCCCCGTAGACGAGATGGAATGGCTCAACAAGACGTGGGGCATCACGCGCTGGCGGTTCCGCGATCCCAACTTCGGCTTCGACCGCAAGCAGTCGCGCGCCATTTTGAATGAGTGCATTGCGCGCGGCGTGAAAATGGAAGCGACGGTTGAAGGCAGCCTGGAGTGCATGGACGACCCGCTGATTGAACTCATGGTGAAAGCGGGCGTAAAGACCATTACAACCGGTATTGAAACCGCGGATGAAGAGTGCCTGAAAAGCATCGGGCAAAAAATCAAAATCAACGACATTCTCGCCCGCAAAATCGCGTTTGCCGACAGCCTGGGCCTCCATGTCTACGGCACGTTCGTCATCGGCGCTCCCGAAGAGTCCTGGGACACGGTTGCCCGCACCATCGCGTATTCCAAAGAAGTTCCGTGCGAGTCCGGCTTTACGGTAATGACGCCGTTTCCCGGTACGCCCCTGTACTACCGCGCCCTGGCCGAGGGGCTGCTGGAACGGGGCATGAAGTACGAGCAGTGGAACAGCTACGAGGCGACGGTTCGCTCCCGCTTCCTGAGCGCAAGCGACCTGTCTTTAGCGCGGCTGTGGGCGCGATTGGAACTGATTATCCCGTACCGCATGTACCGGGCGCGTAAATACGGCGCAAAAGCGGTGCTGAAAACGCATCTGCATCTGCTGCCGCGCCGACTGGCTCTCGTGGCGGTTCGCGCCGCTGTAGCCTGGCGTCGCAAGCGCGGAACTCCCGAAGTGCAGGTTCCCGAAGCCATCGCCAACCGCGCGATTGAGAAGATACCGCTTACGCTGCGGGCGAAGTGAGAGGGGTCAGAGGTCAGGGTTCAGGATTCAGGGGTCAGGTAGGGAGTGTATCTCACTCGGTTCTGACGCTGATATTGGCAGAAAGATTAGTGAGCAGGAAATTTCCTGACCCCTGAATCCTGAATCCTGATCCCTTTAAGGATAAGGTTGAATACAATGTCAAACCCATTGCAAAGGGCTGTGAAAACCTACCGGAAATTGAAAGAGAACGATGCTTTTGGCCTCGCGCTGCGTCCGCGTACGCTTGCCAATTATCGGCTCTGGCAAAAGGAACAGGCCGAGCGCCCGCTGGTGATGAACAGCCTGCCGCCGTTCATCGAAATCGAATTGACGAACCGCTGCAATCTGGCCTGTATTCAATGCCTGCGTTCGCTTGGACTGAAGCCGTACAAATTGGGCGACATCACGTTCGACAACTACAAAAAAGTGCTGGCGCAGTTTCCGTATGTCATGAATCTGTCGCTGAACGGCTTCGGCGAACCGTTCATGCACCCGCAATTCTTTGAAATCGTGGATTACACGCGCAAAAAGCATCCCCATTGCAAAATCGGCATTTACACCAACGGGATGCTGATTGACGAGGAAAAAGCGTACAAGCTGATGAACTGCGGGCTGACGGAACTCAACATCAGCATTGACGCCGCTCTGCCCGACACGTACCGCCGGGTTCGCAGGGGCGGCAAGCTGGACATCCTGCACGAAAACATTCGCCTGCTGATGAAGGCCAAGCGCGAAACCGGGGCACAGTTGCCCATGATCGGCATGAACTTCGTCCTGCTCAATGAAAATGAAGGCGAACTGGTACAATTCGTGGAGCAGGCGGCGGACTTCGGTGTAGACTTCCTCAACTGCGTCACCTATGCCACTTATGATTGGGGTTTTCAGAACCGGCGCACCCACGCCAATTACGAGCGCGAACTGAGCGCGGCCCGCAAGCGCATGGCTGAACTCGGCGTTCGCTCCAAATCGTTCCCTTCGGAAGACGTGTCCTGGTCCGACCCAAACGGTTCCTTCGGCTGCCAGTTCTTCTGGGGCGAAGAGTTCCGCGTGTCGTTCGAGGGCGAAATCACGCTCGGCTGCTGCACTCCCTTCAAGGAATCCTTCTCTTACGGCAACCTGCTGGAACAGCCGTTCACCGAAATCTGGAACAACGCGCAGTATCAGGAAAACCGCCGCCTGTCCCTGGAAAAGCGCGCGCCCAACGCGATCTGCGCGTCCTGCGACAAACACGCCAAAACCTTCTTCATTCCCCGCGAAGAAAGCACCGTCGCCATTGTGCCCATGAGCGCCCTGATGGACAAAACGCCGGTGCGGGGGTAACAGTTCGGTATTCGGTGTTCAGGTGTTCGGTGTTCGGGTGTTCAGGTCATGCGCTTGTATCTTAACTCTTGTCTCTAATGCCTAATGCCTAATGCCTTCCTAGCTATGTTTGTCGTGCCTACTTCTGCGTTTCCACTGGAGTACGATACGCCGTTTGTGCTGTGGCTGTGCCTGCTGGCGACGGCAATGGGTTCGCGCCTGCTGCGCGTCCTGCGTCTGCCCGAAGAAGACTTAACGCGACTTGAACGGGGCAGTCTATGCGCGGGTGTCGGCCTGGGCCTGCTTTCCAATGTCGCGCTGCTGCTCGGCCTGCTTTCCCTCCTCACGCCCACCAATGTTGAAATCGCTCTGGCCCTCCTGACCCTGCTATTCAGCCGGGACATAGTGCGCGTCCTCCGTTCCCTCAGCAAGTCGGTAAGCAGCCAATGGCATGGCTTCAAGCAACGCGCCGGTTCTCCGTTCTCCTCTCTCTCCCCTGCTTATATCTTATATCTTATATCTTATATCTTCCTCCTCCTCCTTACTTTCTTCCAATCCCTGTGCCCCTGCACGGATGCCGATGGCCTGGCATACCATTTGCGCGCGCCCAAACTGTGGCTGCAATCCGGCAGCCTGGAGTTTCTGCCGACGCTCACGCATACCAATTCCCCGATGGGCGTGGAAATGCTTTACGCGCTCGGCCTTGCCGCCTGGAGCGACACTGCCGCAAAATTGATTCACTTCGCGTTGGGGCTGCTGGCCCTGCTTGCCATTTACGCGCTCGGCAGGCGCTTGTACAGCAGTCGCGTCGGGCTGGCGGCTGCGGCTTTTTTCGCGCTCGGCCTGCCCAAAGCGCCGGTTCTGGCGCTGTTCACGTATGCCTATATTGATTTAGGCATCGCCCTGGAAGTGATATGCGCGGCGATTGCGTGGTTTGCCTGGCAGCGTTCCGGTCGCAGCGGGTGGCTGATAATTTCGGCTTTATGCGCCGGTTTCGGCTTTGCATTCAAACTGACGGGCGCATTATTCGTCCTGACCTTCGCCCTCCTGACATGGCGCGAAGAACATTTAAGAAGAGCGGTCAAAGCGGGCAACCAACAAAAAAGCCTCTCTCTAAGTGAAGCAGGAGTGCTCAATAGTGGGGAAATGAATAGCCCGTCTCCTGGCGAGGAACGAGCGTTCAGGGAGGGTGTTCCTAAATGGACGCCTGGAATGAGGTTCCTCTGCGTCGGCATCATGCCCGCCCTGCCCTGGCTGCTCCGTTCCTGGAAATTGACGGGCAATCCGGTTTATCCCCTGCTTCCCGGTTTGTTCCCGACCCGCGATTGGAGCGCTGCGCACGGACACGCCTTTGACACCTACATGCGCCTGTACAACTGGGGCAGCGGGCATACGCATTGGGGTTCCGCGTTCCGGTTTGGTTTGCTGGCGGGCGTGATTGCGAGTTATGCGTGTGCGGGGCTATGGCTGTGGAAGCGCGTAGCGACGGAAAACGCGCGGCGCTTGCTGCTGATGGCCGCATGTCCAACGCTGGTATCCTTTGCCACGACGGGACTATACCTGCGCTTTCTGGTTCCTGTTTTGTGCCTTCACGCCCTGCTGTTTTTCGGCCTGACCCAATCGTTGTGGAGCCGCCGCGCATGGCTGCAAGCCGCGTTCGGCGCGTGGACGGTTTTGAACGGCCTGTGGTACGTCCGTTCGTCTGTGCCGCGTGTTGGGAGAAGCCGCGCGAGTCGCGCTTGGACGGGAAACCCGCGAACAGTACCTGCTCCATCAACTGCCGCCCATGCCGCTTTGGAACTACGCCAATGCGCATCTGCGCCCCGAAGACCGTATCCTGGTTGCCGGATTCGGCGACACGTACTACTGCAATCCCTACTGTTACACCGTCAAGGCGTTTTATCAAACCCGGTTTCGACTGGATACATGGGAGCATTTTCTGGCCGACGCGCAGCGCGACCACAGCGGCTACATCATCGCCAGCCCAACCGCCGCGCCCCTTGCCGAATATGGCCCGCCCTACCTGCCCGCCGACAACGCTAACATCTTCCCGCAGCGCCTCGCCCGCATGTATGGACAGCCGCTCGCTTCCGCCTCCGACCTCGTTCTTTTCCGCCTGACCCTGCCGCCTGCTCAATGAACAACGCCTTTGAAGCAAGTTGCTTTCGGCTTTCGTGACCGTGTCATTCTCCGTCCAAAATTCAGTGCTAAATTAATTGCGATTCATGGCAAAATAAATGCTTCTACCAATTGACAAAGAAACGAAATTTGTCTATCATAAATACAGCAATGCTTCCTGATGAGCCTTGTTCGTGTAATAACCCTGTTCCTTCCTGTTTCGGCCTTGCCGCCCAAACTGCCGACAAACCACTTGTTTGCTGTTGAATCGGTTTGTATTGTGAGCAAAGTAGGTTATTCCCGAATGAAAAGGCTGCGTTCTCGATTCTCATCTGTTTCGCCCCCCCGCGCTTGTCGCGTGTTTGCGCCCTGCTGTGTGGCGTCCTGACGCTTCTTGCCGTCCAATCCGCTCGCGCCGGGCACTATGCTGTGACGTATTCCGGCGGCAACATTCTCACACTGTCCTCGAATGGGCAGAACTCCTCCGGTCCCTACTTCACCAATTATGCCGGGTACTACGGAGGCTACAATTATCTGCCCTGGCAGCAGTGGGGAGACATTAGCTGCAGCGGCCCGATTACCGCCACTTTCACATGGATGCCGGACTATGCGGGTGAACCGGCGCCCCCGCAGGCCATCATCGCGGAAGAATCGGGCGCCGGTTACAACTGCTCGGCAGATGCCGGCGTAACAATCAGCGGTGACTGCGACAATGGCCTCGGCTCCGCCGCCACAAACAGCAGCAGCGCTTCCCCGGATGGCCGCACCATTTATCAGAATGGCTCCTGTTATGGCTTCCACTACTGGGTCAAAGACCATCCCGGTGATACGTTCGATGTGACGTGCAGCCCTTCAGCCGATGTTTCCTGGACGGGGTCCAGTGGCTCATCTGGCTCCTCCTCAGGAGGAAACAGTGGCGGCTATTCCGGTTCTGGATCAGGTTCCTATACGCCGGCTACAGGAGGAACCGGCGGCGCTACGGTTTATTATCGCGCCGACGCCACGCCTGTCGTAATTGCAATAAGCGGCACAACCCCGGTCGGCTCCGATCCCGGTGTTCTGATTGGTCAGCATCTTAATGCCAGTCTGGATACGGGACGGTATCCACAATTAAGCTGGCAGTGGAGCATTGCCGGCGCAGACCCGTTTGCCGGGTTCCAGGTGACGGCCACAACAGGTCAAGCCCTCGAACTCACGGCTGCCATGAAACAGCAATCCACTCTCTCCTGGTACTATCGCTCACTCAGCGGCGCGGAAGGCTCAACAGATTCTGTCATTTTCTGTTCCGCCACAGTCACCGATCCGCAGGGCGGACAGCATCAAGTCAACCCCTTGAAGGTTATCCAGGTCTATGAACCAGACACTCGAATTATTGTTACGTCTGGTATCATAGAACTCATTATCAACAACTCTCTCCTCATTGCCGATGGGGACCGTTACGACAATGGAATTACATGGAAAGGAACCGTCGTTACCCCAATCCAGTTCGTAGGCGAGGAGGGCAGTGGACAGTGGGCGAATGGCTCAGGTTATCACCGTTGGTGGATACTACTTCATAAACGGTGTCAAAACCTTTGTTCCGAACAACGGCCAGACAGGCTTAGACCGCAACTTTACGTATGGTGGCGACATGTTTCCCGCAGATGGCACAATAAATCAGATTAGTGATAGCCTACACTATCCGGTCACACAGAACATGACTGAAGTCGGCATGACCCACAAATATGAAACATATACTATATATCGGCCCCCCGATGCAGATGGAGCTTCCGGGACCACCTGGGTTCCGTTACGGAAGACAGCATGGAACCTTAACGGTTTAGCCAAGTTCTTCGCCTTCAACCAAACGTGGATAGCCAGCGGAAAGGTCAACGTAACCTCCGACAGCAAAACATCGGAACTTCCCACCTGGACACAGGTAATTACCTTTTAAGCAGACTGATTGACAAAACACTTAAACACGGCACAATCTTGCGTCCGCAGGACAATCGGATGTAGCCCTGCGTAACCGGATTAGGAAAAATTTGGTCATGCACAACAGCATGGTGTTTAAATGACTTGTCCGAAGTTAGCTAACAGGAGAAAGACATGAAACGTCTTTTTAGGATGTCTACAGCCGTAGTTTGTATTGCTGCGGCAAGCATGGCACATGCACAGAACATTCAGGGCTATGGTCCGCCAATCAAGGAGACGCCCGAACATGCCGCGCGCGTTGCCGCTGCTAAAGTGCGCATGCAGCAGGCAGATGCGTTCCGAAGACAAGCGGAAGCGATGCTCTCCAAAGACAATCTTACGGCAGCGGTTCCCCTGCTGCTGCAGGCACTGCAAGCAGACGACGACTCCGGCGCGAGAATATACCTGGCCGACATCTACATTCGATGGAACCGTCCTAAAGACGTGCTGGAAACACTCCGGCCTATGGTCTGTCCGCCGCCGGACAGGGGCTACAGTTCTGGTCAGGATATTACCACGCGCATGAAGTACGTGCTGGCGCTTTTGGACACGAAGCAATGGCCGGAAGCCGCCGCGCTGTATGAGCAAAGCGTCAGCCTGCATACGCAGAATGAAGGCTTGCTGAAGTGGCACATGAAAGGTTACGGCATCGGCGCGGGCGATCAGGAACATACGCTTGCCATTGCGCACTTCAGCCCCGAAGCCGAGGATTTGCCCGGCTTGCGCGCACAGGCGCACCTGATTTTGGGAACGCGCTCCACGAGCTTCCTCACGCTGGAAAAACTGGAAGACACCCTGCTGCCGTATCAGCTTGATCACGTGCAGCAGGCGCTCAAGATCAATCCGCGTTCGCAGGAAGCGCAGTTTATTCAGGGCCGGCTGCTGATGGAAATGAAACGCTATACGGAAGCCCGCGCTGTCTTCAGCCGCCTGGCGCAGACTTCTCCGCGTGAGGCGCAGGCGGAAATCAATGCCACCGTTGCCCGCATGGACCTGCGGGAGAAAACGGAGCGCGACAACCAACGCGCCTGGGAGCGGCGACAGAAAGCGCAAGCCGCCAACTCGCAAACGCCGCCGAAGCAGTAAACATCCTGTTGCCGCATGGAAGAAAGTCTCTGCATGTTGTTTGGCGTGTTCCTGGTCAGGCCGGAGTACATTCCGCGTACTCCGGCCTGATTGCGTTTACTATTTTCCCTGCCTGCTAATGAAACCCACTTCTTCATCCATAATAAAACAAACATTAAATTTCTAAACAGGTGTCAGGAAGATACGCTCTGTCGTCGTCTGTTGCCGCTCGCCGATTCAGGTACACGCTGTTATGTTCCGTATTTATTTTCCGATCCTATTGATCCTCTGGCTGCTTGCGCTGGTGTTGGGAATGTCCTGCCTGGAACGCTATGAAAATACGCCGGGCGTGGCTGCCGCGCCTGCCGCCAATTGGCCTGTGGATAGCCGAATACCGCGCACAGAACACTTTGCCACGCTGGTGATGCTGGCGCATCCGCGCTGCCCGTGTACCCGCGCCAGCCTTGCGGAACTGGCGCGGCTGATGGCGCAGTGTCCAGTTCGGGTACGCGCGTTTGTCCTGTTTGTTGCGCCGCAATCTGAGGGGCAGGAATGGACGCGAACCGATCTGTGGGATCGCGCCGCTTGTATACCGGGCGTTACGCCGCTCCAGATGTGGACGGACACGAAGCGCAGCGTTTCCACGCGCATACGTCCGGCGAAACGCTGCTTTATAATGCGTCGGGAAAACTGCTGTTTCAGGGCGGCATTACGGGCCGGCGCGGCCATGAGGGCGACAATGCCGGACGCGCCGCCTGCCTGTCCCTGCTCACCTCGGAACGCGCCCCGCTGTCCCATGCGCCGGTTTTTGGATGCGCGTTATAGGTGTTCGGTATTCGGTATTCGGTGTTCGGTGTTCGGGTGGTTGGGTGTTTTCTTACGGCGCGGTAAATGCTGTTATTGTTCTTTTCTGCCAATGGAGGCGATTCGTGGAAAACGTAGTTACACAAGAAGCCGGGTCCTGGGCTGAGGCCGCTTCGGAATCGGCTGCCGCCGGGATTCCGAACGCTTATCACCGTGACCTTCAGGAAGCGATTGAACGCGCCAATGAACTGATGGCGGCGGCGAAATTGGAAAGCCAGGCCAAAAGCGCGCTGCTGGCCGCCCTGCCTTCCATTCTCATTTGCGTCAGCGACACGCACATCATTACGCAGTGGAACCCGGCTGCCGAAACCATTTCCGGCCTGTCCACTGCACAGGTTGTCGGGCAGCGATTGGAACAGTTGCCAACTTCCTGGCGTTGGGAACGCATCGTGGCGGGTTTACAGGAGTGCCGGTCCAGCCTGCTGCCGGTTCGGCTCGACGATGTGCCGTTCACGCGCCCGGATGGTTCGGAAGGATTTCTCGGCCTGACGCTGACGCCGCTCACAGGAGCAGAGGAAGAGTTTCTGGGCTTTTTGCTGTTGGGAGCGGATGTTACGGAGCGCAAACTGCTGGAAAGGCAACTGGTTCACGCGCAGAAGATGGAAAGCATCGGGCAGCTTGCGGCAGGAATCGCCCACGAAATCAATACGCCCATTCAGTACATCGGCGACAACGTGCGCTTTCTGGAAGAGGGGTTTGCCGCATTGCGCGACCTGCAGGCGGCTTTGCGGCAGATGCTTCTTGGAAATGGTTTGGGCGCGACGCCTAGCGAAGTGGCGGCGAAAGTGGAAGCCGCCGTGGAGGAAGCCGATCTGGATTATCTGCTCGAAGAAATGCCCAAAGCCCTTGCGCAGTCGCTGGATGGCGTGTCCCGCGTGTCCCATATCGTGCAGGCGATGAAGCAGTTTTCGCATCCGGGAACAATTGAGAAAACGCCCCTGGACATTAATCGCGCGATTGACAGTACGCTCACCGTCGCCCGCAACGAGTGGAAGTATACCGCCGATGTTGTCACCGAATTCGACGCCGATTTACCCCCGGTTCCCTGCCTGCCCGGAGATTTGAGTCAGGTGATCCTCAACCTGGTGATCAATGCCGCCCACGCGATTGCCGATGTGGTGAAAGACAGCGGCGAAAAGGGTCTGATTACCCTCAGCACCTGCCGGATAGGCGATTGGGCGGAAATTCGTATCACGGACACGGGAACCGGTATCCCGGAAGCCGCCCGCTCACGCATCTTCGATCCGTTCTATACGACCAAAGAAGTGGGCAGGGGAACCGGGCAGGGGCTTTCCCTGGCGCACTCGATCATTGTGGAAAAACACGGCGGGCAGATTTCATTCGATACCCAGGTGGGCAAAGGCACGACATTTCTCCTGCGCCTGCCACTGCAAAGCAAGGAGACCGTATGCCGGAAAGCGGCTTGAAACAGCGAGATCCTGTTTGTGGATGATGAACCGCAGGTGACGGCGGGGTTGGAGCGTACCCTGCGCTCCATGCGTCACGAATGGCAGATGCAGTTCGTGAACAGCGGCGCGGAAGCCCTGCAAGCCCTGGAAAGCGCGCCTTTCGACGTGATCGTGACGGATATGCGAATGCCCTGTATGAGCGGCGCTCAACTGCTGACCCAGGCGCTGAAACGGTATCCGCTCATGATACGGATCATGCTGTCCGGCCACTCCGATCAGGAGGCCATTTTGCAGGCGGTTGGCCCGACGCACCATTTTCTTGCCAAACCCTGTGACATCCATCATCTGAAAGCGACGGTCGCCAAAGCCTGCGCCCTGCACGAGTTGCTGACCAGTCCGACCTTGCAGCGCATGGTGACGGAAATGGAGATGCTGCCCTGCCTGCCGGCGCTTTACGCCGAGATGATGGAGGCCGCGCAAATGCCGGACGCGACGGTTCAATCTATCGGCAGCGTGATTGCCAGAGATATGGGCATGACCGCCAAAATGCTGCAATTAGTCAATTCGGCCTTTTTCGGCCTGCCACGCAGCGTGACCAGCGCTATTGAAGCCGTCACGCTGCTCGGCCTGGAAACGGCGCGCGCGCTGGTTCTCTCGTGTCACGCCTTCGCGCAGTTTGATGTGGCGCTGCTGCCCATGCTGTCGGCGGAATCGCTCTGGAAGCATAGTCTGCGCGTGGGGGAACTGGCGAAACGAATCGCCCAATCCGAAAATAGTGACCGGCGTTTATGCGAAGACGCCTATACCGCCGGCCTACTGCATGACTGTGGCAGGCTGGCGCTGGCGACCAATCTGCCCTCCCTATACGCCACTACGCTGGAATTGGCGCAACGGGAAAACCTGCCGTTGATCGAGGCCGAAATGGTGACTCTCAACGCCACCCACGCGCAGGTCGGCGCTTACCTGATGGGATTGTGGGGACTGCCGCCCGCGATTGTCGAAGCGCTGGCCTTTCATCATCGCCCCGCGGATTGCCGGACAGGGGAATTTAGTCCGCTGACAGCGGTGTATGTGGCGAACTGCCTGGAAAACGCCGCCCATCCCGGTGATGTGATCGGCGTGGCGATACCCATTGAGGACGATTACCTGGCCGGATTGGGGCTGGCCGAGCGCGTAACGAAGTGGCAGGAAATACATCAGCA
>CAWIEK010000016.1:0-184328 GCA_963835065.1 uncultured Chthonomonadaceae bacterium | reverse complement strand
AATTGACAAAGAAACGAAATTTGTCTATCATAAATACAGCAATGCTTCCTGATGAGCCTTGTTCGTGTAATAACCCTGTTCCTTCCTGTTTCGGCCTTGCCGCCCAAACTGCCGACAAACCACTTGTTTGCTGTTAAATCGGTTTGTATTGTGAGCAAAGTAGGTTATTCCCGAATGAAAAGGCTGCGTTCTCGATTCTCATCTGTTTCGCCCCCCCGCGCTTGTCGCGTGTTTGCGCCCTGCTGTGTGGCGTCCTGACGCTTCTTGCCGTCCAATCCGCTCGCGCCGGGCACTATGCTGTGACGTATTCCGGCGGCAACATTCTCACACTGTCCTCGAATGGGCAGAACTCCTCCGGTCCCTACTTCACCAATTATGCCGGGTACTACGGAGGCTACAATTATCTGCCCTGGCAGCAGTGGGGAGACATTAGCTGCAGCGGCCCGATTACCGCCACTTTCACATGGATGCCGGACTATGCGGGTGAACCGGCGCCCCCGCAGGCCATCATCGCGGAAGAATCGGGCGCCGGTTACAACTGCTCGGCAGATGCCGGCGTAACAATCAGCGGTGACTGCGACAACGGCCTCGGCTCCGCCGCCACAAACAGCAGCAGCGCTTCCCCGGATGGCCGCACCATTTATCAGAATGGCTCCTGTTATGGCTTCCACTACTGGGTCAAAGACCATCCCGGTGATACGTTCGATGTGACGTGCAGCCCTTCAGCCGATGTTTCCTGGACGGGGTCCAGTGGCTCATCTGGCTCCTCCTCAGGAGGAAACAGTGGCGGCTATTCCGGTTCTGGATCAGGTTCCTATACGCCGGCTACAGGAGGAACCGGCGGCGCTACGGTTTATTATCGCGCCGACGCCACGCCTGTCGTAATTGCAATAAGCGGCACAACGCAGATCGGCTCCAGTCTTGGTGTCCTGATTGGTCAGCATCTTACTGCCGGCTTGGACACGGGCCGGTATCCACAATCCAACTGGCAGTGGAGCATTGCCGGCGCAGACCCGTTTGCCGGATTCCAGGTGACGGCTACGACGGGCCACGCCCTTGAACTCACGGCTGCCATGAAACAGCAGGCAATGCTCTCCTGGTACTACCGCTCACTCGGTGGGGCGCATGGCTCTGTGGCATCTGTCATTTCCTGCTCCGCCACCATTACCGATCCTCAAGGCGGGCAACATCAGGTATCCCCCTCGAAAACTATTACAGTCTACGAACCCGACCATAAACTGACATCTACACCAGGAAAATCATATAACATTTGGCCGATTGACCAGATGGGGCTTTTTCTGGGCAATGGAATTGACAGGACGCGGGAGCAGTGGATGACGCCAAGCCAGATTTCACAACCGGGGAAGAACGCGGAAGTTGGGGGTTCGCTCAGATTGTCACGTCAACGGCTTCCTACACCGATACGAATGGGCAAGACCATGAATCTCCCATCAATGGCTTGACGGGTCTTGATGATCAATTTGCCTACGGTGGTATCACGTTTGCCACCGATAACTCGCTAGGTATAACCGGAGATTCACCTGGCATCTACCTGCAAGGCAAAGTGATAGCGGATATGTCTGCATCCTTCCAAACCTTCATGCTGTATCGCCCGCCTGATCTAGACGGCGCTACCAGCACTACGTGGGTTCCATTGCATGAAGTAGACTGGAACTTCAAAGTCAGCGCAATTGTAAACTTAAACACCGGAAATTGGAGCCTCCTGACCGGTGATGGCACGGTTTAGCCAAGTTCTTCGCCTTCAACCAAACGTGGATAGCCAGCGGAAAGGTCAACGTAACGCCGACATCAAAAATCGCTTCCCTCCTGGGTACGGGTCATTACCTTTTAAGCAAACTGATTGACAAAACACTTAAACACGGCACAATCTTGCGTCCGCAGGACAATCGGACGTAGCCCTGCGTAACCGGATTAGGAAAAATTTGGTCACGCACAACAGCATGGTGTTTATGCTGGTCAACTTCTAGGCAGGAGAAAGAAAATAGATGAAACGAGTGTTTTGGCTGTCTGCTGCGGTACTTTGTATTGCGCCGCCCGCAGGCGCAGGCGCAGATGAATTCCGGGCCTGCGCCCGCTTGTCAAGGAGACGCCCGACTGCCGCGCGCGCGGCTGAAAAAGCGCGAAGTAAGCAGGGAGATGCCTTCCGAAGACAAGCGGAAGAGATGCTCTCCAAAGGCAATCTTACAGCAGCGGTTCCTCTGCTGCTGCAGTCCCTGCAAGCAGACGACGACTCCGGCGCGAGAATATACCTGGCCGACATCTACATTCGATGGAACCGTCCTAAAGACGTGCTGGAAGTGCTGCGGCCTATCGTCTACCCGCCGAATAACATAAGCTACAGCGATGGGCAGGATATTACGACGCGGATGAAGTACGTGCTGGCGCTTTTAGACACGAAGCAATGGCCGGAAGCCGCCGCGCTGTATGAGCAAAGCGTCAGCCTGCATACGCAGAATGAAGGCTTGCTGAAGTGGCACATGAAAGGCTACGGCATCGGCGCGGGCGATCAGGAACATACGCTTGCCATTGCGCACTTCAGCCCCGAAGCCGAGGATGTGCCCGGCTTGCGCGCACAGGCGCACCTGATTTTGGGAACGCGCTCCACGAGCTTCCTCACGCTGGAAAAACTGGAAGACACCCTGCTGCCGTATCAGCTTGATCACGTGCAGCAGGCGCTCAAGATCAATCCGCGTTCGCAGGAGGCGCAGTTTATTCAGGGCCGGCTGCTGATGGAAATGAAACGCTATGCGGAAGCCCGCGCTGTCTTCAGCCGCCTGGCGCAGACTTCTCCGCGTGAGGCGCAGGCGGAAATCAATGCCACCGTTGCCCGCATGGACCTGCGGGAGAAAACGGAGCGCGACAACCAACGCGCCTGGGAGCGGCGACAGAAAGCGCAAGCCGCCAACTCGCAAACGCCGCCGAAGCAGTAAACATCCTGTTGCCGCATGGAAGAAAGTCTCTGCATGTTGTTTGGCGTGTTCCTGTTCAGGCCGGAGTACCTTCAGCGTACTCCGGCCTGATTGCGTTTGATATTTTCCCTGCCTGCTAATGAAACCCGCTTCTTCATCCATAATAAACCAATCGTTAAATTTCTAAATAGCGCCAGGAAGATACGCTCTGTCGTCGTCTGTTGCCGCTCGCCGATTCAGGTACACGCTGTTATGTCCCGTATTTATTTTCCGATCCTATTGATCCTCTGGCTGCTTGCGCTGGTGTTGGGAATGTCCTGCCTGGAACGCTATGAAAATACGCCGGGCGTGGCTGCCGCGCCTGCCGCCAATTGGCCTGTGGATAGCCGAATACCGCGCACAGAACACTTTGCCACGCTGGTGATGCTGGCGCATCCGCGCTGCCCGTGTACCCGCGCCAGCCTTGCGGAACTGGCGCGGCTGATGGCGCAGTGTCCAGTTCGGGTACGCGCGTTTGTCCTGTTTGTTGCGCCGCAATCTGAGGGGCAGGAATGGACGCAAACCGATCTGTGGAATCGCGCCGCTTGTATACCGGGCGTTACGCCGCTCCGAGATGTGGACGGACACGAAGCGGAGCGTTTCCACGCGCATACGTCCGGCGAAACGCTGCTTTATAATGCGTCGGGAAAACTGCTGTTTCAGGGCGGCATTACGGGCCGGCGCGGCCATGAGGGCGACAATGCCGGACGCGCCGCCTGCCTGTCCCTGCTCACCTCGGAACGCGCCCCGCTGTCCCATGCGCCGGTTTTTGGATGCGCGTTATAGGTGTTCGGTATTCGGTATTCGGTGTTCGGTGTTCGGGTGGTTGGGTGTTTTCTTACGGCGCGGTAAATGCTGTTATTGTTCTTTTCTGCCAATGGAGGCGATTCGTGGAAAACGTAGTTACACAAGAAGCCGGGTCCTGGGCTGAGGCCGCTTCGGAATCGGCTGCCGCCGGGATTCCGAACGCTTATCACCGTGACCTTCAGGAAGCGATTGAACGCGCCAATGAACTGATGGCGGCGGCGAAATTGGAAAGCCAGGCCAAAAGCGCGCTGCTGGCCGCCCTGCCTTCCATTCTCATTTGCGTCAGCGACACGCACATCATTACGCAGTGGAACCCGGCTGCCGAAACCATTTCCGGCCTGTCCACTGCACAGGTTGTCGGGCAGCGATTGGAACAGTTGCCAACTTCCTGGCGTTGGGAACGCATCGTGGCGGGTTTACAGGAGTGCCGGTCCAGCCTGCTGCCGGTGCGGTTAGACGATGTGCCGTTCACGCGCCCGGATGGTTCGGAAGGATTTCTCGGCCTGACGCTGACGCCGCTCACAGGAGCAGAGGAAGAGTTTCTGGGCTTTTTGCTGTTGGGAGCGGATGTTACGGAGCGCAAACTGCTGGAAAGGCAACTGGTTCACGCGCAGAAGATGGAAAGCATCGGGCAGCTTGCGGCAGGAATCGCCCACGAAATCAATACGCCCATTCAGTACATCGGCGACAACGTGCGCTTTCTGGAAGAGGGGTTTGCCGCATTGCGCGACCTGCAGGCGGCTTTGCGGCAGATGCTTCTTGGAAATGGTTTGGGCGCGACGCCTAGCGAAGTGGCGGCGAAAGTGGAAGCCGCCGTGGAGGAAGCCGATCTGGATTATCTGCTCGAAGAAATGCCCAAAGCCCTTGCGCAGTCGCTGGATGGCGTGTCCCGCGTGTCCCATATCGTGCAGGCGATGAAGCAGTTTTCGCATCCGGGAACAATTGAGAAAACGCCCCTGGACATTAATCGCGCGATTGACAGTACGCTCACCGTCGCCCGCAACGAGTGGAAGTATACCGCCGATGTTGTCACCGAATTCGACGCCGATTTACCCCCGGTTCCCTGCCTGCCCGGAGATTTGAGTCAGGTGATCCTCAACCTGGTGATCAATGCCGCCCACGCGATTGCCGATGTGGTGAAAGACAGCGGCGAAAAGGGTCTGATTACCCTCAGCACCTGCCGGATAGGCGATTGGGCGGAAATTCGTATCACGGACACGGGAACCGGTATCCCGGAAGCCGCCCGCTCACGCATCTTCGATCCGTTCTATACGACCAAAGAAGTGGGCAGGGGAACCGGGCAGGGGCTTTCCCTGGCGCACTCGATCATTGTGGAAAAACACGGCGGGCAGATTTCATTCGATACCCAGGTGGGCAAAGGCACGACATTTCTCCTGCGCCTGCCACTGCAAAGCAAGGAGACCGTATGCCGGAAAGCGGCTTGAAACAGCGAATCCTGTTTGTGGATGATGAACCGCAGGTGACGGCGGGGTTGGAGCGTACCCTGCGCTCCATGCGTCACGAATGGCAGATGCAGTTCGTGAACAGCGGCGCGGAAGCCCTGCAAGCCCTGGAAAGCGCGCCTTTCGACGTGATCGTGACGGATATGCGAATGCCCTGTATGAGCGGCGCGCAACTGCTGACCCAGGCGCTGAAACGGTATCCGCTCATGATACGGATCATGCTGTCCGGCCACTCCGATCAGGAGGCCATTTTGCAGGCGGTTGGCCCGACGCACCATTTTCTTGCCAAACCCTGTGACATCCATCATCTGAAAGCGACGGTCGCCAAAGCCTGCGCCCTGCACGAGTTGCTGACCAGTCCGACCTTGCAGCGCATGGTGACGGAAATGGAGATGCTGCCCTGCCTGCCGGCGCTTTACGCCGAGATGATGGAGGCCGCGCAAATGCCGGACGCGACGGTTCAATCTATCGGCAGCGTGATTGCCAGAGATATGGGCATGACCGCCAAAATGCTGCAATTAGTCAATTCGGCCTTTTTCGGCCTGCCACGCAGCGTGACCAGCGCTATTGAAGCCGTCACGCTGCTCGGCCTGGAAACGGCGCGCGCGCTGGTTCTCTCGTGTCACGCCTTCGCGCAGTTTGATGTGGCGCTGCTGCCCATGCTGTCGGCGGAATCGCTCTGGAAGCATAGTCTGCGCGTGGGGGAACTGGCGAAACGAATCGCCCAATCCGAAAATAGTGACCGGCGTTTATGCGAAGACGCCTATACCGCCGGCCTACTGCATGACTGTGGCAGGCTGGCGCTGGCGACCAATCTGCCCTCCCTATACGCCACTACGCTGGAATTGGCGCAACGGGAAAACCTGCCGTTGATCGAGGCCGAAATGGTGACTCTCAACGCCACCCACGCGCAGGTCGGCGCTTACCTGATGGGATTGTGGGGACTGCCGCCCGCGATTGTCGAAGCGCTGGCCTTTCATCATCGCCCCGCGGATTGCCGGACAGGGGAATTTAGTCCGCTGACAGCGGTGTATGTGGCGAACTGCCTGGAAAACGCCGCCCATCCCGGTGATGTGATCGGCGTGGCGATACCCATTGAGGACGATTACCTGGCCGGATTGGGGCTGGCCGAGCGCGTAACGAAGTGGCAGGAAATACATCAGCAAATGCGAATCGAGGAGGAAAAGGCATGAGTACAAGCGTCCTTTTCGTGGACGATGAGCCGAACATTCTGGCAGGCTACCAGCGTCAACTGCGCAGGCAGTTTACGGTGGATACGGCGGAAAGCGGAGTGGAAGCGCTGGCAAAAATTCACGCGAACGGTTCCTATGCCGTAATCGTGTCGGATATGCAGATGCCCGGCATGAACGGCATCGAATTTTTAAGCCGCGCGGCGGAATTCGCGCCCCATACCGTCCGCATGATGCTCACGGGCAACGCCGATCAGCAAACCGCAAGCACCGCGCTCAACGAAGGCCGCATCTTCCGGTTTTTGAACAAACCCTGTACGCCCGAAGCGCTGGCCTCGGCGCTGGAGGCGGGGCTGGCGCAGTACAAGCTGGTCATGGCCGAAAAGGAATTGCTGGAAAAAACCTTGATTGGCAGTATCGGGATTCTGGTGGACGTGCTTTCCATTTCCGATCCGCAGATGTTTGCGCGGGGTAAAAGGCTGCGCGACTGCGTTCGGGAAACGGCGGCGGCATTGGACTATCGGAACCGGTGGGAACTGGAAGTGGCCGCCCTATTGTCGCAAATCGGCAGTCTGACCCTGCCTGCGGAAATTCTGCTCAAGGAACGCGCCCATATACCGCTGACGCCGGAGGAGCGGGAGATTGTGGAGCGCGCCCCGGAAAGCGGCTGCAATCTGCTGATCAAAATTCCGCGCCTGGAAACCGTCGCGCAGATCATCCGTTACCAGCACAAAAACTACAATGGAACCGGCTTGCCCCCCGATACTGTCAGAGGAGAAGCCATTCCCTTCGGCGCGCGCATCCTGAAAGTGCTGGCCGACATGCTGGACTTGGAAGCGGAAGATACGCCCCGCTCCGTCGCTTTTCGCCTGATGTGCAGTCGGCACGGCTGTTACGACCCGGCCATTTTGGAAACGCTGAATGCGACGTATCAGCCGGCCTTGCCCGCGCCGAAGCCGAAACAGCCCACACAGGCACAGGCGGGCAAAACGGGGCGCGGCAGCGCCGCTCCGGGCGCAACCAAAGAAGCCATCCATTTTGTGCAATTGGTGGTAGGCGACGTACTTATTTCCGATTTGGAAACCACGGACGGCGCGCGCCTGCTCAACGCCGGCAGTCCCATTACGGAAGCCATTCTCGAAAAACTGGCCCATTACGCGCGCTTGAAAGGTGTCCGCGAACCCTTCTTTGTCGCTGTGCAAAAATAACTCGCGCGGGTGTTCAAGTCCGCATCCGCGAACCTTCTGAAACATCAAATACATCAAACTGTCAAAGAGAAGGGGCGCTATAGACGGAAAAAACAACCGCCGCGCGCCACCCACTGCGAAACTCGTTGCTGGGCTGCGGCTGCCAATAGCGGGCGCTGACGAGCGCGGCCACAAAAGCGAGCAGCAGCAGCAAAAGCGTCCATCGGAGCGACTGCCACATCTCGTGGAAATGCCACTGCCATGAGAGTACGCGAAAGCGCCAGTGTTCATGGTTCGAGCGTCGAAAAACCGGGTCCATAGAGTGCCTCCTTCGGGTATAAGTCTACTCCGAAAGAAGGAGGCGCACCTGTGAATTAGGAAACAGCGCGACTGTGCAATGCGATACACCCTGCTATGAAAAGGGCATTTGACCTTCAATGTGCTGTATTACAGGATGGAAGGATTGCTTTGAGCTGCAGGAAGGCGTGTTTCAAGTCCGCCTGATGCGGTGGGATGGTTTCGGAACTCAGAAAAAATGGCAGGGCGGGGGCTTGTAGACGGAAAAAGAAAAAGAGTATGTAGAGAGATCGTCGAAATCTTGGCAATGCAGCGCTTCCAGCCCGATGTCTCGTTGTGTCAAGTTGTAGAGTTAGAGGCGTCGTGACCTCAGCAGCGTCAGGGCGAACGGGAGGAAAATACAGGCATCTTCCAGCGCCTCCCTTCTGGGTTAGTTGATAGGTTTTTGATTTAGTTGATAGTTGATAGGAACTATGATCGTTCAACGTCCCGCCACCTGGCTAGTTCGCAGATCATTAGTAGACTGGTATGTACTTTAGACGAGATGGATGCAGAGAAGGTTCGTTATTTCTGCTGTTTAACCCGATATTTTTCTACTTTTTTTGTGTTCTTTTTGGATTAGGCAACCTGGAGGAGGGAGCAGGCGCAGACTAAGTAAACCGAAGGCCAAACTTCGTATAAGTTCAATCTCGAAAACCTACGAACTTACACCAACGGGCTACTTAGGGGCGAATGAACTACGACGGGATACGTGTTGAGCATTTTAGAGGCGCCGGCTCTGGAAAGAATGGAACGGCGGCGGGAATTCGGAAAGAAATGAGGCATAATATAGTGTGAAGGTTCCCCACCTTTGGCGCTCCCGCTGCAAATGCAACCCTCCCCCCTTGAGGATGTTCCGATGCCCAAGAATTGTTCCAGTCGGCTTGGTTTCGCGCTGTTTGTGCTTGTGACGCTGTTTGTAATCGGGCGCAATGTGTATCGCCGCTCCCAGGAGGCATCTCTGCTCAACGCCATCTATGGAAAAGATCAAGAGGCGGCGGTGTCTCTGCTGGCGCGGGGCGTGTTCGCGGACAATCCTGCGCGTCTGACGGAGTTGTGGGACCAGGCTCTACAACACAACGAGACGATAGTAGCGCGTACCCTGCTGCAGCGCGGCATCCTTCCTCCGCACTCTGACGGTCAGCCGGTTCTTCTGAACTGCAGTTGCGCAATGCCCCGAAATAGTTCCTCTGCTGCTGGAAAAAGGCGTGGACGTGAACGCGCAATCGGGCAACGGCGACACAGCCCTGTCCAGTTGCGTACAGAGCCGCCACCTTGCCCTCGCCCGCCTGCTGCTGGAACACGGCGCGGATACCAATATCCCATTTCAAATGAACATTCACGTCCGGGGTTGGCTCCCGTGTGGATGTTGTCCCCCTTTGGATGGCTGCTTCCAATGGCGACATTCCCATGCTGACGCTGCTGCTGGCGCATGGCGCTCGCATCACCGCCGAGCCGGTAAGATACGGCCCTCTGGCGGCTGCGGTAAGCCACAATTCCCCTGAGGTTTTGCGCTTTCTTTTGGAACATGGAGCGGAGCAGGAGGCGAAGAACAACGCGCTTATTTACGCAGTGGAGCAGAAACGTTTTGACGCGATACGTCTGCTGCTTCAGTATGGCGCGCATCCCGCAATGCAGTCTGCTCGCCTGGCTGACGGCGCTCGGCCAGGTTCACTGCCGGGGCGACGCGGCGTTGTTGGCTTCACTGCGTCCGTTGGGGATTACGGCAACCCCCGACGCCGCTGAAAAGGAGGCGCGGAACGAGGAGGGGCAAACGCCGTTGCTTGCCGCGCTTGCCAAAAGCCAGGTTCAGGCCGCGCAGTATTGGATTGCGCAGGGCGCGAATGTCAATGCCGGGGATACCGATGTCGGCGTCCGGGAAAATACAGGGCGAACGCCGCTGCTGGAAGCTATAGACCATTGCCCGGATATGGTGACTCTGCTGCTGGCAAAACACGCCGATCCGAACGGCATGACTCCTTTGGGCGACACTCCCCTTAAGAAAGCGGTTGTGGCGGGCAACACAGCGGTTGTGCAGCAATTGCTCGCACACGGCGCGAACCCCAATCTGCACCAACCGCAGCAGCACAGCCCTTTATATTTTGCGCGCAAGCGCGGGCGGACGGCGATAGCAACCCTGCTGGAACAGGCAGGAGGAAAAGAGGAATAGGCGGCAGGGTGGCCTGCACATCATTTCACAAAAGGCTTGTTCGCGTGTCAGCCACTTTCGGCAGGGAACGGTTTGATTTGCAGCATCCTGTGTTCTTCGTCCACATAACTCTCGCCGATTTTTAAAGCGTGCCGCTCGTAGCCGTAAACTTCAAACCCGAGGGAAGCATAGAGATGGCGCGCGCTTTTCTGTGGAACCGCAACGCTCAGGGTGATTTGCTCCAAACCGTCATAACCGCGCGCTCGCTCCAACAATGACAGGAGCAGCGCCCGTCCAACGCCTGCGCCCCGCTCACCGGAGGTTACGTACACTCCCCAAATAGATCCTTTGTGGCGCGTTTTCAAACTTTCGCGCCGAAGGAATCCAGCCATCCCAATCAAGCGCGGGCCGTTGAAAGCGCCGACGAGGAAGTTTCCGTTCGGCACGGGGCGCAGGCGCGGCGCGATGCTTTCCGGCGTCTGCGTTCTCTCCTCCTCCCAGGAACTCCCAAAAGCGGCAGGATCGTTTTGCAGGGCTTCCAGCCGCAGCCGGAGGAACTCCCCAACATCGGACGCCTCCAGTAAACGGATAGGGAACCTATCTTCCAAACCATCCATGAGCGTTGTATCCCACATAGAGCGCTCCGCTAACTCTTCCTGCCATGCAGGCTGTTTTTGCACAACCCCCGCCAGTGAAAAATCAGTCTAACAATGAATAGAAAATTTCTTGTAACTGGTTGCAATCGGAGACTGCTCGTAGAACGAAAATATTTTATCTGCGCAGGAAATCAAATCGCAAGCCCTAACCGCACAGCGACGTCCGGATCAGCAGGGCGATAAATCCGCTCGCGAGGCATTACGATAGCTGGCACTCCATCGGACGACAGCCGGGCATGCTGTTCCCTCACAAATTCCGATAGGTCCATTACCTCGACTAACTCTCGCTTACCAAAAGCCTCCAGTACCTGGCCTCGCAACCCCAATTGGATCGCACGTCGCTCCAGAGCGGCCCCAGATGGGAGTGATCAGGATCCCACTGCAACCGCACAGAGGAGGTTTCCACGGCTTGACCAATCCTGTTTCGTGGCGAAGCGACCGCGATCCCACGAGGATGGCACTGCCTCAGCAAGAAGAACCTCGAAGAAGGAACGCCGAAGGCGCAACGCAAGAGTTACCTCCTGGTTTTCCTTGGCTCCCCAACCGGAACGATACATCATCCACAGGAAGTTTGGCTTCACCCAACTCATGCGCGAATAGCTAAATCCGCCCCCGAATGTGCCGTGTTCGACGGTGTAACGGCTAATCGTGGAATTGTACGCCTGGTACACTATGACGGTATCATCGTCATAGTGAGCGAGGATATGGCGTCCTGCCTGCGGCCATGTCTTCACTTGCTCGCTGTAAGGTTCCATCAGCAACGCCATCATTGTTCCCTTTGCTGCCTGATTGTTCATTGTGTCTGTCTGTTGGCTGAAATACTAATCTTACTCAAGGCAGAATGCTCCATGCTCCTAAAATTCCTCCCAGAGTGTCGGAATAGAGTATACGCTAAACCGACGTCGGAACACGGCCCCAAAAGTGTCGGAATAGGGTCCCATTTCGTATTTTCCGACACCAACTGCAAAGGGTCTAAGACCCTATTCCGACACATGCGCGCCAGGAACGCCTCTTACAACGAGTAAATTATAAACCGTTAGCATGGTTTTACACTGGCGGGGGTTGTGCAAAAATAGCCATGCAGTCGCATCCGCCCGTACAAGCGCGAACTGACGGTTGGCTTCCGTCAAGAATTGTAATCGCCGCTCCTGCCGCACATGAGTAGCGGGTCTACGGAAATCACTTCAGATTGCGGGGCGGAAGCAGTTACGCGCTCCTTATCTTCTTCCTCGAACACCTACAATTGTTCTGTTACGGATACGGACGGCATGATGAATACCTCATCAGAATTCTTCAGCAGGAAGTGAGAACGCCCGAAACGGTCATGTTTCGGGCGTAGTATAGTCTTGTGGCTCTCTTGATGGTTCTTCTAAAAGCCAATCTTCAACCATCAAAATTGAGTGACGAGCAATATCTTGGAATACTTTGTCAGCAGATAATAACTTTGCGTTGTGTACGATGGCTATAGAAGCTATTTGCAAATCCATCGTGCCACATGTTCGCAGCTCCTTGAATTGCCTGAGACGTATAAACTCGGCAGCCGCTTTGTCATTGAAAGGTAATACTATCCAGTCCGCAAAGAATTCAAAAAGTTGGTGCAGATGCTGATAAGGCGGTACTTTCTCGTGGACGGTCTTTGCCTTGTTAATCTCTGACAAACAGCCATTAACAGCCTCATGAACTGTAATGATGTTTGTGCAAACATCTTCGCCGCTTGCCTGCAACTTGACAATCAACTTTTCACATGCGATACCCGGTCTTCTCAGGACCCTCATGTGATTAGATTCTACGATGATCATCCCTCATTGCACTCTTCTTCTCTCAACTTGCTTCCTTCTTCAAAAATTGTGTCGAGAGGAGAACCTTCAGGGTATTTGCCTACTGTATTTAGCCAGCTATTATGGGAACGAGACGTTGGCTTATCTCTCATAGCTAATAGAGATATTTGCCGCAAACGTCGCTTGCTTTCTATCACTTCAGAGATGGCGTCGCCAGGAGCTTGTGTGGTTGAGGGCTGTTCCGTAACTACGGGTTTAGTATTGAATTCCAAAGATTCGTTGTTCATACTTTTATGATACACCGGATTTCCATAAATTCATCACGGAAAGGGCTGTTCTCTTTAAGAATGTTCCGTTTTCTAACAGAAATAGACAGCCCGTTTCGTTCGATTTTATCAGGTCGGAATGTGTCCGGTAGTGAACTGCTCACCATCTTCTTCATTCTGCCTTCATTCAATCGTCATTGCGCGGTGGCAGCGGTAATGGCGAGGACGGCAGGGACGCCGCGCCGGTCTTTGCCGTAGACGACATCTATGCTTTCAATCGCTATGTTGGGGCGCGGGTTGTTCCATTGTTTGGAGTAGGCGACGGCGGTTTCGGCTCCGTTGTCGTACTTGCGCGTCCAGGCGATCTGCGCGCCGGGGAGGGGCAGGGGCACGGCCTGCGCGTAATTGGCGACGTCTATATCCTCAAACTGCGGCGCTTCGATTGTCTGCCCGTCCGCGTAGTGGATGATGTACTTGAACAATTCCACCTGTTTCTTTTCGCGCCGTTCCTGATCGTTTAATGGGTTGTCTATGCGCGCGGTTTGGAGGAAAAACAGCGCGTCGGCTTTGCGTCCAACGGGGATGCTCTTCACGGCTTCCGCAATGTTGTTGGGAACGCCCGAACCGCCGAGCATAATGGCGGTGGGAACGGGCGACGTGGGAAAGTCATAGATTTGGTACGGCACGTTGCCGAAGGTTTGTTTTCCGGTCGGCAGCCCGGCAAACGTGCGCTGCTTATCCCCGAACCAGCCCCGCTCATCCCGGTACTGATTGGCGAATTTGCCGATGTCAATGGATTGGTACGCCAGTTTCGCGCCCGCAATCACGGTTTTGCCCGCAAACGGCGCTTTCAGGTTGCGCAGCAGGGTGGCAAGGATCGTCCGCTTCTTCACCCCATTTTCGGGAACCGCTTCGCTGGCCTGCAATTTCAGGTTGCACAGCAAAATGCCGCCTGTCCCACGCGGATACGCCATGATTGCGCCCACGTTCACGAGCGGCTTCACCTTTTGGTAAAAATCCACAGGCCGCTTTGCGATCAGCGAGATATTGTCCAGGCCGGTAATTTCCGTATCCTTGACGCGCTCCACATCGGTAATCTTCAGCGTTATATCCTTGCCGGTCAGGGGCGTGGATAAGTCGAATTCCTGTGGCTGGTCGGTAGGCTTCACGTCTATCGGCATCGCCTGCCCATTGTCCGCCGCAAGCGCGATTCGGGTCGGCGGATTGTACATACGGTTGCCGATCCAGCGCAAATGCGTAATGGTTTGCGTTTTGGGAAACTGAATCGGGAACGTCGCGTCCTTCTGCGGCAGGTCTATGATGTAGGGCCAGCCGTCCGCGGACACCATGCCGTTGACCATGTTGCGGTGGAAGTCGTTGGCGAACTTGCCGAACGGAGCCACGTCGTCGTAATCCACGCAGTACGTAAACACGTCGTCCGCGACCCACTCATCGGAGTTGTAGTTGAACATCTTCTTGCCCGAACGCATCACGATGTCGCCCGTCGTCAGTCCCGCCGCAAGCGGGGATTTCTGCGCGGGAAACGCAACCCGCTCCCGCCAGAAGGGGCGTATCAAATGCTCCACGCCGACGATTTTGTTGTAATCAGCCAGTCCTTCCGGCGTCAGGCCATGCAAAAACAGCCAGCCGCCCGCGCCCGTAAACGCGCTCACCTTGCCCGTATTTTCCGCCAGAACCTTCAAATTGGCGGGCGTGGCTTCAATAAGCGCGATACGTGGCTGGTGACTGGTGGCCGGTGACTGGTTGTTGGGCGAAAGCGCGGCAAGGGGATTGTCGGATTTGGCGTAGCTCAGGCTGATGGCGTCTAAGGCGCTGCCGAGCAGGGGGGCGTCGCTGATGACGGCGGTTACGGGGCGATACGTGAGTTTGTACTGCGCCCCATACGCCAGCAGGTTGAGGAGCAATTGCTGCGCGGTGGCATTGTTAGCTAATTTTTCGCCGATGCACAATTGGCTGACAAGCAGCAGGCCGGTTCCCGTCGGGATTTCCGCAAGGGCGGTATCGGCAAGGCGCATATCGCACTGAACGAGGGATTTGCCGCCACGCGAGGGCTTCTGGTAGGCGTTGCGGTACACCACTTCGTCACTGCCCCACGTGAAAAAGTCCTTCTGCCGCAAACCGGCAAACACGGGATGGTCAAGGTCTTCGGCAAAGGCGGTGCGGCCTTCATTCGTGGCGGGTTCCATTTCCGCCGGAAGCGCGGTGTATTTGAGCGGGTTCTTCTGCTCAAGGACAAGGACGGTTCTGCCCTCGCTCGCATACGCCGCCAATCGGCTCGACGTACTCTCCGTCACATCCAGCGCGTCCCGTCCAACCACCAGCACCCGCGCCGCTGTCCGGCAGGGTTTTCAAACTCGCCAGGGATGTGAACGCCAGCCCATTGGATTTCAGGAACGCGCCCACACTTCCATTCGGGTCATACACGAACAGGTTCTTCGCACTAAGCTTCCCCAACCCCTCCGCCTGCGCGGACTGCGGACGGGGGCGCGCGTTCAACACTGAAACCGCTTTGCTGTCCTGAAACGCCTGCTTGCCGTCTTCCGTGAGCGTCAGCGTCCAGGTTCCTTCGGTTCGCGCATTGACAACGGGCATGTCCAGCGTCACATCGAACTTTTCATTGCCACCCGGCGCAACGGTGTGCGTACTCGTCTGCGTCTGCACCTTCTTTCCGGCAAGGGTCAGCGTCCACGTCAGGGTAATCGGGTCCGGGTCATGCGTGTCATTGAAAATCCCCAATGTCCGTTTCACCTTCTGCCCGCTCCCAAACGTCCAATCCCACTGTCGGCAGAATACGGCGCGGGGCGACTGCGAAAGGTAGGGTGTTGGGTGTCGGGTGTCGGGTGTCGGGTTTCCAGTCTTCTCTTCTTCTTTTCTCCTCTTCTCTTCTTCCCCTGTTCCCTGTTCCCTGTTCCCTGTTCCCTTGAAAGCGTCCATATCGTCCGGGCCGACCCAGTGATGCCAGGCGCTTTGTCCGGCCCATCGGTAGCCTTCGGTCAACATGCGGAAAACGAGCGCCATTGCGCCATGAGATTGCGCTTTGCCGCCGAAGGTTTCCTCGCCGCCGAAATAAGCGTAATCGAAGGGGTTGATTCCCGTTGCGAAATAATCTTCACCGATGAAGCGGGGGCGTTTTTCGTCCCATATCCAGCGTCCTCTGCCGCCGCCTGTGGGGTTTAGGTCATACGCGAGATCGGGGTATTTGCCGTTGAGGTCGAAAACGTAGTGGTTGCCATGCACGGGCATGGACTGATCCTTGTTCGCGCCGCCGCCATCCGTCATGGTCAGGCGCGTCGGGTCGGCTTGCTGTACCGCGTCCGAACACTTCTTGACTTCGGCCTCAAATTGATCCATCAGGCCGCCGTACAGGTTGATGCAGTTGATGTACAGCCACTCGTTTTCCAGTGACCACAGCATCACGGACGGGTGATTGCGCTCGCCCTTCACCTGCTGCACCATCTGGTCGCGCCAGTTCTGCATCAAGTCCATTTTGATGTCGGATTTATACAGCGCCTTCAAATCGGGATCGTTTTCCACTGGCGTTGTAGCCGATGGCTTCGCCGTCGAGTGGTCCGCACCGTCGCACAACCACGCCGTTCTGGTCGAAAAAGTTCAGCGCAGCGGTTGGTTCAAGACCCATCCAATTGACGCCGTTCTGCGACACGCCCATGTAGCGCATATCTTTCTGGTTGGTAGCGCGGTAGTTGGCGAGGAACTCCTGCGGTGTGGCTCCCGGCTGCAAGTCCGCCCATCCATGCCAGATGATGCCGTTGAGCGTGAAATCCCGGCCCTTCGCGCCCCATTCCCGAAACCCAAACGGCGTTTCCGATACGTCTATGGCCTTGCCGCCCTGCTTGATGGTAGTTCGCAGCGCGTACATAGTCGGGATTTGTACCGGGCCACCACAACGCCGGGTTTTCCCACGCTTCGGAAAGCGTGACAGTCTGCTCCGAATTGCCGCCAATGGTATACGGCTTCGCTCCCAACGTTTTTTCCACTTTGCCGGTTTTCGCGTTCACGGCCTCGCACACGATTTCGCCCGCCGCGTCTGCATTCGTGGCGTTTTTCAGCGTCACATCTACCGCCAACTGCTTCTTGCTCACGGACGGGCGCACAAACACATCGGAAGCGTAGCTCGAACCGCTGACTTTGAATTCCGGCGTTCCCAAAATACCCGAATAAAAGCCGTTCCAGATGGGATACGCCAAATCCTGAAAGCCGTTGTGCGTGAAACTGAGCGGCAGATTGAACACCTTGCGCAATTTCATCGGGTTTTTGGGATTGGCGGAATAGCCGTACCAGGCGTCCTTGATTCCCACCCATATTTCATTCACGCCCGCCTTGATACCCGGCGTCACGTCAATGGCAAATCGCGCATACGGGTTCTTATTAAAGCCGCAGTACACGCCGTTGACATAAACCGTCGTGTTCAAGTTGTTCTGCGGAAACACGATCTGAAACGAGCGTCCGCCGTTTTGCCTGATAACGTCGGCGGGAACCTCAACCCGCGTCCGATACCAGACCCGGTGCGCCATCAGCAAATCAGGCCGCAGCGTATTCCTATCGCCGGGAACCTGAATGGCGGACCAGTGCGGCTCGGCAGGAAAATCCTTGATCGGCGCGGCCACTTCAGTGGGCAAATCCTCATCGTTGCGGCAGATTTCCCAAAGACCGGATAGGGGAAGTGATGAATAATGAGTGATGAGTGATGAATTGGTTCCTACTGTTCCCTGTTCCCTGTTCCCTGTTCCCTCTGCCAATCTGAACACCTTCTGCGCCGCTTCCTCATCCGCCTTTGTGCGCGGGTTGGTTCCGGGCTTGTTGCGGCCATTGGGGGCGAAGTGACCGGGGTAGAGGCAGAGGGCGTCGGAAGCGTAAAGGACGCGGGCGGGTTGGCCCTTGTCGTCTTTGAGTTGCGGCAGGCGGATTTCTAGTATGTGCGGACCGGGTGTCAGGGGTTGCGTTCCCATTTTCAGCCAGGCCACTTCGTTCCAGTCCTGCAATTCCATCAGGTCGGTAGTGCGCTGTTCGGGCGATATGGTTTGCCAGGTCGGCGTTGTCTATGCGCCATTGAAACGGCGAACGCACGAACTCGTAGCCGATGCGGTTCCACACTTCGTACTCATGCGCGTGGCCGACATTAAAGGCATACGTCAGCAGCCCGCCCCCGGCAGGCAGTTCTTTCTCCACCTTGTCGGCGTCAACCGACACTTGCAGCCACTTCTCCCCCGACAGCCACTCAGGATGCCCCCATCCGCTAATGTTGGGTTTAGCAATGTTGGAAGCCGTAAACCCTTCGCCTTCCAGCCAGACAGCATCCTGCGCGGGCGCTTGCCGCCGCGCCAACGCGGAACCCGACAGCAGCGCGATAGGAAGCACGACGCCCGCCAAGCGCAGACACCAGCGTAGATGGGAGTAAGCATGTATCCGAATAGATGTCGAAGAAGTCATTAGAAAACCCTCTGGTAAGTGGACGATTGCGAGCCTGAAAATCCCCGGAGCAAAACAAGCGTTCAGACGCGATGCTTTTCACAAATTTCCTCGTCCGCAGAACGCTAAGGTAGAGATGCCGGAACTGGAAGCCGGGAACAATTTCAGGTTCGGCGCGTCTTTGCACACGAATACGCCGATTGCTTTCCGCCGAAGCGCGATATTGCAAGCAACGCTTAACAAATTTCGATATATAAGGAAGAACGCTATGCTGACGGTTCAACAACACTATCCTATCACATACAATGCGCGGCTGCGGCTGCAAGCGCTGACGGTTGCGGCGACGCTGATTGCGCCTGTATGTTTGACGCCGATTGCGTATGCGCGCCAGAACCCGCTTTCCAATATGTCCACCAAGAAGAAAGTGGTGCTGCTGGCCGGAGCCGCCGCGCTGTATTATATGTGGAAAAAGCACAAGAACGCGCAAAACCAGCCCGCCACCGTGCAGTATTACCAGTCCAAAAACGGGCGCATCTACTACCGCGACCCGAAAACGCATCAGGCGCACTGGGTTACGCCGCCGACCGGGGGGATTCAGGTTCCCGCGGACGAAGCGCAAGCCTACAGCGGCTACCGGGGCTACAACAACAGCAATTCCGGCCAGCAGTTCGGCGGCTACTGACGACCAAGGAAGAGGGAAGAGGGAAAAGGGAAAAGCGAGATTGTTACGTACTTTTCCCTCTTCCCTCTTCCCTTGCTACTTGTACTCGTCAATGGACGGGCAGGCGCAGACGACGTTGCGGTCGCCAAACACGTTGTCTATGCGGGCGACGGGCGGCCAGTATTTGTTGTCGCGCAGGTAGGGCAGGGGGTACGCGGCCTGTTCCCGGCTGTACGGATGGTTCCATTCCGTGCGCGAAACCTGTTCTGCCGTGTGCGGCGCGTGTTTCAACGGATTGTTGGCTTTGTCCGCGCGCCCTTCCTCTATTTCGCGTATCTCCTGCCGTATGGCGATCAGCGCGTCGCAGAAATGGTCCAGTTCTTCCTTCGACTCGCTTTCTGTCGGCTCGATCATCATGGTTCCATTGACCGGCCACGAAACCGTCGGCGGATGAAACCCGAAGTCCATCAGGCGTTTGGCGACATCCTCAACCGTGATCCCCGCGCTTGCCTGCACGGGCCGCAAATCCAGAATACACTCGTGCGCCACCAGTCCGTTTTTACCCCGATACAAGACGGGGAAATGCTCGTCCAAGCGCCGAGCAATGTAATTGGCGTTGCAAATGGCGATTTCGGTAGCCCGCTTCATCCCTTCCGCGCCCATCAATCGAATATAGGCATACGAAATCGGCAGGATGCTGGCGCTGCCGTAGGGGGAGGCGCTGACGAGGAGTTGATAGTTGATAGTTGATAGTTGATAGGAATTCGGGTCTTGACTATCAACTATCAACTTCTTATCTATCAACTTTTGCCGGGAGATACGGCGCGAGGTGCGCGGCGACGCCGATGGGACCGACGCCGGGACCGCCGCCGCCGTGCGGGATGCAGAACGTTTTGTGCAGGTTGAGGTGGCACACGTCCGGGCCGAAGTCGCCGGGGCGGCACAGCCCGACCATCGCGTTCATGTTCGCGCCGTCCATGTACACCTGCCCGCCATTCCGGTGAATGATGTCGCAGATTTCGACGATGGATTCCTCGAAAACGCCGTGCGTGGACGGGTAAGTTATCATCAGGGCGGACAGATCGGCGCTGTGCTGTTCGGCTTTGGCGCGTAAATCCGCCACGTCAATGTTGCCCGCTTCATCCGTGTTCACGACGACCACTTTCATGCCGGTCATGACCGCCGAAGCGGGGTTTGTGCCGTGCGCGGAATGGGGAATCAGGCACACGTTGCGCTTCGCTTCGCCCCGCGCCTGATGGTACTTGCGGATCGCCAACAGTCCCGCATACTCGCCCTGCGAACCGGCGTTAGGCTGCAAGGACACGGCGGCAAACCCGGTAATGTCGCACAGCATGGTTTCCAGCGTATGAATCAGGGCGAGATACCCCTGCGCCTGCTCGTCCGGCGCATACGGATGAATCTTCCCAAATTCGGGCCATGTTATGGGGATCATTTCTACCGCCGCGTTTAATTTCATGGTACACGAGCCGAGCGGAATCATGCCGTTGGACAGCGTGAAGTCCCGGTTCGCCAGCTTGTTCAAGTACCGCTGCATTTCCAGTTCCGAGCGGTACTTGTGGAAAACCGGATGCGTCAGGAAAGCTGATTTTCGATTTTCGATTTTCGATTTTCGATTTTCACCCGCTCGAATATCTTCAACGCTGGCAGGCTGGTTATTGTCAAGTATCCACTCGTCGTTGTCTTGATCAAAGATGTTGATAAGTATTTTCACATCATCCGGCGCAGTGGTTTCGTCGAGAGAAACGACCAGCGTGGTCTCGTTGAGAACGCGCAGATTAACGCTCATCATTTCGGCGCGTTCGAGTATTCCTTTCAGTGAGTGTTTGCCGAGCGGTACGCGGACGGTATCAAAAAATGGCTCGTCACTGATTACGTAGCCCAATCCCTTCAAGCGGTTGGCGAACTGGGCAGCGAGAAAATGAACATGCCGAGCGATACTGCGTAAGCCCTCCGGCCCGTGATACACGGCGTACATGGCCGCGACGTTGGCGAGCAGGGCTTGCGCGGTGCAAATGTTGCTCGTGGCCTTGTCGCGGCGGATGTGCTGTTCGCGGGTTTGCAGGGTCAGGCGCACAGCCTGTCGGCCTTCCGCGTCACGGGAGACGCCGACAAGCCGCCCCGGAATGTTGCGCTTGTAGGTATCCCGCGTGGCGAAAAAGGCCGCGTGAGGCCCGCCGTAACCCATCGGGACGCCGAAACGCTGCGCGCTGCCGACAACAATATCCGCGTCCCACTCACCGGGCGGCGTAATCAGCGTCAGGCTCAACAAATCGGCGGCGACAACGACAAGCGCGTTGGCACTGTGCGCTTTTTCCACAAAGGCGCGGTAATCGTGAATGATGCCGTCGGTTGCCGGGTATTGCAGCAACGCGCCGAAAAGGGGGCGGTCAAACCCGAACGTAAGCGGATCGCCGACCACAATTTCGATGCCCAGCGGCTCGGCGCGGGACTGCACGACGGCCAGGGTTTGCGGATGGCAGTCCCGCGCCATGAAAAACGCCTTGCCTTCCGCGCCCTTGATGCCCCACGCCATGTGCATGGCTTCCGCTGCCGCCGTTCCCTCATCAAGCAGGCTGGCGTTGGCGATTTCCATGCCCGTTAAATCCAGAATCATGGTCTGGAAGTTGAGCAGGGATTCCAGTCGCCCCTGCGATATTTCCGCCTGATAGGGCGTGTAGGGCGTGTACCAGCGCGGGTCTTCCAGCAGGTTGCGCAAAATCACGGGCGGCGTGATGCAGTCCGAATAGCCCATGCCGATATAGGATTTACATATCTGGTTTTGATCCGCCAGTTCGCGCAGGTGCGCCAGCATTTCGGCTTCCGTGCAGCCCTCACCGACCTGTGTTAATTTTCCAAAAACGGGATTGCCGTTCGGTAATATCTGATGGGGAATGGTCTGCTCAATCAGTTCCTGCAGGCTATCCACGCCCAAAGTCGCAAGCATCGCCTGAATATCGCGCTGGCGCGGGCCAATATGCCTGCCGACAAACGGGCTGACGGGTTCGGCCAGGCCAGGCAGGTGCAGCGCGTCGGGGGTTGCCGCCGCGGGCCGCGCATCCGGTGTCATGGTATCGCTCAAGTTCTCGCTCCTCTCCAGCACAGTCAATTTCCAACCACTCTATTATACCCGCCGGAAGGAGTACACCGCCAAAAACAGGAGAAACCACGGGGAACACGGGGAACACGGGGAGGGAAAGGGGAGAGGGAACCACGGAGGGCACGGAGAACACGGAGAAGAATTAGAAAAGAGAACAGGAGAGAAGTACGTACCTCGGATGAAACGGATGTACACGGATCAAATCAGAGGCTTTCCTGTTATCCGCGTCAATCTGTTTCATCCGTTTCATCCGTTTCATCCGTGATACGTATTTCTTCTCCCCTTTTCCCTCCCCGTGTCCTCCGTGTTCCCCGTGGTTTATTTCGTCAGCGCGGTGGGGGCGAGGACGTTGACCCAGGCGGTTTGCAGGAGGGCGCGGCAGTTGGCTTTGACCGCTGCATCCGGCGTCGTGCGCAGCAGGCGGCGGAGGATAGGCTGGAGATAGCGGCCCTGCGCGTGGAGCGTTTGGAGCGCGTCGTTATGCAGTGCGGGGTTCGGACCGGCCCAGGCGCGGACGGCCTGCGTGATTTGCTGTTCCCGGTCGGGCGTGAGCAGTTCCGTGCGGCCCACCATGACGCGCACCAGCCGGTCGGGAGTGGGCGTGATTTGCATCGGGATGAACGCTTCCGTCCAGGTTTGCGGCAGCACGTACAGCACCCGAACGCCATTGGATTGGAAGTAGCTGCTGCGCCAGGTGTTTACCATTGCCCGCGCTTCTTTCGCATACAGGCCGCTTGCTTCCAATTTTGCCGCAAGGGCGTCACTCACATGGGAAGTAAAAGCGGGCAGAGATTCGGCGGCACTCGTATCCGGCAGCGCGTGATCCAGCTTTTCGCCGGGTTTGAGGGCGGGAATGTAGCGGAACGCGCCTTTGCCGTTTTCCACGCGCAGCACGAACAGGTGTGTCAGCGTGACGCCGCCATTCGAGGGCAGCGACAGTGTTCCGCCGTTGCTTGCGTTCACTTGCAGGGGCAGATGGGCGGTTCCCAGGCCCCGATAAAACAGATAGCGCTCGGTTTCCAGCCCGTTGGGATTGATTGCCGATTGCTGATTGCCGATTTTCGATTGCCGATTTTCGAGTGGTGATTGCGGGTTCAAATCGGCTTCTGTGATGGTACGTGATTTTGACCTGTTTCTCGCTTGCGCATCAGTTCTGTTGGGCGCGGTGCGGACGAAGGCCGCATCCACTTGCCGCGCAAAGTTCCACAGCGAGTCGCCGGACGTGTACGGGAGCAGGCTTTCCAGCGCGGAAGTCGGCGGCAGAAGTTCCGCTTTCCAGCGCAGGGTTCCCCGGCGAATTGGCTCCTTTCCTGTTGAAAAGGTAAAGGGTTTTGCGGGCGGGTTCGCGTCCGGTTTTGCCATGAAGTTGCGCGCGATTTCGGCCTGCGGGAACCAGTGCGTCCAGATGCCTGTCAGGAATTTCACGGTGACATCCACGCTGCGCGGACGGTCAGTATAAAAATAGATCACCGGCGTCTCGAACTTGAACAGCGCTTCGGGCGGGTACAGTTGATCCTGCGTGAGCGCGTGAACAAAATCGGGCAGCGAATGTTCCTCATGGTACATGCTGTCCAGCACAACGCCATCCGAGCCGTTCATGGTGAGCAGGGTTCCCCACTCATGTACAATAAATGGCTCCCCGGCGCGGTTCGCATCCGGCGGCGAAGCCATCGCCCCACCCGAAAGCAGCATCGCCAGTCCCATCCAGCCAATTCTCGTTCGTTTCATGTCGTCTGCCTTTCCTTTCATTATCTTGCGATATTAACTATCAACTGAAAACTATCCTCACCATTGCATAATTGAGTACCCGTGAAAATCAATCTGCGCTTTCCATTTTGCCAGCATGTCCGGGTCGAGTTTGCGGATACCCACCCGCGTGACGCCTTTCGGCAAGGGATAGTAAGTTATCAGGCGGTGGATGAAACGTTCGCGCTGGAAGAGAGACACGCGCGGCAGCAAATAGAACAGCGTCAGGGCATCTTGCGAACGCGCTGATTGGAGAATGTCCTTCAGGGCGCTGTCGCCACCGTTTTCAAAGTCAAAACGCTGAAGGGCAGACTGGAAGGCGGCGGGCGCGTTGGCGGCAAACGGCGTCCCGGTTCCTTTGCCCTTGCGCGTCAGGCAGACACTTCCGGCAGTGACGGTAATCGCCTGCTCGCTGCCTTCCAGCGATACGCTGCCCGTCGTCACTTGTAGGCGCGTGTTGCCCGCATCGTCTACGCGCAGGGTATACGCGCAGCCCAAATCCACCGCCACCGCAGAGGGCGTATCCACCAGGAACAGGCGCGGCGGCGCAACCACATGCGCGCTGAGTTGGCCCCGATCCAGAGCGAGACGGTGCAGATTGTTCTGCGCGCGTACCAGGCGCAGGCGCGAGTTGGGCGCAACGTCCACCTGCCCAATGTCGGCCACCTGAACGCGGGCGCTGTCCCCTGCTCCTGTCACCAAGCTTTCGCCTTCCTGGAGGCGCGCGACACCGGCAACAATCGCGCGGCCCACAATCGGCGCTCCCCGCAGGCGACTGACTTGCCACGAATTGGCTTTCCATGAGACGGTTAGAGGAGGCCGCGCGTCGGCGCTTTCGCGCTGAAATCGTTTGCCCGGCATTAAGTCTCCTGCCATACATGTTATCAGCAATGCGCCTGCCAGTGAAAGCGTCACCCGGTTAAACCGACTTCTGGAATGTCGCTTCCAAATGAAAAAGGAAGGATTGGGCCGGGGAATTTTACTGGATTCAGGAACGGAAGCGGCAGGCAGGCGCGATTCGATGCCGCTCCAGAGCGTTTCCGGGGCAGGAACAACGGCTGCGTCTGCCAGGGCGATACGCGCGGATTGCAGCGCCTTTAGTCTTTGCCGACACGACGCGCACCGCGCCAGATGGCGTTCCACGCGCGCCTGTTGATCGGGCGCAAGCGTCCCTTCCAGATAGACCGGCAGCCGTCGCGTCACATGCTTTTCCCTCAACCGACTTCCCACCACAACTCCTCTTTTGTGTTGGTATTCAGGTGTTCGGGTGTTCAGGAATAGTTATTTTCTACACACTGTAGACTATTACCAAGTCATATCAATACAGAACACCTGAATATCCGAATACCTGAATACCTGAACACCTCTGAACCCTTACTCCTCCCGTAAATGTGCCAGCTTGCGGGCTAATGCTTTCAGGCTGCGGTTCAGACGCGACGCGACGGTTCCCTGGGAACAGTGCAGCGCGTCGGCGATGTCCTCATACGACATATCTTCAAAGTAGCGCAGCAGCACGGTCAGGCGCATGTCCGGCGGCAGTTCATTCAGCGCGTCGCGGATGGTGGCGCTGATTTCCAGCTGCGCAAACGCGGAACAGGGGCTTTCTCCCGTCACGCAAGCGCCTTCCTCCAAAGCGGTCGTGACCGGACGCCGCTTGCGTCTGCGGAACTCGTCCATGCAGGCGTTTGCCGTCAGGCGGTACAGCCAGGTGGTGAACTCCGCCTCGCAGCGAAACTGCGCCAGGCGCGTGTATACCCGCACAAACACATCCTGTGAAATGTCTTCGGCCATTGCCACATCGCCATCAAGGAAGTAGACCGCAACACTGAAAATGCGATCTTTGTACGCCTCGAAGAGACAGCGAAAAGCCGCCCGGTCGCCTTGCCGACACGCGGCAAATGTCCGGTCATCCAGAAAAGGCGTTCGTTCGACATTGACAGTCACCGCGCAAGCATCCATCCCCATCCTCAACACCAGCCAGGCATCAGCATTTCCAGCAGTCCTTCACCCCTTAGACGCCCCCTCTATTCAATTTCTTCCCTACTCTTTTTTGTTTTTCGTTTATTTAGCGTCTTTGGCGGTTTCTACATCTCCTTGTCTCCCTGTCTCCTCTTCTCCCTGTCTGGTTTCTCCCCGCGCCTCTGGTTGAACACTTCGTACAGCAGGACGCTGGTGGCGATGGCGAGGTTGAGCGAGTCGCTGGTTCCGACCATAGGGATTTTCACCATGCCGTCACACAGATCTTGGAGTTCCGAAGACAGGCCCTTGCGCTCACTGCCCATGAACAGCACGACGGGCGCAGGGTACGCGGCCTGCTGGTAATCCTCACCGGTATGCGGCGACGTTCCAACGAGAGTACATTTGTGTTTTTGTTTCCACGCCAGAAAGTCGGCGGGAGTGGCGCGGATGAATTTCTGCGCGAAGCAAGCGCCCATGCTTGCCCGCACCGCGCACGGCTCATAAGGGTCAGTGGCCTCGCCCAACAAAATCACGCCCGCGCAACCGACCGCGTCACAGGAGCGGAGAATTGTTCCGAGATTGCCGGGAGACTGCACGGTGTCGAGGGCGAGCCAACATAGTTCTTTGCCGGGGCGCAGGGTGTCCAATGTTTGCCATTGCTGCCGGATGACGGCTCCCAATCCCTGCGGATCGTCCACGAGCGAGATACTGTGCAGCACTTCGGGAGGCACTTCGTAAACGGGCGTTCCTGCCATTCGCAATTTGCGGACAAGGCGCTGTCCCGGCACACTGACGAGCAGTGGAGGCGACACAAAAAGCGACTCGATGTGTGCCCCCTGCTGATGCGCCTGTATTATGAAGCGCAGGCCGGTCACGAAAAACTTGCCGGTGCGTTCCCGTTCCTCCCGTTGCTGCAACGCGCGGATGCGGCGGATGAGGATGTTGTTGCGGCTGTAGATGATGCGCGGCTTGTTGAGGAGAGGGTTGGGGGTTCGGGTGTTCAGGTATTCGGTATTGGGGCTTCGGTGTTGGGTGTTGGTCGCTTGGACGGGTGGGTGTTGGCAGGCTTGCTGCTGTTGGATGTGTTGACGAATGTTGTCATGGATTTGGAGCCATTGCAGGCCCGCAACTTTGCGCGTAGCGTTTCTGCGCAGGGAACAGTTACTGAACCGTCACCTGTTTGACGGCCAAACGCAAACGCGCCGAGACAGCGTGTTAAGCGCATAGCTCGGCAGTTACAGAAAGCGATTGGGTTGGCGCAAACGGGAACAGTCAGAAGGCCGGCGCGGAAATGGAGCGAAAAGTCGTTTGGGAAGTGGCTGCGGCAGAAGTGAACGCAGCCCGAATGGACAGCAGAGGACACGGCGAGCGAACATTTAAAGCGGTAAAGAGGATACGCAGACGGAACGCGCCTTTGGGTCGGGCGCGAAATTCGCTGTAGCCGCGCATTTTGCTGAAAACGTCGGTTGCGCATGTCCTTTCTGCGGCATAAGTGGGACTGCTGCCGCAACAGAAGCGTGTCTGAATGTTGAAGAAACTACAAAAACAAGTATAACGCAATCAACGGTTCATTGTCAAGAGAATTAGAAAAAGCTGCCAGGAACGCCGCCTGACGCCCTGTAGGGCACAAGACAGATATTTGCGCCCAATCCCAAAAGTAGTTTTATGCTCCTGGCCGCTTTGTATATCGCGCTCCTATTGCTCCAGAAGCAGGGTCGTGACGCTCATCGGCTCCAGGGCAAAGAACAGTTTTTTGCCTTCGAGCAGCTTGGACTCGCCGAAAGGCCGGGGGCGTGGGGATACGTCGGTTAAGTGATACCGTTTCATCGCGCGATACGCTGTTTTGGAGTTAATCGTCCACTCTGTGGACAGCGGGCTTTGCGTTTTGTTCAGCGCGACAATGACCATGCGGCCCGGATGCGCGGTGTCCACGCTGGCGTACACGGAAGTTTTCTCTATGTCGTTGGTGTCGGCGGCGACCATGATGTTCCCGAAGCGCCCATCCTTGCCGTCGAAATTGCGGTACATGGCAAACGCGCCATAAAGGAAACTCTCGTCCTTTGCCAACTGCCACAAGGCGGCGGCAAACACGCCTTCGCGCCCGAAAATGCCCAGCGCGTCCGCTTCAGCAATTGCGCCGGAGATGTGGTTGCCGCCGCCGTAGTTGTATTCCGTGATGGCAAGTTTCGTGCCGGGATAGTTCTTGGCGATCTGCTCCTTCAAGCGCGGCAGCAGGCGGATGGGCGCGTGAATAGCGTCGCGCGTGATCCACGAGTCTTCCGTATACGCGGCATCCCACAGCGAACGGGGAGCCTGCAAGCGGGCGCGGACAACCTCTTCGCCGTTGCCGCCTTCCGTGATGCGCTTGCCGCCACCCTGCGCTTCCGGGTACCAATGCACGTCCAGGGCGTCCAGGAGGCGCGTTCCGCCTGTTTTGTCGGCGTCCCTCATGCCCGCCAGATAGAAGTCGAGGAAATTGCGTCCGTTCGCGTCCGTCGCGTTTGACAGCGTTTGAAATCCGTTCCAGCCATAACTGGCCGGTCCGAAAATAAGGCTGCCGGGCGCTGCCGCCTTGATGGCGCGTCCATACTCTACCGACCTTTGCAGCATTTCCGCATACGTCAGTTTTTGGGTTCGCAGCCGCGCATGGGTGTTGTCCCATAAATCCGGTTCGTTGTCCAGCGAGTAGAACAACTGATGTTGTCCGTTCTGCGTCGGGAAGGTTTTTTCCAGCCAGGATACAAACTCGTCCTGATACACCACGTTGTCGTGGGTATCGGGCGGGTAAACGAACGGCGTCGGCTTGCGCGGCAGGGATTTGAGAAAGCGGGTATGCAGGTAATCCGGCGTTTTGTTCACGTCGCCGTCGCCCCGTTTGTCGGCGGACACGTAACCGGCTATCGGTACGGTGACGATAACCGCCGCGCCCGCTTTCAAGGCGGCGGCGATGGCGGGACGAACAGCCTCGCCCGGCGTATCCCCGCCACCCAAATAGCCATCGTTCTGGTGCATGTAGTCGTTGCCCGCGTTGGAAGCGTTGGTTTCCCAATTGTAGGCTGTCCAGCGGTTGCCGCCGATGCGCGTGAGCGTCAGGCCATGCGCGGCTCCTTCCCATTCGGGCTGATTGGTTCCATAAATGTAAGGGGAAATGGGTGCGCGACGGCTTGACTCATCAATGGTAAAGTGAATGGCGGGCGCTTGCAGGCGCGGCGCGGTATGGAGCAGCGCGGCCAGCGCAAGTACGAACAACATGATTCAAGACCCTCCTTCGGGCAGAGAAATTTCGCGTATCTTGTATTCTTTTCGCCGTGTCGCCGCCGATTTCCTGCTCAACAAAATTGTAGCCTCGCGCCAGGTGTTGAAAACGCTTGCTGTGAAATACTGGCCGGGGATTGAAAATCCCCGGCAGGAAAGTGCAAGCGTCCTGCGGACGCACAATTCAAAATAACACAATCGCGTCCTCATGACGTTTGTTTTGTTCAGACGGGAATTTTCAATCTCCGGTATCCATTCCCCTAAACTATATTTCATGCAGGAATTAAGCCAACATACAGAGAACGCTCTGCATGTATGTTTCCAAAAACTCCAGCAGAAGCGAGGATGACCTGCAATGCAAACAAACACAACTTTTCAAAGGTTCTACCAAATAGGCGCGGCGGGCCTGTTCCTGTTTCTCCTGCTGAATCAGGCAGGGATGCAGGCATTGGCTCAGGCGAAACCGGGCAATGCGGGCAGTTCGGCTGCCGCGTTCAAACTTGTCATTAAGAACGGCGGAATGACGCAGGGCGGGGATGTGCCCGCCGCGTGGAACGGCAAATTCGGGGATGCGCAGTTGGCGCGGGATACGCGGGTTTTCAAAACCGGGCCGGCTTCGTTTCGCGTTTCCGTGTCGGGCGGCAAAAGCGGGTCGGGTTTCCAGACAATCACGGGCGGCGCGGGGGCGAAGTTTACCCTGGCCGGATGGTTCAAGACGTCCGGGGCGGTGAAGGCGCAGGTGATGGTGCAGGCGTTTGCCGAGGGAAACAAGCAGAACCAATTCATACAGGTCAAGTACGCGCAGGGCGAAACGGACTGGATCGCGTTTGCGAAAGAAATCACCTTGCCGCCCTGGACAGCTTCTTTCAACATCGGGCTGCTGGTGGAAGGCAATGGCAGCGCGTGGCTGGACGAAGTACATGAAGCCTCCACTGCCATAGATAAGGGAACGTCCGGCGATGCAATGACAAGCGGCCCGCCTGAAAAAGACAAGCCTGCTGTGCCGGGATGGGGCTTTTACCCGCAGTTTCCCAACGCCTGGCTTGCCACGCACCAAGGTTTTGTGGAGCGGGCGAAACGGGGCGACATAGACGTGATTTTTTATGGAGACAGCATCACGCAGGGGTGGGGGATTGATGGCAAAGCGATCTGGGACAAGCGTTACGCGCCCTACAAAGCTGTCAATTTCGGCATGGGCGGCGACAGTACGCGGCAGGTCTTGTGGCGTATCACGCATGGCGAACTGGACGGCCTGCATCCGAAACTGGTGGTGCTGATGATTGGCACGAACAACCTGTACAGCGACTTCAACGCGGGCACGGATGGGGAAATCGCGGATGGCATCGGGCTGATCGTGGACGAGTTGCGCCAAAAACTGCCCAACGTGAGAGTGCTGCTGATGGGATTGCTGCCGCGCCAGAACGAATACTTTTGCCAGCGCATCGCCAACATCAATCTCACAATTTCCAAACTGGCGGGCCGGAACCGACAGGTACGGTTTCTGGATTTGGGGCCGCAGTTTATGTCCGCGCCCGGCGTGGTGATGCCGAAACTGTACAACGCCGATCAACTGCATCTGGTTGGGGCAGGCTATCAGGTATGGGCAGATGCGATGCAGCCCTTGTTTGATTCCATGCTGGGCAAAAATTTGTAAAATGCGCTGTCAGACGCGCAATTTTCCAAACAATGCGAAAAGAAATTAAGATGGAACAGCCGCCTTTAGTGACGTGCCGCCCCGCAGGTGGATTAGGATGGGCGTACGCGGGTATCTTCTTTGTATGTGGGTGTGGATTTCTGCTGCTGCCTGTTATCGTCCGTTCCGCGCAGACGCCCGCTCATCCGATACCGCCAACAGATGTTTCCACCTGGCGCTTGTTGGGCGTGATAGTGGCCGGCTTGTGGAGCCTTGCGGTTTGGGGAGCCGCCCATGAGTTGCGGGCCTGCATTCTTGCTGATGCAACAAGCCTGCGCTGGCGGGATCTGGGAAAGTGGCAAATGCTTGGGTGGGATGAGATTACAGAAGTGTCCATCCAGCCGCAAGCACGCGGCCATAAGCAGGCCGTGATCCGAAGCAAGACAAAGTTGTTGCGCGTTCAGGACTATAGCTGGCAAAACATTCCTGCCTTGCTGGATATGGTTTTCCACTACGCCCCTGCCGAGGTTGGGCATACTAATCAATCAGAGGGTAAGGGTCAATACCATACAGAACAAAATTCGTAGGGCACAACATCCTGTGTCTTCACAGTAGCCATTTATCCCTCTCCCGCTTCTGTCGGATAGCTGCCTCATAACCTGCTTCCTGTAGAGGAGCCAATTGAGTTGGGCTGTAAACGGTCTGAACGCGACCCCGCGCCCTTTGTCCTATTTGTTCTCTACGTTCGGGATCAGACAGTAAACTAATTACGGCATCGGCAATGCGTTGCGGGTTGTCGGGAGGGATCAGAACGCCCGTGTCTTCCTGTAGCATATCGGCCATGCCGCCCGCTTCGCTGCCGACAATCGCGCGGCCTGCCGCCATCGCTTCCAAGCACACACCGGGAAAGTTCTCCCATCGGCTTGGAAAAACACAGATAGCCGTGTCCGAAAGCAATGCGGGAATCTCTTCCAGCGAGATATGGCCGGACAGGGTGACGGCATGGGCGCAGGGGGCGAGCAGCCGCGCAAGGTAATCGCGCATGGTTATACCCGGTTCCGGCGATTCGAGCGTTCGGCCTACGAAGCGAAACCGAGCGTCGGGGCAGGCCCGCAGAATGGCGGGAATGGCGCGGGCCAGGGTAATCACGCCCTTACGCTGTTCCAGGCGTCCGAAGTAGGTAACAATGCGCGAGTCCGGCGCGGGCGGTAATTGCAGCAGGGCCGGAGAAGGCCGGTACACGTTCGGGAACACCGTAATGCGTTCTAATGGTATCTGCCAGTCTCGCGCAACAATCTCGCGCATAGCCTGCGACGGAGCCGTAATGCCGTCTGCCTTTATGACATGCCGGTATGCATAGTCAAACAAGGATGAAGGATGAAGGATGAAGGATGAATCAGTAGTTGATCGTTGATCGTTGATCGTTGATAGGACATCCGCTCCTTCTGTTCCCTGTTCCCTGTTTCCTGTTCCCTCCTGCGTCTCCTCTTCACCCTCTCTCCTCTTCTCCCCCTCTTGCAACGGCGTGTTCAGAATCTCAGCAAGATAGCGCGGCGTGTGCAGGCGGACGACATAGGGCAGGTCGGGGACTTGTTGGGCTGCGAAGCGGGCGTCGGCGTCGTAGTCGGGGCCTTCCATCACGTCAAAGGGCGCGGCCTGGTGACGGCGGGCAAAGGCGGGCGCGACGCGGGCCGCGAAGTCGGGGCGCTGCGCCACATGGATGCGGTGAATCAGCAGGCCGTCGGTGGGGAGCGTGGCGTCACGGGTGGGGCTGCCGGCAAACACTTCCACGTCATGCCCACGCGCCGCCAACATGCGCGCGGCCTGCTGGACATACGTGGCAATGCCGCCGTTGGGCGTTTCGGGTGGATATTCGTAGCTGATAAAGGCGATGTGCATGATGGTAGGGTTTTAGGTTCAGGGTATTGGGCTTCTATCTTCTATCTTCTATCTTCTATCTTCTATCTTCAATCTTCTGCTTTCTTTTCTTCCCTTTTTGATTAGTGTACCTCTACAAGGCGGCTGCGAGTCTGCCATTTTGGAACCTCCTTTATTCTTGCGGAACAGTATCGAAGACGTTTGGAAACAATTTTCCGGTATTTTTCCCGCAGGGCCTTGCGCTCCCGGATAAAGTAGGTTGTACTGTACGCCATAACGACTAAAACGTATAACTAATAGGTTTAACTTAGAGAAAGCGGTAAAGTTCATGGTGACGATGGGTGATGTCGCGGCGCGAGCGGGGGTTTCGCAGGCTACCGTCTCGTTTGTTTTGGGCGGCACTTCCGACAAACTCAAAATCTCCCCGCAGACACGGGAGCGGGTTTTGGAGGTGGCGCGGGAACTTGGGTACCAGCGCAATCAGTTTGCCCGCGCGATGGTGACGGGGAAAAGCCGTATCATCGGCGTTCTGACCGCGCCCCATTCCGGCGAGAACATCATCAACATCCTGACCGGGGCCATGGAAGCCACCAGCCAAAACGATTATCTGCACAAAGTCCTGCATCTTTCTTACGATGGAGTAGACGACGCCACGATTGCGCGCTGCCTGGCCTGGCGACTGGCGGGCGCGCTGATCGTGGGCCTGAGCGAAGAAGCGCACAGCCGCTTGAACGTTGCCTTTTATGAAAATAAAATTCCGGTGGCGCTGATTGACAATGTTCCGCCATTGGAGTGGGGCATCGCCGGATCGCGTTCGTGGGCGGGCGGCGCCAGCTGGCCGGAACTGTGGATGTGGCGAATACCACGCAGGCTTCAGGCGGGTTGCTGCTGATTGCGCGTAACATCCCCGCCACGCCAGGCAAATGGCGCGTGACGCTGGTCAGCGGGCTTTTGCCCGTGAACAATGCCGAAACAAACCTCGGCAAACTCACTCTGAGTTTCAGCCTGTCCGCTTCCCTGGCGAAACCTGTTGCCGTTCGCGTCGAGTTTTTCAACGCCGCGAAACGCCGTACCGGCGAACTGTCCGGCCTGATTTACCCTGCCGCCCCGGATTTCTTTCAGCGCTACGCCCTGGACCTTTCCACGCTGAAACCGGTTGGGGCAGGCAAGTTTCAGCCCGCCGGGAGGCTATGTGGACCGGGGCGTTTACGAGCAGTAGACCTGCGGAACTTCTTTCGCATCATTTTCTGCAACACATTTCCGAAGGTTTGACTGAACGGCTTCACGCTTTTCAGCCAACCCTTCGGCGACGTTCAGACCTACATAGAAACTCGAATTGACTGACATTCCGCTTTCTTTCCCGTGTGTGGAGTGAGTCCATAATCCGACAACGAGGGTCGGCATCGCACTGCTTGACACACGAAAGGAGCGTGGTTATGGAACTCGGCGCGTTTTCTATCAGTTTGGCCGTCAAGGATATTGAGGCTTCACGGACGTTTTACGAGAAATTTGGCTTCACGGTCTTTGCCGGGGAGGAGGCGCAGAACTGGCTAATCTTGAAGAACGGCACTCACGTCATTGGCCTGTTTCAAGGCATGTTCGAGAAGAATATCCTCACGTTCAACCCCGGATGGGACAGCAACGCGCAAGCGCTGACTGCCTTCACCGACGTTCGCGAATTGCAGCGCCGGTTGAAAGGGGAAGGCGTAACGCTGATGCAGGAGGCCGATGAGAATACGACCGGGCCGGGCAGCTTTATTGCCGTAGACCCGGACGGGAACTCGATTCTGGTGGATCAGCACGTCTGAAGGGGTGGCTCCATCCATGATTTAGTGGGGCGGCGCGTATCACTCTTTTGTTTGCATGATGGTGGGCAGGCAAAAGGGTGTTATTTAGGGCGTGAGGACGATTTTGCCGCCGGAGTTGTTCTGCATCACGAGTTCGTGGGCATGGGCGGCTTCAGTGAAGGGGAATTCCTGCTGTATAATCGGACGCAACGTACCGTCTGCAAAGCCTTTGCCCAATTCGCGGTGCATATCGGCGAGTTCGTGGGGCGTGGCGGCCATCAGGGTCATGCCGCGTATGTCGAGTTCGGTTGTCATGGTCAGGCGGGGGTCTATTTCTACGGTTCCCCGGCTGCCGATGATGACGACGCGGCCATGCGGGGCGCATACTTTGAAATCATTGTTGAGGTTGACGTTGGCGAGCATTTCCAAGATTAAGTTGACGCCCTTACCGTCTGTCAAGGCTTTGATGTGTTCGGGATCGCTGCCCTGTTCATGGGGCAGGACATGGGCTGCGCCCTGTGCCAGCGCCAATTGCCTGCCAGCCTCGCTCCCTGCCGTGCCGATAACGGTCAGGCCGGCGGCTCTGGCAATTTGAATAGCGGCAATGCCCACGCCGCCCGTTGCGCCATGCACCAGGACGGTTTCCCCCGCCTGCGCCTGCCCCCGCGTAAATAATGCCCGCCACGCCGTGCCATAGGGAACGCCAATCGCCGCGCCCTGCGCAAAGGAAAGGCTGTCGGCAAGAGGATATACCTGCGTCCGTTCGCACAGCGCGTATTCGGCATACGCGCCGGAAACGGAGCCAAAAAGGTATACCCGGTCGCCGGGTTTCACATCGTTGACATCTGCGCCAACGGTTTCCACGGCTCCCGCGCCATCGGAACCGGGGGTATAGGGCAACTGCGGCAGACGCGCGTACTTGCCCGCCCGCACATACGTTTCCACCGGATTGACGCCCGCCGCCCCGATCCGCACCACCACTTGCCCCGCTTCGGGCTGCAAATCCGGCACATCCTGCCACTTCAACGCTTCCGGCCCGCCAAACTGCTCTACGCGAATCGCTTTCATAAGTCGTAATGCCTCCTGTGGTTAGGATACGCCGCGCGGTTTGGGCAGGTTCCGGCGAAGCGGCTGCGAGTCAAAGAACAAGGTACTGAAGTATGCGCTACAATTCGAGTCTTGCTTTCAGAGCTTTCACCATCGCTTTAGGCGTGAGATCAGAAGTCAAGGCACCCTCAATAATGCGTTTGAGAAGATCATCCGAGGCGGGGGAATGGCGCTGAAACTTGTTAGCCTGACCAGACGCAGACAGTTGTTCTAGTTTAGCCAGCTTATCAACCTCAATTTCCATCAGGAGGTCGAAGCTTACTGCCGTTTTGCGGTTGATGAAGGGATGTTCCCCAGGTTCAAGAATTAGTGTTGTGTCCGTAGTGGAGGTAACAGTGTTGAATGGAACGGCAAGGATCGTCAACGGGTTTCCGGCGGGGTCACAAACCACGACGAACAAGTGCAGTTTTGCATCCAATCCGCCCAACCCACCAAGAAGGAAAGTGTCGCCTGCCTGAAAAGACGCCATTACAACGTCTCCAGAACAAGATGTACATCATTTTGAACACGTATATTGTCCAGAATGTTGTCAATGTCTTCTTTGTCGAAACCTTCTATCTGAAGCACTTCCTCGTAGGTTATTTCCTTCGAGGCGCTGCCTGAATTCTCCCACTCAGGCAATTGATGCGTAACATCAACCATCTGCTGCCAGTTGCGATCTTTGTATTCTTCAAACACTGCTTCGATAATGCGGTCTTCTGTTACCGAGAGAGCATCAGAGCCGGGGTCGCTGCAAAGTACCACGTCATAGTTCGCAGTTTGGATGTAATCTGACCAGTATTCGGATTGATTATTTCCCTTAATGAGATCATAGGTCGAACTCAGCACCGGGCCGTATTTCATCGCATACCAACGGTCGTATGTGATTGGTTTTCCGTGCTGAGTGAGCATTTGCTTATCCGCAAGGTAAAGCAGTTTCAGCAATTGGATGTACGGAAGTCGTTTTCCGGCTAATTGCAGGAAGCGCGCGGCCATCTGTGTGGTTTTGTCTTCACGGAACATATCTGCTTTCCTCCTGTGGTTAGGATACGTCGGGCTGTTTGGGCAGGTTCCGGCGCAGCGGCAGGGTTCTTTCTCTACCAGGATATTTGCTGGTCTAATCGCACAGGCTTGAGGATCAGGCGAAGTCCGAAGGCCAGCAAGCCGAAGGTTATGAGCAGGCACTCACAGCCCCAGATTATACGAGTGTGATTATCTACCGGCTGATGCAGGTTTGTGCTGAGAAACGCCTGCTGTAATTTGAGCAGACGCAAAGAATGTAGGGCCATATACCCGGCAAAAAATAGAAACAGTACGCCGGTAAACCGTGAAACTACGTACATTGTAGTGTTCTCCTGATCTGGAGGCTCCGCATCGTTGCGTTCTCCTCAGTCTGCTGGTTGCGATCCTGTTTTCGGCCGGGAGTGACTTGCCGCGTTGCGGCTTTCGCGCGTCCATGTCAACAGTACGCTGGCAATGTATCCGCCCACAGCGCCGGTAAAGGGATTCATGATCAGCCATTCCCATGGATAATCCCCAACCAGGCATAACAACACCAAACTTCCCGCAGTCAGAGCGGCAATGACACTGACGATAATAGGCATGATCTCACTCCTCCCTTGACAGGCTTGTACCTGCATCCCTGGACAGCGTATCTTTGCGCGAGTAAATAAACATTATTGAACATATTTAACATACCCCATACAAGTAAGTTTTCCGTACTATGTTCAGAGCCGGGACCTCGAAATGGGAAAAGAAAAAGGGTATGTAGAGGCATCGTCGAAATCTTGGCAATACAGCGCTTCCAGCCCGATGTCTCGTTGTGTCAAATTGTAGGAGAGAGGCGTCGTGACCTCGGCAGCGTCAGGGCGGACGGGAGGGGTGAAACATAGGACTGGCACCTCCCTTCTTAAGTTGATAGTTGATAGTTGATAGTTGATAGGAACTACCAACGTTCAACCTTCGTCTCTGTATAGTAGACATTTGTACTGTATAGACAGAGTGAAGAGGGCAAAGGTTTCGCTTTTTTCGCGTTGTCTGGCTCTTTTTTAGATGGTTCCGGGGATTGAAAATCCCCGGCAGGAAAGTGCAAGCGTCCTGCGGACGCGAAAATTTTGATTAGAATAGCGCGTTTGGAGGACGCTTGTTATGTTCAAATGGGGATTTTCAATTTTTGGCGGCACTCAATCGCATAACTGCCTTGAATTTAAAATGCCTCGCGCGGTGTTGGCAGGAGTGACGGTCAGGAATGGCGAACATGAGGAGGGGATTGCCCTGAGCGCCGGAAACTCGGATAGGGAAGAGCAATAGGCATAAGCGGCAAGACGAGGCTCATAGCGGAACGAAAAGCGAGGAGAACGCAAAAACGCCAAGAGTGGGAAGCGATGAAGCAGGTTGCCGCGACAAAAAGTTTGTGGTGGGAGTTCTGGCATTGTACTTGAAGGTGGGGTTGCTGCGGGGGAAACGGAAGGTTCTACCCTCATCCGGCCTTCGGCCACCTTCTCCCTGCAAGGGAGAAGGCTAAACTGTTCATCGGGTGCGTTTGTTAAGGGTTTGTTTTATGCGTAGCGCTTGTTTATCGGCTCCCTTATCTCTTGTTCAACTTGCCCATTGAACACATTGGCCTTCTCCCTTGCAGGGAGAAGGTGGCCGAAGGCCGGATGAGGGTCGAAGGCTTGCGGCAAACGGGGCAAACCGGTACGAAGCCGGATACACTCCGGCAGGAGGCACACCATTCCATGAAAGCGCGACGTTCCCGGCAGGAGTAGAAAAAAACACAATTTTAGGTTTGACTCATCAAAGGACGGAAACAAAAGGAGAGACTGCATGAAAGTATCAGTGTTCCGGCTAAAACAGCAGACAAATGGGAATATAGTACGAAGGACATTCTGGTTGGTTCTGCTGCGGACAGCGTTAGTCCGCAGATTTGAGGGTGAGGATATTTTCGTATGCGAACGTTGATTACTGAAGACCCCTATCGGCAACGGGATGCGGGCGCGGCTTGGAACAAGCAGGGGATTTGGCCGTGCCGGTGGGTGGGCTGCGAGGGGGCAGGGGTGGGGGAAGCGCCGTTTGTGGCCGCGTACCGGCTGCGCTTTGACCGGGAACAGGCCGGAACGGTTCGGGTTCATGTCACCGCGGATGAGCGGTATGAGTTGTTTTTGGATGGGGCGCGGATCGGCAGGGGCAGTGAGCGCGGGGATGGAAACCACTGGTTTTTCGAGACCTACGATCTGGAATTGACGGCGGGGGCGCATACCCTTGTGGCGCGGGTGTGGTCGCTTGGCGACATGGCTCCGTTCGCGCAAATGACCGTGCATCCCGGCTTTCTCCTGTCGCCGCAGGAGGAAGCGGATATTGCGCAATTGGGAACCGGGGTTGCGGCGTGGGAAGCGATGCGGTTGTGGGGGTATCGGTTTATTCGTCCGAGCGCGGCGTGGGGCACGGGCGCGAATGTGATTGTGGATGGCTGCGATTTTGCGTGGGATTTTGAAAATGGGGCAGGGGAGGATTGGCAGCCGGTTGTCGCGCTGGGAGAAGGTTCCACGTTTCGCCGCAATGACCGCCCGGTGACGCATGTTCTGGAACCGGCCACGCTTCCCGCCATGCGAGAGGAAGTCTGGAACAAGGGAACCGTTCGGTATGTGGGCGAATTGCCGACTGCGCCCATTAATGAAATTGTCAGTCTGGACGGCAAGGAAAAGCGGTTTACGTGTGGCCTGCCGATACGAGACGCGGACAATCTGCCCGCCGAAGCCGCGCAGTGGACGCAGTTATGGCGCGGGGAAGGCAGCGTAACCCTGCCGCCGCATACGTGCCGCCGCGTCCTGATTGATCTGGACGATTATGTCTGCGCGTACCCGGAACTGGTGACGAGCGGGGGCATGGGGGGCGTGGTTCGGGTACACTGGCAGGAAGCGCTGTTTGAAGAACCCGAAACCAAGAACAAAGGCAATCGCAACGCAATCGAGGGCAAATACTTTGTCACTATCTGGCACAGGACGGACGGTATCGGCGATGCGTTTTTGCCGGATGGCGGCACAAATCGGCGTTTTGAAACCCTGTGGTGGCAGTGCGGGCGGTACGTGGAAATCGTGGCGCAAACGTGGGAGGAACCGCTTACTATTCATTCCTTTACGCTGCGCGAAACCCGCTATCCGCTTGAAATGGAGAGTGTTTTCAATAGCAGCGATGCGCGGCTTACGGACGTGTCCGGGCTGATGCTGCGCGGTTTGCAGATGTGTTCGCATGAGACGTATATGGACTGCCCTTATTATGAGCAATTGATGTATGTTGGCGACACGCGATTGGAAGTTCTGACGACATACACGCTCACGCGGGACACGCGCCTGCCGCGCAAAGCGCTGCGCATGTTCGACATTTCGCGGCAATTGAACGGCCTGACGCAGTCGCGGTATCCGACGCGGGTGTTCCAATCCATACCGCCGTTTTCGCTGTGGTGGGTGGCGATGCTGCACGATTTCGCGCGCTGGCGGGATGATGCCGCGTTTGTTCGGAGTTTATTACCGGGGGCGCGGGGCGTTGTGGAACACTTTTTGGGGCGCGTGGATAGCGACGGCAGGCTATGGGCGGCGGACGGCTGGAACTGCTTCGATTGGGTTCCAAGTTGGAAGGACGGTACGCCGCCGGACGGTCACGCGGGCGTGTCCGGGCCGCTGACGTGGACAATGATTTATGTTCTGCGGCTGATGGGCGAACTGGAAACGTGGGCAGGGGAGCGGGAAATGTCGGCAAGGATGCAGCGCGCGGCGGGACTGCTGGCCGCGCGGGCAGCCGAGGACTTTTGGGACGAGGAGCGCGGCCTGTTCGCGGATGACCGGGAACACCAACACTTTTCCGAACATTCGCAATGTCTCGCGCTCTTAGGCGGGCTGCTCGACCCACAGCACAAAGAGCGCATGGCAGCCGGATTGCTGAACGCCCCGGACCTGGCCCGCGCCACCATCTACTTTTCGCATTATTTATTTGAAACGCTTCATATTTTGAAACGTACCGATAAGATGCTGGAGCGCATGGATTTGTGGTTCGACTTGAAGGCGCGGGGCTTGAAAACAACCGTCGAAATGCCCGAACCGACCCGTTCCGACTGCCATGCGTGGGGCGCGCACCCGCTGTACCACTATTTTACGAGCATTTTAGGCATACGCCCCGCAAGTTGGGGTTTCCGAACCGTTCGCATCTCGCCCGATCTCGGCGCGTTGGAATGGGCAAGCGGCAGTCTCGCCCATCCCCTCGGCGACATCGAAGTAGAACTGCATCAAGAAAACGACAAACTGCGCGGCATTATCACGCTGCCACAAGGCTTGAAAGGCTCATTCGCCTGCGCGGGAACGCTGATACCGTTGCGTTCCGGCAGGCAGGAAGTGGAGGCAGGCATTAGGCATTAGGCATTAGGCATTAGGGAAGAAGACAAAACCCTACTCTGATGTGGAACAGCTTGCGCAATTAATTTTCTTACTAATGCCTAATGCCTAATGCCTCCCCCTCACAGGAGAACACCATGAAGAAATTGCTTCCTTTGCTCGCGCTGCTGTGCGCGAGTGTGGGCTGGTTTGGGTTTCGGCGACATGCGGCTCCGCCGGATTTGAGTACGCCCAAATCTACGGTGCGGGCGTTTGTGGCCGCGCTGATTGCCAAGGATACCGATGCGCTGGCCGCCTGTGTACAGGGCGCGACGGCGAGCGACCAAGTCAAAGACCTGTTGCGCAATGATACGGGATTGACGGCGCAAGTGAACGGCATTGAAGTGAAAGACATTATTGCCGAGGCCACCGGAGATCAGGCCAAAGTAGCGGTGGAGGTTACGCTGCAAGCGCCTTCGTCACAGGATCGGGATGCCCCCAAAGTCACGCTATCGCTGGTGGAACTGTTTCAGGTACGGCGGCAGAATGACCGGTGGGTAATCGTGCCGGACGAAGTTTTGATGAAGCAGTTGGCTGATCTCACGCAGTTTACGGTTCGCTACGACCTGCGCCCGATGGCGAGCATGGCCGCTTTGGTGGCAAGTCCCGCCGTCGCTATTCGGAACATCAACGCGGCGCGGGAAAAGGCGAAATCGGTGTCGTGCCTTTCGAATGAAAAGCAGCTTGCGCTGGGCATGTTGATGTACGTGCAGGATTATGATGAGCAGTTTCCACGCAAAAAGGCGGCGTACAAAGAGTTGATTTTCCCTTACGTTAAGAACGACGCGATTTTTACCTGTCCTTCCGACGCCAAAGGAACCATCAGCTATACGATGAATCCCAACATGCAGGGGGCGAGCGCTCGCGGCTATGGAAGCGCCCGCGCAAACGGTCCTGCTGTATGAAGGCAAGAACATGCAGTTTGATTTCAAGCACGACGGACGTACCGCAGTGGCGTTTGCGGACGGCCACGCCAAGCTGCTGACGCCCGAAGAAGCGAAGAACGTGTTCTGGTATCCGTCCGGCAAAAATCCGCCGCCGCCCAAACCGGCGCATCCGCAGACGAAACCGAACGCTGCCGGCAAGCGCAAACCGTCGCGATGAGAGCGCCGTGTCGTGAACGATCCGTCTGTCCGACTGACAGTAAATCGATCTGCGAAAGCAATTCGTATTTCCGTGAAGGTTCCTGATCCCTTCTCTTCTGGTTCGCATAGGAGTTTACCGATGAAAAAATTACTACCGCTGTTCGCGCTTCTGTGCGCCAGTGTAAGCTGGTTCGGCTTCCGACACCAGACTCCGCAACTCACGCCGTCCGACGCTGCCTGCCTTATCAAATGAAAAGCAACTTGCGCTCGGCGTCCTGATGTACGTGCAGGATTACGATGAGGTGTTTCCGCGCAAGAAAGCGCCGTACAACAGAGTGATTTTTCCCTATGTCAAGAACAACGCGGTATTTCAATGCCCGCTGGACGCGAAGGGAACCATCAGCTACGTGATGAATCCCAATATGCAGGGGGCGACGCTCGCGGCCTTGAAGTTCCCCGCGCAAACCGTCCTCTTTTATGAGGGCAAAAACATGCAGTTCGCTTTCAGGCATAGCGGACGCGCGGCGGTAACTTTTACGGACGGCCACGCCAAACTGCTGACGCCCGAAGACGCAAAGAATGTGTTCTGGTATCCGGCGGGCAAGAAGCCTGCGCCCGCCGTTCCCATGCATTCAAAGCCTAAATCGCGCCATCTCTCGAAGTAGAGTTACCTCACGGGCGTCCAACTGTGGACATACCCCTCTCCTGGCCGCGCTTTCAAATGAGCGCGTTGTAAGCGCAGTAAACGCGCTTCCTTCGCCAGGGGAGGGGCTATTTGTGTTACTGCTTGTTGGATTTTTATCATTAGCTCTGAACCTTTTGCGCGGCTTTTGGAACCAACATTGCAATAGCGTAAAAGTAACGAGGCGGCAGGAAAACACGTCCAACTTTCAAAGTGACATACGGAAGCATGCAAAACCTTCAGGAGACGACATGGCAACGGGGAACAGAGAGAATTCAGTCGGCAGAGCGGCGCGGCGAATGGTTTTTGGAGCGGCGCTGATGCTGGCTTGCGGCAGATCGGCGTGGGCGTGGCAGATGGATGCCGGTACGCAGGCCGGTTCCGTTGCGCTGCGGAACGCGGATAAGCAGTACGCGCAGAAGAGTTACAAGCGGGCGCTGCAAGCCTACACGGTTCTGCAAAACGCGGGGCAGATACCGCCGGAGCGCCGGGATGAGATCGCGTACCGCGTGGTGGTTTCGCTTGGCAAAACCGAGCAGTGGGATAAGATGTTCGCGGGTGGGCTGGATTTTGTGAAAACGCGGCAGCATACGGTTTGGGAAGCGCGGGGGCTGTACTGGCTGGGCCGCATGTACCTGAACGCGCCCCATTCCGGCTACCGCGTCGGCACAACCATTCATCGCGGCAGTGATGTTCCCGCCACGACGGGCAACGACAAGCCCGTTGCCGTGCAATTACAGGCGGCGGATTCGCGTAACGCGCTGGATGCTCTGGAAGCCGCGCATGTCCGGTACGCGGAAGCCGACCCGCAAAACGCCAATCGCCTGACCGCCAATGAGCGCATCCAACTGGATTTCGACCTGATTCATCTGCTTCAGCAAAACCCGCGTAACGCGGCGTGGATGGCGAATAAGAATTGGCTGCCGCCGGGGGATGCAAGTTGGCGCATTGACGCCGCGCAGCCTTACGATTTGCAGTGGGCGGGGCCGAAAAAGACGCTGTATCTTTACGCGCATATCGGGAAACTGGCCGCGCAATCGGCGCATCCTCATGCCGTCGCGCTGTTTGCGCAGGCGCTGTGGCTGCGGCAGTATCAGGCCCAAATGACGAACATTGCCGTGAAGTTCGAGCATGACAAGCCCGTTCGTATCCCGTTTCCGTATCAGGAATTGAAACCGGGGAGTATGCTGGACGCGCTGGTTCGCGCCTATCCCAACGACAGCCTGCGCGATGAAGCGCAGTATTTACGCGCGACCTGGCTGATGCAGGAAGGCAAATTAGAACAGGGGATCGCGGCATTACAGCAGTTGATTGCGGCTCGCCCGCACAGCAAGTGGGTTTCGGATGCGCGGGGGCAGCTTGCCGATCTGCGCCGTCCGTCCGTGTCGCTGTCGGCTGTGGGAACGCCGCGTCCGGGCAATGCCCTCAAGCTGGCGGTTAATTACGGCAACGTGACGAAAATTCGGTTCGAGGCATACCGCTTTGATCTGCTGCAATATGGCGCAGCGACGCCCCGGCAGGAAAACCGGTCAGCAACGCCGATAACAGCCAATGGCTGCGGGTTTCCTCGCTGCTTCAAAACACCAAAACGCAACAGCAGGCGCTAAGGGCACTTGGCGCGGTTCGCGTTGCGGCATGGACGACTACGCCCAAAGATGTGACGCCCCTGCGCGGCCATGCCCAAAACATCGTCACGCCCCTGCATGACGCGGGCGCGTATGTCGTAGTGGCGTCTGTGCCGGGAATGACGACGGGCGCGGTGGTCACGGTTTCCGATCTCGCGCTGGTGCAGAAGATGGATCGGGGCCGCACACTGTATTACGCCGCCGATGCCATTTCGGGCAAGCCGCTTGCGGGCATCGGGGTGCTGACAAAGCAATGGTGGTCGGAGGGCGAGAAAGAGTTCTCCGCGCTGGTAAGGGGCGTGACCGACGCGAACGGCGTGGTTTCCATTCCCCTGCATCGCGCGCCCAATGAAGGGCAGGTTCAAATCGCCGCGCTCGGCAGCCGGGGCAATCAGTACGCCGTGACGCCGCTCACCTATACCAATGCAAGCGGCTACTTCGGGCAGGCGGGCTATCAGGGGTATGGAGTCACGGACAGAACGGTTTACCGACCGGCGCAGGCCGTGCATTTCCGGCAATTGCTGATGCGGCGCGAAAACGCCGCTAAGGGCAACATCGGCGACTTGAAACCCGTCACGGATGCCATTGCCCGCGTTGTGGTGACGGACCCGCAGGGCAATCTGATTTACAAGCAGCGGACGCCCTGCTCGGAATTTGGCAGCGTGTCCGGCTCGTTCATTCTGCCCGTTCATGCGGCTTTGGGCGAGTATTCGATGGCGGTAACGCTCATCAGGGGAGGGAACAGGGGACAGGGAACAGGGGACAGGGAACAGGGGACAGGGGACAGGGGACAGGGGACAGGGGACAGGGAACAGGAAGAGAGAAGAGGTTGGGGTTGAGACGGCGGGGAGTTGGTTTCGGGTGGAGGAGTATAAGAAGCCGGAGTTCGAGGTGACGGTCACGCCGTCTGCGGAGCGGGTGAAGTTGGGGCAGCCGACGAGCGCGAAAATCCATGCGGCGTACTACTTCGGCGGGCCGGTTCCGGGCGCGAAGGTGACGTACCGGGTGTATCGGACGGCGTACAGCCCCTCCTATCGGTTCCCGGAGCCTTACGATTACCTGTACCATGCGGGGGATAATGCGGGCAGTTATGACACGAACTACCGCAATGGCGAGGTGATTACGCAGGGCAAGGCTGTTTTGGACGCAAAGGGGGATGCGACGGTCACGTTTGAGACGAAAACGAACGCGGCGAACGGGGGAAGCAGCGACCTGAGTTTTACGGTGGAAGCGGATGTGCAGGATCAGAGCCGCCGGACTATTTCGGGATCGGGGGCGCTGAAAGCAACCGAGCATGACGTGGCCGTGTTCCTCAACTTCGCGCATGGCTATGCCACGCAGGGCGACCGGGTAGACGTGGAAGTGAAAACGCTCAACCCGTCCGATCAGCCGGTTGCCGCGCATGGCACGGCGCGGGTCTTCCGCAAGCCCAACGATCCGAACGGCAAGGAAACACTCGTCACGTCCTTTCCCCTGAACACGGACGCGCAGGGACGGGCGATGATCGAATGGAAGGCGAACACGTCCGGGTTTTTCCGCATCGCGTATGAAACGACGGATGGGGATGGCAAATTGGTGTCGAAGGGCGAAGATGTGTGGGTGGACGGGCCGGAACTGCGCGAAAAGCGGTTTTTGTTTCAGGGCGTGTTTCTGGCGATAAAGAATCCGTACTATGCGGCAGGGCAAACCGCCCGCGTCCTGCTGGTCACGCCCGCAGCCCAATTGCGCCGTGCTGCTGACGCGGGAAGTGGAAGGGCAGATACTCGACAAGCGCGTTGTCCGGGTGGCGGGTCGCAGTCTGGAACTGCCCATTCCCCTGACGCGCCGGGACGCGCCCAATGTGTTCGTGTCCGCCGTGATGGTGCGGGATGGAGCGATGTTTCAGGCGTCGCAGGAGTTGTTCGTGCCGCCCGTGCAGCAGACGGCGCTGGTCAAGGTGACGGCGGACAAGGCGCGTTATCAGCCCGGCGAAACAGCCAAACTGAACGTGCAGGCGCTGGACTACCGGGGCAAACCTCTGCGCGCGCAATTCAGCCTTGCCATTGCCGACGCCGCCTTGAGCTACATCCAGAAAGATTACGCGCCCGACATACGGACAACGTTCTACGGCAGCCAGCGCAGCAACAGCATCCAGATGAACGGCTCGTTTGACAATGGCTTTGAAACCATTGAGGGATGGGCGCAGCCGTTCAAGGAATATGCGCGTCATCCGCTCCCGCTCCCACAAGACATGGGGCAAATCCCGGTTTCACCCGAAGCGATGTACGGACTGTTCGGCTACGGGGTACATCACGGACATGAACGGTTCCTCGCAAGAAGAAGTGTGGGAGGCGGAGGTAAGGGCGGACTCGGTGGCAACAACCTGTATTATGAAGTGGACGCCGGCGGCATGTCCGCAGGCGTGTATGAAAGTCGCTTAACGCCTGCTTTCTCCGCGCCGTCCGGTATGCCGGGTTCGGGAGGGCGCATGTTCGTGAACGGCAACATTAACATTTCCCATAACGGGGCGGTCGATGAAAAAGGCGCGATGTATGTGGATGCGGCAGGGATGGTCACGGCTACGGGCAAACGCGCGCTCGATCCATCCAAAGTAACTTGGAGGAAGGTTCCAGATCCCCATGTGTTTGACAGCGTTCAACCAATACGGCTGGCGAGTGGGGAACTGGCTCAGGCGACGATGCGCTCCAACTTCCGGGATACGGCGTTTTGGACGCCGGCGGTGGTGACGGATGCGCAGGGACAGGCAACTGTGAGCGTAAAATGGCCGGACAACCTGACGCAGTGGCGGGCGGTGGCAATCGGCAGTACGCAGGCCGCGCAGGTTGGCACGGGCGAAACGCGGGTGACGACGAAGAAGGACGTGCTGGTACAGTTGGAAGCGCCCCGTTTCCTCGTGGAGCGCGACATCGCCACCCTGAGCGCGGTTGTTCACAACGACACGGAGCAGGACGCCCGTATCCGCGTGAAACTCGATCTGGATAACGCGGATGTGGTGGGGGAGGATAAGGAAGGGGTGTCGGGTGTTGGGGATGGGGTGTTGGGGAAGACTGACGTTCAGCAGGCGGGTTCGCAGCAGACACAAACGTTGGCGGATTTGCCTAACACCCAACACCCAACACCCAACACCCGACACCCGCGTACCAATGAGACCTGGGTGACGATCCCGAAGAACGGACAGCAGCGCGTGGATTGGCTGGTTCGGCCCAAGATGGAGGGCGTCATTCATGCGCAGATGACGGCGCAGTCTACCACGCAGGGGGATGCGACGGAAACGGTTATACCCGTCCTTGTGCATGGCGTGGAGCGGCAGACGCAGCAAAGCGGCGTGATGAAAGCGGGGAATACGCTGCCCGCGCAGGTGACGATTAACCTGCCGGAAGCGCGGAAGGCGGGCAGTTCGCAGGTTGTCGTGACGCTCAATCCCTCGCTTGCGGGCGTGATGCTGGACGCCCTGCCGTATCTGGCGGATTATCCGTATGGCTGCGTGGAGCAAACCCTGTCGCGGTTCATACCATCGGTGATCGTGGCGCAAACGCTGAAAGACACGGGTTATAATCTGAGCGATCTGGAAAAGGGAGCGACGGCGCGGCGGAAAGCGGCATTGGCAAACGCGGCGAACGGCCCGAAGCAGGTAACGGAAAACAGCCCGTACACCTATCCCACAGCCAATCCGACCGGCAAGCCGAACCTGAACACGACACAGTATGCGTACTACGCCGCGCCCCGCCTGAACAATCCGGTTTTCAACGGCGCGGAACTGAACCGCATGGTGAAGGACGGGCTGGCGCGGCTGCGCGATATGCAGCACCGGGACGGCGGCTGGGGCTGGTGGAAGGACGATACCAGTGACGCCTACATGACCGCGTATGTCGTGTACGGGCTGCTGATGGGGCAGAAGGCGGGCTATGTGACGCCGGGGAATGAACTCGAACGTGGCGAAACGTACTTGAAGGCGCGGTTTTTGGAGGAAACCGATCTGCACCAGATGGCGTATCAGGCGCGGGTGCTTGCGTTGATTCCTGAAATGCGGCCTGCGTTGAAGAACCGCGTTCAAGGCAAACTGTTCCCGCAGCGCGAAAAACTGCAGCGCGTATGGCAAGGCGCTGCTAGCGCTTGCCCTGCACGACACGGGCAAGGACGAGCAGGCGCGGATCGTGCTGCGCAATCTGGAAAACACCGTGCATACGGACGCGGCGAACGGCACGGCCAATTGGGACGACAGCGAGGGGCAGTGGTGGCGCTGGTACAACAACAAGATCGAAACCAACGCGACGATTTTGCAGGCGTACATGGCGATTGCGCCCAATGGCGCGACTGCCGCCGATGCTGGTCAAGTGGCTGGTCAACAACCGGCAGGGGAGCATCTGGCGCGACACGCGGGATACCGCCCTTGCCGTGAACGCGCTGGCCGATTGGATGCGTGTTAAAAAGGAACTGGCTCCCGATTACACGCTGACGGTCAGCATGGGCGACAAAATCAAGCGGACGTACCGCGTCAACCATGCCAACGCGCTGTTCTTCGACAATACTTTCGTTGTACCCGACGCGCTGCTGCAAACCGGTGACCAAACCGTGACCATTACGCGGCAGGGAGCCGGAACCTGTTACTACACGGCGACCACGCGCACCTTCTCACAGGAAGAACCCATTCCGGCAGCCGGCAACGAAATCGCCGTATCGCGCCGCTACTTCCGCCTGATTGCGGGCACGGCGGGGGGAGGGGAAGAAGAGAAGAAGAGAAGAAAAGGAGAAGAGGAGACAGAACAGGGAACAGGGAACAGGGAACAGGGAACAGTAAAACCCCAATCGGCAATCGGCAATTCCCTCAACGCTCAACGCTCAACACTTAACGCTTTCCTCACCGGAGATTATGCGTTGCTGGACGCGGGGATTGTGGTTGTGCGGGAGGAAGGGACGGAGCAGGGGCCGGTGTATACGCGGGTTGCGCTTGCGCCGGGAGAACTGCTGAACAGTGGCGACCTGCTGGAAGTGGAGTTGGGGCTGGAGGCTAAGAACGATTATGATTACGTGCTGCTGGAAGACATCAAGCCGGCGGGATGCGAACCCGTAGAAGTGCGCAGCGGGGAACACGCGGGGCAGGGGCTGTACGCGAATATGGAATTGCGGGATCAGAAAGTGGCGTTTTTCATCTCGCAACTGCCGCAGGGAAGGCGCGTGCTGACGTACCGGCTGCGGGCGGAAACTCCGGGCGCGTTCCATGCCCTGCCCGCCAACAGCTACGCCATGTACGCGCCGGACGTTCGCGCGCTGTCCAACGAGGAGCGCATCAGTATCCGGGATGAGGAAACAAAGGAAGAAGCGCGCTGATACGGACGCCGAGCGTTTTACATCCTGCCCCGCATTCACCATGCGGGGCAGGATGCCGAGTCGGTTTGAAACAGTCTTGCAGATTGGATTTTAGCAGACATAAACATAGTTATTTTGTCTGAGACGTTGAAAAAGCGAACGAAAGTTCGTTATTTTCGCAAAAATTTCTGGAAAAAGGTTGCTTAACTTATGATAATCGGTTACAATATCCAATCCTCATAATGGCATTTGGACGCCACACCGACGTGACTGCTTCCTGGTGATTGTTCCGGGGCAACAATGATGTCTGCCCGCCCGCTTTCTGTAAGTCCCTATAATTAGAGGATTGCTCAGAAAAACACGGCGCGGCGGATTTTTGTTTTTGGTTGCTTTGCGCGAAAACCTATCAAAGAAACTTGGGCCTTTTAGAAGGCGTTAGTTTACGACACAACATCGTGTCGTGGCGCGGCCATTGGCCGGGCCTGTCCTCTTTCTTAATATCTAAGCAAGGAGAAAAGGAATGCATTCTCATCAAAAACGAGGTTTTACCCTCATCGAACTGCTCGTGGTGATCGCCATCATCGCGATTCTGGCCGCCATTCTGTTCCCCGTCTTTGCGCAGGCGCGCGCCAAAGCGCGGCAGGCAAGCTGTCTTTCCAACTTCCGGCAGCAGGCTCTGGGCGTGAACATGTACCAGCAGGACTATGACGAGCTGATGCCGCTGATGCAGACGGAGGGGAGTTACAAGTCTCCACCGGATATGGTGATGGGGCAGATCATTCAGCCGTATCTGAAAAATTACCAGATTTACGATTGCCCGAGCGATCCCGCAAACGATACGGCGCGCGCCTCCGTTGAAGTTTCTTACCCGCCAACGACGGATCAGCAGCGCCTTTTCAACCTGGCGACAAAGAACGACTTCGGCATCAACTGGCAGTATCTGTGCCCGATTGTCATTCCCTACAAACCCATTCCTACGGCTCTCGCCCAGATAAACGCTCCCGCGCAGACGGTTCTCGCCGTAGACTGTCTTTGGGATCGCGATGCCAGCGGAAACCCGGTGGGCGGCGGCAACTCGGCAGTGGACCCGCCCTGCCGTTATTACTCGGACGGCAAGGACAGCTTCCCGGTGCAGAGTAGCTATAGCAGCTACTACTGGTACGGGGCGTGGAATCCGAGTCAACCACTCGCCTGGAACGTGTTCGGCGGCGTGTGGGCCTGGCACACCGAGTTTGTCAACACGGCTTTCTGCGATGGACATGTGAAAGCAATGAAGATCAACGCGCTTTCGGCGGGCTGCAACGTTAAGGATGCCTGGGGTGGCGCCATCGTTGACAAAAGCGCGTACCTATGGGACCTGCAGTAATTTCAAGCAGTTGATGGTTGATAGTTGATAGTCTCTGCGCCTCTATCAACTATTAATTGCTTGGCGCTGTCAGGATGCGGCTTGAAGTTTCGCGTTTACTGTTCAGGATTTAACGCGCTTGTGCGTTAAATCCTGAATTAGAGGGGAGAACAGGATGAAAAAAATACCGACACCGGTAGCCGTCGCCTGCCTCGTAGGTGTTATTCTCGTGACGGTGTTTATGCTTTTCCGCAGCGCCGGCAAGGCGACGGGCAGTGACTCCGGCGATCCCAAAACTCTTGTGGATGAAATCAACAAGACGAACCCGAAGGGCGATCTTCCCGCAGGCATCAATCCCACGGCGGGAGCTACAGGCATGGGCGGCGGGCGCGGTAAGAAGTAGCGGCATACGTTATACGTTGGAAATTGACCGCACACGCCTGGCGCATGTGAGGAGACAGGTGGCTTGAGCAAAATTTCAGGCAGGAGGGGCATGCCCCTCCTGCCTGAAATTTTGTCTGTGTGCAATGAATTTTGCTTACACGACAAGCGAGCAAAACATAGATCAGTTGAACGAAGCAATGAGGGAATGGTTGAGCAGAACAAAGTTTCCTCTTCATTTCCGTAGGTCTGTTTAGAAAAATTGCCCTGATATTATCGGACGTTTTCATTTTCTAATTTTGAACTTTTCTTACCTTTTTTCCGATTGTACTTATCTCCCTCTGAACCCTGCAAACCCTTTACAACTCCGGTTCGTAGTTTTAGGAAATCATCTGCCCTTTTGCGCGTTGGTAGCTTCGCGCCCGCTCATTTCAAACGCTTTCTGGAGAAAATTTTGCATGTTTACCTTTGATCATATCGCGCAACAGGTTCCCGACATTGCCGCCGCCGTCACCTGGTATCAGACGCTGATTTCCGGCACCAAAGTGCTATACCAAGATGACAGTTGGGCGTTTATTGAGGTGAACGGCGTCAAACTCGCGTTCGTGAAACAGGATCAGCATCCCAATCATATCGCCTGGCGCGTCAACGATGCCGAGTTGGAAGAGTTGGCGAGCAAGTTTCAGCAACCCATTGCCACCCATCGCGATAAAACTCGCAGCTTCTACCTGGAAGCGCCCGGCGGACAATGGATTGAAATCATTTCCTTCGATGCCTCCGATTGGGCAAAGTCCAGCAAGCAGGCCGACGACAAGCACTGAACCATCCGCTTAGAAAGTTCAGGACTATGGAAATCCGCCCCATTAAAACCGAAGAGGACTATCGCGCCATGCTGCGCGAAATCGAAATGCTGATGGACGCCACACCTGGTTCTGCCGAAGAAGATCGGCTGGATGTCCTCGCAACGCTGGTACAGGCGTATGAAGCGAAACATTACCCTGACAGAAATCAAGTGTCGGCGCGCGGAAAGCGCGAGCGTTGAAGACAAGCAAAAAAGCTCCTGTTGCCGCGTAACTGCCGCCTTTGCGCCTTGCGCGCCTGTTTATGAAATAGAAAGGTTAGCGTGTTCGGAATTGCCGGGATTAGGGGTACAGTTTGTAGGCAGGGTTATAAATCCTGCCTACATCTGTGAAGGAGACGCTGAATAATCGGTATGGCAATCGAATCTTCAAGGCTGAATGCGACGCCATCGGCGGCGGAACTACTGGTTTGCAAGTTTGGAGGCACGTCCTTGGCTGATGCCGCGCACATCCGGCAGGCGTGTGACTCTGGTTTTGGCGGACGCGCGGCGGCGCTTTGTCGTCGTGTCTGCGCCCGGCAAGCGGTTCGGGGCGGATAAGAAGATTACGGATCAGCTGTATCAATGCCACCGCGCGATTTGTGATGGCGCAAATGCCGCTGTCGCCTTTGCCGCCATTCGAATGCGCTATGCAGAGATTGCGCAGGATTTGGGCGTAACCAACGCTGCGGAATGGCTGGATGAAACGGAAGCGGGATTACAGGCGGGGCAAAGCGAAGATTGGACCGCGTCAAGAGGAGAGTATCTCAACGCGCGCTTAATTGCGTCCTACTTAAAAGCGCGGTTCGTGGACGCGGCGGACGGAATTGTTTTCGGGCCGGAGGGCCGCTTCGATGCCATGCACACGTATCAAGGTCTGCGCGAACTGCTGGACGGCAACGCGCTGGCAGTGATACCCGGTTTTTATGGGCGGGACGCGCAGGGCGAGGTGAAAACATTTTCGCGGGGCGGCTCGGATGTGACCGGGGCGATTGTCGCCCGCGCTATATCTGCGGCAGTCTATGAGAACTGGACGGATGTGGACGGCCTGCGTATGGCCGACCCGCGCCTGATCGCGTATGCCCAGCCCATACGGGAAGTCACGTATCAGGAATTGCGCGAACTGGCGTATATGGGCGCTTCCGTGCTGCATGACGAAGCCATTTTCCCGGTTCGGGAAGCCGGAATCCCTATACACATCCGCGACACCAACCACCCCGAACTGCCGGGCACATGGATACGGCCTTCACGTCCTGACGGGGAGGAGGCTATTGTCGGCGTTGCGGGGCGCAAGGGGTTTACAGGCATCCTGGTGGAAAAATCACTGATGAATCAGGAATTAGGGTTCGGGCGGCGGATGCTGCAGGTGCTGGAAGAGCATAACATCTCGTGGGAACACGCGCCGACCGGGATTGATTCCATGTCCGTAATCGTGCGCGACGAGGAACTGGCGCATCAGCATCAAAGCGTTCTGGCCGCCTTGGAGCGCGTCTTAAAGCCGGAGCGCATGGAAGTAATGCACGGCCTGGCGCTGATTGCTACCGTCGGGCAGGGCATGAGCCATCGCATCGGAGTGGCAAGCCGGGTATTTCAGGCGTTGGCGCAGGCGAATGTCAATGTCCGCATGATCAATCAAGGCGCATCGGAAATCAACATTATCGTGGGTGTGTCCAACGAGGATTATGAAACAGCCTTACGCGCTATCTACGCCGCTTTTATTACCTGAGCGAAACTGAGAAAAGGCAACAGGCAACACGTAAAGGAGAACGAAGACAAAAGATATACAAAAAACGTCCGATAATGTCACGACATTTTGAACCTGACAGGCAATTTGAGAAAACAAAGGCCAAATTTTTAGGAGGGGCATGCCCCTCCTAAAAATTTGGCCGCGGCGTGGCCTTCTGCCCCAACACACGACACACGATACCCAACACCCACTGATTACAGCCCGATGCGCGGGGTAATCACAATATCCAGAGGCTTACCATCGCGTAGAATATGCAACGTGGTTTTTTCTCCCGGCTTGATCTGACCTGCCGCGTCCAGGCAATCTTCCAGCGTGTCCGTCCAATGTTCCTCAACAGACAGCAGGCGATCTCCCGCTTGCAATCCACTCTGCGCGGCGGCGCTATCGGCATACACGCGGGTAATTATAATGCCCGGCTGTGGATCGTTTTGCTCCGCCTTTTGCCCGGGCTGTGAGAATTTTGGTGTCGGTGAGGCTTTTGGCGCGGCGGCTTGCGCCACTTCCATTCCCCACAATCCCAGAGAAGCCAGATTCCGATGGCTGGCCTGATTGCTCATCAGCCGCGTCATCAAACTGCCTAACAAATCTTCCGGCTGATAACCGTTGGGCGTAAACTGCGCGCTTTTATGGACATAATCAATCACCGTGCGGTAGCGCGCGAAAAAGGAAAACCCTAAAATGCCGTCAAGCGGGCCTTCCACCTGCTGCAAGGTTTCGATTACGGGATGATCCAGCACCAGTAAAGGAAAGTCGTTCAGCAAGGTTTTGCCGACACCGATTGTTTTCGCTATCACCTGCCCGCGCATCCCGAACAGCGCGGGCTGATTGGCCTGCTGCGCTTTCAGCAGCCCGCTTTTCAGAGCGGCGGCGTTGGTAATGAAGGTAATGGGCGATCCGGTATCCAAGATCATGCGGAACGGCCCTTTTCCATTGAGGATTACCCGCAGCGCAAGATGCCGAGACGGTAAAATTTCCAGTGTTTCATGTCCGGTTACTCTTACAACGGGATGACTTGCTTTCGTCTCCGCCGTCGCTGCCTGTATGGACTGCCCCGGTTGCGCCTGTGTGAACACGGATTTAGCAGCGTTTGTAGTGTTGGTTCGCTCCTGCGCTTTGACGCTGCCGCAGCCGATTCCAAGCCACGCCATTATGCTCATGAAGAGGAGCCGATTACGCAACGCCCCGGCATTTTGCGCGGGAACGCGGCTCGCAAAACACCGAATTCCCTTCCTATTTAAATAGCGTCTCCCTGCTGCCATTAAAACCCTCCCGCCCCGGCTGTCACCACGACTTCGCGCTTGCCGCCATTCCGAAGTATTTGCAACCGTCCCGGCTTGCCGGCTTCCCAATCGCGCGCCAAACGCAGCGCGTCGGCAGCATGCGTCACCGGCTGAAACGGCGACGTACCCAAAGCCAGAGCGCGAATAATATCTCCCTCCCGCAGCCCGGCGCGGGCAGCAGGGCTATCGGCAAGGACGCGGGCAATGCGTACCTGTCCCGCCACATTGCCCGCCCCGTTGTCAGGCAGCAGTTCAATGCCCACAAACCCGCGTATAAGGGTATCGGTCTTTAATTTCGCCATCATCTTGGGCAGATTGGCCGCCATGCTGTCCATTTGCGCCATGCTTTTGGGCAGTGTGATCGGCTTGCCACCCGTGAGCGCCTGCATGTCCGGCACGTCATCCGCAAACGCTTCCTGCCGCGTCCAGAGCAGGCGCGGGCGGGACAAGTCAATGTCTATCGCAAAGCGGGCCAGCAGGTTGTAACCCAAAATGCCGTCAATATGCGTACCTTCCATTCCGAGCGCGTTCATGCCTTTGAGGGGCGTCGGGTCTTCCAGCCGCGCGGCCACGTTTTCGACAACTGCGCCGCCTTCCACTTCCATGCGCGTTATATTTGCCCACCCGTTTTTCGCGGCCTTCAAGCCAATCTGTTTGGCCGCGTCGCTTGCCACATAGATGGCGGGAGCGCCCGTATCCAGTATAAACGTAAACGGCCCTTTGCCATTGATTCGGGCGCGTATCAAGATATGCTTGGTGTCGCTCAGGCGATAAGGAACGCGATACGTTTCTCCCGCCATTGCGCGAGTAACTTCAACCGAAGGCGCAGTCTTACCCGCGCCCGCTTGCTCCTCCTGCCCACACAATCTGCCGGCAACAGCCAGCCATAAACAACTTAGCGCAAAGATCACCACGCGCCTCCTCATTTGTAGTTTTCAGCATCCATTTTGTTTGCACAGTATGCCATTTTTCGCGTGATTTGTCACTCAATAGGGTCGGCGCATCTAAATGTTTGCCGACGAGAGGCTTTTTTCCATCCCCATTGTATTTTCAGGCGTCGGCGGGCCTCTCCTTATTGCGCATGGATCATTAGGTCCTGCAGTCCAAATCACATCACCATGATAATGAGGACTTCGTGACATCGTATCCCACAGGTTTGTGGGAGAAAGGCAGCGTTCCGATGGGTACAAAGCGATTTTACTTGGCGAGGTTTGCCGCCTTCTGCTTGCTGCTTTCCTGTCTTGCAGGCTCGGCACTGGCTCAGGGAGGGCCGGGAGGCGGGGGAGGTAATGGAGGCGGCGGGGGCGGCGGTAATGGAGGCGGGGGAGGCAACCCTGGCATTTCCCTTGCCGGCCTGCTAACCGATATCTGGCAAGCGGGTCCGACGACAAATACGTTTGTCAAAATGACATTGAGTGCCAACGGCTCCTTTACGTTAACCGACAGCAGCGCTAACGCCGGGATAACGACGACCACAACGACGCAGGGCAGCTGGACGCTGGGACCAGCGACGAAACCCCAGCCCTTCAGCAACCCGCAGGGCTTTCTGACCTTAACCTCCAAAGGGCAGGTATTGCTGTCGGGCAATGTGCTGCTCATCAAACCGGACCTCTTCGAGATCGTCCCGACGATCAACAACATTTCCAGTTTGGTCCCGTTTATCGTCTTCGCAAAGGCGACGCCGTGAGGGAACTGCGCGACTTTAAGGGCCGTTAATGCCCCGCCGCTTGCTGCGCGCGCGGAAGGAGGGCCAGGAAGTTGTCGCGGGCCACTTTGCGGGCTGTGTCAGGCTTGAGGGCGTCGAGTAAAACGTAGTATTTCTGCATCTCCTTATGGTAGTCGTCGAACTTGCCTACCTTGTCCGAACCGATCATAAAGCGTGTCGGGAATGCTTCGATGAGGCTGACCCAATCGTTGACGGGCTGATTATCTTTGGTGAGGTACGTTTCAAAGACGACCCAGGACAGATCCACATACACATTGGGATAGGTGGCGAGAAGCCGGCGGACTTCCCCGGCCAGTGTGGGCACGTCAATGCGCCGACTCACGCCCGCGTGACACCAGATGATGCGCGTATGCGGGTGCTTCTTGACCGCATTTTCGATTTCGTGAAGATAAAGCGGCTCACGCTTCCACACGGAACTCACATCGCTATGCACCGATACGGGCATGTCGTACTGCGCCGCCAGTTCGTAGAGCGGGTCCAGCGAAACGCTGTCCGCATGCGCCGCATCCCCATACGTGAGGGCGCTCAGATCGTCGTGGCGGGTCATCACTTCGCCGATACCCTGCCACACGTTCGGATACCATTCCAGCATACGCTTTACATGCTCGATGGCGTTGCGATCCTGACTGTTGAACCCACAGATGAAGGGATGGAAGCGCTTCCGCTCGTTGGGCGACAGCGATTCGATCTGGCGAGCGACCAGAATGTCCGTCGCGGAGTACCAGTAGCAGCGGCTGTCGTCGTCCAGATAATACTGGGGCGGGGTTGGTTCCGAAAGCGACCACTCCTTAACAAGAGGCATCCCGCAGAGCATGGCTTCGTCTACGCCGCTGCGATCCATTGCCTTCAGCAGCGCCTTGATGCCATCGGTATGCTGCAAAAAGTCCACCAGATGCAGATGGCAGTCCGCCAGGTGGTAACGAATGGGTTTGGGCGGCGCAACAGACTGCGCCTGCAGACCGACAGGCGCGAGAAGCGCCGCCAGCAACAAAACAAAGGCACAACGAACTTTGCGCATCCAACTTGCCTCCATACAGGGTATAACGGACCTCACTTCCGATACTATAACGGTATCGGAAGTGAGAGTCATATTATTTTTTGATTTACAATGGGAGGGAGCGCGGGGCCGGGCGCAGCATGAGCAGGCGCGACAGGATTGGGAGCGGTCAAAGTTCCTTTTGCCTCTCCCGTCGGGGGAGTCGCCATCTTCGCCATCGCTTCGCTGAGTTTTTGCGTCCAACTGGTCAGTTCCGCCGCGAGAATGTCTTCGGTGAAGCTGACGAGCTTATCCCGGTTTTCCGGCAGCGCGCGCTCGGTCTCGGTCAGTTCGTTGCGCCACCAGCGATCAATACGCTCCAGGCTGTTGCCGCTTTGATTGTACTGCGCCAGCGTCACTTCGATTTGCCGCTGCTGCAGGTAGCTGATGCAGGCTGTCGTTACCGCCGCCGTAAAGGGAACCCACAGGGGGTGGTTGAGCAGGGCAAGGATGGTTCCCGCCGTGCCGGCCACAATACTGGCTCCGTGCAGCCATTGCGCCTGCCGGTTCAGTTTGCCAACCTTGCGGTGATAGTACGCGGCCTGATCGGTCAGGCGCAGCGCGACATAATGCTCCGGCGTCATGGGAAAGGTTTCAACTACCGGCTTGCTCCATATCGGCAGGCTGCGCGCTTGCCGCCATCGGCTCGTGCAGAATGATGTCGGCCAATCCCGTAGAAATCGCGTTTAATCGGTGGTACAACAGCGCGGGTTCAGGATGATCGCGGTATTCGCCCGCCTGCATCAGATAGCCATAAATCTCCCGCTGCACCGATTGCGCCGACGCGCGCAGGGCCAGCCATTTTTCTCCCGGCTTGTAGCGGCTCAGAGCGCTTAACAGGCCGGACGTGGCGGCGGTTATCAGCACAATCGCCGTCGTAAAGATATTATCATTTGGCACGAACGACAGCTTCCAAAAGCCGCTCATCTGGCCCATCTGCCGTCCGGCCAGCAGCGTTGCCAGCAGCGTTGCCGCCAATCCAAGCAGCAGCAGCGTACCCTGATAGCGGCGAAAGTTTTTCTGTTGAAGCTGCGCGTTGTAATCATAACTCGCATACAGCTTCCAGGCGTCCGTGAGCATCGCAGTGACCTTCCGGGATGAGGATGAGGGATGAAGGATGAATCAGGAGTTGATAGTTGATAGATGATAGTTGATAGGGCATCCTCTCCTGTTCCCTGTTCCCTCTTCTGCCTAATATCTAATATCTAATGCCTCCCCCAGCGCGTCGGCAACATCGGCAAGGGAAACCACCTTCAGCCTATCGCTTGTGACGATTTCGGCCAGTTCGGTATCTTCGGGCGTGAGGGGTTGCTGTGATTTGGCCTGCGCGATCTGGTCGGCCAGCCGCCCGGTTCCCTGCAGCGCGATGAGGGGCCAGCCCTGCCGTATACATTGCAGGGCTTCCTGTTTGGCGATCATGCCGCCGTTAAACAGCAGCGCGGCGAGGGGGCGCGGTTTGGCTTCCCGCTTTGAAAGCGCGACGGCCAGTTGGAACATGGTTGCCGTTTCGCTGCCCCATTCGGTTGTGGGCGTCAGCGCGAAGTGGGAATGATTGGGATCGAGTGGGGCAAGACCACCGATTTCCGCTTCCGGCACAGCGGCAAAACCATGAACGTCCGCCATTTGCGCCTTGCCGGGAAACGTCACCGCGCCCAGGGGAGCCACGCCAAGCATAATCGGGCGCGGCGTACCTTCCGCGCCCAATGCGCCTACGATCTCCATAATGCCCGCCTGCGTCCCGCCATCTATAATCAGGGCGTTGCAGGCGGCGACAATGGGCAAAATAGAATTGCGAAACGCCGCCGCAATCTCCGTTTCCAATCCCGTTTCCATGTGGGCCGCGCCGCCAAAAATCATCAGTACGGCGTCCGGCAACTCCAAACCAAGCGCATCCAGAATAGCCCCGGCATCGGCAGCATCGGAAGCAACCACCATACGCGTGTGCCATTCCCCGCCAAAATCAATTGCCTGCGCCGCCATCAACGCCATTCGCATTATCTTTCTAAAACCCCGCTTGAACCAATTATATTCTTTGACTGGTTTTCCGGTGAGCGTCGTAGGACAACTCACCGGTGACGAGATACTCACATTACGGGGGTTTCCTCATGATGAACCATTCGCGTTCATTCGCGTTCATTCGCGGCTAATTCCCTGCCTATCGCCGCACTGCGCTTTCTCGCGTCTGCACCACGATTTGCGCGTTTTGCGTGAGCGTGTCGGCCTCGTCGTCGCGCCCCAGGGAGCGCAGCAGGGCCGTGTACTTGTCGCGGCACTGCGAGGTTTCCTTGTGGTCACAGCCCAGAATGTTGGTGAAAATGGACAGGGCGCGGCAGTAGTGCGCTTCCGATTCATCGTACTTCCCCTGCTCATCATACAGCCCGGCCAGATGCGCCACCACGTAGGCGACAAAGGGATGCTCCGCGCCACATACTTTTTCTAAAATGCCAAGCGCTCTGCGGTACAGCATCCCCGCTTCCACATAGCGGTTCAACTGCTCGTAAAGTTCGGCCAGATTATTCAGGATCATGGCGGTATCCGGGTGTTCGGGGCCGAGCGTCTTGTCCACGATGCGATAGGCGCGGCGGTACAGCGGCTCCATTTCCCGCAAGCGTCCCTGATGCTGCAGCAGCAGCGCCAGATTATTCAGACTTGTGGCAGTATGCTGATGATTGGGGCCGAGCGCGGTTTCGTGTATGTGTAGGGCGCGAAGATATAAAGGTTCCGCTTCCTCGTACCGATTCTGATCCATGTAAAGCACGGCCAGATTGTTCAAGCAGTACGCAACATCGGGATGTTCTGGGCCGTAATGCTCCTCCGAAATATGAAGCGCGCGAGTGTACAAGTCTTCCGCTTCCGCATACCGCTGCTGACGGTAATACACCACCGCCAGATTGATGCAGCGCTCGGCGATTTGGGGATCGTTGGCGGGCAGCGTTTTTTCCCGCAGGGCCAACGCCCGCGCCATCAGTGGTTCGGCAAGGGCGTAGTGCGCGCGGTCATACAGATAATTGCCCAGTTGAATCAGCAGCGCTACAGCGGGTTCAAATTCATACCCTTCCGCCGCAATGTGGTCGGCGCAAATCAGGGCGTGGGACAACAGCCGCTCGCAAGCCGGCCAATTTTCAACCGTCGCTTCGGGGAACGATTGGCTGACCGCACACACGGCCCGCTCCGTCCACAATTCGCGCTGCGCGTCGTCCATATTCTGGCGCGTCACGGCCTGCACCAGCCGGTGAACGTCGTAGCTGTTGGACTGACGCTGACGATGCGCCAACGAGTAGCGCGTCAGGGGCAGCAGCAGATCGTCCAGAACCAGTTCGTCTTCTTCGGCTCCATCCAGCGCGTCTTCCAGTTTAGGCCCAAGCAGCGCAGCAGATTTGATGAGCAGTTCCAGCGGAATCCGTTCCGGGGCAAGAAACGCGCTCAGGTTGAGCAGTTCTACCGATGCCGGGGATTTGCGCTGTATGACCTGAAAATTGATGTCCCATGTCGTAGCGACCGAATGGGCATAATCGCCCTGTACGGGGTCCTGCGCATTAAGGAGGGCCAGGCGGCGCTTCTTAAAAGATTTGAGGTAGCTTTGAAACGGCGTGTCGTTTTGCCCGACGTATGCCGCCGCCTGTTCCAGCGCGAGTGGCAGCCCGCCCAATTCCACGCCTAATTGTTTTGCCGCCGCGCACTCTTGCGGCTCGGCGTTTTCGCGCCCGGTGCTTTTCAGCAGAAAGGCTTGCGCTTCGTTCGGCGACAGTTCCGGCAAGGTCAGCGGCATGGCGATCCCCAGCGCGCGTACGTCCTGTGAGCGCGTTGTCAGCAGTACGCAGCCACTGTGAATCACGGGCAGAAACGGTTTCACGGCAGCCGGCGCGTCCACGTTATCCAGTATCAGCAGCCACTTTTCGTTGCAGGCAAGCCACTGCTTCACCGCATCGCGGGTTTCGTCCTGATCCGGCGCGTCCTGCTCCGGCAGGTCCAGCAATTTGGCGATACCAACAAAGTCCGTCTTTAATTGCTGCTCGTTTTCGGCCCGCGCCCATAAGATCGCGCTGTATTCTTCCCGGTACTGGTACGCATACTCAACGGCCATTTGCGTTTTGCCGATGCCACCCAATCCGGTAAGCGCCTGTATCGCGGTGGTACGCCCGCCCCCGATAAGCGCCTGATGCAGCGCATTCAGTTGATCGTCTCGCCCCGTGAAAAAGGCGAGGCGCGGATACGGCACTTGAAACGGCGCATTGGCGGTCGGGAAACCGGGGCGGGAACTTTCCGCGCCGGGCGCGGACGGGGTTACGGCAACAACCGCCTGTACTTCCGGCTTGCGGCTGCCCATGAATGAGGGGCGCGTGGCCGGCTTGGCGCGTTCCGTGACCTTGATCTGCGCCAGTAGGATTTCGCGGGCGTCCTGCTCCTCCTTGCCGACAAGATCAATGTACACGATCTGCCGCAGCAGCCCGGTCAGTTCGCACTCTTCCACGCGAATGGGGATCAGTTTGCGATTCACGCTGGTCGGGTCGTCCGCAAATGCCGCCGCCCATTCGGGGCGCGTGAAAATGGAGGCGATATACGTCGGCGACAACAGCGCCAGCGTCCGTTCGGCGTTTTTGGCGGCCTCATCCATTTCCACGACGAAGTTGCTGCCCGCCCCAAAGTCCCACGCCTGCACAATCGCCGTATAGCCCGCTTCTTCCAGTTCCCAGGCAACCCATTCAGCCCAGTGCTGATCTTTCTGGTTGTAACTGATAAAAAAATCTTTGGTCGCTTTGCCCGGAAATGCCATTGGTACTCCTTCGGGAAGGCATTAGGCATTAGGCATTAGGTGATGTACCCTTATACCTAGCTGAATATCTCTTCTCTCTTCTCTAATGCCTAATGCCTAATGCCTAATGCCTAATCACTGCCAGTGGAACCGCTTTGTCGGCATTCGGCAGGGCGAACAGGCCGGGATGCTGCGAACTGAAGTTGGCGGACACCTGCTGCGGAACCCAGAAGTCCAGCGCGTTCAACTGTGCTAGATTGTCTGGGTACAGAACCGCATCCATCTTGCCTTGCAGGGCGTCCAGAACGGAAGCCGTGAACGCGCCGTGTTCGCGATTTTTGTCTTCGTAACTGTACTCTGTGGCCGCAGACGCGGTGAAAACCAGGATGTTGTTTTGCCGCAGTTCGCGCAAGGTTTCGTTCTGATCCTTGAAGTCCTCATTGTCCAGGAGGAAGCGCGGGTCATTCAGGGTTTCGCTGACGCCGCCGGCAAAGCAATGGTCCACCATCACAATGATGTGCTTCGCCTTCACATTCGCCAGCCGCGCCAGAATGTCCTTCCAGGCGTAGCCGTTTTGAATCGTGTTCCTGCCGCCCTGCGTATGCTTGACCGCGACATCGGCGGGAGCCAGGTAGTAGGTCTTGCCCTCCCTGCCCTCCGCGTCAAAGCCATGACAGGAAAAGTACAGCAGAACGGTATCCTCCGGCTTCTCATCTTTCAGCAAATCTTCCATTTTGCTTTCGATGTTTTTCCGCGTGGCGTCCTGATTTGTTACCAGAACGGTTTTCACGTCATCGAACAGCTTTTTGCCGCCGGCTTGCGCATTGCTTTGGAAAAAGTCCCGTATTGCCTCCGCGTCCTTATGGGCGTACTGCAGGCGCAGACCGGGGTCGTTGTACTCGCTGATGCCTACCGCCAGTACGCGCAGGGTTTGCGGTTGCGCAGAAGCGATGCGCTCCACGCGCACTGAATTATCGCTGATGCCGCTGTCGTTCTGCGCATAGATGCGAATGGTGTTCAGGCCGGCATCCAGACTGGGAACATCCAGCGTCTGTTCCGTAGATTGCCGGGGGATGAGTCCCTGCTCTAAACTTTTTCTGATAACAAGCGCAAACGGCTTGCCATTGGCATGGTTAAGCGCTGCCTGCGCGGTGATTGGCGAACTCGACGGGCGGAAGGCGCATTTCAGACTGACCTGCTTGGCGTCGGTGTGATACACGCCGGTGGCGTCAGGTTCCAATCGGTTGTCGCCCACCCATACCGTCGCGGACTCCAGAATAGGAACGCCAGCGATTTGCTGCGGCAGGGGCGTGTTCAGGTCGGGGCGGCTGTTGTTGGGAAACACGGCGGCCAGCGCGCGGTTTAAGTCGCCCTTTTGCCATACCTGCGCGATCACTTCGGGCTGATAAAACTGCGGACACCGGTACGAGGTCAGAAACTCGGCGGGCATGTCCGCGCCCTGATTGATGTGCCAGCCCAGCACGTCTTCGCCCGACGGGGACGCGGCATAGTAGCCGTTTTGCGCCCACGCCACCCACACGCCGCCGTCGCCCTCGAAAACGCCAAGCAGAGATGTGATGGCAGGCGCGGGTTTTGGCTGCGGGCGCGGCATTGCCAGGTTGGACTCGTCCAACTGTTGAATGGCGCGGCTTTGGGCAGTCAGGCGGGGCTTGTTCGCGTCCGCGCCATTTCCATTTGCGGCATTTGCGGCGTTTGCGGTCACGCGGCTGCCGCTTGCGCCGTTCGGACTCGCCGCGCCCATGTCTTCGGGCCTCGTGGAGCGGGCGCGTTCGGCGTCTTTGAGGCTCCACAGCCGAACCGTTTGATCCACGCCCCCTGACAGGAGATACTGTCCTGTCGGGTCTACGGCAAGGGCGAGAACCGGGCCTTCGTGCCCCTCAAAACTCACTTCCCTGTGGACGTATCTGCCGCTGACGTTGTACACGGCCAGATCGAGATCGGAGCCGACAGCCACCTTGCCGTTCGGCAGGAAACTGAAACAGCGCAGGTGATCCGTAATCCCCAGTTTGATGCGCTGCGTTTCGCGCCCCTTGCTATCCCGGACAATCACGCCGGAATCATCGGGCAGGGCGGACAAAGCCATAAACGGCATCGGCTTGTTTTTGCCGGGAGTGGGATGAGCGGCTGCCATCCACGTAGACTGCGCTCTGGTTCCTCCATACCCCTGTGGCTTGAAACGCGGAATCGGATTGCCCGCGCTCAAATCAAACGCATGTTCCAGCCTTTCGCGCCCGTAAGTGTTGCCCCACGCCACGTGGTTGCCGTCCAGCCACGCCACCGTGAAAACGGGATTGCCCGGTCCTTTGAACGCGCGTATCTGCTTGCCGGTTTCCGCGTTCCACAGGTACACCATGCCGAACGCATCGCCGCTTGCCGCCGTTTTGCCGTCCGGCGCGAACGCCACGCTGTGAACCGTCGTGACGTGCCGGTCAAAGGCTTGAATCTGGCTGTTGTTTTCCAGCGACCAGACCCTGACCGTCACATCATGGCCCCGGCTGCCGCTGCCGCTCAACAGGCGCGTGCCGTCGTAGTTGAAGGCAAGGCAAGTGATGCTGTCGTTCGGGATTGTGAGCGGCGGCTGTTCGGCGAATTTTTGTCCGGGGTCGCGCAGGTGGATCACACCGTCTTCCGAGCCATACGCCAGCAGTCCCTGCGGATAGCGGCTGGAAGGCCGCGCCCAGGCCACGCACAACACATCGCTGCCCCATTCAAACGTGTGGGAAAGCGTCAGATGATGGGCGGCATCCACTTGCCAGATGCGCAGGACTCCACGATGCTCGTCGTCTTCCAGGCGCCAGCTCGTGGCGGCAAGATAACCGCCATTAGAGGCAAACGCCACGCCCGACATGTACTCGCCCTTCTCTAGGAGAGGCTGCGACGTGGGCTTGCCGAACATCAGGGCGGCAGTGGGCGAGAAGGTTCCGGCGGATGCAGGGACCTTTGTTCTGGCGGCGGTTTTGCCTGTCGTTTTCCCCGCCGTTTTAACGGGGATGTTGAAGTTCCACAGCAGGAGCCTGCCGTCCGCGCCGCATGACGCGAGCAGGCTGCCGTCCGGGGAGTATGCCAGGCCGGTGATTGTGTCCTTGTGTCCTGTCAGCCGCCCGATGGTCTTGCCCGTTGCGCCATCCACGAGGAGCTTGCCCGTGTTGATATCCGTGAGCAGAATGTCGCTGTCAGCTTTGATGTCCCCGCCGCTGGAACCCAACGCGAGTTGGTTGGGCTGCATGGGATTAAGCGCAGCCGCATAAAACTGCCCGCCGGTCCCTTCCCCGATCTGGAAGCGCAGCGCGTCGGCATCGTCCTGCGCCGGCTTATGAACGCGCGCCACCTTATCTGCGCCGCAGGAAATCAACTTCACGTTTTCAGGATGCGCGGCATCGGCAGGCGTAAACAGCAGGCTGTGAACCGCGCCGATATGCCCGCCCGTTTCCATGCGCAGGCGGGGCGTTTCCATCGTTGTCAGCGGCGGCTGCGCAGGTATCTGCGCCCCCCCGCGTCCGGCAAGGATTGCAAGAACCCCGCCAAGAATGGTCTTCCGCGCCACATTCCAAAGCCTTTTGTCAGCGTACAACATCCTGACCTCTCCTTCTTTCCAAATTCCATACACAAACCAACTCTGAAACCAATATCAATCAAAAAAGTTTGTAGGGGCACAACATGTTGTGCCCGCGCTTCCAAGCCGTGCCCTCCCGCCGCAATACCGGAAGAGGGCACAACACCGCCGGAAGAGGGCACAACACCGCCGGAAGAGGGCACAACATGTTGTGCCCCTACAAACTTTTTTGAGGTGAGTAGCGTCTTATTTGAACGGTATTGAATCTAAAACGAAAAGCCGACGCCTAGCGCGAAGCGGTTCAGGTCGGAGGAGCGGTCGCGCAAGAACCATTGGCTGGCGTTGATACTGATGCGCGGGGCGATTTCCACCGAGGCTGACAGGAACAGCGAGAAATCCGTCGTGTCCTGCCCGCCGCTCGTATCGCGCAGCAGCCCCAGACCGAGTTCCGCAGACCAGCGCGGACGTAAGCGGCGCGCAAACTGCCGCGACGTCAGATCGTAGACCACAAAGCCGCTGTAGGCGCTCCCGGCTACCCGCGTCGCGCCGAGATAGGCCAGCTGTACGCCCAATTGCGGCGTGAAGAAAAAACGTCCCTGCGCCTGATACAGTCCTGTGTCGCCATTGGCCCAATACCAGCCGCCGAGTTCCAGCGCGCTGCGCGAGCGGGGCAGTTTCACGCCCACGTCGCCCGAAATCAGCGTACCACCTACGGAAACCGCGCCCGAAACATCATTGCCGTTGGCGTTACTGACGATGTTGCGTCCCGCGGTTGCAAAAATGGCGACCGGGTAGATGGAAAGGGAGCCATAAGGAACCGCGCCCTGTTTTGCGGAAGCATCGTAGCGCGCATTGCCGGTGAAGCCTGCGAATTGCGCCCGTGCTGGAGAAATCGAAGTCACCCCTGCCGTCAGCAGCAGCAGGGGAGCGGCTCCATGCGAAAACTTCACGTGTGGCTCCTTTGTTTACTGAACCGTAATTGTGCCTGTTCCCCCCTGCACGACGATTGGCGCAGGATCAGATTTTTGATTGGGATCGTCCTTGCTCGTTGCGATCACATAGTAGGTTACGGAACTCGTCGGCGTACTCGGAGCCTGGTACACGCCGGTAGTGGCGTTAATGGTTCCAAGCGACCCCGGCTGCAGCGCCCACGTTACGTCCTGTACGCTGCTTCCCGTCACCACAGCCTTGCATTGAACCGTTTGGCCGAAAGTAATGGCCGCAATGGGATTGACGCTGACCACCAGGCGCACCGTTACCGTAAACGGGTTCTTTGATGTAATCTGGGAACTCGTTTCCGTCACCGTGATATTGGTTTGCCCTTTCAGCAGCGCATGAACCACTCCATTGCCGTTGGCATCTGTTGTCACCGTCGCCACGCTCTTATTGGTAGAATCCCAGGTCAGATTGCCCGGTGACAGGACGACCGGATTGCCGCCCGCGTCCGCCCCTGTTGCCGTTAAGGTGAGATTGGTATTGGCATTGATAGTGCCGGACTGATTTGGCGCGGCAGGGGCAATGGACAATGTTGCCAGTCCGCCCGGTCCGACGTTGATGACCAGGGGCAGGCTGTTGTGTACTCCCGTTCCCGTCGTGACGGACACCGTAATGCGGGCGGTTCCCGGATTCAGTCCTCGGATGCTATGCGTATTTGTCGTGCTGGTATCGCTTTGAACGTCCACCACGCCCGGCGTGTCGGAACTCCATTGCAGGTTATTCAGCTGAATGGGATACTTGTTCTTGTCAAGGACGTCCGCGGTGAGAGTGACCGCCTGGTTCGCGGACAACCGCAGGGGCGAAGCGCCGTGAATGGCGATACTGAAAATGTCGCCCGTCGTGATTGTCAGGGTCAGCGGATTGGTTTGCCCCGAAGCGCTTTCGGTAACGGTGATGGTGGCTTGTCCCAGGCCGACGGCGGTGGCAAGCCCGGTGGCGGCGTCTATGGTAACGACGTTGGAGTTACTGGAAGACCAGGCAAAGGAACCGACCGGAACAATGCTGCTGCCGCCGCCGCTTTTATCGTAGGCGGTGGCGCTCAGTTGGAGGGTCTGGCCGGGGATTAAGGAGGCGGACGCAACCGCGTTGATATCCACTTCCGTGACCGTACTGTTCAGAGTAATCGGAATGTCTTTGCTGGCATTGGCGGTGATTTCAATTTGAAAGGGCGCATTGACAGCCAGGGGAACCGCATCCGGCTGCGGCTTGGCTGCCGCATAGGCTTTCACGGTGACGTCCAGTTTTCCTGCCGGCAAATCGCTCAGCGAGGTAGTGGTGGTTGTGGAATAGCCCTGCGCCGGCCTTGTGATTGCGACGTTTCCAACCTCCACCGGCGAACTGCCGGTTGTCTTCAGCGAAACGACAATGCTCTGGGTGTCTATGGGGATCACGCGGGTGTTTCTGTCGGCTCCCGTTTGCGGCCAGGTCACGGTAAAGGTCACTTTGCCGCTGCCCTTCGTGTTTTTGACGCCGACTCCCCCACCCCCGCCACAGCCTGACAGCGCCAGCAGAGCAAGCGCCAGCAGGGCCGGAAGGAAAAGCCCCAGCGCCCTGAGTGTTTTACTGAATGATGACATTGCCGCTTCCTCCCTCGACTGTAATGGCTGCCGTTGCGGTCTGCCCCGTATCGGCCTGGCTTGTGGCGATGACAGTATATTTGCCCGCTGTGGCCGGGGCCGTATACAAGCCGGAATTCAGGTCAATCGTGCCGAGCGATCCCCCTTGCACCGACCAGGTCACATTGGTTTTGGAGGGAGGGGTTTTATCCACTGTGGTTACGTGGGCTGTGAACTGGTAAGTGCCGATTTTCACGGGAATCGGTCCGGGCGGCGGGTCAATGCTGACGACAATGTTCGGGTTGACCGTCACGAGTTCAGGCGTACTGGACAAGGGAACTTTCCCCGATGCCGTCGTGGTTGTCACGGTGACAACCACGGTGGCGACGCCGGAAGACAGCCCTAAAATCATATTGTTCGAGTCCACGCTCAGATAGCCATTGCCCGCCGTGACCGCGATATTGACCGCATCCGAAAGCAGGTTCAGGGGAGCGGGTTCACCGTCCATATTAAATGGGGTGAACATCAGCGCGTTCGGCTTGCCATTGGCAAGGACGCTCTGGTTTTTCGCGATTACAATGCTGGCAGGCGGATTGATCGTATTGATGACAATGGTGTTGGACGTGTTTGCCATCACGGTATGCGTGGTGGTCAGCATGCCGATGGGCGTATTGCCGGGCGCGGTGGGGTCAGGCTTTTCGTAGAAAGTGGCAACCAACACCAGCGACCCGACCCGAACAGCCGAAGGAACCTGATAATTTTGTGGGGGGGTTTGATTCAGCGTCGCCGGCGTCAGGTCGCGCTCGGCGGAAAAAGTGAGATCCGAAAGATCGGGGTTGGCTTGCAGCAACTTCAGCGAGGCGGAACGCGCTTGCGAGGGAGCGGTCAGAACGCCAGCCGGACCGGTCTGATCAAGGGAAGGCGTGGCTCCCCACTGGATTCGAAAGGTGACGGCGCGGGTCACAAGCCCGGCGGACGAACTGGTGTCGTTGGTGCAGCCCGACAGCGCTGCGACGCCGAAGCAAATCATGTTTAACAAAAGCAGAAGTCGAAACGCAGGGCGCATCTTGTTCTCCAGCCTCGCCGGATGGATGGGAGGGCGAAAGCAGTGCGGAAATGGGTCAAAACTGTCGTACTGCGTCAAAAACCGCAACGACGCAGTAAAAAACAGGAGGCATTGGGTAGACATCAGAAAATAATTTTTTCCATTATAGCGTAAAAACGAGGAAAACGGTATAAAATACAGGTGAATTATTTTCCGGTTCCCTCTTTTTTTCGTCCTGCGATTTTTTGTCTTCCGAAATGTTTGTGGGCATGTCAATGCCGGAAGGGTGTCCTGATCGCCATGAACTTCAATGCTGTTCTTTCGTCTGCCCGGTTTTTGCCTTCCATCCCTGCGGGCAGGTTCCGCCGCGTTCGCCGTTCCCGCGCTTCCATTTTGCCGCGCTGCGGACTGCTGCTGCTGCCGATGACGCTTGTGAGCGGCTGCGGCGGGGGCGCGAACTCTGCCGCCAGTTCCACGCGGCAAACCGGCAGGCTGCAAGTGGTGGTGAATTGGCCCGCTTACCAACCCTCCGTTGGCGTCGGCAGCAGCGCCGCCTCCAAACAAGCAGGGGCGTCCGGCGGGCGCTTGATCCCGGTCAATGCCACCCACATTGATATTGCCGTTCAGGACTCACAGGGCGGTCAGCAAATGTTCAGCGTGACCCGGCAAAATCCTGCCCACACCTTTGTACTGCCTACGGGGGATACAATGGTGTTTGTAACGGAATACGACGGTAACTCCCCGGTGACGCTGCAGGCCCAACTTAAAAAGACAATCCAGGCAGACATGGACACAAAGTTCTCCATTACGCCGCAAACCAACATTGTCCAAATTAAATCATTTTCGAACCAGCCGGGCCTGGTTGTGGGGGGAAGCAACGGGAGTGTCACGGCAGCCGCGTATAGCGACGCGGCAGGCACGAGCGTGGTTCCGGTAGCGGATGGCGCTTTTACCTTCACCCCGTCCGGCAGTGATGCTGTCAATGTCACCACGCTCCATAATGTGGCTACTCTCGTTCCTGTTCATGCCGGGGATGTTACCATTACTGCGCTGCTAACACTCTCCACCAACAGCAGTGATCCGACTTTTAGTATCACGGGATTGGTTCACGTGGTTCCAGGTATTACCTTGAGTCCAACATCTGCGACCACTCCGGTATATTCGCCCCCCAACCCCCCGCCCCAGATTAACTTTGCGGTACAGCTGCAAGGCGACGCCGCCGGCAGCGCTGGAGGCGTGACATGGAGCGCTGACGGAGGAACCATTACGCAAGTTTTGAGCGATCCCTCTACAGGCCGATACGGCGGCCTTTATACGCCGCCGACTGCGCGCGGCACGTTTCATGTGCGCGTCTCGAGCAAATTTGACAGTACGCAACATGCCGACGCAACCATACAGGTGCTGGGCGGCAACGCGAGTATCAACGTGAACTAGGATTGGTGGCTGGTGGTTGGTGATTGAAATTCCCGGCAGGAAGTACACCTGTTGGCCGGGGATTTTCAATCCCCGGCAGGAAAGTACAAGCGTCCTGCGGACGCAACTCTGTAGGAAGATTGCCGCGTCCGCAAGACGCAAATGCTGCGCCTGTTGGGAGAGGCTCTCAGGTAGAAAAAGAGTATGTAGAGTCATCGTCGAAATCTTGGCAATGCAGCGCTTCCAGCCCGATGTCTCGTTGTGTCAGGTTGTAGGAGTGAGGCGTCGTGGCCTCAGCAGCATCAAGGCGAACGGGAGGGGTGAAACATAGGACTGGCACCTCCCTTCCTGAGTTGATAGTTGATAGTTGATAGTTGATAGGAACTACCAACGTTCAACCTTCGTCTCTGTATAGTAGACGTTTGTATTACTGTTTAGACAGCGCCAGTTGGGCAAAAGGTTCACGTTTTTGGCGTTGTTTTGCTCTTTTTTCTGTCTCTTTTTTTCTAAAGCAGCTTTCTGGAGGAGATCATGCGTCTTTGTACAATTTACATGCGGGCGCGACTGTTTTTGGGCGTACCGCTGACGCTGCTGTTGCTGGTGTCGTTGCTGTTGTGCGGGTGCGGGGGCGGTTCGCCGCCTGTGAGCAAGAAGAGCGGCAAGGGCGCAGCCGTGTTCACGATCAAGTGGCCGTCCGCCCGCAAGAGTACGCGCCTGATCCCTGCCGCTGCCAACGTGATCCGCATCCAGATACGGGGAACGGATGTTAATGCGACCCTGTATGCAACGCGCGACACGGTACGCCCTGGCACCGGCCCGCTGCTGACCACGCTGACGTTTGCCAACCTGCCGCCCGGCCAGTACAACGCGACGGCAAGCGCGTACCCCGACTACATTCCACCGCAGAACACGCCCAACGAGAGCCTGCCCGTGCAAACGCCTGCGCAGGCAACGGCCACTGTGCCGCTCACCATTGCCGACGGACAGACCACGCAAAGCAGCCTGACAATGGGAACCACCATCACGCAGGTGCTTCCTTCTGCCATACCGGCCAACAGCAGCCAGACAATCGGGCGTTTTACGCCGTTTAGCCTGACGCCGATTGCCAGAGACAACGTCGGCAATATGGTGCTTGTCGGTTCGCTGCAAGTCACCGTATCCGACAGCAACATCGCCAGTGTCAGCGGCAGCGGAACGTTCGCCATCAGCAATGCGGGTAAACTCGGAACCGTCACCGTCACTGTCAAAGAGCCGGAGTCGGGCGTAACACAGAGTTTCTCCCTCACCTTTCTGTCCGCCATTTATATCTCCGACAGGAACAACCACCGCCTTGTCCGCATGGACGACATGATTGGAACCAACTTCACCGCGTATCAAAATGTCGGCAGCGGGACCGGACAAATCCAAACCCCGCGACAGCTTGCCATTGACGGCCAGAACCGCATTTATGTTGCGGACAATGACAGCAACCGCATCGTCCGCATGGACAACATCAGTGGAACCAATTTCACCACGTATGGAACGCTAGGCAGCGCGCCAGGACAGCTTCGCAATCCCTACGGCGTCGCCGTAGACCCGCAGAACCACATCTACATTGGGGATACCAGCAACAGTCGCATGGTACGAATTGACGATTTCACCGGGATTAACTTCCAGACATTCGGCTCCGGGGGCAGCATGAGTGGACAGTTTCACGATCCCGTTGACGTCGCTCTGGATTCTCTGAATCGCATTTATATTGCGGATTATGCTAACAACCGAATTGTCCGCATTGACAACATCACCGGCGCCAATTTTACCAGTTACGATGCTTCCGGCAGTGGCAGGGGACAGTTTAACGCGCCGTTCGGAGTGGCAGTGGATGCTCTGGATCGTATCTACATCGGGGATAGCAGTAACAATCGGATTGTGCGTATAGACGATATGAACGGCACGAACTTTACCAGCTACGACGCTTCCGGCAGCGGCGCAGGACGCTTGAATACTCCTGTAGGCATTGCTTTCGACGCCCAAAACCGCATTTACATTGCCGATTTCAACAACAATCGGATTGTCCGCATAGATGATATGACGGGAACGGGCTTCATCGCCTTCGGAAGCGGGCAGTTCAACGGTCCTGAATACGTTGCAGTACGCTAAGGTTGAAAAGCAAGGATGAACGATGAATTATTCTCTTCTTTTTTCTTTCCTTATCCCTTAACCCTTATTCCTTGTCTTATGGGCTTTTGCCTGGAGAAGATAATGCGCTTGAGAATTGGTTGTAGAATGTTGGGGCTGAGACAAACAGGCAAAGGGAGGGCGCAGTCTGTTGAAATGCAGGGGGCGTCTTCCGTTGAGGCGCGACTTCTGGTCAGTATACTTATCGCTTTATTGCTGTCGTTGCTGTTGTGCGGGTGCGGGGGCGGTTCGCCGCCTGTGAGCAAGAAGAGCGGCAAGGGCGCAGCCGTGTTCACGATCAAGTGGCCGTCCGCCCGCAAGAGTACGCGCCTGATCCCTGCCGCTGCCAACGTGATCCGCATCCAGATACGGGGAACGGATGTTAATGCGACCCTGTATGCAACGCGCGACACGGTACGCCCTGGCACCGGCCCGCTGCTGACCACGCTGACGTTTGCCAACCTGCCGCCCGGCCAGTACAACGCGACGGCAAGCGCGTACCCCGACTACATTCCACCGCAGAACACGCCCAACGAGAGCCTGCCCGTGCAAACGCCTGCGCAGGCAACGGCCACTGTGCCGCTCACCATTGCCGACGGACAAACCACGCAAAGCAGCCTGACGATGGGAACCACCATCACGCAGGTGCTGCCTCTCGATGTGCCACCAGGCAGTAACCGAACCATCGGGCGTTTTGCGCAATACTTCGGTACTCCGGCTGTGCGGGATAAAGATGGCAATTTTGTGCTTTATCCTTTGGATTCCCTGCAAATCACCGTTTCCGACAGTGCCATTGCCGCCCTTGCGCAGACGGGCAGTACCTTTGGAGTGCGCAATGCGGGTAAGTTGGGAACCGTCACCGTCACTGTCAAAGAGCCGGAATCGGGCGTCGCGCAGAGTTTCTCCCTCACCTTTCTGCCCGCTATTTACATTACCGATGTGTTCAATCACCGCGATTGTACGCATGGACGATATGACGGGAACCAGCTTCACTGCCTTTGGAACGCAGGGCAGCGGACCCGGACAATTTCAGTTCCCCCGCCAGATTGCCGTTGACAGCCAGAACCGCATCTATGTCGCGGACAATGTCAACGCCCGCATTGCGCGTATGGACGATATCAGTGGAACCAATTTCACTACGTTTGGAACGCCAGGCAGTGGAAGCGGGCAATTGAACCAACCCTCCGGCGTGGGAGTGGATGCGCTGAATCAAATCTATATTGCGGACAGCGGCAACAATCGCGTGGCGCGTATTGACGATCTGACCGGGAGCAACTTCCAATCGTTTGGAAGTACAGGCAGCGGCAGCGGGCAATTCAACGTACCCAACACCGTTACGCTGGACTCTCGCAACCGTATTTATATCACGGACGCACTCAACAACCGAATAGTGCGCGTAGACAACATCACCGGCGCTAACATCACCACTTATGGCACGGCAGGCAGTGGCGTGGGACAGTTTAACCGGCCCTACGCCATCGCGCTGGATTCTCAAGACCGCATCTATATTGCGGATGAATTCAACAACCGCATCGTTCGCATAGATGACATGAGCGGAACCAACTTTATCGCCTATGGCACTTCCGGGAACGGCGTCGGGCAATTCAATTCGCCCGAAGGCATTGCTGTTGACGCTCAGAACCGCATTTACATTGTGGACGACCTGAATTTTCGAGTTGTCCGCATAGATGATATGGCCGGAACCAACTTTATCGCCTTTGGAACCGCCGGCGGTGGCCCCGGACAATTCCAGGGGCCCGAAAGCATTGCGGTGCGTTAATAAGTAGGTTTCAGGTGTCGGGTTTCAGGTTTCAGGTGTCGGGTGTTCGTATGGGAAGGCTTGCGGCATATTAAAACCTGCCGGAATATGCGCCGCTCCCCCACTGCTAGAACACCCGACACCCGATACCCGACACCCAACCACCGAACACCTACTTATTCACGCTGATGCTGCCCAACACCACGCTCCCGCTGCGGTTGCGCACGAAGCAGCCCTGCCCGTCGGCCTGGTTGCCTTCCGCGCCCGCGCCCGTGTTGAATTCCACGCAGACAACGTGCCCGTCTTCGGCATGGTCGAAAATGCCGACGTGCTGCGGGCGGGTCGCGCCTTCCTTAAACGCGAACAGCACGAGGTCGCCCGGATGGATGCCGGAGGCGCTCGTGAATTTCTTCCAGATGCCGTGATCTTTGGCGTGATCCATCAGGGAACCGCAGGACGGCGAGGGGAAGAAGTAATTCGGAATGTCGTGTTCCAAGATGGCGCGCAGCGTGGCATCATCGGTGGGCTTTCCGCTCAGGAATGCATACGCTTTCATGTAGCAGAACGCCACGCCCATCGCGCAGTACGGTTCCCCCTGCAGGCCGAAAAACTTCTCAATTTTGTCAATTTGCGTCCCGTCGTTGTGCCCGGTGGCTTCGCGCAGCCCGGAGGCGGCAAACCCATGCGCCACTTCCAGCGCTTTCGGAGCGAGTTGCGCGCCGGTCACGCGAGCCGGCGCGGCAGTGTGAGATGTTGTTGTCATGTCAATCCTCCCTTTCAAACAAGTTACATCCTTAATTTCCATGCCCCCGTACAAATTCCTGCTTTCTTTTATACAGAAGCATTTTTTTTCGCGCAGGAGGTTTAGCCGCGCCTTGTGAAAGCGCGATTTTTGTGTCATTATCAAATTACCATGATTGTTTTTCACCATTTTACGGAAGGGCCGAACCCCTGCATGTACCTGCCGGAGCAGCAGGCCACGCTGGATTATGAGATCGTGGCGCGGCTGTCGCCCGAAGAATACGAAACGCGCATGAATCAGGGCTGGCGCAAATTTGGAGCCATTGTGTTTCATCCGGTCTGCGCCGATTGCCGGGAGTGTCGCCCGATACGTATTCCCGTCGCGCGCTTTCGCGCCGGACAGAAGCCAGAAACGCGCCTTGAAGCAAAACGCTGACCTGACCGTTCGCTATATACTCCCTGCCGCCGACAATGCCCACCTTGATTTGTACCACCGCTACCACGACGCGCAGGCCGAGCGCAAAGGCTGGCCGGAGGGTGAGCGCAGCCTGGAAGATTATGCGATGCAGTTTGTGGAAGGGCCGCTTCCCGGCGTGGAGATTTCGGTTTGGGAGGGCGATATTCTGCGCGGCGTGATGCTGTGCGACATTACGCCCAACGTGGTTTCGGGCATCTACCATTACCACGACCCCGACGCCCGCGAACGCAGCCTGGGAACGTTTTTAATTCTGCAAACGCTGCTGTTGGCGCAGCAAATGGGCAAAGCCTACTGCTACCTGGGCTATTACGTAGCCGACTGCCCAAGCATGAACTACAAGCGCCGCTTTCACCCCTGCGAAGTTTTGGGAACGGACGGCGTTTGGACAGAAATTTAATTGTTGAGGGTTGAGGGTTAAGATACTTGTCAGCGCGTTGCTATCACCTCAACGTTACACACTCGCGCCGGTTAATCCACAAGGCGGAAGCAATTGACGGCAACATCTTCATTAGAAAATGTAGCAGAACACTCAAGCGGGCAAATCACGTTTCGCGCCGTTTTGCTTGGCGCGGTAATGATTCCGTTCAATGCGTTTTGGATGGTGCGGCAGGAGCGCGTGATGTTCGGGCCGTATCCATCCACCCTTTCGTTGTTCGCAAACGTAGTTTTCGCGCTGTTCGTGCTTATCGGATTGAACGCCATTTGCCGCAAGGTCGCGCCGAAATGGGCGTTGGTACAGGCCGAACTTCTCACTGTTTATACCATGCTTGCCATTTCGACGGGATTGGCGGGGCTGGACGGCGCGGGCATTCTCAGCCAGATTATTCCGCATGGCGCGTGGTTCGGCAAAACAAACCATTGGACGGATTTTCTCGACGCTTTTCCCGGCTGGCTTGTAGTGCGGGATCGGGACATTCTGCGCGGGCATTATTTGGGCAATTCCACGTTCTATCAGGCCGCTGTTCTGCGCGCCTGGATCGTTCCCATGCTGGCGTGGACGGGGTTTCTCACGCTGCTGTTGTGGACGGCTAACTGCATCAACGTTCTGGTGCGGCGTCAATGGGCGGATCAGGAGCGCCTCACGTTTCCCATCATCTGGCTTCCCCTGCAAATGACCGATCCACCACCCGCGTTCCATTCCTCCCCTACTCTTCCCGCTTCCAAATCATCCTCTTCCAACGCGCCCGCTTCCAACTCGCCCGCTTCTAACGCGCTCGCATCGAACGCGCTCGCATCGAACGCCGCAAACACTCCACGCGAACCTGCCTTCTTTGCCAATCGCCTGATGTGGGCCGGGTTTGCCATTTCCGCCCTTCTCAGCCTGTGGAACGGTTTGGCGTACCTGTACCCCTCCCTGCCCATGCTTCCCCTGGGCGTGACCGACTTGAAACCGCTGTTCACCGCCAAGCCCTGGAGCGCGATTGACTGGTTCCCCGTCACGTTCTACCCGCTCGTCATTGGATTAGGCTACCTGCTGCCGCTCGACCTGCTGTTTTCCTGCTGGTTCTTCTTCCTGTTCTGGAAGGCGCAGGTGGTCATTTCCAGCGCAATGGCCTGGGACGCCACACCCGATTTTCCGTATATCAAGGAGCAGGGTTTCGGCAGTATTTTGGGCCTGTTCGCCTTCTACCTGTACACGGGCAGGCGCACGTATGCGGCGATCTGGCGCAGGGCATGGAGAGGGGAAGAAAAGGAGAAAAGGAGAAGAGAAGAAGAGAAGACAGAAGACAGCCATCTATCAACTATCAACTATCAACTATCAACTGAAGCCCTTACGGATCGCGCCGCGCTGCTGGGGTTGTTCGGAGGGCTTTTGGGGCTGGTGGCGTTTTGTTTGGCGGCGCAGGTGGCGTGGTGGGTGGCGTGTTTGTTTTTTGCCATTTACCTGCCTACCATCACGGTGATTACGCGCATCCGGGCGGAATTGGGCGCTCCCCTGCACGATTTTCACTTTATGGGGCCGGATGCCATGCTGCCGCGCCTGCTGTCGGCAAACAGTTTTCGGCAGCCGGATTTGGCGTTCTTTACGTTCAGTTTCGCGCTGACGCGCGCCCATCGCAGCGATACGATGCCCGTTGATCTGGAAGCTCTGCAAATGGCGCATCTAAAGCGCATGAACTCGCGCCGGATGCTTGTGGCGATTATGCTGGCAACCGTGATTGGAAGTTTCAGCGCGTTTTGGGCGTTCGAGCATCAGGCGTACGCGCTGGGAACTTCGGCCAAGTTCGCGCAGGGGTTCGGACACGCGCAGCAGGCGTTTACCCGAACCGCAAGCTGGACCGGCGGAACTCTGGACAGCCGTCCTAACACCGGCGCGGCTGCGGCAATGGGCGTCGGCCTGGCAACCACATTAGGACTGTTCGCCATGCGCGTGCGCTTTTACGGCTTTCCGTTCCATCCCATTGGATACGCGCTTGCGTCCTCGTGGGCGATTCATCTGGTGTGGCTGCCCCTGTTGATTGCGTGGGTTGTCAAGGGCGTCACCATGCGCTACGGTGGACTGCGCCTGTACAAGTGGTTTCTGCCGTTCTTTTTAGGCTTGATCCTGGGCGATTGCGTCATGGGCAGCGTATGGGCGTTGTTCGGCCTGATTTTCAACACGCCCACCTACAACTTTTTCGGCGCGTAATCGGTAGTTAGTCTGAAGTGTCGGCAAAAAACGGCGTGGAAGCGGGCGGCGCGGAGGCCATATCATGGACGATGAAGACAACAACTACGACAATTTTCTGAAACGCGCGCGCGAGGAATATGGTACAGCCTATTATGAGGAAAAGGCGAAGGAATTAGGTGTTCCCTTTGCCAATCTGACCAAGTTCAAGCCGGAAGCGGCGGCGTTGGCGAGCATTCCACATGACATCGCCGCCCGCCATAACGTGCTGCCTCTGCGCCGCCAGGCCACCATACTTTGGCTCGCAGTAGCCGACCCCGGTGACACAGCAGCAATGGATGAGGTTCGTCTCGCCAGCCGCTGCACCATAAAGCCAGTACTGGCCGACCCGGAAATGATACGCGCCGCCATCCTGCGGTTTTATACGGGACAAACATAACTCGTAGGAGCCTGTCCATGCCACTTAAATTCCAATTGGCCGGGTACTGAAAGTACCCGGCAGGAAAGTACAAGCATCCTGCGGACGCAACTCTGTAGGAAGATTGCCGCATCCGCAAGACGCAAATGCTGCGCCTGTTGGGAGACGCTTTCAGCCGAAGATTAACTCACCTTCGCGTGAAGAAAAGACAGGGTGCGCTCCCAGGCAAGCGCAGCGGCTTCCGGGCGGAAGTGTTCCGGGCGATCCTCTTCAAAAAACCAATGCCCTGCCCCGGAGTAGAGGTGGATGGTCACGTTGTCGCCCTGTATTTGCTTTACCTGCTCTATCGGTTCCCATTCATCCTCTTCGCCGAAATGTCCTAAAACGGGTGTCGGGAGGTGGGTGAGATCGGCATCCGGCAGTCCGTAAAACAGGACGACTGCGGCAAAGGCATCGGGAACATCGGAGTGGAGATCTAAAGCAAAAGCGGCTCCCATGGAAAACCCAATGGCTCCCAACCGGCTGCTGCTCACAGTGGGATGCCGGCGCAGGAAGTCAAGGGCGGCCAGAGCGGTCGCATGAACGGATTGAGAGTCGCTCCGGGCAAGAATCTGCTTTGCTTCTTCTATGGTGGCGGCGGTTTTGCCGTGATGCAAGTCCGGCGCGAAAGCGACAAAGCCTGCTTCCGCCATGCGGTCGCAGACCTGTGTAAAGAAGGGCGTCAGCCCCCACCAGGCGTGCAGCATCAGAACGCCCGCTCCGCTGCCCCCTTCGGGCACCGCGAGATAGCCTGTTCGAGTGTTTTCTCCTGCAAGGAAGGAAATCTCCGGCATAGGTCTTCTCCTCTCCCCATTTCCGAATCATTCGGAACGGTTATGTTCCTTTGCCTGCCAGCAGTTGCTCCTGGCCTTCCAGCAACTTCTCCTGGTTGGACAGGATATGCTCCTGATTGGCCTGAATCGTTTCCTGATTGGCAACGATGCGCTCCTGGTTGGTAATGATGCGATCCTGATTGGACAGCACCACTTCCAGGGTCGCCTGCGTAGACTGGATTTGTTCCAGCGTCCCGATGATGTTCTGCTGGGTGGCGAAAATGGTCTGCTGGTTGGCAAGAATAGTCTGCTGGTTGCTGATAGCCATCTGCTGGTTAAGAATGGCGAGTTCGTCGGACATGCGGCGGCTCCATAAATGGGTGATGGGTGTTGGGGGAACAGATAATGATGAGTGATGAGTGATGAGTGATGAATGAGGATTCTGTTCATCATTCATCACTCATCACTCATCATTTCCTTCTGTCTTCTGTCTTCCTGCCTTCTCCGTTTGCGGCGGGTCGGTACGCCCGAAGATGGTGGTGTCAGGATAGTAGGCGGCCCAGCCGTACCACTGGCTGAGGTGGCAGTCGAGGCGCGGCAGGGACTTGCCGGCGAGTGGGCCGGTTTCCCCCACCCCTTCGATGCTCCAGCGCGTTCCCGTTTCTTTATCCACGATAAATGTTTTGCCGTTTTCTTCGCGGGACTCGAACGTCAGCGTTTTGCCGTCCAAAACTCTTGATACCGCGTTTGCGGTTGTGGAATTGGGTTCCAGAAAGACGGCAACGGGCGTGTTTCCCAGCATATCGTTGACAACGCTTTTGGCGGCTTTCAGCGCGGCAATGGGATAGGCGCGAGTTAGCCATTTTTCCGGCGGGGCTGTGGACTGCGCCGACTGGTTCTTGTCGCCGGCATCTTTGGCAAGGGCATCCTTACCGGCGGCATTGGCATCTTTGCCACTGGTATCCTTCACGCCCGCGTTCTTGTCGGCAGCGTCCGTATCTTTGTTGGCAGTGTCTTTAGCGGCGGCATCCCCGTTCGGAACCGGTTTCTGATCCGTTGTTGGTTCCGTCTGCGCCAGTCGAACCGCCAGCACTTTTTCAAAGGGAGGCAGGCGCTTGTCGCGGCGCGTCAGGGTCGGCTCGAAAAAGGGCGCGGGAAACTGATCGTAGTCGCGCGGCTCCGGCTTGTCTTTGCCGCGATAAACAGCGCTTGTACTCGTTGTCCGGCGACATCACGAGAGTATCCGGGTGCAGGCGCTTCCACTCGCCCCATGTCGTATCGAGTAAAGGAGCCGTCTTCATACGCTGATTGGCGCGAGCGCCCTTTATCGCCCGGCCTTCCACAATCGTCCACACGCTTCCCGTATCGCGGTCACTCATCACGGCCACGCCGTTGTACAGGCCATAGAAGTCGAACAGGAGCGGCTTCCCGTCCACGCGGGGATCGAAGCGAACGCCCGTATTGCACACGCTGCAATAGGTCACGACAAACGCGGGATAGTCCAGCCCGGTTTTGTCCGTATGGTCGTTGACGAAATGATGCCACCAGACAAAGCGCGTGGGATACGCCCTCGCTTCGCCATTGATGGTCATGGCAAGCACGTACTCGCCATCGTCCAGAAAGTCGGCCTGTTCCGCTTTCACCATTTTGGGATTGTCCAGCGCGTGAAATGGAACCATCTTGCGCCCGTCCCAAATCGCCTCCGCCTGAACATCGGCAGCCACGCGGTTCGCATCGGCTTCTGTTGTCTTCAACGCGGATTGCCCCTGTGCCCGCGTCACGCCGATGCAAAGTCCGCACAGCAGCAGCGCTGACAGCCTCTTCTTGATTCGCATATTTTTTCCTTCTATATAATTTCCGCATCGCTTACCGGCGGCGCGGACGGCAAATCAATATGCACGTACAGATAAAACGCGCCTTCCACAGCCTCTAAATCCGCCTGCCCCGCGATACGATCCGGGCGGGCAGGCGCATAGCGCACAAATCGAAAGGGAATCAATTGCCGTCCCGGTCAAACACAACAGCGATACATCCGTCAAGCCTTTGATGGACAGCAGGCGGGCATCCAGAATCATGGGCGCATAGGCATCGAACTGCGGCGCGGCGTCTCGATCCGTCTTGTACGCTTCACACGCGCTGCTGATCGCCCGCACGGCCATTTGCGAAGACAGTCCAAAACGGTCGCGCAGTTCGTGGTACACCATCGGCTGAAGCGCGATTTTGTTGGCGAGCCGATGCGCAAAGGCCAGTTCGCCCACATACTGACAGCCCTGATTGAACGCCTGCATCGTCGTCAATAACGACTGCTGCTGCGCCGCTGTCGGTTCTAATTTCAGCACGATTACTTGTTTCATGATAGATATAGAGATACAAGAGATAAGATATAAGAGATAAGAGTTGCGCTAGTGCGAATGGCTGGCGTCTTGACAAGCCTGTGCCTCTTATCTCTTATCTCTATATCTCATATCTTCACAACCCCATTTCCACCAACACGCGCTGATTGGCCTCCACTACTAAAGGATGCAGAGGCGGGCGCGGGCGGGGCAATCCAATCGGTATTTCACATTGGATACGGGCGGGGCGCGCGGACAACACCAACACGCGATCCGCGAGTTGGCAGGCTTCCTCAATATCGTGCGTCACCAGAACGGTTTGGGTAGGACGCTGCTGCAAAATCAGGGCGAGTTCATGCCGCAGGCGCAGCCGGTTCAGGTAATCCAGCGCGGAAAACGGCTCGTCCAGCAGCAGCAGGTCGGTATCACCCGCCCAATGCCCGCGCCAGTTCCGCCCGCTGCCGCATCCCCCCCGAAAGCTGATACGGATACGAGTCCGCAAACTCCTCCAGGCCGACAAGGGAAAGGAGGGTGTTGGGTGTTGGGGGGACAGATAATGATGAGTGATGAGTGATGAGTGATGAATGGGATGCTGCATTGTATTCATCATTCATCATTCCGCGTTCAGCATTTCTTTCTGTTCCCTGCTTCTCCGTCTTCTCTTCTTCTCTTCTTCTCTTCTTCTTTTCTTCCCCCTCCCCTAGCTCCACATTCTGCCGCACGGTCAGCCAGGGGAGAAGGCCGTCCTGTTGGTAGACCATGCGGACGTTGGGCGGGCGTTCGATTTTGCCGGAAGAGGGCAGGTCGTAGCCCGACAGCAGGTTGAGCAGCGTGGTTTTGCCGCAGCCGGACGGACCGACGAGAGCCACGAACTCGCCGGGCGCGACGGTCAGGGAGATGTCTTCCAGCACGGACAGTTTGCCGAAAACGCGGGATACCTGTTCTACGCGCAATGCCTTAGCGCTCATAGCCCCACCTCACGTTCGGCAGGCGCGTCAGGCGTACCAGCAGGCGATCCAAAATCACGCCGATAATGCCAATGACAATCATGTGAACCACGAGCAAATCCACGCGCAGGCCGTTGCGGTCATCCTGTATGCGGAAGCCAAGCCCGCTTCGCCCGGCCACCATTTCAGCGGGAACTATTACTGTCCATACCAATCCCATCGTAATGCGCAGGTTGGAAAGGAGTTGCGGCAGAATGGCGGGAAAGGTAATGCGCGTCACCTTCTGGAAGGGCGTAAACCCGTAATCGCGGGCGACGCGGTAATAAATGGAGGGAACGCCGGATGCCGCCGCCAGAGTTCCCAACGCCAGCGGCCAGAACGCGGATTGGAAAATCAGGAAAATGGTCGCCGGGTCGCCAAGAGGAAACCAGGCAATGGCAAATCCCAGCCAGGCAATAGCCGAAATGCTGCGGAAAAAGTTGACATACGGCAGCAGGGTCAGACGCGCGCCGACAACGTTTCCCATCAGCAGGCCGAGCGGGACGCCAAGCGTAACGGCCAGCACAAACCCCATCGCAACGCGAAACAGCGACGTGGTAATGTCTTCAAACAAAAGCCCATTGCGGCACTGCGCCACAAACCCCTGCCACACTTGAAACGGCGTGGGGAAAATCGTTTGCGGCAGCCTGCCGCTTCCCGAAAGCGTATGCCACACCACCAGCAACACGATTGCCAGCCCAAAAGGATACAATACGGCTCTGCCGCGCGAATTCTCCTCAGTCATGCGAGCAGTATAACATACTTTTCAAGCAGAAATCAATCTATGGAGGGGTAGGAAAATGATGAGTGATGAGTGATGAGTGATGAATGGGATTCTGATTCATCACTCATCACTTCCTCTTGCTCTTGCCTCTTGTCGGAAACGGCAAAACAATGTATAATTGTCCTGACATGCCACCACGACTATCACCCTATTCGCGTATATTTGCAGCCCGCGCTGCCATTGCGGGCATTAGCCTTGCCACCGCGCTGGGGCTTGCCGGCTGCCCGCGCCCTGCCTCGCAGCCGCCGCCCGCCGCGACTCCGGCGCAGATCGCGTCTGTTTTCACCGTCGGCACGATTGCGCTGCAAACCACCGACCCGCGCGCGCTGGACAAACTGAACGAAGCCGTCCGGCTTGCGCCGCAGGAACCGGCGATTTGGGCCAATCTGGGACTGCTGCACTTGCGCGCGGGGCAGAATGACGAAGCCGCCACTGATCTGGACAAGGCCAACTCCCTGCTGCCGCCCAATACGCCGCCTGCCGCCCGCGCTTCTATCGAGTCTATGCTGGCCCTTGTCGCCGACAGCAAGGGCGATGTGGCGGGCGCGGCCACGCATCTCAAAACGGCGGTTAGCCTCAATCCCGAAGATTTGCTCAATCGGTACGCGCTGTCCTTGCAGCAGGAAAAAGCGCAGGACGACCCCGGCGCGCTGGCAACCATGCAGGCCATTGTCCACGATCACCCGGATAACATCGAAGCCCTGCTGCAAACCGCCCGCATGGCCGCCAAGCAGAACAATGTTGCCGTATTTACCGCCGCACTTACCAGTTTAAAATCGTTTAGCAGCGCCTGGTCTGCTCAGGCGAAAGATTATCTTGTCCAAATGAAAGCCGCCGCGCAAAGCGGCAAAGTGCAACGCGCCGCCATCACCGCGCAGTATCTCACCAATGTGCTGAAGCAGGATTCCGCATATCGCCAAAGCCACGCCCTTCTGACGCCCCCAGAGGACAAAAATGGAAACGCTGTCGTCGGTACGCCCCTGGAACAGTTTCTCGTCCTCCCCAACATCGCCGACACCCCCGCTCCCCCGGATATGACGGTCACGTTCGCGGAGCAACAGGGAACAGAAGAAAAGGAGAAAAGGAGAAAAGGAGAAAAGGAGACACAATCCACAAGTGAGATCCCTCAACCCTCAACCCTCAACCCTCAATCTACACAGGCGCTTTATGGCTGTCCAACGAAGGTACGCCGACGACCCTGATGGCTCCGTTTCCGATGTGGGCGGATGGGCGGGCATTGCATATTGAGGCTCCGGCGTATGCGGGGGTTACGCTGCCGTTTCCCGGCAGCGCGATTTCGATTACCGGGGGCGCGATTTCGATTGCTCCAGGCTCGAATGGCGTACTCGCGCTGGATTTTAACTATGATTTGCGCTCCGACATTTTTATGGCGGGCGCGGGCGGCATGCGCTACTACACGCAGGGCGCAGATGGCAAGTTTACGGACGCTACCGCGCAAATGAAACTGCCTGCCGTTGTACTGAATGGCGCGTATAGCGGCGCGTGGGGATTGGATTATGACGGGGACGGCGATTTGGATATACTGCTCGCCCGCGTATCCGGCCCGCCCCTGATTTTACGCTGCAATGGCGACGGCACGTTCAAGCCCGTGGAACTGTTTTCCACCGTTCACAATCTGCGCGCGTTCGCGTGGGCGGACGTGAACGGCGACGGCGCTCCCGATGCCGCCCTTGTGGATGATAAGGGCAAATTGCGCATTTTCAGGAACGAGCGTTGGGGCAAGTTCACGGAAAGAAAACTTCCGTCCGAAGTCGGAACGGTGGCCGCGCTTGCTGTTGGCGATCCCGACCACGACGGCAGGCTGGATTTCCTGCTGCTGCGGCAGGACGGCAGCCTTGTACGCCTGTCCGACAAGCGGAGCGGCGACCCTAAGAACAGCGGCCAGTGGGAAATCGCGCCCCTGGCCGCATGGAGCAATCCGCCCCACGATCTAACACCCGGCAGAGCGGCCCTGTTCGTGGCCGATGTGGACAATAACGGCGCTCCCGATCTGATCGCTTCCTCGCCCACAATTGCGCAGGTGTGGATGGGCGATGGCCGCTCGTTTACGCCCCTCCCCTCCCCTATCCCCGCCGGTATTGGCGCGGTTGCGGATGTGGACGGGAATGGACGGCTCGATCTGCTCGGCGTCAACGCGCAGGGGCAGGCTGTCATCCTGACCAACAAGGGAACGCAAAACTATTTCTGGCAAACCCTGCGCCCCCGCGCCGACGAAATAAAGGAAGTCTTCGCTTCTCAGCATCGCGCCGGTAAAATCGCGGCGGAACTTAACAAGCGCATCAACAGTTTCGGCATCGGCGGCGAATTGGAAGCCCGCGCCGGCTTGATCTACCAGAAACAACTGATTACAAGTCCTTCCGTTCATTTCGGCCTGGGCGCGTATCCCAACCTGGACGCGGTTCGCATCCTGTGGCCCAACGGCGACGTTCGTGGCGAATTTGAATTGAAAGCCAATGCCATTCTCAGCCTCAACCACCGCCTCAACAACTCCTGTCCCTTCCTGTTCACCTGGAACGGCGAGGAGATGGAGTTCGTCACCGACTGCATCTGGCGCTCGCCCCTGGGCCTGAAAATCAACGCGCAGGAGACAGCGGGCATCCAAATGACGGAAGATTGGGTCAAGATACGGGGGGAGCAGCTTGTACCACGAGTAGGGAACAGGGAACAGGAAACAGGGAACAGTACGCAACATTCTTCCCTGTTCCCTGTTTCCTGTTCCCTGTTCCCTCTGATCTATGACTTGCGTATTACCGCCGAATTGTGGGAAACGCATTTCTTTGATCATTTGTCGCTGATGGCGGTAGACCATCCGGTTGGCACAGACATTTTTTGTGATGAGCGGTTTGCGGTTCCGGCTCCGCCCCTGCGCGTGTATGTGACCACGCCGCCCCTGCCGGTGACGCGGGCGTGGGACGATGACGGCAATGATGTGACCGACATTGTACGCGAACGCGATGGCAGGCATGTGTGCAATTTCCCTCCCGGCGCGTATCGGGGCGTGACCCGCGACCACTGGGTAGAACTGGAATTTGGAGACGAAGTTCCCCGTGAAGGAACGCTGTACCTGATCGCGCATGGGTGGGTGATGCCGACAAACAGCAGCATCAATGTCGCCTTGTCACAGGGTAATCATCCGGTTCCGGTCGGCCTTTCCATCGAAACGCAGGACGCGGACGGAAATTGGGTAACGCGCAAGCAGGATTTAGGCTTCCCGGAAGGGAAACTAAAGACCATCGTATTACGCATTGATGATGTTTTCAAGCGGATGCGCCCCGGCGTTTGCGACTGTGCACCAATCTGGAAGTGTATTGGGACGCGCTGCAATGGGCGCTGGAGCTACCGGATGTGGAAACCGAAACCACGCGCCTGCCCGCATTAACGGCGGATTTGCAATATCGCGGCTTTTCCAAAATTGAGGCTGCCGACGCCAGTTCCCCGGAACTTCCATGCGCCTATGAACCCGTAGAACGACAGGGGCAACCCTGGCGCGACCTGACGGGCTTTCACACGCGCTTCGGCGATGTGCGCGAACTGCTGCAAACCGTAGACGACCGGTACGTGATTATGAACGCGGGTGACGAGATGCGCCTGACCTTTGCCGCGCTTCCCCCGCCCCGCGACGGCTGGACGCGCGATTTTGTCCTGATAGGCGACGGTTGGGTCAAGGACGGCAACATCAACACGACCTTCAGCAAAACCGTGCTGCCGCTTCCCGCCCACGACCTGCCCGATTATGACACGCCGCCGGGAAATCTGGAAGACGATCCGGTCTATTGCCGCCATGCCGAAGACTGGCAAATCTACCATACGCGCTACGTCACGCCCGCCTTATTCGAGCGCGGCATCCGTCCGCTTCGGCAAACTTGTAGTATTTTGCCGAATGATAAAGCGCTATCCGAACAGGAGGGTTCCTCCCTATCTGTAAACATTTCCGGGTGATTGGATTTTACGCTTGTATGGGAGCCTGGATTCATGCTTAAAAATGAGCAGCAAACAGACGTTGAGCAAGCAACTCTGACAGGCAACTTGGAAGTAAAAGAGCGTCAAGAGGCTGTTCCCGAAACGTTTACAGATCAAAAAACATCCGATATAAGCGCTAATGCTCAGAATGAAGCAAACATCGAAACTTTCGATGCGGAAATTGCAAGAACACTGGAAAACCCACATTCGGCGCAATCCGTACAAAACATGGAGGTTCCCGCAAAAGCGCTGGAACTTGATTATAAATCGAGGCAGCTTGATGTTGAGACAAAGCAACTCGCCATCGAAATTCAACGTCTTACTCTTGATGTACAAAGGCTGGAGCAAACGCGCAAAGCACAGGAAACGGATGTTGAAACCCGGAACAAAATCGCGGATATCCAGATCAAGGAAGCAAAACTGCATCTGGAATCTCTTGAGTTCGAGCTAAAGAAACGCGCGGCGCAAATCAATGACGCCAAGACAGTAGCGGAAACTCCAGAAGTTACTGAAACAGCTTGAAATCGAACTGGCAGAGCGAAAGAACGACCTGTTTACCAAACAAGCCTTCACCGCTATCACCTTGACAATGCTGATTGCCGGAGTGATTTTGTTAGGGCTGGCGAATTCGTTGGGATATATTTTTGTAGGCGGTGCGTTGGGATTGATTCCGGTACTTTTGAAGGCTCCAGCGAAACCGTCTGAAAGCGGCAAGAGTGACAAGTAAGGAGGGTTGAACGAATGAATAATAAGCCTGAGACAGCCTCGACATTGCCTGTTACCATCCGGTTTTTTCTTTGGGCGTTAGTGTGGAGCGGTGTGGTAGCACTTGTAGGCAGCGTTGCCTATCTTAGCACTTTCTCGCCATCTTCTTCCCTTTATGAGAATATGCGACTGCGCACTGTTGTTGTTGACGTGGCCCTGCTCTTAACAGGGTTGCTGATAACCAGCGGTCTAGTAGCCTTCGCTGAGTGGCGTCCAGAGCAGACGTCCCTGAACAGAGTTCAGACGCAAAGAAACTTAAGACAATGAACAACCCAAATATAAATATGCCTCCGCCGCCCAATCCTGCGCCCCGCTTGGTGGCGATTCTGCTGCTCATTTCGCTGCTAGCAACGGCTGCCATTCTCAACAAACGGCGCAAACGGGCAGTCAGACGGGCACGGAACGGCAGAATTCAACGCCCGTTGACATCAAAGCGGCGCAGGCGCGGTATGGCTTTGGCTTGCAGGAAGTGGCGAAGCAGGCGGGCATCAACTTTACGCACCATCCGCCCCAACTCGATCCCGAAACTCAACCACATCATGCCGGAAATCGCCGCAATGGGCGCATCTGTATCCGTTGTGGATTTTGACCGGGACGGATGGAACGATCTTTACGTCACCGACAGCGGCGAGAACCTGCCCAACCACCTGTACCACAACAACCACGACGGCACGTTTACGGATGTGGCCGCGCAAATGGGCGTTGCCGATCTGAACAAGACCGGCACGGGCGCGAGCATGGGCGCGGTGTGGGGCGATTTCGATGGCGACGGGTATGAAGACCTGCTCGTGTACAAGTGGGGCAAATGCGAACTGTTCCACAACGACGGCGGCAAGGGGTTTACCAACGTCACGGAAAAAGCCGGCCTGCCCGCGTGGGCCAACATCAGCAGCGCCGTGTGGCTGGATTATGACCGGGACGGGCATTTGGATTTGTTGTTGTGCGGCTATTATCCCGAAGACGTAGACCTGTGGCACTTGAAAACCACGCGCATAATGCCCGACAGCTTTGAGTACGCCCAAAACGGCGGGCGCAAGTACCTGCTGCGCGGGCGCGGGGATGGAACCTTTGAGGACGTAACCGAGCGCGTCGGCCTGAACAGCCACCGATGGACTCTGGCCGCCGTCGCCGCCGACCTGCGCGGCACGGGTTACCCTGACATCATTCTGTCCAACGATTACGGCATTACCGAATACTTTCTCAACCACGAAGGCAAGCATTTCGAGGAAGTCAGCGCCAAAGTGATGTACTATCAAAACATCGGGGGAACCGGCCCCAAAAGCGGCATGAACGCCAGCGTCGGCGACGCGCTGAACCAGAACCAGTTCGCCATCTACATCAGCAACATCAGCGAACAGGGCCTGCTCATGCAGGGCAACAATCTGTGGATACCACAAGAACAGGGGTCAGGGGTCAGGGGTCAGGGGTCAGGTTCTCCCAACACCCAACACCCAACACCCAACACCCTTCCCAAATACACCAACATGGCGCACGACATGGGCGTGGAATTGGGGGGATGGAGTTTTGGGGCGCAGTTTGGGGATTTGAACAACGACGGCAAACTGGATTTGTACCTGACGAACGGCTATATATCCGGCGATAAGGACAAGTCGTACTGGTACGATTTCAGCAAAGTGTCCGGCGGCAATTCGACCATCATTTCGGACGCGGCTAACTGGCCCACATTGGGCAATCGCAGCCATTCCGGGTATCAGCCCAAATGCGTGTGGCTCAACGACGGCGCGGGCAAGTTTACGGATGTGGCGCAGCAAGTGGGCGCGACCGACCGGTACGACGGACGCTCCGTAGCCCTCGCCGACCTGTGGAATCGCGGGCAATTGGATGTCATCGTCGCCAACCAGCGCGGCCCCCTGCTCCTCTACAAAAACAACGTCGTGCCGGAGAATCAGTGGGTTGAGTTCAATTTAGAGGGAAAAGGGAAAAGGGAAAAGGGAAAAGAAGGAGAGAAGGGAACAGGGAACAGGGAACAGGGAACAGGAAGGCAATTAATCGGCAATCGGCAATCGGCAATCGGCAATTCCCCAACACCCTCCCCCATTGGCGTGCAAATATCGCTGACGTGGAACGGGGAAACGCAGTTGCAGGAGGTATCGGGCGGCAGTGGCTTTTGCGCGCAGAATCAACGCCGCCTGCACTTCGGATTGGGCAAAGCGCCCCGACTGGAAAAAGCCGTTATTCGGTGGCCGGACGGCAAAACGCAAACACTCACGCCCACAACAAGCCCGGCGCTCGAAGCCGGAAAGATTATTACGGTCAACGAACCGCAAAACTAATGGCTAGGCGCTAAAAGTTCGTAGTTCCTGCATTACTATCAACTATCAACTATCAACTATGAACTGTCTGGTCACTCCCTTATGGAGCTGCACTCATGAACGTTATCAAACCCAATATGACCGTTTCGGCTCCCACAATGGCAGGCACAGCCGTTGCGGGAAACGGGGCTACGCCTGCTACGGATCAGCCGATAGACATGGCGGCGCGGCGAAAATTCCAGATTGACCCGCGCTATATCGCGCCGTTTCTGGTCACATGCGTCCTGCTGGTCGGGCAATTGTCCGCCCACAATTTTGACAACTTTTACAAGACGACGGCGCTTGCGATTGCCACGAGCATACTTACCGAAATCGTTCTCGGACGGCTGTTTACGGGGAAAACGCCGCATCTGGCAAGCGCATACGTGTCGGGAATCAGCGTCGGCATTTTGCTGCGCTGTACGGATTCGTGGCCGTTCGCGCTTTGCGCCGCCATTTCAATCGCGTCGAAATACGTGATACGCTACAAAGGGCGGCATCTGTGGAATCCATCGAATTTGGGCATTGTCGCCATGCTGCTGCTGGCCCCCAACGTCGTTTCCACGCTCACAATCCAATGGGATAACCGGCTTTGGGCTATGGCCGCTATCTGGGCGCTCGGCTCGTTTATCATTTATCGCTTGAAGCGGTTCCATATTTGTCTGACGTATGCCCTGTGCTTCATCGGGTACGCGGCTTTGCGGGGCGCGTTGTCGCACGATACCGCGCCGTTTTCCGCCCGCTTCCTGTCCGAAGTCGCGCCTATCACCGGCCCGATGTACCAGCTCTTTATCTTCTTTATGATTACCGATCCGAAGACAACGGTACATTCCAAACGGGGGCAGATGCTCGTAGCCTTCCTGGTGGCAAGCATGGAAAACGTGCTGCGCATGTACGGCTCCTACGCCTCGCCCGCGCCCGGTTCGCTCGGCGAAATCGTATCCTCCCACGCGCCCTACTTCGCCCTGACCATCATGGGACCAAGCGCCAACCTGCTGGAAATCCTGCGCGACCGCTCCAAACCTAAAACCGTACCGAAGTAACGCAAACCTATCCCGCTTCACGCGAATATCACTCACGAAAACGCGCTGCATGGAAATGGTTCCATGCAGCGCGTTTCTGTTATTTTGACATTCTTGTAAAGAAAACGTTTTCAACGCCAAAATAAAACTTCGTAGGGACACAACATGTTGTGTCCTCCGGCGGCGGCGTGTCCTCCGGCGGCGTGTCCGGCGGCGTGTCCTCTGATAAGAAGAGCGCGACACAACATTGGCAATGCGGACACAACATGTTGTGTCCCTACGAAGTTTTATTTGAACGGTATGGCTTCTACTGCAAGCGCGACGCAAAGAGGAAGTGGTAGGCAAGCCCGCTCAAAATCAAAACGGCCAGACTGACCACGATGCCAATGAGTACGCGATTGCCGCCGCTCCTACCCTCGTTCGAATAAGCATTGTCATTGTTCTTGACCTCACTGACCTTGACTTTTTGACCACGCTTGGGCTTGGCAGCGGCAACAGCATTTTGCTTCCACGGACGATTGATCCACGCGCCACAGGCCGTACACTCGTTGTCATTGGCGTAGACAAGCCAGCCACAATTCTCGCACCGTTCTACCGGAACAAGAGCGCGCGTTTTGTGCAAATCCGTCTGAGACAGCTTTTTGGTTCTTGCGGGAGCGCCGTCACAACGAGGGCAACTAGTGGCGTTTGTCGGCAGCGTGGTTCCGCAGCGATGACAATCCATTCTCGTTCCTCCACAAACAAAGTGTTATAAAATAAGCGCGAAAACGGCAGGCGGAATACGTTCTCACGACAATATCAATTGGATAATAACTCAGCAAACAAGAGATAAAGCGTTTTCAAACAATGCTATCCACTGTCTACACTATACCACACATCCACTACGCCCCTGCCAAACTCCCTTGTTCCTCACCATCCCGAAAACCAAATTACAACCCTTGCTTTCCCTAACAACTTAAAACCCCAAAACCTTAAAACCCTACCCTACGGTCTGCCAACCCCCAACCCATCCGCCACCCTGTTGATATAATTGAAGTAAGACGCGATGAGGTTTATCTGCAAAATAGCCTGATCGTCGAAACCGTGTGACCGCAGGCTCTCCACGTCTTCGCGTCCCATATCGGCAGGCGTGAGCGTCAGTTTGGCCGCGTAATCGAGCATGGCGCGATCTGCGGGCGGAATGTCGGCACGAGTGTAATCGATTTTAATTGCGGCGGCCAGGGCGTCATTGCCGGAAGCGACACGCAGAAACTCCGCGTGAGATTCCGTTCAATAGAAGCAGTGGTTGAGAACGGAAACCGTTGTCGCGATCATCTCGTGCTGCGTCCGTGACAGGGGCAGTTCCGGCTGCAGCAAGCCTCCCAAAAGGGCAAAGGCATGGTTGAGCGCGTCGGGTATCAGCGTATGCGACTGGCTGATACCGCCCCCCGTTTCCGGCGCGGCCACTTCTTTCAGCGACGGCACTTCCACCGCATACTCCGGCGGATACATCTTCTGCCAACTAAACGCTTCGCGCAGTTTCGCGTCGCCGTCCCTCGGGCGAATGGTTTTTATCCAGGTCATGGCAGGTTCCTTTGGAGGCATTAGGCATTAGGCATTAGGCATTAGTAAAGGGATTTAGCGCACAGGCTTTTCTGCATCTTGTTATCTTCTGTCTTTTACCTTCTTCTCTAATGCCTAATACCTAATGCCTAATGCCTCCACCGTCCGCTCCATCTCTTCGCGGACGGTTCCTTCTTCGCGGGGCAGCAGTTCTTGCAAGCGGGCAATGAGCGCGGTTACGTCGGTTTGCTGCGATAGCAGGGACGGCCCGATGTTGCCGAGTGCGCGGGCCGCGTAGCCCCTTACATCCTCATCTACATCGTCGAGCGCTTGTATCAGGGCAGGCGTGGCGGGAGCGCTGTCCGGGCCGATTTCCGACAGGGCGTAGACAGCGTACCAGCGTACTTTTTCGTCCGTATCGCGTACCAGCGTATCCGCGAGTGTTGGAACGGCCTGCCGCGCTTCGCTTCCGATGGCCGCCAACGCGCCCGCCGCGCTCCATCGGTCATCCGCATTGGGCGCGGAGAGTTCCTGTATCAACGCCGGCACAGCCGGAGCGCTTGCCGCGCCCAATTCCCCCAACGCCGCCGCCGCCATGCCGGGAAACACGCGCGTCTTGGTTTGCAGCACGTCAATTAAAACCGGCAAATGACTGCCAAAGTCGCCCGTGATCCGCGCAATCGCCACCCGCGCCCACAAAGCCGTCGTGCCGTCCCGGTTGTCAAGCAGCGCGGTCAGAAGCGGCAGCGCGTCCCGTCCCGCGTCGCCCAATCGTCCCAATTCCCGCGTCGCGTTCCAGCGTACCGACACCTTCTCATCGGCCAGGGCTTCCATCAGCAGCCTGACGCGCGTTCGTTCCGCTTCCATTAATTTTTCAACTTTCACGGGTGCTGCCAGCCATGATGGTACGAGCGGCGCAGCATGGCAGAGGCTTCCGCGTCGTCCAAAATTTGTTCCGTGTTCGGGTCCCATTTGAGGTTTGCGCGTCCGAGCCGCATGGCGATGTTTCCCAAATGGCAGATGGTCAGCGAGCGGTGCGCTGTTTCGGCGGGCGCGACAGGTTCCCGGCGTTCCACAACGCAGTCGAGAAAGTTGCGGAAATGGTTGTCGCTGCGGTACAAATGGATTTCATCCGGGCCGATTACCGCGTTGAGAATTTCGGGAGAACTGGCCTCGTGCCTGTCCCGATCCGCCCATACCCAGCCGTCTTCCCCCTCCCACGTCACGCCACTGCGCTCCTTGCTGGACACAATCAGCGTCACTCCACTGGCATATACGGCTTCAAAGGTGAATTCCGTTGCCGTATTCCAAACTTCATCGGGCGGAAACACGCCTTTTGCGTTGCGAATTTCAATTGGTCCCGTATGATCCGTTCCCATGCCCCATTGGGCGCAGTCGGGATGATGCCCGCCCCAGTCCGTCACCTGCCCGCCCGAATAGTCCAGATTCCAGCGAAAATTGACGTGGCAGCGCGCGGGCGAATACGGCGCGTCCGGCGCGGGACCAAGCCACATCGCATAATCAAACCCTTCCGGCACGGGTTCAGGTTTCTTATGTTCGCCACTTTTGCCCAGATCGGGGCGTCCACCCGGCAGGCCGCAGCGTACCGTATGCAGCCTTCCGATACGCCCGTTGCGTACCAGTTCGCAGGCGCGGCGGAAATGCGGGTCGGAGCGCTGCTGGCTTCCCGTCTGGAACACCACGCCCGATGCGCGGACGGCATCGCTCATGATGCGCCCTTCCGCAATCGTCAGGCCGAGCGGCTTCTGGCAGTATATATCTTTTTTCACCTTACAGGCTTCCACAACCGGAATGGCATGCCAGTGATCCGGCGTGGCGATTTCAACGGCGTCAATGTCTTCCCGCGCCAGCAGTTCCCGAAAATCCACATAAGCGTCGCAGCCCTTGTAGCCGCCGGAGGGCATCTTTTCCGCATAAAACGCATTTACCATGCGCCGCGCCGGTTCGCGCCCCGCGACGCGCCCATCCCAGTAGCCGCCGCTTTCGCGGTTCACATCGCACACGGCTACGACCTGAACGCGCTCGTCGCGCAAAAAGTGGCGCATATCGCCCGTACCCTGATTGCCCGTGCCGATGAAGCCCATCGTAATGCGATTGGCAGGCGACACATGCCCTTCACGCCCCAACGCGCTGGCAGGCACAATCGTCGGCGCATTTATGACTTGCTCCCCCACCCCGGCCCCAATCGGCTGATCCGTTACATTCAAATTCTCGTTCCTTTGCTCTGTGGTAAATGCGTTCCCTCATCCTTCAACGACAAGGGAGGGCACAGCAGCAGATGGTTTCTGTCGCTGCGCCCTCCTTTTCCACATTCGTTCCTTATTTTCCTGCGCTTTGTTCTGGTTCAAGCGAATGTTTTGCGCTTAAAGCGTTACCATGCCGTTACGCGCTCCTAATGTGACCGCTTCCGTGCGACTGGCCGCGCCCAGTTTGGCAAGGATAGAGGCGACGTGGAACTTTACCGTATGCAGGCTGATTGCCAGACGCGCGGCGATTTGTTTGTTCGCCAACCCTTCGGCCATCAGTTCCAATACCTGCCGTTCCCGGCTCGTCAGCGTTTCTCTGGACAGCAGGGATGCGGGAACAATGGGGTTCGTTTCTGGAACAGAATCAACGCGCAGGTGTTCCGTAAAGGCGCGGTCAAGCACAACCAATCCTGAAGCGACTGCCCGCAATGCGGTGGCGATTTCCGCGCCTTCCGCTTCCCGGCGCAGATACGCCCATGCCGTAAGTTCACTGGAAAGCAGACGGGCAGCGAATTCCGGTTCCTCGCCCAGCAGCGCCAATCCCACTTCCGCCCCGACCGCAAGCCCCAAAATACGCGCAAACTCGTCTTTTTCCTCCTCACCATCCACTAAAACCACATCCGGGCGCGCGTTCGCAAGCAGACTTTCCAGTTCCCCGCTGCCGCTTGCTGCGCCCACCACCTGACATTCCGCTTCTTCCGCCAGCAGCGCTTCCAGCCCCGCGCGCAGAAACGCATACGGCGCGACAATCAGTACACGGATCACGGATGGCCTCCTCAAATTCAGGCATTAGGCATTAGGCATTAGAGAGGAGGTTTGAATAGAGGCTACTCCGCATCACAAGATGTCTTCTGTCTTCTTCCCTAATGCCTAATGCCTAATGCCTAATGCCTAGTTCCACCTGCATGTCCCGCAACTCCCCGCCCCGCAGGATTTGAAGGTCTATGGTTTGCCCGGCTTGCAGGGGGCGCAGGTGTTGGCGCAGGGTGTCTACGTCCGAGACGGTTTGGCCGTTGATGGACAGCAGAACGTCACCTAAGAACAAGCCGCCCTTTTCCGCGCCGGTTCCCGGTTCCACCTGCACGACCAGCAGGCCGTTTTCCTGCGCCAGAGAAAGGCTTGTTCGCAGATTGGCCGGGAGGGGAGCCTGCTGTGTGCTGATGCCGAGATAGCCGCGCTGTGTCTTGCCGCCCGCAAGCAGGGCTTCCACGACGTTCGCCGCAACAGACGTTCCCACCGCAATGCCCTTGCCTCGTCCGAAAAGCAGGTTCGTCATGCCGGCCACGCGCCCGCTCATAGTGACAAGCGCCCCGCCCGAAGAACCCGGATACAGGACAGCGTCCGTATGGAGAATATACTCTGCTTTGCCGTTCCTTTGCGAGTCCTGCCGCGAACTGATGATGCCCAATGTGGCCTGCAACCCCGCCTGTCCGGGCCGCGCCAATGCCAGAACGAGGTTTCCGATCTGCGTCTCTTCCTCAAAAGCGGGCTGTATGGCGGTCAGGTTTTGCGACGTGACGCGCAACAGGGCAATGTCGCTTTCATTGTCGCGCCCGATGATTGTGGCCGGCAGCGTGGTTCCATCTGCCTGCTCAATGGTGACGTTTTCATCCCGCTCCACGCCATGCGACGTGGTGACGATCAGGCCGTCGGCAGACCAGATCAAGCCCGTCGCCGTCAAGCGACTGCCGTCATCCACCCGCACAATGCTGTTCGCCGCCTGTGCCGCGATAGCCGCGAGTTGCGAAGAAAACTGCTGCAAGTTTGTGTTTGCACCGTTGGTACTGCCCTCATGTTGTGTTTCCGCCGTCATTGCTGATGCCCCTTGATTTCTCAAAATCCCTCCCAGGCAAACACGCGCTACCTGCCGGAAAGGTTGTTGTTTTAGCAGAAAGCGGCGAATGTACCCTCATTCACTCGCCGCCCAATCGTTGCTTAGTGTGGTATAGGATACATCAGGTACGCCCAATTAAACATCCGTCCTTAGAGCAGGTAGGTTTCCTGCTCTTGCAGTCAGGATGCCGTTTTATTCGTTTATGAAGAGAAAGTGTCCATTTGAATGGACACTTTCTCATGTAACTGTATAAGCAAACAGATACCATCCTGCGCTTCAAATAACGGGGCGTTGCTTGTCTTGAACCATGATTTACAGGATTAGGCCGATTACCATGATGAAGCAGGCGCGTTCCTGACAGCCTTCCTGTAATCACACTCTTGTTCATCATACAACTTTATCATTCAAGCACAGGCAACATTCAGGAATCATGATAATCATCCTAATCACATAAATCATGGTTCAAGACATGACGGACTCATCCTTGCAGATGTAATGAACGCCCGCTTGTACATCATTTCAGCAAACGTTAAGGCAGGTAATCTTCGCCGTTAAGCGTTGCAAAACCATGCCGGAAAAATCGTAGCGGCAAGTGGCGGAAAAACAGCCAAAAAGATGTACAATTGTGTACGTTCACAGCCATTCCGAACGCCCTATAGTTATGGTTAGATTAGTGTTATCAGGCATGAAAAATTAATCTGTAATGCCTGATGTTGCGCGGAAATTTGCAAGCACATTTACCTGCCTTAATTCGGGATATTTGGCAATCGTCTCCCGAATTAAGGCGGTTTTGAACTCGAATTAAGGCGCCTTAATTCGGGAGACGCAGCCCCTCATTTTGGAGGGGTGCCTTAATTCGGGAGACGAATCGCCTTAATTCGGGAGACGAGGCGCCTTAATTCGGGAGACGAATCGCCTTAATTCGGGAGACGACCACTTGTATCTAAAATCACCATTTCCTTCTCGGAAAGCATATAAAATCGCCTTTGAAAATTCCGTTAACTATTAGACTCTTAATACGACTCTTAGACTCTAAATACACACACACTTCGCGTATGCGCGCGCGAGGGCAGAGTGTGTGTGTTGAAATTTTTGCTGAGGATTAACCCCATGGATCTGGCTCTTTTTGGCACGGAAACCCCGGAATTGGAAGCCGAATTGGTTCCGCTGGAAATCATTCGCAGCGAAACCGCTTTGTCGCGCTATCCTATCCACAACCTGTCCACCAAAGACGGCGTTCGCATCGAAATCAAGCGCAAGGACGAACATGGCGCGACGGTGCTGAGTTGGGAGGTTTCGTACAACAGCCGCTACGGCCCGCCCGGACGATTGGCCTACAAGCTGGACACCATCATCATCAACCGCCGCATTGAAGAAGCCGGCAAGCCCGTGCCCAAACTGATTCGGCTGGGCAGCCTGCGCGAAGTCGCCACGCAGGTTCTGGCCGGCGAGAAAAATACGCACTCGGTCAAGAAGGCTCTGCTGCAAAACGCCAGCGCGTTTATCAACGCCCGCATCACCTACCGAACGACGGATAAGGCCGAGCGGTCGCTGGAAGCCGCGTTTTCCCGCTACAGCGTGATCTTCACCGGCGAACTGCTGCCGGACGGCCATAAAGCCGACGCCGTGTACCTGCTGCTCAACGACATCTACGTAGATGTTCTTAACAACGCCCTGCTGCGTCCGCTGGATTACGACTACCTGCGCGACCTAGCGCCTTCCGAGCAGCGTTTTTATGAAATTATCAGTTATCAGATTTTGCCCGCGTTAAAATATAATCAACGCGCAAGATTGGTATATTCGGAATACTGCGCCCTCTCCACGCAGGTTCGCTGCACGGATTTTGACCACATGAAAAAACAGATGTACAAAGTTCTGCGTCCCCATTTGCGCTCCGGGTACATCACGGGCGTGGAGTACGAGGCCACGACTGACAGCGACGGCAGCCCCGACTGGATCATGCTTTGCACTCCCGGCTCCAAAGCCCGCAACGAGCAGCTTGCGTTCGCGTTTCCCGGCGTCAATGCCCGCAAACGGCGCGAAGCCGAGCGCAGCGCGCTGGAAGCGTCACAGCGGCTTGCGGCGGAAACAGCCACGACGGAACGGCAATCGGCAAAATCCACATCCGCGCAAAACGCAGCGTCCGCGCAGTTGACGGCAACGCCTTCAGCGGACGGACAGGCAACTGAGCAAACATTGGGACAACAAGCGGGCGATCAAATCACATTGCCCTTGATGGTAGAAGAACCTGTGTTCCTGTCACCCCCCGCCGAAATGGACGCATGGACGGAACCGGCCCCCGACGCGCAGCCGGTCATTGCGCCAACCCCTGCCAACGCAATCACAGCGGACGCAATCACAGCGGATGCAACCGTTGCCGATGCAGTTACCGCCGGGGAAACTCCTGCGGCTGAAACCACTGCCGCCGAACCTATGGCTGAGACAGTGCCTCCCTCCTCCCTCCTGGACCCGTCCGCGGAAACTCCCGCGCTGGAATTGGCGCGGCGGTTTTACGAGACGTTCCACCACACCGGCACGACCGCCCGCCCCACGCCCCGCGAATTGGCGCAGGCGCAGGATGTGCTGGAGCGGCTCGGCCTGGAAGGGGCGCAGTACCTGATCGCGTTCGCCCACCGGCAGGCGCAAAAGACCCGTTTCGACATCCAGACCTTCGGCGGAATTTTGCAGTACGAAGCGGCGGCGGGCGCGGAATACGCCAAATCAGCGCAAAAGTCGGGCAAGGCGCGGCGCAGCAATGCCCGTAAAGGCCATCAGGAGGCGTTTTACGGGGCATATACCGCGTTCTTGGGTAACTTACTGGTTCAGGGGGGTGAAACGGCCTTCCCAGCGGCTTACAGCGCATTTTTGGTTTACGAGCAGAAGATGCGCAAATTCTGGCAGGATCGGGCGTCCAAATCCGAGCAGTCGGCGGAGATTTTTCGCGGTTTCGACCTGCCCGAACAGCGCGTGGAGCGGTTCCTGGCGTTCGTGCGCGACAACAAACTGCCCGGCGTTCCCGACTTCTGGCAATGGGACGCCGCGCACAATTCCACGCCGCTTCGGGAGGAGTAGTTGGTGGCTGGTAATTGGTGATTGGTGGTTGGTGGTTGGTTGAAAAACATAGCCATTTACACTTTGCCTGCAAATACCTGCAGCCATACCAGCCACTAACTCAATGCCTTAATTCGCGTTCTTTGGCCTGACAACGCTTTTCCAGCATCGAAAAAATGAGGAAGAATCTGCATGGCGGAGCAAGCGGACATTACAGCATCACGACACCAAACGCCATATTTTGCGAGTTCCATGCTGTAAACATGCCGCAAAATAACGCATCTCAAGGGCAAAAACGGTCTGAAACTTTGGCGTGAAGGCGTGGAAATGCGATTGCGTTCATCTCACGATATTTTTCCAAGAAAATAGCAGGAGATTTCCCTGCGCTCCGCGAACACAGTAGCCAGAACACAGCAACATACCCCGCAGAACGAAACACCAATTCTGCCAACCGCGCCAATGCTGTTCCCGAACACCCGAATACCTGAACACCGAACACCTAAAACACTGGAACCCTAAAACCCTATAAACCCTGAATTTGAGAAAGGAAGCCCATGACACTACGCCGTCCGGTAGAAAATCTTACGGTCACGCAAGCCGCCGACGTTCTGGGCGTGACGCCCGACACGCTGCGGCGACTGGAACGACGCGGCGACGGCGGGGCATCGCGTCGCGCCGGAAATCGCCGCCTGTACACGCAGGAGGACATAGACCGCATCCGCGAAATGCTGGGCGGGAAAAAGCGCAAGGGAACCACGACTATCGCCCTCGTAAACCAGAAGGGGGGCGTGGGCAAAACCACCATCACCATCAACCTTGCCGGCGCGCTTGCCATGAACGGATATCGCGTGTTGATCGTGGACTTCGACCCGCAGGCCAACTGCTCCTTCGGGCTGGACGTGCTGTGGAACGACGTGGAAAGTTCCATTGCGGACGTGATCGGCTACGAAGCGACAGGCCCGACCCGCGCGCTTGCCGAGGTGGTGCGGACGGTGACATACCATCCCAACCTGCGCCTTGCGCCCTCCCACCTGAATTTAGCCGCCGCGGAAATGATGCTGCACAACGCGCTTGGCCGGGAAATGAAACTGGATAAGGCGCTCGAATCTATGCGCAGCGAATTTGACTTTGTGCTGATTGACGCGCCGCCCTCGCTCGGCCTGCTGTCCATCAACGCGATGGTGGCTTCGGATGCGATTCTAATTCCCATAGACGGCGCGTTTTCCCTCGAAGGCGTCCGGCAATTGCTCAACACCCGCAAGGGCTGCGCGGAACTGTCGCGGCATCCGATCCACGTTTTGGGTGGCGTCCTCAACCGGCAGCGATTAACAACCGCCAACGCCAGCGCGATTATCGAAATGACCACTTCGATTTTCGGGCGGCGCATGTTCCAGACGATTATTCCCGAACGCACGGCTGTGGACGGGTCTACCGCTGCGCGTCACCCGGTCGTGTTTTCCGGCCTGCCGGAAGCCGAACACTTTTATGCGCTTGCCGAGGAGGTGGTACACAGTGTTACCGAAATCTGCGGAAACTAACGCGCCCGCCACGCCGGAGCGCGCCCCGGCCACCACTGCGACGCGGGCGAGAACCCGCAGCCGGGAAGGAATGTCGCAAACGGTTGCGGCTGCGGCCAATCTGCTCAACGAGGGCGACCTTGCGCATGCGGGCGTGGCAACCGATGCCCGCGACCTATTGCTCGACGAAATCATGCCCGATCCCGCGCAGCCTCGCCGCCACTTCGACACGTCCGATTTGCAGGCGCTTGCCGATGACATTGCCCGGCGCGGCGTACTGCAGCCCATTCTGGTGCGCCCGCCCATTCAGCCCGGCGAAGCGTACCGGCTGGTAGCAGGGGAGCGGCGCTGGCGGGCCGCGCGGCTTGCGGGCAAAGTGCGGATTCCCGCTCGTATTCGCGCCCTCACGGATGATGAAGTGCAGGCCGCGCAGCTTGCCGAAAACGTGCTGCGCGCGGAACTGACCGACATCGAAAAAGGCCGCGCCCTGCGCCGCCTGTACGAACTGCGTAAATCCCAAAACCCGAAAACGACGTGGGAAGACATTGCCTCGGAAGTGGGCCTGGGCCGCTCGCGCATCCACGACCTGTTCCATCTGGCCGAACTGCCGGAGTCCATTGCCGATCTGATCGAAGCGGGGCGCTTGTCCGGCAGTCACGGCATCATGCTCCAGCGCGCGCAGGGCCTGCTGCAAAAGGAGGAACTGCTCACGCTTGCGGAGCAGGCCGCTCGCCCCAGTGAGCGCCGCACGGGAAGCTACGGCCTGTCCGTGTCACAGGTGCGACAGCATTTGCTGGCAAGGCAGGCGTTGGGCGCGAATACGGATTTGTCCGTAGCCGAAGAGCGCCCGCATCCCTTTTCCGCGCCAAAAGGCGAGCGACTGCGCACCACGCGCCCACGTCAATCCACCTCCGTCACCTTCTCGCAATCCCCGCAGCTTCGCCCGGAAGTGCGCTGGATCGTAGAGGCTCTGGTATCCAACACGCTGACGGAAGAGGAAAAATCCGTACTCGCCGACGCCATAGAACAAGCGAAAGTCGTGGAGATGAAAGCGTAATAATCAGCAAAAGTGTCCATTCAAATGGACACTTTTGCGCAACGTAACCGGCTTTGTAAGCAGGGTAGTAAGCGTGACGAACGCGATTTAAGGTCAAAATACCTTGTGGAGCGCTAAAAGTGTCCATTTGAATGGACACTTTTCTCTGAAAGTAAGAAGATCAACACCCACCTGGATAGACGTTCGTAGGGACACAACATGTTGTGTCCGCGCTTGTAACGTAGGAGCGCGGACACAACATGTTGTGTCCCTACGATGTTGTTTTTGAGGTGGCAATCGCATCTTGCAAACGGCTACATATTTCGGGAGAAGTTTAGTATGGAATACCGAGCATTGGGCAGAACGGGCGTTCAAGTCAGTACGCTGTGTCTGGGGTGCATGAACTGGGGCGATGGCAAGAGCGGAACCGGTGAGGAAGACTCCATTGCCATCATGCACCGGGCAATGGAAGCGGGAATTAACTTCTTCGATACCGCTGACGTGTACAGCCGGGGCGTGTCGGAAACCATTACGGGCAAAGCGCTGGCAATGGACAATCGGCGCGACAAAGTGGTACTCGCAACCAAAGTGTACAACCGCATGGACGATACCGACCCAAACGCCTGGGGCAGCCACCGCCGTCACATCATTCAGGGCTGCGAGGACAGCCTGCGCCGCCTGCAAACGGATTACATTGACCTGTACCAACTGCACCGCCCGCAGCCGTCCGTACCCGTTGACGAAACCCTGCGCGCCCTGGACGATCTTATCCGGCAGGGCAAAGTGCGCTACATCGGCACAAGCACCTTCGCCGCCTGGCAATTGGTCGAATCCCTGTGGGCGTCCGACGCCCTGCACCTGAATCGCTTCGTCTGCGAACAGCCGCCGTACAACCTGCTGGACCGGCGCATTGAGCGGGAACTGCTGCCGTTTTGCCGCGCGTATGGCTTCGGCGTCATTCCCTGGGCGCCCATCGCCGGTGGCCTGCTCACGGGCAAGTACCGATTAGGACAGCCGCGCCCCGAAGGTTCCCGCTACGAAAAAGGCGCATTCGCCAACCGCGACAACGATACCGCGCTTGCCGTCGTGGAAAAACTGCTGACGTTCGCCGAGCAACGCAATATACCCCTGGCGCATTTCGCCCTCGCCTGGTGCATGGCGCAGCCCGGCGTGACCAGTCCCATCATCGGCCCGCGCTCCCTGGAGCAGTTGGAAGACTACCTGAAAGCGGCAGACGTGAAAGTAACGGACGAAGACAGCCAGCAAATAGACGCCATCGTCCCGCCCGGAACCCATGTCAGCAACTATTACAACGCCGACTTCGGACAAACGGCAAGGTGGAGATAGGCAGTAGGGAGTGGGCAGTAGGGAGTAGAACTAGCACCAATACCGTTCAAATAAAAGTTTGTAGGGGCACAACATGTTGTGCCCTCTTCCTGATAACGCGGCGGGCGGGCACAACATGTTGTGCCCCTACAACGTTCTTTTTGAGGTGAGAAACGTTTTATTTGAACGGTGATTTGGAATAAGCACAGCAACGCAATCAAGACGATAATGCCGGAGCGAAAAAAGCGCTGTCGTTTGTTCATGGTTGTGCCTGCCATTCCGTTGCCTGTTCGCGCAATTGCCTGTTCGCGCGGTGGCTTATTCGTGGGCGTCCGACGTGGCGAGAACGTTTTCTACATCAATTTCGCGCCTGCCGTCGCGGTCTACCCACACGCCACACGGCCCGGCGGAGTCGTTGGAGGGGATTTCGACAACGGAACCGTCCATGCGCAGCGCGGGATGGTAGTAGCCGCCCACTTTTTCCGCGTTGCCGACAATGTAGTGGCCGATCAGGGCGCGGCGAAAGCGATCCGGCGAGGTATTCGGGTAGCTGCCATGTACCAATTGCCCGTTGAAAAACAGCACGTCGCCCGCTTCCATCAAAACGGGGCGCACTTCCTGGTCGGAAGGAATGGGAACCGTAATGTCGGTAAAACTTTGAGTTGTGTCCGCCGTAATGGGGCAGAGGACGGGCCATGTATGGCTGCCCGGCACGACGCGCATACAGCCGTTTTCTTCGTCGCAGCGATCCAGCGCCAGCCATGCGGCCATGCACGTTCCGGGCTGGACGCGCAAATAATACTGATCCTGATGCAATGCCTGCCCACGCGCGCCCGCCGGCTTGAAGTACAGCATGGTTTGTACGGCATACGGCTCCACGCCAAGCAGGGACAAGAGGCAGGCGTTCAGGCGCGAGTCAAGCAGCCATTGCAGGCTTACCTCATCCCATCGGTGCATGTGAATCATGCGCGGGTAGCGCTTCAAAGGGTCTTCGCTGGTCAGGTCCGCGCCCGCGAAATCGCCCGGACGCGCGCCTTCCGCCCGCAGCCGCATGAAGTGGTCGCGGTACATGGCAACTTCGTCCGGCGCGAACACCTGCGGCACAATCAGGTAGCCATTTGTCGTATAAAACGCCTGTTGTTCGGCGCTAATTGGCAGTACTTCGGCATTGTTCATTTCAAATCGAGTTGATGCAGTTGCTGTCATTGTATTCCTCCAAAGTCGTTCCTGTACACAGCGCAGTGCCGCGAAGGAACAACAGGCTCCATGCCATATGCAGTATCTTCCTTGATTATAGCCTGAAAATTGACGTTTCGGGGTTGTCTGAACCATGATTTATGTGATTACGATGATTGCCATGATTGAAGGAGGCGCGTTCCTCATAGTCGGCCTATAATTGAACGATTCGTAGTTCAGGCTGCACATCATCATGGTAATCCTGAAAATCACATAAATCATGGTTCAGACAAAACCGCCATCGGGTTGAGAAAGCAAGTGATTTATGAGTACGGAAATTACCATTGTTGAAGTTGTTGAAGCGGAAAACCACCTGCCTGCCATTTCGGAAGAACTCAAGCAGGCGGGGAAGCAGGCGCGGGCGTATGTGGAGCAGGCGCGGGCGGCCAATACCCTGCGCGGCTACCGGGCAGATTGGAACCATTTTACCGCCTGGTGCGCGCAGCACGATCTTGTTCCCTTACCCGCCGCGCCGGAAACCGTCGCGCTGTACTTGACCATGCTGGCCGATACCCACAAATGCAGCACCTTGCAGCGGCGATTAAGTTCTATTTCGCAGGCGCATCAGGCAGCGGGACACGCGACGCCGACACAGGAAGCCATTGTGCGGGCGACGTGGGCGGGCATCCGGCGCGTCAAGGGAACCGCGTATGAAGGCAAAGCGCCCACGCTCACCGCCGACATTCGCCGCATGGTGGACACCCTGCCGCCCACGCCGACGGGAATCCGGGATCGCGCCCTGCTGCTGCTCGGCTTCGCGGGCGCGTTTCGCCGCTCCGAACTTGTCAGCCTGACGCGCTCAGATATTATTATTGCAACCGAAGGCATTACCGTCACGCTGCGGCGGAGCAAGACCGATCAGGAGGGGCAGGGGCGCAAGATCGGGATACCGTATGGCTCCAAGCCGCATACCTGCCCCGTGCGTTCCCTGCAAGCCTGGCTGAATGTGGCGAACATCGAGGCCGGGCCCTTGTTTCGCCCCATCAACAAGCACGGCCATATCCTGCCCCGCGCCCTGTCGGACCGCTCGGTTGCGCTGATTGTACAAAAGACGGCGCGGGCGGCAGGCTTGGACGCGGCGCAATATGCCGGCCACAGTCTGCGGGCGGGACTGGCAACCAGCGCGGCGCAGGCGGGCGTTTCGGAACGCGCCATCATGCAGCAGACAGGACACGCGAATGTCAACATGGTACGCCGCTACATCCGCGAAGGCTCGCTGTTCCGCGAAAACGCCGCATCCGAAGTAGGTTTGTGAAAAATAGGGAACTTCCCCGCAATTTTGGCAGTCAGAGAACACGAGTTAAGAACTCAACACTTGTTTTTGTATATGAAGTTGATTCTAGAACCTGATGGCTCCTTTCTTCGCTCCGCCCATTGGGGTGACACGGTGTTTTGAGAAAGTTCGTGGTATACCATGCGACATAAAGCAACCAAGCAGCGCCAACGCATTTCATCCTCGCTGCGATGCCAGGACTCTGCGCGTCCTGCCGCGTTTACGCTCATTGAACTGCTTGTCGTCATTGCCGTGATTGCCATTCTTGCCGCCATTTTGTTTCCCGTTTTTGCCCAAGCGCGCGAAAAAGCGCGGCAAGCCTCGTGCATGTCCAACCTCAAGCAGATCGGCCTGTCCGCGCAACTGTATATGCAGGACTACGACGAGGAGCTTTTTCCTTTTGAGTATGACGACGATGACGGAACAGCCGTGATTACCTGGAACGGCCGCTACGATTTTTCGCAATTCCCGGTCTTGTTCGACCCGGCGCGGGGCTTTCTGGAACCCTATCTGAAGAACGGGGCCGTTATGGACTGTCCCTCCGCAGGCGGAATTCCTCTGGGGGATTTCGCGCCTACAAAGTTCGCTTACGGCCTGAACTTCCTGCTGTATTACGATCTGCCCGGATTTCAGCCGACCATACCAACCCTGTCGGCGTTTACCGCCCCTACAGAAACCATTCTCGTCGCGGATGCAGCAGGCATTTCCTCGGATGGAAGTCTGTACCGCGATGCCATGCTCGGCTGGCCGTCCTTGAAGCGTCCCGGCGTACATGGCCGCCATCATGGTTTTTCCAACGTGCTGTGGTTCGATGGACATGTGAAAGCCGCGCGTCCGGCGACTCCCACGAAGACAATTTTCGGCGTCACGCCGGTTCTGTTTCGAGACAACAATCTCGGCGACCTGCTGCGCGAAGGCTGGACGGGCAAGGCCGACCAGGATAATTATTATTATCAAATGACAAAGAAAAGCTGAGGGCAAGTTCGGCGGGTACGCCTGCCGCCAGTGTGAAGCCAAAAACAACGTGAAGCAGCCAACAAACTCCGGGACACGAATGCGTATCATCGCATTGTGTCCCGGAGTTTCCACTTGCGGGTCAGGAGATGCCTGCGTTACGGCTCATTTGTCGCGCCTGTTTTTGGCTTGCCTCGCGCGCTCAAGGGCGGCAGCGCCAGCACGATCAGCAATAGCACGGGCGGCTCCTCCGGTCCGACGGGTTCGGCAGGCGCATATTGATGCGGTTCCACCGCATTGAATGTGAGCGCGCCGCCCTCCTCCAGCAGGAACGTTTCGCCTCGTACCCGAAGCCGCGCCTTCCCCCGGAGGCAGTACACAAATTCCTCACCCGGATGGCTGTCTACCCACGTTTCGCGATAGATTTCCATAATGCCCTGATTGAGAATGCCGTCGGGCAGTTCGGACGTGAGCAGGCAGGTAAAAAAAGGCTGAAACCCCAGCCGCCCCAGCCGCAGCCGCTCGGCAGCGTCGTCCTCAAAGCCGGGAACGGTAATCTCCCCGTGCTTCTGGTACTCGGATTTCTTGCGGGATGCCACCCAATGCGCTTCGTCCGGCTTGTGCTGCGCGCAAAAATCAAACAGCGGATCGTCCCGCAGCAGGTAATCGAAGAACAGGCGCAAAACACTGCGCAGGCGGTTCAAGGTATGCAATTTGCAGGGCTTGCCGCTTTCCAGGCGCACCAGGGTTTGCCGCGTCACGCCCGCCTGCCGCGCCACTTCCGCCGCCGACAATCCCATTTGCAGTCGCCGGTGGCGGATACGGCGGCCAATACGCTGAAAATCGAATTCCTCCGGTACAAGAGTGTTCATGATTTTTGTTCCGCAAGTTTGCAGGCGCGCAGCGGCAGTCTGCAAGGATGCTGACTCAAAGCGGTTCTGAAGACAGTGTGCCCCCGCCATTTGTCACATTATACCCGTTTTGACAAACGCGCCGACAGAACCTTCCCACCTTCCCCTGTTTATGTTGTAGGCAGTGATATAATGGATACAATTCAGTCAAGAGCGCGCCCCTGCACTCCTGCTGCTTCGTTTTTCGACACCACGCGCGATGTTGCCGTTGGTATTTTCCATCCGGGAGGTTACACTCAATGCGATCCATTTTTGCTTCAACTGCGCGTCGCTCCAAAGCCGTCAACGCCCAACATTCAACGCCCAACACAGGGAACAGAAGAAACTCAATCGGAAATCCCTCAATCCTCAACCGGGCGTTTACCCTGATCGAACTGCTCGTGGTGATCGCCATCATCGCCATTCTTGCCGCCATTCTGTTTCCGGTCTTCGCGCAGGCGCGGGAAAAAGCCCGTCAAACATCCTGTCTGTCCAACTTGAAGCAAATGGGATTGGCGACCGTGATGTACGTGCAGGATTACGACGAAACCTACCCAATCAACTCCTACACCGCTCCGTCCGGCTTTACGTACTCCAATACCTACTATTGGTTCTTCGGCCTGATTCTGCAAAACAGTGGCGCGGCCAAACTGATCGCGTCGCAGGGCATCTTGCAGCCCTATCTTAAAAACGGGCAGGTGCAGTCCTGCCTTTCCGCCGCCAATCTCAAGCCCAGTACCGGCGGAGCGCCCTTTACGATTGATCCGGGCGACGCGCCCCTGGGCTACGATAAAAACGTTCTTCTCGTCTATTCTTATGGCGGCTATGGCCCCTTTACCACGCTGGCGGCCTGGGACAACACGGCGGAAAGCCTGCTGATGGGAGATGCGGGCGGGACCAGTTCCACCTTCAACGGCGTCAATCCGCCCCGTAATCCCGCGACAAACGCTATCGCAACTCCCTACCTGGCGGGCCGACATCCCGGCCTTGCCGCAAACGTGGTGTTTCTGGACGCCCATGCCAAAGCCATGCGCCTGAACCAGAACGGGTTGAAGGCCAGCTACATTGCGGCAAATGTAGGCCATCTCATCGGCCCCAATGCCGGCTCGGCAACCGTACCCGGCTCCAACTACTACTTCGTGCCCAACAAAGACGCCGGCAACCCGGCTTTGTGATGAAAAGCTCTCATCTCTCGACCCCTGCTCTCAACATTGGGAGCAGGCGAGATATTCAGAGGCAATAATCTGAACGCGATTCGTCTGATTTGTAAATGAAAAGAGAAGCTTCCATGCAAACAATCAGTAGGGGATGGCATAGCGCCCTGATGGTATGCGGCGGGCTTATGGCTGTGCCTGTGACCGCGCAGGACGCGACGGCTCCCGGTGTGCCTGCTCCCGCCGTGACCATTCCGGGCAGCCGCCTGACAAGCGCAAAAACCATCAAAATGAACGGAACGTTTTCCCTCGTCAGCCCGAATGGGCAGGCGAAGCCGTTTTTCGGCGTGACGGTTACGGTGGCAAGCCTGACGCGCTACCGTATTGACGCGGCGCCGCTTGCCGGGCAGGCGAAACAGCCCTCGTTCTACTTAACGGACGGCAGCAAAGCCTACGAGTACAACAGCCTGCTCGGTAAATACAGCATTGCCGACGCGCCAAAAGCCGGGGAACGCGCCAAAAGCCAACTGTACACGATGGCGGGCGTGGCGCTGATTTTAACGCCGGATGCGCCCCCGCGCCCCAACATGACGCGAACCGTCCGCGAAGAAACGCTGGACGGGCGCAAGATGGTGGCGACAACCGATTTGGAACCACCTCGCAAAATGCAGGACGGCGGTTCCTACGCGGCAGGCGTGAAAACATGGCGCGATGCCTCGACGGGATTGCCTGTTCGCGTCTGCGACATTTCCCTGCGCAACGGCGTCACAGCGCCCCAACTGCAAATGGATTTTACCGGCTGGACATTCGACGCCCCTATTCCGCGGCAAACTTTCGCCTGGAAAGTTCCGCCCGGAGCCGCGAACACCGCCGATGACCTGCTGCGGATCGGTTCGCCTGCGCCGGACTTTTCCGCCGTGACAGCCAACGGAACAACCGTGCATTTGTCCGACTTCAAGGGTAAAGTGGTTGTCCTCGATTTTTGGGCAACCTGGTGCGTTCCCTGCCAGCGCTCCCTGCCGCACCTGCAAAAAGTGTATACTGAAGTGAAAGACAAAGGCGTTGCAGTGTTGGGATTGTGCGTCTGGGACGAGCGCAAGGAGTATGACAAATGGGTTGCGGCCAAGAAAAGCGCGTATACCTTTCCCACCGCCTTCGACCCGGCAGGCCGCGCCGACAACAACATCGCCAAAAAACTCTATCTCGTCAACAGCATCCCCACGCAGTACGTAATTGACAAAGACGGCAAGATCGCTGCCGCCTTTGTCGGGTATGAAGAAGGAAGCCACAGCCTGGAAGATGCGCTGAAAAAGCTGCATGTGGATTTTTGAGAGGCATGTAGGCATTAGGCATGTAGGCATTAGGCATTAGATGCAAGGACAAGCAAGAACGAACTTCCTGGCTTTGTGTCTTTTCTGATGCCTAATGCCTACATGCCTAATGCCTAATATCTAAAAGGAAACGCGCATGAGAACGCTTGGATTGATTGGCGGCATGAGCTGGGAAAGTTCGATTATCTACTACCAGCAGATCAACCGCGCCGTGAGGGAGCGGTTGGGCGGCCTGCACTCGGCTCAAATCATACTCCATTCGTGTGATTTTGCCGCCATTGCCGAATTGCAGCGGCAGGATGCCTGGGACGCGCTTGCCGACCGATTGACGCAGGCGGCGCAGGCTTTGGAGCGAGCGGGAGCCGACTGCGTGGCGATCTGCTCCAACACCATGCACAAGGTTGCCGCAGAGATACAGGCGGGCCTTGATGTTCCTCTCATTGACATTCGCGCCGTGACCGGAAGCGCCCTGCAAGCGCATAACGCGCGCAAAGCATGCCTGCTTGGTACGCGCTATACAATGGAACAAGCGTTTTTTCGCGGCCCCTTGCAGCAGGAGTGGGGGATTGAGGTCGTCATTCCCAACGAACCGGCGCGGCAAGCCGTTCACGCCATTATTTTTGAAGAACTGTGTCAGGGCGTCGTTTGTCCCACATCGCGGCAGGCGCTGAGAACCCTCATTGCGGAGCAGGCGGAGCGCGGCGTGGACGCCATCATTTTAGGCTGCACAGAACTGATGCTGCTGCTGGATCAGGAACATTCCGTCCTGCCGCTGGTGGACACCACAACGCTCCATGCCCGCGCGCTGGCCGATTTCGCGCTGTCGTAACGCTCCTCGTGATCCCATTCGTTGCGCATCACCACAAGCCTCTATTTCAAAACACCGGTTCTCAAAAGCAGTACAAATGCTTTGAGAACCGGTATTTTTCTTTGACTGCCGCAGAATATGCACAGGCGCTTTGTTTAATGTGACGTCAATACGGTACGCCGCTACATTCGCAAAGGCTCTCTGTTCCGCGAAAATGCCGCCGCTGAAGTAGGTCTGTAAAGATGATAAAGGGGATAAGCGGAATAATTTTGAAAATGATACAAATGTCTCGCTGTTACCCCCCTTTTTGTGTTATATTGATTCCACATCTGTTCAATTCAATCATGCACGTGCATATTCTCAACGGTAAGGAGGCAGAAACGATGACAAAGAAGTCAAGAGCAAATGCATTCATCGGATTGCTGCTGTTGGCTGGGCTGACAATGCTTAATCCGAGATGTCATGCCGCCACAGCAACGCTCAGCATGCAAAACATTAACGGGATCATCACAGAAGAGATCACCGTAACTCTCACAAACTCAACTTCTTATTGGGGAAGTGTGACCTTCTGGTGTAATCGAGTAGGTTATAGCACCAGTTCACTAACTTTCGCTGTGGACCATGTGGGTGCCGGGACTTACGATTATCCAGAGGACGACTTGTCAACTATTCACGCAGGATATGAGAGGCGAGTAAGTGAATAAGGAGCCAAAACTGACGCGCAGGAACACCATTTCGCCCTGCGTGTACTTCGGGCGGAAGGAGAGAGAATCGACATCCGATCAAGCTCTATCAATTTCAAGTCACGGATTTTCGATCCCTGGCAATCCCTCCTCTGCCTACATTCAAGCAGGATTCTTGCCGCTTCCATAACGAATAGACACATACAAGAATTCACCTATAAAAAGAGGCGGGAAGAAGCGGCATGTCGGAGTACGAAGCAAGTGCAGTCAAACAACAGGTGGACGAATTTGAGGGCGCGGGGCGGTGGGCGTTGGCGTGGATAAGCGGCTATCTGCGTGACCCGGAAGCGTACCCTGTACTGGCGCAGGTGAAACCGGGCGATATCAAAGCGCAATTGCCGGTTTCGCCGCCCGATGCGCCCGAAAGCATGGACGCCATTCTCAACGACTTCGAGCGTATTCTATTGCCCGGTATGACGCACTGGAACCATCCCGGTTTTATGGCCTATTTCGCCAACAGCAGCCCCGCGCCCGGCGTCGTCGCTGAAATGCTGTGCGCCGCCCTCAACCAGAACGCGATGCTGTGGCGCACGTCCCCGGCTGCGACGGAACTGGAAGAAGTCGTACTTGGCTGGCTGGCGCAAATGCTTGGTTTGCCAACGGGACTGCGCGGCCTGATTACCGACACGGCTTCCATTTCCAGCCTGCTTGCCATTTGCGCCGCCCGCGAAGCCATTCCCAACCTCCACATCCGGCAGGAAGGCATGAGCGGCAGGCCCAACGTGCCGCGCCTGCGCCTGTACTGCTCCGAACAGGCCCATTCGTCCATTGAGCGCGCGGCTATGACACTCGGTATCGGGCAGCATGGCGTCAGAAAAATACCGACGGACGCGGCGTTTCAAATGGATATAGGCGCCCTGCGTACCGCCCTTGCCCATGACCGGAGCGCGGGCTGGCTGCCGTTCTGCGTGGTGGCGACGGCGGGAACCACGTCCACAACGGCTATTGACCCGGTTCCCGCTATTGCCGATGTGTGCGAAGAACAAAATCTGTGGCTGCACGTAGACGCGGCGTATGGCGGCGCGGCGGCCCTTGTACCCGAATACCGATATGTGCTTGCCGGGTGCGAACGCGCCGACAGCCTGGTGATCAATCCGCACAAGTGGCTTTTTACGCCGATGGATTGCTCCGTTTTGTTTGCCCGCGATATGAACGCCCTGCGCCGCGCGTTCAGTCTGGTTCCCGATTACCTGATGACCGACAGCGACGCCACGAACTTTATGGACTATGGCGTACAGCTTGGCAGGCGGTTCCGCGCCCTGAAACTGTGGATGATTTTCCGTTCGTTCGGGCGCGAGCGCATGGCCGAAATGATCGGCTGAACACATACGGCTGGCGCAAGTATTCGCCGGTTGGGTAGACGCTTCTCCCGATTTCGAGCGCATGGCTCCCGCGCCCCTCAGCGCCGTATGCTTTCGCGCCCATCCCTCACATATAGATAGCGAAACCGAATTGGAAACCCTGAACGCCCGCCTGATGGAAGCCGTCAACGCAACGGGAGAGATTTTCATTTCCCATACCAAACTGAACGGGCGCTATACCCTGCGCCTCGCCATCGGCAATATGCACACGCAGGAGCGCCACATTGCGCGCGCATGGCAACTGCTGCAAACCTGTCTCGCTTGATTTTGAAAGGACGAAGCGTTGAACAAGCGCCATTGGAAGTTGATTTGTATTTTGCTGCTTTGCCTGCTGCCATGTCTGGCCGGGGCGCAGGGGCGGTTTGACGTTCGCGCTAATTATACGAAAACCGATGTTGCCATCGCCATGCGGGACGGCACGAAGCTGTATACCGTCATTTTCGCGCCTAAAGATACGTCGCAGAACCATCCCATGCTGCTGGAGCGCACCCCCTACAGCGTTCCCTACGGCCCTGATGCGTTTCCTAACTCGCTCGGCCCCTCGTCCCATTTCGCGGAAAACGGCTATATTGTCGCGTATCAGGACGTGCGCGGCAGGTATATGTCGGAAGGCGATTATGTCAATGTGCGCCCGCAGCTTACGGGCAAACACGGCAAAGCGGACATTGACGAAAGCACCGATACCTACGACACGATAGACTGGCTGGTTCGCAACGTCCCGCACAACAACGGGCGGGTGGGGATGTGGGGCATCTCCTATCCGGGCTTTTATGCCGCAGCCGGAGCCATCAATGCCCATCCCGCCCTGAAAGCCGTTTCGCCGCAGGCTCCCATCGCCGACTGGTTTTTGGGCGACGATGAACACCACAACGGCGCGTTCTATCTGCTGGATAACTTCGCGTGGGACTTCAACTCGCGCTTCGACTGGCCCCGTACCGGCCCTTCCCGCGTCCAATTGCCCACCGGCCTGCGCTACGACTCCAACGATTCGTACCAATTCTATCTCGACCTCGGCCCGCTTTCCAACGCCAACGCCCGCTATTTTCACAATCAGGTTCCGTTTTGGAACGAGATGATGCAGCACGGCACGTATGACGCTTATTGGAAAGCGCGGAACCTGCTGCCGCATTTCAAAGACGTTCGGCCCGCCATGCTCCTTGTGGGCGGCTGGTTCGACGCCGAAGACTTTTACGGCCCGCTGCACATCTTCAAGACCATTGAAAAAGCGAGTCCCACTACTCCAAACTACCTTGTTGTCGGTCCCTGGCCGCACGGCGGCTGGGCGGGAGGGGATCGCAGTTCGTTCGGCGATATTCCATTTGGCAGCGCAACCGCCGCCACCTACCGCAACGAGATCGAGTTTCCGTTCTTCAACCATTATCTCAAAGATGAGGGTGACTGGAAGGAATCCAAAGCGCGCGTGTTCGCTACCGGTTCCAATCAATGGCTGTCCTTCGACGCCTGGCCGCCCCGCGCCCTGCAAGCGCAATCGCTTTACTTCGGCGCGGAGCATCGTCTTGCGTCTTCACCCTCACAAGCCGGCAAATCTGCAATCAAATCCACAATCAAATCCACCATCAGCGCTGCAAACGGGCGCGTCCGCGACAGTAACGCCGGAAAGCGCCGACAGCTATGTCAGCGACCCGGCCAAACCCGTGCCGTATGTCGCTACCGCGTCGCAAAGCATCCGCCGCAACAACAATTACATGATTGCCGACCAGCGTTTTGCCGCCGAACGCGCCGATGTTCTCACCTACAAAACCGAGCCGATGGCGCAGGACATGACCGTTGCCGGGCCGATTACCGCCGACCTGTTTGTGTCCACATCCGGCACGGATTCCGATTGGGTTGTGAAAATCATAGACGTGTACCCCGACGACGCGCCCGATACCGAGTCCGCAACGGGAACCGTGAAGATGGGAGGCTACCAAATGCTGGTACGCGCCGACGTGATGCGCGGCAAGTTCCGCAACAGTTTTGAAAAGCCGGAGCCGTTCACGCCGGACAAACCCACGAAACTGAAATTTAATCTGCCGGACGTGTGCCATACGTTCAGAAAGGGACACCGCCTGATGGTGCAGGTGCAAAGCAGTTGGTTCCCGCTTGTAGACCGCAACCCGCAGACGTTTTGCGACATCTACGCCGCCCGCGAATCCGATTACCGCGCGGCGACCAACCGGCTCTACCACACCGCCGCTTATCCCTCCCGCATCCTCTTCGGAACCGTAAAACCGTAAGCGCGTGGGCAAGCAAAGGATGAAGGATGAAGGTCTGTAGAAAAAAGGATATGTAGAGTCATCGTCGAAATCTTGGCAATGCAGCGCTTCCAGCCCGATGTCTCGTTGTGTCAAGTTGTAGGAGAGAGGCGTCGTGGCCTCAGCAGCGTCAGGGCGAGCGGGAGGGGTGAAACATAGGCTTTGCACCTCCCTTCTCAGTTGATAGTTGATAGTTGATAGTTGATAGGAACTAGCAACGTTCAGCCTTCTTGTTTGTATAGCAGACGTTGTTCTACTGTTTAGACGGCTGTGGGGAGCAAAGGGTTCATTTTTTCGCGTGATACAGCACTTTTTATTTCAGGACAAAAGAGGCATTTTCAAGAGGGGGCAGGATTGATCCACCATCGGAAGTATGTGAAACACTGGCAGTTGTTGACTCTAATCTGTCTTACTCTGATTTGGGCATTGCCGGGACGGGCGCAGAACGCCTGGCAGGAGATACGGCAGCGGGGTTCGCTTACAATTGCCACCGACGCCACGTACCCGCCCTTCGAGTACAAGGAAAAAGACAAACTTGTCGGCTTCGACATCGAATTGGGAGACGCGCTTGGCAAGGCGTTGGGCGTGAAAGTGAACTGGCTGCCCCTGGAATGGACGGCGGTACAGGGTTCGCTGGAATCGCGCAAGGCCGACCTGATTATGTCCGGCATGACCATAACGGAAGAGCGCAAGCAGAAGGGCTACACGTTTTCCCGCCCGTATTTTTTGTCCGGGCAGGTGATCGCCAAACGCCACGATGATACGCGCATTAAAGGACTTGCCGACCTGCGCGACAAAATCGTATCCGTGCAGGATCAAACGACGGGCATGACCGCGCTGCAAAAAGCCGGCCTGCCGGACGCGCAAATCCGCAAGTTCGACACGCTGCAAGACGGCCTGCTGGACGTGAAGAACCACAAATCGGATGCGGCTGTCGCCGATGTGCCCGCCCTCAAACACATTCTGCCCAACGGCTACTCCGACCTGGAATTGACCGGCGCGTCCGACTTTCCGCCCGAAAATCTCGGTATTGCCGCCGCCCGCAACGAACTGGAACTGGCCGCGCAGCTCAACCACGCCTTAGACACGCTGCTGGTAAACGGCACGTACACCCAACTCTACGAAAAATGGATTGGCGACCCCGTAACGACTTCGCTAATCGCCAACATCAACAAAGTAAAAAACGAAGGTTCCTCGATCCCCGCAGACATTCAAAAAAAGGCCGATGCAATCGGCAATCGGCAATCGAAAATTGAAAATCAAGACCCCTCAACCCTCAACCCTCAACCCTCAACTTCTGCCTTAGCCATTCGCTGGGACCTGCTGCGCGACGCCTGGCCGCAATTGCTGCGCGGGGCGGAAATCACGCTGGAAATCACGGTTTTGACGCTGCTGTTCGGCGCGACGGGCGGGCTGATCGTGGCTCTGATGCGCCTGTCGCCGTTTGTTCCCCTGCGCGCGGCGGTCATTGCCTATGTGGAACTGGTACGCGGCACGCCCCTGCTGATGCAGATTTACTTTCTGTACTTTGTGCTGCCCGCGCTGCATGTGTCGCTCAACCCGCTGATGTCGGGCGTTGTCGCGCTCAGTTTGAACGCTGCGGCGTACATTTCCGAAATCTTCCGCGCGGGCATTGAAAGTATAGATACGGGACAAATGGAAGCCGCCCGCGCGCTTGGCATGGATTATCCCGCCGCCATGCGCTGGATCATTCTGCCGCAAACCCTGCGCCGCGTCCTGCCGCCCCTGACCAATGAAGCCGTCGCCCTGCTCAAAGACTCCTCTCTGGTATCCGTCGTCGGCGTGGTGGAACTGATGCGGACAGGCAAGGAAATCGCGGCCAACACGGGTTCGGCCACAACCCTGTATCTGGGCGTAGCCGCCTGCTATCTGGTGATGACCCTGCCGCTAACCGCTCTGGTACGCCGATTGGAACGCCAATGGCAGCCAATTTCAAGGTAAAACGAAAGCATCAGGTTGTAGGGGTTCTGCTTGCAGAACCCTGCGCGAATGAGGGCGCAATAAATTGCGCCCCTACCAGCCATTTTGGGCGTTGCGCGAACGGGGGCGCGGCAAGCAGCGCCCCCTACAGAACCTTACATAGAAAATGGAGAAGTGAATTTGCGTGAACAGGATGGACAACCTATACTGACAACAACGGACTTGCGGAAGAGTTTTGGGCGGCTGGAGGTGCTGAAAGGCATTTCGCTGGACGTGCTGGAAGGGGAAGTGGTCGGGCTGATCGGGGCGTCGGGAAGCGGCAAGTCAACCCTGCTGCGCTGCATCAACTGGCTGGAAACGCCCACATCCGGGAGCGTCAAATTGCGGAACGCGGCCATTTCGCCCGCTAATCTCAACCAGGTACGGCGCGAGATCGGCATGGTGTTTCAGCGCTTCAACCTGTTTCCGCACCTGACCGCGCTGCAAAACGTGATGCTCGCGCCGTGCAAGGTGCTGAACCAATCCCCGGCCATTGCAGAAAAGGAAGCGCTGGAACTGCTGGAACAGGTACATTTGCAGGCCAAAGCGCGTAATTTTCCGGGCGAACTGTCGGGCGGGCAGCAGCAGCGCGTCGCCATTGCCCGCGCCCTTGCGCTTAAGCCCGCCGTCCTGCTTTTCGATGAACCCACATCCGCGCTTGACCCCGAACTGGTGGGCGAAGTGCTGACGGTCATGCGCGATCTGGCGAAACAGGGCCGCACGATGCTGGTCGCCACGCACGAAATGGGCTTTTGCCGCGAAGTGGCGCACCGCGTTCTATTTTTAGACGGAGGCGTCATTGTAGAGCAGGGAACGCCCGAACAGGTGCTGGTAACTCCCACCCACGCCCGCACAAGAGAATTTCTCGCGCGCATCCTGCAGAAAACAACGTAGCTCTTCACCACCAAGACGCCAAGAACACCAAGTAATGCAGGCAATACGAAAGGATCAGAACGCGGTACTCTTTCAATTTCTTCTGCAATTTTATAACGTTCTTCTTTTCGTTCTTCTTGGTGTTCTTGGAGGCTTGGTGGTGAAGAGTTATAAAGCAACTAAGCAATGGAGTCTGTCTCGCGTTGGAACTCGCGCAAGGTCAAAACCGCCAGGTCGCCAAGCAGCGACATGCGTTTATCATCCAGATCATGGGGGCGCGTGTCAATTAAACAGAGGGTGCCGACGCAAGCGCCATTCACGAGAGTAAGAGGGTATCCGGCGTAGAAACGTATGCGCGGTGGCCCTTGAACGAGAGGATGGTCCGCAAAACGAGCGTCCGCGAGGGTGTCCGGTACAATGAGTGGCGCGCGATTGTAGATGACGTGCGCGCAGAAGGCGAGGTCTCGAGATGTCTCCAGGGTATCAATGCCGCATGTGGATTTGAACCATTGCCTGTTGGCGTCAATCAGTGAAATCAGGGCAACGGGAACATCAAAGAGGGCTGAAGCGAGGCGGGTAATACGGTCAAACCGCTCTTCAGGCAGGGTGTCCAGCAGGCCGAGCGCCCGGGTTGCCGCAAGCCGCTCGTCCTCGTCGTGGGGAACCGGGGCTGGCTCCCAACACGACGTAACGCGCATCGCCCACGCGCGCAGGCGAGTTCGGGCATACGCGGGCGAATAGGGCGCGATCAGCCTGTCGGTAAAGGGCGCCGGGTCGGAATTCGGCGCGGCATTGCGCGTTACCAGGGCTACCGGAACCTCGTCGCCGTAATCGGGGAGGGCGCGAATGGCGCGGCAGATAGGGAAGGCATCGTCGCAATCCTCGCTGATGACGATTACGTCCGGGTGTTCACTCGCCGCGATTGCTACCGCGTCCGATGGCGCTGCCGTCAATACCGTGAAGTTATCGGCTGCCGCCACTTCCGCCAACGCCGCCCGCTGCTTCTCGTCGGCCAGCGCCAAAAGCACGGATCGGTCGGCAAGGGCATTCAGAACCGGCTCTATGTCGCAGGACGTGATGGGAAGCGGAGTGTGTCCGGCTTTACCGTTGAATTCGAGGCTCTGCCCCTCGGCTGCGGCAAATATTTCCGGCCCGCCCTTGCCGGCGAACTCGGCTTTGAGGGCGCTCACAAGGCTGTCAATCTCCGCGTCCAAACGGGTCGGGTCGTGGTGGGTCAGGGCAAGCCGCTTGACGCCGGCGAACCGCGAAACCGCAAAAGCATACGCCCCCGTGCTATGCCCCCATCCGTGCTTTCCCTCGTACTCACACGCGAGATACTGCGCGTCGTGAATTACCAGATCGGCGTTTGCGAGAAACTCGGCATGGCGGAGGTCCGCGCCCACGATGTCGCCCTGTCCGCAGGCCAGGCCAGGCGCATAGGGTTCATGGTCACAGGCATAGACCACGACGGCTCCGTCCACTTCCAGGCGATAGCCCAGGGTGAGCGCCGGGTGGTTGAGATAGTGGGAGGTGACAAGAATGTCGCCCAGGCACAGCGTACCCTCCACGAGATCGTGATAGCGGATGACAGCGCCCATCAGGTCCATCGCTACCGGGAAATAGGTGTATTCCATCTGGCCGGCGAGCGTCTGGCTGAGGCTCTGGCCCAGCCCGCGCGGGCCATAAATGTCCCATTCGTTGCCGGGAACGAACAGGGGCGAGAAGAACGGGATGCCCTGGATATGATCCCAATGCGTGTGGCTGATCAGCAGATGCGCCCGCCCCGGCTTCCCCTCACCGGAGATACGGCGGCCAAGCGCGACGGCCCCGGTTCCGGCATCGAGAACCACGCGCGTGCCGGCGTTCGATACAATTTCAACGCAGGAGGTGTTCCCTCCATAGCGAAGCGTGCCGACGCCCGGCGTGGCGATAGAACCCCGCGTTCCGAAGAAACTGACTCGCATCTGCTGATCCCCCCTTTAACGCGATAAGCGATTTTAAATCTTCGTTGACTTGTCGCGCACTTCAAAATGATGGTTTCCCGCGCCTACGCGCATCGTTCCTGTCGCCGCGTGGCCGTCCACGCGCAATGTTGGCTGCGCAAACGGCAGAACAGGCAGGGTAACATCCGCCGCGCTGCCGGTCGGCACGTGGATTTCCAGCGTGAATTTACCGGCTTCCCGCGTCCACGAGACGGCAACATCGCCATGCGGCGTGGGTACGCGGCCCTTAGCCCACGTCAAATCACAAAGCTGTGGGTGAATAGCGATTGTTTTGAAACCCGGCGAGGCGGGTGTCACGCCAAGCACGCGAGACGACATCTGAACGAGCGGCGTGGAACACCAGCCATGACTCAGATCGCCTCCCGTCCACATCTCGTGGAAAGACTGCGTTGGCGCAACGATGTTCCAGCGGCGCATCTGCGGCGTACCATACTGATCGAATAGCCGCGCGTGGTCAATCGCCTGAAAAACCCAGTGCATGAACCAGGGCTGCGTGTTAAGCGGCTTCTCGGCCATTACCTTTTCCACAATCGCCTTCTGCTGTTCTTTGGGCGCAAGATCGTACAGCACGGCCAGCAGGTTGACATGGGGGCTGAACGTCTCAATGTCTTTGTCGGCGGGCAGCCACTGGTGCGGCTTTACCGAAGTCTGGAACGGCTTGCCATCCCGGTACAGACCCTTTTCCCCGGCCCACAGTTCCCGATTGAACGCTGCCTTAATCTCGGAGCGCAAAAGCGCGTAGTGTTGGACGCGCGCTGTGTCGTCCATCAACGCGGCCACGCGCGGCTGCCATGTCCAGCCCATGATAGTAGTAGGCTGTGAGATAGCCCTGCCCGATTACAGCGGGGGGATGATGGCACTCAAACCCGCCGATAGTCACCCAATCCATAAACATATAATTCGGCGCTTCGGAAATAATGCCGTTTTTGCCGCGCCAGGTGGCGTAGGTGTCGAGCAGTTCATGAACGTAAGGAGCCATTTCGATCACAAGCGCTTTGTCGCCCGTGTAATCGTAGTAGTCCATCAGCATCTGCAGCCAGCCAATAGAATAGCTGGTGTGGAAGTTGTGGTACTTTTCGTCTTTGAGCAGCCAGGCGAACTTGCGAATATCCTGCCGCGTGAGCCAGGGCTGCGCGAAAGCGTAATGGTTCACCATCGCTTCAATCAGGTAATCGCCGGGGTCGCTGATAGGCTCCTGATGGTTGGGCGAATCCAGATGGTGCGTTTGCAGGCATATTTGCACCGCCCACCGCGACACGTCCCAGATACGGTTCAACTGCGGATCACTACATTCAAACGCGCCCCGATACGCGACGGGCTGCGAGGTGAAATTCGCCCCAACATCCACGATCTCAAGCGGCGTGGTGACATGCTTGATCTCGACGGTGTAGGCCGGAGCGATCTCGGTCATATAAGGGAATTCAAATTCCTGTTCGCCCCCGCCGGAAAGAAAGGTCGCCGATTGGGTCGCCCGTATGGTAATCACCGCGCCTTTGCCGCCCCGAATTTTGAGCGTGGGATACGCGCTGAGTACGCGGTCAAAAACAACGCGAAAATGGGTGTCGGCGCTAATTGTCCTGTCCGGCAATCCCTCCACGCGCAGAACCGGATACCGCGCTTCCATCAGGGACGGTATTTCGCTTGGCAGTCAGCGGCTCCCATACATCTTTAACCGCGCGGCACATCGGCCAGGCGGAATCGTTATAGCCTGCCATCCGCCATCCGGTCGGCTCCCGTGCAGAGTCATAGGTGGAAGGATCGGGGTACTGCGGGGCGGGCAGGCAGCGCCAACTCGTATCGGAGGCAACCGTCTGCTGCTTCCTGCCGGGAAGCGTGGCTTGCGCCTCGAATAAAAAACCGGATTGTCCCCGCGAAACGGTAAATCCAATCGGCCACGCGCGGAAGACTTCGGCGGCGATCACGTTGACGCCTTTGTGGAAGAACGGCGTCAGGTCGCGGCAATCATAAAACCAACGGCCTGTGGAGCCGCCCGCATAATCGCGTCCCATATCTACGGGTCCGCGCGAAACCAGCCGCCCGTTGATATACAGCCGATACTTGCAGTCTGCCGAAAGCCATGCTGTCACCTTTGTCGGCGCAGCGTCAAACACCGCTTCCTTGCGGAACAAGCACACAGCCGCAGACGCCCCGGCATCCGGCCCGATCCAAAGCGCCTTCCACGGCGTTGGCTTGCGGCAGTCATTGACAAAGGTATAACCCGGAGCCTGTACGCCGGATGCGCTCACAACGGGCTGCATACCGGGCGTGACGATAGGGCCGCGCGAATCCACCGCGTCACCCGCCGGGAAAGAGGCTGCCGCGAGGAACGCCACGCCGCACACTATGAGGGGGACAATCGCTGTCAAATAGAATACTCCTGTTACATTTACGGGACACAGCATAGCCGCAACAACATGTTGTAGAAGCCGTCGGTTAATTCCTGCATAATCTTTGGCAACTCTCGCTCCTTTTCCTTTTTCCTTCATGCGGGGGAGGAATGAACCTCACGTGTGGCGAAAAGACGGCAACTGTAAAGCGTGTTGGAAGAGGCAAAAATATGGCGAGGACACAAGACGAGGTATTGCTGACGGATGCGCAGATGCGCCGTTTCATCACGGATGGCTATTTGATACTGAATGCGGACGTGGACGGGGAGATTCATCAGACCATTTATGACCGGCTGCAATGGTTGATGCATCAGGAAAGCAACCCCGGCAACAACGTCTTGCCTGCCGTGCCGGAAATGCAGATTGTGCTGGACAGCCCGACTATACGCGGGGCGCTGACAAGCGTGTTGGGCCGCAATTCGGTGTTGCATCCGCACCGTTTTGCACATAACAACGAGCCGGGCGGCGAGGTCACGGCGAAAGAAACCAGAGTCGGCAAGGGGTCCCATACCTTTGTCGGCTGGCATCAGGACGACCACAGCCCGCTCTCGCGCCCGCGCCACCATTTTCCGCGCTATGCCATGCTCCTCTACTATCCGCAGGACACCCCGAACGAAATGGGGCCAACCCAACTAATTCCCGCCACGCAACTTTATCGTACTCACACGCCTGCTGACCGTGAACGCGGCAGGCAGTGCAGCGGCGGCAGGGGAACCTGCGTACTTGTCCATTTTGACGCCGTGCATGGCGGCTCTTTCAATTCCGCCGACCGGACGCGGCACATGGTAAAGTTCGTTTTTGCGCGCGTCGAAGAACCAACCGCGCCGACATGGGACTGCCGGGAACCCGAATGGCGAACCCCGGAAAGCCACGAAGCGCCCGCTGATTCCGAAATCGTGTGGCGTCGGCAGTGGGACTGGCTGTGTGGGCGCAAGCCGGAGCCGGAAGCATCAGCGGATACGGCTGCCATTCCCGGCCTGAAGGCGGCAATGGAGGACAATGACCCCATTCGCCAAAACGCTATCTATGCGCTGGCGGCAATAGGAAAAGCGGCGGTTGAGCCTTTGATTGCAGACCTTGCCGGACGTACAAAGGACGGCTGGAACGAGGGCGCAATCGTGATGGAGAACAGCGCGTATGCCCTTGCCGCTATGGGCGCGTCCGCCGTTCCCCCGCTTGTCGGCCTGCTGGATAATGCGAGTGAATGGGTGCAGATCAATGCCCTGTTCGCATTGGGCGAGATCGGGTCAGAGGCCAAAGACGCTTATCCGCCTATTCTGCGCAAATTGCAGCATCCCTCACACCCGGTAGTACGCACTGCCCTTGACGCGCTCGGACAAATCGGCGTTCTCACGGACGACGCGCTGCCCCACTTCCGCCGCCTGCTGCTGACAGACGAACCCCGACTGGCAAACGCCCCTGCGCCGCGCCTGGACCGGGCAAAATCAGGTGCGTACAAACGCAATGATGGCATTATTGCGCCTGAAACCGCAGTCTGACGAGTGGCTGGACTTGATTATTGCCACCCTGCCGGATGAGTGCGGCTATGTCGGCGGCTTCGGCGTGGAAATCCTGCGGCGCTCAAACACGCCCCGCGCCCTCCACGCCGCTCTGGACTACCTTTGCGCCCATCGCTGGGACAACACGCTCAAGAAGGGCGTCCGTACATTCTAAACGGCGCTGATTACGGCGGAAATGGCATAAGTTGTTATGGAAGCAGTTGTGCGCCACACTGTGGCGATTGTGATTTTGGCGGCGGGCGAGTCGGCGCGCATGGGACAGCCCAAGCAACTGCTGTTGTTTCGCGGGCAAAGCCTGCTGCGCCATGCCGCCCAAACCGCGCTTGCCACACCCTTCCGCCCCGTCATTGTCGTTTTAGGCGCAAACGCCGACCTGCTCCGCCCCGAACTGAACGGCTTAGAGGTTTACATTGCCCTCAATCCCAACTGGCAGCAAGGCATGAGCAGTTCCCTGCAAGCCGGCGCAACAACGGCCTACTCCCTACTCCCTACTCCCTACTCCCTACTCTTCATGTTGTGCGATCAGCCGTTCGTCACGCCCCAACTGCTGACGGAAATGGCAGTAACGTGGCGCGAAACACGCAAGCCGATTGTCGCCTGTGAATACGGCGGCAGCATAGGCGTACCGGCGTTATTAGACAGTTCGCTGTATCCTGAACTGCTGGCTTTACAGGGCGCGGCGGGCGCAAAACAGATTTTCACCAAACATCCCGACGATATTGCTACCATCCCGTTTCCACAGGGCGCTTTGGATGTGGATACGCCCGAAGATTACACCCGTTTTTGTCTGGAACCATGATTTATGTGGTTATTGTGATTACCATGATTGAGGAAGCGCGTTCCTGATGTTTTTCCTCTGATCACATACCTTGTATCGTTGAAGACAGGGAATGTGCCATAGAATCATGATAATCCTAAAAATCACATAAATCATGGTTCAAGACATTACATTTCCGGCTTTGCAGGCGGCGTAACCGGTGGGACGGGAGGTTCGATGCCGTCCGCGTCTGTACTGGCTTCCATCCCTGTACCCGCTTCGGTTCCATTGCCGGTTCCCTTGCCCGTTTTCCGGGAGGAAGCGCGCTTTGTTTTCGGTTCCGCCGTTCCGCCTTCCGGCGCTTCTGTCGCAGGAGCCGTGACCGCTTCGCCGGACGTGGCTACTATTGCGCTTTCGTCCGTATGCGCCTCGGTTTTCTCTTCCGGCGTTTCCTGCGTTGGTTGTTCTATTGATGCTTCAACTGGTTCTTCCGCGCCCATCAGGATACGCACTTCGTAGGTCTGCTCGGAAGCGGTTAGCGGAATGATTTTGTCGGGCAGGCGCTTGCCGTCCAATTCCACGCGGGCGACGCCATGCTCCACATGCTCCGGGTTTTCGACGCGAACCACGTACAAGGCGCTGCCGAATCGGTATTTCAGCGTGAAGCCGTCCCAGGCGCGGGGTATGGAGGGATTAAGCGTGAACGACGCGCCCCGCTTTTCAAAGCCTAACGCGGCTTCCAGCCACGCCCGGTACATCCACCCCGCCGAACCTGTGTACCACGACCACCCGCCCCGGCCCTGCTGCCCGGCCAGATTGTAAATGTCGGCCACCACGACATACGGCTCCACCTTGTAGCGCTCCACGCCTTCGGGAACGCGGGCATGTTCTACCGGGTTCATCAGGCGCAGCAGATGGCAGGCCTTATCCCCTTCGCCCCGCTCGGCAAACGCGAATGGAACCCACAGCGAGCCATGCGTGTACTGCCCGCCGTTTTCCCGCACCCCCGGCACATACCCCTTGATATACCCCGGATCATGCGGCGTCTTGTCAAAGGCCGGCGTGAACAGCAGGACCATGCCCCCGGAAGTAGTTGATAGTTGATAGTTGATAGTTGATAGGTCTTCTCCTTCTTGCGCATTTCCTTCTGTCTTCTGTCTTCTGTCTTCTGTCTTCTCCCCAAAGTCCTTCACCAGATACTGCTCGACGGCTTGCAGGGCTTGTTGGGAGCGTTCGGGATCGCCCATGCCGCTCAGGACGCTCCACGATTGGGGCAGGCTGTCAATTTTGGCTTCGTCGCTTTGCGCGGAACCCATCGGTGTGCCGTCGTCGAAGAACGCGCGCAGATACCAATTGCCGTCCCATGCCTGCGCTTCGATAGTTTCCGCCAGTTGCCGCGCCTGCGCCTCGTATTGTTGGGGATTGCCGATTGCCGATTGCCGATTGTTGATTGCGCCGGGTACGGGGTCTTTGCTGATGCCGTCGCCTTCCTCTTTGTTTAGTTCTGCTGCCTGTCGGAGCAGATAAGCGAAATCGTTGAGGACGTGGACTAAGAACCAGGCCAGCCAGACGGACTCGCCCTTGCCTTCAGCGCCCACGCGGTTCAGGCCGTCGTTCCAGTCGCCCGCGCCCATCAGCGGCAGGCCATGCGGCCCGGAGGTGTGGCCTTTTTCAATCGTCCGGCGGCAGTGTTCCAGCAGCGTGGCCGTTTGCGGCGATATGGTGGGCGTGTTGAACACTTCATGCTCGTTGGGTTCCAGGGGCTTGCCGTCCAGGAATGGAACGGTTTCCGCCAGTATGCCCGCATCGCCGGTGACGCGGATATATTGCGCGGTCACGAAGGGCAGCCACAGCAGGTCATCCGAAATGCGCGTTCGGACGCCCGCGCCGGACGGCGGATGCCACCAATGCTGCACGTCGCCCTCGACAAACTGCCGCGAGGCGGAACGCAAAATCTGCGCGCGGGCAAATTCCGGGTGAGAATACAGCACGGCCATGATGTCCTGCAATTGATCCCGGAAGCCGAACGCGCCACCGGACTGGTAAAACGCCGAACGCCCCCACAGCCGGCAGCTTAAATCCTGATACAGCAGCCAGCGATTGACCAGGAAGTTGACCGACAGTTCCGGCGTGTCCACCTGTATCACGTCCAGCGTTTTGTCCCACCATTGCTGCGTGGCCGTCAGCGAGCGCTCCACTTCGTCGTAATCGCGGAATCGGGCGGCAAGCGAACGCGCTTCGTCCGTGTCCGCGCCCTGCCCGATGATGAAAAGAATAGTGCGCTCCTCGTCCGGGTTGAGTTCAATCGGCACTTGCAATGCCCCGCATGGATCGAGTCCCGCGCCCGTTCGGTTGGACAACTTGACGCGGCGCAGGCCGGCGGGATTGGCAGGCGAACCGTTGCGCCCCAAAAACTCGGTTCTGTCACCCGTATAGGAAGCGGCAGGCGGCTGGCTTGCCGTAAACGCGACGCGCCCGCCGAAATCGGGATGGTAAGCGTTGCGGGCGTACATCACCTGCGCGCCCCGATCCCATTCCGTAACAACGGTTAGCTGCGTATCCTCGCGCTCCACGCCCAACGTCCACTCCACGAAACTGGTTATGGTCAGCCGCCGCTTGCGCGAACTTTTATTCCTCAAGCGCAGGCGCTGAACGCGAACCGGTGCGCCCTCCTTATCATCTACAGGAACGAACGTCACCAAATCCTGCTCAATGGCGTGGCTGTTGTGTTCCCAATGCGAATAGCCCTGTCCATGCCGGGCGCGGTAAGCGTCCTGTTCCCTGATGGGGCGCGGCGTGGGCGTCCAGACCACATCCAAATCCTCATCCCGAATGTAAATCGCTTCGCCGCTTGGATCAAGAACCGGGTCATTCGACCAGGGCGTGAGGCGGTTGCTCTGGCTGTTGCCGTACCACGAAAAGCCCATGCCCGACTCCGACACAATGGTTCCAAACTGCGGATTCGCCAGCACGTTGATCCAGGGCATCGGCGTCTGATGCTCCGGCCCCAGATAGATTACGTATTCTTTACCGTCTTCCGTAAACCCGCCCGTGCCGTTGAAGTACGGCAGTTCAATGAACGGCAGGGGCGGGGAAGGCTCTTCAGTGAAGGATGAAGGATGAAGGATGAAGGATGAATCCGCTCCTCCTGTTCCCTGTCCCCTGTTTCCTGTTCCCTGTCCTCCCCCTTTTCCCCTGAACGGCGGCAGGGCGCGAACCGGGGCGAGGTTGCCCAACTGCTGCGTCAGGTTGCCTCTGGCGGCGATGAGGACGATGCGCGACAGGGACAGGATCAGCGTCATGTCCTGTTCGGGAATGTCGCGGGAGGGGCGCAGGAACACGCCGCCGGGCTGGTCTATTCCCGTCAGGATGGCGTTGCCCTGCACCATGCGGCGCAATTGCTCCTGCAAAGGCTGGTCATAACTGGCCGCTTCTTCGTTCAAAATTACGAGGTCGCACTTCAAGCCTTTGGAGCGCCAGTAGTTGTGCGCGACAATGATCTGACGGGCGGTTTCAATGTCCGCCGTATCCGCAATGGTCAGCGTGACAATCGGCAGGTCGCCGGAAATGCCATGCGCCCACAGGCTGGGTTGGGCCAGGCGGTTGCGCTTCAGCCTGTCTTCGTTGGCGCGGAGGGTGGCGGAAGGATACAGGACGTAGGCGGCAAGCTGCTGATAGCGCATAGCCTCGTCGGGCTGAATACGCAGATGCCGCAAGTCCAATTGCGAATACGTCCACGCCATTTCGACCGCGCGATTGGACGCGCCGATTTCGCAATACTTGGCGGCCATGCCGACAACATCTTCGCGGGACGCGCCCGCGCCCGTAATGTATTTGATTTCCACATGCTCGCCGGGCGCGATCATAATACGGCGGCGCAGGCTGAAAATGGGGTCGAGAACCGCGCCTACGCTGTTGCTCAGGTCGAAGTCAAGGGAAGCGGGATGCGCGGGCGAACCGTTGCGTCCCAAAAATCGGGCGCGATCCGTTTCATGCTGCTTGAAATGGTTCTCATCGGAAGGCGCGGCAACGACGTGAACCGCCCATATTTCAGGATCGTCGGATTTGCGCGGCCTGCGGGATGCGAGCAGGGCGTCGTGTTCCGGCAGGCTTTCGGTCTGCACGAACAATTTGCTAAATGCGGGGTGCGCCCGATCCGCCGCGTGAGGGGCAAGGGCGATTTCCACGTAACTGGTCACTTCCAAGTGGCGCGGGCGACTGGAGTGGTTGACAAACGTAATGCGCCGTATCTCCGCGTTGTCTTCCGGTGAAATGACCACTTCCAGCCGCGTTTCAATCTCAAAATCGCGGCGCGAAAATTCCGCTTTTTCGGGCGTGAACAGCACGGAGTATTGCGGAGGTACGCCGCCCATCGGCTGCGCGGTTGTGGCCCAAATGTCGCCGCTGTCCATGTCCTTGACATAGCAGAACACGCCCCATTGATCCCGCGTCGTGTCCGCCCGCCAGCGGGAAACTTCCACGTCCTTCCACTTGATGTAACCGCCGCCCGCGTTCGTCACCATCCCGCTGAATTCGGCGTTGGCAAGCAGCAGGGCGCGCGGCGTGGGCGTGTCCGGCGTGGGAATACGCACCGGAGCCGTTGTTTTCGCGCCGTCGCCGGGACGAGTTCGGCTGGCGCGGGCGGCGTAATCCGTCGCCAGGGGCGGGCTTGCGGGAACGCGCTCGTACAGCAGCGATTCCGTCGCCTGTACGCGCGGGTCGGCATGGAAACGCTTCTGCATAATATCATCATGGAGCAGGTTGTCAATCGCCAGCAGCGACATGCCCTGATGGTGCGCCATGAACGTTTTCACAATCACGCCCGCCTCGCCCTGCGCGTCCGCCTGCCGCGTGTAATCTATGCTTTCATAAAAGCCGTACTCGCCCCGCATCCCCCGCCGCGCCAAAACTTTGAGGTTCTTTGCCGCTTCGTCCGGCGCAAGCGGCAGGGCAAGGGCAGTCGCATACGGCGCTACGACAAGATCATGTTCCAGCCCGCGCTTCAAGCCCAAACCCGGTACGCCGAACGCCTGATACTGGTAAATCTGCCGCGCATCCAGCGCGCTGTACGCGGCTTCCGAAATGCCCCAGGGCAGCCCGCGCTTTCTGCCATACGCCATTTGCGCGGCAACCGCGCCCCGGCAGCCCGAATCCAGCAGCGAGTTTTCATAATGCTTGGTGAGCAGCAGGGGCATCAAATACTCGAACATCGTGCCGCTCCACGACAGCAATACGCGCTGCCCGTAAGCGGTTGTAAACGGCCTTCCCAATGCAAACCAGTGGTCTACGGGAACCTCGCCCCGCGCCACAGCGACGAAACTGCCCAAACGCGCCTCGCTTGCCAGCAGGTCATAGTAGAAGTTGTCCAGCCGCTTGTCTTCCACGTTGTAGCCGATGGAAAACGCCTTGCGCTCTTTGGCATAAAGGAATTGCAGGTTCATGCCGTCGGCAAGGGCGCGCGTTCGCGTGAGAACATCTTCGGCCTGCTCCATCCGTTCCCCGGCGAACCAGTGGGCGCGGTCATGGGCGTCGTGCAGGCGATCCATCCACGCCTGCTCCGGTTCTGAAATCTTTGTTCGATCCAGCCGTTCCAGCGCGGCAATGATTCCCGTCAATCCGGGAACCACATCCTTGCCCAACGTCCGCAGCGACGGCACGGTTTCCAGCGCCAGCCGCTCCCACTCGTGCGCGGATTGACTGAGTGAAAGCAGCATATCCGACGGCGCTTCGGCCAGTATCTCCACCCAGGGCAAATAGCGGTCAATCAGCGTATTCCACGCTTCCACCTGCTGCTGTATCTTTTCCGCCCAGTAAGAGATTGCCGATTGCCGATTGCCGATTGCCGATTGGGTTTCTTCTGTCTCTCCCTCTCTCCCCTTCTGTTCCCTGTTCCCTGTTCCCTGTTCCCTCAGAATGTACGGCTTCGACAAGCGCCTGCGCGGGCTGTCGGAGCGCGCGCCACGCGCGGACTAAGGAGGCCAGCGCGCCGGGGGCTTTGGCGGGGGGAATGACGGAGAGGATTGTAGTGAGTTCATCCAGCAGGGCGGCGGCGCGCGGGTCGGGCAGGGGCGCGAGGGCGTTGCGCAGCAGCAGAACAGCGTCATTCAAACCGCGCAGGCCATCCCCTTCCATCAGGGGCGCGTCCAATCGCTCTTCCACGCCCTCCGCCAGCGCCCACAACGCGCCCAGCAGGTTGCCGCTGTCCACAAAACTGACATAGCGGGGGTACAGGGCGCGGCGCTCGTAAATATCGTACCAGTTGAACAGGTGGCCTTCGTAGGTTTCCAGTTCTCCCAGCGTGAGCAGGGGCGCGTGGAGGCGGGCAACCACTTCATCCAGCGTCAGATAGCCCATGTCCTGCGCGGCCAGCACGGACAGCAGACTCAGGCCGATGTTGGTGGGGGAGGTGCGCGGAGCCACTTCCCGGCGCAAATCCACCTGATAGTTGTCCGGGGGCAGCCAGTTGGTTTCCGAATTTACGTGGTCATCGAAAAAGCGCCACGTCAGCCGCGCCATTTGCCGGATCATCACGCGGTCATCCGGTTTCAGCAGGCTGACAGCGCGGCGGCGCACTTCGCGGTTGAGGAACGACACGAACAGGGGCGATGCCGCCCAAAGCGCGAGAAACGGCGCGGCAGCCAGTAACGCTCCCGGCTGCATTGCGCCGAGCAATCCACTGAGCAGGGCAGATAAGGCCGTCACCCACGCCATATTGATTACAAACTGCCGCCGGCGGTTGCGGGAGCGGCGGTGCGCTTCCGAAGCGGTTTCCCATTCCAGCAGCAGATGATGCGAAACGCGCTTCCGATACCACGTTCGGGCAATAGCGTCTATGTTAAGCCAAGCCTGATGCGGCAGCAGCGCCAGAAACAGCAGCGCGCGGAGCAGACTGGTTCCGGTTTCGCGCCACGCGAACGGGTCGCGCTTCCATTTTGTCGTGACGCGGCCAAGCAGGGGCAGGGCGGTGGGACACAAAAACGTCCACGCCACCAGCCAGCCCCACATCGCGGGCGCGGGCGACAAAAACCACGCCAGAATCAGCAGCAGCGCCATCATAGGCGCAAGCAAACTGCGCCGCAAATTGTCCAAAATCTTCCAGCGGTTTAGCACGTTGAGCGGGTTGGCAATGCGGCTGCCGTCACCGTAGGGAACGGTTTTGCGCAGCCAATCGGCAATCTGCCAGTCGCCCCGTACCCACCGATGCTGCCGACTCGCGTGTACCACATAATCGCGTGGAAACAGATCGAACAATTCAATGTCGCTGACCACGCCAACCCGGACATGCGCCCCTTCGATCAAATCGTGACTGAGCAAATGCGACGTGGGAAACCGCTCCGATAATACCGCATGGAACGCGGCCAGATCGTAAATCCCCTTGCCGTGATAACTGCCTTCCCCCGCCAAATCCTGATACACATCCGAAACCGCCAGCGTATACGGGTCGGTTCCCCGCATATCCGTAAACAAGCGCGAAAAATAACTCGCCGCCGCGCTCGGCAAACTCGTGCTGACGCGAGGCTGCAGGATGGTGTAGCCGCGTTCTACGAAAGGAAGTGATGAGTGATGCGTGATGAGTGATGAGTTAGAATTCAATTCATCATTCATCATTCCGCGTTCATCACTTCCTTCTGTCTCCTGTTCCCTGTTCCCTGTTCCCTGTTCCCTAACTACTGGCAGGTTGAGCGGATGCGCCAGTGTTTCCACAAGATGGCGTCCGGTATCGCGGGGCAGTTGAGTGTCGGCGTCTAAGGTAATGACAAACCGAATGTCCAGCAGCCACTCCTCATTGCCGGCGCGGATTTGCATGGAGGGAATTGCCGATTGAGTTTCCCCTGTTCCCTGTCCCCTGTTCCCTGTCCCCTGTTCCCTGTCCCCTGTTCCCTTCCTCCCCTCCATCAGCAGCGCGTTCATCTGCTCCAATTTGCCGCGCTTGCGTTCCCAGCCCATCCAGCGGCCTTCGGTTTCGCTCCACGCGCGCTCACGGTGAAAGAGCAGGAATTTGCCGTCAGAATATTTGGAATTGAGTTGTTCGATGCCCCGCATAGCGACGTTAAGGCGTTCGGCGTCGTCGGGCATAGAAGGACCGGGCGCGTCGGAGTAATCGGACAGCAGGGCGTAGCGCAGGTTGTCGTCCGTGTTGGCAAGATAGCGGATTTCAAGGCGGTCAATCTCGTCCTGAATGCTTTCGGGCGTGAGCAGCATCATCGGCACGACAACGAGGGTACGAAAATCGGGCGGGACGCCCTGCTCAAAATCCATTTTGGGCAGGGTTCGGGGCGGCAGCAGGCGCGTGACCAGATAATTGATGACCTGTATCGCCACTTCACTGGCCGGGAAAACCGCCAGCAGGCCAAGCAGGATTGTCAAGGGAAGGGATGCGCCCGCAAAAGTGGATTGAATACAAAGCGTGGTGACAATGGCCGTCGTTGCGCCTATTGCCGTACCAAGATAGACAGCCGTGCCGCGCGTTTCCAGCCAGCGCAGAACGCGGACGCGGGCGCGGGGCGTACTATGCAGTTCGGCTTCCAGTTGCGGGCGTCCGGCGTCTATTAAATAGTAACCGATGTGGCAGGCAACGCCCTCCGACTGCGCATGGGCAAGTTCAATGGCTTTGTGGGCGACAGCAAATTCGTCTACGTCGGCATCCACAGAGCGGCGGGCGATTTCTTCCACAGCGTGGCGGTAGCGGTCCCGCGTGGCGAAATTCATGTGGGCATACGTGCCGGAAGGGTCGCTGTACAGCAGGGCGTCAATGCGGCTGACCTCTTCAAACAGCTTGGGATAATCGAGCCGCCCCAATTCGCGCAGGCTGGAAATGGCGTTGCCGAGCGAGACTTGCTGCCGCGCCTGCGTGGTGCGCTCCTGAGCAAAAGCGTCGGGCAGGGGCATGTTCAGCCGTCGTTCCAGCCAGTTGCGAACGGGCGCAAGCGCGGCTTCCTCGTCGTACAGGTGTTCCACAAGCTGTTCGGCAAAGTGGGGCGTGGGCGCGGCAATGTCGCGCTGCAAATAGGCGACAAACAAATCCAGCTGGTCGGGATCGCGGCGGGCGGCGGTCAGCAGGCGGTTGGCCCAAAAGTCGGCCAGTTCGCGCTCGTGCTGCCGTTGGTCCACCTGAACCGACAGGGCGCGCAGTTGTTCGATCAGCCGCAGCCGCAGCATCAGCGGCACGGCCCACAGTTCGCCAATCGTCAGCGGCGTCACGCTCTGGTACTCGTCCAGAAACTGCCGCATGTTGTCGCGGTCAATGCGCGCATCCGTATGAACAATCAAATCGCGGGAAAGCGCGTACACGCGGGGCAGGGGCAGTTCCGGCGCATCCGGGCGGACATTCTGCACCCGGTTCCGAACCTTGTCCGCCAGCAATCGCCACCGCTCATCCGTCGCCAGCCAGTTCCCAAACCGGCTCAGTTGCCGCGTCAGGAATTGCAGGAGGTGGGTTGGTGATTGGTGGTTGGTGGTCGGTGACTGGCTTTCTCCTTTCTCCTTTTTCCTTTCTCCTTTTTCCTGTTCCCTGTTCCCTGTTCCCTGTTCCCTCAACACGGGCAACTCCTGCTCATACCGGCGTGGCAGGCTGCGGCGGAAGTCGTCAATGTGGCCTTGTATGACAAAACTGTTGTCCAGCAGCCATTCCGCGGCGAGGAGGATGTTGGGGTCAATGCGGGACATGTCGCTGAGATGGTCATGGACGCGGGCAATGGCGCGGGCGCTGGCGCGAAGCCGCTGCTGGAGCGGCCTGCCATTTGTAGAACAAGTCACGTCCTTGTGCGCAGCGGCAAGCGTTCGGGCTTCCTGCGCGAGACGGTCGCTCGGCAGCGGCTCATAGTGAATCGCGTCGGCAGCCTCGCCCTCCGTCGCTTTCGCGCCGGCGTACAAGGCAAAAGTGATAGGATTGTCGCCGCTTTCCTGCCGCATCAGGTCGAGCAGGCGCGCGGCCTTTTGCCGTCCCGCGCGCGCAAACACCAGAACCTCATCCCGGACAAGCCGCTCCCGGTACAGGGCAACATCGGCAGGTGTAATCGCGTACATGCGCCATGCGAGGACGCTTCCAAGCAGAGTTGTGAGCAGGCACAGCGCTTGTCCCACGCTCGGATACGCGAACAAAATCGGAAACAGCAAATGCAGCGCGAAGCCGATCAGCAGTCCCAACCCCGCGCCCCCGGCAAGCGGCGGCAGCAGGCCGGGCAAATCCGTTTCCACGCGCGTCTGGCCGTCCGGCAGTCGCCGCAGCAGCGCGGAGCGGTACAGCCGATGGCTGCGCAGCCGCTTCAAGACGGCGCGGGCGGTGTCGGCATCCTGATAAAAACCCAATACAGTTCCGCGATGCATGCGCGTTCGATCCTCGTTTCAAAGAATAGGGTGTTAGGGTGTTAGGGTTCTATGGTTTTAGGGTTGTATGGTTTTGAGAGTGTACCCTACTCCCTTGCGAAATCTATGAAGCCGCGTTCGGCGTCGGTGGACAGCAGGCGGACGCGGAGTTTGTCGCCCACGTCAAGGCCGGCTTCGTTGCGGACAATGCGGCCTTCGACGGGCGGGGAAAGCAGGCGAACGAACGTGCCTTTGGGAGTTGCGCCCGTGACAATGGCATCGTATTCCTGCCCGATGTGCTTACTGAGCAAGCGTGGCGGCGATCACTTTGCGCATCAGCCGCTCCACTTTGCGGGAAGCCGCGTCGCGCAGGTTACATTGGGCGGCGATGGCGTTCAGGGCGTCAAGGGAGTAGGGTGGGGGAGTCTGGTGAACGACGGCTTTAAGCAGGCGCTGAATAATCAGGTCGGGATAGCGGCGGTTGGGCGCGGTGGAGTGCGTATAGCGGTACGCGGCCAATCCGAAATGCCCCTGCGGATCGGAAGGATCGTCCACAACCGCGTACTCGCCCGGACCGAGCAGCTTCACAATGGAAAGCGACAGGTCGGGAAAATGGTCGGGATCGGCGGCTTTGCGCCGTGTCAGGAAATCGGCAAGGGCGCGGGAATCGGGCGTATCGGGAAGCGTATCGCCGAATTGCCGCGCGATTTCCACGATCCTGTCCCAGCGCTGCGGGGCGCGAACCACGCGCTGCAGGGACGCCACTTTACGGGCCTCCAAAAACGTCGCCATCGTGGTATTGGCGGCCACCATGAAGTTTTCGATCAAACTGCTTGCCGCGTTCTTGCGGTTCACGGTTAGATCAACCACATTCCCGTTCTGCGTGACGGGCATGGCCTCGACAGTTTCAAATTCGAGTGCGCCTTGCTCCTGCCGGTACGCATGGATACGTTGCGCCGCCTGGTGCTGAAGCCGTATCTGGTCTTCCAACCCGGCAACCTGCGCGACGGGCGGGGGAATAGGGGCTTGTCCATCAAGCCACGCGCCAACCGCGTTATACGTCAGACGGGCGCGGTTCTGCGTCAGGGCGGGGTACACGTCACTGGCGGTAACAGTGCCTTTCGCGTCAACGGTCATATCAATGATAATGGCAAGCCGGGGCTGGTCTTCCAAAAGCGAAGTCAGGCCGGTAGACAGTTCTTCCGGCAGCATGGGAAACGTTTCCACGCCCGTATACACCGTTACGCCGTTTGCCCGCGCATGGCGGTCAATGGGCGAGCCGTCGGGAACATAAGCGTCCACATCGGCAATGCCCACCAGAACGCGAATCGCATCGTCCGCCAAACTTTCCGCCACTTCGATCTGATCCAAATCCCGCGAATCGTCGTTGTCAATGGACGACCACAGCAAATGCCGCAAATCGCGCGCATTGGATGCTGCCGACGTATCGGTATGCTGCGCCAACTGCCGCACCTGCGCGGCCACATCGGGAGTCATGTCGGGCGTGAACCCGTTATCAAGCATAGCCTGATGCGCGCGGGCGCGTAAATCAAACGGCGGCATGGGGTTGGCAGTCATGGCGAACGCGCTCCTGTGGCACAACACTGTGTACTCGGCGACTACTTGGAATGGCGTAATCCTTTGGAGATACGCAGTCGGCGCGCTTTTGTTTGCCCGGCCCGAAACGTCTTGTTGCAGCCGCTTCAGGCCGGCGGTTTCAAAACGCCGCAGGTTTTTCCAGAAAATTATGAAATCCAGCCCATCTCAACTCTGTAGAAACGCAGGTTTTGTGATACAATAACTTATCGGGGCGAAAGTTCCGGTGCGTATGCGGATATTTCAGGTTGAGACAAACCCCGCCAGGGGCGCTACACCCTGACGGGGATGTGGGCTATGGCCTACTCTTTCGCCTTGTTTTTCTGAATGTACTCAGAGACGAGGTGAGTAATCGCCATCGTGTAATACACGATGCCCAGGACATGGAAGATCGTTTCCATTGTCTTCTCCTACATGGCGCTGCCACAGGGATACATCGTGGTTGCACACGAATGTCCTTGCGCGGTATGCGCGCCTGAACCGTACCGCGCATACGCGAAGAGTTGAACAGAGAGGGATAAGTCGTCAAACTTACCCTCTCTTTTTTTCATCTCTCCTCATCCGGCAACATTATACCTGTAGCTGTTTTCACAAAGCGAGAAAGACGAACAACTCATTGTTCGCATTATTGAGAGGCGCAAAATGCTTGTTCCAGCCCTGACTTGCCTGCTATTCTCCGCGCAAATTCAAACGTCGCAAGTCTTTGCAGGCAGCAAAGGCCAGAATGTTCTCCACATGCGCTCTATAGAGGTTGATAAGGTGTTCGATCTGGCTTATGGTTTACAATCGAAACACCTGTACACTTACGCGCGGTTTACAGACGGCTATCACGTCAAAGAGTGGACGGCAAAAGGTCGCAGGGTAGCGGACTGGAAACTGCCACAAACGCTGGAGCCGCTGAGTACGCTCCTGGTGTATCGCGGACACCTTTATTGCACGATGGGAGATCCCACCACCAGGAAAGTCATTCTGCTGTCGCTGCCGAGTAAATCCTCAGAACCCATTACGCAGGAGCAGGCTGACGACAGTTTTCTCAGCAAAGGAGCCTTGAATCCCGCTGTCCAAACGGAAATCCATCGGATTATGAAACAACAACACTGGTATCCTGCTATCCAAGTTGGTGTTGATATAGGTGGTCCAACAGACGACTTAATTGATAATTTCTCGGTTGATATCTTTGACAACCGGGACTACGATCAGTTAATCGCCTGGACATCTGATTATTCCGTCGTCAGTTTTGCCGAACATTATCAAAAAACTTCCTCTACATTTGACCTGGCGGTGAAGCAACCGGATGGAAGTTATCAAAACAGCGAGGTTGGCTCTCTGGTTTTTGATTTCCTGCAATGGTCGCGGCATATAGGTACGAATGTTCCCCAGGTAAAATCTATGGTTGTCTCCTCACACGTTGCAGTATATGGATTAGAGGCCGAAAAGGACTTGCCCAAGCATGTTGTTGTCTGGCTCACTCGGAGTTCTTCGGGTTGGAAGCCGATACGGAAAGAGGAAGGCTATTTAGCTCGCCTGCTGGAAAACCGCTAGCCTCGACACGTCCCACCGCATCGAACTCTACAACAACGAGAACCAGAAAGCGGGCGAAACCGTCTACAGCAAAACCCGCGTCAATATCGGCCTCAGCGCCAGCCCGTTCCGCCTGTAAACGCAGAAAGGTATAATAGAAGCCTGATTGCATGGCAACATTATAAACTACTATGGTGAAGGAAGGTGAATGTCCGAGAACAACGCCGACAGTCTGACAGATACCCTCTTGTCTGATTAGGGAACCGGCGAGCCTACCAGCAAGCGCTTGCAGCGATTGGAACAGGAAGACCGCATAACGTTGGATTAAGGAGCAGATAATGAGTGAAACCATTCTTTCGCCGGACGCGGCTACAGAGGGACCGTCGCGCCTGTATACGCGGTGGCTGCCGGTGACGGTTTCGCATATAGAGTACGGCAACCCTCTCCACCTGACCTTTGTTCTGGCGCTCACGCTGGACAATGGCGCAATCAGGCACTTCTCCAAAGCGGTGTGGGTAACGGATGCCATTTTGCAGGAACGTTTACGCCGCGAAGTCAGCCCCGGCGACCACATCCGCGTTCATCTGGAAACCGATTGGGCCGCCGACCACATTCCAACCGTTCTCAAAGATTTCTGTTTGTTATAGAACCATCAATCAAATTTACTAAAGAATTCATTCCAGCGCGATAGGGAGAATTTTCCTCACGTAAGGTGAGCAGGCAATTAAGAATTACCCCTCAAGGAAGGCAGCAACATGGTAGAGGAATTCTTTAACAAAGAACAAGATATGCAGTGCCAACTTTGGCTGGCACAACATCTTCACGGCTTCTATCTGAACAAGCGTCCGAAGAAGGGCGAGTGGATGCTGCACAAGGTTGGCTGTAGTGGCATGAATCCTGCTGAGGGGTACGGCAGCACTGAAAATCCTAAGATCGCCTCCGATGACCGTAATGAACTTGAGGTATGGGCTAAAAACAATAATGTGACGATAGTTGTTTGCAAACGTTGTAAGCCGGGGCTTACTACTAATCGGGACGTTACGCCACTTGTGGAGGTTAGCAAAATCATGGAAGAAGTGAAAGCGCATGACTACCCGGCTCTGCAAGTTAGCCCGCTGCAAGGGAGTGAGACTATACATGATAACGGGCAGCCACTTAACGCGACGGTGTTGAATTTCTGGCGGTGGTCTGTTTCGGACTTGGTTAGCAATGCCACACGAGGCATTTTTGCGGAGTTTCTTGTCGCTTCCGCGTTGGGACAAACGCAGGGAGTGAGAGACGAGTGGGATGCCTACGATGTCAAAACAGAGCAGGGCGTGAAGGTAGAAGTAAAGTCATGTGCGTACCTGCAATCATGGTCACATGCCCGCCTGTCTACTATTCAGTTCAGCATCAGTCCTTCTCTCTCTTGGGACAGGACAACCGGCAAGTACGAGGAAGAAAAGCGCCGTCAGGCCGATGTGTACGTATTCTGCCTACTGCACCATACGGACAAGCAGAGTATTGACCCGCTCAACATCGCGCAATGGACGTTCTACGTTGTGGCGGCGTCCACGCTGAACGCCAAGTTCGCGGAGCAAAAGGGCGTCAGTCTCAGCAGTCTGCTGAAAGTACAGCACACTATCGCCACTTACGACACGTTGGCCGCTGCGATTGATGAGGCAGCAACTACAGCGGATTAATGCCTTCTTAACCAGAATACTGTGATATTGTGCAGGCGGAAGGTCGCAACGAAATGAATTCCTTTGCTGTAGGGGCGCTTGCTTGCTGCGCCCCTGACGTCCCAATGTCCGCCCGCGCGGACACCCCTTCATGCAATCAACTTTCAATAAAAGAGCGTGTGCGAAGCACACTTGGCCGCAGGCCCTACAGCAAAGAAATTCATTTCGTTGCGCTCTTCGATGGTCAACTCTGATCTACCCCAATAATTTAGGCGAATGAATGTATTAGCCTCCTCCGATTTGCAACGATCCCGCAAACAGAGACAAAAGACAGAAAAAAGAGCCAAACAACGCGAAAAAAGCGAACCTTTTGCCCCACATGCCCTGTCTATAGAATACATGCGTCCACTATACAGTAAAGGAGGTACAGGCCCATGCTCCACCCCTCCCGTTCGCCCTGACGCTGTTGAGGTCACGACGCCTCTCTTCTACAACTTGACACAACGAGACATCGGGCTGGAAGCGCTGTATTGCCAAGATTTCGACGCTGCCTCTACATATTTCCTTTTTCATCCTTCATCCTTGTCTTTTCATCCTTTGCTTGCGCCGGTTCCGCGCGTCCGTGATCTACTCCCATTCGGCCAGAGGACTCAGGGAGAAGCGTTCTCCATAGGTTTCGGTGTTCCTTGCGGAACCGCCCCACAAGTGGGTTTCCATTCGCTTTCGTAGAACCTCGCAAATTTCAGAACATCTACTCTCAAAAACTGTGAAAACCAGAAGATGTTACACCTTGCTCGCTTAAGTGCGTCAGGCGTACTGCGGCTTACGAATTCGACGGTATCCGCGTTGAGCCAATGCTGATCCCTCAGTTCCACGTAACGCAGAGCAATCACAGAAGGTTTTGCAAGGAGAAGGGTGGGGCATAAAGGATAGTCAAGAGGCCAAACATCGGTATTGGACGGAAAATTGTGACGATCCGTAAAGGAAGCCGCCAGAAATTTTCCGTCTAAAATTCGAGGCTCATTCAGGATGATGTAGTAGTGGGCTGGCTTGCCATTTTGCAAGTCAATTTTGTAGACATTCCCTTCAGCCACTCCGTTTTTAGCGCCTGTATTCACCACGTTACGCGGATACCGCCTCGAAGTATTCTAGTTCACTCGTTCGCTCTGTGGCTACTTGCCGGCTTTCCTGCAACCCTAATTCAAAGATGGATTGGATAGAAATCGGACGTGAGGTTTGTGTTTCGGCACAGGCGCTGTCCCATTCTGGAAATTCATGGCGAATATCGGCGATCTCCCACCTGCTTTTCTGCCCGAACCGGTTCCAGACACACTCCAGAAGGCCAATCTCGAATTCGCTCAGGGTTTCCCCAACATCAAGGTTTTGTTGCAGGCAGCAGTAATTCGCGCGTGTACCCCACTCGCCATGAGGGACATACCCGATACAGCGATCCCACGCGGGAGAAACGATCCTTCCCGTCATTAAATCCAACACTTCGGACAACACCGGGCCATGCGGCGTACTCACAAACGCGCTGCCGGTGAGAAGTGACGTGGTTTGTGCCATACACTCCCGCTCAGAAAGAACCATCAGCCGCATCAGCGCGAGATCGGTGAGTTTCTGTTCCGGCGCTTGCCTTAAAAAGTAGGCTGCCATTGCCGCCGCAATTTCGGGTCGAAACATGGCTTGATTCTCCTCAATTTTTTATATCAACGGGTTTGTCCATTTAGTATATCATGTTCGCTCCGAAAGATTAACCCAAAATGCTGTAACCGGTGGCAGGTTTCGCGCTCTGACAGAAGAGAGAAGCGCGACGGTTCGGCACATCCGTCGCGCGATATGATACAATATTCGCGAAACTACTCCCCGCGCTGATACCAACGCGCCATCGCATCACGCCACAGGAGGCAGGGCAACGCATGACGGCTGCACATAGCACACGTTTACCACATTCAACGACGAAATGGGCGGCATTTGCTTTGCTGCTTGTCGCGGGTCGCAGTCAGTCCGCGCCACAGCCGGGCGTATTGCGCTACAACCGCGACATACGGCCCATTCTGGCGGAAAACTGTTTCACCTGTCACGGCCCGGACTCCGCCGCGCGCAAGGCCAACCTGCGCCTGGACCGCTTTGCCGACGCCACAATGGACCGGAGCGGACACGCCGCCATCGTGAAAGGCAAGCCCGACGCCAGTGAACTCATCCGGCGCGTGACCGGGCAGGGCGCTATCATGCCGCCCGCCGAAGGCCACAAGGCGCTGACCGCCGCGCAAATCGCCACCTTGAAGCGCTGGATTACGCAGGGCGCGGCGTATGAGCAGCATTGGGCGTACATTCCGCCCGTTCGTCCCGCCCTGCCGCCCGTCAAGAACGCGGCCTGGGCGCGTAACCCCATTGACCGCTTCGTGCTTGCCCGCATGGAAAAAGCCGGCCTATCCCCCGCGCCCGAAGCCGACAGGCGAACCCTTGCCCGCCGCCTGAGCCTCGACCTGACCGGCCTGCCGCCCGAACCCGCCGACGTGGACGCCTTTGTCGCCGACAAATCCCCCAACGCCTATGAAAAACTGGTGGACAAAACCCTTGCCGATCCGCACTGGGGCGAGCATCGCGCCCGCTACTGGCTGGACGCGGCCCGCTACGCCGACACCAACGGCATCCACTTCGACAACTACCGCGAAATCTGGTCGTATCGCGATTGGGTCATCAACGCCTTCAACCGCAACCTGCCCTTCGATCAGTTCACCATAGAGCAGCTTGCCGGCGATTTATTGCCCAACCCCACCCTTGACCAGAAGATTGCAACGGGCTTTAACCGGTGCAACATCACCACCAACGAGGGCGGCGCGATTGAGGAAGAGTACCGCGTCCTGTACGCCCGTGACCGCACGGAAACCACCACGCAGGTCTGGTTAGGCTCCACATTGGGCTGCGCCGTGTGCCACGACCACAAGTTCGACCCGTTCACGCAAAAAGACTTTTATGCGTTTTCGGCCTTTTTTAACAATACCACGCAGCCGGTCATGGACGGCAACATCCAGAACACGCCGCCCGTCATCATGGTTCCCCGCGAGGAAGACCGCGCCCGTTTCGACGCGATTGGTGGGGAAATCACCGCCGCCCGGCAGCAGATCGAGCAGCGCAAGCAGCAGGCTCAACCCGATTTTGAGCAATGGATGGGCAAAGCCAACGCGCAGGTCGTTGCTTCCGCCATTCCCGCCGACAATCTGCTGTTTCATGCGCCCTTGAACGAGGGGCAGGGCCGCGATGTTCAGGCCACGCTCGACGGCAAGGCGCTGAAACTGACCGCGCTTGCCGATCCCGCGTGGGCCGAGGGGCAGGTCGCGCCCAAAGCGTTCCAGCGCAAAGCCGGCAGCGTGATCGAAGTCCCGAACGCGGGCGATTTTGACCGCAATCAAGCCTTTTCCTACGCCGCGTGGGTGAAAGTCCCGGATGGCAATGCCAACGGCGCGATTATGGCCCGCATGGACGATTTACACGCTTTTCGGGGCTGGGATATGTGGCTGCAAGGCAGCCGCGTCGCCACCCACATCATCAACAAGTGGCCCGAAAACGCCCTGAAAACCGTTGTCATGGAGCCGCTGTCGCCCAACCAATGGCATCACGTCTGCATCACCTACAACGGCAACGGCAATACAAGCGGCGTTCGCATTTACATTGACGGCGTGGCAAAAGTCACTACCGATGAAGCCAACGCCCTCAAAGATACCATCCGCACAACGGTTCCGTTCAAGATCGGGCAGCGCCATTCCACATCCGGCGTAGATGGCGTTTCCATTCAGGACGTGCGCCTGTACGCCAAAGCCTTGACCCCTGAAGACGCGAATTCCCTTGCCACTTCAACTCGCGCCGCGTACCTGCTTGGCAAGGGCGCAACTCTGGCCGCAGGCGAAAAGGACGAACTGTTCCAATGGTGGCTGGGGGGCAAGGATGAAGCCTATCGCGGCCTGAACTCCAAACTCGTCGCGCTGGAAACCGAGTCGCAGATGCTGAAAAAGCGCGGCACGGAAGCCCACATCATGAACGAGCGCAGCGAGGAAGCCGCCGCGTTTATTCTGGCCCGGGGCGAGTACGACAAGCGCAAGGAAAAAGTCACGGCCCTGCCGCCCGCCGTGTTCGGTCCGCTCCCCACCGGCCTGCCCGCAAACCGGCTCGGCCTTGCCCGCTGGCTCGTATCCCCGACGAACCCGCTCACCGCCCGCGTCACCGTCAACCGCTTCTGGCAGGAATTGTTCGGAACCGGCATCGTCCGCACGTCCGGCGACTACGGCGTCACCGGCGAACTCCCCTCCAATCAGGAACTGCTCGATTGGCTGGCAGTCACGTTCGCAAGCAAGGATGAAGGCGGAAGGATGAAGGATGAAGCCAATCCCCTTTCATCACTCATCACTCATCACTCATCACTCGCCTGCAACTGGGATATAAAGAAATTCTTCAAACTGATGGTGATGTCGGCGACGTATCGGCAGTCGGCGGTGACGACACCGGAAAAGAACCGCAAAGACCCGAAGAACCTGCTGCTGTCGCGCGGGCCGCGCTTCCGCATGGATGCCGAAATGGTGCGCGATTACGCCCTGTCCGCAAGCGGGCTGCTGGTTCCCAAAATCGGCGGGCCGAGCGTGAAGCCTTATCAGCCCGAAGGCGTGTGGGAAGCCGTTGCCATCATCGGCAGCAACACGCGCGATTACAAGCGCGACATGGGCGAAAACCTGTACCGCCGCAGCCTGTACACCTTCTGGAAACGCTCCGCGCCCCCGGCCTCGCTGGACATTTTCAACGCCCCAAGCCGCGAAACCTGCGTCGTCCGCCGCGAACGCACCGACACGCCGCTGCAAGCCCTGGTAACACTGAACGACGTGCAGTTTGTGGAAGCCGCCCGCGTCTTAGCGCAACACGCCCTCACGCAAGGCAGTCCAACCCACCGGCAGCGCCACCATCAAGCAAGTAAGTCTGCAAACCACAACGACGGGAAGCAATTCAGGCGCTTGCGGCTAATACCATAAGCGTAGACGCCCGCATCAACTACATGGCGAAACGATTGCTTTCCCGCCCGTTCCGGCCCGAAGAACTGGCCGTTGCCCGTAAATCGCTGTCGGCTCTGCTGACGTTCTATGCCGGCCATCCCAAAGAAGCGCAGGAACTGATCGCAACGGGCGAGTCCAAGCCCGATGCCACAATCAAGCCCGAAACTCTGGCCGCGTGGACAATGCTGGCGAACCAACTGATGAACCTGGACGAAGTTCTCAATCAGTAAAAATCATTCGTGACAATGCTTTGTGAGAACTACCTGCGAGAACGATCCGTGAGAACAAACCATGAGCAAAAATAGTAACGACAACTGGCGTCACTTCAAAGGCGACAAAGAGATCATTCATCCCGACGTGGAAGAATGGGTGAGGCTGGAATCACGACGGCAGTTCCTCAGCCGGGGCATGAACGCGCTCGGCATGGCGGCAATGGCCTCACTTGGTGGAAGCGCCCTCGCCGCGCAGAACCCGAACGGGGCGGGCAATGGGCGCGTCAAGGCGGCTAAAATTGACCCCCATTCCGGCCTGGGCGATGTGGTTTCGCCGACCGACCTGCCGCCCGTCGTGCAGCATTTCGCCGGTAAAGCCAAGCACGTCATCTACCTGCACATGGTAGGCGGGCCTCCCCAAATGGACCTGTACGACTACAAGCCCAACATGCAGGCGTACTACGACAAAGACCTGCCCGAATCCGTCCGCAACGGCCAGCGCCTGACGACCATGACTTCGGGACAGGCGCGGTTTCCGATTGCCCCCTCGCGCTACAAGTTTGAACGGCATGGCAAATCGGGCATGATGGTGTCGGAACTGCTGCCGTACACGTCTCGCATGGTGGACGATATGTGCTTCATTCGCAGCATGCACACAGATGCCATTAATCACGAACCCGCCATTACCTATATGCAAACAGGCAATCAGGTTACGGGACGTCCGTGTCTGGGGTCGTGGGTCTCGTATGGCCTGGGTTCTCTGAACCACAACCTGCCGACGTTTGTGGTGCTTGTCGCCCGCCCCTCCAATCAGGATCAGGTACAGGCGATTTCCGCCCGTCTTTGGTCGTCCGGGTATCTGCCGGGACAACACGCGGGCGTGTCGTTCCGCTCCGCCGGTGACCCGATATTGTACATCAACAATCCGCCTGGCGTCACGTCGCAGGTACGCCGCGATACCCTCGACGGTCTGAGATCGCTCAACGAAATGAACTACAAAATCGTGGGCGACGAGGAAACGCATACCCGCATCCAGCAGTACGAACTCGCGTTTCGGATGCAGGCCAGTGTTCCCGAATTGACCGACATCAAAAGCGAACCCGAAAGCACGTATGGATTGTACGGCGAGGAAGCCCGCAAGCCCGGCACGTTCGCCAATTCCGTTTTGATGGCGCGGCGCATGGTGGAGCGGGGCGTCCGCTTCGTGCAGATTTACCACAACAACTGGGACACGCACTCAAATGTCGCGGGCAGATTGCCAAGCCAGTGCAAGGACGTGGATCAGCCGTGCTGGGGCTTGATACAGGACTTGAAAGCGCGGGGGATGCTGGAAGATACCCTCGTCATTTGGGGCGGCGAGTTCGGGCGTACCATTTACTCGCAGGGTGGCCTGTCGCACGAAAACTACGGGCGCGACCACCATCCGCGCTGCTTTACGATGTGGATGGCGGGCGGCGGCAGCAAGCCGGGAACCGTGTACGGCGAAACCGACGACTTTTCCTACAACATCGTGCAAAATCCCGTCCACATCCACGACTTCCACGCAACAGTCATGCGTCTGTTAGGCTTCGACCACGAGCGCTTCACCTTCAAGTATCAGGGACTCGATCAGCGTCTAAGCGGCGTAGAACCCGCCCGCGTCATTGCTGATTTGATTGCGTAGAGGAAGTAGAGAGTGAGAGTGGAGAGTGAGAGTAAACAAGTCTTTCTCTCACTCTCCACTCTCACTCTCACTTACAAGGATTGACTTGGACGCAGAAACTTTTCTTACCAAACGCCCGACATTCATGCCGCGTAATGTCGTCGGCTTTCATGGCTGTAGGCGGGAAGTAGCCGTGAAAATTCTCTCCGAAAATCGTTTCGTGACTTCGACGAACGTATATGATTGGTTGGGAGAAGGCATCTATTTTTGGGAGTACGCACCCTACCGCGCTTTAGATTGGGCACAGGCATTGTGTGCCCGTCAAGGTGGGGAACCGGCCGTGGTCGGCGTCACCATTCGTCTTGGTCGCTGCCTAAATCTGCTGGATACACAATACTCTCAAGAGTTAATCAACGCTTACAGTGTTGTGGAAAAGCGTTATACTGGGCGAAGACTGCCGCGCAATTTAGATAGTGGACGCTACATGCTGGATTGTGCTGTAGTCAATACGTACTGTGAGAGGGTAAAGAAAAACAGTGGAATACAGTATCAAACCGTTCGCGGTTCTTACCCGGAGGGTGAACCTGTATATCCCGGCTCGAAAATCCTAAGTCTGGCCCATACTCAAATCGCCGTTCGTGACGCCTCTTGTCTATCACATCTACATCTGGTACAATTCGATTGATCAATGTGCTTGGCGATGAAATGGAGGGAAGATTAATGAGCAGAAAACAGGCGCGTAAACGTGACCCTCACGATCCTGAAGTTATAGCTGCTGTTCTTGAAGATTTGCGCACGATGCCCATAGAAGAGTTGGACGCTATGCTCTCCTACCGCAAAGAAGGTGTCGAAGTGACGAATATGAATGAGGAACTGGCGCAGTGGTATCGGGAGCAAAGGGCAAAATGCGGGGAAGGCGTCAAGGTTGAAGACAAGGCGGCGTGACTTCACAATCAGAGTTAGAACACGAGAACACATTCAGCACGGCTCAAAGTTTTGATACCGTGCTTGCGCCCATACGTCAGGGTTTTGCTGAAAGTGGCGAAAGTGAAGAAGAGTTGACTGCGCTGTTAGAAGCGGGGCTACGCGCCACTCATTCAGTGCGGCAACAGGTGCGATAATGAAGAAAAACGGCAAACTGAATTTTCCTCCCGATCATCCAAAGGTGGTTGCTGCGGTTCTGAATGACTTACGCGCCCTGTCACCGGAAGAACTGGACGCCATGCTGCGCCGCCGTCCCGAAGGCGTGGAAGAAACCGACATGAACGAGGAAGTGGCGCAATGGTATCGTGACCAGAAGGTTAAAAATTGCGAAGACGAAGAGCTGAAATCAAAGGTTGCGTAATCCACATACCGTATACACCTTCCATTAACCGGCAGGGCGCTGTTGATTGCGCTTTGCCGGTTTGCTTTTCAAGCCGTTTTCCCGGTACAGCGAACCAAAGAAGAGAAATAGACAGGATTAACACGGATTAGAAGGATTAAACAGGATTTCTTTTGAAGTTTTCTTCATAATCCTGTCTAATCCTGAAAATCCTGTTAATCCTGTCTATTCCTTCACCTTTCCTCTATAAAGGCAAGCAGGAACTTTACAGGATGCGGCGAATGAGGAAATGAGGTTTGCGCGTGTTTTGTTGAGAACGGAGGCGGTTATGTCGCTGCGAGGTTTGCGTGTTTCCCGTCCAATCCGAAGGATGGGCTGCGCGTTGTTGGCATTGCCTTTCGTCTGGTTCTTTGTGGGCGGTCTAATTCACTGTTTCGCATCGGCGCGGGAAAAAGCTCATCAATCCATCTGTCTCAGCAATGTCAAGCAGATAGGACTTGGCGCTCTGCAATACTGCGCAGATTGGGACGAGACGTTTCCTACTTCCTCACAGTGGGCCGCATTGTCCGACAGATATGTAGTGAAACCGGACGGTTCTAATGTATGGCATTGCCGGGACAGCGCGTCACCATTCAGTTACGCTTCCAATCAAGCCATCGGCGGGCAGACAATGACGGCTATGGACGAACCCGCAGCGACTATTTATCTTTTCGAGAGTGACGCAAGCATTTGGAATGTCACCGGTGGAAAGGCGAACCTGCCTCCCACAGCGCGGCATAGTGGCGGCAATACTTACGGCTTAATGGACGGTCACGCGAAGCTGCGCAATTCATACAGAGTGAGTGAGATTCGCTGGCAGCCGCTTCTCGTTTCTGAGGAGAAGCAGCCATGACAACATCCCTCCTTTACTCCCGTTTTGCCCTGCCCGTTTGTGGTCTGCTGTTCGCGCTGTTGGCTGTACGGAGTGGCTTGCCTTGGCGACTGATGGAGTCACAGGCGCAGCGCGATGCCGAACTTGTGGCAGCCGTTCGTCGGGGCGATGTTGAGGAAGTACAGGCGGCACTGCGCAAAGGCGCAAACGTAAACGCGAAGGATGCAAGCGGGCAGTACGTGATAAGTTTGGCCGCTGAGTCGCCCGTCACAGCTACCACCAATGCCATGTCCGCAAATGGCCGCTGCATCACGATCCAGAAACACCGGGGCTACGCGCCAATTATGGCTGCGCTTCTTGAGCAGGGCGCGAAGGTAAAAGTTCGGAATCAGTCCCAACTCACGCCATTGCAGCAGGCGCAGAATTCCGACGAGGCCGATATTGTTCACCTTCTTCAACAGGCGGGAGCCAAAGAGTAGTGCAATTTCACGGTAAATCATCCATACCGACAAAAATCTTGATGTACCTGATTGTTGTTCTTGTAGTCGGGATCATGCCTGCTCCTTCTTGCCTTCCGCGTTATGTATCTATAGGACAAGAATTCTTTCATAGTTGCGGCGGATGGACTTGGTGGATAACTGTCGGTTCGCTGCTATGGTTTCTCCTTCCTCCTCTGTTATTTGTGAAACGTTGGCGAGAACAAAGAGGGTCGTTGGCGTGGGGGAAGCGGCTGTTATTTTCAATCGTATGGAGCCTGTTGTGTACTACGCCTGCGTCCGTGGAAGTTTCGTTGTTCTATGCAGTGCTGTGGTTCGGTTATGTTTCTGCGTTGCTGTCTTTACCGCCGATAAAGCTATGAAGATGTTTAAAGCCGATCTATTTCTCGCCGTCTGCGCCTGTCTTCCCTGTTGGCAAACCCAACCCGCTGACCGCCCTGCTGTGGCTATCACTACCGGGCCGGCGCAATCTTCCGCTGTTCCTGTTTCCTCTGAGGACAGCGGAGTATTGAGTTTTATTCTCGCAAAGCAGTATACCGAGTGGCATCAGGGCTTTGTCATCAAGCGCGACACGATACCGCTGAAACATCTTCGCGCCGCTTTCTCCTTTGATAGACACAAACGCAGGCATCCCGCAAAGGCAATGCAAGAAGCTTTCGAGGACTTTGCCCGCCGCAACGCTTCGCCGCACAAAGTCCCTGCCCTTAGCATGGGGGTTCCGCTTACCCCTGTGCCCGGCAGCGACATAGACAAGATATTTGAACACCACTGGTGGAAAGACTTCTACAAGAAATATCCGCACACGGATGGTTTTCTGGAAGTTTCCCTGCCCGGTTATTCAGCAGACCACCAAACGGCGCTGGTGTACATTTCTCGCAGTTCTGGTGGTTTGAGTGGAGAAAGCGACTTGATCCTGCTGGAAAAGAAGCAGGGGCAGTGGACACTGAGGGAAATCGTAGCCGGCTCCATGGCGTAATGCAGTCCTTAGCCGAAGGGTGATGCCGGTAAAACCTGCAATCCATGCAGGAGTTCTGGCACGTACATAAATAGCGGTTCGGGATGTCGCTTGCATCACAAAAGTACATCTGGTACAATTTGCCTGAATACAGTTCCAGTTTTGTTTTATCCTGGATGGCAGCATCGGAACCGTGTGGCAGCACACAAGGAGCCTGATGATGAAAATGTCTTCACGCGGCGTCTGGTTATTCCCCGTTCTGGCGGCCGGTTTGTGCCTTGCGCGACAGCCCCGCGCCGATGTTCGCCCGCTATCCGTTTCCGCCACTCTTCCTGCACAGCGGTCTGCTGTTGCTGTGCCCGATGAAGACGCGGCTATTCTGAGTTCCATTCTGAGGAAGCAGTTCTACGGATGGCAGCATGCGTTTGTACTTCGGCGCGAAACGCTGCCGCTGAAACAGCTCAGTGACATATCCTCGCTTGACGTGAGCCGACGCGGATTGAACGCAGACGCCGTTCGGGAAGCTATTCAGGATTTCAAACGACGCAATGCTGCCTCGCACACGGTTCCTGCTCTCGACATTGGCAAACCCTTGAAGGTCGTCGCGGGGAGCGACATAGACAAGATATTTGAACACCACTGGTGGGAAGACTTCTACAAGAAATATCCGCACACGGATGGTTTTCTGGAAGTTTCCCTGCCCGGCTTTTCGGCGAACCACCAAACGGCGCTGGTGTATGTTGCCCGACATTCCGACGGGCTGAACGCGGAAGGAGCATGGGCTGTGCTGGTGAAGAAGCAGGGTAAATGGACACGTCAGGAGATCCTGGGGGGCTGGGTATCGTGATATGACGCTAACAACCAATGCCGCGCCGTTCATCGAAAGCGCGCGGCGGAATGGACAACTCTACATTCGGCAGCCTTACGAACAGTATGATGCCGCCAACCATGAGGCGTGGCGCAAATTGTACGCCCGCATGATCGAACCCTGGCAGCGGTATGCCAATCCCTATTTCCTGAAAGGTATTGCCAACCTCTGCCTGAACCCCGGTCATGTTCCCGATCTGGAAGACGTGAACCGCTTTCTGTGTCCGCTGACCGGCTTTCGCGCCAAAGCTGTCAGCGGCTACATTCCCGCCTTTCAGTTCTTCAGTTGCCTGCGTAACCGCGAATTTCCCACCACAATTACGATACGCGACCCCGGCCATCTGGACTACCTGCCCGAACCTGACATTTTCCACGACATTGCCGGCCACGTTCCCATGCACACCGACCCCGCGTTTGCCGACGCTCTCGTTCGCTTCGGAGACTGCGCCCATACCGCCGTCGAAATCGTCAGTGACATTGCGGACGAAGCCGAAAAAGTCCGCCGCCTGACCAGCATTATCAAGGCGATGGCGCGCTTCTTCTGGTTCACCATTGAGTTCGGCTTAATGCAGGGGGAGGAGAGGGAACAGGGAACAGGAAACAGGGAACAGGATGAAGATAGAAGAGTTGAGATAATACATAGGAGTGAGGAGGGAAAGGAAAAAGGGAAAAAGGAAAAAGGAGAAAGCCAGGAAGGGGAAACGCATAAGCTGCGCGAATTAAAAGTTTATGGGAGTGGGCTGCTGAGTTCGCATGGCGAGATTGAGTACAGCATTGAATCGCCGGACGTGCAGCGCTATCCGCTTCAACTGGAATGGGTAATCAACCAGTCCTTTGAAATTGACCATTACCAGCCCTTGCTGTTCATTGTGCGCGATTTTCAGCATCTTTTTGCCCTAGTGGACGAACTGGAACGCTGGATGCGCGCCGGTAAGCTCAACAACGTCGCCCCCGGCGAACCCGGCGTCAGCGCGGCGGACTTGAGGAGTTTTTTACACGCTTAAAAAGGCATTAGGCATCAGGCATTAGGCATTAGTAAATCACGCTTCGTGACGTACTTGCCACTCAACGCCTTGTCTCTAATGCCTGATGCCTGATGCCTAATGCCTACTAACTACCACGCCATCCAACTCGTGCGTACCGATGATGCCGAATATGTCGCCTGGCGGCGGCGCATGGCGGACAAGCGCCCGTCGCGGGGCGGGCCGCGCCACGCCGGGGAGATGATGGGCGGCTTGGTCGAAAAGTGTGTACAGCATTGGCTGCGCGGCTATGTGACCCTGCTGGACGAGCATATTCTGACGTGGGAACAGCGGATGCGGACCGGACGGGCGGGGCGCTTGTACCGCGAACTGGATGGCGTGTGGCAGATTGACGCAGAATCCCTGTGCCTGTTCGAGATTAAATTCACGTTTCCCGAAAACATGATGCGGGGCGTGGGCTTGAAGCAGTTAAATATCGCGCAGGAGATATTGTTCGAGTCGGGAAAGTACCAGTATATTTTGAAGCGCATGGTGTACGTGTCGGATGAACCCGTGCCGGTTCTGGACGATCTGCCCGTTCTGGAACCAAATGATGAGTATGAAGAATTGGGCGTAATCTGGGTTCCGACTGCCGCCATTGAAGCCGCTGCATTGGAACTGGAACTGACACTGCCCGAAAACTGGCGCGAACCGGAATCCCGCGAAGGCTACGTGGAAGACCCGGAACGCGAAGAATGGCGGCAGTATGCGGACACTTCCCAAAAAGACAGCGTAAGAACTGTAGAAACGGAAGCAGACGCTGAAGAAACGGAAGCGGAAGCCGCTATTGATCCCAACAGCCCGCTGGCGCAGGCGCTCCGCCGCGCTATGCAGAAGGGGCAGTGAGGTTGAGGGTTGAGGGTAGGGTGTTCGGTATTCGGTGTTCGGTGTTCGGGTGTTGGTTGGTAATGGCTGGAAGGGGAGCGCATCAGGGCGCTAGGGGAGACGACCAGACAGGAGTTTTATGGCAAACGTTCACATTGCGCATGAGCATCACGTTATCAGCACGGCGATTAGCATGTCCTTGTTTCTGCCGGGCGCGGGGCAGTTGTACAACGGGCAAACCATCAAAGGGATTCTGCTGATCGTTCTGTTTTTTGCGGGATTGTACGCGATCACGTTCCAGCCCAATCACGTCACCGCGCTTCTCGCCGGTCCGGGCGAAGCCATTTTGTGGGTTGCCGCGATACTCGACGCCGGCCTGATTGCGCGTCGGCTGCGGCGCGGACAAGCGGTATCGGCGTGGAAGTGCTTTTAGGAAGATAAGAGATAAGAGATATGAGATATGAGTAGAGGGAGAAGTTCAAGAGAGTTGAGTAAGCGATACGCTAATAGCTTTTAACTCTATCTCTATATCTCTTATCTTCCCTACACAAAAAAACGCCGATGGAAGCGCGTTTGGCACGCGGTTGGCTTCCATCGGCATCTCTGCATGGTGGCATCGGAACGCAGGCACAGCGTTCCAATACATGAAGAGGAGAGGGTTTCCCCTAATCGAGCTGCTGTGGGGTTAGACGGCGAGAAAACGCTTGGGTTACACAAACTTTTGCGGTGTTGTACAAAGGTTCGCGTCCGCAAGACGCTTGTATTTTCCTGCCGGGTATTTTCAATGCCCGGAACCTCGCAGGCTATCAATTTGTCCGACAGTGAGTTTCTGATACATTATGCGCGACATAGGTTCCTGCCCCCGCCTCCGGTTTGATTTTCGGTTCCATCCTGACGACAGGGAAAGCCGCCCGCAATCGCTTGTTTTCACTGCTCCTGAAAAGATTGTAGCCGCTTATCGGCTTGAGGATGTGCTGCCTGCCTTGCAGGAGGTTGAGAAGGCGACCCGGCAGGGTTTTTATGCAGCGGGCTATGTGGCTTACGAGGCCGCGCCCGCGTTCGACAATGCCATGCGCGTTCATGCGCCCGCTGTGGCTGCCGATTTCCCTCTGCTCTGGTTCGGGATATTCACGCAGCCGCAGGCCAACGCGGAAGGGCGCGAGGAAGTACAGCCTGCATCGGCGGGCGAGCAGGCATTTGCGGTCTCGGAGTGGCTGCCGAACATAACGCGCGAACATTACGACCAAAATATACAGGCGATCCGAGAAGCGATTGGCGCGGGCGAAACGTATCAAGTGAACTACACGCTGCGGCTGCGCGCGGGACTGGCGGGCGACGATTATGCGCTGTACGAACAATTGCTCCGGGCGCAGCAGCCGGGGTATGGCGCGTATTTGGATTTGGGCCGCTACCGCATCCTTTCCGCGTCTCCCGAATTGTTTTTCCATCGGGAGAACAGGCATATTATCACGCGCCCGATGAAGGGCACAACCGCGCGCGGACGCTGGCAGGCAGAAGACCGCGAACGGGCGCAAGCCTTGCAAACTTCCGCCAAAAACCGGGCGGAAAACATCATGATCGTGGACTTGCTGCGCAGCGATCTTGGTAAATTGGCGCTGCCGGGAACTGTTCGTGTCTCGGAACTGTTCGCGCTGGAACGCTATCCGACCGTGTGGCAGATGACCTCTACCATTGAAGCCGAGATTCCTCCCGATACCACGCTTACCGATATATTTCGCGCTTTATTCCCCTGTGGCTCCGTAACAGGCGCTCCCAAAATCGAAACCATGCGCCACATTGCCCGATTGGAAGCCGCGCCCCGCCACGTTTATTGCGGCGCGATTGGGCTGGTGACGCCAAATGGAACCGCCACGTTCAGCGTCGCTATCCGCACCCTGCTGCTGGATACGCAAATACAGCAGGCGGAATACGGCGTTGGCGGCGGCATTACATGGGACTCAACGCCGCAGGACGAGTACGCCGAACTGCTGGCGAAAGCCGCTGTGCTGACCGAAAACACGCCCCCATTCGATTTGCTGGAAACCCTGCGGCTGGAAAACGGGCAATTCAGGCTGTTGGAGCGGCATCTGCTGCGCATGGAAGAATCGGCATCGTACTTCGGCTATGCGAATTCAACGGCGCGTATTACGGAGGAACTTGCCCAAATTGCGCGTCACTATCCGACGGGAACCTGGCGCGTCCGGCTGCTTCTCGCGGCCAACGGCAGCACCCGAACTGAAGTGTTCCCGCTTGCCGACCACTGCGCAGAACCGTTTACACTTAATACGGGGGCGTTCATCCCCAATGCAGACGCATTTCGTTTTGACAGCGAAATCCCGCGCCTTGTCACTCTGGCGCGCAGCCCCATCCACTCCGCAAACCGCTTTCTGTACCACAAAACGACGCATCGGGAGGTCTATGAAACGCACCGGCGCGAAATCAACCCGCGCTTGGCGGAAGCATACGACACACTGCTGTGGAACGAACGCGGTTATCTCACGGAATTTACAACCGGCAATGTTGTTTTGGAACTGGAAAGGGGGTTGTGGACGCCGCCTGTCGAATGTGGCCTGCTTGCCGGCACGTTCCGCGCCGAACTGCTGGCGCAACAAACCATTCGAGAACGCCTCCTGACGCCCGCCGACCTGAGCCGCGCCTCCCGCCTCTGGCTGGTAAACAGCGTTCGCGGCTGGCTACCGGTGACGTTTCTTGACTTTTGCTTATCCATAGTGTAAGATAGATTAGACCGGAGTGATATGACTGTATTTGTCGCCCATGTCGCGCTGCGATGCGCTTTGCTAACATACTTGCCACTGTCGCCTGTCCACTGCTCTTGAAATAAACACGCCTTGTGTGGCTTCTTGCTTTCGCCTTTGAACACGCTCCGCCGCGTGTTTCATAATTCTCGATTGCGGCACACTCGCATTGTTGGACTCTGCACTGCCGAACACAGAACCTTTACTTCAAGGCTCTGACGCGCCTCCACTTTTGCGCGTTCGGATTGCACTTATGTACGCGAATTACCCGTTAGCCAATTCTCCCCTCGCTTCCCGGCACTGCTGCAATCTAACCGCCGACGCTGACTGTTTTGCTGCCGCCGAACAGCGCCGCGCACACCGAAAATGCCGGGTCAGCCCTGCCGCTGCCCTGTTATTTCCAACCTTCCACTGTATCCAACATTATTTGTAACCGGCTTCCTGCGGATGCGCTTTGCGCCATACTCCTGCCTGCTGTTCAAGCCGCCGATTTCTGCGGCGCGGACATTGCGGGAGAGGGGCTGCGGCATCCGCGCGAATTCGGTTTGTTGACGGCTTCGCGCCTTTTTGCGGGAACGATTGGCTACAACGTTTGTTGCCCTTCCCGGCTGAATCAGCTCCGCGAACTGGAGATGGAAATGCGACACAAAGTGTCCCTCGCGGCAGCTATGCTGGCAGGCATTGGCCTGCTTACCTTTGGAACCCCGACCCGCGCGTTTGCGCAGGGCGATCAATCCGTATACGCGGACGCGCTCACGTCCAACTGGCAGAACTGGTCATGGTGCGCGACGGACTTCAATTCGCATGACTATGTGCATACGGGCGCGGCAAGCGTGAAAGTCACGTATACCGCCAGCTGGCAGGCGTTGTACCTGCATTGCAACAACACCGACACCACCAATTACGCCGGCATTACCTTCTGGATCAATGGCGGCGCGACAAGCGGGCGCAATCTGGGCATTGCCGGCATCGTCAACGGCACGGCGGGGCCGAATGTGCCTCTCGCGCCCTACATTTCGGGCGGCGGAGTCGCGGCCAATACGTGGCGGCAAGTGACCGTTCCCCTGTCCGCCATCGGCCTGAGCAAAACATCGGCCATGACGGGCTTCTGGATCGCCGAAACGGGCGGAACCGCGCAGCCCCCGTTTTACATTGACGACATCACGCTTGCCTCCGTCAATCAAACCACGTCCTCAACGATTGTCGTGGACGCGGCGGTCAATCGCCATGCAATCAACCCGCTCATTTACGGCACGCAGGGCGCGTCCACGCAGGAATTGACCGATCTCAACATCGGCCTGAACCGCTACGGCGGCAATACCGCAACCACCTACAACTGGCTGCAAAACGCTTCCAACCACGCCAGCGACTGGTACTTTGAAAGCATCCCCGAATCAAGCGCCAACGCGGGCGACATGGTAGACAACTTTATTTACGCTACGCTGACGGGCAAAGCGCAGGCGATGGTGACGATCCCGACAATCGGCTGGGTCGCCAAGTTGGGCGCGAACCGCAGCAAACTGTCGAGTTATTCGGTCGGCAAATACGGCGCGCAGCAGTCTACGGACGGCTATATGCCCGACGCGGGCAACGGCGTCTTGACCAACGGCCAGAACGTCACGGGCAACGATCCCAACGACGCCAACGTCGCAGCGGATTCCACGTTTCAGCAGAATTGGATCAAGCACATCATGGGCTTGTTCGGCATGGCCGGCAAGGGCGGCGTGACCTATTACCTGCTGGATAACGAGCCGGGTATCTGGCACTCCACGCACCGCGACATTCATCCCGTCGGCGCGACCATGAACGAAATATTCAGTAAAACGGTAGATTACGCGGCGAAAATCAAGGCCGCCGATCCTAACGCACTCGTTGTCGGGCCGGAAGAATGGGGCTGGAGCGGCTATCTGTACAGCGGCTACGATACGCAGTACGGCGCGGCGCACGGCTGGAGTAATCTGCCGGACCGCAGTTCGCACGGCAACATGGACATGATGCCCTGGCTGCTCAGTTCGCTGAAAAGCTACGATACAACCAACAAAACCAAGTCTCTGGACGTGTTCAGCCTGCACTACTACCCGCAGAGTGGCGAGTTCGGCAGCGATACCTCCACCAATACGCAGCTTCTTCGCAACCGCAGCACACGCAGCCTGTGGGACCCGAATTATGTGGACGCAAGCTGGATTAATACGCAGGTGCAGCTCATTCCGCGCATGAAGGGGTGGGTGAGTACGTATTACCCCGGCTTGAAGACAGCCGTAACGGAGTACAACTGGGGCGCGGACGGACACATCAACGGCGCGACCACGCAGGCCGACATCCTGGGAATCTTCGGGCGTGAAGGCTTGGACATGGCCGCCCGGTGGGGAACCCCCGACCCGACAACGCCGACCTACAAAGCGATTAAAATGTACCGCAACCCGGACGGCAACAACAACGGCTTCGGCGACGTGAGCGTATCCGACGTGGTTCCCAACCCGGATAACCTGAGCAGTTTCGCGTCCGTGCGCAGCAGCGACGGCGCTCTGACTGTCATGCTCATCAACAAAGCCCTGACCGGAACCGCGCAAACAACCGTCAGCCTCGCCAACTTCACGCCCGGCGCGACGGCGAAAGCCTGGCAGCTCACTTCCGCCAACGCGATCAACAGCCTGGCGGATGTTACCGTGAACCAGCCGGCAAACGCCACCCCATCCCTGACGCTGAACCTGCCCGCGCAAAGCATCACGTTCGTCACCGTGCCCGCCGCGCAAGCCCCGCCCGCTGCGTCGCCCAATGCCGCGTCATTCGTGGGCAGCGATACCACAACGCAGGGAACCTGGAAGGGCAAGTACGGCGCGGACGGCTACAACATCATCAATTACGCCGCTTCCTATCCCGGCTACGCCAGTGTCAGCGCGAGTGGCAACGCCACCTGGACGTGGGACTCCTCCACATCCAACCTGCCCGCCCTGCAAAAACCCGGCGCGGCGACGGATCGTTTCTGCGCCTGCTGGTACTCCGGCACAAACTTCATCGTAGACATGAACCTGACGGACGGCAACACGCATCAAATAGCGCTGTATTGCACCGACTACGACGCCTACAACCACTGGAATCGCACCCAAACCATTGACGTACTGGATGCCACCACGAACGCGGTTCTCAGCACGCAAAGTATGAGCAACTATGCAAAATGGCGTGTACATGGTCTGGAACATCAAGGGACACGTCAGGTTCCGCCTGACCAATACGGTTGCCGGACAAGGACCCAACGCGGTTCTCACCGGCCTGTTCTTTGACGCGCAAAACACCGGCGGTTCGTCCGCCGCTTCCGCCACGTTCCTGAAAAGCGACACGACTTCGCAGGGAACCTGGAAAGGCAAGTATGGCGCGGACGGTTACAACATCATCAATTACGCCGCTTCCTATCCCGGCTACGCGACTGTCAGCGCGAGTGGCAACGCCACCTGGACATGGGACTCCTCCACGTCCAACCTGCCCGCCCTGCAAAAACCGGATTCTGCCACAGACCGTTTTTGCGCCTGCTGGTACTCCGGCACAAACTTCATCGTAGACGTGAACCTGACGGACGGCAACGCGCATCAAGTGACCTTATATGCGACGGACTACGATGCCTACAACCACTGGAATCGCGCCCAATCTGTTGACGTTCTGGACGCCACCACGAACGCGGTTCTCAGCACGCAAAGCATGAGCAATATGCAGAACGGCGTGTACATGGTGTGGAACATCAAGGGACACGTCAAGTTCCGCCTGACCAATACGGTTGCCGGACAAGGCCCCAACGCGGTTCTCAGCGGCCTGTTCTTCAACTAAGGAACTTTTGTTTTGAACCATGATTTATGTGATTAGCATGATTGAGGAGGCGCGTTCCTCATGGCAATCATCAAAATTACATAAATCATGGTTCAAGACAATGTTTGCCTGCGTATGGCTGCACTCGCATCTAACGAATTTATTGGGGTTCAGGAGGTTGATGTATCAATTCAATTTGTGGGGAAGCGGAATGGCCCCGGCTTCCTGCAGCATAGCGCAAATTTCCCGATAATCATTTTTACTGGCAAGAATCAAGGCAAGGCGGCAAACCGAAGGCAAAACAGACTCTTGTTTGAAGTGTTCGAGCAGCACACGCGCAACTCCGCTGTTGTTAGCGATTGTAGCGACAATCAAGGCTTCATATCCATAGATGTCTCTGGCACGGGCATCCGCCCCACGTTCCAACAGGCAGCGAACTGTGTCCTCATACCCACCTCGCGCCGCTTGTATCAACGCCGTGTAATGCAGTACAGGTGCTTTTGCGTCAATTTTCGCTCCGGCCTCCAGAAGCGTTCTGACGATCCGCGTATGTCCGCAATCCGCCGCCTGAATCAGCAGCGGAATTCCATAAAACAGACAGGCATGAGGGTCTGCGCCTCGTTCCAGCAGCAGTTCCACTGTGCCCGCGTCTCCCGATTGGATGGCCGCGTACAAGCCTCGTGTCTGCGCGGATACTTTCTGCGGCAAAAATGCCCCGCGTATATGCCACCACTCTTCCCATACGGCGACCTTGAACCGCAGCCATGCCGCCCGATGTTTCGGACGGGTGATTAACCACAAGAGTACCCACGTCGGCGGAAAAAAGAGCAGGCAAATAGCAGCGCCCATCAGTAGGGGCATGAAACACAACGCTAAAGTTATGCGTAATGCGCTCCACAATCGCTGCATCTGCCTGCTCCACTATTCAAATGTATTCTGTTATCAATTTGCAGGAGGCAATCCCGACGAACTTCCTTCCACGCCTGCCGCAACCTATTAAATTACTTCACGTTTTTGGCGGGTACGGCGGGGTCAAGCAGGTTGTTGTCGCCCATCCATTCGGCTAATCGCTGCGGCCAGTTTTTGATGGTTGCCAGTTTCGAGCGGCCGCCCATGTTGAAAGCGTGAGCGCCTTTGGTGAAAACATGGACTTCGACAGGGAGTTTGGCCTCGCGGTACAGGCGGAAAATCTTCAAGACCGAATCGGTATGGTTGTCGTCGTTCGCCACGAGCAGGAACGCGGGCGGCGCGTTGGGTGACAGCGTTTGCGGGATTCCCGCGCCGCCCGGATAGATTTCTACGATGAAATCCGGGCGGGCGCTGACTTTATCAATCGCGTCCGCGGCGCTCGTATCCCCGGCAGTATCGCCAAACGCGGTCATCGAAACCACTTCGCCGCCTGCCGAAAAGCCCACCATGCCAATCCGGTTCGGGTCAATGCCCCATTCGCTCGCCCGGCTGCGCACCAGTCGCATGGCGCGCAGTCCGTCCTGACGCGGATGGGTCATGTTGTAAACGGAACCATCCTCGCGGGGCAGGCGATATTTCAGGGCAAATGCCGCCACGCCGATACTGTTGAAGTATTCCGCCGCCTGAATGCCTTCCGGGACAAACCCGAGTTCCTTGAAACCGCCGCCGGGACACAGGATCACCGCCGCCCCGGTCGCCTTCTCCTTCGGAGGCAGAAACACGGTCAGGGAGGGGTTGTTCACGCTCTTCACCCAGTAACTCGCCGCTTGTTCGGGAATGTCCTTCCGCGCCTCGAAACCGGGAGCGCCATTCGGCCACAGATGCACGACGGTTCGCGCGTTCGCCGGAGTGTTCTGAGCCGCGCCCGCTGCGGTTCCCTGCGCCCTTCCCGGCATCGGGATTGCAAACGGTATGACAAGCAGCGCCAGGCCAATAAGGAGTTTGATTACGCATTGTTTTTGTCGCCTTCCCAAAGGTTACAAACGGTTAGAGACTGATCCGGCCCGTCGAGTCGCCGAAACGCTCCAGGTTTTTCATGCCCATGCGGTCGGCCATGCTCAGGAACAGGTTGCAGGCGGGAGCGGCGTTGTAATTGACGTAGCCGGAGGGAGACAGCGTGCCGCCGCCACCGCCCGCAAGCACAATCGGCAGGTTGTTGTGCGTATGGCGGTTGCCATCCGCATCCCCGCTGCCGTACACGATCATCGAATTGTGCAGCAGGGAATTGCCGTCCACATCTTTGGTGTCCCGCAATTTCGCCAGGAATTTGGCGAACTGCTGCACATACCACAGATCTATCTTCGCCACTTTCTCGACGCGGTCCGGGTCATTTTGATGGTGCGACAGGTCGTGATGCCCTTCGGGAATCCCGATGTGGCTGAACGAGCGATTGTCCCCGTCGTGCGCCAGGCAGAACGAGGCGACGCGCGTGGAGTCGGTTTGAAACGCCATGACCATCAGATCAAACATCAGCCCGACGTACTCCCCCTGATCGGACGGGACGCCTTCGGGGGTTTCCACAGCCGGGTCATGGACGGTTCCGAAGCGTTCCGCCTTTTGGATACGCGCTTCGATTTCCCGCACCCCGGTCAGGTATTGATCCAGTTTTGCCTTGTCATTGGCCGCCAGCCGCTTCTGCATACTGCGCGCGTCTTCCAGCACGAAATCCAGCACGGACTGCTGCGCCAGTTGGCGGCGCTTGCTGTTTTCCGCGCGCTCGCCGGGCAAACCCGTCCCAAACAAACGCTCAAAGGCCAGGCGCGGATTCGCTTCGGCGCTGACCGGCGTGGTGGGCGAACTCCACGAAATGTTATATTGGTAGGCGCAGGCGTAATCCGAGTCGCAGGCCGAGGATTTGCGCGTATCGTCGCACGTCAGTTCCAGCGAAGGCAGCCGGGTCAGATGCCCCACCTGCCGCGCCATGATCTGATCTATGGAAATGCCCAGGTGAATATCCGTCGCGCTTTTTTTCGCGCGGACGCCCGAAAGAAAAACGGCGTTGGCGCGGGCATGGTCGCCGCCGCCATCCGCGCCTCCCACAGCGCAAGCGTGATCCAACCCGCCTAACACGCGAACATATTCCCGCAGCGGTTCCAATGGCTTGAGTGTGGCATTCATTTTGAAGTTGACGCCGGTTCCTTCCGGCCACCAGTTCGATTGAATCGCGCCATTCGGGAAATAAACGTAAGCGGAGCGAAGCGGCGCTCCGGCGCGCGTTGTCGCCAATCCGCCCGTTTTCGCGCCCGCTTCCGTGACGCCGGCGAGCGCTTTCCCCGGCAGCAGCGACTCGAACGCCGGCAGCGCGAGGCAAGCCCCCACGCCGCGCAGAAAGTGGCGACGGCTGAAACTGTCCCGGCGCTGCGCCTCAAGTTCCGCTTGCAGAGCGTGTTTATCGTGCATGGGTTTCACTTCCTCCCTTCAAATATTGGAATTATTCACCACCAAGACGCCAAGAACACCAAGAAAAACGATAAGAAGAAATTGTAAAATTGCAGGAGAGAACAAACTGTCTTCGATTCCAAGCCTGTTTAGCGGCCTGTTTTCTCTTGGTGTTCTTGGCGTCTTGGTGGTGAATAGTTACCCGACATCAAGGCAATCTGTGACGCATTTTCGCACTTTTGGAAGGGCGCGGATTCGAGAATGCCCGTCAGCAGAGTCGAAAAGCGTCCGTTGTCCTGTTCCAGCCGTTTTTCGATGCGGTCTACCGCTTCCACGTCATAATCTTCAAGACCGCGCCCAAGCGCGTAAGTTAGCAGTTTTTCGGTCAGGCAGCGGTAAAATTCCGCGCTGTGGCGACTGACCAGAATGTGCTTCAACTCACGAATGTCTTTGAAGGACTCGCCCGTGACCAGCTTTCCTCCGGCTTCAATCGGCTGGCCGTATTCCTTGTCGCGCCACAAGCCCATCGCGTTGAAGTTTTCCAGCGCCAAACCGGGCGGGTCCAAACGATTATGGCAGGAAACGCACTCCGGTTTGCTGCGGTGCGCCGCGAGGACTTCACGCAGGGTCGGCTTGCTGTTTTTCAGGCCGGAAATAGCCGCTTCAAGCGGGGGAATGTCCGGGGGTGGGGGCGGGGCCGGAGCGCCCAGAAAGTTGTCCAGAATAAACAGGCCGCGCTTGACGGGTGAGGTTCGCGTGGGGTTGGAAGTCACCGCCAGTACGCTTCCCATCGTCAGCATCCCGCCGCGAGGACTGTTGGGAGGAAGCGTCACCTTGCGGAATTCTTCGCCGCTCACGCCCAGGTCTCGCCAGCCCATAATACTGCGCCAGACGCGCATTGAGGAACGTGTAATCGCTGTCTATCAATTCCAGAACGCTGCGGTCTTCCCGGACGATATAGCCGAAATAGAGATCCGCTTCGCGCCGCAGGTCCTTACGCAGCCGTATCGTCGAACCGAACGCGCGGACGGTTGCCCCCGCGCCGGTTGCCATTGCCCCCTGCGGGAGCGGCAGCCGGGTCCACTTCGCGTCCCAGCACGGCAAACGGATTGATGGGAACCTTCTCAATATCCCGCGTTTGCAGCCACTGCCCGCTGAAATTCTGCACCAGCGCTTCCGAGCGGCGGTCTTGCAGCATCCGCTGCACCTGCGAAGCCAGATTCTTCCGCAACAGCCCCTGTCCGGCTAACCGGAACAGTTCGTCATCCGGCATGGACGACCACAGGAAATAGGAGAGCCGCGAGGCCAGCGCATACTCGTCAATCAGCGCATACGGATGGTTATTCTGCGCCGCAGCCATTCCCTCTTCGCGGAACAGGAACCGGGGCGAAGCAAGGATGGCGACCATTGCCTGCGCCACGCCCGCCTCAAACGTCTGGCCGGGTTGGGTATAAACGCCTTCCGCCAACGCCGTCAGCCGGGCAAGCGTCTTTTCGTCCACAGGCCGCCGAAACGCTTTGCGGGCAAAATCTCCGAGCAGTTGGCGGGCATAAGCGCGGCGCTCCGGGACACCGGCAGGCACGGGTTTGGGGAAGAAAGCCCGGTAGTTACGCGGCTCGACATTATACTTGGCGTCTAACGGGCCGCGCAGGGTCACTTTATTGATCCGCAGCGTCAGCGAGCGGATTTGCTCCACGCCCGGTGTAAGCGGCTGCACTTCAAACGAAAGGTTATGCCCTCCCGCCTGCCACTTCTGATCGAAGGTGTAATGCAGGAGTTTGCCGCCTTCGCGGTTGAAATCCTTGCGCAGCAGTTCCTGTCCGTCCGCCTTGACGATGAGCCGGCATTTGTTGTAGTCGAATACGTTGTCAACATACCGCTCGTTGGCAGCCATATCCAGAACAAGCTGATAACTGCCGGGATGCTCGATTTGCAGGGTGTGGGCAACAGTGGCAGGCTCGTAGTAGGACAGCGAGCGGAAGCCAACAGCCTTGTTGGGGGGAACGCTCGCGTTCGCGGGGGCAACGGTCGCGTTCGCCGGTACAAAATTCGCCCCGGCAATCTCTGCTTCCGCCACCACTTTAGAGGCCGTCGGAACCGCCTGCGCAATGATGGCTTGGGCGGCGTTGAGGTATTTTTCCATCAGCAGGGGCGAAATCGTGAGTACGTCGCTGATGTTGTCGAACCCATGCCCCGCATCATCCGGCGGGAACTCCGTCTGCGTGTCGAACTCCACGCCGATCAAATCCCGAATGGTATTGTGGTATTCGACGCGGTTCAGGCGGCGGACGGTGACGCGCCCCGGATCGGGGTTGGCGGGATCAATATGGTAGACCTGCGTCTTGATCCACTGCGCGATACGGGTCTTTTCCGCCGGGGTCGGCTGTTCCATTCCCGCCGGGGGCATGATGCCGCTGCGCATGTTTTTCAAGACCTTCTGGAAAAGTTTGCGATCCTGCCGCAAGGCCGCGTAAGAGGAAACGCCATCCAGCATCACGCCGCCGGACTTCGCGCCCCCCGCGTGACAGGCGTAACAATACTTCTTAAGAAGGGGTTGAATCTGCTGGCGATACTCCGCTTCCCCGGCGTTCGTTGCGGGAACAGGAGGCTTGGCCGTTTGTGGCGGGCTTGCCGCAATAACCAGCGTGGAAAACAGCCCGGCGGTCAAGACGAACCCGATAGTGGCGCAAATTTTCACAGGCTTGGGGATAATTTTCATAACAGATAAATCCAGAAAGATTCTCAGGCTGTAGCCGGGGATAGTGAATGATTTATTATCGTACCACATAAAAGCCTGAAGAATCTTCCTGAATTACAAGGCGTCGGTTTATGCTGAACAGGGAAATAGCGATTTAGACCTTTTGTAGAGGCCTCATATCCCTACAAAGGGTGAGTGTCAAAGATGTTGTGGCCTGGCGGAGAAAGCGCCTGCATGAATGTCTACAAGCAGACGGGCGTATCTTTCCTATAATACACAGTAGGAAAGGGTGAAGGATTATTGTATAAATTTTTTCTGAGTCTGCACTTAAGACAGGATTAAAATTTATTCTCAAAACTATAAGTTTACAACGCAGAATAAATAAGGTATAATTCTAAGAATCAAGAGTAACGATACATGGGAATCCAATATCACTGTAGTCAGCCGCCATGTAATATTGCACGGGCATTGCATTGCCTTGAACCTGGAAGCCTATCATTCTATACTCTGAGAAAATATCGCCTAGAATATATTATTAACTGATGTCACATTCTGGCGATGATGCACGTTCTTATCTCTTGGCAGATGTACATATTGGGCTATCTACTAAGACAATCCCTTGGAGAGAAATAACATGAACCGAATCACTGTTCCTACCGCACTGTCCTGCCTATGCTTTTTCGGACTATGCTTCTCGTTAGAACCGTTGAGCATCAGCGCACAGTCCACTCTCTCAGGTCAACTGGGGAGTAGAACTCTTGATAAAAGCACTATCAACAAGTTCTCTGGCGAACTTAAAGCCAGCATTAATACAAAAAATAGCATATCCATTAAAGAATTTAGCATGGATAATGACTTTAAAATCATTATACTCACCATGGACGCACATGACCATAAACATGGCGTGGGGGGTGAAAATCAAGTTGGTGTGGGAAGTGACCATCAACATCCTGTGGGTGGTAACACAACCGGGCCTTATCCGCCTAGCAATCCCCACACCACCCGCACCCCATCAAAACCTATTTGCAAGGAAACTGGCAAAGAGAAATGCGAGTGCAAAGAAACATGTCCCTGTCCGTTTTGTGTGGACAAGGCACCTAAAACAATCAGGTAATCGCTGAGTTCGTGGCATGTAGGTTTTATGCCACGAACAAGGGAGGGGCATGTAAAGCGTGGAAGCCAAAGATGTGGAAAATAAAGTGCTGGATGCTTTTCTGGATGCCATCAAGCGGTTTCGCTGGCTGATCTTCACGACAATCATGTTGACCAGTTTGCTGCTGATCCATGCCTACCTGGAACATGCCTTCACCGATACGCAGTTGGAGCAGGCCATTGTATATCGGATGCAGCATGACACGGAACGCACGGAAAATGACAGAAAGCAGAAGTTGGAGAACCGGCTGGAAATTCGCCGGTTACAGGAGAAAATGAAGGATACGGTTATTAATGAATCCATTACCGACTCTACCAACACAATCGGCTCCTACCAAGCCCGTATCCAGGTACTGGAACCCGCTGCTGTAAGCGAGAAGGACTTCGACCAGATGGCGGCGGACTATGCTGCCGACAAGTTCACCAATGATCGGGCGAAAAACATGCTTGTGCAATCGAAGTTACGAGATTACACACTTCCCCTCGTTCCTGTCAGTGTGCCGGAAAACGATTTCCCTACGGTCATCAGCCTGATTATTTTGGTATTCTTGGGCGCATTGTGGCTGACAGCCCGTTCCATTAATGCCCCCCTGGATTTTCTGTTGAGCCGAGGCAACCCGGAGATACCTCAATTGTTGCGTCTGCATCTAGTCTTCACCGGCGTCAAAGATGTGGAAGTACGCGACCGTGTGTCTTCATTCTTCCTCAAATCTGCCATTTGGTGGCCTTTTCTGCTCACTTTCACGGTATTGATAATAGATGTTGTACAAATGCATCTGGACACGCGGAGTAGCTTTTGGGGTATGCCACGCACGATTTTTGTCCGGTCTGCGATTCTGGTGGTGATTCCGCTATTACAGTTTGTTTTATGTGTACTGATCAATCGAGAGTTCAACACCATCCTCAGCAAACTATATTGTCCTGCACAGCCTCCACCTGATCCTCCTGTGGTGGCTGTTGTGGAGCCGCTGCCATCACAGGCCATCGCCGTCCAGAGCCAGAGCGTTCCCATTGCTATGAGGGCAAATAGCGAACAGAACAATGGAAACACGGCGACTGTGACGCAGCTTCAACTTGGAGCCCCCTCTGAAATGTTATGAGGATCTCTCGCAGGAGCCTGTAACCCGATGGTCAATCTCATACCTGAGTATCCGCCCCTTTCCGTTTACGTCTTCCTCCCCACGTAAACAAAGTCCTCTGCCTCGTTTGCATCCTCCCACGCCTTGGGGTTACTATAAACCGGCGACTTTTTGCGTTCTCTGAAAGTATATTATTTTCAGAGACAGGCCAGAGAGGAAACCCCAATATTGGGTTTCCCTATTAGGGGTTGAACAGCTTCCAGTGCCCCTCGGAGACGACTTCGACGGCGCCATCGGTCACTTTGATGGCGGTCTGATCGTCAATCGCGTAGCACGGCAGCGGCATGCCGGCGGCCCACTTTTCTGCGTCGGCCATGGTATTCTCCGGCAGGTCCTCGTGATCCAGGTGCGGGAAGATCGAGAAATCAACCATGCCCAGCGCTTCATCGCCACCGGTGGGCGGCTTCCAGCCGACGAAATCCTCCCCGATGCGAGGGGTCATCACCATGCTCCCGGCGCTCAGTCCCACCCAGACCGTCTCGCGCAGCGACGGCAAGAGATCCGCCAGCCCGGACTGCCGCATCCAGTGGCACAGGTACAGGGCGTCGCCACCGTTCACCAGCAGGACGTCTGTCTCTCGGACCCAGGGGACCCAGCGCTCTTCATCGATGCTGGGCAGCGCGGTAAGTTCCAGCACTCCCAGGGACTTCCAACCCAATTCGCACATGGGGCAGTTGGGTTCTCGTCCGCTGATGAAACGCCATGCCCCACCAGGACTGCCCTTGGGGTGCCCGTACCCCGCGGTGGGGATACAGAGGGCGCTGGACTCGGCAATCGGTTTGCCCAGTAGGTCGACCAGCGCGTCGTGGATGCTCGTGTTCTTGATGCCGGCGGAAGTAAGAAGTAACTTCATGATGCCTCTCCTATTCTTTGTACGTGAGTCGCTATGAGAAGTCGAAATCGGTCTCAGGGGCAGTGGTGTTCGCTAGCCGCAGCGGCGCTGCCGAGGTCGTCGCTGTGACCGGCGGCGAGGCGGGACCACTGCGGGGTGGGACGCCCCTCCTTCCCAGATAGAGGCGCGCTCCCATCCTCCATGAGCCGGTACGAATTGCTGTGGGGGCCGTAGATTACCGGCCAGCCTGGGGGCGAGTCCTCCCAATGCTCCTGTCGGCCGTAGACGGTCATGTCGAGCATCCCGAAGCTGCCGTTCATCACTTCGCACCCACGCGCGGTGGTCCAATATGTCTCGAACACGCGGTCGCCTTCACGCAGATAGCACACCTTCATCCCGAAATGACGTCCGGCGATCAGCCGCTCCGCCGACGTATCGGGCACGGAATACCACGGCATTTCCCATCCCATGAACTCGCGGTAGCGGTTGCTCTCGTCGTACGGCCCCTCGCAGAAGACGGCGTATGTGACGTCGCGCGCGTGTAGGTACGCTAACTCCCGCACCTGGCCGGAGTTGAACGTGCAGCCTTCGCATTGCCTGGCGGCGGGGAGGCCCGTGTGCCACATGTGGTAAGACGCGAACAGTTGGGAGCGGCCTTCAAACGTTTCGAGCAGCGAGATTGCGCCGGACTTTCCTATGACCAGCGTAGCCGCATCCACCTCGACCATCGGCAGCCGGCGGCGCGCGGCGGCGATGGCGTCGCCCTCGCGGGTGTGGGCCTTTTCCCGAACCCGGAGCGCGGCGAGTTCGGCATTCCAAATCTCACGGTCAACAATAGGGGGCGCTGCTTTCATGGCTGTCTCCTTTGTTTATCTTGATGAGGGAATTGTGTTCGGGCGCGTTGGGTTGCGCCGCACACCTTGTGCTACTCCTTGCAAGCGGTCAGAAACCGGAAGTTGTCACGCGGGTTTATTCTCTCCAAACACGGCAGAGCAACTATTTCGTCATCGTACCAATCACTTCAAAAGAACTAAATCGGTGGTTTTCGCGTTCTCTGTAAGTATACTATTTTCAGAGACCGACCAGAGAGGAACTCCCATGTCTACCCTGACCATTGAATTGGACCAAGCGACAGAGCAAAATTTATCTCACATCAGCGCGAAAGAAGGAACGGCTATCGAACAAGTTGCGGCTCATCTTCTGGCGAACGCGACACATTCAGATAAACGTCTCACGCCACAGGAAATAAATCTGCTGCGCGTGGCGCGTGAAGAACTGTCCGACACGCATTGGAAGCGCTATCGCAAACTAAGCAGAAAGCGGCGGGCCGAAACCATTACGCTCGAAGAATACGCGGAACTGCTTGAATCGGGCAATCAAATTGAAGTTCACCATGCCAGGCGGCTGAAAGCCGTTTGGGAACTGTCGCAATTATGGGGGTGTGGTTTCGAGGAGTTAATGAAACTTCTAGGGGTTGGGCCACGCCATGCCTAATCCTCGCGTCAAGGCCAGTGTTCGGCAACATGTTAAAGAACGCGCCCGTTTTCGATGCGAATACTGCCTAAGTCCCGAATCACATTCGCCGAACGCATTTTCCGTTGAGCATATTGTGCCTGTATCGCGGCAGGGGAGTGACCTGCCTGAAAATTTGGCGCTTTCCTGTCAGCAGTGCAACAATCAGAAGTTCGTCAGTACAGAAGCAATAGACCCGCTGACGCAGGAAATGGCACCCCTCTATGATCCGCGCCAACATCGGTGGGCAGAGCATTTTTGTTTGAGTGAAGACACGCTGACGATGTTGGGACTGACACCGACTGGACGCGCTACAGTGGCACATCTGCTGCTTAACCGCGAAGGCGTGGTCAATTTACGCGAGTTGCTGCTTCTTGCCGGAAAACATCCGCCGCCTGTGGAATGATGGAGTCGAAATGAAGTTGCCTATTCAGCGCAGGAGAGGAAACCCCATGTCTACCCTGACTATTGAATTGGACAGCCTGACCGAGAACCGCTTGCAGGAACGCAGCCTTCAGGAAGGGCGCAAAAAAGAGGAACTCGCCGCCGGATTGTTAGCCACTTCGCTGGCAGCAACGCCCGCGCCAAAATTGTCCGAAGCCCAGCTTCTTGAGCAAATCAATCAGGATTGGAACGAACAGGAATAGCAGCGCTACCATGCGCTGATAGCGCTGTGGAAAAGAGGAGCGTTTGCCGGAAGCGAAGTATCAGGAGTTAAGAACGGGTTCCAGGGCGTTGTTTGATAATTTGTTCAACTCTACAGCGCTGGCTGGATCAAGATAGAATAGTATCATCGCTTGCCCATTGTCCTTGAAAAAGAAGTGAAAATCATCCTGTTCAATATCATCCATGACGTAAGCAACTGTAAGCATGTCCACCCAATCGTCATTGATTTCAACGTTCCAATTTCGTTGTATCCCATTTACGGTATATTTTAGCCAGGCTTCGCCAGTGTCCAGATCAACGAAATCGCTGACATCGGTAAGATAATCAGGCTTGCCAGCAACTTCGCACAAGCGTTTAACGATATGTACATAATCGCCCGGATTTTCGATACACTCGGTATCGAAATTCCAAACCCGTGAGCAAATGCATTGCCAACCATACTCGCGCTCCACCTGCCCGCCAAGAACGAACAGGAGAAGGTCAAAGGGCTGCTTTTCATACTCTTCGCGATCAAACTCCTTGAGGAAGTCACCGACACTAACTCCCTCGTTGAGTCTGAAGCCAAGTTCGGCCAGGGATGCAAGTTGTTGCTCAAGTTTCATAGCAGTTCGTTTGAGAGTCACAAGGTTGCTCTTTAATGCGCGGGCGGCGGATTGCCTTTGGATAATTCTCGCAGCCATGCCGAGGAGCGATTATAGTAGGGCGCCTGTGAGTTGTTGTGGCCCTGATGGTCCGACCGCTCCATCACGACCAGTTCTTTGGGGCCTTTCATCTGGTTGAACGCCGCGCAGACGCCGTGAACGGGACACGTTTCGTCAATGAGGCCGGTCGCGACAAGAGTTGGGGCTGTAATCCGGCTGGCGAAGTTCACCACGTCGTAGTAGCGCGACGTTTCGCGCACCTTGACGATGTCCCGGTTCGCCGTCTGCCACCACCACATAGGCCAGCCCGCCTGTCGTCCAATGACGGGTCCCGTCTGATCGCACCCGGCGGGGACATTGGCGATCAGCGCCGATATTTTGCCGGGATACAGCCCGCCGATCATCAGCGTCTGAAGCCCGCCCTGGCTGGTGCCCATCACCACCAGCGTCTTGCCGTCCCAGTCGGGCCGGCTCTTCAGATACTCAATGGCGCGATAGCAGGACAGGTACATTCGCAGAAAGTAGCTGTTGTCCCTGTCCTCGTTGCCAATGGCAGTATAGTTTTTTTCCAGTTTCGTTTTCAGGGCATCGTCGTAGAACGCCTGCGTCTGGTCAATGGGCAGGTCGTGCGCGTTGATGTTCAGCGTCAGCCAGCCTTCCGCGCCATGCTGCGTCACCCAATTCTTCTGGAGTGGGTAAACGCCCGCCCACTGCACGATCAGCAGCGCCGGGTACTTCTTATCCCCCTTAGGCCGGGAAAGCTGCCCCTGAATATGCGTACCCCGAATGTTGTCCAGCGTGATCTTCCAGTAGTCCGCAGTGTCGGAACCGCTGTCACCCGGCGTAAGGATCGGATTCATCGGAACTTTGTGCAGTTCCTCGACTTTGGACTTCCAGAAGGCGTCGAAATCGTCGGGAGGGGGCGCGGAGGGCTTGATCTGCTCCGGCGCGACCAGCGCCCCGGCCCGTTCCTTGAGGGTTGGTTTGCCCGACTCGCCTGTTGCCGTCAGGTAGGCCATAATGCTGCCGGGCGTACTCATCGTCGTTTCCAGGTCTGCCGCGCCATCCTTGAGAGTCAGTTCGCCGCGTCCGGTTTCCTTCATCTGTCCTTCCTTCAGGACATAGGCAATCTTGCTGACATTGGACGCGCCATCCCCTGTCACCGTGAGATGCCAGACGATCTTTTCGCCGACATTGTACACGCCACCCGGTTTGCCGGACTGGACGGTAATGGTCTGGGCATACGCGGCGACGCTATTAAAGAGGATACTGCCAAAAATGATGGCGGCGGCGACCATGCCGCTGATTTGGTGGGCAGAGCGTAATTTTTTCATGGTTTCGTACTTCTTCGGCCTGCGGCGGCGGGAACGTAATACGAGTGTAAATGGCAAAAGGCCAGGCGGCATCCATGTCATCGTGGAAACAGCGCGTTGAGGGTATCAAGTCCATCGGGGCGGGGTTCGCGCAGTATCCATTCGGCCTCTAAAGTCAGGCCGGGTAACGCCTCGAATGTCACCGGCCCCTCTGTAATTACTGTTTTGGCGTAACCCGTGTCGCCGCGACGTAACAGATGAATTTCCTGCTTGCTCAGATGGATAAAAACTAACTCCGGGACGCCGAGCAAGTAATAGTCGGCTTCCAGTTCTTGCAAATGTGAGGGACGGTCGCTCGGCGATGCGATCTCAATCACCAAATCCGGCGTACCACGCACGGCTTTTTGCTGCACAATGGCGATGTTTTCCTGCCTCACGAACAGCAAATCGGGCATTCTGCCGCCAAAGGTTTCCGTCTTGACCATGATGCGCGAACTCAACATCTCGCCCAATCCACGTTTCGTCGCGTAGAGTCCCGCTACCTGATAGAGCCAGCGCAAACAGCGTTCATGATCCAGTTGTATCGTTGGTTTCTCCACAATCACGCCATTGACGAGTTCGACGAATCGGTCCTCCGCCATGTCCAGAAAACGCTCGAACGGAATGGCCTGTTCGCCAACGTGGACAGTCCGCGCCTCAATGCTTTGTTCGGTTTCACATTCCAGTAACAGATTCGCCATGTTTATTCTCCCAAATTATGCTGTTTATTGCCGAAGTCGAAGGCAGGCTTCAGCATGACTGCACCATTCCCTTCAAATTGGTCAGCATAGCCCGCGTTTCCGCTTTTAGAGCCTGAGTTTCCACTTTCAGCCGGTCAATCTCCGCCTGATCGCTATCCATCACCGTACGTAAATGCTTCATTTCGCTTAACATTTGCTCGATGGCCGCTTCGTACTCTGCATCTGTCTGCGGCGTGATTTGCATATATGTCATGTCTGCCATTGTTCTGCCTCCGTTTTCTTTCTACGACCTTCTCAGCCACCCTTTGCGCACTCCGTCGTTCCACATAATTCGCGCGTATTGTTCAGGCGTTATTTAATCATCGTTGCTTATGCGCGTGACCTCACCTCGCCTTTCCATATCGGCATACTCCTCAACAACGCGAGTCTCATTCCAGCCGAAACGAGTTACCAACGTTCGCATAACATCTCGCTGTGATGGCATTTCATTCTCCTTATACCTCCTTACCGTTCTGCGCGTTTCATTTTCGCATAAATCAGTAAGGAGGTTTACTCACGCCTGAAGGAATAGGTTACCGCAGAAAGGCTTCAGGCAGGCCGCTGTCTACGGGAATCACCTGTCCCGTCGTCAGGGAAAGGCGCGGACTGGCGGCGAGGTACGCGGCTTCGGCGATGGCGGCGGGCGTGACGGGAATTTTGAGCAGGGTGCGGCTGGCGTAAAAATCGGCAAGTTTGTCGCGCAAGGCTTCCGTCGTTTCGCTTTCCGCGAAGCCGATGTTGTACTTGGTCAGGCTGGCGATCACGCGGTCGCGGGGAAACATCTGCGAGCCTTCCACGACGCTTGCGGGCGCAATAGCGTTGACCCGGATTTTGGGCGCGTACTCAATCGCCAGTTCGCGGGCAAGGTGATTGACCGCCGCCTTGCTGGTGTCATACGCCAGACTGCCCTTCTTGGACACAACCGCGTTGGCGCTGCTGATCAGCACGATACTGGCCGTCGTGCCCTGCGCCGCCATGATTTTCTGCACCTCGTCTACCGCCATGTACGAGCCTAACACGTTCACCTGAAACGTTTTGCTCCACTGCTCATCCGTGTTACGCCCCGTTGCCGCGTCCGGCGCGATGAACACAGCGGCCACCATGACCAGAATATCCACGCCGCCGTAGCGCAAACTCACGTTGTCGAGCATCTGCCGCAGGCTTTCGCGGTTCGTGGCGTCTACGGTTTCGCCCTGCGCCGTTTCCTTGCCGTACTTCTTCTGCACCGCGCTTGCGGTTTCTTCGGCGTTGGCGGGGTTGATGTCGGCCAGCACGACATGCGCTCCCTCTTTCGCCAATCGCTCCCCGACCGCCTGCCCGATCCCCGGCCCCGCGCCCAGCACCAGCGCCACCTTGCGGCTCAGTTCCTTTTCCGGCGGCATCCGCTGCAATTTCGCTTCTTCCAGCAGCCAGTATTCGATCCCAAACGCTTCTTTGGGCGTCAGCGCCACATAGTTGTCCACTACCCGGTCAGCGGGCAGTTCCACATCGCCAACGAACACTGTTGCGGGAGTAGGGAGTAGGGTGTGGGGTGTTCCTACCCCTAACTCCCTACTCCCTTACTCCCTTCTCCTGCAGCGCCGTCGCTCCCTGCATTACATGAATGGCGTTGGTGTAGAACTCGCCGGTAATGCGGGCTTCGGCTTTATTGCGCCCGAAGCTGAACATGCCGACACCCGGAACCAGTACAACGGTCGGGTTGGAATTGCGCAGGGCGGGCGAGTTGGCTTCCCGGTTGGTTTCGTAATAGTCGGCGTAATCTTGGCGGTACTGCGCCAGTCCCGTTTTGATGGCGCTTAAAATGTCTTCCGCATTGCCGTTTTGCGCGTCCCACTCCACATACAGCGGGCGTACTTTGGTGCGGACGAAGTGATCCGGGCAGCTTGTGCCCTGATACGCCAGCGCCTTGCCCCGATGGCTGTTGATGAATTGCAGCACGTCCGGGCTGTTGTCGAAGTGGCCTAAGTTGGGGCCGACCTGTCCGCGCAGGGCAGGCATCACTCTGGCGGCAAGTTCGCGGGCATCCGGGCGCGTCGCATATTTTTGCCCGCCGAACGTCTGTTCGCCGTCCGCTTCCACGCGCTTTAAGACGAACTGCCCGATGCCGTCAATCACGCGCAGGGTATTCAGATAGCTTTCCCGTCCTGTGTTGCCCCATGTGAACAGGCCGTGACTGCCGAGCAGGATGCCGTCAATATCGGGGTTTTGCTCTACGGCTTTTTGCAGCCACAGGCCGAGTTCAAAGCCGGGGCGCTTCCACTGCAGCCACACCAGTTTGATGCCCGTTTCTTCCGCAAGCGTGGCAAGCAGTTCCGGGCCGTTGCAGCAGGCGGCAATGGCAATCGCCCAATCGGGATGCAGGTGGTCTACGTGCGCAAAGGGCAGAAAGCCGTGCAGGGGCGTGTCAATGCTGGCGGCGCGGGGGTTCAGGCCGAAGGTGCAAAGCGGGTACATATCCGGGATTTCATCTTCAAACGCGACGCCTTTGTACTGCTTTTTCAGCGCATTGAGCCGATCCATATACAGGGTGGCAAATCCGTCGCGCTTGATGGTTCCCAGATCGCCCCCGCTGCCTTTCACCCACAGCACATCAACGGTTTCGCCCGTCACCGGGTCCTGCATCGGGATTTTCGCGCTCGTATTGCCGCCGCCAAAATTGGTCAGCCGCTTGTCGCTGCCGAGCAAATTGGAGCGATAACGCAGCAATTCCGGCTCGTCCATGCCCGCCGTATCCGCGTCGTTCCACAAATCTTTCAGATATTTCAATTCCATTCTCTTGTCTCCTCTGACATTCGTTGCAACGTTGTTCGCTCTTCCATTCGCGCTCAAACGCAAACACTTGCCACTCTAATAGCGCTAAATAGATAATACCCGAAAGTAAACGAAAACTTTCGATGGTTCTTTATTCCCTTCAGGTTTAGGCGATGGACTGAACCCTTCGCTTGATGGCGTTCCGCCGACTGTCCTTCGGACAGAGATTCCCTGTCTACAAAGTTGTGTCCGAAGGACACTGGGCCGCAGGCCATACAGCGAAGGGGTTCAGCCCATCGCCTAAACTTCGGCAATCTCGGCCATTCCTGTAGCGTATACCTGCATACAAACCAGAGCGGAGTTGACAGACATTTCGCTATGGAACCATAAAGTTCCTTTGCAGCCTGAACAGCAGGTGTGCGCGGCAAGAGAGGGAGAAAACAACAAATGAGTTTATCGCGCGGTGAGTTTTTGCGGGTCGTGGCAGCAGGGGGCGTGTTGGGGCTTTCGGCTGACAGTTGGGCGGTGGAACCCGCGTCCAATCGGCTGCTGATTACGGGCGGAACGGTTGTGGATGGAACGGGCAAGCCGGGTCGCAGGGCGGACGTTCGCATTGTGGGCGAGCGGATAGCGGGTATCGGCAAATTCAAACCGCGCAAGGACGAGCGCGTGATTGACGCGACGGGGCTGATCGTGGCTCCGGGCTTCATAGATACGCACAGCCATGTGGACGGCGGGCTATTGGAAAACCCCGACGCGGAAACCCACATTCGGCAGGGCATTACCACATCCGTTGTCGGGCAGGACGGAAGTTCGCATCTGCCCCTCAAAGACTGGTTCGCGCAATTGGAAGCCAAACACGTTGCGCTCAACATCGCCAGTTTCGTCGGGCATGGCACGGTGCGCGGCGCGGCGACGGGAACCGATTACAAGCGCCCGGTCACGAGCAGCGAACTGGAAAAGATGCGCTCGCTTGTTGCGCAGGAAATGGAAGCGGGCGGCTTGGGACTGTCTACGGGGCTGGAATACGATCCGGGGTTTTACGCCACGACGGACGAACTTGTTGCCTGTTCGGAAATCGCGGGACGGCATGGCGGCTTGTACATCAGCCATGTGCGCGACGAAGGCGACAAGGCGGAAGAATCGTTTGAGGAACTGATTACTATCGCCCGCCGCGCCAAATTGCCCGCGCAAATCTCGCATATCAAGCTGGATACCGCGCCGAGTTGGGGCCATGCGCACTGCCGTTCTCCAGCGCATCGAAAACGCGAACCGGGAGGGGCTGGACATCAGCGCGGACGTGTACCCGTATCTCTACTGGCAGTCCACTATTACCGTCTTGATCCCCTCCCGCGACTGGAACAACCGCGCGCTCTGGCAGCAGGGATTGGCGGAAGTGGGCGGGCCGGAACACGTTCGCCTGACCGAGTACACGCCCGACCCGATGTGGAAAGACAAGACCATTGCCGACATTGCGCAGTCAACGGGCCGGGATGCCGTGTCCATCATTCAGGAGATCGTACAGAAAACGCATGGCGAGGGCGCGACGGGGCGGGAAAGCGTTGTTGTGACGGCCATGACGGAAGGGGATTTGGATAAGTTTGTCGCCAGCCCGCGCCTGATGTTCTGCACGGATGGCTCGCTGCGCCCCACGCATCCACGCGGCGCGGGCAGTTTCCCCCGCATCCTTGCCGTGTACGTCCGCGAACGCAAAATCCTGACAATGGAGCAGGCCATCCACAAAATGACGCTGCTTGCCGCCAAGCGCATGGGGTTTGCGGATCGCGGCCAGATTGCGCCGGGCAAGAAAGCGGACATTGTGCTGTTCGACCCGCAGGCCGTTCAGGACACCGCCACCATCTCAAATCCCGCTTCCCCGCCCGTCGGCTTGCCCTACGTGCTGGTGAACGGAACGCCCGTGCTGGACAACAACAAAATCACGGGGGCGCATCCCGGTCAGGTACTCCGGCGTCGAAGCGTTTAAGAGATGTTTGCGAAAAATTAAACGGTTCTGCTCGTTTCCTGCCTCCAGAAATGACCATTTTGTGATATAATAACACTGTAAGAACGCAAGTTCTTGTGCGTATGCGGATATCTCAGGTTGAGACAAACCCCGCCAAGAAGTAGAGTTCCTGACGGGGCTGCGGGCTAGGGCCTACTCTTTAGCCTTGTTCTTCTGGATGTAGTCAGAGACAAGGTGAGTAATCGCCATCGTGTAATACACGATGCCCAGGACATGGAAGATCGTTTCCATATCTTCTCCTTACGGCGCTGCCACAGGGATACATCGCGGTGAGACGCGAATGTCCTTACGCGGTATGCGCGCCTGAACCGTACCGCGCATACGCGAAGAGTTGAACAGAGAGGGCTAAGTCGCCAAACTTACCCTCTCTTTTTTTGCCTCTCCACATCCACCCTCATTATACCAACATCACACTCCCATGAAACCCATTGAAGCCGTTCACACCTTTGCCCGCCACTGCTGCCTGAACCGTCTCGCCGCGCTCAAACAGGAGTACGATCAGGCAAAAGCGGCAGGCGCGGACAAGGACGTTACGTATGGCTGCCGCCGCCTCGTCCTACAGGCCATCCTTGTGGAAGTGGAGCGCCTGACACCCGCTGATTTCCGTTCACGCGGACACGCGGCGGCGCGGCTGATGGAAACCGCGCAGTTCGGCGCAAAACCAATTTACCGCGCAGAAGTCATGGCAAAAGCCTCCCTATCTGCCCGCGATGCAGGCAGAGCGCGATCTTTTTACCGACAGCCTGCGCCAATTCGTCGCGCAAAAGGATTGGAAACACTGGCGCGTCGAGCCGCTTCCCTATCGGCGCACCCTGCTGCCGGAGGAAAGTCAGCATCTTATGGCAACACTGCGGGAACGTTGGGGGATTACGGGCAGTGGTGGGTTCCGTTCGAGAAGTACGAGTTTCCTTATGAGTTGATTGTGCTGGACTCCCGCGCCGTCCGCGATCAGTTGGGGTATGCCGCCCTGCAACAGATACTCGCCCGAAGGGACATTCCGCGCGTTTATGAACTTTGGGAATTTGGCAGAGAACCGGACCGGGAGATGGAACTGTCGCTTTGGAAGCCGACCAGCGCATGGCCGGAGCGGTACTGGTGTACGGACGAGTTGGATTGGCTTCTATACGCCACGCACGAAAACTCCACCACAATTGCCGGCGACTGGCTGCTCCGAGAAATCAAGGCAGCATGGCCGGATTGGCAAGCGTATACATGGATAGCGCCGTGGCCGAACCCAAGCTGGACAGGCTAAACACGCAGGCGCAACTAATGGTAACAAGCGGGAAATAAGGCAGTCTATAACCGTAGACTTATAGCCGTGATCCAGGATTTTACAGGAAAGGTTTTTCAAGGTTTTGCTATGTCGGTAACAATGCGTTCGGCCCGGTTGGGCGTTTTGGCGGGAGTGTTCGCCCTGTTGGGAAGCGGGCTGATCGCGCCGCGCCGTGATACGATGGCCTTTGCCGCGCCCCGCGCGCCTTTGAGCAGTAAACTCAGCGATTACGAAGTTTCCAAATTGGAAGACTTCGAGACGGAAATGAAGGCGACCTTCCACGACGATAACGCCGCCCGCAAGATTGACCGGGACGCGGGGCTGATCTACCAACTGAAAAGCAACGTCCACATCCGCTACAAGGAAGAAAACAAGTTTCGCGCCGATGGCGTGATCGGCGCGAACCATGCCAGCCTGATTATCAACGACAACAAGCAGAGCGTCCGCCTGTCGCTCGGCATCAAAAAGAACGAAGATTTGGGCGCGGCTCCCGGCAAGCGCAAAAGCCTGCTCGACGTGGGCCTGATCTCACATTACTATCTCACGTATGCGCAGGGGGAGTTTATCGGCGAGCGAACGTTTGAGGGCATCCCGTGCGCCGTGTTCAAAATCACCTTCAAAGACCGCAGCCTCGACACGTCCCACCGCATCGTCTGGATAGACCCCAAAACCAAGCTCACGCTCAAGCGCGAGGAGTACCTGCAGGACACGCGGGGCGGCAAGCTGCGCGACGTGTGGCTGTACCGCGATCCGCAGGAAGTCGCCCCCGGCGTGTATTTCCCCACGCGCATCGAACTCTACAACAACGAGAACCAGAAAGCGGGCGAAACCGCCTACAGCAAAACCCGCGTCAACATCGGCCTCAGCGACAGCCTCTTCCGCCTGTAAGCCCGGATTGCAAGCCTACGCGAAGCCTGTTTTTTCTGAAGGAGATTGAACCAAACTTGGGTCTTCACAAAAGAACGCGGGGATAGGCAGCAAAAACGCAGGAAATTTTTTATAAACGGCCTTGACAAAGCAGCGAGGCCGTGCTACATTCTACAAGTTGTTCGCGTTTGTACTACTTTCGGCGTATCCTTGCTGTTCGCCGTACCTATCATCCTCGAAGCCGCTTTTGCACCAACGCAGGACGCTTCCTGATTGCAATTCCAAAATCATCCATTCGCTGTTTTGCCGCCTTGTTGTTCATCAGGATTGTGTTTGCTTGCTTTGTTCACCCGTGTGTCGTTAGGAAAGTCACGGTGGTGCATGGTCGGTTATCCTGTTCGTACAATGCCTCGTTACGCTTGGTTCCCGGCTCTGCTTTGCGGACTGCCCCTGCTTGTCGGCTGCTCCCGAACGGCTCCTGCGCCTGCCTCCGCTACAAACGCCGCGTCTCCACGCCGCACCACGCCTGCCGCGCTCGTCACGTCCTCACAGCAAAATGCCCTTGCAGTCGTGCAGTCTCTTCCCCTGTACCGACAAGCGCAGCAAGCCTGCAAACTTCGTGACTTCCGTTCCGCCGCTCACCTTCTTTCCCAACTCGCCGCGTCTTCTTCCCTGACACCCGAACAGCTTGCCTTTGTGGAAGAACAACGCGACCTGTGCCTCAAAGACGCCGGACTGCCGGTGAGCAAGGGAACAGGAAACAGGCAACAGAGAACAGCAACTCCAATCACCAGTCACCAGCCACCAGCCACCAACGCCGATTGTGGTCCACGCGCCCTGTTGCTGGCGTGTGAACAGTTGGCGTGTAAGGCAACCCTGCCGCAGCTACGACAGCTTGCAGGCACGACGGAGCAGGGCAGCAGTGTGGAAGGACTTGGCGCAGGCGGCGAAAGCGGTAGGGTTGCAGGCAGAAGGAGTGCAGGTCAGCCGCGAAGCCTTGCCGGACGTGGACATGCCCGCGTTGGCTTACGTCAACAGCAATCATTTTGTACTTGTTGAGGAGATGCAGGGCAGGGGAGAAAGCGGAACCGTCCGTATTCACGATCCCAACCACGCGCAGGAAGAAACCATTTCCCAAGAGCGGCTTCTGAGGCTTTGCAGTGGCTACCTGCTTCTGCAGTGCTTATTTCGCAAGTAGATTTGTTCTGAGTTATACCGATGTGGCTTCGGCATTGTAATCGAAGTCAACAAACCGCCCTCTCCTCCCCCTCCCGTCAAGAATAAGGAGGAGAGGAAGCGGCCTTATGGCCCGAAGGCTCAACCAAGATTGTACCTGAGCGCTTCCGGCCTGTCAACCCGGCAACGGCACTGTTGGTCGTTGTCCCCGTTCATCTGCGGCGTGTTCCGCAGGTTCCTTTCCTGTCACGACGACAGGAGAAAGGAAGGACTCATGACAGGTTCTTCGTCAACAGGGCGGCACAACCTTTGTGCCGACCACTTCGTAAGGCGCAAGGCTTCTTCGCCGCCCCGCTCTCCCCTCTGGCTGCGGCGCACTGCCCTGCTTATGTCGCTTGTCTTCGCATGGATGGCGCTGCTTGCCACGCCTGCGCAAGTGCTGGCGCACCCTGCCCCGGTGAAGCGGGTTGGCGTTCGCGCGTTGTCTGTGGCAGAAATGCGGCAGATGGTGGGGGCACAAGGCGGCTTTCATCCCACATCGGTGAGTTTCGCCTCCGGTTCCACGTTCCCCTGGGAAGGCAACGTCGCCGGAACCAACACCGGCAACGGCAACAAACTCACCAGTGTTCCCCTTGTCGGCTGGACACAACGCGGCGGCTTTCCCGTCGAGTTCACGCTCTACCACAACAGCCAGTCCACGCACAACGGCGAAGTGGGGCAGAAGTGGACGCACAGCTACGACCTCTACCTGGTCAGCGGCGGCGGGTTCGGGCTGTCAAGCAACGTGAGCGTGCATTGGGGCGATGACCTTTCCTACACCTTCACC
>CAWIEK010000015.1:0-151052 GCA_963835065.1 uncultured Chthonomonadaceae bacterium | reverse complement strand
TGCCTGCGCGTTCGCGATTGCCCAAGTTCGCGATTTCCTTCCCGAGCCGGGCGACCCGTGTTTTTGTGGTCTTCGTTGTCGTCGCCGTCGGCGTACTTTCGGCGGTGACCGTACGTATTATCCGGGCGAGGATTCGGCTTAGATCCAGTCCTCGCGGGCGTTGTACGCGTTGCGGTTACGATCTCCCGTGCGACACCAAATAGGTGCCCGGAATGCGGGAGCGGCGGCGGACTGAACAGCGCACAGCATAAAAAGGAGGACCGCGAGGCCAGATAAGGGGAGGCTGGATAACGGGATTTCATATTTCGGAGGCACGGGAGCCGGAGACCTGGACCCGATTTAACGGGAGCACTGTAGTGCAAAGGACGCTGCAAAGGTGACAGACGCTGCAAAGGTGACATCCACCTTTGATCCACGGAATTCGGACTTCCAGCATATGGTTTGCTCGCAATGCACAGGATTTGTCACAATAGTCGCCGCGGCGTACGCGGCGCATTAGACACACTGAAAGCCCGGACGGCCGCGGGGCCGTGGAGGACTGATGGCAAGTGAAGATGAGAACGCGGATTAATCGTGGCGTGTGACGAGCTACTCATACCGACGGACAACGGCGGCACGCCCTTGACGGACTATGCCGACGCAAGCAGCGTGGCCAACGACGTCGTGGTGAGCCAGGCGAAAACCGTCCTCGACGGCGACGGCAACGCCATCGAGGCGATTCAAAGCGACCGGCTTCCCGGCGATTCAGCGCCACCGGCGCTCTCGGCGCCCTCCGGCGCCGGCGGCCCGGCGGCTCGCGTGAGCTACTCCGCAAACTTCTTCGACGCGGCGGACCGCCCGACCGCCAGCGAAGACGTCGGCACCAACGGCGGCACCGCGTGGACGCCGAGAACTGAAAGGGTGACCTCCATCTGTCAGAAATTACGGCGGACTTACGAGAAATGAAGGATGTCACCTTTTCAGCTTCCTGTTCCAGGACATTATTAACGTCAAGTCGCACCTGGTCTGCCGCATCCGCGACAACAGCGTTTACGAAGTGATCGAACAACGCGCTGACCCCCGAAGCCACGGCGGCCAAGGTTATCAGCGACGAGATCGTGCAGTTGGGGAGCGACAGCAAGCGAGCGGAGCTCAAGCAGCCGCTGCGGCTGATCAAGATCGCCTGCAAGCCGCACCGCAAACGCATCCGCAACGGCAGGCATGGCCCCGAGCAAGGCAAGTTCCTGCTCATCGTCACGGATCTACTGGACCTGCCGGCTGAAGTCATCGCGTAATCTATCGCTGCCGCTGGGGAGTAGAGATTTTCTTCAGGTTCTTCAAGCATGTCCTGGGCTGCCGGCACCTGATCAGCCATCGGGAGAACGGGATCCAGATACAGGTCTACATGGCGATGATCGCCTGCATGTTGATCACGCTCTGGGCCGGTCGCAAGCCGACACTGCGGACCGTCGAGATGCTTCGGCTCTATTTCGCGGGGTGGGCGAGCGAAGATGAGTTGGCGAACCACATCGCCAAGTTGAAGAAAGAAGAAGAACTGGCCGTCAGCTAACGGTGCGCCTGAAGGTACGCCGTCCTTCATGCTGCCCGCCTAGGTAGCCTCAGTCGCCCAGAAGAACTCGGGCGTTTCCCCGCCGGCTCTGCTCCGCGAAAGCGGCGTGCGTGTGCCGCGATCGGCGCGAATCGAACTCGGTAGCAACCCGTGGGCCGAACACCATTCCACCTCTCACAGTTCTTCTGCAACAAAATGCTCGACTGCTTCGAAATCGGGCCTTTGCAATTCGTCGCCCAGAACGGTCTTCCACGAGTCGGGCAAATCGGGCAGCTTTCTCCTCCCATGATTTATTGGACGCATTTTCTTTACTTTTAGATTGCTTTTGGTAACACTACCAGCCCATCGGTTGTGACAAGAAGTCAAATGGGTCTTTTGAGGCGAATTTACGGGACAGAATGGTGTAGGCAGGTCGTCGACAGACCGAGCCACCCGGGAGCCAAACCCAGGAGCAGCGTACGGGCGAAAATGCGGCATAGCAGAGCTTCCCCTGGCTTGCACATGGAGGTGCCGTCATGGATGTCGGTCACAAATCATCTAGCATTCCCACCGAGTATTCGCATACCTCTCGTACTCCACGTTTTCGTCAGTTGGCATCGCGCCTGGTTGCTGGCAGCTTCGCTGCCGGTGACAATCGCCGCGACGTCGGCCCTGCCGACAGCCTCTGCCGCGCCCAGGCGGCCAATCCCAGCACCGGAAATCGAAAACGCCAAGCATAGCTTCGAGGGCGTGGTCATCGACAACACTTACGTCCGCAGCGGCCCGAAGCGACACCTTTTACCCGACCCAGAAGATCGAAAAGGGCGCGACCGTTGTCGTGATGGCAAAGAAGGGGAACTGGCTGAAGATCCAGCCGCCCGAAGGAAGCTTTTCATAGGTGCAGAAAGCATTCGTCAATAAGTTTGGCGACGGAAAAAACGGCAAGGTAACCACCCCCACCCTGATCATCCGGGCGGGAGTTCCGCCCAGCCGCAGTGCAGTGGGCCATCCAGACCAAGCTGGATATGGGGCAGGACGTAACGATTTTTGGTGAGGAAAACAAGTACTTTAAGATCCGGCCCCCCGAAGTCGGCTTACCTGTACATCAAGGCCGACGAGGTGAACCCCCTGCGCGTGCTGCCCAAGTCCGGCGAACGCCCGGCCGACCCGCCACGGCCCCTGACGACCGTAGAATCCGACAACCCCGAAGTCCACCACCCACGCCGACCGAAGCGCGAGGTGACCAGACCGACGCGAATCCAACAGCCGCAAACGCTCCCCTCGGAAACGGTTGCCGAGGAAGTGCCGGCCACCGGTCCGAGCGGCTTGGACACGGTCACCCGGCTTCAAAAGCTGGAAGCGGATTTCTCCGCCGCCAGCGGCATGCCGCTGACCGACCAACCGATCGACGCATTGCTGGCGGGCTATCAGGGCCTTGCATCTTCGTCCACGGTCCCCGAACCAACTCGCAAAATGGCCGATGCCCGCGCCGCCACGCTCAAGGCCCGCGCCGAGGCCCGCGAGCAGTTCCTCGCCTTCCAGAAGCAGCAGACGGAGCAGGCATCCAAGCTGCAGGCCCAGGTCGCCGAGGGAACGGAAATCGAACAGCGCCCATCAAGAAGATCGATGTTCGCCTGTATGCCGCCGTCGGAATGCTCCGTCCCAGCACTCTGCAGGTTGGCAATGGCCCGGCCGCATTTGCGAACGATCCTCTATCGTCTGACGGACCCGGCCACCGGGCGAACCATCGTCTATTTCCGCACCCGCCGACCCCGAAGTACCCCGAGATGCTCGGGCAATTCATCGGCGTCAAAGGCGATATCACGCCTGACGGGCAGCTCAACCTGAAAGTAATCACCCCAACCGTGACGGAGGCCGTAGACCCTGCAACCGTCAATGGCAGCGTCGCCGCGGAAGTTGTCCCGCCGAGCATGGCCGCCAAAGCCCCGACCGCAAGTGCCGGCGGTGCAGAGTAGGCGTATTGGCAATCCCGACAACTTGAACCGCAGTTTCATGAGCAAATCGTCGCAAAGCGCTTGATCCACTTATGGTGATCAACTACGCGGACGCGTGTTATGCTTTGGCCATGGCAACCACTCACCTGCGCGATGACACACTGGACAGGATGGTACGTGCCGTGGGAAAAGATCACGAAAGGCTGCTGAAAGCCACGGCCGCCTTGCGGGTCGCGGGGATCGATTATGCCGTTGCTGGCGGAAACGCAGTAGCGGTGTGGGTGGCCCAGGTTGATGAGGGGGGCCATGCACAACACCCGAGACGTTGATATCCTGATCCGTCGTGCCGACTTGGACAGGGTGCACAAGCGCCCACTTGAAAGGGCGGGGTTTGTGTACCGCCATTCAGCGGGGATCGATCTTTTCCTTGATGCCAACGGCGCATCGGACGCGCGCGGCACGTCCATATCATCTTCGCAGGGGAGATGGTCCGCCCGGATGAACCGGCCGCCAATCCCGACGTTTCCGAATCTCAAGAGGCCAAAGATTTTCGAGTGCTTAGTCTCGAGGCCTTAGTGCGCAGTCAAGTTAACGGCTTTTCGGACCAAGGACCAAGAACACACCTTCTGGACATGTTGGAACTCGGACTCATCGACGCCAGTTGGTGTGATCGGCTTTCGCCCGCCGCTCGCCGAACGCCTTCAGGTATTGATCCGTGACCCGCGGTGATTATTTCCCGAGCAGCGGCCTGACCTCCCGCCCCAGCAGTTCCAGACAATCGTGCGTTGCTTCGCAACTCAATCCCGGCCAGCGCACTTCCAGGTTCGCGACATCGTCGACGCACAGTACATGCCAACTCCAGCAGTTGCCGGGCGACCGTTCCGGCAGCACGACGATGAAGTTGATGGGGTGTGGGCAAAGCTCCGAAACGCGTGAGGGCTCCCTCAGGCCGGCCGCAATTTTGCCTTCACTTTGAAAGCGGCACCATAGCGACCTCAAGGCGGGCTCGATCCGAGCGAATGCCGTCGCGTCGTCTTTGGCGACGTGAACCGGACGGTTGGCCGCCACCAGGCCGCCGCCGCCCGCGGTGCGATAGGCGGCAACATATGGCGGTACTGCTCCGGCGTCCGCAAATGTGAAAAGAGCATGTTCATTCGCAGCCGGCCGGCGATTCCCGCCGCCGCCACGCTGTTCACCGCCACCCGGCAGCGGAACCCCCGGTCGGGCCCGGGCAGGGGCAGCAGGGGGGTGACGCCGGACCTGCTCTGCCATCCGGAGAGGACCTGCCCCATGGCGGCCTCGAATGCATGATGACGCTCGGTATCTTCCGTAACCTGGAGTCCGAAAAGGCCGAACTCTTCCGGCGTGCTGCCGCTGCCGAACCCGAAGGCGCTGCGCCCGCCCATGAGCAGGTCCGCGACGGCACATTGCTCGCCGACCGCCAGCGGGTGATGGAGGTTCTGGCAGATGACCGCCGAGCCCAGGCGAATTCGCTGGGTTCGCCCGCACAGGTGCAGGGCGAGCAGGAGAGGCACCGGCAGGTGGCCCTGGTGCACGTGAGCGTGATGCTCGGCGAACCAGGCGTATTCGAAACCGAGCCCGTCGGCCAGTTCGGTCTGGGCCGCCACCTCCGCGTAAATCTCGCCCGATGGCCAATCACGCGGGCCCTCCACGTGATCGGTGATGCCCAGAACGATCATCCAAATCGACGTTACTCGGGCAAGCGGTGAGAGTCCACTGATTCAGCTCACCATGCGCAAGTCGGCGTCAACATAAAGGGACATGTTGAAGCGGATGCGCTGCTTGCAGGCTTCTTCGAGGTGCTCGAGATATTGCCGAAGCGCATCCTCGTCGAACTGGGCGAGGAAACCGGCCTGGGCGGTAATGTTGTGCTTCCGAATTTCCTCGATGAGTTGACGTTTGTTCATGGCACCTTTTCGTTGACTGGTTCCAAAGAGCGGGAACGGAGCGAAACCGATGCTGCTGGCGGTGCGGCGGATCGCCGGACGCCAGCAACTACGAAAGTTGTGATCGGACGTCCGGGCCGATCGCTTGAGCCCGTGGCCGGATGAGCGATAATGTCTTTGCACGGCGGCACCATCGGCTTGATCCGATAACCTCAGAAAAAATTTCGAGGCCCCTCGAGCCCGCCCTTGGCTTGCCGGTGCCTTGACGGCGGCGGAACATCAACGATGCCCAACCTACGACCGCAAACCTCTTCTGGCCCCCTTCCAGCCGAACAGGACGACGCATTTTCCCGGCTTACCAAGATGTCCACCACGGCCGGCGTCGGCAGCGGCGATTACGTCGCCATCAACACGCTCGCCATCGCCTCTGTGATCCTGGGGTTTTTCAGTGTGTTCGTGCCCCTCCTCGGCTATGCCTTGCTGCAAATCATCCCATTGGCGGCCGTCGTCACCGCTCTGATGGCCTGGAGCGAATCCAGTGCAGCAACGGCGCCCAGAAAGGAAAAGGCCTGGCGGCCACGGGCATCGCCCTGGCGCTGCTCATCGGCGGAGGCACGCTCGCTGCCGACGCTGTGACCGCCATTACCTACGCGCCGGAAACGCGTACGATCTGCACGATCATCCAGAAGCTGGGAAAAGAAATTGCCGAGGCCGGCACGGCCACTCCGGAACCGACTACTCAACCGACTTGGGGCCCACAGACCGCATGATCCAGGTCGACCGCCACTACCATAATGCCTACCGGATGTTCAGCGACAGATTCAGGTCCCGCGTCAGCGAGGAGCGGTTTATCGAGGTCTGGTCGCAAGTCAATCGCTCCGCCGTTCGCTCGATGGAGTGGAACGGCCACATCGACTACACCACCGATACCGGATCAGGCACCCGCAGGCAGTGGTCATGACTTGGATGCACCTCAAGAACTCCAACGATGTGGTGCACGAGGGAATGATCTTCACTGAAGAAGCGGCATGTGGGAAGTGGAAGGACATCCCCAACTTGTTCCAAGAGGCCAAGGCAAGGAAGAAGTGACAACGCTGAGTCCGCTTCGGCGGTGGCGGCGGGCGAGCCTTGTCCGCCGCCCCGCTCGCCACTAAAGTAACTGCCAACTACCAGGAGAACTCATGGGCCTGCTCGACGGGAAAAAAGGACTGATCCTCAACATCGCCAACGACCGCAGCATCGCGACGCACATCGCGAGCCACGCCATCAAGCAAGGCGCGAACTGCGGCTTCGGCTTCCTGCCGATGGACAATCCCGAGAAATCCCAACGCCGCGTCCGCAAGGCGATGGAGGAGAACGGCTTCGCCGACGCCTGGCTTCACCCCTGCGACGTCTCGCACGACGAATCGATCGAGAAGTTCTTCGCCGGCGCCAGGGAGCAGTTCGGCACGATCGACTTCCTCGTCCACAGCCTCGCCTTCGCCGACCGCACTTACCTGAAGAAGGACGAAGGCGTCTTCACATCCACGCCGCGCGACGTCTTCAAGCAGGCCCTGGACATCAGCGCCTACAGCCTGATCGCCCTGACCCGCGCCGCCGCTGCCCCTGATGCCCGAAGGCGGGTCGGTCATCGCCCTGACCTACCTCGGCAGCGAGAAGGTCGTCCCCGGCTACAACGTCATGGGCGTCGCCAAGGCCGCCCTGGAATCCACCGCCCGCTACCTCGCCTTCGACCTCGGCCGGAAGAACATCCGCGTCAACACCATCTCCGCCGGCCCCGTCAAGACGCTCTCGGCCATGGCCGTCGGCGGCATCGACGAGATGTTCGCCCACATGGAGAACAAGGCCCCCCTCCACCGCAACATCGACGGCGACGAAGTCGGCAAGACCGCCGTCTACCTCCTCAGCGACCTCTCCAGCGGCGTCACCGGCGAGAACCTCTACGTGGACGCGGGGTTCAATACGGTCGGGCTGTAAGAGCAACCCGTCGCCCCGGTTGGGCAGGTATCCATACCAACCACGAGGGGACGCGTCCTGATCGTGACGCCAGGGAAGGCGGAAGTTCCTTTACTGCAAGCGTCTGACGTACATTGACCCGCCGCGGGGCCGCCGTCCCCCGCCCCGGTTGCGGTTCCCGCCCAAATTGCCGCGGCCGGGAACCATGAATCCCGAGGCCGCCAGCCAATCGCAACTATCGGCCGGGGCACTGTTGAAAGAATCCCCTGCCTCCCCTTGAATTCCCGGCCGGGGTGGGATACATTTCCCTTCAGACAAATCGATTTCCGCGGGTGTAGCTCAGTGGTAGAGCGTCACGTTGCCAACGTGAATGTCGAGGGTTCGACCCCCTTCACCCGCTTCTTGAAACGACCCGGTGTCACACGACGCCGGGTCTGTGCCTTTTAGTGCCAGAACTCTCTTGGACCGCCACCTGCGGACCCCCTTGACGCCACCTTCAGTGCCAGCCTGTGCCTCAGGATGCCCCGCTCAGTCCCCCTCTTTGTGCGTCAATGCATTGGGAGGTTTGATTATCGCGGCGGGATTGTATTTGATTGCGCCCAAGATAGTCACTCAGTACCTTAAACGAGATAAATCAGGAAACGAGCAAGCGGGCGAAGCGGGCGAGGAGAAAGACGATGAATAGCGCTATTGAAACGGTCTTGGGGCTTCTAACAGGCTTTGCGCTGATGGCCTTTGCCACCTATTTCAAATCGAACCCGGTGCGCCGCAAGAAGCCGTAGATTTTCTGCATCTTCTCATGATTGCCTTCGCATCAAGTTCCCGTGACTGCTGGCTGCAGGTTTGCTTTCGAGGCGAAACAGCAGGGATCAGATTCAGGGGACAGGAAGCAGGAGCCTTAGCAAAATCTGTTACCATACCATAAACTTTCAATGTGGAGGCACAATTATGATAAGTAAAATTTATGACATACGATCTTTGTCGGATTTCAAATCTAATGCGACAGACTTTTTCCGCGCCCTGAAACATTCGGGGCATCCCATTGTGCTGACGATAGACGGCAAAGCGGAACTTGTCGTTCAGGATGCGCAAAGTTACCAGAAATTGCTGGAAGCCGTAGACCGAGCTGAAGCCATTGAAGGCATCAAGCGCGGCTTGCAGGATGTTGAAGCGGGACGCACACGTCCCTTTGCAGAATTCGATTTAGAGATGCGGCAGAAGTATGGCATACAGCGTTAAGTTGTAACGAACAAGAGGAGGATTAATTCCTCCTCTTGTCTTTTTGGCAGGAATTATGAAAAGCGCAACAAAAAGGTGGGAACCACAAAGCCAGTTGATAACGCCTGCCGAATTGCCGGAACTGTTCGCAGAACACCGTATTGTTATTATCCATTGCGGAGCCGTCTGGAACGGTGTTGATCTACCTTTCGATGCGCGTATTCAAGCCCTAAAGCCTGAATTTACCGATGACATGGGCTTTTATGCTCTCGACATTGATGAGGAAATCAATCGCCAATTTTGCGTTCAGCATGACCTTCTCAACATCCCCACTCTGGTTTGCTACATTGATGGCGTTTGGGTAGACACGGTGATTGGCGCGTTGCTTGAAGAAGGCTTGCGAACACTGCTCCAGCATTGGCTGACCACAGCAAAATCGGGCAACATTATCCCAAAACAACTTATGACGTGGCAGTTGTCCGTTTCACGCCCATTTGCTTATGCGAGTTCCCGCACTTGGCGGAGTTACTCGGTCCGGCAAAGCGTCACATTGCGCGCCAGTGATAAGGGCGAAGCCAATTTGTCCTTCAGCGTGACACAGGATTGGGAGAATGTTCGCCGCAATCGTGATGCTGCCTGCCGTGTCTTACTGTTTACGCCTGAGCAGCTTATTATGCCTGCGCAGACGCATGGCGCGAATGTTGCCGTTGTTGACGCAGACGACGCAGGAAAAGGAGCGCTTTCTCCTGATACCGCTATCCCCGATTGTGATGCATTGGTGACAAACACGCCCGGTTTGCTGCTCGGCATTACCATTGCCGATTGCCTGCCCGTCTTCTTCCTTGATCCCGTTCACAAAGCCATTGGCCTTGCCCATTCCGGCTGGCGCGGCACGGCGGGGCATATTGCCGTTCGCACTCTGGAAGTCATGGGGCGACATTTCGGCACACAGCCAAACGACTGCCTGATTTCGATTGGCCCCGGCATTGGGTCAGACGGCTACGAAGTGGATAAAACAGTCTACAATGGCTTTATGCTCGAAGATCGGCAGGCGGTAGGCGTGTTCACTCCCACGCGCCCCGGTCACTGGCAACTTGACCTGTATGCCGCCGTCTGCCACCAGTTGCAACAGGCAAACATCTGCGCTGCCAACTTCGACATCTGCCAGTACCGCACTAATCGTCACACCAACTTGTTCTTCAGCCACCGCCTCGTTCCCGGCTGCGGACGCATGGGAGCATTTATAGGGTTAAGCGTTGAGCGTTGAGCATTAAATCGAATCTCCTCCTCTTAATGCTCAACGCTCAACGCTCCATGCAGTATACTATTCCCATGAACGTAACCGAAACTTCTATTTATCTGGATCATGCCGCTACGACGCCGCTTGATCCGATGGTTTTTGAGGCTATGCTGCCGTACCTGACCGGGCCGGGGGCGTATGGTAATGCCAGCAGCATACACCGCTTCGGGCGAGATGCGCGGGCAGCCGTAGACGAGGCGCGGGAAGCGATTGCCCTGCTCATCGGCGCGGATTATAGCGAGATTTATTTCACCGGAAGCGGAACCGAGGCCGACAATCTGGCCTTGATTGGAAGCCTGTACGCGGCGCCACCCGGCAAAAACCACCTTGTTACCACCGCTATTGAACATCATGCCGTGCTTCACGCCGCGCACTTTCTGCAAACGCATGGCTATGAAGTGTCAGTTGTCGGGGTTGACGCGAACGGTTTGGTTTCACCCCAGGCCATTGCGGACTCCATCACGGACAAAACCGCGCTTGTCTCTGTGATGCATGCCAATAATGAGATTGGAACCGTGCAGCCGATACAGGAAACCGCTTCCCTTGTTCACGAGCGCGGCGCGATTTTCCATACCGATGCGGTACAAACGGCGGGACTGATGCCCCTGAACGTGAAGGAACTCGGCTGCGACCTGCTGACGCTGTGCGCCCACAAAATGTACGGGCCAAAAGGTGTCGGCGCGTTGTACATCCGGCAAGGCACGAAGGTTGCGCCCATCCTGCACGGCGGCGCACAGGAGCGGGAAAAGCGCGCGGGCACGGAAAACGTCGCCGCCATCGCAGGCTTTGGACGCGCAGCGCAGTTAGTCATGGAAACCCGCGAACAGGAAGCGCAGCGCTTAACCCAATTGCGCGACGGCTTCTTCCAGCGCCTGCAACACTCTCTCCCCACCATACGCCTCAATGGACACGCCACCCTGCGCCTGCCCAACAACGTCAACGTTTCCGTTCCCGGCGTGGAAGGCCCCACTCTGCTGATGAACCTTGACCGCAAGGGCGTGGCCGCGTCCAGCGGTTCCGCCTGCTCGTCCGGCAGCATCGAGCCATCCCACGTCCTCAAAGCCATCGGCCTCTCCGACGAACTCGCGTCCAGCGGCATTCGCTTCACATTAGGCAGAGGAACCACTCAAGCCGAACTGGAACACACCGCCGAAATCCTGACCCAAATCGTCACGCGATTAAATGGCAAATAAACCGCGAAGAAGAGAAGAAAAGGAGACATAGGAACCGCGAAAGACACGAAACAAACGAAAGCGGTTCCCATCTCTTCTTTCTACGGTGTCATAACGATCTTCACGCAGTTGTCGTTCTTGGCCTTGAACATCTTGTAGCCTTCCGCCGCGTCGTCGAGTTTCAGGCGGTGCGTGATGATGCCGGACGGGTCAATTTCGCCCTTTTCGATCTTCTCCATCAGGGGCTTCATGTAGCGGTGCATGTGCGTTTGCCCCATTTTGAACGTCAGGCTTTTGGCGTGAGCCGCGCCGAAAGGAATCGCATTGAGCAGGCCGCCATACACGCCGGGCAGCGAAACGGTTCCTCCCTTGCGGCACGTCATAATCGCCTGCCGCAAAACATGCGCCCTGTCCGTGCCGATTTTCGCGTACTGCATGCCCCGGTCTATGAGATTGTCCACAGCCGCGCCGTGCGCTTCCATGCCTACCGCGTCAATGCAGGCGTCCGGGCCGTTGCCGCCCGTCATGTCGCGCAGGGCGACGCCCACTTCCACCTCGTTGTAATTGAGCGTTTCCGCGCCCGCGTAGTCAGCAGCCATTTTCAGCCGGTCCGGGTAGTGGTCAATGGCGATCACCCGCGCCGCGCCGAGCATGTAAGCGCTTTTGATAGCGAACAAGCCCACCGGCCCGCAGCCCCACACAGCAACCGTATCCCCCGGCTCAATGTTGCAGTTTTCCGCCGCCTCATAACCCGTCGGGAAAATGTCGGACAGGAACAACACCTTGTCATCCGGCAAGCCTTCCGGCACTTTGACCGGCCCGACATCCGCGAACGGAACGCGAACATATTCCGCCTGCCCGCCCGCATATCCACCCAGCAAATGCGAGTACCCGAACAGCCCGGAAGGAGAATGTCCGTACATCATATCCGCCATGCGCTTGTTCGGGTTGGAATTGTCGCACAGCGACCAGAGTGTCTTTTGGCAGAAGAAACAACTTCCGCACGAAATGGTAAACGGCACAACTACCTTGTCGCCAATCTGCAAATTGGTGACGCCCTTGCCCAATTCCACCACTTCGCCCATGAACTCGTGGCCCAGAATGTCGCCGCTTTCCATCGTGGGGATAACGCCGTCGTACAGGTGCAAATCCGAGCCGCAAATGGCCGTTGCGGTGATTTTGATAATCGCGTCGCGCGGGTTGAGGATTTTGGGGTCGGGAACCTGCGTCACGCGCACATCATGCTTACCATACCAACAAAGCGCTTTCATGCCTTTTTGTCCTCTTCCGCTTTCAAATCATGCGCCATCTGCTCCGCTTTGGGAACGTGGGTGTGCCGCTCGTTCTTGTCGTCGCTGTGAATGTCAACTTCCTTCTCGTGCTGCTTGTTGACTTCCTTGTTTTGCAGCCCATGCTCGTGCATGCTGTGGCTGGACGTCACCTGCCCCACATCGGATGCGGGATTGTGGGCATGCGCCTCGCGCCCATGCTCAATTTCCTTCTGATGCTCGTGCATCTCGTGATGCTGCTTTTCCGTCCGGTGTCCGTCTTTTTTCTTCTGATCCGACATAATGATCTCCTTTGGAAGTAGTCAGTAGCGAGTAGTCAGTAGTCAGTAGAAATGCCTGTCTACTTAAACTTTTACAGCACAGTAGACTCTTCCAAGTATAGGAGTTCTACTGACTACTGACTACTCGCTACTGACTACTATCCCCGTGACTGCCCTTCCGTCGTAGCGATTTCGCCTGTTTCCATCAGGCGCTTAAAGTTCATCAGATCGTCTTCGATCTGCATGGAGGGTTCTTCGCCCCACAGTTTGGCGATTTGCGCCCCGATGGTTCCGCCGGGCGGGTTGTACTGCACGGTCACTTTGACGATGGTTCCCCGGTCGCCGGGAGCCGGCTTGAAATTGACGGTTCCGGCGTTGTCCACGTCCGCATTTTCCGTGGAGCGCCACGCGATCAGTTCGTTTTCGCGCTCGTTGATGATTTCCGCGTCCCACTTCACCAGTTTGCCCGCCGGGCCTTTGGCGACCCAATGCGAGTGCGTGGCGTCGTCCACCTGAACGGATTCCAGATGCTTCATAAACTGCGGCAGGTTTTCAAAGTTGCGCCAGAAACTATACAGTTCCGCAGCGGGCTTGTTGATGGTCACGGACTTGACGACATGCAGGCCCTTTTCTTCCGTGCCCGCCGTGCTGATGTCCATCGCGTCGTACAGGGTGCAATGGCCGGTCAGCCCGCGCCACATCAGCCCGCCGCCGAGCGCGGAAATCGTCAGGCCGGGAACGCTGCCTTTGCGCATCCCGGCAATCACGAGCGCCGCGCCCCCGAAAATGGACGCCCACCGCTCCGCTTCGCCCACATTCGTATGACGCCGGCTGCGCCAGTTCGGTCCCGTTTCCCGATCATCGTAGGGGATTACATTGATGTCTGTGCTTGACATAGGTAGTGGCTCCTTAAAAAGTAGTCAGTAGTCAGTAGTCAGTAGTCAGTAGAAATGCCTGTCTACTTAAAGCCTTGTACTTTCACCAGAGTAGTAAGTAGGACGGCTACTGACTACTGACTACTGACTACTCTCTTCTCACTCATTATTTTCCCCTACCGCGCTGTCGCTTAAAGCCGTCAGCACGGAGGGCGCGATCATAGATTGGCTGTCGCGGCCTGTAGCAGCATGGGTTCCTATGCCGCCCGGACCGGGCAGAAATTTGTTCAAAATGCCGAACAGATCGGCGGTTACGCCGGGAAACAGCGCGTGAAACTTTTCGGCAATGTGCGTGGGAACGGAAAAGATCAGTTCCGCATCGCCGTACTTGCAGGCCGTAATGATTTGCGTGGCGGCGCTTTCCGCCTGGGTAGACAGCAGGGGCGCGGCATTGGTAAGGGAAAACAGCGTGTATTCCGCGTGGTTCTGGCCTTTGAAACGGGCGTTGACATGGCTGCCGGTACGCAGCAGGCCGGGGCAGGCGGTTGTGACAAAAATGTTGTCTTTGGCGAGTTCCCCGTGCAGTCCTTCCGACAGGCCGACAAGCGCGAACTTGCTGGCGCTGTAGGGAAGCAGGTGCGGAATGGCGATTTTGCCGCCGATGGACGCGATGTTGACGATGCGCCCGCTTTGCCGCCGCCGCATATCGGGCAGCACGGCAAGCGTCGTGTACAGCGGCGCGTAAAAATGCAGGTTCATGGCCTCTTCGTAATCTGCCAGCGCCATCTCTTCCATCGGCCCGACCTGTATGGTTCCCGCGTTGTTAATCAGCACGTCAATGTCACCGTAACATTCGCGTACGCGGGCAACCATTTGTTCTACCTGCGCCTGATCGGTCACGTCGCAGGCAACCGTCAGCACTTCCACATGGTAGGCTTTCAGTTCCTCGCGGGCGCGTTCCAGTTCCTCGGCATCACGGGCAACCAATGCTAAATTCGCGCCCCGTGACGCGAACTGCCGCGCCAGCACCAGCCCAAGCCCCCGCGACCCGCCCGTAATCAGCACGGTGCGCCCGTGAAAATTCATAATGCGCCGATTGCGGGCATTGGCGCGGGCGACGGCAAACGCCGCAAGCCCAAACCCCAGTGCCAGCAGGCCGCTTTTTCTGCTCATAGCGCTCCTTCCGCCCCGAACAGCGTGTCCGGTTTGTTCTGCAAGCATGACGTGTCAAACAGGACGCTTGTTCCGCCCGACACCTCCCGCAAGGTTAAAACATCTATGCCGAAAGATAGAAAAAGTCCCGCGTGGACTGCAATCCCGCTGTAACAGGACGCGGACGCGCAAAAAAGCGCCGAAGCGCAAAGGCTCCGGCGCACCACAGGAACGGCAGATACTATGCCTGCCATTCTCCTTGAGTATTGCGGCGTGATCTCCTTCCGCAATATGTTAACCATTCATTAGTACGACATATCAGCCGCCAATGTTCCATTGATTTTCGTTGTTCGGTATTCGGTGTTCAGGTATCGTAATCACTTCGCCGCAGTCGCAGCGCTGCTGTTGATTTTCATGCGCAGCAGCGAATAGGGCTTCATGCGCAGGTCTTTGCCGTTGTGGTAACGCGCCTGCCGGTGCAGTTGGTTGTTGGTAAAGTACAGGTAGCCATTGGCGGCAACCGACATGGTATCCGGCCACAAAATGCGCGGGTCGAATACCAGCGTCTCGAAGGTGCCGTCCAATCGTCGCCGCAGGATGCCGTTATGCTCGTAATTGGTGGCGTAGATTCGGCCCTGCGCGTCCGTTTCCAGCCCATCGGAGCCGCCGCCCTTGTCGCCCTCATCCTTGACCGTCGCCGCAACCTGATCGTCCGTTTGGCTTTGATCGGCTAGGGCGTCCACGCTCACGCTGTACAAATGGCGACTGGCAAGCGGGCAGTAGTAGAGCGTTTTGCTGTCCGCGCTGATGGCGATACCATCCGAACCCATTGTCATGTATTGAGGTGGCTTACCCGGTTCACGCTGCATCAGTGGCTGCCCCTCGACAACCGGCAGAAAATTCGGCTCGGCTTTGGTGGAAGGGTGATCGTTCAAGCGGCGATAGCTTTTGCCTGTATCCAGATCAACCACGATGATGCCGTTCGGGCCGTTTGTGGCGGAGTCGGTAATAAAAGCCATGCCGCCCGTGCCGCGTTTCAAGTCAAAGCGTATGTCGTTGAGGTACGTAGTCGGCAACGCGACATCAGGCGGAAACAAAATCTTCTTGAAAATTTTGTTGGTCTTCAAGTCCACGCCAACCAGTTTCGGGCCGCCCGGTGTTGTGGGCATGAACATGGGACTGCCCGTATCCAGTATCCACAATCGGTCTTTTGGGTCAACGACGACGCTTTGTACGGAAACAAGCGCGTCTTCCTGCTTCACCCCATCCGCCTTCTGCGCGATACCCGGCGGAAAGGCAACCGTTTTACCGCCTTTGAGTTCCCCGACGGTATGCTCTACCTTGTCGCCCCAGCGCGGATAATTGACGAAAATACGTCCCGATTTCGACACGGTAACGCCCGTCAGCATCGGGCCGTTAAACGTGGCAACCAGTTCCAGACTGCCCGTATATTGTTGTCGCGGCAGCGTTTCCTGCGCCCCACCCGGCATTGCTAATAAACCCAAACACGCCAAACCAATCCAACGTTTCACTCGAACCTCCCTGTATGCTTAATGAATGGCAAATCAACCTCACTTCTAAACGGCACGAAGACAGTCATGCCGATAAAAAGCAGGGGAATTTCACAAAATAGTGTGGCTCACATCTCCGGTAACGACGTGTCAGTTCCCTATGATGTTTCCGGGAGTTGAGCGCGTAATTCTGGCTATGAAACGGTGAATTGGGCTGCCAGTCCTGACAGGGTCATGTTTTCGGCAATGGTATCGTGGGGGATGAGGAGGTATTTCCAGGCTTTGCCGCCATACGTGAGCGCGTGTTCACCGGCGCGCTGACACCAGAGAACGGCAACGTCGCGTTTGGCAAGCACAACAGCGTCGTTCATTTCCGTACGGGCTTTGGGTTCCAGCATATAGATGCAATCGGCGGTTTCAGCTACAAAGTCCGGTATGTACTCCGGCTGCTCTACTCCCGACTTGTAGAACATCTGGAATTGTCCTTTGGCGGGCTTAAACCATCGGGAGGACTCGCGTTCCAAAATTACAGCCAGTTTCCGCTCTCCTTCAGCCTGAAATTTCTGCGCGGGATACAAACAGCGCTGAAAGCCGCCGAACAGATATTTTGCCATGTTGCTTTTGTCCACTGGCGATATGCGGTAATCGAGGATTGTTTCCGTTGCGGAAGCGGTGTACGCGCTCGGCTTCAACGCCGTGAATCCCTTGCTGATTTTCACCTCGTAGCCTGCCGCTTCTTCCCAATAGTGCTGCCGCATCTGCGCGTGAATGAAGCCCGCGATGCTGCGCTGATAGTATTGCAGCACCCTGTCCGTTTCTTCTATGGAAAGGTAGGCGCGGTAGTGCTGTACGGTCTGTTCGGCAAGGTCGTACAGCAGTTCGGCGTGATCGTCATAGGCAATGTTGTTGAAGTCTATCAGGCCGGCAACGATATAATCTTCCAGCCGCGTCTCGTTCGTACCGGTCCGGTTTATGCCCAAAATCTCGCGCTTCTTCGTCCGCAGGTCTTGCAGCCACATTTCTTCGGACGGCGGCTGATGATTGAGCGATGCAACATCCAGCGTGAAGGGACGGTAGCCGGAACGGACTTCACCCGTCGGCACGACCAGAATACGCGGAATGTCTATAGTCTGCTCGATTACCAGTTCCGTTGTTTTCGCCACAACAGCCGCCAGGTCGGGCGGCTGTGCGGTTCCTTCCAGCACAAGCTGCGAGGGGCGATAGCGGGCGGTCACTTCGTTGAGGATAGCCGCCTGCACTTCGGGCAGGCGCAGGGACGCCACACCCGGCAGTTTTTCCCGCCTCTGTATCTCCGCATACGCGATCTGCGCCACAACCTGCTCTTCCGGCAGGGGGAAAGCGGGCGGCGTATCCGCTCCGGCTTCCAGCGTCTGGGACGTGGATTGGGCAGGCACAATGCCCAGGCGCGACTCAAGCTGCGACTGCGCCACTACCGTCACGGTACGGGCCTCCGTCTGTTCGGGGGCGAGAATTATCTGCTTTAACTGAATCACCGATCCGGGGCGGCTGGCCTCGTCCACGATCTCCTGAAACTTGTCGTGCGCGATGATGTTCAGCCGGTCTACGGACGCCACGCCCGCGCGTCGGCCATACGGCAGGCGCAGGCCGCGCCCGATGCTCTGCTCGATCAATATACGCGCATTGGCCGCCCGCAGGGGAATGATGGTGTACAGGTTGGTAACGTCCCAGCCCTCTTTGAGCATGTTGACGTGAATCACGATCTCGGTCGGCTCGGCAGTATCCTCCACTTTGAGCAGGCGTTCCACCATCTCATCTTCTTCCGCCCCGGTGCGGCTGCTGTCCACCTGCAACACTTTGTCCCGATAGCGCCCCTCGAAAAATTCATCCGACTTGATCTGAGTGAGAAGCTGACTGGCATGGGTCGTGTCGCGGGCGATGACCAAGACGAACGGCTTTACAACGTCCCGTGCCGCTTTCGCGGGCATACGTTTGCAGTTCCACCTTGACGCTTTCATGCAGGCCCACGCCATCCATCAGTTTCATGTGTTCAATGGCATCGGGCGTCATGCCCGCAGGATTGAAGTCTTTGCGCGTGACCACAGCGGGTTCCTTGACAAAGCCGTCCGTCATGGCGCGGTTGAGGGGATAGTCGTAAATCACGTTGCGGAACGGAACCGCGCCCCGATTGGTTTCCACGAACGGCGTAGCGGTCAGTTCCAGGCCCAATACGGGTTTGAGTTCGTTGATGGCCCGAACGCCCGCGCTTGCCCGGTAGCGATGCGACTCGTCCATCAGCAAAACAAGGTCTTCCAGGCCGGACAGGTACGCAAAGTAGCTTTCGCCCAATACCTCGGACAGTTTCTTGATGCGCGGCGATTTGCCGCCCCGCACTTCGCTGTTGATTTTGGAGATGTTGAAGATGTTGATCTGGACGCCGCCGAACAGGTCGGTTCCCTGAAACTTGTCGTAGTTGTCGCCCGTGATAAGCGAGGGCGGCGTAAACGCGAACTCCGCAATGCCCCGAAACACGTATTTGGGCGTACCCGGCGTAAAGTCCGCAATGAGTTTGTTGTAAATGGTCAGGTTGGGCGCGAGAACAAAGAAGTTGTCTAGTTTATGCGCCAGATGCAGGTACGCGATAAACGCCCCCATCAGGCGCGTTTTGCCCACGCCCGTCGCCAGAGCGAAGCACAGGGACACGAACTCCCGCTCAAAGTCCGTCACGGTCGGGTACTCGGCGCGAATCACGTCGAGCGCGGCCTCAATGTCGGCGTCCTTGCGGGGCGGCGCAAGGTCGGCAATATGGTCCAGAATTTCCAGCGAACGCCGCTGCGGTTCGCGCAGGCTCAAACGCCGCGCTAAGCGTGTTGACAAGGCGGTTCATCGGGCGTCACCACCCCCGATATCGAGCGCTTGCTGTACGGGCATGGGCGGGGGTGGCGGGCCAGGCAGGTTCTCCACGCGCAGGCTGTAATCGTCATGCCCCCACTCGCAGCTATCCAGATATCTGTTTGGGAATTTTCGCAACGGTCAGGTTTTCCCATCGGTCAGGATCGCCGCTGAACGCCTTGCACAGCACGAGCAGGCTGCGCTCCATACCCACATCGTCGCTGAGTTCCTGTAGTTGTTCCGCCGTCAGGCTGTGCGGCACGACGTACAGGTAATCGGTTTCGGTCGAATATCCCATCTGCCAGTACACGTCGTCACTCGGCGCATACGTAAATCCCTGCAATTTGCACAGGGCTTCGGCCAGCATTTCCAGGTTGTACTTCTGGCTGATTACCCACTGCCCCCATCGGTCTTTTTCCAGGAGGGAGGGCGCGAGATTGTAGTACCGGAACCCGCCGCCGCCCCGCCAGCAGACGCTTTCCGTAATGCCGCCCTTGTCCGTGCCGTCAATCACTTTGCGCAGGCGCGGCAGAATGTGGGTATCACAGTGTTCGCCCAACTCCACCATGATCCACCTGCGCCCCATCTTGTGCGCAACCGCTCCCGTTGTTCCCGAACCCGCAAACGAGTCCAGCACCCAATCACCGGGATTGGTCGCCAGATGAAGGATACGCTGTATCAGGCGTTCCGGTTTAGGCGTAGAGAATGGATTAGACGGATTGAAGGCTTGAACTTCTGTTTTCGCTTCGTGATTGTGTCCTACCTCATCGAAGAGCCAGAGGCTTTTGGGAACCACTCCCCCCTGCACATCCGACAAAAACGTTTTTCGAGCAGGAACCGACTTTCCATCCTTGCCGAACCAGATTTCGTTACTGGCGTCCATTCTGGCAAGCGTTTCGAGACTAAAACGGGGAAACGTGCCGGCAGGAGGACACCAGGCAACCCCATTACGAAACGTATAACGAAAGTTACTGTTGTTGCCGCTTTTCGCGTGGAGTGGAGTTGCTTTCCATGGGCCTCTTGGATCATTGATCCGGGTTTTTATAAGCGGCATCTAATTTTTCACTGCGTCCAAGTTTGTTCAGTCGAAAATGCGGTTTGTCTTTCGCGTACACAAGGATATAGTCATGGTTATCACTGAAAAAGGCGGCATCATTGGCCTGCGTGTACTTCTTTTGCCAGATAATGGTAGACACGAAATTCGAGCGGCCAAATATTTCATCGCACATAACTTTGGCATAATGAACTTCATGGTCATCAAGCGTTATCCAAATGGAACCATCCTGCGATAAAAGACGTTTCAATAATTCCAGTCTGTCCCGCATCATCGTCAGCCATAGAGAATGTTCGACGCCATCATCATAATGCGCGAAAGCGGCTCCTGTATTATAAGGAGGGTCTATGAACACGCATTTTATCTTGCCGGTATACTCCTGCTCCAACGCCTTCAGAGCGAGCAAGTTATCGCCAAAAATGAGCCGGTTATCGAACAGATCACTGCTCCCCATTCGGAAGTCCGCATGATACGACAAATGCGCGTCTTCCAGCAATATGCGTGGCTCAAGGCGTGGACAAACATCTTTGTCAACCCAATCCAATTCCAATTTTGATTTCGCCATGATAAATGCCCGTTAAGCCCATCCATAAGAGCGTGAGGAGGTTTTCTTCAGTGTTCCATTAGCTGCTGATCTTGCTCGTAAATCAGCGTACTCGGCGCTGTCGTCACGAAGAAAGTGTAAGGAGAAGCTATTTCGCCGTCCTTTCGTTACAACAGCAACGTATGGTGAGCGTTCCATGCCAACTTTCAAGCCAGCGGCCACTTCCGGCACTTGCCTGTTAAGTTCAAGCCGCCACATTGCGTTCGGACGATACTTCAGACGCAGAGTGACTGAAGTACGGTTTGAAAGGTTGAAGGAGCGCGTTGTACCCGCTTTGTCTGCCGAAGACAGGCCGAAGAACGGCGCTTACGCGCTGACAAATTCCAATTCACGCCCTCCAACAATTTTCCCAACCTCAATCCAGCAAACAGTCGCCTGCGAAGCGTCCAATTCGGTTTCGGCAGGTAAACCCTCCTGAACCTCTTGTACGTCTTCCTCTCCTATTTCGGTGTTCAGTTTCAGTTTTGCGAGTTTACTGCGCTCCTGCTTTGCTGTATCGTAATTGGCGCGATAGGCTTCCAGTTGTGCATTAGAAAGCGATTTGCCAAGCTGCCAGACGGAATTCCAGAGTTCAAGCAATTCCTGCGCTTCTGCTGCCGTTTCCTAACGCAGGAGTACAACGGCTTCCGCATTCCTTTTCAGCGCTGACGCCGTTAGATTTGCAGAGCCGACAACAAGCAGACACTGCTCCAGCGCTTGCGAGGATGATAACAGCATGACCTTCGGGTGAAAGATACTTTTCTTTGTGCGTGAGAAGGAGGCAACACGCAAAACACTTGCAGGCAAGTCCCGGCACAATTCCAGCGCTTTGGGATGCGTAAAATGGTCATCAAGCCCCAGTATCCAGCGGTACGCCTGAATATGGACATGTTTGTCGGCAGCATCCAGCACGTTCCTGACGCCCTCTACCGTAGCGTAACCGGACAGATACCCCTAAATGCGAAGGTAAACGTTGCCTATGACGATGATACAGTGTCTTCTCCGCCTGCCCACAAAGACCCGACTCTGGCACTATTTGAACAGTGGGCTGCTGAAGACGCGCAGATGACGACGGAACAGCAGACGGAAAATGCGCGTATTTACGCCGAGATTGAGCAAAACGGCATCCCACGAGTTCAGATACAGGGTACAAACTTGTTTGGTCATGGTTAAAATAGCGAAGTGCAGCGCACGGTATCGCCGTCGCGCACGATATGTTTGTCGGGTTCGCCGGGGCGGTTTGCGGCGGACGGGCCGAAACGTGTTTTGCGTTTGCCCAGGCTTGGCCGGGCATTGCTGGTATCCGTATGCAGAATAATGAACCGCTCTTTACGGATCGTCATTTCCACCGCAAACAATTCGCGCAAAATCTCCTGCACGTACCGAAAAAAGCAGCGCGTACTTACGAATTGCCCCTCGTAACCGGATGGGCTGTCGGATTTCAGATCAATATAGCAGAGTTCACACGCCGCGCCATCCAGTTCACGCACAAGCACGGCGTCACAGGCGCAGTTGTGGTCATTATCGCCCGTTGTCGTAAACAGAGGAGACATACAAACAGCTACCGACTTGCCACTCCATTTGATTTTGCGCCCCTCGTCTATCATCAGCGCCAGCATACCGGGACGGAGTTCCGAAATGATAATCTTTTTGAGTTTCGCAGTCGGGTCTTTTTCCTCAAGGAGAACATGAGACAGGCTGCTGCCGTCTGCCATATCGCAGCTCAACAATGTTTTCAGCGCTTCAATAACGGTCATTCTTCGGACGCGCTCCCGTTATTCAGGCCGTAGTAGATTGCCTCCTGAATGGCATTCATCTCCTCGATGGTGTCGTCAAAACTAGCCACTTCAATGCCTAATGTGGGGCTGATGGGCGCTTCGCACAAAGTACGCGCTTTTGTTTTGCGCTGATTGCCGCTTTTCAGCGCCATATCTTCTCGCAGCATATACACCCGAACCCGCTCCGGGGCGAGACTGTCTTCAGCGGTGTAGTGATACCGCTTTCGTACCGCTTCCAAATTGGCATCCGCGTTGTTCAGCATAATCAGCGTATTGAATTCTTTGATAATGTAATCGCTATGCGTCGTAACGAAAACTCTGATTCCGGCATTGACAAGCCGCGCCAACAGGCGGGCGAGGCGGCGTTGATTGGCCGGATGTAGATTTAATTCCGGCTCATCAATCATCAGCAAATCGCCCGGTTTGGCCCGATGCCGCAAGTAGTAGCCCAGGATCACGAGCGAACGCGCCGCGCTGGAACTCTCTCCCATGCGCAAGCGCACTCCCCGCGTCCCTTTCGGAATATAATGCAGCGTCTCACTCTGAAGTTTATACGTGCCGCCGATAAGCGTTTCAAAGTCGTTGAGAATGTCCGGGTGTTCCTCAATCAATTTACTCGTCTGATCCTGTACACTGGCAAGAGTATTGATAAAGTCCACATTGTCCTTGACCGGCATCGGATAGCCGCCGCCTAAACATCATTTATCAATCGGCTCGGTTCCGGGGCGTTTGCGCCGGTGACTTCACGCGCCAGATCGAACAGGCGATTTCTCGACAGGTTCAATTCGCTTTGAAATGTGACCGCCCCTGTCCGCTCGGTACTGACAATGAATGGTTCCGGCAATACCGGGCTGAAACAAATTTCCTTGATAACCCGTTCGATTATTGGCTGGTAGCGAAATCTTGAAACGGGATCGCTGCCTACTTCCGTTGTCACGGCGCTGATGCTCAAAATTGGGCTGTCTGCTCGCTTTACAAAAGAAATAATGCGCCGACTGCGATCCGTTGTAAACTCTCTTTTATACTCCGGCAAAAGCACATCTTTGAAGTTCAATTCAATGCGAAGTTTGGTACTATCAAAGCGATTGGTTTGCGCCGCCAGAACGCGGTAAAGGTTCACACAATAATCTTCCACTGCCTGCTGAAGTATTTGGGGCGCATGGGCAATCACGCGATTAGCGAGATTGATTTCCATAAGCCCGCTTTCACGCAACGGCTGCAAATCGAAGTCAGGCAGTTTGAGAAAGGTACTCCATGTTTTGAGCAGGCCATAAAGCGTATACGTGAGATACGTTTTCCCCGTGTTGTTTTCCCCGCAAATCACCGTCAAATCCGCAAGGTCCAATTTGCCGACAGAAAGCGCTCCAAGATTTTCTATTTCCAGTTTCATAGTGTTTTTCTGTACGGCATACTGATAGGAGGCGTTTGCAACTTCAAGCCAGTTGCCAGCGAATGGTAAACAGGGTTTGCAGGTCGCTTGTCTGTTTTAGTTTACCCTCAACCTGCGCGATTAACTCTTCCCTTTGCCTGTCTACCTGATCCTGCGCGTCAAAGAGTGAGCGGCGTTTCTGGTTACGCAGCGACTCCAGCGCCTTGATTTGCTTTTGGCCGTTGAGTTTTTCTTCCAGCGTCAGGGCCAGAGTTGCGGCGCGGCGGGCTTCCTTGATCTGCCGATCCATTTCCCGCAGTTCGCGCTCCAATCCCACTTTCAGGTCTTCGGCCCACCCATCCAGTTTGTCGGCTTCCTCAGCAAAGAACCGGGCGTTGCGCTCGGAAATGTCGCGCTGAATCTCCTGTTGCCGCTTCCGCGTATGCGATTCCATTTTGTGTGACATTTCCGCAGACGGTAACGCGGGCTGCCCCACATTTCCCGGCAGGGTCAATAGGCGGCAGGCCGTGTCATGCTCCAGCATCTCGCCCCCCTCCGTAACGGCGGCAAACAGCAGATGATCTTCGGCTTGATCCAGTGCGGCCACGCTGAACTGTGACAGCATAAGCCAGCCGCCCGTTCCGATGTACGGCTGCAAAATGCTCACGCGGCCCTCGTGGTCGCCGTAGCGGAAACAGACTTCTGCGGGCGGCAGATCGCGCCCTTTGGCCCGCGCCAGAATCGCCTCTGCAAGTGGATGATTCAAACGGTACAGGTGCGCCTCGCCCGAACGACGCGGCAGTTCATACAACCCGGTCGGAGCGGTATCCTGCGCCATTTCAAACGGATGTGACAGCAGCCGAAACGCCGACTCGCCCCGGAATTCGGCGCAGCCGTCCAATTCGTGCCGCGTTAATTGCATCAGCAGGCTTTCGTAGCGGTTCAAATACGCTTTGGCGTCTTCATCGCGGACGCGCAGCTTTTCCCGTACTTCATCATCAAAGTTTTCCAGCAATTGCTTTCGGGTGCGCGTCATAGCCTCGTTGATTTCCAGGCTGAGTTCCAGTTGCAATTGATCGAACGCGGCCTTGATCTCTTCCGTCTGGCGGCAGCGCTGATAAATGTCGGCAATGCGCTTCTCGAAATCCACGCCCGATTCAATCGCTCCCAATACCTCGTCACTGGCCCCGAACACGCCCTCGAATAATTGAAATTTTTCGGACAGCAGTTCAAACACGCGCTTGTCCGCCTCGTTCTTGCGTTGAGGAAATTGACGACCACGACTCATGCTTCTACCCGTAGCGGTGACACCTGCCAACTGCTCGATCGCTCGGGTTCCAGGCCAGGTCATAGTTCACGACACCCGTTGTGTTCAATGGAAGTGCAAGCGCGGCAAACGTATCCAGGTCAACGATTTCATTTTGCAGGGCGGCAAGGTCGGCAGGAGAAAGCGGATCGGTTTCTTCTTCCGGCCATTCTTCCGCCGTCGTATCCAGCGCCTCATAATCCGAAGTGAGTTCCTCTTCCAGCGACGGCCCCTCTGTCTGTTGCTGTAGTTTCGCTTTCAGCCGATGAGAAATTGTTTCCTGCGCCCCGGCAATAGCGAATGTGGAGGACGCCAGCAATTTGCGCAGCACAAGCGTCATCAGCGAACGCTGCCCTGAAGGAAGCGCCTGAAGATTTTCCCGCAGCAAATAACGGAAACCAGGCTGAAAAGACGGTCTTCCCCCTCTTCCGGCGTGAACTCTTCCACAATCGGAAGGCGTTTGGTATAAGGAACATACGCGGTCACTTGCCGCCGCAGGGTACGGTGGCAGATCGGGCGCAGGCGATCCTTCAGCATCTGGAACACCTGCTCCTGATTGAGACTGGCAAACTGTTCGCGGAAGCTCTTCACATCCCCAAACGTCTGTTCGTCAATGAAACTCACCAGCCCGTAGAGTTCGAGCAGAGAGTTTTGCAGCGGCGTCGCTGTCAGCAAGAGTTTGCGCGTATGCGCAAGGGCGTTTTTGAGCGTGTTGGCAATGACATTGGAGGGCTTATAAACATTGCGCAGGCGGTGCGCCTCATCAATTACAACCAAATCCCAGCCTACAGCATGAACATCGGACGCTTTGCTGCGGGCAAACTGATAAGAACAGATAACCACCGCCGCTTCCGTCTCAAAAGGCCGAAAACTGCCCTGCTTGATGGCCTGATTATAAGAACGAGATGCGAGAATCATACACGGCAAAAAGAACTTCTCGCGCAATTCCTGATGCCACTGCTTACGGAGGTTGGCAGGCGTGATAACCAAAATGCGCCGCTTGCGCTCGGCCCACTGCTGCGAAATTACCAGGCCCGCTTCAATGGTTTTCCCCAAGCCGACCTCATCCGCAAGCAGCGCCCCGCGTGACAAAGGAGAATGGAAGGCAAACAGGGCAGCATCCACCTGATGCGGGTTGAGGTCAACCTGCGCGCTCGCCACCGCGCCCGCAAGTTTCTCCATACTACTCGAAGGAAAGCGTTTGGTAAGGTCATACGCAAAGTATTTCGCGTGGTAGTCCGTTAAAAGCATCTGGCTCAGTAAACTTTCTAATTTTGGTCGGGCGGTAAGCGTCGGATTGCTCAATGGTTCGCCATTCATTTTTCTGATTCCTCTTTTCCCAGGCAGCGGGAAGCAAAACAGTTACGAATACTCAGCAAACCCCTCCCCATTCTCTCCACACAGCCCAAGCAACAATCCCGCAAAAAAGAAACAGAAAAAAGATCAAAATAACGCGAAGAAAAGCGAACCTTTTGCCCCACATACCCTGTCTAAAAAGTACAAGTGTCTACTATTCGCAAAGAAAGGCGGAACGTTCGCAGTTCCTATCAACTACCAACTATCAACTATCAACTCAGGAAAGGAGGCGCAAGAAGATGCCTGTAAACTCTTCCCGCCCGCCCTGACGCTTTCGAGGCCACGACGCCTCCTCCTACAACCAGACACAATGAGACATCGGGCTGGAAGCGCTGTATTGCCAAGATTTCGACGATGACTCTACATACTCTTTTTCCCACTTAGATTTTCTCACTGCCGTACAGTCGTACAAACCGGAACAGAAATTTTCTAAAGATTCTTTATTAAACAGTCTTGACAAACAGCCTGAAGGTTTGTATAATCCTTCTATGAGCAGTCTATCCGTCGTACAACCCGCGCTATTGAGCAAAATCAACGAGCGGCAGGTGCTTCGCGCTTTGCAGGCGCAGGGGCCATTGTCGCGGGCTGAGGTTGCGCGTCATTCGGGCATCAGCGCCCCGACCGCTTCCAAAGCTGTTGAGTCGCTGCTGCGTTCGGGGCTGGTGGAAGAAGGCGACGCGCCGGAACTGGCGCGGGGGCGTCCGGGCAAAAAGTTACAGCTTGCCAGTTCGCGCGTTCAGGTGTTGGGATTGGTGATTGACGCGGAACAATGCCGCGTGGTTTGCGCCGGGCTGGACGGCAAACTGCATGACGGCTGCGTCGAATCGTTTCCCACGCCCGCCACGTATGACGCCCTGATTAAAACGTCCGTTTACTATGCCAGGCGCCTGATGCAGCGCGCGGATGTGGCAACATTGGGCATGGCAGTCAGTATTCCCGGCCTGCTGGACAATCGCCAGAACCGTAGCCTGCTTTCTCCCAACGTTCCCATTACCAATGAACGCGCGCCCGGAGAAGCCCTGTCCCGCCATTTAGGAATTGAATGTATACTGGTGCAGGAGTCCCATGCGCTTTGCCTTGCGGAGCGGCATTTCGGCGCGGCGCGGGGGCTGGACAATTTTGCCATGCTGGATGTCAGCACGGGCATCGGACTTGGCGTGATGAGCGGCGGCAGATTATTGACCGGGCATAGCGGGCTTGCCGGGGAACTCGGACACGTCACGGTACAGATGGACGGCAGGCCGTGCGGGTGCGGCAACCGGGGCTGTCTGGAAACCGTTGCCAGCGATGCGGCTCTCGCGTGGCTGGTGGGGCAAAAGTTAGGGCGCAAAATCACGGTGGAAGCAGACCATTGCCCTGATTCAGTCCGGCGACTTCGACCTGCGCGCGGAATTGCAGCAAACGTGCCGCTATCTTGCGGTTGGCGTGGCGGCGGTTCTCAACCTGTTCAATCCGTCCACGCTGTTCGTGCATGGCAAATTGTTTGCGGCGGACGCGAATTTGTTCTCCTGCCTGATTGACGAAACCCGACGCCGCGCCCTGCCCCCCGCATTTGCCGATTGCCGTATTGTGCAGGCGCAGGGCAGCAAGCGGCAGGGCGCTGTGGCCGCCATTATCAATCATTTAACCGATGCTGTTGTGCCGGATATGGGTTGAGAGTTGATGATTCCGATTTCCGATTTTCGATTGGCGACGGGCTGAACCCCTTCGCTGTATGGCGTTCCACCAACTGTCCTTCGGACAGAAACCCTCGTATAGAGAATGTGTCCGAACACTGGGCCGCAGGCCATACAGCGAAGGGGTTCAGCCCGTCGCCGCAATGGGAACGAGAAGTCAGCTCGGCGAAAACGTGAAAGTTATCTGATGACAAACAGGCTTTTCAATACTAAATTGGCGCTTCTTCTCACGCTTCCCACGCTGGCAGCAGGGCTGACCGTTGCCTTCGCGCAAACGCCTGCCGCGCCCACCCCGCAGGCAAAAGTGATAAGCAAAGCGACAAGCAAAAGTCCAATCTGGAGTTTTACACGGCGCAGGTTTTGCCGATCCTCAAAACAACCTGCTACAGTTGTCACGAAGGCGAAGGTTCGAGCGGGCAACTGGAATTGTCAACTCGCGCTTCTATTCTGAAGGGCGGCAGTTCCGGGCCGGGCGTGAATTTGGAGAAGCCGCAGGAAAGCCTGATTTTACGCGCCGTCAAGGGCGATGGGCGCTCCATGCCGCCGCGCAGCAGGCTGTCGAAAGCGCAGATTGATACCCTGACGAAGTGGGTTGAAATGGGCTTGCCCATGACAGACGCGCCGAAAACGAGTAAGAACGGAACAGCCACACCCGGCAAGGCCGGAAGTGGAACAAGCGGCAAAGCGGACGCTGCAAACGGCAAAACCGATGCCGCTCCCGCCAAGCACGGCCCGCCGCCCGTCAACGCCGAAACCATGAAGTTCTGGTCGTTTCAGCCGGTGAAGTGCCCTGTTGTGCCGCCTGTCAAAAATAAAGCGTGGGTGACGAACCCGATTGACGCTTTTGTCCTTTCCAAACTGGAAAAGAACGGGTATATGCCCGCGCCGCCTGCGAGTAAAAACGCGCTGCTGCGCCGCGTCACCTACGATCTGATTGGCCTGCCGCCGACTGCCGAAGAAACGCGGGCGTTTCTGGCGGACAAATCGCCCAACGCCTATGAAAAAGTGGTGGACCGACTGCTCGCCAGTCCGCAGTATGGCGAAAAGTGGGCGCGGCACTGGCTGGACTTGGTGCGCTACGCGGAAACCAACAGCTTCGAGCGCGACAGCCCCAAGCCGTTCGTGTGGCGCTATCGGGATTACGTAATCCGGGCCTTGAACGCGGACAAGCCGTACAATCAGTTTATCCGGGAACAGCTTGCAGGCGACGAACTGCCGTCTGCCGGCAATGACGCGCTGATTGCCACAGGCTATTACCGTTTGGGTTCGTGGGACGATGAGCCGTCCGACCCCGAACAGGCGCGTTACGATGAACTGGACGATGTGGTGGCGACAACGGGGCAGGTGTTTCTCGGCCTGACCGTAAACTGCGCCCGCTGCCACGACCATAAAATAGACCCCATTCCGCAGAAGGATTATTACCGCCTCGTCGCCTTTTTTCAGGGTACAACCCGTTACGGCGGGAATGGACATTCGCCCGAACAAAACTCCCTGCGCGTGTTGGGTACGCCGGAAGATCGTCAGCGCGTGTTCGGGGAAGAAAACGCCTATCGTCTCAAATTGGACACGACCCGGCAGCAGATGACCAACATCGTGAGACTGGTGGATAAAGATTTTGCGCCCGTGGAAAAAGAAGAGTTCCGCAACAAGCAGGCGCAGCTTGCCATTCTGAAGAAGCGCGTACCCAAACTGCTGTCGCAGGAACAGTACAATCAGTACGCCGACCTGATGAAGCAGCAGGATGCCTTGCTGAAATCGCCGCCGCCCACCTTAGAAAAAGCTCTCTGCGTGACCGAAACGCCAGTCATTCCGCCAACGACAATAATGCTGCGCGGCAACCCGCACGTTCCCGGCGATCCGGTGACGCCCGGTTTTCCGTCCGTGCTGGCCCCACCTGCGCCCGACATTCACGCGCCCGCAGCCGGTATCCCCTCTTCCGGGCGTCGTCTCGCCCTCGCCGATTGGATTGCCAGTCCGTCCAATCCGCTCACCGCCCGCGTGATCGTCAACCGCCTGTGGCAGCACCATTTCGGACGCGGCCTTGTCCGCTCCACCTCCAACTTCGGCTTCGCCGGCGACAAGCCCACGCACCCCGAACTGCTGGACTGGCTGGCGAGCCACTTCGTTGCGGAGGAAAAAGGGAAAAGGGAAAGAGGGAATAATGAAGAAATCGCCCCTATCAACTCATCAACTATCAACTATCAACTCCTTTGCCTGCGGTTGGTCTTTCAAGAAACTGCACAAGCTGATGCTGATGTCGAGCGCGTACCGGATGTCTTCGGAGGCGAACCCGAAAGCGCTGGCGCAGGACCCGGCCAATGATTTGCTGTGGCGGTTCGATATGCGGCGGCTGGATGCGGAAGAGGTGCGCGATTCAATTCTGGCCGCGAACGGCAGTTTGAATCCGAAAATGTACGGGCCGAGCATTTATCCGACTATTCCCCCTGAAGTGCTGGCGGGGCAGTCGCGTCCGGGCGCGGATTGGGAAATGTCCACGCCGGAAGACAAGGCGCGGCGCAGCATTTACATTCACATCAAGCGTTCGCTGACGGTTCCCATTCTCGCCAGTTTCGACGCGGCGGATACCGATTCGACGTGCCCCGTTCGCTTCGCCACCACGCAGCCCACGCAGGCATTGGGTTTGCTCAACAGCGCGTTTATTAACGAGCAGGCGCAGGTATTTGCCGATTTCGTGAAGAAACAAGCAGGCAGCGAACCGGCAAAGCAGGTGACATTGACACTCCGCCGTGTCCTTCAGCGCGAACCCAACCAGAAGGAAGTGATGCGCGGCTGCAATTTCCTGCAAGCCATGCAGACCAAGCACCATTACACGGCGGATGAGGCGCTGCGGGCGTACTGCATCGTAGCGTTGAACTTGAACGAGTTTTTGTATTTGGATTAGCAGCAGGAAAAACAATGCCATACACCAGACGACAACTAATCGGCAATGGAGCGGCAGCCTTGCTCACGGCAAGTAATCTATCCGTGTTAGCAGCTCACGCGGATGTTTCGGGTGACGACAACCGGGGGCGTAATTTTGGGCTTGCGGACGGCGATACAGTTGTGTTTGTCGGGGATAGCATCACGCAGGCGGGCGGGTATATCCACTACGTTGACGCTTATCTGCGAACGCGCTTCCCGGAAAAGTCGTTTCGGCTGATCAATTCGGGGCGCAGCAGTGAAACCCTCGCGGGCATGACGGAAGCGGATCATCCCGGCCCGCGCCCCCTTTTGTTTGAGCGCTTTGCCCGCGACGTGGCGGATTACGATCCGAACGTTGTCGTCGCCTGCTATGGCATGAACGACGGCATTTATCATCCCCTCGGCGCGGAGCGCTTTGACCGTTTCAAGCGGGGCGTACAGGGCTTGATTGACCGCCTGCACGACGCAGACGAAAGCGCGGCTTGTCCTGCTGACGCCGCCGGTTTGTGATACACTAAACGCAGGACAGCCCGATGAGCGCCCGGACGAGGCTTACGGATACAAACAGCCGTTTGCCGATTACGATCAGGTGTTGGCGAAGTACGCGGAATGGGAGCGCGGCCTGCGCCTCAACGGCGTGACAGTCGTGGATTTGCATACGCGCATGAAGAACCATATTCAAACGCGGCGCAAAACGGCCCCGAATTTCCGTATGCAGGGCGATGCCATTCACCCCGACGCAACCGGGCATTTGCTGATTGCCATGACGCTGCTCCAGTCGTGGAACGCGCCCGCATTCGTGGACGAAGCGCATATTGACTCGCAGGGCAATACGGTGCTGTCGGGCAATGTTAGCCGCCTGTCGGTAGACGTGTCGGGAACCAATTTCAACTGGACAACGCGCCTGCCGATGCCTACTGATCCCAATTGGGATGGCGATTCACTCGCGCTGGAAAAGTTCGCGCCCGCGCTGAACAAGCACACGCTGCACGTGACGCGCCTGCGCCTGCCCGCTTATAATGTCTATATCAATGACGTAAACTGCGGACGCTTCCTGCCCAAGCAGCTTAAAGATGGGCTGGATATGAACGCCCTGCCCGACAGTCCAAGCGTCACGCAAAGCCGAATGATTTTGCCGCTTGTGCAGCAATGGCATAGTTTGGGCTACGCGCCCTATCACAAAACCAATCGCGCCGCCATCGAACCGGAACGGGCAATTCTTGAAACCAAACTGCGCGACCTGTGCAAGCCCGCCACGCTTGCCGTTCGCCTTATCCCGACAACGTAAAGAAAAACACGCACACCATGAGCAACCAATCCTCTAATAAAACGGGCGAGTTTTGCGGACGGACGCGCCGTGAGTTTCTGTGGGAAGGCGGCGCGGGCTTCACCGGCCTCGCCCTGACCGGCCTGCTGTCCGCCGACGGCTTTTTTGCGCCCTCTGCCCGCGCCGACGCCAAATCTTCCCGAATACCGAACACCGAACACCGAACACCGACTCCCCTCAACCCGCTATCTCCTAAGCCCTCCATGTTTCCGGCGAAAGCCAAAAGCGTGATTTTCCTGTATATGTATGGCGGGCCGAGCCAGATTGACACGTTCGATTATAAGCCCACGATGTACGGCATGGACGGCAAAACCATCCAGATCAAGACGTTTGGGCGGGGCGGGCACAAAAATCAGGGGCGGATTGTGGAGCCGCGCTGGAAGTTCAAACAGTATGGGCAGTGCGGCAAGTACGTTTCCGATCTGTTCCCCAATCTGGCGACGTGCGTGGATGACATTGCGTTCCTGCACTCTATGACCGCCGACTCGCCCATTCATGGCTCGGCCATGCTGCAAATGAATTCGGGCAAAATTCTGTCGGGCAGCCCGTGCATCGGATCGTGGGTCAACTATGGATTGGGAACCCTGAACCAGAACTTGCCGGGTTTTGTCGTGATGCTCGATCCGCGCGGCGGACCGATTTCCGGCGCGAAAAACTGGAGCAGCGGCTACATGCCTGCCAGCTATCAGGCAACGGTTATGAATGCGGGCGCAACGCCCATTCTTGACCTGAAGCGCCCGCAGGGACAAACGGATGGGGCGCAGCGCGAAATTTTGGACACGCTGCACGATTACAATCAGGAACACGAAGCGCTTCACGCCGACAACTCCAACCTTGCCGCGCGGATTGCCAGTTACGAACTCGCGTACCGGATGCAGGCGGCTGCGCCCGAAGCCGTAGACATCAATGCGGAGCCGGAATACATCAAGGAACTCTACGGGCTGAACGACAAGAAATCGGCGGTGTTCGGGCGGCAGTGCCTGATGGCGCGGCGGATGGTAGAGCGGGGCGTCCGGTTCATCCAACTGTATTCGGGCGGCAACCATGTGGATTCGACATGGGACGCGCACAACGATCTTGTTGTCAACCATACCCTTCACGCGGGCGAAACCGACAAGCCGATTGCCGGCCTGCTCAAAGACCTGAAACAACGCGGCCTGCTCGACAGTACGCTGATTGTGTGGGGCGGGGAGTTCGGACGCCAGCCAACCGCCGAATACGCGGAAGGCACGGGCCGCGACCACAACGCCTACGGGTTTACGATGTGGATGGCGGGCGGCGGCGTCAAGGGCGGCGTTTCCGTCGGCCAAACGGACGAGTTGGGCAGCGCGGCGGTGGAAGACCCGTTCAAAGTGAAACACCTTCACGCCACCATCTTGCAGCAAATGGGCGTAGACCCCAACCGCCTTTCCTACTTCTACGGCGGCTTAAACCAAAAACTTGTCGGCGTGGAATACACGCCGCCCATCAGCCAAATTATCTAAAAGGACTCATCCATGAACATCTGCCGCTTTACTGTCGCGCTTACTCTTTCCATACTCCTGCCTGCCACTTTGGGCTTTACCAAACCGGCGCACAAAAAAGACGCGGCTGTGACGCATCGTGTACTGGCGCAGGACAAAGGCCATGTCGTGATTTTGAACGACAAGGGCGATGTAGAATGGGAAGTTCCCTGCCGTTACACGTCCCACGACATTCAGATGCTGCCCAACGGCAACGTGCTGATTCACACCGGCGATACGACTATTGAGGAAATGACGCCGAGCAAGGTCGTAGTCTGGAAACACGTTTCCACGCCCAAAGAAGGCTTCAACGGCCACGTGCAAATCCATGCCTTTCAGCGTTTGAAAGACGGCAATACGATGGTGGCGGAAACGGGCAACCTGCGCATTATCGAAGTGGACAAGGACGACAAAATCGTTCACGAAACGCCGATTACGGTAGACCATCCCAACGAACACCGCGACACGCGCCGCGTCCGCAAACTGGACAACGGCAACTATCTCGCCTGCCATGAGGGCGACGGCGTGGTGCGCGAGTACGATCCGAGTGGCAAAGTGGTGTGGTCGTACAAACTGGATTTGAACGGCAGGCCGGAAACGCCCGGACACGACGGACACGGAACGAACGTCTTCAACGCCATCCGCCTGAAAAACGGCAACACGCTCATCGGCGGCGGCAACAACAACCGCGTGATTGAAGTGAACAAAGCCGGTGAAATCGTGTGGAGCGTAGATTACAACGAACTGCCGGGCATCCATCTGTACTGGGTGACGGGCCTGCAAATGCTGCCGAACAACCATTTAGTCATTGGCAACACTCACGCCGGCCCGGACAATCCGCAGTTGATCGAAGTGACACACGACAAAGACAAAAAAGTCGTGTGGACGATGAAGAATATGACCGCGCTTGGCAACGATACCTGCGCGACGGAGATTCTGGATGTGAAGGGCAAAGTGATCCGATAACGGACATTTTGTTCTGAGAACAGCCTGCTTTTATCGGTAAACTTCGATAAAAGCAGGCTGTTCGGCGTTAGCGGGGAGCGTTAAGCGTGAAATTCCAGCAGCCAGCGATCAGGGAACGCGCCATCGTAGACGATTTGGCCGTCGGTTTGGGCGCGGCGCAGGTTGGATTTGCGCAGCAGGCTTTTGGCGGTGAACGGAATGACGATGTGGGCCATGTGCTGCCCGAAACACGTATGGTTGCCGTACCCGAAATGGATGTAATCGGCGTAGGGACGGTCAGCGTGGAAGTTTTCGGGGTCGGGGAACTTGTCCACATCGAACATGGCCGAGGTCGTGCCCACAACCACAAGACTGCCTTTGGGAATGGTACGTTCGCGGGGCGTTCCCTTTGCCACTGTGGTATCCTGTTCGCAATGCCGCAGCAGGAACGGGTTTTGCGGGTTGAAGCGCAGCGCCTCAAACACGTAGGCCGTTACTTTGGCGTCGTCGTTGGCGACAGCCGCTTCATGCGCGGCGGCAAGGGCATCCGGGCGATCCAGCAGTTGGTCGAGCGCCTGAGACACGGCTTTGGAATTGGTGTCTACCGTGCCGACGATGGTGCCGCCCAGAATGCGGCGTATGGTATCATCGTCCACGATGCCGGGTTGTGCCTGCTGTATTTTGAGCAGGCGGCTGAGATAATCGTCGTAACGGTCAGGATCGGCGGCGATTTCGGTTTTGCGCGTGGCGATGAGATTGTTCATGTAATCGCGCAGGGCTTTCCCATCGGCAACCGCCTTTTCCTGCATCTCAGCATCGTTGCCCAAGTTCAGGAAAATATCGCGGAAGATGTCGCGCATCCAGCGCATCTGCGTGGCTTCGTCGGGTCCCGGCGTTCCGAAGTAATCGCCCACCAGACGCGACGGCACAACGCGGGAAAAATGCCCTACGGCGTCTATCTGCCCGAACGGTTCCGCCGTCTTTACCAGCGCGTCCGCCGTTGAGGAGACAAAGTTCTGAATGTAGGCTAAGTCGTTGGCGTGAACCGCCTGCTGCATAAGGTCGCGCTCGTGGCGGTATTGCGGCGTGTCGCCCATGCCGAGTACAAAGTCACCCGTTTCGCGCTCCATTTTGGCGGCATAGATTTCCGTCACCGAAAACGAAGCCTCGTTCTTCAGCACTTCCAGCACGTCGTCGTATTTGGAAACGACGGCCAATCCGGGAACCACCATAATCGGGTCGTGTTCGCGCAGGTGCTTGAACAGGGCGCGAAGAGGAACGGGACGCGCCAGCATGGTTTCCAGTTTTTTGGTAAACTTCTCCTTCAAATCCAGCAATTCGTGATGCAGCGCTTGTTCTTCCGCAAGCGCGTCCTGCCATAACTGATGAAGTATGTTCATAACGCCCCTCCCGGTGGCATTGTCGAAATTGCGATTGTTGGTAGTGTACTTGTCGGAACCGCAATGATAAGGTTTGCGGCCTACAGATTGACGGCGGCGGATGGCGGCGCGGCGGCTTGACCTGCAGGCGTTTGAGTTGTTGTCCCTGTCGGCGTCAGTTCCGCCAGAAAACGGAGGGCGCGAACGCCGGGCATGAAAAAGTAGCCCCCGCCCCGCACTCGCACAAAGCGTGGAATATCGTTCAGGCGCGTGCGTATGGGGTTGGCGGGTATCGTCAGCCGCCCTTTGCCATCGTCATTATCGCCGATGAGCGGGTCTTTTTCATCGTACAGGCCGCCGAATTTCGTGCTGTTCAGCCATGTCTGCTGCACAAACTCAAATTGGCGCTGAATGTCGGCGTTGAGGCAGATGAAGCACAGCCCCGGTTCCACGCCCGAAGGATTCCACGTTTCGCCGGGCTTGCGCTGATCTTCAAAGTGCCGCCCTCGCCGTATGATTCGGTGGCGGTTGGACAGGACATGGGAACGCGCCGGGTTCGGCAATAGCGAATCGCGGGGATTGGCGCGGCGGATATGCGCGCCAATCGGACAGGCCAGTCCCTCGGCATCGGTTGTCATATAAGCGAAATCGTTGCTGTCGCGCAGGTCGGGCTTGTCCTGCGTGGGAGACAGCACGAGGGGAGCGCCGCTCGGCCAGCGTCCCACGATCTTGGCGGCGATGAAGTTGGTCGTGTCCTGCGTTGGTTCCATGTCCAATGTCGCGGCCTGTGACCTGACATAATTCCAGAAGCCGTCCACGTTCTGCCCCATTTTGCGGTAGATGAGAAACGTGCCGTTCCTGCCGAAATCCCGGACGCTGGAACCGGCGCTTGTCTGCGCGGGCAGAATGGCGTTAGGGTCGGCGGAAGCGGGAACGGTTGGCGAGGTGGAAACCGTGTCGTAGCCGTTGCGGTAGCCGAACAGAAACTCACCCGCATTGACCGGCGTTTCACCGGGCGTACATTTGCCCGGACTGCCCGCAATGAACGGCTGCGAAACCCCGTCCTCAAAACCGAACGGCTCCTTGTTGCTGATGCGCCCGGTACTCTGCTCGTACACGATTTTCAGATTTCCCGTTTGTACCGCCGGCATCAGGCGGTTCTGAACGTCGGTCAGGACAGTATCATCCTGCGCGTACATCATCAGCAACAGATGAAACGGCTCATTGTTCGGCCCGCCCATGTCCCACAATTCGGGCGCGCTGTCTCCGGTATCGCCGAGGACGCGGGGGCGCTCACCGCTTGCCATCCCCTCCTGAAATTCGCGGGCGAACATTGCCAGCGAGTTGGGGGAAGACCGAGCAGGCGCAGCCCGTCATACGTGAAGGCGATGTTGAAGCCGAAGGTGGGCTTGGGTTCGCCCCTGGGCCGGTACGCGGACGTGGTAATAAAGGGCAGAAGCTGCTTTAACCCGGCGCGCGCCTGTTCCGGCGAGTCTATCTGCAGAAAGATAAAATTGGAGCAGGTGAGATGCCCGTAGCCGCTTGTCACCAATCCCTGTATGTCGGGCAGTTCTTCGCGGGGCAGTTGGGTGTCGCTTGCCGCGCCGCTCCCCCCGCCTAAAGTTTCTTGAGCCATTCCTTGATCTCCGCTTCGTTGGGGCTGCCGTTCAGCGTTTCGCTGATCTGTACCGCCTGAGTGATGTTGCGCACACTCGCGTAGGGATACGCGCTGTACCAGACTGCCGCGTACTCGTTGCCGCGCCGACTCCACGCCTTGAATTCCTCGATGTGCTGCGCCCCGCCGAAGAACAGAAAGCGCGTGGTGGGAAAGTTATCCGTGTTGCTCCATACCGACGTCAGGCCGTAATTGGCCTTGTCCACGAAATCGCCCAGATAACTGGCCCAACTGCCGTCGTAGTTACTGAAGAACAGCAGGCGGCGGTCATTGTCAATCAGCAGCCAACGCGCAAAGTGAATCGTCGGGATACCACCCAACTGTCCCGTAATAAACACGGTCTTCGCCAGCAGGTTGATGATCCACAGAACGCCCTTGAGCGTGTTCAGCCGGAACTTGCCCGGCTTGATGTTGGTCAGCGTGGTCAGGTGGTTTTGTACCCAGATGTCTTCCTTGCCGAACAAGCGCGGGTCTACTCCACCGAGGGGTGGGCCGGGGGTGGTGTCGTCGTGGTGTTCGTATTTGCGTAGCGTGGGAACGTACCACAGCAGGAACAGCAGGAGCAGGGGCAGCAGCAGGATGCCCACGACAACGGCAATCGCCATGTTGAGTTTGGAGCGCGTGACAAGGCTGCTGTAAGTCTGGGCAGAGTGGAACGGTGGCGCGACGGGATGCTCTTTGAAATAAGCCTTGATGCGCTCATAGATTTGCGTGGGAGCCAGCCCGCGCAATTTCTGCCCGGATGCTTGTTCCCCATCCAAATAGGTTTCGATGCTTTGGCGGGCGGCAAGGGCGCTTTGTATGGCCGGAAGCGACTGACCGTAGCAGCCGATGTAAAAGGCGGCGTCGGGAACCCGATGCTCCAGCAAATACTGCTTGATTCGCGCCGGGTTGGTTGCGGCGTCGGCGGGAAAACCTTCGCAATGGGCGTAAATCTGGCGCAGTCCTTCGGGGGCGCAGGCAACGAACTCGTTGAGATGCGCGTCCAGCTCGCCGTCGAAATTACATTCGAGGACGAGGCATGGTGGAAAGTTGAGATCGCGCTTCAGCACCACCCAACAGGCGAAGTGAAGCGTCTGCAATTTCGGAAACGGAACCAGCGTATTGTGCTGAACATCCCCGCCGATCTTGTCCAGCAATGTTTCCAGCGCGTCGGTTTCCCCGGTTTTGATGCGCGTGACAACGCTGAGGGCGTTTTGCGCCATATCTGCCTCCCTGCCGCAATAGTGAACGTCAATGTTTACTCCCTGATTTTCTTGCTACAAGAGTATTCTGTAAAGAATACCGTTATTCCTTTTATTCCGCTTGTTAATTTTTCACACGCGGCAAGTTAATTTTTTCACTATGTTTCGAGGGCTGCGGTTTGACATTGCCGCCTGCTTCGGCCTATAATGGTATGTCCGTATCAATCGGATTATAAAAATCCGGTTGTTAGGCCAGCGGCCAATTGTCCTGCGGACACCAGATTGTGCAAAGTTCAAGCGGTTTGCCCATAAGGTTCAAGTTCAGGAAGGAGCAGGCTTGTGAACGCTTACCAGATCGCCTTTTCGCTGTTCAGCATGTTGGTGCTGCCCGTCTGGATGCTGATGATTTTCGCGCCCCGGTGGCCGACAACGCATAAAATCATGTCGTCGCTGTGGATCGTCGTGCCATTCATGCTGGCGTATGCCGTGCTGGAAATTCCCAACGCCCTGCCTGCCCTGCTCCTGTTCACGCGCCCCAACCTGCCCGGCATCCGCGCCCTGCTGGGTTCGGAATCCGGGGCGACGCTGGCGTGGCTGCACTTTATTGCCGCCGACCTGTTTGTCGGGCGATGGGTGTATCTGGATAGCCGAAAATATAACATGAACGTGTGGCTGATGGGGCCGATTCTGTTCCTCAACAGCATGTTGTGCCCGCTCGGATTCGTGCTGTACTTGATTGCCCGCAAGTTGACCGTACCGACTGCGCCGATGGAGTAACAATTCTTGCCCTCACCCCAACCCCTCTCCCAAAAAGCATGGGAGAGGGGCTAATCTTGAATTCCAAGATGGGGCTGAATAGTTACCTGAGAACGGACTTGATGAATCAAGCCCCTACGCGATGAACTTTTCACGCGCCTTTAGTGTAAATGGAGTCATCATGCGGTGTCAGAAGGTTAACATTCAGTGGATGCGTTGCTTGTTCGGCCTGATAGTATGCCTTTCTGCTATCTTTATATGGCTGCCATCCGTAAACGCTTCTGAGCCAACTTCCGCTTATAAACGGCGGCAGGTGGAGGGATTTACCGTTCTGATCAATCCTGAATTGGAAACCCATACAGAGGGCGCGAAAGCGGCGTTTGCGGAACTGGCCGCGCAGTTGAAGGCAATCAACGGCGTCGTGCCGGATAAGCCTTTGAGCGCTTTGCATAAGGTGAAAATCTGGCTGGAATGGGAGAACCGCAAAGACGGCGCGGCGGAGTTCCATCCGTCCGCGCAATGGCTGCGGGAACATGGCTACAACCCGGACAAAGCCGGGTGCGTGGAAATTTCTAATGCCGCGCACTTCATACAATGGTCGCATAACGAACAGCCCTGGATGCTGCTGCACGAACTGGCGCATGCGTATCGTTTTCTAACGCTTGGCGAACATTTTTCGGGCGTTCAGGACGCCTATGCGCAGGCAATGCGCGAAAAACGGTATGATTTAGTAGCCTACGTTCACGGCGGCAAGCGCAAGGCTTATGCCGCCACCAACGCCGAAGAGTATTTCGCGGAACTGTCGGAAGCCTATTTCGGCAAAAACGACTTTTACCCGTTCACGCGGCAGGAATTGGCGCAGCATGACCCCACAGGCTATCGGCTGATGGTTCAGGTATGGGGCGAACCGAAATCGCCGCCGCAAACGAGCAAACAACCCCAGTAAAACAACCACTATGACTCAAACAACACACTGGAAAGGCGTATTTCCCGCCGCAACCACGCAGTTAAAAGCAGACCAATCGCTTGATTTGGACGCCACCGCGAAGCATCTGGAAATTCTCATTCAATCGGGCATACATGGCATTGTAATGTGCGGCTCGTTGGGCGAGAACCAAACGCTTGCGCCGGAAGAAAAGCGCGACGTGATGCGTATGGCGATTTCCGTCGTTGATAAGCGCGTACCCGTGTTGAGCGGCGTGGCGGAAAACTCGACGGCAGCCGCCTGCGCGTATGTTCGGGACATGGAACGCCTGGGCGCAGACGGCGTAATGGTGCTGCCGGCAATGGTGTACAAGGCCGATGCCCGCGAAACCGCCGCGCATTTTCGCGCCGTCGCTTCTGCAACCTCCCTGCCCATCATCGTATACAACAATCCTATCGGCTACCATGTGGACGTAACGCCCAAGATGTTCGCGGAACTGGCGGAAGTGGAAAATCTGGTCGCCATCAAAGAATCGTCCGCCGACACCACGCGCATTACCGAATTGTTCAATACCGTCGGAGATCGTTACGCGATTTTCGGCGGCGTAGACACGCTGGCGCTGGAGTGTACCCTGTTGGGCGCGGTGGGCTGGATTGCGGGCGTGGGGCTGGCCTTTCCCCGCGAAAACGCCCATTTGTGGGACTTGATGCAAGCGGGCGAGTGGGACAAGGCGCGGGAACTGTGGCGCTGGTTCCTGCCCCTGATGACATTAGACATCGGTCCGCATTTCGTGCAAAAGATCAAACTCGCCTTGCAGGAAGTCGGCATGGGGCAGGAATGGGTACGCGCTCCCCGCCTGCCGCTTGCGGGCGAAGAGCGCGAGTCAGTGTTGCAACTTATTCGGCACGGGGTTGAGACGCGACCACTTTTGTCTGAACCATGATTTATGTGATTAGGATGATTGCCATGATTGGGCTGGTCTTCATCATGGCAATCCTCTCATCAGTCACATCATAATTCAAACAGAGGAGCGCGCTTCCTGAGATCATGGTAATCATTCTAATCACATAAATCATGGTTCAGCATCCACTTGCGGAGCAAGGTCACTCCGAACAATCGCGTTTATGTAACAATCTGCCCTAAAGGATTTGTTACTTGGAAGACAAACATGAACAAAGTCTCTGTAATAGATTCGCATACTGGTGGGGAACCGACGCGGGTGGTTGTGGACGGCGGGCCGGATTTGGGCGGCGGCAGCGTTGCGGAAAAAATGCGCGTGTTTCAAACGCAGCATGACCGCTTTCGCGCTGCCGTCGTTAATGAGCCGCGCGGTTCCGATGTGCTGGTGGGCGCACTGTTCGCCGAAACGCAAGAACCCGACTGCGAATTTGGAGTGATTTTCTTCAATAACGTCGGTTACTTAGGCATGTGTGGGCATGGCACGATTGGCGTTGTGGTCACGCTTGCGTATTGTAAACACCTCACTCCGGGTACATACCGTATTGAAACCCCGGTCGGCATTGTCACGGCCACGCTGCACGAGGCAGGCGACGTTTCCGTTGAGAATGTGCCCGCTTACCGTTATGCAAAAGGCGTCAATGTCGTTGTGGAAGGCATCGGCGTTCTTCGCGGCGATGTGGCGTGGGGCGGCAACTGGTTTTTTCTGGTGGAGGAACACGGACAGGAATTAACGTTGCGCAACGTCGAAGCCCTGACGGATTTCACCTGGCGCATACGGCAGGCGTTGTCGGCGCAGGGAATTACGGGGCGCGACGGGCAGGAAATTGACCACATCGAACTGTTCGCGCCCTCGGATACTCCCGACGCAGACAGCCGTAACTTCGTCCTTTGTCCCGGCAAAGCGTATGACCGCTCGCCCTGCGGCACGGGCACAAGCGCGAAACTGGCCTGCCTGTACGCGGACGGCAAATTACGCGAAGGCGAAATCTGGCGGCAGGAAAGCATTATCGGCAGCGTGTTCGAGGGCAGTATCCGCGTGGAAGGCGATACATTAATTCCGACTATTCGCGGCTCCGCCTATGTCAACGCCGAGGCAACCCTGATTTTCAACCCTGACGACCCTTTCTGTTGGGGCATCTAATATATTCTATGTCGAAATCTATCTGCATTGTCGGGGGCGGCGTTATCGGGCTGTGTACGGCGTATTATGCTATGCAGGCGGGGCATCGCGTCACCATTTTGGAGCGCGGCAATCCTGACCATGACGCCTGTTCGCTCGGCAATGCGGGCATGATTGTGCCCTCACATTTCATTCCTCTGGCCGCGCCGGGCATGGTATCGCTTGGCCTGCGCATGATGCTCAAGCCGCAAAGCCCCTTTTACATCCGCCCGCGCCTTGACCGCGATTTGATGCGGTGGGGCATGGCATTTGTCCGCAGCGCAAATGCCGCCCACGTTTCCCGTTCCGCGCCCCTGCTGCGCGATCTCAATCTTGCCAGCCGCGCGTGTTACGAGGAACTGGCCGCGCAATGGGGCAATCCGTTTGAACTGGTGCAAAAGGGCCTGCTGATGCTGTGCAAGTCGGAGCAAACGCTGCACGAGGAAGCGCATGTCGCGGAACAGGCGCGGGAACTCGGCTTGCCCGCCGAAGTCCTGAACCGCGAACAAACCGCGCAGCATGATCCCGCTATACGCATGGACGTGGCCGGCGCGATTTATTTTCCGCAGGACTGCCACCTGTCGCCGGGAAAACTGCTGGCGAGACTGACGCAGGAACTACAGCAAAACGGCGCGTGTTTCGCGTGGTCAACCGAAGTGACGGGCTGGCGCAGCAGCGCGGGAACGCATTGACGCCGCGCTAACCACGCAGGGCGATGTCACGGCGGACGAGTACGTGATTGCGGGCGGGTCGTGGTCGCCGTCCCTCCTGCGCGGCCTGAACATCAACCTGCCGATGCAGGCCGGTAAAGGGTACAGCATCACCCTGCCGCATCCCAAACAGCAGCCGACACTTTGCTCCATTCTCACGGAAGCCCGCGTCGCCGTCACGCCGATGGGCCAAACTCTGCGCTTCGGCGGCACAATGGAAGTTGCCGGACTGGATATGTCCATCAACCAATCCCGCGTACAGGGCATTTTACGAGCGATCCCAAACTACTTTCCCGACTTCACGCCCGCTGATTTCCGCGATCTGCCCGTCTGGAGCGGCCTGCGCCCCTGTTCCCCCGACGGCCTGCCCTACATCGGACGCTTCGCCCGCTACCAAAATCTCAGCGCGGCGACGGGACACGCCATGATGGGCATCAGCCTCGCGCCAATTACAGGTAAACTAATGGCAGAACTTCTCTCCGACGCGCCCACTTCGCTGGATATTGGGGCGCTGTCGCCGGATAGGTACTAGGTTTCAGGTTTCAGGTTTCAGGTGTCAGGAACTCTGCCACATGTTCAACTTTGCTGTCAGAAAAGGAAAGCAAACATGCCAGCCTTCCTGACACCTGAAACCTGAAACCTGAAACCTTCCTCAAGGATACAATCATGCACCTTTACCGCACCACGCGCGGCGTTTTAGCGCAGGTGGACGATACGTTTTATGCTCTGGGCGATGTGGCCTGGGACGTTGTTTTCAACAGCGACAATCTGGCCGATACGGTTGCGCGGCTTGTGGCGGATTCGGTCGGCGATACAAGACGCGCTGAAGCCGGAGGAACTGCTGCCGCCGATACAGGGGCAGGAAGTGTGGGCGGCGGGCGTGACGTATTATCGCAGCCGGGACGCCCGTATGGAGGAAGTCGAAGACGGCGGGCGGCGAAGATTTTTACGCCCGCGTGTACGAGGCCGAACGCCCCGAACTGTTCTTCAAAGCCCCGCCCTATCGCGTTGTCGGCAGTGGGCAGAACGTCCGTATCCGCCGCGACTCGCGCTGGAACGTGCCGGAACCGGAACTGACGCTTGCCATCAACGCAAAGGGCGAAATCGTCGGCTACACGGTCGGCAACGACATGAGTTCCCGCGACATTGAGGGCGAAAACCCGCTGTATCTGCCGCAGGCCAAAGTATACGATGGAGCCTGCGCCCTCGGCCCCGGCATTTTGGTGACGAGTGAGCCGCTTTCGCCTGCCACCGCCATCAAACTGACCATTCAGCGCGGCGGGCAAACGGCCTTTGAAAACGAAACCACGCTGGCGCAACTGAAACGAACGCCGCAGGAACTTGTCGAATTCCTTTACCGCGAAACCAGTTTCCCAAACGGCTGTTTCCTGCTGACCGGAACGGGCATCGTGCCGCCGTCCACCTTCACGCTGCAATCCGGCGACAACATTACTATTACCATTGAAGGTATCGGTACGCTGGTCAATACGGTTGAGTGACTGACTCTCCCTGCGCAGTCACAGAGACTCCAGAAGAAAGATGATATGCAACTACACGGACAGAATTTTATCGGGAACGCCGTTTCCTCAGCGGGAACGGACAAGATTACAGCCACCAACGCGGCGACAGGCGAAACGCTCACGCCTGATTTTCACATAGCCAATGACGCGGAAGTGGATCGCGCCGTCAAGTTGGCGAATGACGCTTTTCCTGTTTATCGCGGTTTGACGGCGGAACAGCGGGCGGCGTTTTTGGAGCGGATCGCGGAGGAGATTGTCGCGCTTGGGGATGGGTTGCTTGAACGCGCCAATCAGGAAACCGCGCTGCCGATTGCGCGTTTAACCGGAGAACGAGGGCGTACCGTTGGGCAGTTGAAGCTGTTTGCGGCGGTTGTGCGGGAAGGCTCGTGGGTGGACGCGCGCATTGACCGGGCGCAGCCGGACCGTCAGCCCCTGCCCAAACCCGATTTGCGCCGCATGTTGATTCCGCTTGGGCCGGTTGGGGTGTTTGGCGCGAGCAATTTCCCGTTCGCGTTTTCGGTTGCGGGCGGCGATACGGCTTCCGCGCTGGCGGCGGGCTGCCCGGTCGTCGTGAAAGCCCATCCCGCGCATCCCGGCACGTCCGAACTGACCGCGCAGGCCGTTCTTCGCGCCGCAACTGCAACGGGTATGCCGGATGGCGTGTTTTCCCTCCTGCACGGCTTGAAAGACACGGGCATGGCGCTGGTGAAGCATCCCCTGATGCAAGCGGTCGGGTTTACGGGTTCGCTTGGCGCGGGACGCGCTTTGTTCGACGCGGCCAATCAGCGCGAACGCCCAATTCCCGTGTACGCGGAAATGGGCAGCGTGAACCCCGTCTTTGTACTGCCGGGAGCCTTGCGGGAACGGGGCGAAAAGATCGCGGAAGGATTGGCGGCATCCGTGACTATGGGCGTGGGGCAGTTTTGCACCAATCCCGGCCTTGTCGTCAGCCTGCAAAACGACGACATAACGGGCTTCGTGAGCAAGGCGGCGGAAAAGATCGGGCAGGCCGCGCCCGGTAATATGCTGTACCCCGCCATTTGCAGCGCTTACGGGCAGGGCATCGCGCGTTTGCAGGCTACGCCGGGCGTTCGGCAGGAACACGAAATCGCAACACTGGCTGACGCCAATCTCGCGCAGGCCAATGCCGCGATTTTCTCCACGCAGGCCGACACATTTCTGAACACGCCGGAACTGGCGCACGAAGTTTTCGGCCCGTCCACCCTGCTCGTGATGTGCAAAACGCCTGACGAAATGGCGGCTGTGGCGCAGGGCTTGGAAGGCCAGCTAACCGCCACCATTCACGGCACTCCCGACGACCTGCGCGAGTACCACGCCCTGATTTCCGTACTGGAAACCAAAGTAGGGCGCCTGCTCTTCAACGGCTTCCCGACCGGCGTAGAAGTCTGCCCGTCCATGCAGCACGGTGGCCCCTACCCCGCCACGACGGACAGCCGCACTACCTCTGTCGGCACGGCAGCCATCTTCCGCTTCGCCCGCCCCGTCTGCTATCAGGATTTCCCTTCCGACGTTCTGCCGCCCGAACTGCAGGACGCCAACCCGCGCGGCATCTGGCGGCTCGTGGACAACGCTTTGAGCAAAGATCGTCTGGAACCATGATTTTTCATGATTTAGGTGATTACCATGATTGCGGGTAAGCGTTTGTTTTACCCTTTGTGAATGAGGCAAATTTTGATTTGAGACGACGAAGCCTCATGGTAATCATCTAAATCATGAAAAATCATGGTTCAGACAGCCAAATTAGTACCGGCTCACAACCCTAATCTGTTGTGAGCCGATACTCATTGTTCTATGGAGGTGGCGAGATTCGAACTCGCGTGCCCAGCGTTGCGCCCCTAGCGTCTACGAGCATAGCCCCTGATTGTGTTTCGCGTCCGTCTGCCACAGGGACCAGGCTAACGGCGCGCTAGAATGCGTCTAATGTTCCGCTCAAACGGCATACAAATTTGAGATCGGTAAGTCGGCATAAATTATGCCCGGATCACGCTCGGCCGACAGGAGCGCGGCGGACATCGCAGCACTTAGGCCGCGAGCGCGTACTGATTAGTGTTCGCGTTTATTGGTTTGCCGCTTTTTACGAGGCCAGCGGCGCCTCGGCTCGCAACCAGAAACACTATCCACCAGGTCGATTCCAATCACCCCCGGATATAGTTTATTATACGGCAGAATCGGGGGGAAGTCAAGAGGAAGAAGAAAGTAGTCAGTAGTCAGTAGTCAGTAGAAATGCCTGTCTATTCAATGCTTTATACATTTACGAAAGTAGTTGGAGTAGGAGCTGTTCTACTGACTACCGACTACCGACTACTGTCTTCTTGGCGAAATCACAATCCGCCGGTGCGGTTCGTCGCCTTCGCTGTAGGTTTCGATGTCGGGGTCGTCTACCAATGCGGAGTGGATGATGCGGCGTTCGTGGGCGGGGAGGGGTTCCATTTCCGCTTCTTCGTTGCGCTCTTTCACTTCGCGGGCATACTCCTGCGCAATACCTCTAAGCGTATCGGCGCGGCGTTCGCGGTAGTTGTCGGCATCCAGCATCAGGCGCACGTCACTGCCGACTTGCCGCGATAAAATCATGTTGGCGAGCATTTGCAGCGCGTCCAAGGATTGCCCCATGCGCCCCCACGTTGCGGCAACGTCACTTCCCACGAGAGCAACGTGCATGTACGCGCCCTGTACCGCCATTACCACCGGGCGCGTGTCCTGCCCAATCGCCGCGCAAATCTCCTGCATCAGCGCAAACCCGGTCTGCTGATCCGGGCGCAGCGTTGCGGGGTCAATACCGGCCTGCAACGCGCTTTCTTCCGCGTCCGGCAAACTGTCTGCGTCGTGCAAGTCCGTCATAGTGGTCTCCTTCGTAAGGTAGACGGTAGACGGTAGACGGTAGACGGTAGATAACTCTTACTGGAAGCAGATACCTTCCATAAGAGCCAACATTCTACTGTCTACCGTCTACCGTCTACCGTCTACCACGCTTCATCGTCGCGTTTTCCGCTTCGGGCGCGGACGGCTGTTGTTGGAAGCCGCTGTTCCATTGCCGTTGCGCGGGGCGGTGGCCGTACTGGTTTTGGTTTCTACAAACGTCACGTCGTGGACTCCAGGCGAGGCTTTGGGCGTGTATTTGTTCGGGGACGGCAGCGGGTCGGGTGGGTTATTGAGCGCGTTCAGCTTGTTGGGCTTGTACATGTATTTATACTGCTGCCAGGTGGAAATGATGTTCTGCACCAGGTAGTACAGCAGGAACGCCGACGCCCATTTTGTCACCATGAACCAGTAGATCATCATGCCCGTCATCATAATGGACATGGTTTTCTGCTGCTGCGCCATTTGCGGGTCGGGCGAGGGCGCGAGTTTCATGGAAATGTACATGCTGGCCGCGTACATAATCAGGATCGGCATGTCCAGATGGGCAAGGTCGGGCGCAATACCCAATCTCTGACCGAGGGGAGAAGCCGCTACCGTGGGATTGATCCACAGAAAATGCCCGTTCTGAAAGTGAATCTCATACGCCCGTATCAGCGCAAACATCAGGAAAAAGACAGGCATCTGAACCAGGGCCGGCACACAGGACGCAAACGGGCTGACGCCATGCTCCTTGTACGCCGCCATCGTCTTGATCTGCATTTCCTGCGGGTTGTCTTTGTACTCGGCCTGAATCTTCTTGATGATGGGCTGGACGCGCTGCATTTCGCGCCCGCTCTTGTAGGTTTTGAGCAGCAGCGGGAACGTAATCACTTTGATGAACACGGCAATCAAAAACAGCGCGAACCAGTAGCTGAAGGCGGGCATCGCGCCGGTCATGTGTACCAGCCCGTCTACCACTTTGTAGTACGTGCTGTGCGAATTGCGCACGTCAATGCTGTGTTCGATTTGCGTAAGCAGGTTCTGGTCATGCGCGATTTGGGCGGCTTTGGTTCCGGCGTAATTGCGCTCCAACTGCCGGATCGCTTCGCGGGCGGCGGTATCTCCCGCGCCATACAGGTCTTCGATCTGCTGCGGACTCTGCCCAACCTTTTGCGCGGGCAGCACGTAGCGACTGGGGTCGGAAGCCAGTTGCGCGGCGCGTAACAGCGCGGTTGCCGCTGTTTCCTTATCCTTGCTGTCGAACTCACTGCGCGTCGCCATGTACGTTTCGACGGCCAGCTTGGGATTGGTCGCTTCCAATTGCTGCGCATGGTCCAGCGTGAGCGGCGGATCGCCCTGCGGCCCCTGCCCGCACCCACTCAGCAGCATTGCCAGCACCACCAGCATCACGCTCAACAGCGAATTTCGCGCGGATAATTTCAAGAGTTTTTCCTCAGCATCATTACAAGGCTGCCGTACAACGTCAGGGCAACCATTAAAAAGCAAGGTTATCGCATATATCTTAATATATGCGAAGCGCAAACATCAGGGAACCGGGTCGTAGCCGCCGGAACTTAGCGGGTTGCAGCGCAGGATACGGCGAATTCCCAGCGCCACGCCCACAAACACGCCGTGTTTCAATACGGATTGCGCCGCGTATTCCGAACACGAGGGATGAAAGCGGCACACGGCGGGGCGCATGGGCGCTGTCGCCTGATACGCGCGTATGCACACGATGACCATTCGGCGCGGCCATTCACTTAGCGGCTTCATTCGCTCCACTTTCCGCTTTTGCCTCTTCCAGCATCCCCGCTCGTTTCAACAGAACGCCCACCGCTTCCTGAATTTCGGTCCACGCGGCGGTTTTCAAGCGTCCGCGCCCGACAAAAACAAGATCGTAGGCTCCGGGCTTGACTTGATGCAGTTGTAAGCGCATGGCTTCCCGCAGACGCCGCTTGATGCGATTGCGAACAACCGCGTTGCCCTGCTTCTTACTTACCACAAATCCCACGCGCCTGCCGGGAATTTGTACGGCCTCTTCCCCGGTTCGCCGCATGACATACAGCACGGCCAGGGGATGCACGTATTCGCGCCCCCTTTTATATACGCGCCGAAAGTCCTGATTGCGCTGCAAACGTTGGTTGGCGGGCAGCATGGGAGTAGGGTTTTAGGGTTTTAGGGTTTTAGGGTTTTAAGTGTTTAGTTCCGACAGGACTAACGAAGCCTGTTCCCCTAAAACCTTAGAACCCTAAAACCCTAAAACCCTACCTCGTCTTCTTGTCCTTACGGACGCAAGGCGCGAACGGTTTCCCTTTCGCGCCTTGACGTAGTTTTGGGTAATAGTTTGCGAAGATACGCGCTTTGGCATGGGTGATGAGAGGCAATAGCGCGGCTGAAATAGGCTTTCAAAGCGCCTTCACGTGTTCTTTTTGAAAAGTGGAAGAATGTTCTACTTGATCAGTTCGTGGCGGCCTTTGAAGCGGCGGCGGCGCAGCGTGTTGCGGCCATCCAGCGTCTGCATTTTCTTGCGGAAGCCATGCACCTTCTTGTGACGACGATTATGGGGCTGAAAAGTACGTTTCATGTTTTTGAGAACTCCTCGACAATGGCTATAAGACGGAAACTTTGCTTAGTATAGCACAATCCACGCCGTTTAGGGAACCTTGTCGAGTAAATTGTGTTCACGGCTAATGAATATCCCAATAGTTGTCGTCGGACGATTTGTACGTGGCGGCGAACCGAAGCGTTTTCACGTGACCATCCACGAACGAGTAAGGAGCCTGATTCGCGTAGCGTTTCGTGTCCAGCAATGGCTCCCAATCCAGACAGTAGGCATCGTTGGGAAACAGTGAGCAGGGCGGGAATATCTTGCCGTTGCTCCACCAGTAGGGACTTGTTTTGTCCGTTTTCTCGTAGGGGTCTACGCCAAAATCGAAGAATTCCGAAGTCCAGAAAGGGTCGCCCACGAGCGGCGCAGGCACGGGCAGGGGCGCAGTTCCGGTAACAACGTCCCAATCTTTAGCGCGCAGGGTGCTGTAAATTGTTTCTGAGGGTTTGTCAATGGATATTTCGTTCGTGTTGTTGCACGTCAGCAGGCCGTTGTTGACAAACGAACCCCACATGTAGGGCATATTCTTGGAAGGGTCGGAGGGGTCCCACCAGACGCTCTGCTTGTTGGCGGTTCCGCGCCCCATTTTGATGTACGGGTCGAGCGCCTGCTGGTAAAAGTGAACGGCGTACCAACTCACGACTTCCCAATCGCCGTTGCCATCGCTGGCCTGAATACGCGGAAAGTAGCCGTCGTAGTCGTCGCTGTACATCCGGTTGGCAAGGGTGATCTGCTTCATGTTGGAAATGCAGATCGTCTTACGCGCCGCCGAACGCGCCTGCGCAAAAACCGGGAACAGGATCGCCGCTAAAATAGCGATAATGGCGATGACGATGAGCAGTTCGATGAGAGTAAACCCGTGTCGTGAACGCATTGCGTCCCTCCTTGTTTGTGCAATCCGTATTCTCATTGTCTTCTTCCTTTCACGCGCCGGGTAGGTACAGGGCGCAGACGGTGGCGGGGCAAACGTGACGACAGAAAGCGGGAACGCGCCCGTTTGGGTGGGCGCAGGCACAAGCGCAACACGAAGATAAACGTAACAACAAAGCACGATACTCCCCAAACGATTTGATCCGGGGAAGGCGTGTCGTCGTCGCCTTGCGCGTGGGCGGCAGGCATTGCGGCCAGCATACAGACAAGGATGTAAGACCCCGTCCGAATCAATCTGCGTAATGTCGCTATACTTGCCACAGAACTCCCTCTCTTGATAATAAAACCGATAAATTCTGCCGGGCGGGTATTTGATTGCGTATGGACGGTTGCGGCAAGACGTGCTATAATGCCGTTGGTCAACGGTTGTGGCCTTGCCGCAATCGCCCGGTGGACGGCTGCTGCGAACGGCCGTCCACGTTTTTGCTTCAGCAGGCTTGTTTTGCGCCTGATGAAAACACTGCGCGTCGCGCCACGTTGCCCTGTGAACAGGCGAAACGATCCGCCCGCCGACAAAAACAGCGATTTTGAATAAAGGTTATGAAAATTGCGTGAGGCGAAGGAAACGATGTGAGGCGGGGAGGGTGAAACTCGTTGGTCAACGGTTGAGACCCTGCCGCAATCGTCCGGCGAAAGTTTGCTGCGAACAAACTTCTGCCCCTCTTTTTGCTTACTGGTTTATGGGTGGCTTACTCCATTTCAATGCTGCGCGTTGCGCTGGATACTGCCTTCCAAGTTCAGCGCATAGTCCTTACTCGACAAGGAACTCGAACTTGAAGCGCTGTACGCTGCTGACGGGTTCGCCGTTTTTGAGGGCGGGCTTCCACTTCCACTTTTTCAGGGCGCTCAACACGCGGCTGTCAATCTCCTGATTGCCCGATGAGGTGCGCAGCGTGACGCTGGCATTGCCGTCCGCATCCACTTCTACGGCCACGCGCACGAACGACTTGAAATCGCCGTGCTTGAGTTCGTCGGGAATGTCGGGCTTTACTTGCTCCTGCGCTTCGGCTTCTTTTGTCGGCCCGCGCTTTTTAGGTTTTGGCTCCGGGATGGGTTCGGGCTTCGGTTCCGGTTTGGGCTGCGGTTCCGGCGCGGGCACATCCTTTTTATCGTTGCCTGCCGGCTGCGCAGGCATTCGGCTTCGTGTTTGGGCGTCCGGCTTTTCGGCTCCGGTTTGGGAACCGGCTGTGGAACCGGCGTTTTTCACCACAACATCCGGGTTGGTTTTGGCGTTGCCCACGCCCTGCTGATTGGTCGGCTTGCCCACATCCGCGTTGCCGCCCGGCAGGACGACATGATCGTTGGGGGCGGGCGCTTTGGTATCCGGCGCGGTCAGTACGCGGTTGTGCGCGGTTGGCGGCGTCGGAAGGGGATTGCCCGTCACCGGTTTTTGCGGTTCCGGTTTTGGGTCTATGGGCCGGGGCGTTGTCCGTCGCGCAAGCTGTGGGCGTTCCCGACGGGGCGCAGGCGCGACGATATGCGGACGTTCGCGCGGAATGATAGGTACTGGCCGGGGCTTTATAATCTCCTTATGCACCTGAACCATTTTCTTCGCGATCTGCTCTTTCTTAATCACCTTCTCGACCCGCTTGCCGTTGGGCTGAATGACAACGCGCGTAATCTCGACGGGGCTTGGATCATGGAAATGCACGGGATGCACGGCCACCGCGGAAGCCGCGCTCCACAGCAACAAATTCAGCAACAGGGAAACGCCCGCCGCTATTCCCAACCGCTTATCCGATCGGGTCATTCAAAACCATGCCCTGACTGTCCATCGCATTTGGCGCAGTCCATGCCCCCATTGGTCCGTGCCTATTGGAGTTGCTACATCAGCAACTTCTCCTTTCCGCTTTCCCGTGCTCCGGGGCGGTTGCAATGGCGAACTTGGTAATGCCCACGCTCCGCGATTCGTCAATGCACTTCACGACAATGCCATGCGGCACGGTCAAGTCGGCGTTGATGACAACGGAAGCGTTCGCCAAATCCACGTTCGGCCCGCCTGCCTTCTGCACCAGAACCGTTGTCAGGGTTTCCAATGTGACCGGCTCCTTGTTGACATAGACTTGTTGGTCTTTGTCAACGGTAATGGTCAGGTCGCTTGCCGGCTGCTTGGGCGCGGTAGCATGCGCGGGGCAGATTGACCGGCAGGCCATTAAGCCGAACCAACGCCAATGAGGACAGCATGAAGAACACGAGCAGAAAGAACATCGTGTCTATCATGGGAATGATCTCGATTCTGGTGCGTTTAAGTTCGCGGCGTCGCTTGAATTCCACGAACGGCTCCTTCCTCCATGTTGATCTCCATTCCTGCCTCCGTATGGTTGTGCTGCGCGCGTTCCTGATGATGCCGCTCGGTCAGCGCGTTGATAAGTTTCGTTGCCGCCTGCTCGGTTTCCGATGTGACGGTTCGCAGGCGCGCGGCAAAGTAGTTGTAGGCGACGAAGCAGATTACGGCGATCATAATGCCCGTCGCGGTTGCGTACAGGGCTTCCCCCACTCCCGCCAGAACCGCGTCGCTATTGCTGCGGTTGGCCTGACTGGCAATCGCGCTGAATGTGCCGATCATGCCGACAATGGTTCCCAACAAGCCCAGGAGGGGCGAAATGGTCGTTGTGGTATCCAGCACGGGCAGCAGCCGTTCCAGCCGGATAAAGTAGTCCTGCCCGGCCTCCTCCACCAGTCGCTCCACTTCCCGCGTCGGCTGGTTGCGGTGTTGCAACACAACTGTCAGACACGCGGCCACTGGCCCGCTGCGCGCCTGACACGCTTTCAATGCCGCGTCATACTGCCCACCCCGGCACTGCTTGAGAACTTCCCCAAGCAGGCCGGGCGCGATGCCGCCGAACTGCCGGTACGCCAATCCCCGTTCCACGATTACCACAATTGCTATAAGAGAAAGCAGCAGCAGGGGGTACATTACAAACCCGCCCGCCCGTATGAAATGCGCGATGTTTGACATGAGTAGTTCCTTCGGAAAGGTGTCAGGTGTCAGGTGTCAGGTGTCAGGACCGTTGCTGCCAACACTCTTGCTGTCATATCGTGAAGACAACGCATTGATGTAATCTCCTGACACCTGACACCTGAAACCTGACACCTTAAAAGTTGCCTGACAGCGACAGCAGAACGCGCCGGCCCTGCTGGAAGCGCGTGCCGCTGAAGCCGGAGTTGAAGTTGATAACGCTGCGGTCATCGAGAACGTTTTCGACGGCAACCGTCAGGCCACCCCTGCCGCCCGCTCCGCCGCCGAAAAGCCGGGGGCCGGTGGAAAGCGACAGGTTGAGTTCCGTGCGCGGCTGCCGCTGGCCGTTGAACAGGGTGGCCGTACTGTTGGGATTGGCGCTGACGATCAGGGCTGGAGGCGACACCGCTGCCGTGATACAGGTTCAGGCCGAAGTTGGCGCCGGTTTTCAGCGTATAAGCCAGTCCCGCGCTGATGGTGTTCAACTGGTCATGGTCGTTGAAGGTCGGAGCCTGCGCGCCCGTGTTGTCCAGGCCGTTGGGCTTGGCGATGGCGTAAGCGTAGGACACGTAGGAACTCAGGCCGATGTTGTTGCGGGGCACAAGATTGTAGGAGAATTCCGCGCCATGCACGGCTCCCCGCTCGAAGTTGACCGAAGAGTAGACGCCGATCTGCGAACCGGGAATGAGCAAACCGGTATCAATCTGGTTGGAAATGTCCTTGTAGTAGTAGGCGACTTTGGCGGTTTGCCCCGGCCCTATCTGCCGCTCTATGCTGGCCTCGTACTGGTTGAGCGTTTCGGGGCGGATGGGCTGACCGATAATCGCCCCCTGCGCAAGCGGCGGCTGAATGAACAGGCGATTGAAGGACACGCGGCCCACTGTTTTAGGCGTGAGCAGATAGGCCAGATTGATGCGCGGCGACAGGTGTACCTGATCTACGGAGGGCTGGCCCAGGTTCTGCTTCTGCTGATACCAGTCCACGCGAAATCCATAGTTGAGCGTCGTCCGGGCCGTGGCAAGCCATGTATCCTGCAAATAGCCCGCCGCATAAAAGCCGGTGCGATGCACGTTGACGATGGGCGAAGAGCCGGACGTGGGCACATAGATAGGATTGCCGTTGACATCAGTGACAAACACGGGATTGCCCTTAGCGTCCACGCTCGGCTGGCCGTTGGCTCCTAACGGCCTGCTGCGCCGCGCCTGTGGGAGCCAGATTGGGCGTGAACACGGCAAGCGCGTTGAGCGCCAGTTGGCTGCCGGGCGTGATCTGGTACGACTCATCCCCTTCCTGATTGTCGTAGAGCAGGCCGGCCTTGTAAGTGTGGCTGTGACGCGCAGCCGTCACGCTGCCCTGTATCTGCGCGTGGTGGTAGTTGCGAATGATAGTGGGATTGAATTCCAGCGAACTGTCAATGGGCAAGCCGAAACCCGGCGCGTTGGGGTTAATGCTCAACGCGCTGTTGTTGTTCTTAATGTCCTGCCCGGAATGAACAAGCCCGAAGGAAAGCAGGCCCGTCGTGGTGCTGCTGAACGTGTGGCGCAGACTGAGCAGGCCGAAGTCGTTGGTATCGCGCTGGTTGATGTCCTGTCCATCCGCCTGCTGGGAGCCAAGTTGGAGGGGCGCCGCGCCAAGCGCGTTGGCGTTGAAGTTGGGATCGGTGGGGTCGGTGACAACATCCGGGCGCGTCCCGTCCGCGTTGCGCGCTCCGAACAGGCCGTAGCCCTGCCCGACGGGACGAAAGGCATTGGGCAATCCCGCGCGGTTGGCGATTTGCGTATACGCGGGCGCGCTGTTGAGCGTGAGGGAAACCTGATCCCGCGCCCCGGCCTGATAGGTGAGGTTGCCGAAACCGCTGAGTTGGGAACCCGTGTTGTGCGCTTCCTGATTGTCGGGCTGGGGTGGCTCCAGCGCGTTTGTCGTGCGGCGCGCGTTGAGATTAAAGAAATAACCTAGCGCGTGTGCCTGCCGTCCGTTCGCGTCCGGCGTGCCGATTGCCTGCCCCAATTGCCCGCCAAAGGAGAACGCGCTGTAGAAGGTGGAAAACTCGCCGCCTTGCAGTTCCGCGCTGGCGAAGGGCGTAATCGGCCCGGAGCGCAGGTTCAGGTTGAGAATGGCTGCGGTTTCGCCGCCATATTCGGGCGCGAAACCACCCGTCTGGACGTCGAGGTTTTGAATAACATCGGGAACCAGAATCTGCCCGGCGCGGCCTTGCAGCGCGTCCGGCAGTTCAAAGCCGTTGAGGAAAATGGCGGTTGCGGAGTGTTCGCCGCGCGGATGGAACTGGTTCACCGAATCCTGCGCGAAGCCGGGAACGGTGCGGGTGACGCTGCCCAGGTTCTGCGGGTTGCCTGCTGTGGCGGGAAACGTCTGCACGAACTTCTGGTCACGGCGGGTTTCGTTCGTGGTGTTGCGCTTGTCCGTCGTTTCCTTGCCCGCTGTGACCTTGATAACCTTTTCCGGCCCCACGGGTTCGAGCAACACTTCCACATCGGTCGCGCGGTCGGTGATAACGGTCTTGATCTGCTTATCCGGCTGGTAGTTTTCGGCAGTGGTGGTGATTTGCCAGTCGCGGTTGTCCAGTTCGGGGCTTGTGGCGTTGCCTTTGGCGTCCGAAGTCAGCGTGATGTCGGGGCGTACGCCTGCCGTGTCGTGCAGAACGATTTTTGCGCCCATAATAGGCTTTTCGTTCTTGTCGTTAGCGTCCTTGACTATAAAGCGCAGGCGTCCGACGACGTCCGCGCAGGCGCGTCCGACCGCCATCAGGCTTAGAAAAGCAGCCATGACAAACAGGCCGAACACGCGCAGGATCGGTTTGTACCGATCACTCATGAGAATATCCTCCCTTTCGTTGAGAACGGGTGGACGAAAGGGCGAGGACGTGCTACAATCACGGTTGGAACCGGACGTGATTCGTCACGCTCGCCCGGCGCATGGGTGTTACCAGCACCTGTGCGCCTTTTTGTCGTCTGCCCATGCGTAACATGCGCGGCGCGGCGTCAACAATCCCGTAGTGATGGATTGTCAACGAACCGCAGTCGGCAAGTTACTATGGGTGTGGCAACATCGGCAAAACCATGATTTCACAGGCAAATTGGGAATCCCAATAGCCGTAAACAGGTATTGCAAACGTCGTCACAAGGCTTTTATCACAGCAAAGATGTTCTCTCGACATAGCTGTTGCAGTACCCGAAGGCAGGACATAACATGTTATGTCCCTACGTTACCACAGCCGCGAGATTTATCTCATGGACTTTCAATCCTTGAGAGTCTCTAATGCGACAAAACCAGGCAGGCAATAAGCAGCCGGAAACCCGCAAACAGGCATCTGGACGCTTAACGCAAGACATTGAATTGTAAAGAAGTAAGTGATGAAACGCGAACATGCGCGAGGAAGCGCATTGTAGAGGTTCAAACGGTGGGCGGGCCACGCGAGGAGGTGGCAATCGCCCGCGAACGTAAGTAGCGCGGCAGGGTTGTGACGACACGAGGCGGTGTGGCGTCCGTTAAATACAGTGTGAATGTCGGCAGGGCGGCAGACACCTGCATAGATTCCCACTCGCAGGCAAGACAGTGTGTGGAACGCTTTTTGCCCGCTTTTACAAAGGCAGGTTTGGGCGCATACGTGTGCTGAGAAGCCTTACCGAGAGCCGAGCGGCGTAACGAACTATTATGCCGGGAAGCATCGCGCGTGGAAGTTGCTTGAACGGAGGCTGTTTGCGCAGAGACTATTTGAACGGCGGTGGCTTGCGTGAAAACGAGTTGCCGCTCACTCGCCTGCGCCCACGTCGAACTGATGCCCCCCGCTTCGTCTTCGCCACCGATATGCGTGTGCTGAAAAGGCAGGAAAACGCTGACGACAAGGTAGCACAGCCCAAGCAGCATTGTCCATGACGCGCAGGTAACGCTTCCGTTGAAACGGACGATGTAACAAACCATGCAGCAGACGGTACACCGGTTTTCCTCCTTTCCTCAGCATTTGCAAACCATTCTTTCGATTATAGCACAGTCCGCCATTCGCTACAACAGCAAATGTAAAATTTTCCACCCTCGTTTCGCCGCCACAAAGCAAAACTCCCACCCCACGCGAACAAACCGGGTCAGCAGAGTTCAGCCCAATACCTGAACACCCGAATACCTGAACACCGAACACAAACTTTTTTGACAAAAGGTGTCACGCTGCAAACCCGCCTGCGTTTCCTAACCCTGTGCGAAGGAGAAAGGGTTCGGAAGCATCCTGATGGCCGCAAGCCGTTGCATCGTCGAAAACCATGATCGTTTTCCTGATGCCACCCGCGACTGTCACAACCCGCTTCCCGATCTGCGAGGCGCAGCCACGCTCTCACTGCTTCCACTTTACATAGCGCAAGACCTTACCAAACAGATTTTGCGAATCCGGGGCCGGGGCAAGCCTTTTCCGAGAAACCGGAACCACTTGCCCTCCCCTTCAGCCGTGCGGTTCACCAACAGTAACGACGGGGGCGCTGACGTTGCTGACGGGAACACACGACGCGGGCAGTCCGAGGCGGAACGGACTGCCCGCACTTTCGTTATAGTTCACCACCAAGACACGAAGAACACCAAGTAGGAGAAGGGAATTCAGAGCAAGTTCTGCTTTGCATCTCTTCTCGCTTCTTCTCTTTGTTTTTCTTGGTGTTCTTTGTGTCTTGGTGGTGAACTACTCCGTTCCCGTCTTCAGCAACACTGTAGGGTCTTCCCATTCACCGATGCGGCGGAATTTCTCATAGCGGGCGCATTGCAGTTCGTCGGGCGAGAGTTTGCTTAACAGGGTCAGGTTGCGGCTGATGCCTTGTTTGAGGGTGGCGGCCATTTCGTTTACGTTGCGGTGCGCCCCGCCCAGTGGTTCGGGAACGATCTCGTCTATAATGCCGAATTCTAAGGCATGGTGGGCGGTAAGTTTGAGGGCGTCGGCGGCTTCGGGGGCGCGGGCGCGGTCATTCCACAAAATCGCGGCGCAGGATTCGGGCGGAATTACGGAATAAATCGCGTGTTCCAGCATTAAGATACGGTCGCCAACGGCAATGCCTAACGCGCCGCCACTGCCACCCTCGCCGATAACCGCAACCACAATCGGGATGCGCAGGCCGGCCATTTCGCGCAGGTTTACGGCAATCGTCGCGCTGATACCCTCTTCTTCCGCCAGCAGATTCGCTTCCGCAGCCGGGGTATCTACGAATACAATTAAGGGCTTGTTGAACTTGTCGGCCAATTTCATCAGGCGCAGGGCTTTGCGGAACCCGGCGGGGCGCGCGCTGCCAAAGTTGCGCAGTTGGCGCTCTTTCAGGTCGCGCGCTTTCTGGTGTCCCAGGACGACGACGGATTTGTTGTGGAAGCGGGCGAAGCCGCCGACAATCGCCGGATCGTCGGCATTCACGCGGTCGCCGTGCAGTTCCGTAAAGTCCTCGAAGAGAAGGCTGATATAATCCAGCGTATACGGGCGCTGCGGGTGACGCGCCATTTGCACTTCGTTCCACGGCGTCAGGTGTGAGAAGATGTGCCGCATGGCTTGCTCCCGTCGGGTTTCCAACTTGGCGATCTCCGCGTCAATGTCAATGCCCCGCGCCTGCGCGTCCGCCCGCGCCCCGGCTTCCGTCGCAAACCGCTTCAGTTCGATAATTTTATCGTCCAGTTCGGCAATCGGTTTTTCAAAGTCAAAGGGGCTGTTAAGCGACACGAGGCGTCTCCTCTGCAAAAAACGCCAGCAGACGCGCCAGCGTTCCCCGCAGTTCCTTGCGCGGCACAACCTGATCTATCTGGCCGCAGCGAAATTGAAATTCCGCCGTTTGAAAATCGTCGGGCAGTTTCACGCCCATGTCCTGATTGCCCACGCGCCGCCCGGCAAACCCAATCAATGCGCCCGGTTCCGCCAAAATTACATCGCCAAGCGAAGCGAAGGAAGCGTACACGCCGGCCATTGTGGGGTCGGTCAGAACGACAATATAAGGGATAGCGGCGCGGTCCAGACGCGCCACGCCCGCGCTTGTTTTCGCCATCTGCATCAGCGAGTAAATACCTTCCTGCATCCGCGCCCCGCCGCCGTTTGCCGTGACTAAGACAACGGGCAGGCGTTCGCGCGTCCCGGCTTCCATCGCTCGGACGATTTTTTCGCCCACGACGCTGCCCATCGAGCCGCCCATGAACGCGAAATCCGCCACGCCAATCAGACAGGGATTTTCCTCTATACGCGCATGTCCCGTTAAAATTGCATCGGTGAGGCTGGTTTTGGTCCGCGCCCGTCCAATTTTATCGCCGTAATCGGGAAATCCGAGCGGGTCGAGCGATTTCAACTCCCCATCCATTTCCACAAAACTTTCGGGGTCCGCCAGCATTTCCAGCCGCTCTCTGGCCGTTAATTTGTGGTGATAGCCGCACTTGGCGCACACCATGAGGTTGCGCTGCACGTCTTTGGTAAACGAAATGTCGCTGCAACGGTCGCATTTCGTCCACAAACCTTCGGGCACGTCAACGGGCGCGCTGCCGTTGCGCTTGTGCCGGTTAAACCAACTTCCACGGGCCATATCTTTATAAAACCTCAACGCCTTCTTTATGCAGGAAATCTAATGTGCCATGCGGAATCTTGCAGCCACACATCCAACAAACCCGCGCCGCAATGTCGCCGCGCATTTCTCTATCAACTATCAACTAAAACCCTTACACGAGGAATAACCTTATGAGTTTGCCTGAATGGCGCAAGGAAATAGACCGCATTGACGCGCAAGTTCTGGAACTGCTGAATCGGCGCGCGGAGTGCGCGCAGCAGATCGGCCACGCCAAAGCCAACACACGTTCCCATTATTTTACCCCGGAACGCGAACATATCGTATTCAAACGGCTGGAGTCGCTGAATAAAGGGCCGTTGGAGACCAATTCGGTGCGCGCGATCTACAAAGAGATCATTTCCGCGTGCCGCGCCCTGGAAAAACCGCTGATGGTGGCGTTCTTGGGACCTGAAGGCACGTTCAGCCATCTGGCGAGTCTGGCGAAGTTCGGAACGTCGTCACAATTCTCCCCCGAAGCCACGATTTCGGACGTGTTCGCGCAGGTGGAGCGCAGCGCGTGTGACTATGGGATCGTGCCGGTAGAAAATTCGTGGGCGGGCGTGGTTCCCGAAACGCTGGACACGTTCATGAACTCCAATCTGCGCGTCGTCTCGGAAGTATACCAGCCGATACGCCATAATCTGCTGACCCGGTGCGAAAGTTTGGAGCAGGTCAAGCGGCTGTACTCGCACTTTCAGCCGCTCGCGCAGTGCCGGCAATGGCTGCGCAGCCACCTGGGGCATGTGGAGGAAATCGAAGCGTCCAGCACGTCGAAAGCGGCGGAACTCGCCTCACAGGATGAGGGCAGCGCGGCGATTGCGACCACGCTGGCGGCGGAAAAGTACGACATGCCCATCTTGTGCGAGCATATCGAAGACAACCCGAACAACCGGACGCGCTTTCTGGTGTTGGGCTATAACGAACCGGAGCCGACGGGCAAGGATAAAACCTCGCTGATGTTCGCGGTTCCCAACCGGGCGGGCGAACTGGTACACGCGCTGAACTTTTTTGAAAAGTACGACGTGAACCTGACCATGATCGAATCGCGCCCCAACAAAACCGCCGCGTGGCAGTATGTGTTTTACGTGGACGCGCAGGGCCATACCAAAGACGTGTCGGTGACAAAAGCCATCACGCTGCTCAAAGAACACGTCCTGTTCGTCCGCGTCCTCGGTTCCTACCCCGAATCCAGTTAGACTTGCTGCACAGGCAAAATCGGCGGATGAGGAGAACCAATGACAACTTATGATCGTTATCAAAGCGACAAACGGCGCATCGAACAGGAAACAGATGCAGAAATCGCTTTCGGAACCTTGTTGGAACAAGCGGGCGTGGATTGTGACGCTTTTATGCGGCAATGGCACATCAGTCACCATCAGTTCAACCGCATCAGCCACTACCTTTACGGCTTGACGGAGGAACTTCCCGAACTGCCGCCCGCTCTTGCGGTTCTGCTTCTGGCGGGCAGGCAGCAAAGACCGATGGCTGCGTAGACAATGGGAGGTGAAATGTGTCTGAGGTCATCTATTATCTGCGCGACATCAATGCTCCTCTTGTGGCGGCATGGTCAAAATACTTTGCGGATATTCCGCAGGTTCACCCTTCCGTTGGCGACATCTTCGGCGTACAAGCGGATGCGATCATCAGTCCCGCGAACTGTTTCGGGTTCATGGATGGTGGCATTGACCTGATTTACTCCCGACGCTTCGGCTGGCAACTGCAAGAGCGTTTGCGGCAGTTGCTTCGGGAGGAGTACGAAGGCGAGTTGCCTATCGGCATGGCGGTTTTATTGGGAACCGGAGATCCCAATCTGCCTTACCTGATTAGCGCGCCAACGATGCGCGCACCTGCCAATGTCAGTAATACGCTTAATGCGTATCTGGCTTTCCGAGCGTCCCTCCGCATCATTCAGAAACATAACGCCCTCTTTCCCGGAGCCATTAAAAGCGTTATCTGTCCGGGATTAGCAACAGCAACGGGTGAAATGCCGGCAGAAATCTGCGCAAAGCAGATGTACGCCGCTTATACGCAGGTTGTTGAAGGGCAGACGTGGGATTCCGGCAGCATTAACGCGATCATCAACGAACATTACCGCCTGTTGAGGGCAGGCGAATAAACAATCCGATGGGAACATGGAAAAGGAAAACAGCATGGACACCAAACAAGAGGATATGACAACGGATGCGACAACCCAATGGGCTGCGGAATGGCTGGATGCCGTCGCCAATGGCTCCAGCACGATGAGCCAGCGCAAGCTGACCTCCATTGAAAAACGCGGGGGCGGGATTGAGGCCGTCAAAGCCCTTGCCGAGCAGAAAGGGGTTCACCTGCTACTCGTGGAGGACGACAAGGGCAACGAGTTGGTGGCGGCAAGCGTCAAGCCCTTTGAGGTCATCTGCTGAGGAACGGCTATACATTCATATACCGGGCGCGGCAGTACTCTCTTTGATTGCCGCAATCGCGCGTTCGATGCCGTCTTCCAGAGAAACCTGCGGCGTGTAATTCAGGTCGCGACGGGCGGCGGAAATGTCGTAGGTTTGCGTTCGGCCCAGCACGGCGACGGTGTAGCGGGTCAGGAGGGGTTCGCGCCCGGTCAGCGCGCTTTTGGCTTCCATGCAGGCCGCGATGGCGTACGCCGCGTGGTAAGGAACTTGACGCAGGCGGTCATTCAAGCCAAGTTCGCGCAGGACGCGCCGTATCACGTCCCACACGCGGGGCGACTCGCCGTTCGTGATGGTGTATATGCCGCCTGACGCTTCCGCTTGCGTCAGTGACAGCGTAATGGCATGAACAACATTGTCCACATACGTCAAATCCACGCGGTTCGCGCCGTTGCCGATTTGCGGCAGGCGATTACATTGAGCGGCGGCAATCAGGCGGGGCAGCAGGGAGGTATCTCCCGGCCCGAAAATGGCTTTTGGACGCAAGATTACCGTTTCCATTTGCGGCGCAATGTCTTCCCATCGTTTTTTGTGGCCGGCCCATCCGCCCGCTATCAGCACATAGTTTTCGCCCCGCGCTTTTGTCCGGGAGTACGTTGACATAAAAGGCCGCGCGTGTCGCCCGCCTTCCGTCGCGTTCACTTGATTGTGGCCTTCAAACATTACGCTTGGCGACGAAACGTACACCAGCCGCCGTACCCTGCTTTGCCGGCATCCCTCTATGACATGCTGCGTACCGGCCACATTCACAGCCTCGAAATCGCTTTTGGCTCCCCATGGCGCGGAAAATGCGCCCGCATGAACGACCGCTTCCATGCCCCTGCAGGCGGCAATGACCTGTTCCCTGTCACGCAAATCGCCGCGTACAACTTCTATTCCCTCTGCTTCCAGACGGTCGCATTGTACAGGATTACGCCCCAAAACCCGTACAAAATCGCCCTGCACCTGCAAAGTTCGCGCCACATGCCCACCCAAAAACCCCGTTCCGCCCGTTACCAACACGCGCACGCCTCGTACCCTCCCTGCTGCTTTCCTGTTCACCGCGCTCTGCCAATTTCCTGCCGGAATGTCACGGTTGCGGAAAAATATGTTTACATTCACAAGAGAATTTTCTGAACGCAGACTTTGTTGAAGGCTCAGGCGAAAACGGTGTTATCCCTGCCGACGCTTGCGCGTCTATCATAATTGCATGAAGCGCATAGATTCACGCCTCCTATTGCGCCCTAAACCTTAAAAAACTCTCAGGAAATTTTAACAGCATTTTAAGATTCGTCTTCCATACTGTGTTGAAGGTGCAGCAGATGGAAGATGGGAAAGACCAAAAACGGGCAGCCGTGAACATGCTGATCGTGGAAGATGATGACAGCGTGGCGCGGTTCTTGAAGCAGGCGCTGACGGAAGCCGGACACGCCACTCGCGTTGCTTCGGATGGCCTGACCGCGTTTGCGTGGGCGCAGGATCAAACCTTCGACCTGATTTTGCTGGACATTATGCTGCCCGGTATGGACGGTTTCGAGGTTTGCCGCCGATTACGCGCCGAGCGCGTTTCCACGCCGATTCTGCTGATTACCGCCCGCGACGCCCTGGAAGACAAAATCAAAGGACTGGACAGCGGCGCGGATGATTACCTTGTGAAGCCGTTTCAAATCGGGGAATTGCTGGCGCGCACCCGCGCCCTGCTCCGTCGCGCCGTTCCTTCCCCCACCCTGCTGCGCGTCGGCGATTTGACGCTGGACCCGGCAACGCGCAAAGCGGTTCGCGCCGGCAAAGCCATTGCGCTTTCCGCAACCGAATACACCCTGCTGGAATATCTGATGCGCAATGCAGGCCGCGTCCTCACCCGCTCCATGATTTTGGAACACGTGTGGCAATACGATTTCGACGGCAACGACAACGTTTTAGATGTTTACATCAGTTACCTGCGCGGCAAAATAGACAAAGGGTTTTCCATCCCGCTCATCCATACCGTGCGCGGCGCAGGGTATCGGCTGGAAAGGGAAATGATGAGTGATGAATGATGAGTGATGAATATCGCACATCTCCAATTTGCATTAGGCACGTTCGCTGGACATCTATTGCATGTTATTCATCACTCATCATTCATCACTCATCATTATCAGGCTTGCCATGCCCAACTCCATTCGCGCCCGCTTGACGCTTCAATTTGCGGTCTGCATTTTTGCGCTGATGCTGGCGTCGTGCCTGCTGCTGACCCGCTACGCGCAGAAACAGGCGGAAAACAATGCCGATGCTTTGCTGCACAACGCCGCCGCGCAGATAGGGCATGAACTGCCCATAGATGCGCCCACGCTCAACCTGACTGAATTACGCGAAGTGGAAAGCGATCTGGACGACAACCATCTGGCGATTGTTCTGCTGGATGCGCAGGGGCGCGTTGTGGAAACCTATCCTGCCGCGTCTTCGCTGGCGCAGGCGTTGCCCGGCAGTTCGCGTCAGGCCGAATGGCGTACGCTCAATGTGCCTACCGGCGCGTATAAAGTGGTTGTCGGCTTGCCCTGGGCGCGAACTCAGCGCGGATTGGACACACAGGCGCGTACCCTGTTCGTGTTCAGCATGGCAACGGGAATACTCGCTACATTGGGCGCGTGGCTGCTGGTGGGGCGAACGCTTTCTCCCATCGGCAAACTGTCGCAGCAGGCGCAGGTTCTGGGCGGGGGCGAAAACCATATTCAACTCGTGCCGCCCTCGCAGGACGCGGAAGTACAAGAATTGGTGCAAACCCTGAACGATCTGCTTGCGCGTCAGAGTGAAACCATTGCGGCGCGAGGGCGCTTTTATGCCGCCGCGTCGCACGAACTGCGCACTCCGCTTCAAGCGCTTTCCGGGCATCTGGAACTGGCGCTGCAAAGACCGCGCAGCCGCGAGGAGTACCACGACGCGGTTCAGGAAGCGAACGCGCAGACACGGCGGCTGACCTCTCTGGTGCGCGACCTGCTGCGCCTGCATCAATTGGAAGGCAGTCCGCGCCCTCCACAGGAGCCGGTAGATTTAACTGAAGTGTGCGCCCGAACCTTACGAACGCTGACAAATCAGGCGCAGGCGCGAAACTTGAATGTGGAAGTGGAACTTGCCGAAGAAGTGATTGTCGCCGCCGCAGCCACTCATGCCGACATTCTTGTTCGCAATCTGCTGGAAAACGCGGTTCGCTATGCCACTGCGGGCAGGACGGTTTGCCTGCGCTTGTCCACTGTCGGCAGTGCGGCGCATCTGGAAATCGCAAACTCCTGTGAAACAAGCGCATCCGATTCGCCGGATAAATGGTTCGAGGCATTTTACCGTCCTGACGCTTCGCGCAACCTGCAATCCGGGGGCAACGGCTTGGGGTTAGCCATCTGCAAGGCCGTTTCCGCCGTCAACGGCTGGCAGTTGACGTTGAATTGCGAGGCAGGTTGGGTAACAGCGCAAGTTGCCTTTTCGCTGGACGCATTGCCCCTGTAAACAATGCTTTCCGCCGTTTTGCATCCTGTACATTTGCACCTATTTGCGTGTACTTGCGTGTATTTGCGGCTAAATCTTAAACTTTACGTTCGCCGGCACATACTCTGTGTTAAGGAAAGGTTCCCCTATGTCACAATTTTTGCGTTTCAGTTCTCTTTTAGTCGGCAGCATCGGATTGGCCGCGCTGCTGACCTCGTTTTCTTCTCTGCGCACCCACGCGGCGGAACCCACGATGTTGCCGTACCACCAGATCAACAAAATCGCGCTTGGCGGCGAGGGCGGCTGGGATTACCTGAGCGTGGACAGCGCGGCGCATCGCCTGTATGTCACGCGGGGTACGCATGTTATGGTGATTGACACCGCGAAAGATGCCCTTGTCGGCGACATTCCCAACACGCCCGGCGTTCACGGCGTTGCCATCGCGACCGCGCTGAACAAAGGCTTTACCAGCAATGGGCGGGAAAACACGGTAACGATTTTCGACTTGAAAACGTTGAAGGAATTGCAGCGGGTTCCTGTCGGCAAAAATCCCGATGCCATCTTGTACGACCCGGCTACGAAACGCGTGTTTACGTTTAACGGCAGCAGCAGTGACGTGACCGCGCTGGATTCGGGAACGGGCAAAGTGCTGGGAACCATCCCCGTCGGCGGCAAGCCGGAGTTCGCCGCGACGGATGAAAAAGGAATGGTGTATGCCAATGTCGAAGATAAAAATGAAATCGTCGCTATTGACGCCAAAGCCCTGACGGTCAAGCATCACTGGTCTATTGCACCCTGCGATGGGCCTTCCGGTCTGGCGTTCGATAAAACCACGCGCCGCCTGTTCGCCGTGTGCGGCAATCAGAAAATGGCGGTTGTGGATGCGGACACCGGCAAGGTTGTCGCCACGCCCGCGATTGGCAACGGCCCCGACGCCTGCGCTTTCGATCCGGCTGCCAAACTTGCCATCAGTTCCAACGGTCAGGATGGAACCATGACGCTGGTGCATGAGGACAGCAAGGACAAATTTTCTGTTAAGGCCACCGTGCCCACGCAGGTTGGCGCGCGCACCATGACCATTGATCCCATAACGCACCGCCTCTACCTGATTACCGCCAAATTCAAGCCGGCAGATGGCAGCGCGGCAGGCGGGCAGCAGCGCCGTCCCACAATGGAACCGAACTCCGCTGTGATTTTGGTTTATGGGCCGAATGGCGGCAAGAAGTAAGTTGTTACACGAAAGGCAAATTGTTATCGTGCGTCTGCGTTGTTTTCCCGTTATTTTTGCTTTGTGTGGCTTGTCCGCTTCGTGCGCGTTTGGACAGGCCACTCCCCCGGCTTCAGCGCCTGCCGCGTCTCCTGCCGTTCCTGCGCCCGGACAGGCTGCCAACATCACGCCTAACGCCCAAAACCCAACACCGAACATTCAAAGTCCGGCGACTAACACCCTCGCGTTATCGGATGCGCTGAACATGGCGCAATCGCGCAGCTTTACCACGCAGCAGTACGACGCCCGCGTTGTCGGCGCGGCGGCGCGATTAACGGGCGCGGGCAGGCTGCTCAATCCTGTGTTGAGCATCGCGGGGCATGTCGGCCAGAACACGGGCGGCACGGACGAAGACATTCTGCTGTCCGAGTCGTTCGAGTTGGGGGATAAGCGGCGGCAGCGCGTTCTTGCGGCAAGGGCGGAACGGGAGGCTGTGACGCTGGATCGGCAGGCTGCGCGTAATGATCTTGCCTTTGCGGTGCAGTCGGCGTATTATGAAGCGCAGCGTTCCGATGCCGCGCGTCAACTGGCTCTGGACGCGCTGGACAACGCCCGCAAGTTTGCCGAAACCGCGCAATTGCAGTTTACCGCCGGGGATGTGGCCCGAACGCAGGTCGTGCGCAGCCGCATCGAGCAATCCCGCGCGGAACAGGCGCTTGCCGCCGCCCAAACCGAACGCGCCAACCGCTTCGCCACCCTGCGCAGTCTGGTTCGCATGGAAGGCAATTCGGAATTCGGAGTTGCCGCCACGCTGCCGTTCACGCCCGCTACCTATAAACTGGAAGACTTGCAGCAATACGCCCTGACGCGCCGACCCGATTTGCAGTCCGCGCAGCAAACCCGCGCCAGCCGGGAAGCCTTGCTGCATGGCGCAAGAGCGCAGTCGCAGCCCGACCTTTTTGTGGAAGCGCGGCACGGCAACATTGACCCGACGCAGGGCGGCAACACCCTTCGCGCCGGACTGCTGTTCCCCCTGTACGACTTCGGACGCAACCGCGCGGATGCGTCGAGCGCCAAAGCCGCCCTATCCGAACAGGAAGCCATCATCTCTGAAACCCGCCGCGTGGCCCTCCTTGATGTGGAAACCGCGTACCGCAATCTTCAGCAGGCGCGTTTAACTGTGGAAGGTTTCCGGGCAGGCAGGCTTGACAATTCCCGCGAACTGCTTACGATGGCGCAAATCGGCTACGCGCAGGGCGCGACCACGTATCTGGAACTGCTCGACGCGCAGCTAGTGTATCGTACCGAACAAACCGATTACACCCGCGCCCTCGCTGATTACAACATCGCCCTCGCCGCCCTTCAGCGGGCTGTTGGCGGACAACTGCCGTAATTCGGATAAACCGCGAAACACACGAACCAAACGAAAAAAGAACCAAAAATACACGGAAAACAACACAGCTACAAAGCAAGAATTGTATCCACCATGAAGTTCAACAATACAATGAAATCCTTAACATCTATTTCACTTTTTGAGCGGCGACACCATTTTGGCCCCTCCCCTTTTGTATTCTATTTTTCGTTTGGTTCGCGTTTTTCGCGGTTCCTGCTCCCCTGCGTCTTCTGCGGTTTACTGTTGAGCGGGTGCGGCAAGAAGGGCGCGGCGGGGGGCGGTGAAGCGGACAAGGGCGAGGCGGAAACTGCCGCGCCCGTCACGGTGGAATTGGCGGCTTCTACCGTGCAGTCTGTGGATATTACAGTTGGGGCGCAGGGTACGCTGTCGCCGGGACAGGGCGGCAATGTTCGGGTGACGGCTCCGATTGCGGGACGGCTGCTTGGCGTGTATGTCCGCGAAGGCGAGCGCGTCCGGGCGGGGCAGAAGCTGGCCGTCGTAGACAATCGCCCGCAGCAGGCGCAGGCAAAGAGCGCGCAGGCCGCGCTGGTCGCTTCGGAGGCGCAGGCGCGTTCCGCGCGACTGGCGGCAAGCGCGGCGCAGGTGGATCAGTCCGGCTCGGTGCAGACGGCGCGGCTTGCTTAGAATCCGCCACGCTGGATCGGGAAGCGTCCGCGCGGCAGGCGCAAAACGCGCTGGAATCCGCGCAGACTGATCTTGCCAAAACCCGCGCGGGCGCGCGTCCGCAGGAAATCGCGCAGGCCGAACAAACCATTGCGCAGGCGCAGGCCACTCGTGACCGCGCCCAAACGGAACTCACCCGCGTTCAATTTTTGTTCGACAAGGGCATTGCCGCCAAACGCCAACTCGACGACGCGCAGACTGCGCTTACCGTCGCCAACTCCTCCCTGACAAGTTCGCAACAGGCGGCTAATCTGCTCCGGGCGGGGGCGCGGCAGGAAGATTTGCGCGCCGCGCAGTTGCGCGTTGACGCTGCCCGCGACACGCTGGCGCAGGCGCAGAAGGGTGGCGATGCCCGCGTACAGCAGGCCCGCGCCGCCTTGCAGCAGGCCGAGCGCAGCCGTCTCAATGTCGCCGTGAAACAACAAGACGCGCAGGCGATGCGCGACATGGTAAACCAGAAACAGGCCGATTATGCGGCGGCGCAGGCAACCGCCAATTACGCCGAGATTGTCGCGCCGATTGACGGCACGATTACTAAACGCAACGCCAACGCGGGTGATATGGCCGATGTGACCGCGCCCATTCTCGAAATCTCCAACACGCGCGGCTTGAATTTAGTCGCCAATCTTCCCGCCGAGGATGGCTTGAAAGTAAAAGCGGGCATGGAGGCGCATGTAGCCACGTCTGATATTCCGGGCAAAATCTTTCCGGGGCGAGTCTTGAGCGTGGGGCAGGTTGATCCGCAAACTAATCTGCTGTCGGTGCGAATTGCGGTTTCCAATCCCGGCAGCCTGCGCGTGGGCGCGTTCGCAACGGCTGATATTGTCCTCCGCCGCATCAATCGCGCCGTTGTCGTGCCCAAAAGCGCGGTTGTCACGCAGGACGGCAAGCCGACGGTTTATACGGTTGCCAAAGATGATACGGCTCACGCCCATGTGGTCACGGTTGGCCCGGAAGTTGGGGGCGGCAGCAGTATCGCCCTGCTCAGTGGACTGGAAGCGGGGCAGCAGGTCGTCAGCGTAGGCAACTACGAACTCACGGACGGCGCAAAGACCAAAGCGGCGGAAGCGGGGAGTGACGACAAGCCGGACGCGGCAGGCAAAAAGGACGATAAGAAAGACGATAAGAAGGATGACGCCAAAGCGGAACCGGGCGCAAAACCGGACCCAAAAGGCGACGCCAAATCTGACGGGGCTAAACCCGACGCGGACAAAGCCGACACGAAGAAAGCCGATACTCCCAAACCCGGCGCGGCAAACACCTCCTCAGATGAGAAAGGCGGCAAGCCATGAACCTCAGCCGCTTTGCTACGGCCAACATTAAAGCCGTCTTGTTCGTTACCGTCGTGCTGTGCTTGATCGGCGCGGTTTTGCTTGGCTCGTTTCCGGTTTCCATTCTGCCGGATGTGACGTTTCCGCGCATCAAACTGATTGCCGATTCGGGCGAGCGGCCTGCGCGCATGATGGTTGCCGGGATTACCCGCCCGCTGGAAGAAGCGATTTCTACCGTTCCCAATGTATCGCGCCTGCGCTCCAATTCTACGCGGGGCACAACCGAAATGTCGGTTGACATGGCGTGGGGAACGGACATGCTCACCGCGCAGCAATTGATTACGGGTAAAGTGGACGAGGTACGGCCCAGCCTGCCGCCCGAAACGCAGGTACGGGTGGAGCGCATGAACCCGACCGTGTTTCCCATCATGGGCCTGTCGCTGCAATCCAATCACCTGTCGCAAACACAGTTGTGGAGTTACGCCACGTATACGCTCAAGCCCCTGCTGACCCGCGTACCCGGCGTTGCCCGCGTGAACGTGCAGGGCGGGCGCATCCCCGAAATGGCCGTACAGGTCAACCCGCAAAAACTGGCCGCGTATAAATTGTCCCTGCTGGATGTGGAGCAGGCGCTGCAGCAGTCCAACATCGTACGCTCCGTTGGCGTTCTCAATCGGCAGTACCAGCAGTTTCAGGCGCTTGTTTCCGGCGAAATTACGGATGCCGACCAGTTGAGCAAAATCGTGGTGACGCAGCGGGCGGGCGTTCCTATCACATTGGGCATGGTGGCGACGGTTGCGCCTTCCACGCAGGACCCGACGACGGTAATCACGGCTGACGGCGCGGAAAGCGTCCTGCTCAACATTTCGCGCCAGCCGGACGCCAATACGGTGACGGTGGTGGAGGGCGTTCGGCAGGAAATCGCCGGCCTGCGCAAAACGCTTCCTGCCGGTACGCAGGTGGGAACCTTCTACGACCAGTCCGTACTGATTCACGACGCCATCAACAGCGTGCGCGATGCGGTTCTTATCGGCGCGGTTCTGGCGGTTGTCGTGCTGCTGCTGTTTTTGGGCGATTTACGCGCTACGCTTGTCACGGCGGCGATTATTCCGGCTACGGTTCTGATTACGTTTCTGCTGATGCGCCTGTCCGGGCTGACGCTGAACCTGATGACATTGGGCGCGCTCGCCGTCGGCATCGGATTGGTGATTGACGACGCGATTGTGGTTGTGGAAAACGTGTTTCGGCATCTGGCGGCGGGCACGAGTCGGGAAGACGCGGTTCAATTGGCGGCGCAGGAGATTGCCGTGCCGATGATCTCTTCGACGCTGACAACGGTTGTCGTGTTTCTGCCGCTTGTGCTGGTGGCGGGCGTGTACGGCGCGTTTTTCACCGCGCTTGCCGTGACGCTGACCATTGCCCTGCTCGTGTCGCTTGTTCTTGCCCTGCTGGTAAGCCCGACCCTGTGCGCGGCGTTTCTGAAAACGCGGGCGGGGGCGCAGGAGCATGGCCGCTTGTTCGAGCGGTTTTTGCGCTTGTACGAAAAACTGCTGCGCTTTACGCTGCATCACAAATGGCTGCTTCCCATCGGCGCGGTTGCCATTATCGGCGCGACCGTGTGGATGGGCGGGCATTTGCAAACCGGCCTGATGCCCGAAATGGACGAGGGCGCGTTCGTGCTGGATTATGTTCTCCCGCCCGGCACGAGTCTGGTGGAGGGGGATCGCGTATTGCGGCAGATCGAGGCCATTCTTCACGAAACGCCCGAAGTGGCCGGTTATTCCCGCCGCACGGGAGCCGGGCTGGGCTTCGAGATACACGAGTTCGAACACGGGCGACTTCGCCGTTGTGCTGAAGCAGGATCGCAAAAAGAGCATTGATGCCGTGATTGACGACATACGCGGCAAAATCAAAGAAGATGTGGCGGGAATAGACGTTGATTTCTCGCAGATTTTGCAGGACTTGATTGGCGACCTGTCCGGCGCTCCCGCCCCGATTGAGATTAAACTGTTCGGCGAAGACCAGACAAAATTGATGGCGCTTGCCAAAAGCCTGTCCGACAAATTGGGCAAAATTCAGGGCGTGGTAGACGTAAAATCCGGCGTCGTGGAAACCGGGCCGGAACTGGTAGCGCGTATTGATCCGCTTAAAGCGGGGCGCGTTGGCCTGACCACGAACGCCGTCGCCGACCAAGCGAACGCGGCTATGTTTGGCGATACCGTCACGCAGTTATTGCAGGGAGATCGGCAAATCGGGGTTCGGGTTCGCTACCCGCTTGCGTTTCGCGCCGACAAAACGCAAATGGCGCTGCTTCCCATCCGCGCCCCCGGCGGCTTCAACCTGCCGCTTACCTCATTGGGCCAGATTGAAACCGTACCCGGCACGACGGAAATCAACCGCGAAGATCAGCGCCGCGTCGTGTCGGTTTCGGGGCGATTGGACAACCGCGATCTGGGCAGCGCAATGCGGGACGTTTCTACCCTGATGAAACGCACTCCCCTGCCCTCCGGCGTCACGTATGTGCTGGCGGGTCAGGCGCAAAGCCAGACGGAATCGTTCCGCAACCTGCTGGAAGTGCTTGGATTGGCGATACTGCTCGTGTTCGCCGTGATGCTGTTCCAATTCCGCAACTTCACCGCCCCGCTCGTGATTCTCCTCGTCATGCCCCTTTCCCTGTTCGGCGTCACGCTCGGACTATGGACAACGCACACCGCCTTAAACGTCAGTTCGTTCATGGGCGCAATCATGCTCGTGGGCATCGTCGTGAAGAACGGAATCCTGCTGCTGGATCAGGCGCAAAAGGGCGAACTAAACGGCATGGGATTGGAAGAAGCGGTCGTCCACGCCGCAGAAGTGCGCCTCCGCCCCATTCTGATGACAACCCTGACGGCCATTTTGGCCTCGTCCCTCTCGCGCTCGGACTAGGCGCGGGAGCCGAAATGCAAAAGCCGCTCGCCGTCGCCGTCATCGGCGGCCTCAGCTTCTCCACGCTGTTCACCCTGTTCTTCGTACCCCTGCTGTACGTCACCTTCCGGCGAAAGCAAAGGTCGAAGGAGGAGAAATAAGAGATAGGAGATAAGAGTATGTAGAGGCATCGTCGAAATCTTGGCAATGCAGCGCTTCCAGCCCGATGTCTCGTTGTGTCAAGTTGTAGGAGAGAGGCGTCATGGCCTCGGCAGCGTCAGGGCGAACGGGAGGGGTGAAACATAGGCTTGCACCTCCCTTCCTGTGTCTAACATTTGAACACTAGACTGTATTCTACTATTTAGACGGCTGTACAGAGCAAAGGGTTCACCTTTTTTCGCGTTGTGCGGTTTTTTCTTTTTTGCAGGTCGGGTGGACTATGCCGCTGCCGCCGATGCAAGGTTTTCCGTACAACAAGTGAGTGCCCCGGATCAGCACCGATCCGGGGCGTTTTCACATTAACAAACAAGTCCGTAAATCTATGTCAACGTGCTTGCGGGGTATAATGAGTTTCCAAGCCCATGCCAACGATGGTAAAGCACAAGTGCGTGAAGCATCCGTTTGAATGCTATAACTCCTGAAAGCAATATATGCCTAAAGTCCCGCTTCTAACCAATTCGCCTTTATCAATCGCGCTCATCGGTGTCGGCAGTATTGGAAGCACATTCGCATACCATCTCGCGCGGGCGGGGCATGATGTGACCGTTGTTGCGCGGCCAGGTTCCATACGTTTCCAGCAACTACAACGCGACGGTGGCATTGTAAGTAAAACCGGCGAACGGGCGGAGACGCGCGTTGCCGATACGCTGGACGAGCAGGCTACCTACGACCTTGTGGTAGTAACGACTGCCGCCCATCAAGTCGAAGTTCTGCTCCCGGCTTTGCAGCGCAGCAAAGCCCAATACGTTCATTTCATGTTCAACACCTTCACCCCTGAGCATCTACAAAACGCAATGGGCGAGCATCGTTGCACCTTCGGTATGCCGTTCGTGATGGCTACGCTGGAGCAGGATGGCAATCTCAATTTCACCGTCAGTTCAAGTCGGAAAACCCTTCACAGTGACCAACGATGGGTAAAGCTATTTGCCGGCGCGGGCATACCATCGGCCTTTGAAGCGGACATGCCGCTTTGGCTACGCTGTCACGTTCCCATGTGCATCGCTATGGAAAGTATATCGGTTCTTGGTCAACAGCGAGGCAACGGCGCTTCATGGGCGGAGGCGATGGCCGTCGCTCGCGGGGTGCATGGAGGCTTCGCAATTATCAAGGGGTTAGGATACCGCCTGTATCCCTCCGCAAAAAGATTGATTGATGCTTCTCCAACACCGTTGATCGCCTGTATGCTCTGGTCAGTATCCCGTATCAAATCCTTCCGCGAGCTGCTGGCAACAGGAAAATATGAATGTCGCGCACTGGTTGATGTTATGGCAGCGGCTGCGGTGAAAGCGAACCCGGCCTGTCCTTCGGCTGTAAAAGCACTGCTTACTATTAGACCTGCAAATACATAGATACAAACCTCATTTAGCCGTGACCTGTTTGGTGCAACCCCAAGAACGCCGTAACGCGGAAAACTTGGCCGAAACCGTGCCTGCCTCGCCGCGTGTCTTGCAACGCTTCCTGACCAAAGCGGGGGAACGCTCTTGCCGTCCCCGAAACACGGCAACTTTTCACGGATGGTTTCTCCGGCACGGTTGCTGAACTTCAATGTTACCGGGGGCGCAACCTAATTGTCAAAACCGTATGATGTCACAACGAAAGAACTCGTAGAGGCCGACCCGGAAGCATGGATACGTCTGGCCGGTCTTCCCGTTGGCCCGACCGAACTCCTCAACACGGACCTTGCCACCGTCAGCACGGAAGCTGACCGCGTATTGCGCGTCAATACCCCCAATCCTTACCTGACTCACATAGAGTTTCAGGTCAAATATAAGCCTGATCTGCCGGATCGTACTTTGCGCTACAATGTTTTGGTATACTATCAACACGACCTGCCGGTGCAAAGCGTGATTTTCCTGATGCGTCCCTCAGCAGACGGCCCGCGCATGACTGGCCGGGTGGACTATGCTACGGCTCCAGATGGTTTGCTGTCGTTTCGTTATCGTATCATACGGGTGTGGGAGTTGCCTCTCGACGAGTTGTTGCGCGGCGATCTGGCAGCCTTGCCACTGGCCCCGCTCACCGATGAAGCCGCAGACCGCTTGCCCGACGTGATACGGAGCATGGAAAGCCGTATTCAGCAGGAAGCAACGGCTTCCGAAGCAGATCATTTGTGGACATCAACGTATCTACTGATGGGTGTGCGTTACCCGCTCGAAGAAGCAGCCGCATTGCTGAAAGGAGTGATAGCTTTGGAAGAATCAGTCACGTATCAGGATATTCTCGCCAAAGGTGAAGCTAAAGGTGAAGCCAAGGGACGTGCCGAAGGTGAGGCGGGCGAGGCGCGTAAACTGTTGCTGCATTTCGGACGCAAACGCCTGGGTGAGCCGGACGCAACAATCCTGAGCATATTGCAAAGCCCCACCAGTTTGGAACGTTTGGAACAACTTCTGGAACGCTTGTTTGAAGTGGAAACATGGTCGGAATTGCTTCGCCTGACAAAAGCGGGAGAGCTGCTCAAAGGAGTCAGAGCTTTGGAAGAATTATGCGCCTACTTCTTGTCAACATCATTCCCCGCCTTCCTGGAGGAATCCGTCACCTATCAGGATATTCTCGCGAAAGGTGAAGCCATAGGACCGCCAAGTTGCGGAGCGCCGAGACAGCGCGAAAATGGCTTCTTCGCCTGGGACGTAAGAAGTTCGGAGAACCCGACGCGGAAACCCTGAACATTCTGCAATGTCTCACCGATCTGGAACCTCTGGAACAACTTCTGTATCGCCTGCTGGAAGTGGAAACGTGGTCGGAACTGCTTGCCTGACGAAACACGAACTCACCTTGCGCAGTCGAAAGAACTTGTCCTTTACCAGTGCATACTCCCCGTAAGTCACCTACGGGCCGAGGCAAGGCACTGCATAAAAAGAAGGAAGGATGAATTCTTTGCTGTAGTTACTGTGTGCCGATTGTTGCATGATTCCCATCATGGAAATCGGTATTCTTCATTCAAGATCAATCGTGTCAACGTGCAATGTGAGCCACCTTCAAGGCCAAGACAACCGTTCTTCCAGTCATTCCATATTTTATTTGCTTCTTTGTGACCACCTATTTTTGTTGCTCTCCGCTGGTGCTGGTAGTCGGAAAAAGAGGGCTGTTCTTCTGGCTCCCAGAAATAGTCGCCATTCTTCACATCCTCATCACCAATCCGCATCACCGCTTTTCGATGGGAACCTTTACCAACAAGTATGACTAAATCCCCCTCTTTAACTACGTGAAAGAAGTTCCATAGGCTGTAACCGCCATGTTCCCTATTGCGGGAGCCAACATGAGGGTATTTGCTGCCTATTTCTTGAGCAATCCGTTCGGATGGGTCATCAAATTCAGCATATTTTGCAATGTCTCCAATTTTCCCCCATCCAATAGCAATACGTTTTTGGTCGAGCGACCAACTTAGCATTTTCTGTCGAATTTCCGGGTCTATGACATCGCCATTCACGTCCTTCTCGTGATGAAGAATTAATTTCCAGACGTTCATTGAAGTTCTCCCTATCGTTTGAGTATTGGCATTATGTTCACCAAAATATTCTCTTTTTCCTCCTTGAATTTTCCGCTTTACTCCTGTCGAATGTATTGCAGTTGTTGAAACCGCCCTTTTAAGCAAAGAACGGCTGATTGTGCTTGTCCAGCGCGATCAGCCGTATTATTGCCGTTGTGGAAAATAGCTGTTGAAACGCTTTGGGTTTGCGTCACACGGCGTTCGAGCGTAGGACTTCGGCGACGCGGGCGTGTCCGGCTGCTTCGGCGTATTGTAGAGCGGTCTTGCCGAAAGCGTCGGTCAAGGCCAGGTCGCCGCCGTTTTCGAGCAGGACGGCTATGACTTCGGCGCAGTCGTCCTTCTGACGGGCGCACCAGTGCAGCGGCGTTCCGCCCAAGTGATGCGAACCGGGACGAACCACGCGGGCGTTTACGTCTGCCCCGGCGTCAATGAGCAGTTGGACGATGTCAGGATGGCGTTCGCTGGCCCAGTGCAGCGGCGTTCCACCGATCCAGTTGATTTCATGCGCCCTCACATCGGCCCCGTGTTCCAGGAGCAGGCGGACGATTTCGATGTACCCGTTGTGGGCAGGCCAGTGCAGCGGCGTGTCGCCAATCCAGCCGCGCTGATGAACGCTCAACGGATCGGCTTCGATGTGCCTGCGCACAATTTCGATCCACCCTTCCCGCCCCGCAAGGTTGATTGCCACGCCCAGCCCGTTTGTCCCCTCCGCTTTATCCGGGATTTCGTTGAGGAAGTAGTCCACCACGTCCTGATGGCCTTTCCATGCCGCCTGAATCACGGGCGGGTATGTCGCCATCGGGTTCGTGTAGACTTCCGCCCCGCGCTCCACTAACAACCGGCAGGCGGCAAGTTGCCCCTCGGAGGCGGCGAATTGCAGCGTTGTCCAGTGGTGAAGATTGGGGTCGGCGTGTCGCGCATGAACCAGCATCGGATCGGCGTCCAGAAGTTGTGCGATTGCTTCGGTGTCGCCTTGTTGAATAAAGGCAAAAATCGTCTGCGTGTGTTCGGTGGGTGTGGCAGTTTCGCTCATGGCGCGTTGTCTCCCTGCAAACAGTGGTGAAACGGCGGGTTCTGCTTACTCACTGCCGACAAGAACCAATAAGCGGCAAAATCACGCAAATTAATTTTAGAGTTTCAGGCAACGTCCGGTTCGATGCCGTGAGCGCCTCTTCCCATTAAAACATTTCTGAAAATACCACACTACTGCTTCTATCGAACATTGACAAAGTTCGGTATGTTTTCTGCCCGCCCGACATTGCCGAACATTTCGCCCTACAGATACGTCTTTCGGACGATGGAAGATTAAACTCAGTCTCCTTGCTGATTGCGCTGTCTATTCAGTCGCATCTTAACACGCTTTATTCGCAGGCACTTGTGAGGGCCTGGCAAACTATGACAACAGACTCCATGCTCCGCGAACCGCCAACGAAGGCGTCAGAAGCCGAACAGTCTACGCCAACGGAGGTGGCGCTTCGTCCCGCCACGCTGATCGTCAACACCAAGTCCCGCCGGGGCAAAGAGTGGTATCAGCCGACGGTAGACTGCCTTAAAACGCAGGGCGTGGAACTTCAGGACGCGCATGAACTGGAAGACCCTTCCAAACTCACCGACGTAATTAAAAGCGACCTCAAAGCCGGAGCCAAATTGATTATTATCGGGGGAGGAGACGGCACGTTTCGCACGGCTGCCGGGCTGCTCGCGCATACGGATGCCACACTCGGCGTTTTACCATTGGGAACCGTCAACGATTTTGCGCGGAATTTGGGGATCGAAGCCAATGTGGAAGCGGCCTGCAAAGTGATTGCCGAAGGCCATACCGCGCTGATAGACATCGGCAGGGCCAATGAGGAGCCATTTATTATCACGGCTAGTTTAGGGTTTTCCGCGCAGTCGCAGTTGTCGCTCAAGCCGCAGTTAAAGAAGATGTGCGGGCCGTTCGGCTATCTGCTTGCCAGCGTCTTAGCGTATCGAAGCCTGCGCAACCTGAAAATCACGTTCCGGCACGACGAAACCGAGGAGTGCATTGACGCGCTGCAAGCCGGCGTGATCAAGGGACATTACTGGATGGGCGGCAAAGTGGAAATACCGGGCGTTGACCTTGCGGTAGACAAATTTGCCTTCTACGCCATTCCCGCCCGCCACCGCCGCTCGTTTCTGAACATGGCGATGAACGTCAAGCATGGCCGCATTTTCCACATGCCCGATATGCGCGCCTTTCTCACGGATGACGTGACGATTGAAACCCCTACCCCGCAGCCTCTTGTATTGGATGGCGACCTGTGCGGCCAAACCCCCGTGCGCCTGCGCGTAGACTGCGCTGCCCTGCGCGTCTGCGCTGCCCCGGGCTTTCCATGAAATGAAAATGAACCACCCGCTACGCTAGAGACACAGAGACACAGAGAGGGAAAAAAGAAGAGAAGAAAAGAAGAAAAGGAGAAGAGGAGAGGGAACCGCGAAACACACGAACTAAACGAAAAGAAAATGCAAAAAGAACAAGAGGAAATAGACAGGATTAAGGGGATTAGAAGGATTAAACAGGATTACGGTAGAGAGGGAACCTTGCTTGTCCTGAAGATGCGGTGGCCTCTGGTGACTTGCCTGGTTCTTTTCGTCTTTCTTCTTTTCGTCTTTTTTCGTTTATTTCGTGTGTTTTGCGGTTCCTTACCTTCCCCTCTCCTCTTCTCCTTTTCTTCTCTTCTCTCTGTGTCTCTAGCGCAGCGGGTGGTGAATTCCTATGACCTGTTGAAGTAGAGCAGGGCGAAGGCGACGAGGGCGAGGATGGCGAACCAGAGCCAGCCCTGCCGCAGACGGGATACGCTGGTAACATGATTGGACCAGGCGTAAACGGAAAAGACGGTAGCGATAGTCACGAACAGCACAAAGATATGCGGCAAAACGCCCTGCCAGCACAGCGCATACGCGCCCGCCAATCCGACCCCGGTACACGCCATTCCCGCCCATTCGATACGCGGCGGCGCGACCTGATAACCCAGTTTCCGATCCCGTTGTCTTTGCAGCACCCGTGAACGGATGGACGCCCCTAAATGCAGGCTTACGAACACCAGATAGGTCAGGGTGGAAATCGCATGATTCCCTAATAGCGCCCCACATTGCAGCCGCAAAAAGGGATTCAGCATCCCACTCAGCAGCAGCACGGCCCACCAAAACCGCTTGAGCCGAACTGGTGGCTCACAGTACGCCAATTGTCCGCCTGCCATCAGCAGGCACACCCCGCCTGCCAGTGGCGACAGCCAGAACGCGCCGGCGCAAACGAGAGTACACGCGCCAAACAAAAGCAGGCGCTTTTTGCCTGCCACCCGAACCTGATGCTCCCGCGCTAAATCCGTAGACTCGTTAATGGCATAGAGAACCGTCCAAAGCGCGGCAGTGACTATCATGGTCAGCGCCACGCGCAGTTGATTGAACTGCCCGCCTGCCATGTAGACGCCTACTGCTACCAGAATCGGCGTCTTCGCGATGACCGGCAAGCGGTGCGACGGCAGCAGTTGCCGCCATGAGGCTTCTTTGCCGGCAACGACAGCGTAGCCGGAACCATCCGATTCTTGCGTATATGTTTCCAGGGAAGCCTGAAAGGTGGAGACATTTTCACTCTGCATTTGTAGCAGGATACCCGAAATATAGGAAGTTCGTGAAGTTCTTTTAGAGGAAAATAAGCGAAAAGATATAAGATACAAGATATAAGATATTAGAAGATGCGGCTAAAGATTTTCCTTTGTCGCTTTCTTGTCCTTCTTATATCTTATATCTTGTATCTTATATCTACTCACTACACCGGGCGAAGGAGTTCTTCATTCGCCGTGTTGGGCGTCGTGCCCGTTGTTGTGGTGTGACCGGCGATTTGCTCCACTTCCACATCAGTGCGGCGAACGGTGTCGTGAACCGTTTCCGTCCGCTCCGTAGCGGCTTTGCCGACGACCACTTCTTCGACGATCCGCGCTTCTTTGGCGACAACCGGCACTTCCGCCGTTTCCGTCACTTCGATCACGCCTTCCTTGAATGCGGTCAGGTCGCTCGGATGCACGGCGCGATCCACGGGGCGGCGATCAATAGTGACATGCTCTTCGCGCAGATTAATGCTTTCCTGCACGGGCGTTTCCGTCACGCGGGTGTACACGCGGACGCCGCCGCTTTGCACCTGCCGCTTGCCGAGCGCGATTTCTTCTTCGATCACGGGCAGAACCGTTTCGCCCTGCGCGTTTACCGTCTGCCTGACATCTGTAGCAGTTCGGTTGGTCGTGACGTGTTCGGTTGTCATCGGCGCGGCTGTTACGGGAGCGGCGGCAATGGTAGCGGCGCGAACGCGCTCACGCTCTGCCGTCAATTCGGCGGCGGTGTACGGCTGCGCAGTCGCGTTGTAGCCCGTGTAACCGGATTGCTGATAGTAAGACGCGCGCTCGTTGATGTCCACCGCGCCGTGACGGTTCAGCGTCTCAATCGCGCTTTGAACCATGTTGTCGGCAGCCGAAACCGTGACCAGCGTACCGCCCCGCCGGATGCCTTCCGCGAAATAGCCCGCGTGTTCTTCGGGAACGCCCAGATTGGTGAGCGCGCCGACCAATCCACCTGCAACCGCGCCCGTCGCCGCGCCGACACCCGCGCCGGTCAAGCCCGCAACCAGAGGACCGGCAGCGGCGAGAGGACCAAGACCGGGGATTACCAGCAGTCCCAAGCCAAGCAGGATACCGCCGATACCGCCCGCAACCGCGCCCGTGTTCGCGCCGCTTCCGGCAGGAGACGGGGCATAGTCCTTGCCCTGTGTGTCGCGCCAAGTGGTATATTCATCGTTGGCATTGTTGGCGACGATGCTGATGCTGCTTTGCGGGACGCCCATACCTTCCAGATCGGATACGGCGGCTTGCGCCTGGCTGAAACTATCGAATAAACCGATGACTGTTTGTGACATGAACCATTCTCCATTGTCTGATTGCTTCCAGGGGTTGCGTTTGAAGTTGATAGTTGATAGTTGATAGGGAACCAGTAGTTAGGAACTTTCAGCTATCAACTTCTTTAGCAGCCCTGTCAGCCGTTATTGAGTTGTACGAACGCGAACCTTGTATCAGGCTCCTGTTACTGCCGTTTCACTGCTTGTGGCAGCCGGGGCGCTGCTGAGGGTGATGGCAGGTTCTTCCTTCACCACAGACGGATCGCTTGCGACCCGCTCGATTTGCACGTCTTCACGCCGGAGCGTGACCTGCTGCGTATGCTGCGTTTCTTCGCGCTTCATGCGGATATGGAGTTCTTCCCGCAGCATCAGCCGTTTTTCCACGACGAGGACTTCTTCCAAAAGAGGAACAATCAGCGTGTCGCCCTCGCGCCGAACTTCGGGAGCCGCATCCAGTACGCGATTTACCGTAACGCGCTGAACGTCCGCCTGATCGCTTATCAGTGGCACATTCACGACTTCCTCAACTTCGGAGACTGTTTTGACGACGCGCAAAGTGCCTGTTTCCACAACCCGCTTGTCAACCGCTATCTGCTCAACCGCGACAGGAATAACGATCTCATCCACTTCCGTCCGAGGCTGATGCTCCGACGTTTGCAGATCGAACGCCTCGCCAACGGTCAGGTTTGTCGCTGCATTTGTTGCCATGACAGTAGACGCTGTTTGCGCAGAAGTGGTGGAGGAAACGGCAGGCGAAACGCCGGAACCAGCCGTCAGAAACTCGGACATGGCAAACGGCAAATGATAGGAACCGTCCGCGCTTTGCGTCAGCACGGATTGCGGCACGAGAAACTTCTGTCCGTTTTCAAGGCGTATCGTAATCGGCGCTCCGGCATTGTTCTGCGCATCAGGCAAGGATTCGATAGAGCCGCGCTGCCCGTTGGTGTCCGTAACAAACATTGTGTCCGCCTGATTCATACTCGTTCCTTCCCCGACTCCCATACGCCAGGATTGCGCCATGATTAAGGTTTAATCTAACAAGAGCGCGGTTTGCGCGGCATTTGCTGCAAGCCGGTATGCAGACGCGGAAGGCAGGCAGGGTGTTCCCGTAATGCGCGGCGAGGCTATATAAATCTACGGAGTATCGAACATTTCCAGAGGCGTATCAATGTCGTCTTCGGGCGCAGGCTGCCAGTCTTGCGGCGTAATGGCTCCATACAGCGCGTGAGGATGCCGCTCCCGATACGCCCAGCCCTGATCGCCGTAACTCCAGTGCCAGAACTCGCTCGGATAATTGGTGATGCCGGCAGGGATTAAGGCTTCGGCCAGAATGTCGCGGTGCTTGCGGGCAATATCCGAAAGTCCTGAAGCCCCAAACGAGGCGCTATGCGGGTCATAAGGATCAAACGGGCTGGTATGATCAAGCGCGTTCCCTTCCATATCCGCAAGCATCAGATCAACTGCCCCACCCGTCGTATGCGGCGGCGGAACCTGTTTGCTCAGAGGCGCGCTGAAACGGTTGACGGTTCGCGTCAATTGCGTTTCCGACCAGTCGGGATGAATGGTTTGGAAGCGGGCGCGCGTGGCCTGATACATACGGCGCTGAATGTGCGGCGCGCGCCAGCCTTCAATAATGGCAAGCCGATACCCTGCGGGCAACGCGCGGTTCGCCTGACACAGCCTTTCCGCCAAACTCCGCCGCATCAACGTTTCGCGCCGGTAATGAAACCGCGCTCGATCCAGCATCAAGTCGGGGCAAAATTCCAGAAAATCAACCAGTTCCTCGCCGTTCTCCACAATCTTCACAAACCGCAACTGGCTAACGGGTTCCGCCGCTGAAATCTTATCTGAACGCATAAGCAACTCCATTGAACCACAGAGGCACAGAGACACAGAGGAATCACAGAGAGAAGAAAAGAAGAATCTTTTCGTCTTGTTTCGTTTGTTCCGTGTGTTTCGCGGTTCCCCATCTCCTTTTCTTCTCTTCTTCTCTTCTTCTTTCTTCCCCTCTGTGACCCCTCTGTGTCTCTGTGCCTCTGTGGTTTATTCTGTTTTAACTGGCAGGCGCAGGCCGCGTGGGATGAGCAAGCGGTCCAGCAGATCGAAGCCTGCCTGTACGAGCAGCGCGAGGACGGCGGCGGGAATTGCGCCCTGCAAAATTAAATTGTTGTTGTTGATGCTCAGGCCGCTTTGGATGGGTTCGCCTAACCCACCCGACCCGATGAAGGCGGCAAGGGTGGCAGTGCCGACGTTGATAATGGCGCTGGTTTTGATGCCCGCTAAGATGGTGCGTGACGCGATGGGCAGGAACACTTTGCGCAGTTGCGCGGATGGTTCCAAGCCGAGCGCGGCGGCGGATTCACGGATGGAAGGGGCAATGTTCTGCAAGCCTGTTGCCGTGTTGCGCACAATGGGCAGCAGGCTGTACAGGAACAGGGCGACGATGGCGGTCGTTGCGCCTTTGCCTAAGATGGGGATGGGAATCAGGAAGGCCAGCAGCGCGAGGGAAGGGATCGTCTGCACAATGCCGGTCACGCCTAAGATAATCGTACTCAGGGAACCGGGGCGGCTTGCCGCAATGCCGAGCGGGACGCCGACAAGTATGGCAAGCAGCAGCGAAATGCCCACCAGTTTCAGATGGACGCCCGTAAGCCGCAGAATGTAATGCGCAACGCTTTCCGCATTACGGCTTGCCTGCTGAACCGCTTCCTTGCCGAAAAAGCCCGCCGCCACAATCGCGTAATCCGAATCCTTTTTTATGTTCTTCGCCTGCGTGTTCAGGCGAATAATGGCGTCCTGACTGATTTTTCCTTCCAGCCCTTTCAAAGCGTTGACCGCTTTTTCCGGCAGTTCCAGGCGGTACACGTACAGGGCTTTGTAGCGGGGAAAAAAGTGAAGGTCATCGTCGAGAACAATCAGGTTGTATTCGGCGATTTCCGGGTCGGTTGTGTAACACTCCATTAAATCTATCTGGTCACTGCGCAGTTTCGCGTAGCCGATGGAGTGTTCCAGCGCGGCCACATCGGAGAAGTTCAGGCCATAGCGCTGGCACAGTGCGTTAAAGCCATCCTTGCGGTTTAGAAACTCCGAAGTCGGGCCAACATGCAAATCTTCATGCGCTTTCAGGTCGCTGATCTTTGCGATTCCTAACGCCTGCGCCCGCTCTTTGCGCATCACGAGGGCGTAATTATCGTCAAAGCCCAAATCGCCCGTCATGCCGATGCCTTCGGCTTTCAATGCGCTGCGTATCTGCTCCTCGGTCACCGTTCCTTTGAGTTTGAGAATCTCCTCGCTGAGTGTGGCGGTGTATTCCGGGTACGCGCTGATTTCGCCGCTTTTAAGTTTGTTCCAGACAATCCCGGTCGCGCCCAATCCCGGCAGGTGCTGTACGTCGGCAAAGCCTGCGTTCTGTATCTGCCTGCGGGCGATTTCCGCCAGCACATGCGACTCCGAATCCTTCTTCGACCCAATCGTAATCGTCTGCGCCCCGCCACTTACCGTCAACAACAGCAAAGCAAGCAAAAGAAATGGACCAACAAGCAAGCGTGAAGAAGATTTACCACGGATGAAACGGATAGCGCGGATGAACGCGGATTCATTCAGAAGTTTGTTGTTTTTATCCGTGTTCATCTGTTTCATCTGTTTCATCCGTGGTAAATTCTCCCCTTCTCTCCATGTTCTATAACTGCACAAGGCTGCGTTGCGCGGACAGAAATTGCGAGACGAAGGGGGCGGCGGGACGGTCTCGCAGATCTTCCAGGCTGCCCTGCTGCACGATTTTGCCTTCCGACAGCAAAACGAGATGATCCGCGAGATAGCCCGCTTCCGCCATGTCGTGCGTGACCAGAACAACGGTTTGTTTGCGCCCGTCAAAAATCGTTTTCAGGTCGGTTTGCAGGCTTGCGCGGACTAAAGGATCGAGCGCGCCCATCGGTTCGTCGAGCAGGAGAACATCCGGTTCGAGCATCAGGGCGCGCATCAGGCTGACGCGCTGCCGCTGCCCGCCGGACAGTTCGGCAGGATAGCGGTCAAGGCCATCGGCGGGGAAGCGGGTCAGGTCGCACAATTCGCGGATTCGGCTTTGAGATTGTTCGTCAGGCTTCTGTAGGTGTGTCGCCAGCAGCGTAACGTTTTGCCGCGCCGTCAGGTGGGGAAACAAGCCGCCGTCCTGAATCACGTACCCCATGCGGCGGCGCAATTCCAGCAGGTTACTCGCCGTGACCGGTACGCCGTCCACGCGGATTGTTCCTGACGACGGTTCTATCAGGCCGACAATCAGGCGCAGCAGCGTGGATTTGCCGCACCCGCTCGGCCCGATCAGCGCCGTGACGCGGTTTGTTTCCAGCGTCAGGTCGGCGGGATGGAGGGCGTAAGTTCCGCCATAAGTTTTGCTCACGCCGTTCAGTTCGATCATGGGGAAGATGTTAGGCAATAGATATTAGATATTAGATATTAGATGGTTAGTGTTGGGTGTTGGGTATTAGGATTTTGATCCGTTTGTTTTGTCTGACAATCGCTCAATGCTTAACACTTCTAACTCTCAACGCTTTTCGCGCAGCGAACGCCAAGAAATCCCTGCCGGTACGTTGGCACGTACCAGTTGCGGAAACTGGCGCGCAGAATGGGGGCGGCGGTGGCCCACGAACCGCCCCGGCAGACGTAGTGGCTGCCGTCCATGTGGTCTTTGGAATAGCCGTCGTAGGGAAACGCGCTAAAGCCGGGATAGGGAAGAAACGGCGTCGCCGTCCATTCCCACGCGCTGCCCGCCATGTTGCGCAAGCCGAAAGCGTTCAGGGTGCGCTCGTCGCCCACTGCGGCAGGAAAACCACAGTGATTGTCGCAATCAGCATAGCCTCGGGCGGTTTGCCCAGCCTGGGCGGGATAGCGGCGCATTTGCCCGGTTGTGGGATCGTAGGCGGCGGCATACTCCCATTCGGCTTCCGTAGGCAGGCGCTTACCGACCCACTTTGCGTAAGCGTTTGCCTCATGCCAACTGATGCCTGTTATGGGTTCATGCGGATGCATACCGCGCACACCTCCGGCATAGAAATAGCCATAGCCCTTGTTAATCGGGAACCAGTATTCGGGATGTTCAATGGCTGCTGCCTGCCGCCAATTCCAGCCGTCCACCGTCCAAAGTTCGGGCCGTTTGTAGCCGCCGTCGTCCATAAACTGTACCCAATGCGCGGCGGTGACAGGCGTTTTGTCAAGGTTAAAATCGGAAACCGTTACTTCGTGAACACATTTCTCGTTATCATAATCGTGCCGATTGTCCGACCCCATCCAAAACGTTGCGCCGGGAATGGCGATTTCTTCCACCGGCAACGGCATGTCGCAAACGTATTGCGCCGTGACCGCAAGCAGTTGCCGTTCCGAAAACTGCTGTGAAAGCAACTGCCGTAATTCGGCAATGGTTTCCTGATGCTGATACTCGTGCTGCAGCGCGAACTCCCATGCGTAACCGTCCGCAAGCAGGGGCGAGTTTGTTTCCAGGTCAATTGTTTTCAGCGCGTTCACAACCGTTTTGCGCGTTGCGTTCAGATAGCCGATGATTTCCTCGCGCGAGGGCAGATGAACGCGGTTATCCTTTGGATTTTCGGGAATGTTGGCGAACAGGAAACTGTATTCCGGGTTACGCGGCGCTTGCTTCAAGGCTTGGGCGCAAACCCAATGCTCCTCGGTCATCCCGATATGCCCGAAATGCCAGCCAATCGGACTGTAAAAATCGTGAACCCGAATGTTCAGGTGATCGTCGGGAACGCCTGCCAGCAAGTCCAGCGTTCGGTCACGGCAAAGCTCCAGAGCCTCGGCCAGTTCGCGTTTACGTTGCTTCTGATTCACGACTCAGTATTCCCGTAACACGCGCTTGGACGCAGCAATACGGTGGCGAACCGCCCGTACTCATCCTTCCAACAGGATTGTACGCGCAGGCCGGCGGGCTGACATAGCCGCGCAAGGCTGTCGAGCGTGTACTTGTGGCTGTTTTCTGTGTGGATGATTTCTCCCGCGTCGAAGTGGTACGCGGTTTCCACCGCATCAACCATTACCGTCTGTTCGCGCAGGCTGACAAGTCGCATTTCGATACGCGCCTGCTCCTCCACGAACGGCGCGTGGTGCTGAAAGCCGTCAATGTCAAAGTTCGCGCCCAATTCCTTGTTGATACGGCGCAACAGGTTCTTATTAAACTGCGCGGTGACGCCTGCCGAATCGTTATACGCGGCTTCCAGAACACTGCGGTCTTTGATGAGATCAATACCCAACAACAGCCGGTCTTCACGGCGCATTACGGCGCGCAGTCGCGCAAGAAAATTGGTAGCCTCTTCGGGAGTGAAGTTGCCGATGTTACTGCCCAAAAACAGAAACAGGCGCGGGCCATCTATCTCCGGCAAGGCAGGCAGCGCGTCCGCGTATTCCGCCGCCAGCCCGCTAACGCGCAACAGTGGGTAGGTTTTCAGCAGGCGCAGGCAGGAATCGCGCAAAAAGTCACTGGAAATATCAATCGAAGTGTAATGCAAGACAGGCTGCTGCTCCAGCGCGGCTTCCAGCAACAGGCGCGTCTTTACGGAACTGCCGCTGCCGAATTCCACAAGGCTGAGGGGCATATTCGGATACGTAGCTTTGGCGGCGCGGATGATGTCGGAAGCGTGGTGTTGGAGCAGGGCGCGCTCGGCGCGGGTGAGGTAATATTCCGGCAGTTCGCAAATCCGCTCGAACAGTTGCGAACCGGCGGCATCGTAAAAGAAGCGGCAGGGTAATTGCTTCTGCGGCTGCGACAGCCCCTCCGCCACAACCGCGCATAGTTTCTGTCCCGGTCGGGCAGCCGGAACTGTGACAAACTCGAAACGAGAATTCATGCCTGTCTCCGTATCCGGGGCTGTTACAGCCGCGCAACGAAGATGCGCGGATGATACCAACAATCTCATATCAGCCCGGAATGATAATCTTCACCGATTATAGCATAATCGCGTTCCATAAGTTCGGTTTCCGCCGAAGGAATAACTGCCGCAACGTGGCGTACACGTTTGTAACGGACGGCGATTTATTTTCGTTCCTGAACACCGGTTATAGCCAGATTATAAAAATCCGGCTGTATCGCGCCATGTTTCAGTGGTTTGTCTATTAAACCGGGCCGGTGGAACTGACGGCTTCGGCATTGGCTTGCGAACCGGCCCCTTTGTTTTGTCCGGCCAGCGCGTCACGGTCTATGTTGCCGACGCCGGGCAGGGACGCAGTATCCGAAGCTGCGGGCGAAGTCATGGGGCCGGGATTGCCCACTGTTGGGTCAAGATTGCTGCCCGATAATCCCGTTCCCGCGTCCGGGGCGTTGAAACCGGTTCCCGTGCCGCTGGTGGGTGGGAGCGGTTCCGTCGGCGGGCTGGTGTGCAGGTCAGGCGCGGCGGATGTTGTTTGTCCGGCATCCTGCGCGGGCGGCTGCGGCTGCGCCATCGGGTCGGCAGTCATGTTGTCGCTGTTCGCCGGGTTTACGCCCGATGAATCGCCGCCTGACGGATTGGCGCTTGTAGAACTGCTATGGATGGGGTCGCTGATGGCGGAACTGTTGTTGGTTAAATTGGTGCGGGTTTCGTTGCTGTTGGTCATGCTGATTGCCTCCTGAATTGAATACGCGCCCGATGCCTTCCTGTTCCCGCCAATTTCGTTTATCTGCATTGCGTGTCAGGGATTGAAAGCGCTTGCTGTGAAATACTGGATGGGGATTTTCAATCCCCGGAACGACACAAGCAGGTTTCCTCATCACTCCTGTCGAACCTACCTCCATCCAATAAGTTGTGTTGTTTTTTCTTGTTGTGCTTTGAGAGGAGATTGCCGCCTTGCCTTCCACGTCTTTCCAAAATTCAGCCACATCTTCACGCCCTCAGAAGGTTCGCAGTACGCGCCTGCTCTTGCTTCGGCTGTCAACCTGCGCCTTGATTGCCGCGCTTGGCGCGGTGTTGATTCCGCGCGGGCAAACGCAGGATCGGCTCGAAAGCATGCCGGGTTTTGCGCGATTTCAGGCGCAGGGCCGCAAGCTGCGCGAGGTTTCCGGTGAAGCGATGAAGGGCGCGATAACAGGCGCGTGGAGCGCCGACAGCAGCGGATACCTTTACCGCAAGGACGGCAAAACCTACAAGTACGATGTGGCGCTGCAAAAAAGCGTGGAAACCGATGCGCCTTTGCCGCGCCAGAACGGGGGCGGATTTCGGGGCGGCGGCGCGGGACGCGGACGGCAGGCGGGCGTCAGCCTGTCGCCGGATGGTCAATGGAAAGCCGAGTACAAGGACGCCAACGTGTGGCTCAGTCACGCGGACGGCGCAAATCCCATTGCTGTTTCCCCGGATGGCAGCCGCCAAAAGCGCCTTTTCTATGGCACGGCCAGTTGGGTGTATGGCGAGGAACTGGAACAGCGCACGGCGATGTGGTGGTCGCCCGACAGCGCGAAACTCGCGTACTACCGCTTCGACGAAAGCAAAGTGCCCGACTACTACGTGACCCTCAACAGCCTTGCGGTGCAGGATCAATTGGACGCGGAACCGTACCCGAAAGCGGGCGCTCCCAACCCGGTTGTAGACCTGTGCGTGTACGATGTCGCCACCAAGCAGACCGTTCGGCTGGATGTGCGCGACGGCAAGCCCTTCGATAACGACGTGATGGGGCATTACGTGTATAACATTCGCTGGACGCCGGACGGAACGCAACTGCTGTTTCACCGTACCAACCGGCTGCAAAACGTGATGGAACTGACGGCCTGCGACCCGAAAACGGGGCAGTGCCGCGTAATCATCCGCGAGTCGAATCCCAAAAGCTGGACAGCCAACCTGCCCGCGCTGACGTTCCTCAAGGACGGGCAGCGCTTTCTCTGGGCATCCGAGCGGACGGGCTGGCGCAATCTTTATTTGTACGACTTGAGCGGCAAACTGCTGCAAACGCTGACCAAAAATTCGTTTGAAGTGGATGGCGTTGCGCGCGTGGATGAAGCGGCAGGCGTTGTGTACTACACGGCGCGGGACGGCGACAATGCTCTGAAAACGCAATTGCACCGCGTCAATCTGGATGGAACGGGGGATATACGCCTGACTGATCCCCACTTTGCGCACCGCGCGGACATTGCGCCCAACGGCAAATTCTGCGTGGACGTGGCGCAGGCGCACGACATGCCGCCGCAAACGCGCGTTCTGGACGCGAGCGGCAAGGTGGTCGCAACCCTGGCGCAGGGCGATACCACCGCAATCAAAGCGGCAGGATTTGCGCTGCCGGAACTGTTCACCTACAAGGCGAACGACGGCGTGACTGACGTACACGGACTGCTGTACAAGCCCTCCAATTTCGACGCGACAAAGAAGTATCCCCTGCTCATCAGCGTGTACGCCGGGCCGGAAACGCCTGGAGCCGAAACGGTCACGGAGAATTTTCGCTTACCGCAGGCGTTGACCGAATTGGGTTTTCTGGTCGCATCTTTCGATGGCCGGGGTACGCTGCACCGGGGCAAGGCGTACACGGAAGCCATTTACCGCAAACTCGGACAGGCCGACATTGACGATCAGGCGCTGGGCGTAAGGTTTTTGCGGCAGCGGGCGTATGTGGATGGAACGCGCGTCGGCATCTATGGCACGTCGTATGGCGGCTATGCGTCCATCATGTGCTTATTGCGCTACCCGGATGTGTTTCAAGCCGCCTGCGCGTCCTCCGCCGTGACGGATTGGCGCAATTACGACAGCATTTATACGGAGCGCTTCATGGGACTGCCGCAGCAAAACCGCGCGGATTATGAGGCGGGTTCGGCCATGACCTATGTAAACAACTTGAAGGGCAAACTGCTGCTGTACTACGGCACAGCCGACAACAACGTGCATCCGTCCAATACGCTGCAGCTTATCGCCGCCTTGCAGGAAGCCGGCAAAAGCTACGATCTGCAGGTCGGCCCGGACCGAGGCCATTCCGGGATCAACCAAACGCGGATGCTGGAGTTCTTCATGGACAATCTGGCCTCCAAACCCACTTCGCCCACGCAGGCGGTAGCGCATTAATAGTCAGAGAGGATTTTAGCCGCAAATACACGCGAATACACGCAAATATAATGTGGGAAGCCATAAAGAAGCCGCGTTCCTAATTTTAGGAACGCGGCTTCTTTTCTGCAAGACGCAACTTCCAGAAAGCATGAGCGCGTCTGAAAGACGCTTGCTTTGTCCAGACAGGGGTTTTCAACCCCTGCCAACCACACGGGCGCTATTTCACAGCAAGCGTTTTCAGTACCCGGCAACACAACAGACGATGAAATTACTTCTGGAGTTGAAGTTCTGGCTTGTGGGCGTCAATGCCCTGCGTCAGCACGGCAATGGCGTGACGCGCTTTCTTTTCCTGCGGTGTCAGGTTGGTGGCGGTGGCTAAACGGTGAACCCGCTTCTGCACGTCCGTCATGGCTTCCAGCGCTTTGTCAATCTCTTCGCCCACAGACTGGCCGTTCGCCTGTTGCGAGTTGATGTACTCATGGAATTTCTGCTTCATATCCTCGCCCATCTGCTTGACGGTCGCGGGATCGTTGCCGTCCTTGAGCATCGCCTGCACATGGTCTTTGTGTTCATCGAGCAGGCTGTCCATCTTGTCACTGAGTTGCTTGGAGGTTTCCGAGCAATACTTGTTCAGGTCCTGCTCCACGCGGTCGGCGATCTGCATCCGATACTTGGGCAGTTCGGCCAACACGTAGTCCGGGGTTTTTTCGATATACTGCGGAACCTGTTCGCGCACCTGCTGCACGAACTCCGGCCCGTTTGCGTCAATCTGCTGCATCATTATGCCGCTGGCGATTTGGGCGGCTGCATCCGGTTCCAGGTTTCTCTTGAACGTACTGGTGATGGCGTACAGATAGCCGCCCACGAACAGCAATACCAGGACGCTGACAATCTGGGAAACTCGCAGGGTTTGGCGCTCGTGCTGCAATTGCGACGCGATATAGCGCTCGGCGGCAACGTCGCCGGAGGAACCCACGACAACCGCGCCTCCGGTAGGCGGCATGGGCGGCGGCGTTGTAGAAGGCGTCGAGTTCTTTTGCGGATCCGGGCTGGAAGTGAAGTGGTCAGACATTATTTTTTATCCTTTCCGGCAGCCGGATTGGCGGCGGACTTGTTGCCGGTCGGTTTGGCTTTATCAGGTGGGGTCAGGCTCTTCAGGTCTTCGCGGGCGATGTCGAAAAGCATCAGCGCATACTCATAGGTAGGCACTTCGCCACTGATATTGGGTTCCGAGCGCTGGATAGCGTTCATATCAGCGATAATGCTGTCCAGGGCTTTCTTGTGTTCGCCGAACAGCGTCTCGTTGATGTCGGCAACCTGCTCCTGCGCTTCTTTGGTCAGATTCGACATCAGGCCCTTCACCTGCTCTTCGGTGGCATCAGGGAACATGGCGCGAATCTTCTTGTCATGATCCTCAACGGCGGCGCGAAATGTTTTGTTGAAAACGTTGTTGCCCCTGTCGGTCAGGTCCTTGTTGAGCGCTTGCAGTTGATCCTTGGTGGCCTGCACCATTTGCGGAGTGTGTTCATTGAGTTTTTTGACGGCCCCGGCGTAATCCACGCCGCGTATCGCTTCCTCGCCGTAGGCTTGGATTTTAGGCAGAGCGTCCTTTTGTACGCTGTCGCCGAGTTTCTTTTGAAACTGCTCGCGGGTCGGGCCTTCATTCACCAGCCCATAAACGGCGCTGCGCAGGGACAGGATGCACGAGATAACGAACACAAGCAACAGCCCGGTGGTTCCCCATGACCACATGCGTTTTTGCCGCTTGATGGCCTCGATTTCCTGAATTTGTTTGCTGACGGGTTCCGTCTGCATGGCAGTCTCCTTTTGATCTTCTGATCACATAAGCGCGTTAAAATGAAAACGTTCGCGCATCAAGGGTAAAACGTTGGGAGGACAGTGACCTTTCAACGCGCTGAAACCTTGATACGCGAACGTGTATTGCTTGTGCCGATGTTCTGGCCTGCGTCCGCGTCCGGCGCAAAGGCCGGGGAACCGAACCAACAGTCAATAGACGGAGGCAAACAGAGAGTTGTTCCTGATAAAAATCCCCGGAATACGCCAAAAGTTTTACTCCGGCGGAAGGCCGCAGAACTGCCGATACAGCCGGACGACGCGCTTGACATAACCCTGCGTTTCGCGATAGGGAGGAACGCCTTTGTACTTCTTGACGGCGTTCGGCCCGGCATTATACGTCGCCATCGCCAGTCGGATCTGCTCGATGGACAGGCTTCCGTTCGGCCCGCCCAGGCTGGCGAAACTGTCCAAATCCGAGCGCAGGTTGACGATGGAACCGTAGATGTTGTCTTTGATGTCGTAGCCGTTGTGCAGGCCAAGACTTTTCACCTCGTCGGGCATTAATTGCCCCAATCCCATCGCCCCGGAATGGCTGGTGGACATGGGATCGAAATCCGACTCGGCGATCATCATGGCCGTGACCAGGCGCGGGTCTACGTTGTACTTGTCGGCGAACGCTAACAGGTAATACGCGATTTGCGCGGCCATGTTCGCGCCCAATTTGCGGTTATGGCTGTTAATAAAAGCGTAGTAGGCCGGGTAGCAGTCCCGGACGCGCGGGCCGAGGGATTGCGCCACATCAGGCGGCGCGACGGGCGGGGCAAAGGGAGTTTGCGGGCGGAAATAACCGCTACGCGAGGGGGCCGCATTGCGGGGCGCGGATTTTAGCACCTGCTGATGCCAGCGCTCGCGCTCCTGCCGCGCCAGTTCCGCTTTACGGGCTTTCAAATCCGCCTGCGCGTTCGCCGCTTTGTCCTGCGCGTCCACTTCGCTTTCCGAAGCGACGGCCAAAACGGTCAGGGGCAGGACATTGCCGCTGCTGCCTTCGGCCACGCGAACCAGAACGCGCACATGGGGAGCGCTTCCCTCCCGAATGGGACCGGCTTCGGCAAGCGGCACTTCCAGAGTGGGCGCGATGCCACCCTCCATGTTCAGCATTACGGATACGCTTTGCGCGCCTTCGGCCATCCCGCCGATCACGCCGCGCAATTCCAGCACCTTGCCGACATATTTGGCGGCATCCGCCTGCGCGTCCACATAGGAGAGTTTCAAATCGCAGCGATGCTGGCGGCGCAATTGCGCGTACTGCGCTCCGGTCGCGGCGCGGCTGTTCAGGGGCGTCAGGACCGCGCTCCCCGTAAGCAGAACGCCAAACAAAACAGGCAGTGGGCGCAGGCGAAATGAGCGGCTGGCGAGAAGCAACACAGGCAACACCTTTCGCAATGTGGAATACCGGACATCGTCGCGGCGTGGAATACGAAACTTCTTGAATGGACGCAACTTGAATGAACGCAAACTCTTGAATGGGCGCGAAAATGAAACAGATATTCAAACAAGCGATTATGCGGGTAAAACGCGAGGATAAAGCGCCGGCAGCGGGGCCAACAGCAAAGAAGAACGGAGAGGCCGGGATTCGAACCCGGGGTAGCGTGTTTGAAGCACACTACAACTCATTAGCAGTGAGCCGCTTTCGACCACTCAGCCACCTCTCCAGACAAACGCGCAAACGCAAGGCACACAGGCAAAACCATTATCTTTAGTTGTCAGTTCCGATATTTTGGCGCTGGCGCTCTTACCGGCAGGACAAGAGTTAAGTCGCCATATCCCCACGCTGACAGCAGAATAATGGAGATATTGTAGCATAGTCCACGCCAAATTGCAACGGCTTTGCGCCCGGATTAGCGGATTGTGGCAATCTTTTCCTACTTTGGAGGGCAAATTCGTATTTATTGCTAAAAACCAATTGACGCAGCCTTGAGAATCGCTTGACAGTAGGCGTAATCAGGTGTACACTAGCATATCTGTTCGACGACATGAATGTTTGAAGAACCTTGCGGACGCATTGATGCCTTGAGAGCTTCGTTTAGTCTCTGCTGACCCGGCTTTCGCACCCAGGCTCCTTCTCCTTGTTCCTGCCGCCCGTTCCAGATCGTGAAGATATTGACAGGCTTCACGTGATGCTCTCGCTGCCGGTTTCGCTTGTGTGTCGGCGGCATGTTATTGATTTCCCATGTTCCGTGACGGCGGAAGCGTCGTGTGCGGGCAGGGAAGAAGGACCATTCAGATGGGAACGCGCATTTATGTAGGCGGTCTGCCGTACTCCACGACGGACGCTGACCTCGAAAATCTGTTCAGCGCTTCGGGCACGGTGTCCTCGGCAAGCGTTGTCACCGACAAGTACACGGGCCAGTCCAAAGGCTTCGGCTTTGTGGAAATGGGCACGGACTCCGAAGCGCAGGCGGCTATTTCCGCATTGAACGGTACCCTGATGGGTGGCCGCACATTGACGGTCAACGAAGCGCGCCCGCGTGAAGAGCGTTCGGGCGGCGGCGGTTACGGTGGTGGCGGTGGCGGCGGACGCAGCGGCGGCGGTGGTTATGGCGGTGGCGGCGGTGGCCGTGATCGCGGTGGCTACGGCGGTGGCGGCGGTGGCGGCTACGGTGGTGGCGGTGGCGGCGGACGCGACCGTTACTAAGCAGTTGACAGTTGATAGTTCTCATTAATAGAGATGCAGTACCTGCGAACTTTCAACGCTCATCCGCTTAGACGAAGCGCCTGACTTCAAACCCCTGTTCAATGCGCTTTATATGCATGGGACAGGGGTTTCTTGTTGTTTACCTTACCGTATAAGGAATGTGATGCCTTTATCTATGCCTATTCATGGGGGGAGGCCGCAGGTCCTCTATCCGCCGCCTGCATGTCGCGCATAATCTTTGATTTGGAGGGCGCGGGTACGCGCGATTTGAAGCGCGTTGCTATCGGCAAGCATCGGCCACATCGTGCCCCGCTTGGAGGCGATCAGCACGACATTGGTTTCAAATTCCGCGTCCCGAAAGGCCAGCCACGCTTTTTGCGATTTGAGCAGGACTGCCCGACTCTCCGGTTTCAGGGCGTTCATCAGCCGCTTGTAATCGCGGTTCATTTCCGCATCCCACATTTCGCGGGCTTTGATGGTGGCATGGCGTATTCCCATTGTAGAATGGTTTTTGGCAATGGTTTTGGAAAGCCATTTGTCAATAGGATAGCTCGTCTCGTCCGCCCGCGCAGGAACGCGCAGGCTCAAACTCAACAGCATCAAAAAGACCATACAAACAAATTTTACTTTCATCCCGCTTTGCCTCCTTATCGCTTCCTTTTATTTTTCACGCCCGAACGCCTCGCAGCCAAGCGGCAAATACCCCCGGCTTCCAGTCGTAAACTCCAAACACAAAGCCCCGCACTTTCTGAACCAGAAAATGCGGGGCGTACTAACAAAGGATGCCGAGGACAGGACTTGAACCTGCAAGCCTTTTGAGCATACGCACCTCAAGCGTACGTGTCTGCCATTTCACCACCTCGGCGGGTAAAAAGGCATTAGGCATTAGGCATTAGGCATTAGAAGAATTCACTAATGCCTAATGCCTAATATCTAGTGCCTACTTGGTAGGGATACGGGGAATCGAACCCCGGCTTAAGGACTGAAAATCCCTCGTCCTAACCTCTAGACGATATCCCCACAGCGAATGACGCAACGCAGTTTGCGCACCGTCAAGCACACTTAGTATACGGGCGCGGACACGCTTTTGTCAAGGGCGAAAAGGAAAAAGAGGGCAGGAGTTGGGAGTCGGCAATCGGACGCAATGTTATTGTTCCGCGTCACGACAAGCGCAGCCGCGTATCCTGCTGAATTCTTCAGTTATGACTTCCTCCACCCCGATTATTACCTGAAGAACGGAAGGGCGTCTGCCGACAATGAAGAACAACGCTTCCTTTGGCTACGGCTGCGCGTACCACAAGCGCAAAAACTTGGTTTTTAGTTCCGCAATCCCATTCATTATTCCGCTCATCGAGTTCGTTCGTGTGTGCGTTGGTACAAAGTCACGCTTCGTTTGCAGCCGAAACTCGTTGATAGCAGGACAGGAGAACTCGCATGGTTTGCCGATTACGCTTCCCCCTCCCCTTTTTGCTTGCCGTGTGCGCTTCCGGTCTGCTGCCCGCGCAGGGCAGGGCGCAAACGCAAGCCTTTGATTTTGTGCCCGGCGTCACACGCTTCGACTTTACCAGCCCGGCGGCGGCCAGTTGGGCGGTGGGCTACGAGTTTACGATCAATGCGAATGTCTCTGTTTATAATCTTGGTTTTTACGACAGCGGCACAGCGCCCCGCAGCGATCCCGGCAGCGGCACAACCACCAGCCCCGATGGATTTACGGCCAGCCATGAAGTCGGCATTTACAACGCTACCGGAGGCGCTCTGCTGGTACAGGCGATTGTGCCCCAGGCTTCCACGCTGCTGGACAGCAACTTCCGCTATGCGGATCAGTTGGAAGACGCAAGCGGCAACCTGATCACCGGCCCTTACACGCTGCTTTCCGGCGGCACGTACATCATTGCGGGCGTATCGCATGGTGAAAACTATACCTACGTGCAAAATCCCCAGACGGAACTTACCCACGATCTCCATGTCGCCTACCTGCACAGTTTTTATCAGCCAAGCGTTAATTTAGCGCTGCCGAGTACCCAGGACGCCGCCGGTGGCTATTTCGGTCCCAATTTCACCACATCGTCGTTCAATATCAACGGTTCCCCGTCCGGCTCGACGACGCCCGAACCCGGCGCGGCGGCTTTTGCTGTCTGCGCCGTCGTCGCGGGTCTGCTGTGGCGCACAAAGCGCCTGCGCCGCACTCGCCCCGCTTTCCCCTGCTCCTGACATTGGCCGTTTCTCCGGCAATGTGTAACCGGTCATGTGTAATATGGACCGGGCGCAAACAGCGCCCGGTTCTTGTTGCCTCCCCGTGTTCCAACTGCCATCCTGCCTTTTTGCCGCAAGTCCGCGTTTTAGCGTATAATAACACAATACATTCGGAAAGGCAAAGTAAATGGCACACTCCCGATTCAGTATAGAAGAGGTAGGACGGCGCGGCAAGGAACTTTATGAAAACCGCATCCGCCTCGGAGTAGAAACAGAAGAAAATATCGGCAAGCAAATTGTCATTGACATTGAGACGGGCGAGTATGACATTGATGACGATGGCCTCGCGGCAAGCCTGCGCATGTTGGCAAAACATCCGGGAGCGGCTTTGTACGGAGAGCGCATTGGTTACAACGCCGTATACGCTGTGGGCGGCGTTTTGGAAAGGACAACGCGCGCATGAATAGAACTATTCAGGTTGTGAATCCGCTATTGTGCCATTTTTCCAATATCGGGTAAACTTTACTGTTGACTTTTGCCGCCGCGAGGCGGCGTTGCTGTTGATATTGTTGTATCCATTGGATGGTGTTCTATCGGTTCGCTGCTGATGGCGCTTGCTTTGTGTTGAGGAGGTTTCTTTTTATGGTTTATAATCCGCAGAATCCGCTGATTGTGCAGTCCGACCGGACGGCGCTGCTGGAAGTGGACAATCCCCGCTACGCCGAGTGCCGCGACCAACTGGCCGCTTTCTGCGAACTGATCAAATCTCCCGAACACATCCATACTTATCGCCTGACGCCCCTTTCCCTGTGGAACGCGCGGGCGGCGGGAGTGAGCGCGGAAGAGATGGTGGGCGTTCTCCACGAGTACAGCAAGTACGACGTGCCGGGTAACATTCTGCACGAGATACGCGATTATGTGGGCCGCTATGGGCGCTTGAAATTGATGAAGCAGGACAATGCCCTGATGCTCCAGGCCGACGATAACCTGCTGATGACCGAAATTCGGCACAACAAGCAGGTGCAAAAGTACCTGCTGCGGCAGGTTGACGCGCGCACGATGGAGATTCCCCTGCTGGAGCGCGGGCGCGTGAAGCAAGTGCTGCTGAAACTGGGCTTTCCCGTCGAGGATTTGGCCGGGTACACGGACGGCGAAGCATTGGAAGTGCGGCTGCGCGAAGTGACGCGGGGGGGAAAGCCGTTTCTGCCGCGCCATTATCAGGAGGAAGCGGCCAATCAGTTTTGGATGGGCGGCTCGGCGGCGGGCGGCAGCGGCGTCCTCGTGCTTCCCTGCGGCGCGGGCAAAACCATCATCGGCATACAGGCGATGGCGCTGGCGCAAATGCGGACGCTGATTATCGTGACGGGCATTACGGCTGCGCACCAGTGGCGCGACGAGATTCTGGACAAGACCACGATTCACCCGGATGACATCGGCGAATACAGCGGCGAGTGCAAAAACATTCGCCCCGTCACCATCGCCACGTATCAGGTACTGACGGCCCGCCGCGACCCTGAAAAGGCGAAGCAGGCAAAAGCAAAAAAGGACAGGGAGAAAGCCGGGGAAGCGGGCGATTTTGCCGAAATGCCCATTGACGATTGGGATGGAGCGGAAGCGGCGGCTTTTGGAGCGGAGGGAACAACTGCGTCTGACGCGCCAATGGTGCTGGGCGGGGCGGAAGGGTATCTCAATCTGGAACTGTTCAACCGCCACGACTGGGGCATGATCATTTACGATGAAGTCCACTTGCTGCCCGCGCCCGTGTTTCGCATCACGGCGGAAATTCAGGCCAAGCGGCGATTGGGACTGACGGCAACGCTGGTGCGCGAGGATGGGCGCGAGGACGACGTGTTCTCGCTTATCGGTCCTAAAAAAGCCGACGTGCCGTGGAAGGAACTGGAAAAGCAGGGCTGGATCGCCACCGCCATTTGTACGGAAATCCGTATTCCGATGGAAGAGAACAACCGGCTGGAATACGCCATTGCCGACCCGCGCGAAAAGTTCCGGCTGGCAAGCGTCAATCCGCGCAAGGAAGACATCATCGAAGCCCTGCTGGAAAAGCACCGGGACGACCACGTTCTCATCATCGGGCAGTATCTGGAACAACTGCAAAACATCGTGGACAGGTTTGAAGCGCCCTGTGATTACGGGCAAAACCGCGCAGCGCGAACGCGAAAAAATCTACGCGGCGTTCAAGCGGGGCGAGTTCAAGGTGCTGATCGTGTCCAAAGTCGCCAACTTTTCCATTGACCTGCCGGACGCCAATGTCGCCATTCAGGTATCGGGCACGTTCGGTTCGCGGCAGGAAGAAGCGCAGCGTTTGGGCCGCGTCCTGCGTCCCAAAACCGACGGCAGCATCGCGCACTTTTACTCGCTCGTAACCCGCGAGTCCCGCGATCAGGAGTTCGCCACGCACCGCCAACTCTTCCTGACCGAACAGGGCTACCGTTACGAGATCGTGGACGCGGAAAAACTGCTGCTGAACATGCCGGAGAGAGTTTAGCCGCAAATACACGCGAATAAACGCAAATAGGAGGACAAGACAGGAGGCTTTACCTGTAAATATGCTCATGTTCGGATAAGGAGACGGAGGTTCTCGGAGCGGCAGGATAAGTCTGTTCTTGACGTCAGCGGTCATTTGGGTTATACTAATTGGCGGGGCGCGGATAGTTCGTAGTTCCTGCATCTCTATCAACTATGAACTATCAACTCTCAACGGCCTGGAGAGGTGGCAGAGTGGTCGATTGCACCTGTCTTGAAAACAGGACATCCGCAAGGATGCGCAGGTTCGAATCCTGTCCTCTCCTTCTCAAAAGCGTCCTTTCCTCCGATTCAATGGAGGGAAGGACGCAATTTTAACTCAATGCAGAAATGTTGCGCTATGGTGGGTTGCCGTATTAGGATCAGGAAGTGGAGGTTCGCAAGATGACGCTGACTCTGGAGGTATCGCCCGAAACCGTTCGCCGCGTAGAGCAAGCAAGATCACAGGGCGCGAATATGGATACTCTTTTGTGTAGCGCGCTGGAACAATGGTATCGCGTCACCGAGCCAAAAGATTCTTTCGTGCCACGTTCCCTTGCGCCTCTCGCCGCGAAATATGAAGGGGAAGCTTGGGACGAACTCCTGACGGAGATTGAAAAGAATCGCCATCAAACGATTTTAATTTGATTAGCAATACGTATCGTAGGTTTGAATCCTGTTCTCTCCTTCTTAAACAACTCCTTGCAGAAGCAGCCGGCAACACAGTCTTTTTGCTTCGTCCACAACGCTGACGGCAATCACATCGGATTGCCGTCAGCGTTGTTTTTCAGGCTAAGGCGTTCCTGCCAACTCCACTCCCCCACCATGATGCGACAAAAATTATCTGCCTTTCCAATCCACTGTTGGATAAAAGAAAATTCTAAAATGATTAAAAAATAAAGTAAACAGGCAGGAATTTGATAGATGTTCGTATAAACTTATCAACAGGCGTGAAATTTGCCTCTAAAGTATGCTTTAGGATGGTTTTTGCTATCAATCCGCGCCAGAGAACTATTCGCGCGTGTTACGCATGTTGTTGAGGAGGAGTGATCTGTTATGGCTACAAGCGTGTTGGGGACCGCCCCTGTTTTTTACACGGATACCAACGGCAAGCAAATTTCCATTCCCTTAGCCGACCTGCAGTTCAACGGCACGACAATCGTAACCACTTCCTGGCCGTCTTACAGCAGCCTGCAGCCTGCGGATCAGACACAATTGACGGCCTGGCTGAACCAGCTCGCGCAAAGCGGCGTTCTCAAGCCGGACCCCACGCCCGCGCCTATCACGGATGCGGTTGTCCTCACCGCCAAAGACCCCGGACCGGCAGGCAACAACATTCAGGTCACGTTCACCGATGTCGTCCCGGATAAGGTGACGCCCGGCAACACAAAAGCCAGCATTACCGTCAGCGAAACGGAAACGTATGCCGGACTGACGCCGGACACTCTTGCCGCTGTTTTAGGCGCGGGCGGCCTTGTGCATTTGAAGGGCGCGGGGCCGTACACGCTTCCCAAAAACGGCGACTATCCCCTTGCGGGCGGCAACGGCGGCAAAGCCACGAAAGATGTGGCTAAAAATACGGGAGCCGGAGCCGCTTTCACTTTGGAAGCACGGGACAGCGGAGCGGACGGCAATAGCATCGTCGCAACGATTTCCAATGTGGACGCCGACAACAATAAGTTTACGCTTACCACCGTCTGGAAAACCGCGAAAACCGATACCCTCGCCAACATGAACGCCAATTTCGGCTATCTCATTAAGGCCGACGCGCCAGATGGCGGGTTTGCTCCCCCCGCCCCCGGTGTCGTCATGCTTGCGGGAGGAGCGGACGCGCAGGCTGCAGTCAGCGCCAAAGCGATTGTCGCCACCGGCTAAAATAAGCCGGGTACTGCCTAACCCGGCAGGAAAGGTCAAGCCTCCTGCGGACGCAAATGCCGCGCCTGCTGGGAGAGGCTCTAAAATCCCTTGCCCGCGCCGCCCTGCGTACTCTCTGATTTTGGAGGAACGTCATGCCAGTTACCGTGTCCTATCCCGGCATCTACATCGAAGAGCTGCCGAACAGCGCCCATACCATTACCGCAGCGGCCACGTCTATCGCCGTTTTTGTGGGCTACACGCACCCGTTCAAAACCAACAACTTTAATAAGGCGGTACGGCTGTTCAGCTTCACCGACTACGAGCGCGAGTTCGGCGGCTTCTTTTCCAGCGGGCTTGTGGATGCCAACGTCGCCTACGCCGTGAACGAGTTTTTCCTGAATGGCGGTTCCGACTGCTACGTAGTCGGTCTTCAAGCACGGTATATGGGTATGTCGAACAACGTTCTCGGCGGCAGCGGCGCGCTTGCGCCGCCCAAAGCCACAATTGCCACAACAGGCGGAGGCCTGGAGTTCACGGGCAAGCAGCCGACCGATGGATTGCTGAAAATGCACATCAATCTGGGCAATCCCCGCGCCTCTGTAAGCAGCGCCCTCGATACCGCCGACATCACCATTGTTTACGGCCCTTCGGTGGAGACTTTTCGCGGCGTCACCCTCACGGGCACCCCCGACACCAATAAGAATCACCTTCAGAACCGCATCAACAACGCTTCCAGCCTGGTTTCCGTTGCGCCCAGCCCTTTATACGGCACGGCATTCATCGCGGCGGTCACGGATCTGCCTGCCAATTCCCAGGCGCCGCCTATCGGATTCGCCACCACCTTCAGCGCGCTGGATTTTACAAAGGTCTTTGAGGCGAACAGCGACCTGGATAAAGTTTCGATTTTCAACCTGATGGCGATTCCCGGCGTTTCGGACGTTTCCATTTTGAGCGCGGCTCTGGCCTTCTGCGAGCATAAGCAGGCGTTTTTCATCATGGATCCGCCCGCCCAGACTCCCGCCGATCTTACCACAACCGGAATTGACAGCTACATCAATAACACGGCTCCCAAAAGCGCGAATGGCGCGCTGTACTTCCCCTATGTGAAGACCTCCGACGCGCTGACCGGGCAGCCGAAAAACCTGCCGCCGAGCGGCTATGTGGCGGGAATTTTCGCGCGTACCGACACCAATCGCGGCGTGTGGAAGGCTCCCGCCGGACTGGAAACCACCCTGCTGGACACGACGGGCGTGGTGGACAGCGGGCGCATGACCGATCCCATGCAGGGCGCGCTCAACCTGGACGGCGTCAACTGCCTGCGAACCTTTCCCGGCGTCGGCACAGTGGTTTACGGCGCGCGAACGCTGGTTTCCAGCAACGTCGCGTATCAGCAATGGAAGTACGTTCCCGTGCGGCGCATGGCACTGTTTATCGAGCAAACGCTGCTGCGCAATTTGGGATGGGTGGTTTTCGAGCCGAACGACACGCCCCTTTGGGTCGCCATTCGCACCAGCATCGAAAACTTCATGCTGTCGCTGTTCCAGCAGGGCGCGCTGCAGGGAACCACGCCGAGTCAGGCGTTTCAGGTGAAATGCGACGCTTCCACGACCACGTCGGATGATCAGGTGAACGGCATCGTCAATATCATCGTCGCCTTCGCGCCGCTCAAGCCCGCCGAGTTCGTCGTCGTTAAAATCGCGCAGATGGCGGGGCAGGCGCAGTCCTGATAAGGCATCAGGCATTAGGCATTAGGCATCAGGCAATAGGCAGTAGGCAGTAGGCATTGGGAATCAGATTTATTTTTCATAAAGGAGTGAGGCATGAGCAAGCCGTTTTCCGTAAACGTCAGCCGTTTCGATCCTTACAAGAGTTTCCGCTTTCTGGTCTATTTCGGAACGGGAACAACGCCGGTCGCGGGCGTCAGCAAGGTCGGCGGCATGAAGCGCTCTTCGGACGCTATCGAGTACAAAGAGGGCGGCAACGCGATCATCCGCAAAGGTCTTGGGCGCACGAAATACGACGCCATCACGCTGGAGCGCGGCGTCACGCATGACACCGATTTTGAGGATTGGGCCAACGCCGCGCAGGTTCTGGACAAAGGCGCGGCCACGCAGTCGCTGAAAAACCTCCGGCGCGAAGTCCGCATCGAACTGCTTAACGAGGCGGGGCAGCCTGTGATCCGCTATGTCGTGCATCGCGCCTGGGTTTCGGAGTTTCAGGCGCTGCCGGATTTGGACGCGGGCGGCAATGCGGTCGCGGTGGAGCATATCAAACTGGAAAACGAGGGTTGGGAGCGCGACCTTTCGCTGTCGGAACCGCAGGAAAAATAACGGATCATGATTGTTTTGCCCGTCAGCAGGCGCGTGGTGGAACTGACAGCCTTGACCGGCATGGAAGACGCCCTGCTGCTTGAATCGCCTGATAATAATACCGCCGCGCTGGCCGCTTCCCTTCTCAGCCGGACGGGACGGTTTGTGGACGGGCAGGCAGTCGGATGGGAAGCGCTGCCCGTGACCGATGCCGACGCGCTGCTGCTGCATCTCCGTCAAAGGGAGTTCGGCGATACCATACGGGCGGAAAGCGCGTGCAGGCGGGGGGACTGCCGGACGCGGCTGGATGTGACGCTGCGCGTGGGCGATTATCTGGCGCACTGCGCGCCAACAGTTCCGCGTGGCGTCGCGTCGGCGAGCGAAGACGGCTGGTTTTGCCTTGACAACGCGCCGATTACGTTTCGGATACCGACATTGGGCGACCAGATTGCCGTCGCCGGCCAGCCTGAGCCTGCGGGAGCGCTGATGGCGCGCTGCGTTCGTCCCGCCCCGCCAGAATCCCGGCTGCGGAAGCGAGTCGAAGCCGCGCTGGAAAGCCTTGCGCCCGGATTGGACAGCATTTTGGAGGCGGTCTGCCCGGAGTGTGGCGCGACGGTACAAATCGCGTTCGAGCCGCGCGCTTTCACCTTGCAGGAACTGCGCGGACAAGCGGCGTTTCTTTACGACGACGCGCATCTGCTGGCGAGCCGGTATCACTGGCGCGAAGCGGACATACTTGCTTTGCCCCGCGCCCGACGTTGCCAGTACGCCGAGCGCATCCGGCAGAGTCTTTAAGTTGAGGATTGATTATGGCAGGAGCCTCTTATTTTCGGCGCATTGCGGGATACGGACAGCGGGGCGGGTTAGCGCCACAGCCGCTGCAGCCGCTGCATCCCCTGCTGCGGCGCTGGGAAACGGCGTCCACTTCGCTCCCGCCCGACAGCGAGGCGGCGATAAACGGCATGGAGGCTGTTCCGGCAGCCGCGCCGCGAGAGGCCGCGCCGAGTCGCCCAATCCTGTCTTCCCTGCCTATGTCCGCGCCACTCTGATAAGACGCGCGCTGCCGACAACACAGAGACGGCGATACCCTTGAGCAATGCCATTCCCGTCGCGCCACAGAGTAATGCCCAGGCGGTACAGCGTGAACCATTTTCACCTGCCGACTTTACCAATGCGCCCGCCAACCCGGAATTGTCAGCCCGCAAGTTGAAATCAGCAGAAGTTGCCGCGCTGCCGGAGCCTATTCCCGCGCCGTCCACGCTCACCGCAACTGCGCGAACGCGGACGGATGCGCGCATATCGCGTTCCAAACCGACTTCTGCGCCAACAGCCGAAACGCCGTCGCTTCTTGTCCCGGCTTCGACTACGGCAGACAACGAATTCGCAGCGCTACGGCCTGCCTTGCCCGCGCAGGATTTGTCGCCGACAACCCGGCTGCGCCCCGAAATCGTTGCCGCAACTGAAGCGCGTTTTCGACAGACGGCGGAAACGCCTGCGCGAAACGAGACGCGCCCGGAAAGCCCCCGCCCGGAAACGCCGCCGCAATCTTTGCAGCCATTGGCCGCGCCGTCACCGCCATCTCCTGCGCCCATTCAGAGGCCGATAGGAGCGGAGCGTGACCGCGAAACAACGGCAGCGCCAACGCCGACCGTTCATATCGGCAGCGTTGAGATACGGATTACGCCCGCTCCACTTCCGGTTCCGATTATACCGCCGCGCCCGCCCGCCGCTCCGCCTGTCGGTTCGCTGGCGCGGGACTTTGGTTCGCCGCTTGGGCTGCGGCAAAGCTAGGAGACGTGGTTCCATGCCGATGGGCTTGCTCGATCTCTCCATAATCACGGACCATCTGATCCAGATGCTGCGCGACGCCATTGCCGTGCCGCCAAATCAGATTTGGAGTCTGGAGCCGACGCCGGAGGGAGTGCCGCTTTCCCCGCCATTGGAAGATCCCGGCATGGCGTTCGACATCACCGTGACCGGCAATGCGCCCGATGCGCGCGGCAACAGCACAGGCTGCCTGCTTAGTATGTATCTGTTTCATGTCGCGCCCTCGCCCTACCAGCGCAATACGCCGGTGACGGGAGACCGAACGCGCGCCACGCCGATCCCGTTTCAGCCGCTTGCGCTCGAACTCTATTACCTGCTTTCCGCTTACTCTGAGAACCGCTACATCGAAGAACAGCAGGCTATGAGTATCGCGCTGAAATGTTTTCACGAAAAGCCGCTTGTGCGCAATGTGACGCTGGCGCGCGACGGGCGTCCCAAAGGCGAGTTCTGCCTGACGATGGAAACCGAAAGTTCCGACGAGATTGCCCGGCTGTGGCAGGCGACAACCGCCGCGATGCGCCTTTCGGTTGTGTACAAGGTCAGCGTGGTGTTCATTCAGCCGCAGGAGGACGAGCGGCGTGCCATGCCGAAGGTTCAGAGGGTCGCGCTTGCCGTCGCACCGACAAACTTGCCCTATGCGGATTCGGGACAGGTGACCGCGGCCTTCCGCCATGTTCGCTATTTCGGGCCGGACGATGTTCGCGCCGCAGCCGATTTGCGCGGCCCGGACGCGGTTCCGAGCGATGAGCCGGGGCGCAGCCTGAGCGATTACGACGCCTTACCCGCTGTGGCCGCGCCGGGCGAAAGTTTTCTGCTGTACGGAGCCGGATTTCAGCCCGTCCCGCCGCTCCCGATAAAATTGTTTTTGCTTCAGCCGAACCTGCCGGATCAGGACGTCAGCGCCTGGATTGACGCGACGGTGATTGACAACAGCGACGCCAAACTGCATCTGACACTCCCTGCCCCGGCGGGGTTTCCCCCTGGGCTATACCAACTCAGCGTCGGATTGGGCGCGAACCGCACCAATGCTACGCCGTTCAGCATCGCGGCACGGGTGGATGCCGCCGCGCCGTCTCCTGTACTCACTTATGCGGGCGCGGCCTTGACGCTGAATGGAGCCGGGTTTCTGGCGGGGAAAACACAGGTTGTCATTGGTGGGACGCCGCTTATAGAGAACGCGGCTGTCGGGGCGGGCCAGTTTACCGTGTTGGGCGACGCGCAGATTCAGTTCCAGCCGCCTGCCGGCCTGCCGACAGGCCGCTATGGTATTCGCGTCCGGGTCAATCACGTCGAATCAGCGCCCGCGATGTGGGTCAGGATTCCGTAAACATGGCAAACGCTATCATAGCAAACGCTGTTTTCGCAAATGCTATGCCGCCTGACTGCGGAAGCGAAACGCAGGGTGTGGGATCGGAGTCGCCCCTGATAGAAGTGGCGCGTCTGCGCGTCTGGAAGCGCGTTTTGTGGCTGCGCGCGCAGTGGGCGAACGGACAGGTCGAAGGCGAACAGGGCATGGCGATACCGCACAGCGAGGTGGATCGCCTGCTGGCCGCGCCCGAAATTCAGGCCGCGATGGAAGCCGCGTTTTACGAGCAGGACCCGGAAGCGCAAAACGTGAGCCGGGACATCGAACGCGCCGAAGCGCGGCTGGCGCAGGACGCGGCCTGGGCGCGGCTCCAAGAGGTTTGCGGGCTATCGCCGCAGGAGGGTGAGTTGCTGCTGCTGGCTGTCGCGGCGGAAATCGCGCCGCCCCTGCGCCGCGCCTATGGCTATCTGAACGATGATGTGGCGGCCTGCTGGCCCTCGCCCTGGCTGGCGTCGGCGTTATTCGAGTGGCCGGAGGGGGCGCGTATCGGGCCGGAATCGGCGTTAGTTCGCTGGATGTTGGCGACACCGCTGGAAGCGGGAGCGTTGGCATGGTCGCAAACCGCGCCCTGGATTCCCGACCCGGCATTGATCCTGTTCCTGACAGGCCGCAATGGGCGCGGAGGGGAAATCGGCTCTGCGGGACTCCGCGAAGCCAGACGGGACGCGCAGGAGGCCGAATGTTTTTACCCGGAACTGCGCGACGCGGTTGTACAGTTCGTGCAGGGCGTCCGGCGGCAAACGTCCGCGCCCATCGAAATCGAACTGATCGGGCCGATGGGAGCGGGGCGGGAAACGCTTGCGGCGCAGATTGCGGACTGTCTTCATAGCGCGTTGCTGGTTGGGGATGCGGCCATTCTGCTCGGCCCGGACGTTGCCATCGGGCAGGCAAAGGGAAATCTGCTGCGGGCGATTCGGGCGGCGAAGCTGCATCCCGGATTGCTGTGCTGGCGCGACGCGGAGCAGGCGCAGCCCGCCTGCCGGCAAAGCCTGCCCGAAGCCGAAAACCTGACCTTTTACCTGGGAACCGCGCCGCTTTCGGCGAGGCCGGGCGCGGGAACGATGCGCCGCGCGTTTCGGCTGCCGCGCCTGACCCGCCCGCAACGCCTATCCCTGTGGAGCCGGCTGACCGACGCGCCCCTGCCCGCGCCCGTCGCCGAATGGACGCTGACGCCGCAGGAAATCAGCCTGGCGGCGCAGGCAGCCCCGGCAGGCCGGGACGCGATACTCGCGGTATGCCGCCAGCAGGTTTCGCAAATGGCGGGCGACCTGCTCGCGCCCCTGCCCTGCCCGTACACGTGGGACGACCTGGTGCTGCCGCCGGGCATCCGAAAGCATTTGAGCGAGTTTGCGGCGCAGGCGCGTTTGCGCGATGCTGGTGTATGACGAGTGGGGATTGGGGAAATTGACACCCCTGGGACGCGGCATCAGCGCGCTGTTCGCGGGGCCGAGCGGGACGGGCAAAACGATGGCCGCGCAGGTGCTGGCCCGCGCCCTCGATCTGGAACTGTTTCGGATTGACCTGTCGGAAGTGATGAACAAGTACATCGGCGAAACCGAAAAACGGCTGAAGCAGGTTTTCGACGGCTGCGAGCGGGCCAACGCGCTGCTGTTCTTCGACGAGGCCGACGCGCTGTTCGGGCAGCGCACTCAGGTCAAGGACGCGCACGACCGGTTTGCCAATATCGAAATCAACTACCTGCTGCAGCGCCTGGAGCAGTACGACGGGATCGCCATTCTCGCCACAAACCGGAAGGCGGATATTGACAGCGCCTTTCTGCGCCGACTGCGGTTTGTGCTGGATTTCCTGCCGCCCGGGCCGGGGGAACGGCTGGAATTGTGGCGGCGCGCGCTGCCGGAACACGCCCCGGACGGAACCGCGCTGCTGGGAAATCTGGATCGGCAATGGCTGGCGGACCGCCTGACGATGACCGGCGCGGACATCAAAAACGCGGCGTTGAGCGCGGCGTTTCTGGCCCATTCCGAAGGCGCGAAAATCGAAATGCGGCATCTGCTTGCGGCCTGTCGGCGCGAACTGGCAAAACATGGCATTGTCGCGCGCCCCGGCGAGTGGGAAAGCTGAAAGAAACTTTTTTCATAAGTTCTTTGATGAGCCTGCCTGACCGAACTTAGCGAGGAACTGTGAAAGATGTTCAATACAGGGGAGCGGAAACATGGCGGCGGTTACAATCAATCGGCTGGCGCTGAACTTGACCGGGATTTCGGAAAGCGACGGCAAGCGGTTGGCGACGCTGGTGGCGCAGGGACTGGCCGACGCGCCGGATGTGGCGGCCTCCCGCTATCTTGACACGCTTTCGGTTGCGGCAACGGCCACTCCCGGCGGCAGCGTGGAGCGCCTTGCGGAACAAATCGTCGCTGACCTTGTGCGGCAGTTAGCCCGCGAAGTGTAAACGCACCCTGTTGTTTTTCGGCAAAACTTAGAGAAACAGGCGCAGGGAGAAATGATAGCGGAAAGGAGGTTCGCGGCATGGCCGGCAAATATCTTCGGGGCGCGCTCGTGGAATTTATGCCCACGTTTCTGATTCCACTGCCCAACGTGATTCTGTTCCAATTCAACCCGGAAACGATGACGCATACCTGGACTTCGGCGCAGTCGCAGGGTCTCCAATCCAATCCGCTCGCGGTTAAGGGCGCTCCGGGCGAAGCATTTTCTTTTTCGCTGGCAATGGACGCGGGTGATACCATTGCGGATAATCACCCGGTTACGGCGCAGATTGCGCAGGTTTCCGGCGTTTACTCCCGGCTGGCCGCGCTGGAAATGCTGCTGTATCCCGTTGCGGCTTCCCCCGGCGCGGGCAGCCTGCTGGCGTCGGCATCGGTTTCGGTAGGCGCGGGGGGGATTTCGGTGGGCGGGGCGGCGGGCGGAACGAAGCCAAAAACGCAGGTTCCCCAACTGCAGCTTCCGACCGTGCTGTTCGTGTGGGGGCCGGGGCGTATCGTGCCGGTGCGCGTGACTTCGCTGACGATCACGGAAAGATTGTACGATGCGGCACTCAACCCGATCCACGCCGATGCCCAGATCGGCTTGAGCGTTCTGACCGCCGAAGAACTCGCCAACGTCACCGGTCCGCTGGCGGTAGTGGCAAAGGGCGCGTCTGTTTATTCGCAGGGGCTGCGGCAGGCGCTTGCCCTCGCCAACCTCGCCAACGCGACGGATTCGATCATCGGGATGCTGCCACTGGGATGAAAGGTATTCGGAAAGGTAACTATTCACCACCAAGACGCCAAGAACACCAAGAAGAACGAAAAGAAGGACATTGTAAAATTGCAGAAGATATGGAAGGCTTAACGCGTTCTGCTCTGGTGGTATTACCTGCATTACTTGGTGTTCTTGGCGTCTTGGTGGTGAATAGTTACTCGGAAAGGAAATCTATGTTTTTTCCTGGAAGCCGCTATGCGAAAGCCGACACCGTGACCGTTGTTCGCGCGGATGGAACCAGCGTCACGGCGATCAAAATCCCGACGCCCGCGCCGCGAACGCTGCTCGGCTATCACCGGCGGCTGGAAGAGCAGCGGCTTGACCTGATCGCGTCCTATTATTTGCAGGACGCGACCGCGTTCTGGCAGCTTTGCGACGCCAACGACGCCGTATCGCCCGACGCGCTGCAAACCCGCGACCTGATCGGGATTCCCGTCAAAGACAGCTAGTAAAGGACGTAACTATTCACCACCAAGACGCCAAGAACACCAAGAAGAACGAGAAGAAGGCCGTTATAAAATGCAGGAGCTATTGAAAGATTCGCGCGTTCTGGATTCGTTCCTATTGCCAGCTTTACTTGGTGTTCTTAGCGTCTTGGTGGTGAATAGTTAGCAAAGGATGATGGAAGCATGGCAAGCGCCTATCAGTTGCTGCTCAACGGTACGCCTGCGGACGCCACGCTTCAGGCCGCGCTGAAAACGCTGGAAGTCGAGGAAAACGCCGATTTGCCCGGCGCGATCCAGCTTTCCTTGTCCGTTGACCGCAGCGATCAGGGCGATTTAACGTTCGTCAATGACAGCGGCTTGCAGCCGTTCGCCAATCTCGCGGTCGTCGCTTCCCCGGAGGGTGGGCCGGACGCCTGCCTGTTCGACGGCTACGTTTTGTCGCACAAACTGCATCTTGAAACGGGCGTCACCAATTCCACGCTGGAAGTCTGGGGGCAGGACGCTTCCTGGCTGATGAATCTGGAGGAAAAGGCGAAGGAGTGGGTGGATGTGACTGACGCCGATGCCGCCGCCGCGATTTTTGGCAATTACGGCATTTCGCCCGCGCCCGAAAACCGCGATGAGGACTCGTCCGCGCATACCGAGTCGGGGCAGACGCTGATGCAGCGGGCATCGGATATTCAGTTTTTGCGCGGGTTGGCGCGGCGTACCGGCAAACTGTGCCGCGTGACTTGCGATCAAAAGCCCGGACAGCGCATCGGCTATTTCGCCGCCCCCAAACTGGACGGCGATGCAGCCGTGACGCTGACGCTCAACGATCCCGAACTGTGGACCGTAAAGGCTCTCGACATTGCCTGGGACGTAACCCGGCCCACCGCAGTGCAGGCGCGGCAGGCGCTGTTCAACAGTTCCGACGCGGACGGGGCGAGCGGCGACGCCAGCGCATCGGGGCTTACCGCGCTCGGCGACCGCGACCTGGCCGCGTTTTCCGGCAAGACCATGACGGCTCTGCTGACGGCTCCGGTGAGCGACGGCGGCGAACTGGCGATGCGCGCCCGCGCCCTGCTCCGCGAATCCGAATGGTTCGCGCGCTGCGAAGGCGAGGCGGAAGTCGGGCGGCTGGGCGCGGTTTTACGAGTGGGGCAGATCGTCGCGGTTGTCGGCATCGGGAGCGTCCATTCGGGCAAATACTACGTCTGGAGCGTTCGCCACACGATCACGACGGATACGCACAAGATGCGCTTCACGCTGGTTCGCAATGCGGTCGGAGCCGCGCCTTCAGGCGGGGGCGGGCTGCTCGGCGCGTTGGGAGGGCTGCTGTAAAACCATGAACGAGCAGGCGATACTGGAAATTCTGGAACGGGTGCGCAGCCGCTTTTACGGCAAATATCGCGGCACGGTAACGGATGTGGACGCCGACACGCTGCGCATTAAAGCGAAGGTTCCCGCCGTGCTGGGAACGCAGGCGACCGGCTGGTGTACGCCCTGTGTGCCGTATGCGGGCGACAAAGTCGGCTTCGCGTTTCTGCCCGAAGAAGGCGCGGGCGTCTGGATCGAATTCGAAGGCGGCGACGTTTCGTACCCCATCTGGTCGGGCTGCTACTGGCGAACGGATGAAAAGCCGGACGACGCGGCCCCGAAAGTGAAAACCATCGTCACCGCGAATGGCAACAAGATTCTGCTGGACGATGACGGCGGCACGATCACCATTACGGACAGCAACGAAAACAAAATCCTGCTTGATTCGTCGGGAATCACGCTGTCGCGGGGCATTCAACAGGTAGTCATCAGCGACAGTTCGGTCAGCGTCAACAGCGGCGCATTAGAGGTGATGTAGGACATGCTTCACGCCCCAACAACCGAAAACACAACGAGAGAAAGCGCGACCAATGCCAACAACACCAGCGTTGCGCCCGCTTATGTGCCTGTCCGCGAAACATCGCCGCGCGTCGCGCAGCGGCCCGCATCAGGCAACCATGCTGGACGGCAAAGATATAACAGCGTTGCGCCTTTGCCGTTGCGTCCGAGCCAAGCGCCGGTTTTGCAGCGCAAGTGCGCCTGCGGCGGTTCAGCGAGCGCGAGTGGGACGTGTTCGGGGTGTCAGGAAAAGCAGGGAAACACTTTGCAGCGCCGCGCGGTTGGCGCTCTGGCGGAACCTTCTGTTGCGCCCGCGCTTGTCCACGACGTGCTGCGCTCGTCCGGCCAGCCGCTCAACGCCGACACCCGCGCCTTTATGGAGCCGCGTTTCGGACAGGATTTCAGCCATGTCCGCGTTCACACCGACGCAAAGGCGGCGCAATCAGCCCGCGCCGTTAATGCGATGGCTTACACAGTTGGCAATCAAATCGCTTTCGACGCCGGACAGTACCAGCCGCAAACGGCGGATGGTAAGCGCCTGCTTGCGCATGAACTCACCCATACCGTTCAGCAGAAAGGCAGTGGCCTTCCGCCCGCCAACGGTATCCGGCTTGGAGCCTCGGATTCACCGGAAGAAAGACAGGCAGACAGCGCCGCGCAGCAGGCTTTCGCCACTAATCAGGAAAGCGTTGCCTTGCCGACAGGCAATAGCGCCGCGATCCTTCAGCGCCAGGACCCGCCTGCCACACCGCCCGCGCAGAACGATCCCGATCCTCCGACGCCCCTCACGGTCGTTCAGATACCTATCAGCCCGCTGAACTTTCAGCTTCCACTGCTGAATTCCACCGTGCCGGGCGCGAGAGGTGTGCCGCGCAGCACATATTTCGATCAAGGCTATCAGCCCAACGTCGCGGCGGGCGTGGTGCATAGCTGGCGGCGCAATCCCGGCGGGCAAGGGTGGAACCTGGGATTTGATTTAGGAGGATTTGCCCAGTTTGGCGGCGCCTTCGCGTTATCGGATCGTCCGACAACAGGACTGATGGGAACTGGAAGCCCGCGTACGCTGACAGGTTATAACTACCAGGCTTATATTCAGCCCGCCTGGATTATCTTTTCCGTAGATATAGGGGGGCACAGATCGTTTCAGGTATCCGCTTTTGCCCAGCTCGGCGGCGCGTATAATGTGAGCGACATTCCCGGCCTGCAGGGGTGGGGCATCAGCGGGCAGATCGGCCCGCAGGCTGCCGTAGACATCATTCCCAACCTTTTGCAAGGCGTCGCTTCGACGACATTGGGCTACAGCATAGCGGTTCCGTCTCAGCCCTTGCCCGGCGACCCGTCAGTACAGGGCAGCTCATTTTTCGCGTTTAACGTCGGCATCGCGGTGATACTCCCGTGGTCTTATTTTCCGCGCGCAGCGCCGTCACCGGAACGAACCGCGCCCACTGCGCCCCGATTACCGGAGCCGGAACCACCGACGCCGCAGCCACAGCCACCGACCAACACGCCGCAGCCGCCGGTCAATACCCCGCCAACGGACACGCCGCAGCCACAGCCGCCAACACCGGCGGCAGCGCCGTCGCTGCCCGCGTCCGTCGAAATCTTCTTCCGGCTGGATCACCCGCGTCCCGGCGAGACGGGCGCTGACCTGAGCGTTCTCACCGACGCGGGCCGCGCCAATCTCCCGGCGCTGGCGCAAACGCTGCGCGACAACCCGGCCCTGCGCCTGCTGCTCATCGGCAGTTGCTCCGAAGAAGGCGACCCGGCTTACAATTACGCGCTGGGGCAGCGCCGCGCCGAATGGCTTGCCAGCCAGTTGGGAGTGGACGCGAGTCGCCTGACGACACCGCCCGAAGGCGAATTGCGCGAGGAGTGCCATGTCATTCGGCCCGGCATCGCTTCTTGTGGCGAAACCGGCGCCGATACGCCGCCCAACCCGCGAGACCGGAGAGCATTGGTCATATTCTACAACCCGCCAATGCCGTAGCCCTTCGACGCGCCGGTTTGTTCCTGGGGCCAATTTATTATGTGTTTGAGTGAGCAGCGCATTCCCGCGACATGTGGAAGGAGACGACGGCATGCCAAACCTACTCAATGTATCCAGCGTGATGATGTGTCCGCACGGCGGTCAGGTGCAAGCCGTTTCATCGAATACCCGCGTGACAGTGGGCGGCGCTTTCGCGCTGCGCCCTTCCGATACGTTCACGATTGCCGGCTGCCCGTTTCTCATCGGCCTCGTGCCACATCCCTGCGTTCAGGTGCAGTGGGTGGTGACAGGACTGCGAAGCAAGGCCATGAGCGACTTCACGCTCAACGAAGCGAGCGTCGGGCTGTGCCTGGGGCCGGATATGGCTCCGCAGGGAACCGTACTCATTCAGTCCACGCAGCCCAAAGTTTCGGGGCTATAAGGCGCAGATGAGGAACCACAGCAGTTAAGGAAATTTCAACAAATGCGTGTTCCGGTCGCAGACCGGTTGGCGGAACGCCCTGTAGACGGGTCATTCACGACTCGGCTAAGTGGAACGTTATTTTGTTGAGCGTCCCTAACTGAACTTTTTGCAAGGAGGCGCGAGGCGATGAACCGGCACGATTACGCTTTTCCGTTTCGCATTGACCCGGCTTCGGGGCAGGCCGCGCAAAGCGCCTATCCCGCCCACGTCGAACAGATGATCCGGCAGGTTCTGCTCACCTCGCCGGGCGAGCGCGCCGACCTGCCGGAATTCGGCTGCGGCCTGCGGCAGTTGATCTTCGCGCCCCATTCCGACGCGCTTACGGCGACCACGCAGATGCTGGTGCAGACCGCGCTTAATCGCTGGCTTGCGGGTCAGATTCAGGTGCAAAGCGTTCAGGTCACGGCTCCCGAAGACTCGCCCGACCCGGCCCAACTGCTTATTCTAATCGCTTATACACTGATCGAAGATTTGTCCAATCGGCAAATGGAAGTGCGGATACTCTGATTATGGCTGTTTCCTCCAAAGACCGGCTGAACGCGCTGCTCGACCCGGCAAACGCCACCTTAAACGGAATTGATTTCGTTGAAGTGGATACCGTTGACGAGCGGATTTTGCGCGTCCATTTCTTGAACACGGTCCCGCTTTCCGGCAACCCGACCGAAGCCACGATCACGGGCGGCGAAACCATTGCCACTGTCGCCGTGCCGCCGATTACCGCCGCGAACAATTGGAAGTCCGACAGCGATGGCCGCCCCCTGCTTGTCCTGACCCTGCCCGCATCCGGCGACTTTTCCCTGTATACCCTGACGCTTGCCAAAAACGGGGCGATAGACCCGTTTTTCCGCGCCACGCGCTTTTCCTTCAAAGCGAATTGTCCGTCCGACCTGGACTGTGAGCCTGTTTCGCGCCCGTGCCCTCCTTTGCCCGATGACGCGCCGCCCATAGACTATCTCGCCAAAGATTTTCTGAGTTTTCGCCGCGCCCTTTCGGATTTTTCCGCCCTGCGCTATCCCGAATGGAGTGAGCGCAGCGAAGCCGATTTCGGCGTGATGTTTCTGGAAGCGTTGAGCAGCCTGGCCGACGACCTTTCTTATACGCAGGACCGCATTGCGGCGGAAGCCGCGCTGGATACGGCCACGCAGCGCCGCTCCCTTGTCCGGCTGGCGCGGCTCGTGGATTATGAGCCGACGCCCGCCGTTTCCGCCCGCGTCTGGCTTCAGCTTGACGTGGCCGGCGGGACTGTCCCGCCCGGATTGGCCCTGACCGCGCCCGCTCCCGATGGCGGAACCCTTGTTTTTGAAACCGGCAACGGCCTGATTGATCCGCAAACGGGCAAGCCGGATACCGCTGTGTTTGCCGTGAATCCCGGCTGGAATCGCGGCCTGCTCAAGCCTTATATCTGGGACGACAGCCAATCGTGCCTTCCCGCGGGGGCAACCGAAATGTGGATCGAAGGGCACGGCCATAACTTTGCCCGGCCACAGGGAACGGCGCAGGGAACGGCTTTGCTGATTGACACGCCTGCCGTTACGCCTGCCGACCCGCCCGTTCGCCAGATCGTCCACCTGACCGACTTTCAGGAGGAAGCAGACGCGCTGTTTCCCGGCCCGCCCGCCCCGGCTGTGCCGGTCACGCATCTGTTCTGGGACGCGAGTGAAGCGCTTACGGAAGACCATCCGCTTTTCTGGACGCCCCAACAAACCCTGGCGTTTGGCGGCGATCCGCGCCGCACCATGTCTGGCAGGCAACATCGTTCCCGCCACGCACGGGCAGCGCATGACTGAAACGTTCGCCATCAACGCGCCCCCTGCCACCGCACCCTTGACGCCGCTTGCGCTGGCGCGTACCGGCCCCAATGACCGCCCCGATGCGCCTGCCATCCAGTATCTGCACACGCTGAACGCGACGCCATTGGCCTGGCTGCTACGCGACGATCCGACGAACCCGCTGGCGCAAACGCCCCTGCCGGAGATCGCTCTCGCGCAGACCGACCTTGCCGCCCCGCCCGACTGGAACTGGCTGCGCTCGCTGCTCAAAGCCGAGCTGTTTACAAATGTCTTTACGGTTGACCCGGCCCGCTACCGGCGCATCCGGCAGAACGCCGACGGCAGCCTCATGTCCGATTACGACGACGATCAGGGCGCGACCATTCGCTTCGGTGACGGCGTGTTCGGCGAAGTTCCCGCGGACGGCGCGGTATTTTCCGTCACCTATCGCGTGGGGAGTGGCGCAGTCGGCAACGTGGCCCGCGATACCATTACCGGGTTGAGCGCGGCTGCCCGCGCGCTCATCCTTGCCGCCACTAATCCGTTCCCGGCGACCGGGGGCGCGGACGCGGAAACCGACGCGCAGATACGCCGCAACGCGCCGCAGGCGTTTCGCGCTTTGCAGTACCGAGCCGTGCTTGCCAAAGATTACGAGCAGGCGGCGCAACGGCTGCCCTGGGTAGAAAAGGCCGGAACGACGTTTCGCTGGACGGGAAGCTGGCTTACGGTTTTTACCGCCGCCGACCCGAAAGGAACCGAAACCATCCCCACGAACGCGCATATTCAGCTCATTGACTTGCTGAACCGTTACCGCATGGCCGGGTATGAGTCCTATGTTCCCCCACCCCGCTACATCGGACTCGATCTCATTGTCACCGTCTGCGCCCGCCCGGACGCTTTCCGGGGCGATGTCGAGTCGGCGCTGCGCGCTACCCTGAGCGCGGCGCGAAACCCGGACGGCACAACCGGATTTTTCTTTCTGGATCGCTTCACTTTCGGCACACCGCTGGAATTCAGCGCCCTGGAAGCCGCCATCCAGAACAGTTACGGCGTGGCGGGCGTTCTCTCCATCACCTATCGGGAGCGGGGACGAACGAGCGGGTATCAGCCGCTGCCGGACACGCTGACGGTCGGAACGAACGAGATTTTGCGCGTGGATAACGATGCCAGCCGCCCGGATCGCGGCTCGCTGAACCTCCTTGTGGAGGGTGGAAAATGAGCGACGCGCCGATTTGTCCCTGCGAAACCTTTGTGCATCCCCGCGTGATTTTCAACCCGCCGGGACGCGATTGGATTTCCTATCGCGTTGGCGAGTATGACACGTTTCGCCACGCGCTTTTGCTGTCACTTCCGGGTGAAACCGAACTGGCGCTCTGGCGTCCCGGCAGCAGCGGCGACCTGGCCGTGCAGATGGTGGAATGGTGGGCCTACCTCGCTGACATTCTCACCTTTTATAATGAGCGTATCGCCACGCAGTCTTATCTGCGCACCGCCGACCTGCCGGAAAGCGTGTCGCGCCTTGTCCGCATTTTAGGCTACCGCCCGCGTCCCGGCATCGGCGCGACGGGAATTGTCGCCGCGCTTGCAGCGGGCAGCAAGCCGATCCTGCTCCCGCAGGGGTTTGCCATTCAAAGCAAGCCCGGCCCCGGCAAAACGCCGCAGGTTTTCGAGATGGATAGCGACACGACGGTATCGCCGTTCGGCGCGGTAGATGCCGATACCGTTCCCAATCCCGCCCTCGCGGCCACAGCAGGACTGGCGAACAAGGCAAGCCTGCTCGATGATGCGGGCGCGGCCTGGCTGCGCGGCGCAATCACGACAATTAAACAGGGCGACAGGCTGCTCCTGGTTTCGCGCGACTGGAGCGCGACTTCGGGCCTTTCCGCTGTCGTCACCGTCAAGGCCACGACGCAGGATAAAGACCAACGCGGCAAGCCGCTTACCCGCGTCGTGTTCGATAACCCGCCGACTTCCTTGCCGAGCGCTCCCGCAGCGGACTACCGGCTGCTGCGCAGCGCCCAATCCGCGCAGGTCTGGAGATTCGACGCGCATTTTACAGGTGGCAAACGGTTTGGCGGCAAAGGCCATTCCGCGCAGATAGAGAAGTTTGATCCAGACTACACGGCGCACCTCGTCAGCCTCGCCCGCTCGCTCAAAGCAGGCGACTTCGTCCTTTTACAAACGGACCTTACCACAGCAACGCTGGTTTCCGTGAGCGCCACGAGCGAAGTGATCTGGTACAAAAACAATCCCGATGATCCCACCAATCCGCCCGCTACACCCCTTCCGCCGTTTCCCATTCTGCACACGCAGATTACTTTCACGCCGGACGTTACCGGGAGCGATTACGCTGTGACCGCGTTCTTCGACTGGCACGATGTTGGCGAACTGGTCGGGGCGCCCGCGCCTGCCGTCACGCCCGCGCCCGCTTCGCTGTTCGCGGCCACATCCCTGTTATTTCCGTTTGGCGGCAATCAGCCCGTCATTGTGGAAGACGCGCAGGGCGACGGCGTTCTGGCGACGGCGGAAGTGGGGAGTTCCGCCGCGCAGGTCGCGCTTTCCGGCCTGCCCGTTCCGCCCGTGCCGCTTCATGCGCCTCTGCGCCTGCTGTTCAATCTGCTGTCCGTGTCGCGGGGCCAAACGGTTGCCAATGAAGTCCTCGGCAGCGGCGACGCTTCCCTGGACGGGCAGGAGTTTGCCCTGCAAAAAGGGCCGCTGACCTATCTGCCGGGAGATTCGGGGTCGGGAATCGGCTACCACAGCACCCTGCGCGTCTGGGTCAACGGCGAGGAATGGCATGAGAGGCCGACGTTTTACGGCCAGCCGCCCAACGCGAAAATCTTCGTCACGCGAGAAGACGAGACGGGCAAAACGTATGTTGCCTTCGCGTCGCGCCTGCCCACCGGCACAAACAACATCGTCGCCGCCTACCGTATCGGGAGCGGAAGCGAAACGCCCGCGCCCGGCGATCTGACCGTCATCACGCAGCCGCAGCCGAACTTGAAAGCGATTGTCGCGCCCGTCCCTTTGCAGCCGGGCAGCGATCCCGACCCGCCCGCCCAGATACGCAGATACGCCCCGCAGTCCGTTCTCACCTTCGGGCGCGCGATTTCCGCCGACGACTACGAAACCATTGCGGCTCAGGCTCCCGGCGTCGCGCGGGCGCGCTCTTACTGGGATTGGGACGAAATCGCGCAGCGGGGCAGGCCGACCTTATATGTCGGCGATGATGCGGGCGCGGTTGCCGCCGCCCGTCAGGCGCTTGCCCTGTCCGCCGATCCCAACCGTCCCGCGCTGATAAAACAGGCGACCGCCGCGCCAATCGCGCTTGCGCTTACCGTTGTCGTTTCGCCCGACCGCAAGCCCGAAGCGGTGCGAACGGGCGTTCAGGCCGCGCTGTCCGACCCGGATACGGGCCTGTTTGGAACGCGCAACGTACAAATCGGACAGGCGGTTTTTGAAAGCGAGATCGTCGCGGCCTGTCTGCGCGTACCCGGCGCGGTGGCAGTTCACTCGCTGGCGTTTACGGTAAACAATACTCTCGGAACCGGCCCCCGACATAATCCCGGCGTTGGCAACTTCTTTCAACTCGCCCCATCCGATCTGACCATCGGCACGGAGACCGCCACTTATGCAGGCTGACCGCGACCATTACGAAGCCTATTACGCCGACAAACTCTGGCTGCTGCTGCCCGCCGTGTACCGGGCCGAAGACACCGACCGCTTCGACCACAACGGGCCATTGCGCGAACTCGTCAACCGTATCGGCGCGCAGGCCGCCATTGTGCGGCGCAGCATGGATCGGCTGTGGGAAGACCAGTCCATCGAAACCTGCGATGACTGGCTGATCCCCTATATCGCCGATTTGCTGGCGACGCGGCTTGTTTCCAACCTGGATGCGCGCGGGCAGCGGGTTGATGTCGCCAAAACCATCTACTATCGGCGGCGCAAGGGAACCGTCGGGCTGCTCGAAGAGCTTGCTGTGGACATTACGGGCTGGGACGCCCGCGTGGTGGAGTTCTTTCGGCGGTTGGGACGAACGCGGCACGGCCTGGACCCCGATTTCGCGCCGGATGCCACGCCCGATGCCGAGCGAAGAATCGGCGCGTCGGCTCCAGCAGGCGGAAGGGCTGATCGGGGCAAGAACGCAGACGCGCATCGGCGGCTGGGCGGACCTGCGCAATGACGACGGCGCGACCGCAACAGGTTCGGCCTTCGACGAGTTTTTCTACAGCGCGGATGTGCGGCGCGGGCGCGGCAGAACCGGCTGGACGAACATCTCCCATTTCGGCGTTTTTCTGTGGCGGCTGAACAGTTTCGGCGTGGACTGGACCACTCCGGTTCCCGTCAAAGGCTGTCCCGGCCAGTACGTTTTCGACCCGACGGGCCGGGAAATCGCGCTGTTCGCAGCCGGGTTCCGGCAGGCGGGCACATCCTATGGCGCAAACTGGGTTTCGCCGCAGGAGTGGCAGATGCCCGCGCCGATTCGGAGCGCGCTGCTTGCCGCCGTTCTCGCACAGGCGCGGCAGGAAACAGGCGCGGGCCAGCCCGTTTCGATGCCTTTTCTCGCCGTTACAAACACTCTCATAGGAAAATCCGACCTACACTCGCTCGGCGTGTTCCTGAAGCCGGGCAACGATTACATCGCCCTTGACGCCCATTATGTGACCCGCATTGAGGAACTCGCTGGCGATCCGGCGGGAATGAGGGGCGTGGTTCTCACCCCGGAGCGCGGGATGCTGCGGATTGTCAATCCGCCCGCCGACCCGCTGTTTGTCACGTACCATTACGGTTTCGCTTCGCGGATTGGGGCGGGGCCGTATGACCGCCGTGTTTTGGGCGACCCGATTGGCGCGACGCCCACTGCCGCGCAGACGGTCACAGGCGGCGGCAGCAAATTCGACGCATAAATTGGCCGTCCTCGCGCCCACAGACACCCGCGTTATCGCCGATTCGCTGACCTATACGCAGGCGCGCAATATCGCCGTCGCGCAAAGCCTGGCATTGCGCGCCGAAAATTTCCGCCGCCCGGTTCTGCGCCTGCCCGCCCCGCCACCCGACCCGGCGGGCTGGACATTCACGGGGGCAGACGGCAGCGAACTCGTATTGGACGGGCTGCTCATCAGCGGCGGAGACATCACGTTGCGGGGCGCGTTTGCCCGCGTCTCCCTGTCCTGCTGTACGCTCGATCCCGGCAGCGAATTGGGGGCCGGCTTCGCGCCCGCAGCGGACGGCAGGCTGCTGGTTCCGTGTCATCTCAACGTTGAAGGGCGGGTCCGCGAACTTGTTCTTGACCGCTGCATTGCCGGTCCGATTCGCGCCCGTAACGGCGGGGAGATAGAAACGCTCACGATTACCGACAGCATTGTTCAGGCGCTCCATGCTGAAAAAGCGCTGGAAATGGCGACGGGCGAGGCCGTTTTGACCCGCTGCACCCTGCTCGGCGCGGCAATCCTGGATCGGCTGTATGCAAGCGACTGCCTGCTCGACGACGTTGTAACCGTCGCGGACGCGCAGCATGGCTGTGTGCGGTTCAGCGCCTGGGCGACGGGAAGCCACCTGCCCGGCCCCTATGAAAGCGTGGAAATCGCGCCCCACACTTCCCTGTTCAACTCCCGCGCGTTCGGCGAAGCGGCGTATGCGCAGTTGCGGGAGGATGCTGACAACGCTATTTTGTCCGGCGCGACGGGCGCGGTCCTAACCGCCGGCGCGGAAGACGGCTCGGAAATGGGCGCGTTCGCCCGCGAAAAAAACGGGGTCAAGGCGCGAAGCCTGCTGATTAAATACGACGAGTATATGCCGTTGGGGTTGGTTCCCATTCTGATTTACGCGACGTAAATCTTACCGTAATTACAGGAGACGCTATGAGCAGCGATAAAGCCAGAATCACCTATGCCCCGGATCAGCAATACCGCTCCGTTGTGATGCAGCAGGGCCGGGTGACGCTGGAAGCCGACTGGAACGAGGCGCAGGCGATTGCCGAAGAAGCTCTGCGCGCCGATGCGCAGGACATCATCGGGCCTGTCGGGACGCCCGCTGTGGGCAACGGCTACAAAATCGCCGTTCCCGGCAATCAGGATTACGATTTCAGCATTGATAAAGGCGTGATGTACGTGGGCGGCGAGCGCGTGACATTGCCCACCCGTGCCTTTTACTTCAAACAGCCCGATTGGATTGACGGCCCCGACCCCATTCTGCCGACGCCGCCGAAACAAGAGTTCGTTTATCTTTCGCTGCGCGAGCAGGAAGTCAGCGCTGTGGAAGATGCGGACCTGCGGGAAGTCGCGCTGGGCGGGCCGGACACCGCGCAGCGCGCGCGAATCCTCCAGCGCGTCCGGCGGCTTGCTACCGGGGGCGCGGACTGCCCCGCCGCGCTGGCCGAACTGGAAGCCGCGTGGAAACTTCAGGGGCTGGAACTGGAAAGCGGAACCATGCGGCTGCGTTCGCAGGCGCGATTGCGGGTGAGCCTCCAAAAGATCGCGCCCACGCCCGACCCATGCGAGCCAACGGCGCAGGACGGCTATCTCGGCGCGGACAACCAGTTGATTCGCGTCCAGATCGTTGCCTACAATCCGAATACAAACGCCGTCACGTTCGTATGGGGGTTCGACAACGCCTCGTTTCTGTATCGCGTGAACGTGATTAATTCAACGAACCTGAATTTGCTGTCGCCGCCGCCCGACGCTTTTCACAATCCCCGGCACGGGCAGGCCATAGAGGTACTGCGGGCCGCATCGCAATTAAGCAACGGGCAGTTCGTGGCGGAGTCTGCCGGGTTTGTGTCGGCAGTGGCGAATTACCAACCGGACGGCCAGGCCGTGACGATTGCCCCGCCGCTTCCGTTCCCTATGTATGACCCGGCGCAACAAACCCCCGTCAACGCGCCGCTCTTTCTGCGCGTCTGGGAAACGATGGCGACGGCGACGGCGGGCGCAGCCACAACGCTTGGCGAAACGGGGCTGCAAATCACGCTGACCGGCACAGGTTTTCAGCCCGGCGACTTTTGGGCTTTCGCCGTCCGCCCGCGTACCCCGCAGATGGTCTATCCCCAGGCGTTTCTCGCCGCTCCGCAGCCGCCGACAGGCCCGCGTCAATGGGTTTGCCCGCTCGCCGTAATCGCGTGGACGGGTCCCAGACAGGCCGTAGTCACCGATTGCCGCGAACAATTCGAAACCATCGTGGAACTATCGAAAAAGCGGGCGAGCGGCTGCTGCGCGATCAGTGTCCGGGCCGAAGACGCGCCCAATCTGCAAGCTATTCTGGACGGCTTCCGAAGTTCCGAGCCGGCCAAAAGACAGGTTACTGTCTGCTTCATGCCGGGCGTTTACGCGCTGCCCGCCCCGCTGCGATTGGGGCCGGAACATTCCAACATCACGCTGGAAGCCTGCCATGACGGCGTTATCCTGCAGGCCAAAGACGAACAAAATGCCGCTTTCTTCGACGGCCTGCTCGTCCTGACCCACGCCAACAACATCACGATACGCGGGCTGCGCTTTGAATTGCCACAGGTTCCGTTTGCCGCCGCGCGTAAAACGCTGGCGCGCGTAGAGTCCCCGGCGACCACGAAACAATTGAATAGCCTCCTCCCCGGCTTGCACGTTTCTATCGGAGTGCGCCCTCTGCACTGCGCCAATCTGGAAATCCGCGATTGTCTGTTTCGGTTCTCGCTGCAGGTGGGGAGTGACGACAGGGGACGCAATGTTTTTGGGGTCGGCATCTTCGCCGGCAGCGAATGTTGGGGGCTGCGCGTACAGCAGAATCGCTTCCTGCATGATGAGGATTACCTGCACGGAGGCGCAAGGCCGCTGCGCTTGTTAATCGGGTATTTGCTGGCTCCCGCGGTTACGCGCCCGGCCGCGGACAAAACGCAGAAACCCACATTGAAAGCCACATCCGCGCGCGCGAATACTGCCGTCCCTTACGCGCTGACGCGCTCGCTTTTGCAGGATGCGACATTCAGCGACAATCTATTTCAGGGGCTTTCGATTGCCACGCTGATTTATGCCGACGCCGAAACCATCACCTATCGCGCCAACACTGTGCGCGACTGCGAAGCCGGGTTCTGGCTGCTGTCCCTGCGCGCCCTGACCGATGTGGCCTTTCTCAATCGCGCCACCGTCACCAAAACGCGCTTGAACAGCGCGCAGGAGATTCACGCCCGAATTCTCGCCACAATCCAGCAGCCAATCCTTCAGATCGGCCTGACGCTGGCGCGAAGCTACCCTGTGCCGCCGGAGTTCACTGTCAGACTCGCCGCCGCAGCGCCCAAATCAAGCCCGAAAACAACAGTCAAGGCGGACGCGAAAACAGCGAAAGCGCCTCCGCCCGGCCAGGCGTTCCTGGACAAAGCGCTTCTGTCCCTGAAAGCCGAGGCCAGGCCGATTCAGGAGTTTGTCGCCAACAGTACGGAAGGCGGCGCGGCATCAAGCGTGAAGACTCCCGAAACAACCGCTGTGGAGAAGGCTCCAGAGACAGCCATTGTGGAGAAGGCTCCCATTACGGTTGTGGAAAAAGTTCCTATCACGCACGGGATAAGCCGGCCTGCCACCGATGCCGCCCTGACCAACTCGCTGTTGGGGCAGTTCACGGTCTTGAACACAGCGCTGCCGCTTTTTGATCGGTTGATTGCGGCGGAAGAGGCCCGGCATGGGCTGCGTCTCGTTCTGAACCTGACGGGCAACGAAATTGATGTGGCTGGACGTAACACCGCTTCCAGTCTCGCGCTGTTGGTATGGGACGATGCGCAGGATAAGGGAAGTACGCTGACGCTCGGCGAAAATCGGCTGCGGAATCGCTCTTCTAGTGTGCCGACAGCGTTTATTCTGATGACCGAGCGCAACGCGATTACGGGAAATTTTTTCATCAATGAGAATCCGTCACCGAGTACGGACGGCAACAGGCTGTACTTCCTGCCGGCCAGCAACAGTCTGTACTTCCTGCCGGGGAGTGGCGGCAAAGCGTCGGCTGTCACGGGGAATGTTTTGCAGGGCGTGTCAAATTTAGGCAATCTGGGACGCCCCGGTTATATCCCCCCGGTGGATGACTGGCTCTTTGCCAACGCGCAGCTTTAAAAGCTGCCGGGGATGGGTACAGAACGCGGCAACACAACAGAAGGCGCTGCGCTGCGACAGTGAAAACACCGGGGCAGGCAGAACAAGGGGAACGGCACGGCAAGCGTCGTCAGAGGAAGTTGGAAACGGGGAGTTTTTCATTGCCCATGATCTGGCGGTCTACCCAGCGCGCATCGCGCATGACCCACAGCAGCACGGAGTCCTCGCGCGGATCGAGACACTTGTACAGGCCGGCTTTCATAGCGGCCAGCTTGGCCTCGCTCAGTTCGCCTTCAAAGACGGAGTTCTGGACGCGCGGCAGATAGCGCTTCAGATACCTGCATACTTTGCCCACGCGCTCTTCGCCCACATCATACACCACGATGAGGTACATCGCTCTTCCTCCTTGTGCGCCCTGTTGTCCCCGGTCGTTTCCCTCGTTGGCCGGAGGGCTTGCCAGGACCCCGACGTCACGATTGCCTGATGGGCACGCGCCTACCACCAGGCGCGAAAGGCGTGGTAGGGTTCTACGTCCGTCAGATGCCGGATCAGCTTGTAGCACTCCAGGCGGATCAGGTGACGATAGGAAACATGCCGCCCCAGCCGCCGGTGCTTGATCGTCGCGTTCAGCCGTTCCTCCAGCGCGCCCAGAAACAGGCGCTTGCCCGCCTCCGTCAGATAGCAGCCGCCCAGTGAACGGTCGAAATGCTCCGGCTTCAACTGCCCCGTGTTGAGCAGGCGGAAGATGGCGCGATCCACGAGCAGGGGCTTGAAGATTTCGGACAGGTCCAGCGCGAGGGAGAAACGCCGCGCCCCCGGCTCGTGCAGGTAGGAAATCGTGGGCGTGAGCTGCGTTCGGTAGATTTCGCTCAGGCAGGCGGTGTAGATCACGGAGTTGCCGAAGGAGATCAGCGCGTTCACCTCGTTGTCGGGCGGGCGGCGGACGCGGCGGTCAAAGGCCCACTCGCCGCCCAGAATGTGCTGCCACGCCTGATAGTAGCGCTCGCGCATCTTGCCTTCCACGCCCCGCAGATCGTTGACCTTCTCCTGCTTGTCAATCAGGCCGGCAAGGTTGGTGATGGTGGCGCGAATTTGCGCAAGCGGCGTGACCTCCTCCTCAAAGACGATGTTCGGCTCGAACGGATCGGCTTCAGGCGCGGGCACAGTCCCGTTGTCTTGTGCCGCAGCAAGGGTGTCGCTGGCGTCCACAGCGGCTTCCAATTCGGCATCGTGGGGCACGGCGGGTTCGAGCGGGGTTTCCGTGCCGATCTCGCCCGTCGGCTCCGGGTCTTCGTCACTGCCCGCGCCTGCCGCGCCCTTGCCCCGGTTGCTGTAGTAGGCGACGTTGCGCAGCATGGAATGGGCCGACGCGCGTACCAGTTCCCGCGTCAGCGTCATGCGCCGCGCATCATCGGCATAGTGCTTCACCTGATGCACCAGCAGGTAGCCGGAATGGAGGTACTCGCGGGGATAGTAGCTGCCGCTGTAGAAGCCGTAGTAGTTGAAGACGTGCAGCGGGATTTTCTTGCTGGACAGGAAGGTAAGAGCTTTGGTGTTGAGGTCCACTTCGCCGTACAGGTAGAGGCTGTCCACGTCCTCAATGGGGATCGGCTTCTTCTGGCCGTCCGCGCCCTCCATAACCAGGGTGTTGGACTGGCGGCGCAAACGTCCATTGCTCAGCAGATAGTAGTTTTTCACAGCATCCTGCCTTTCAGGATGACGGTATTCGGTGTCGGGTGTCGGTATTCGCGCCGACGGTTCGACAGCTGATTCTATTATGCGTGCAAACAGGATAGAACACAGACAAAGCGCAATGGCCGACACCCAACACCCGAATACCCAATACCCTTCCTCATCCCCAGCACAACTCCTGATAAGCGCACTGCTTGCACAGGCTCATGGGCTTGGGAACCGGGGGCGGCGCAGGCTGTTCCCGCATGGTCTGGACGCCCGCGAGTATCTGTTCGATGTCGGCTTCATAAGCGGGCGTGAGCGTGACGGCTTCGCGGCGCTTCTGCTGCGGATAGTCAATCATGCCCGTCGTTTCGATGTCCTTGACGTGCTTGAGGTAGTAGAGGTAGTAGAGAATCTGGTACAGCGTGGCCTTTTCGCCGCCCTTGCTCTTCTTGATCTCGTGAACCTTGCCGTCGTCCGTAAAGTCCAGCCGGATCAGGCCGTCAATGAGGATGTCCTTGCGGGCTTTGTCGGGGTAGCTCTCCTCATGCAGCAGCGTGCCGAGCGCGACGTTCTCCTGCCCCACGCGCCCGTCACGTGTTCCTGCTCCATCCCATGACTGTACCACCACAGCTTGCGCGGACACAGCACATAGTAATGCACCTCCGTCCCGCTAATCCGCTGTTCCGGTAGGTTCTCCATGCGTTTAGTCGCTTTCTTCCGTCAAGTGTAAACCCGTTTCAAAATCGTAGTAACGGGGAGGTACTGTCCAGATTTCTTCTTGATGGCCTCTGCCAAGCATGAACACGGCTTTGTCTCGTGATTCTTGCAGCAAACCCGTTTCTACTGCTTTGTTGAATTCATATACATGGCACTGAACGCCGTGCTGTAATTGAAACTCCCGAAATTTTGCCCAAGATTGCGGTTCATCATCGCCACTTTCCGCTTCAACTCCTGATACCTGATGAGCCGATGTAAAGAGTACGTTGCGGCGGTATATCACGGCTGGCCCATGTTTCCGTGCGCTCCTCTTCCATTTCGTCTTTTTGCTTGTTAGCTTCTTTTGGCAACAGCAGCCAGTTTGTCATAATAAGCTGATTAAGTTCGCGCTTGTTGTGCCGAACCCGCTCCGGCAACTCAGCCTTCGTTGTCGGATAAAGCGTATCCACTAACTCGACAAACTTTCGCGCTGTGTACTCTCCATCTTTCAGCAATTTGTCCGATGTCGTAAGGGCCTCAGAAGCAATCCAGCCGTTGCGCCATTCGCCGTAAGGCGCAGGGTACAACTCAGCATTCCCGTTCTTGTCAATGCGATAAGGCTCTACAAGGAACAGTTCGCCACCTTTGTCGTGGAATCGCGCCAACCGCCCGACGCGCTGCGCGATACGATCAATCGGGCACAAGTCAGAAATCATTAAATCGGCGCTGATGTTCACGCTTAGTTCGCCAATTTGCGTGAGAATGGCAACGCCATGCGCTTTGTTCCCTTCCCATGCTTCTTTACCCAACATTCCGACAAGTATCTCTTCTTTGCGATTTTTATCTGGTTCCGTAAAGCGGCTGTGGTAGCAGACAACATGCTCTTTTGTAAACTTGCGTTCTGCGCTTTGAACCAATGGTAATAGGCTTGGGCGCGGCGTACCGTATTCGCATAGATTATGGTAGGCTCACCATTAAGCGCTCGCTGCAAAGTGGAAGCAATGTCGCCAGGTTCGGCAACACGGCCCATGCGCGTTAGGCGGCAGCGTACTCGTTCGCTGTCGCTTGTATCCTCGTGGATGCGTGGAACGACAAACCCTGAAGTTTCATAGAGTTGGCGGGCTGAGTCAGGCACGGTCGCGCTCATCAGCAAAACGGGAACTTTCAGCAGGCGCAAGGCCGTCAGCAGAACCACCATATTTTGCTGCGTGAACTCGTCATAAAAGTCAGCCTCGTCAATCACGACGCAGCTATGCGCCAGACTAAAGAAGATGCTGTGATGGTCTTCACGGGTGGCTGTCAGGCAGATACACAGATGATCCAATGTTGTGACAGTGATTGGCGTTTCCAGCAGCCGCGCCATGTCCTGTTCTTTATTTGCCTGCTTTTGCGCCTGCTCATCCGGCTTACTTTCAGCCCGATGCACAAAGCGCGAAGTGGAATGGTACAGGCCGCGTGAACTAATTTCTTCGGGTTTGCTGATGGCAAGGGACTTTGCCGTAAAGCGCGTAGGCATAGCAATTACAAGTCTGTCTGCCCGTCCGCACTCTATTTGATGCTGTGCCCATAGCAGGGCCGCATCGGTTTTGCCCGCGCCCGTTGGCGCGCGCAGAATTGCGAATGGCTCGTCCCATAACTCTTTCACTTTCTTTTGAACGCCCCGCTCTTTGCCTTTGAAGGGGAAGGTATAAGAAAACTCACGAAATGCTACAAGTGTTTCGCCTCCTTCCTTTGCGCTGGCGCGATGGTCTGCCATTTGCAGCCATGAACGCGGCCCGTCGAATTCATAGCGTTTGCATATTGCTTCTTCCAGCGTGTCTAAGCGGTCGCCCATTTGTCGGTACTGCGTCCAAAGATTGTACTCCTTGAACTCCGGTCGCTCAAGCCAGCGCTCCTCATGCTGAAAACCAAGTTTGCCGTGATGTGCGGCAATGGCGGCGCGGACTGGAGGCGAAGCGTCCACTTTGGCTTTGTGCATGGCGACAAGCGACACCAATTCATGCCGCACCTTTGCCAGTTGCAGAGAATTGCTGCGACAGTGTTTTTGCCACTGCTCGTCCTTCTTGCCCTCATCATGCCAGAGAATGCTGCGGTGCAGCATTTTGTCAAGATGGCGCGCGGTGCGTTCGTGGTACTTCTGCACCACGAACGCCCGAAACGGCAGCATAATATCTCGTTCGTCGAGAAGATGCTGAACGTGTGCCTCAAGTGTTATCTTGAATCCTGTTTTTGCCCAATGTGTCATTTTGCGTTGTCAAATTCGGCAGTTGTCATCGGCTCTGCGCCGTCAGTCGGATCGTAAAGCGTGTTCGTGGCGAGGAAGTCCAACGCCTTTTGGTAAACTTCGGCTACGCTGTCACCGTCAGCCGTTGTATCGTCACCCAAAAAGTAAACGGCTCCCCGCCCGTCAAGCTCTTTGAGGATGTTCGCCCGTTCTGCTTCACCCGCGCCGAAATAGCGGCTTGCCTTGCGGCTCAGGCGCGTATCGAAAACGATCAAGCACTTGCTGTGGTTCACCACTGGTTGCGTTGCGGGCATTGTTGGCGTAATCCGTAAGCAAACCTGTTGATTCCAGCGCAAGCCGAATACGCCGTTTGCGCTCGTCTTCATCTACATGCTTGACAAACTGCGTTTCAACGTGCTTCTCACCGGAATAGCGAAAACGTTTGCGGATACTAACCGCGCTAACATCAATGAAAAAGTTCATCCGCATGATGTCGTTTTGGCTATACTCGCGCGTAGCAAGTGCCTGATTGCGTTCACTGTCTTTGTCGGTGTTGACTTTGAGACGAATCAGCAGATCGCGCCCGACTTCACTCGGCTCAAGCGCAACGGCAGGCGTAGCTGTTAGCGGGGCAGTTCGGCGTCCGCTGTAACTGCCCTTGTTGGTATCCAGAAAGCCGCCAAGGTCTGCCCGCAAATCTGTTTCTACGAGCGTAGTTATGCCGTCGCCGTTCGACACATACGTTTCCATGCCGCCAACAACGCGGTCGTCATCGTCACGATTGAGGCGATCCATTGCGCTGAACAAAGCGTGACGCTGTTTTTGCCCGGAGATGTAGACGCGCCCATCAGGACGGCGCTTGATAGAAGAAGCGTTGCCAAGTATCTTTTCACCGCCGTTGGCGATGTGGTCGCTCATTGGCGCGAGCAGTGAAACCAGAATGCCTTTGATTTCCAAGGGTACTTTCCTCCTGTTTTGGCATGAACTGCCTTAATTCTCTGAAACATCTTCGACGGAATTGATGTCGCTGACATCTGCGCCAATGGTTTGCTGATGGGGGAGGCGTCCGCCTGTATCCGGAACATAGCGAACACGCATGTATGTCATCAGCAGTTGCCGTGCCGTATCCATTTCAATCTCGTCACCAGTGCATGCCGCATCAATGAACGGCAGAGCCTCCGGCGGAGCATCGGACTGTGTGAGCATCCCGGTTTCGCGCATGATGCTGCCCATCATCGAAGTGGCGTCTCTGGCTCCCATTGCCATGCTGTCAAGGGCAACCAGAATTTTTGCTTTCTGCTGCCGGATTTTGCGTTCCTTCTCCTTTGGGCTATCGGTTTTGTCTTTTTCCACTTCCTCACGGGCGGCATAGTAAGCTGCCCGATTGATCCATTGACCCAATTCACGGGCAGCCTGCACAATTTTAGTAGGAACCTGTTGGCTCATAAAATACTCCTCGAATAAAAGATATAATGCCGAGTCGTACTCGGCGCGTGTTGAAAGAAAGTCGCGGTAGGCCGGCGCATTGAATGATTGTAGAAAACGACCGGCAAAGAAGGCGAACAGCTTCCGCGCTGGTAGTTCCCATGAGGGACGATCTTCCTCCATTTCTGTGTAAAGCCGGGTGTCGTAAGTAAGAGCATACACAACAGCGGAAAGACGATTTTTCTGTGCCAATCCGATCACATGATGGTCAAATTGCGCCTGGGTAATCGCATCATAGCTCACGATGTAGAGCGGACGTTCTTTGAGCGACTCCAATACCCTCTCCCCACGCTCAACCTCCCCACGACTATGCGCCCAACGGCCAATCGCGCCTAACAATCCTACCGCGCCGAACGCCTCACTTTCGCGTTGAGGGGCATAGGGGTAGTTGCCACTATGTAACCGGGGGCGACGGTATTCCGACTTGGGCGCGGCAGTTGCTGTCTTCTTGTTACTCAATTTTGGTTTTGCCGCAACTGTCGGCGTGGCTTCCTGCTTTTTGGGCAGTTTACACAACATCAAGCCGCTTGTTTCCTGCTTGACCATCTCTTCAAACAAACGAACGAACTGCCACAGCGCATCCTGCTGTTCATCCAATTGCAAATCAGGATAGATCGCTGTATTCCTTTGCCCGGCCCATGCAGCAGGCTTGAGCGGCGTCAGAGTAGCGATTGCGGAACAAGCCGCCTCAAACAACGTTCCGGGCGGTTCTGAGAGCGATGCTTTCCCATTCTGGTTAATTTTCGCCGTTGTCGGCGCAAAGGAACGGCTGAAGGTGATGCGGGTCAGCAGGGATTTGCCCTCTCTTAAATCCTTTATCATGGCAGTGGCGTTCTTATACGTATCCGCCGCGCCACCATCAGTTGTGATAACGGAGGGATACAAGTATTTCCCTTGTGCGGCAAGACCGGACGACTGCACCAATGAGGAGTCCTTTTGGAGATCGTCATAATCAACGTTTCTATACTCCAATGTTTCCACCAGTTCAGGCTTGTCATGTGTCCTCATGCGGAACTTACTTAAACCTGCTTCCAGTGTTTTGTACAGCAGTTCCGCTACTTGCTTCTCATCAAGGAGTGCGAATTCTGCCGGAGTGCAATCTTCCTGTACCAGAGCCGCCGCCAATCCATAGCGCGGATAAGGATGTGACAGCAAATCAAATAAATGTTTCATGGCAGCGGCCTCCATTCCACGTCTACCCACCCATCGTTAGAACCTAGATAAAGAGGAGACGCCGGGTTTGCAATAGCGTCCGCCAGCAGCGTTGCCAATTCGGGAGAAGTCTCGACACGATACTGGTAAGGACCATCCGCAACAATGTACTCCCGCGCCGTTGGGCTGACATAATATTGTGGAAAGTAGGGACGCAGAACATTAAGGTGCACCATTTGTCCATCTTGGAACGTAGTCAGCAACTCCGTCTCTTTACCTGCTTCTGCCCTGTCATTAACTTGTATCCGTTTTTCGGCTATTGCGTTTACCAGCGGAATCGCTTCGTAACTGTGTTCACGGCTACCGCCTACAAAAGAAGGGCCGTGCAGATGCTGACTCCACAAATCGTTGTAGTGCGTAACAGCAGGAAGTATGCCAATGCCAAAGCGAACGTGGTATTGAAGCAAGCTGCGAAAACCGACGCCCGACACGCTTGTTGTTTTCCCCAACCGCTTTTCCAACTGCTTGATAATCTGATCACGTTCAGGCGCAGCGATGTGCCAACCGAGCGCATTTTCCAATAAGCCATAAAGCATCTCGCGCGTTGGCGCAGGCTGACAACGGTAATACTTTCCCGGCATTTTCGCCACCATCGAAAGTGGTGCAAGCGGATGAATGGCAAGCAATCCGCAAGTTGAATAATCTGGCGATGCATCTAAAGTATCTAAAGCCATAACGGCCCTCCTGTACCTCTATTAGTATTACGGTTGACTTTTTGAACCTACTGTGCAATAATACCTCAGTTCACATCGAAATGGCAAGACATGCCTCTTGCCAACGAGTGATCAAAATCATCCGGGCTATGGAATAGCAACGAACACTAAATCGAGGTTGCTCTTTTAATCGCACCAGTGCCCGGCTGGTTTTTCTGAGAGGTGAAAGATGTATGCTGGCGTGGATTGGTCGGGAGCGCCGTTTCCAAAGGAAAAAGAGGTAAGCCAAGACTTCTACGTGCCCTGCAGCGTTTGGATGGAAGATGTGGATGCCGTAGACGCCTATTTTGCGGCGTGGCGACGGGAGTTGGGGCGGCCTGTCACCTTTGAGTTCCACGCCTACCAATGTGGTCCTGACATTTTGCTTCGCGCCGTAGAGTATGTTTTGGCAAACGGACTGGTATTCGCTATCGTTCTGGATAAGGAAGTTCTGACTACTGACTTGGGAGCGCAGATATTTGACCACCCCAAACGATTGCCGCCTGCTACGGGGCGTTTCGTGCTTGATAGAGTTGTAGAAGTCAAGCAATTGCGGCGTATCTGGTGTGATGAGGATGTTGCTACTGACCTGCGCGCCGACTTTAACACGCAGATCAAGCGCAAGGCTCGGGCGCATTGGCCGAGCAGTCCTGATGTGAAGCATTACCCTTCGGACAAGTCTAGCATGATTCAGCTTGCCGACTTGATCGCTTACGTATTGCAGCGCGATGCGCGTGGCCTGTCGGAAACAACAGCACTGCGTCAGAAAACCAGCCAATTGTGGCAAAAACAGGGTAATCGAATAAAATGGGGAAGAGGAGATGACCTGCGACCCTATCTTTAGCGGTTCGCTAAAGCAGGCCACCGATGCGACTTTTCGGTTCGCAGGAACGTTTTCATGTGTAGTATACCATAAAAATGTCGCGCAAAGAGAAAAAATTTCTCCTTCTTTGGCTTGACCACAGCCTATCAAGGTGCAAAAAGCCGCATGAAAGCGCGTCGGGCGCAGCGAGGACGAAACAGAGGAAGTGACCTGCGGCCCTATCTCCGACGAGGCAACATGCCGGACGCGGGAGCGCCATGTAACCGGAGAAGGACGTTCGGCGACCTTTCGGGCCACAGGAACGTTTACACTTGTATTATACGCCATCCTGCTCATTTGTCAACTCCCGCCGCCCCGGTTCTCGCGCTTCCACCATGCCGAAGCCGCCCGCGTTCAGTTCCCCAATACCCGCCTCATATCCCAAAGCGATCAATTCGGGCGTGCCCGTTATTGTGAGCGGAGCCAGCGCGCCGATGATTTCCGTCGTTTTGAATGTGATCTTTTTGGTTCCCGCGTGTGGGTTGCGCGCCAGATACTCGGCATCGAACGTCAGCGTAAAATTGTCCTCGCCCGTCTTCGGCGCTTCCCCATGCAGCGCCCGGTACTTGCGCAGCAGATTGCCCCGCGCCGCTTCCGAAAAGGCCGCGCCCTCCGAAGGCCGCAGATACGTTTTGCCGCCCCCTTCCGTTGGCACACTCGCCACAATCGGCGTCATGCAGGAGAAATGCGCCGTTCCCGAACTGAAATCCGGCGTGGGCAGCGCCTGCGCCCGCACAATCGGCAAGCGCTGCGTTCCTACCGCCAATTCCCCTTGCGCCAAAAGCCCGGTTGCAAAGTTTCGCAAAAATTCGTCCTTCGGGGAACCGATATGCCACTCCACTTCGCCGGGGCCAAGCCACAGCGTTTCACCCGCAATCCGCCGCCGTTTCGCCCTTAGCCCCGAAAAGCAGAACAATTTGAAGCGCTTCGGGCCGCTGTCCGGCGCGTAGCCCTCGTCATGCAGGAACCGCGCGTACTCCTCGTCGCTGCAAGCCAGAAACCGGTACGCGATGCCCGTCAACAGGTGCTGATGGTTGATAGGAATTCCCACTGCCCGTTCCACTTGGCACGTCACCACAAGCCGCATACTCCCCGCTCCTTCCGCCTCGCTTTTCTTCTCTTGCCCAGCCTGGTCCCATTCCAGCGCCAAAGCGTAACACGAATTCTCGAAATTTTATCTGAGCGGCAACACGGAAAGTTTGCAATCCCTGATCCCTCTCAACCCTCAACTCTCAACTACTCCAGTATACTCCACTTCACTGCAGTAACAGTTCACTGAACTTTATCTGCTATAAATACTTGCCATTTTTTTCGCCTGCGCCGCCACTTCCTGCCGCAATTCCTCCGGTTCCAGCGCCTCCGCCTCCCCGCCATACGCCAGAATCCACCGCGCGACCTCCGCCCTCCCGGCCACCCACAGCGTCAAAATCAGCCCGCCGTCCGGCAAGTCCTCGATTTGCTGACTCGGATGCGCCTGCCGCTCCCGCATCCAGCGCGCCTGATACGCCGAAAAGCGCACCCGAACGCGCTGCGGCTCCTCGCCATGCTGCACCCCCAAGCCTTGCCGCAGATACGCTTCCACATCCACCGCCTGCCGCGCAAATGCGCCCTCTTCCGGCAGCAATTCATACGTCCGCACACGTCCCAAAAAGAACTGGCGTATGTCCTGCCGCCACTCGCACCACGCAATGAGATGCTGCTCCCCCTGAAAATTGTGCAGGTGATACGGGTGAATCACGCGCCGGCTGGTCTCATTCCGATGGGCGCTGTAGTACACGATGTCCAGTTTCTGGCGGTTGCCAATCGCCTGTCGGCAGGCTGTCAGCAATTCCGGCGCAGCCGAAGCCGCATGGCTTAGATGCAACGCGCCGCCGACGCTTTCGGGTGGCAGTCCCGATGTGGTTTCCTGCGGAAAGTCCGGCGCCAAACGAGTGAACAGCAGTTCGACCAGCCAGGCGTCTGTCGGTTCCAGGTACTCCTGCGCCGTCAGCAGCAGGCGGCGCAGCGCGGACGCCTCCACTTCCGGCAGCGCCATAAACGGCAGCTTGAAAGTGGGATCGGTATAGTACCAGCCGTTGCGCAGCCGGTCAAATTCGAGAGGAGCGTGAAAGTCAATCAGCAGGCTGTTGCGATCATCATAAGCGGTGCGCAGCGAGACTTGGAAATAGTCGCGCACCGATTGCGCGTTGGGGTAGCGCCCGGCGCGGATTTGCGCGTCAATCCAATTCCAGCGAGCGGTCTGTTGTGCCAGGGACATAGCAAAAATCCAGGGAAAGAGAAGCAGCGCATGGCACACCGCGCAGGCAACAAACGCGGCCTGCGCGGGCGACATATTCAATGGGCGGGTTATTCAAGAGAAACATTCGTCATTTATACAAACATTCCTGCCGGATGGGAATATAAATGGTAACAATTTCCAGGGATGGCTAACGAACGCGCTGACAGTGGTACGAACTACAACGTACCAGAGGGATAAACAGACTGAAGCAAAACCAAAAGGAGCCACAGCCATGAACCTCCCGCAAATTTCGGCGTTGTTCACGGACGCGCAGGCGGCAAACGCGCCCGGAGGGGTGACGCCGCAGCCCGGCCTTGTCGCTGCGGAACTGATTTTTCAACATGCGCCGTTTCCGCAGTGCCATGCGTCCACGCTTGCGGAAACTCCACAGGGACTTGTGGCCGCGTGGTTCGGCGGCACGGGCGAGTCACGTCCCGATGTCGGCATTTGGATAGCGCGGCAGGAAAACGGCGCATGGTCACGCCCGGTGGAAGTCGCCAATGGCATTATAGATTCAAGTACGCGCTTTGCCTGCTGGAATCCCGTTTTGTTTCAGCCCCGCGACGCGCCCCTGCTGCTGTTCTACAAAGTCGGCCCGAACCCGCGCCAGTGGTGGGGAATGTGCATGGCTTCTGAAGATGGCGGCAAAACCTGGCTGCCCCCTGCCCGGCTTCCCGCTGATATTCTCGGCCCCATTAAGAACAAGCCGATACAATTATCAAACGGCGACCTGCTGTGCCCGTCCAGCGTGGAAGACGCGATCAAAGGCTGGCAGATACACATCGAGCTTACCTCCGACCTGGGGCAAACCTGGACAACAACCCCGCCCCTCAACGACGGCCACACGTTCGGCCTTATTCAGCCCAGTCTTCTGACGTATGCGGACGGACGCCTGCAATTGTTGTGCCGCAGCCGCCAGAACGTGATTGCCGCCGTATGGTCATCCGATGCGGGCAGAACATGGAGCGCTCCGCATGCGACAAGCCTGCCCAACCCCAATTCCGGCACGGATGCCGTCACGCTCCACGATGGCCGCCAATTGCTCGTATACAACCACTCCACAACCCAGCGAACGCCGCTCAATGTCGCTATATCCCAGGACGGCGAAAAATGGCAGGCAGCCCTCGCGCTGGAAACCAATCCGGGCGAATACTCCTACCCCGCCGTCATCCAAACCGCCGACACGTTGGTACACATCTCCTACACCTGGAACCGAACCCACATCAAGCACGTCGTTCTCGACCCCGCCCTTCTCCTGCTGCGCGATATTGCGCCCTAACCCGTTTCCGCTTCCAAAATATCTGTAAAGCCCCCGATGCCATTTGCCCATAATAAGGAAAGCAGGTTTCAGGTATCAGGTGTCAGGTGTCAGCAGACTGTGCGCTCCGTACATAAGCGCCACCTCAACTTTCAATGCAATCATTAAAGCGTTCGCGCAGCACCACTCTGACACCTGAAACCTGATACCTGAAACCTGAAACCTCGGAGTGCTTATGACCGACCACGCCGTACTGGATGCCGGGCGGGAAGTGCTGATCGTGTGCCTGAAGTTGTCGCTGCCCGTGCTGCTGTTCGGGCTGGTGGCGGGCGTACTGGTCAGCATCTTTCAAGCCGTGACCTCGATACAGGAGTTTACCCTGACGTTCGTGCCCAAGCTGCTGGCCGTTGTCGCCGCGCTCGCCCTGTTCGGCCCCTGGATGCTTGCCACGATGGTGCAGTTCATGCAGCACACGTATAATCACATGCCGCCCGTTATGAAGTAGGCATCAGGCATTAGGCATTAGTAGTATTGCCGCTGTACCTAATGCCTAATGCCTAATGCCTGATGCCTGATGCCTATTCACGACTTCTACACCTTCCTGCTGGTTTTTGCGCGCGTGGGCGGCTTGATGACCGCCGCGCCGCTTTTCGGCAACCATGCCATTCCCAAACAGGTAAAGGCCGGGTTTATCCTGGTGTTTTCCCTGGCGCTGGTTCCGCTGGCCGCTCCCCACACCGGCCCTATCCCCGCCAATCTGCTGCTTCTGGCGGGCGGAGTCTTGAAGGACGCGCTGTTTGGCATGGCGTTGGGGTATCTGGCGCGCGTCCTGTTTTCGTGCGTGGAAATGGCCGGGTATTTCATTGACACGCAAATCGGGTTCGGGTTTATCAATCTCATCAACCCGTTTTCCGAACAACAGGCGTCGCTGTTGAGCGCGTTTCAGTACCAACTGGCTGTGACCGTGTTTCTGCTGGCAAACGGGCACTTGATGCTGCTGGCAGCGATGCAAAAAAGTTTTCTGGCCGTGCCGCCCGGCGCGATTGCGCTGCACGGCTCCTTCGGCCTGACGATGGGGCCGATCTTGAAAATGATGTTCATGCTCGGCCTGCAAATGGCTCTGCCCGCAACCGCCGTGCTGCTGCTGGTGGATGTGGCGTTCGGGCTGATCGCGCGCATGGTTCCGCAAATCAACGTGTTCGTCGTCGGCATCCCCGCCAAAATCATCGTCGGCCTGATGACCGTCGCCATGCTGCTGCCGATTATGTCCATCATCGTCGGGCAGATCATCGCCGGCACGGATACGGGGATGAACGCGCTGGTGGCGGCGGCAAAGTGAAGGTTTCAGGTTTCAGGTGTCAGGTGTCAGGAAAACTCAGCATTATTCTGCTGTCCTGGTGAGAAGGCAAAATCTACCATTGAGAATTTCCTGAAACCTGAAACCTGAAACCTGAAACCTGGAGTCCCTAATGGCTGGCGACGATAAAACCGAGGCGGCGACCCCCAAGCGGCGGAGCGAAGCCCGCAGCAAAGGGCAGGTGGCGAAATCCACCGAGATTTGTTCGATGGGCGTGATGCTGGGCATCCTGATGGCGCTGCATAGCGGCGTCGGGCGGGCGGGCGGCATCATACAGGCGTACTTCGAGGAGATGTTTCACCACCTCAATGATACGCAGTTGACGTCCAACGCCGTGCTGACGCTGGGCGGGCATTTGTTTATGACCGTCGCGCAGGCGTTGATGCCGATCCTGCTGACGGCAATGGTGTTGGGCGTAGTTCTCAACATGGCGCAGACGGGGCCGTTGTGGGCGCCCGAAGCGTTAAAATGGAACTTCAACAGACTCAATCCCCTCACCGGCGCGAAGCGTTTCATTTCCAGCCGCTCGCTCGTGGATTTAGTCAAGTCGCTTGCAAAAATCGGGCTTGTCGGCGGCATCTGCTGGAGTACGGTTCGGGGCAGCTTTCCCCAATTGCTGCTCACGTCGCGCATGGACTTGATGGCAGGCATAGACCTGGTGGCGGAAATGGCGTACCGGCTGGCATTGCGCTGCGTGTTGACGATGCTGGTGCTGGGCGCGCTGGATTATGCGTACCAGAAGTGGTCACACGAAAAATCTCTGCGCATGACCAAAGAGGAAGTGAAGCAGGAGCATAAAAATCAGGACGGCAACCCGCAGATCAAGGCGCGCATCCGGGCGAAGCAGCGGCAGATCGCCAGAAAGCGGATGATGGCCGAAGTTCCCACAGCCGATGTGATTGTCACCAACCCCACGCACTTCGCCGTTGCCCTCAAATACGAACCTGATCGCATGACCGCGCCGATTGTGGTTGCCAAAGGGCAGGATTTGATCGCCCTCCGAATCCGCGAACTGGCCCGCGACAACAAGGTTCCCGTTGTGGAAAACCCGCCCCTCGCCCGCGCCCTCTACAAACATGGCGCGTTAGGCCGCGAAATCCCCGGTGACTTGTACGAAGCCGTCGCAGAAGTCCTCGCCTTCGTGTACCAGATCAACGCGCAGCGACAGCAGCGTTCTCGCGGCAATACCGGTGTCCGTTGATGCCGTTTCCCTTTTACTTGTTGTTCATCCCTGCCACATCAGCCCGCAAGTGGGAGTACGTTTCCAGCCAGGGTTTCCCTTTTACTTGTTGTTCATCCCTGCCGGTTATTCCCTCCGTATGCGCTTCTCTCCGTATGCGCTTTCCTCGTATGCGTCGCTTTTCCACAACAAAAACTGAAACTACTTCGCCCGTAGCAATGTCTATCATGATAATAACGCGGAGAATTGATGTTGTTTCGACACATCATTCGCTGCGCATCGTTTGATAATCGCTTCGGGAGAGAAACATGCAGAAACGCGCCAGGCGCCGGCAGGGAACATGGCTGTGCCCGCTTTTTTGTTGCCTCCTGTTTTGCCTTTCCATCTGGTCTGTGCCTGTTCTGGCGGATGGCGCCACGAAGAACCAGAGCAGGCAGTCTTCCCCATCCTCATCGGTTACGCTCCGACCCGCTAATACTGCCGAACTGACGCGGCAATTACGGCAGGCGATTGCAAATTCAGATATTGAAACCTTTGACCGCCTGACCGGTGGGGATACAAGCCACAATCGCGTCGGCATGGACGCCAAAGGCAGAACAGCGCTGATGTACGCCGCGAAGATCGGCAATCTGGCGGCTGTTCACAAGCTGATTCGGTTGGACAGCAAGGGCATTTGGAATTGGAACCAGCAAACGTATGGCGGGCAACCCGTTCTGCGCGGAAGCAATAAGCCTCTTCACGTCGGCGAATACATCAACCTCTGCGATACGGCTAACGACGACGATCCTAACGATTCGACCTATGGCTACACCGCCCTGATGTACGCCAGCGACAATAAGCATGTGCAAGTGGTGAATTACCTGCTTAACGCCGGCGCTGATCCAACCAAGAAATGCAAGTTTGCGCAATTCACCGCGCTGCAGCTCGCGCAGAACGCAGGGGATACCCTCAGCGTTGCCGCCATTGAACGCAAAATCAATGAGGATGCTCACCAGTTGAGCAGCCTGCAATGGTGGACAAGTTTTCTGTCCAGCCCCTCCAACTTCACGACGCCTTTTTTCGCTTTCACGGCCTGGATGTTTTATCTGGTTTTTTGGAAAGGCTGTTGGGTCGTTCGGAAATCCCACGCGCGCCATTTTATTCAAGCTCGCGTCAACTCCGATAATGAAATTCATGTGAAGGATCAACACACGAGAGCAGACGCAATCACAAAAGAATTTCTCCGGGAGCCTTATTTTCGTGACCACCGTAAAAGGACGCCGAGTTCCATGCGCAAGGAGGATGAGCAGTACCTGGCAGCCAACTACTTCAAGATTAAGTCCAAACTCTATCCTCCCGCCGCGTTTGATACAGACATAGGAGATACCGCGCCATGACCGGGCAGAAATCCGCTGCTGTTTCCCACCCTGCCCCACCCCGATCCCTGGCCGTGTTAAACTCGGTCATCGAACTGATTGCCAGTGGGTTTGGACCTGACGATAGTGACCGGGATGCGTCCGTTGAAGCGCCTTCGCAGCCCGTCCATGCCACTTTGTTTCATAACTGGCCGGATCGTAAAATGAACGACTTTTACGGTCGTCAGGGCTATGTTGTCAAGGTGCTGAACGCTCTCAACCGGTACAGCGCCGTTACCGTTGTCGGCATGGGCGGCTGGGGCAAAACACGTTTAGCCATTGCGGTGGCCGGCTGTATTGCAGGGCATCCCCCTGCCGACCTTTACATTCCCCAGGCGGAACCGGTACTGGCCCATCTGCGCCAGTGCTGCGGGGCGAACATGTATTATGTAGACCTGACGCAGTGCCCCCAGGACAGCGAAGATGGCGTTTGGGGAGAGATCAGCAATCAACTGGGAATGGCTTATAAAGCAGACGCGCATGCCGGCGTTGCCGCCCAGGTACAGGCAACCTACGAGAGACTCTTTGCGGCGCGAAAAGCGCTGCTGGTATTGGACAACGCCGAGCATCTACGCGACCAGGACATGCTGGCGCGGGTTGTCGCAACACTGGCGACGAAAGCCAAGGTGCTGCTGACCAGCCGCATTCCCATTGCCGGAGCGCAGTCCGTCGAACTCAAGGAAATGGAGCGTCCGAATGTACGCAGTTCCCCGGACACATGGCTCAACAACGAAGCCGTCAAGCTGTTTGCGCATCGCGCCACTTTGGACTTGCATCCGCAGCCGCAGCAGCCCACGCGCCAACAGGCAGACTTCTACGAGGCAGGTTATCGGAATGCGCTTCGCAGCCTGCTGACTCAAGATGAGCATGTCAGGCAGATTGTTCGTATCTGCTGCAAGCTGGAGTGCATCCCGCTGGCTATCGTTCTCGCGGCATCCCGCGCTTCCGACTACGTACAGCAAACCGGCGACGATCCTGCCCGATGGCTTGCGGCGATGCTCAAGGCTCTGGAGGAGTCGCTGCTGGAACCTCTGGAAATGCAGCCCGCCGACATTGAGCGCGAGCCGACCGATGAGCGCCATCAGACGATGGCGAAGTGTATTGTCTGGAGTTACAATTTACTGGCAGAGGCATCTCAGGCGCTGTTGCGCAGCCTCAGCATCTTCCGCGCGTCCTGGACGCTTGCAGATATGCGGTTGGTTTGCGAAGGGTCGCCAGAAGCGCATGAAAGCTTGGAGAAAGCCCACCTCATTGTGCCGGATACGCAGGCAGGCCCGGAATCATACACGTTTTTCAACACCATACGAGAATTTGCAGGCGGGCAGTTTGCGTCGAAAGCGTCCGCCAGTGGAGTGACAAAGCTGGAAGGCCGCTATGTCGAGCGATTTTTGGGTTCGCTGGCGGAACGTTTGTCGGTTGCCGAGGATACGGTAAAGCTGCAAAAAGAATTGCCTGACATCGAAAACGCATTGGAAATCGCGGCTTCGCGCAATTCGCTTGTCTTCAAAACCACGCGCAAGCAGTTGGCGCAGCAGTGGGAAGAGGCGTGGCAGCAGAACGCGGAAGAGGCCGGGAAGCCGAACGAGACGCAAAAACTGCAGCGATATTTTCCCGTTATGGACCGGCTGCTTGCCGTCGCGCAAAGGCAGAATATCCCCCTGCCCAAACGCAGCCCCCTGCACTATTTACAGCGTGGACGCGAAATCAGCAAGGTGCTGACGAATGACTTACAGATCAATGCCCTTTTTGGAGCCAAAAACCCGGATTTTACCGAACTGCACGAACTGGAAACACAAACGTGGCTGGAAGAAGCCAAACGCACGATTGTGGTTCTTGTCAACCGCGCGCAAGCGGAACCCGAAAAAGAACCTTTAATGCTCGTCTGCTTTACGTGCATGTATTTTATCTCGCATGACTGGTGGGATGCCTACATTCAGGATTCAGGGGCTACCGGGCGCAAGCTGCTCAACCAATGGAAAAATTTGGCGCTGTGTGCCGGAGATACGCAGCAGGAAGGAGATACGCAGCCTGCCGGGGCCGCGCTGCACGATCTGCTGAAAACCTTCGACAAAAACTATCCGCAAAAATCCGATTGGGAGGCGCGCGCCCTGCCCGCAGCCCGCGCGCAATGGCAGCGCGTCTATGATGCGTTAAACAAGATTCAGCGAATGTTGCTGCAGTCAGTCGGCGGTGAAAACTTCGATCCTGCTTCCCTTTCGCAGCCGGAGCAGTTTCTTTATGGCATTCTAATGCGCTACTATGGTGAAGCCAGCTTCCATCTGCACCAACATAGCCTGTCAAGCCCATTTCACAGGGAGTGGGAGGGGCATTACAGCCGATCCTTTGCCGCCCTGGAACCGACAGGCAAGCAGGCAAACGACTCGTTCTTTCGCTTTATGTGGCAATGGTCGCTGGGGGATGCGGCCCAGCGTTATGAGCTGGCCGGCAATGCGCTCAAGGCTGCCGCCCTTTGCGAACAGGTAATCGCGGATGAGCATGCGGAGTGCGCAGGCGATGTGAAGCGCCTTGACAGCGAACTTTTAGCCAATGCGTACGCGACATTGGGCGGCGCAGCCGCGCGGGAAGGCAGATTTGACGAGGCGGCCTTATATCACAGCGCCGCCATCCTGCTGGCCTACATTTATCTGCTCACCGAACGCGATACTTACGCCATTACCTTTTATACGGAACACCGCGCCCGCATGAGAGCGCGCGCTCGCCCGCTGTTTCAGCCTACGTCCGGCAACCGCATAATGAACGCTCTGCGGACAGGTCGGCGCATCAGCAACAGCGCGCTTGAAATTGCTTACGAACGGCTGTACCATTTTTGGAAGCCCTATTGGAGTCTCAATGCCGACGCGCAGCATCCGCCCTCCCTGCTGCCCGACTCCGCAGACTCCTTGCAGCAAGCGGTCAGCGCGATGCTGCCTCCTCTGCCTGACGATGAAGCGCAATTGAACAGCGACCCTTCCGAGACTCTGGAGCGCATTGCGGCTGTCCTGCGCAACATGGCCGCTTCCGAGGAATGGACGAACCTTGTTTGTGACAATGCCGGACTTGCCGCTGACGGCAAGTCTGCTCAAACGCGCCCCTTAGCGCGGCTTGCGGACTTTATTCGCTGGCTGGATAGCGCCACTCCAAGCCTGCTGGCGCAAGCCTATGAGGATATACACGCCGAACAAGTAGGCGAAACAGAGTCGCCAGATGCCGGGGAACCCTAAGCGTAACAAGGGTGGGAATAGAACAGTGTACGGACGCGCAGGCGCAAAAGTTGAGGGTTGCGGGCGGGAACAGAACCCTGTACGGACGCGCAGCCGCAAACACGGCAAGGGGCAAAAGGAGAAGGGCACGAAGATGAGCGACACCATCCAAAAAAGCGACAGCGCCATTCATTTGCAGGAGATTGAGCGGGTAGACGATCCGAATTTCCTGCTCTACCTTGATTTGTATGAAACGGCGTTTCCCGCCAACGAGCGCATTGCCGTTTCCAGCCTGGTCAAGACCCTGCTGAAGCGGCAGTCCGGCGAAGCCACCACGTCGCATTTGCTCACCGCAATAGATGACGCGGGCGAGATGGCGGCAATGGCGCACTACGATGAGGAGGCCGAATGTGGAGCCGCTTACCTGATCTACATCGCCGTTGCTGAAAAGCGTCGGGGTGGCGGCATCGGCAGCCAGACCTTTCAGGCGCTTATTGAGCGCGCGCGCGGAGCAGGCTATGCGGCCTTGCTGTTTGAAGTAGACAGCCCCGATAATCATACAGGGCCGGAGCGCGAAGTTGCGGAGCGCCGCATCCGGTTCTACCGACATTTGGGAGCAAAACGATTGTCCGGCATCCACTATCTGCAAAGCGTAGAGTTTTATCCTGAAGGCGTTCCCATGCACATCATGGTATGTCCGCTCACCGAAGTCACGGCGGAACAGGCGTTTACCACAGCGCGCTGCCTCTTCGGAGAAGCCCTCTCACGAACCGAGGAGCCGCTCACTCTGGAGTAACAGGCTGATCGGAGGGTATTTACAAAAGTCGGACGTGTTTCACCTCCTGCCGTTTGTCCTTTAAGTGTCTGTAAATGTATACCTTCCCGAAACATCCGTAGGGGCGTGATTTATCACGCCCGTGTGATGGGAACTTATACTTTTACAGACCCTAAGGCGCGAGTTCGGACATTTTCTTCCTCCTGCCCCAGATTGTGACGGATTTCACAAGACAGCTTCCAAATGCTTCACGGTCGCAATCTGCCTTCAGCGCGTATCCTATAGAAGAACAAGGAAATGCCTGAAAACGCGGAAATTCGCCGCGCCGGATAACAACAGGAGCCACGCGCTCCCCAAGAGGACAAGCAACGATGCAACCGACGATGAAGTCAAAAAACATCCATTACAACGGAACGAACCGAATGGTATCTCCCTTACTGACAATCCTGCTGCCCCTGAGCGCGTTGTGCGCGCTGGCTTTTGCCGCGCCTGCCCGGGCGCAGGAAGAAACTTTGAAGGACGCGCCGCATATAGATTTGATTGCCATGAACCGAGCGGCGGTCACGCGCAGCCTGCCCCTGCTGCAAAAGGGCGCGGCGGGATTCCGCGACCATGTGCAGGGCGCGTGTTTCTCCTGCCATCATCAATCCGTGCCGGCTATGGCTTATGCCGCAGCCCGCGAACATGGCTTTGTGCTGGACACAAAGCAGGCGCAGGAAGACACGAAACTGGTGAAAGGGATGTGCGACGCTTTGCAGCCCGCCCTGGTGAAAGCGCAGACCAACCCTTCCGTAGAAAAAGAGCTGGATGAGGTGCTGGTAGACCCGCCCCTCAGCCTCGCGTATGCCCTGAACGGCCTGGCGGCGGACGGCTGCAAGCCCGATAAAGCGACGGAAGCCGCCGCCATTTTCCTCATGCGCAAGCAGGCGGCGGATGGACGCTGGCCCGTCTGGACCGCGCGCCCGCCCCTGGAATCGAGCGAGTTTACCGCGACCGCCCTGGCAGTCCGCGCCCTCCAGAAATATGCTCTGCAGCAAAGCGCGGAAGTGACGCGCAGAACCACGCAAGCCCGCAACTGGCTGCTGAACGCGCGTCCGAAAACAACGGAAGACAAAGCGTTTCGTCTGTGCGGCCTGAAGTGGACGGGAGCGCCCGCGAAGGACATACAAGCGGCAGCCGACGCGCTCATTGCCTTGCAGCATGACGATGGCGGCTGGGCGCAATTGCCCGATGGGGCCAGCGACGCTTACGCGACGGGGCAGGCATTGGTGGCGCTGCATCAGGCGGGCGGGATGCCGACGCTCGATTCCGTGTATCGCCGGGGCGCATTTTACCTGGTCGCCACGCAGCAGGAGGACGGTTCCTGGCGGGTCGCCAAACGCGCCAACCCGGTGCAGTCGCCCTTCGACACCCACTTCCCGCACGATAAGGATCAGTTCATTTCCATGACGGCCAGCAGTTGGGCCACGTTCGCCCTTGCGCTGACGGTTCCCGCCAAAAGCGCGGCAACGCTGGCCGCCGCCACAAAGCCGACAACAACGCGATAACCCGACAAGGACGCCATTCGCATCCCGGACGCCTGAAAACCCAATACCGGCAACATCCGACACCAAAGCCCCGCCGCCGCATCTCAAAGTGCAGCGGCGCGGCTTTCACGTTCTTCTTAATGCCCATAAATCTGTAACTTACCGAATCAACGGAAAGCGCGACCTTTGCTAATGGGAAGTGGCGCAAGCAAAGGATGAAGGTAGGCATGAAAAATGGATATGTGGGAGTCATGTCGCGATCTTGGCAATGCAGCGCTATCCAGCCCGATGTCTCGTTGTGTCACTTGTAGGAGTGACGCGTCGTGACCTCTGCAGCGTCAGGGCGAACGGGAGGGGTGAAACATAGGCTTTGCACCTCCCTTCCTGTGTGTAGAACATCTGTATAGCAGACTTTATTCTACTATTTAGACGGCTGTGGAGGGCAAAGTGTTCACTGTTTTTGCTTTGTTTCAGGCTTTTAATCCGTCTTTATACTAGGCAACATTCATTACAACTGCAAGCCGTGTTTTGCGTATTTCCGCGCCAACAGAGGGATCAAATTGAACCTGCCAGACTTCGCCGCGTTGTGGTTTATTTGCTGAAAGCATCTTCGGGGTACTCATCATAAAAGTCGTTTGGGCCAAACGCCTCGAAAGCGGTCAGGTCCGGGTTGGTTCGGTATTCTTCTTCCAGCAAAACCGCTTGTGCCGCGAGAATCCGTTCACGTTCTTCCAACGGCAATTTCAGCAACTCCCGCGCAGTAGGAGCTGGGTTTGTATTGCAACGCAGTTTCCTGCACCTCCGCAGTTTCAAGAACGGTCAGCTTCAGTTTCTTGCCCCGAAATTCCGGCTCACGCATGGCTAATTCCTCCCACGTTCCTTCAAACTCCAGCAGTTGCGACATTTTCTTACTCCTTCCACAATTAGCATA
>CAWIEK010000014.1:0-11739 GCA_963835065.1 uncultured Chthonomonadaceae bacterium | reverse complement strand
TACGCTGTACCAATTAGTTCTCTTGCCGCAATGGGAACCAACCCTTGCTTGACAACCTCACATAACGTTTCCGTCCACCACTGCTGCCGCCACACGGCAAAATCCCAGGAATAGATGTCTATGCCTTGCGGTACTTCGCGGGCAGGCGGAATGTACACGAATGTATCCGAACCAAGATGCAGTGCTTCGCGGATACTTCGCGTGGTGATTTCTTCTAAGTTGCAGTATTCCAACTGCCGGGAAACGCCGGTTGAGAACAAAACGACGCTCTCGCCTTCGGCAATCACGGTCGGCACAGGAGGCGGGGGCGTTCCTTCGGGTAAACCACTGGACGGTATCGTAAATAATAAGCGGGTTTTCATGGTACGATTTGCCTCCTGCGAACAACATTCCAAACTTCAATGGCAGCATCCAGTTCTTCTTGTGTTGGATCAGGCCATCCTTCTCGTGTCTGTAATGTTTTGACGAACTGCTGATAAGTTGGGTTCAAAGACCTGTTGATTGGGTGCTGCATGGCGATAGCGACAAGGGAGGTGGCGTACTGCAATTGCTTTGCCCAATCCTGTATGTATTGTAGCTCAATCAGGGAGGTTTCCACATGCGCAGCAGTGAAATCGGGGTTGCTGAAAGTGTTAAAGGCGTTGAACTGGCGCGAATCGAAAGGATTGATGCCGAAGCGTGTCAGGGCGTCTATTTCGGCAGCCTCATGGACAGCGACCAACCAAGCGTACCACTCACCATTGACAATAGCGTTCCAAAAATCATCTGCTCGGTGCGTAAGTCGGCGCGGCGCGAGTAGTTCACGGTACTTGCCGACAGTCTCTACTTCCTCAGAAGAAAAGGGAAGGTAGCCGGATACAGGACTGTGTGCCAGAACACGCAGAGCCGCTTGTAGCTCCGACTGCGGCGGCGTATCAACAGGTTGGAAGTTGTTCAGGCGCTCGGCATCTTGTATATATGTGTAGGCAGAAGCCATAGTGAATCTCTCTATTGCGGCAGGCGAGAAGCGCAGGAGGTACTACGTTGCTTCATGAAACGTGGGCTTGACACGCAGAACTACAGCAACGTTTGCGTGTCACCCAGGAATTTCAAGCAGCAATTTCGGCAGGCAAAGTTTTCAAATCGCGGAGGTTTTCTTGTTTTGCCTTGTCCTTTCGCTTCTGCTGGACGTACTCTTTATCACTATATTGTTCGTCCCAACATTCTTCGCATGACTTCCATCTAACATGCTCGCATCCGTAATAATCTTGCTGTTCAATATGAATGCAGGTTAGCGGCTTGCCGCAGTATTTACAGTCGCTCTCAAAATCATCAGAGTTATCGGCCACAATTTACACCTTCCTTAGTTTGTTATTTATATTATACCGTGGACACGGTGACAACAAACAAAAGAGGGATGTTTCCAAAGCTGTGTCAGAAATAGAATAAACCAGTCAGGGTTAAGCGTCTTCGTTGCCTAATGCGGCGGGAGGAGTGGCGCGGCCTACGACGCTGACAAGGCGACCTTTCCAGCAAATAAAGCAGGCGATTTAACAGAATACACAGGGTTTATAAAAAGAAAACAGAAAAAAGATCAAAATAACGCAAAAACAGTGAACCTTTTACCCCACATAGACTGTCTAAATAGCACAAGTGTCTACTATACAGCAAAGGAGGTGCAAAGCTATGTTTCACCCCTCCCGTTCGCCCTGACGCTTACGAGGTCACGACGCCTCACCCCCCACAATTTGACACAACGAGACATCGGGCTGGAAGCGCTGTATTGCCAAGATTTCGACGATGCCTCTACATACTCTTTTTTCTACATGCTATTTTTCCCTAACGGTTCCCCACTTCCACGTAGCAAAGGTCGGACTTCTCACTGGTTCGGGAACTTATAGATATACGGGGCCTTAAACAATTTTCAACAGGAATAAGTTCAGGCGTCTTCGTTACCTAGCGCGGCGGGAGGGGTGGCGCGGCCTACCACGCTGACGAGGGCGGCGAGGGTCATTAGATAGGGCAGGCCGTCAAGCAGGTAGGGGCTTGTCCACTCAATTCCCAAAAAGACGATGTGCTTGCCCATTATTTGAAGCTGCGTTTGCAGGGCGTAGCAGAAGCCGAAAAACAGCGCGCCGAGGGCGGCTCCCTGCGGCGTCCACTTGCCGAAGATCACGGCGGCAAGCGCGATGTACCCCCGGCCCGCCGACATGTTGCTGGAAAAGTTGTGCGACTCGGCCTGCGACAGGTACGCGCCCGCCAATCCCGCCAGCATCCCCGACAATGTGACCGCAAAATAGCGGGGCGGCGCGGGAGAAATCCCCGCCATGCGCGCGCTTTCCGGGTTTTCGCCGACCGCGCGTAATCGCAGCCCGAACGTGGTGCGCGTCAGCAGCCAGTAGACCGCAAACGGCAGGACAATCGCCAGGCCGAGGAACAAATTGCCCGACAAGCCCGCAACGTGGAGGCCGGACGGAAACAGGCGCAGGCTCAAATACCGGGTCGCGCCCGCCGCCAGCAGGTTGATGCCCAGGCCGCTGACCACGTGGTTCATGCGCAGTTTTTGGGTCAGCAGGGCGTGGAGCAGGCCGAGCAAGCCGCCCGCCAGCACCGCTGCCGCCAATCCGAAACTCGCCGCGCCCGCGCCCAAATTATGCGCGCTTTGTTCCGCAACCACGCCCACGAACGCGCCCGTTAAAATCAAGCCTTCCAAAGCGATGTTGACCACGCCCGCCCGTTCGGACAGGATGCCGCCCATCGCGGCCAGCACAAGCGGCGTGGCGCTGAACAGCGTGGCGGAAACAAAAGCGGCAATCACGTTAGAGGGGGGCATGTTGCGTGGCAGATCCTTCCTGCGCAGGCGGGGTTGGCGCAATGGGGGCGGCTTCGCGCTTTTCGCCCCGCATCAGCCGAACGCCGACAAACAAAATCACCAATGCCTGCACGATCACGGCTACCGAATCGGGCACGTTCGTCAGGGTCTGCATGTAATCCGCGCCGGACGCGAGTAAGCCAAAGAAAAATGCGCTCAGGGTGACGGCCAACCCGCCCAACCCGCCAAGAAGGGCAACCGCGATGCCATCAAAGCCGTAATTGCCCGCCACGCCCTGCACGTAACGATGGTGGATGCCCATCACTTCAATCGCGCCCGCAATGCCGGCAAGCGCCCCCGACAGCGACATCGTTGTAATCAACACGCGGGCAACCGGAATACCCGCCGCCCGCGCCGCTTCCGCGCCCATGCCGACCGCCCGTATCTGATACCCCAGACTCATCCGCTTTATCAGAAACGTGATTGCAACGGCAAGAATTAACGCAATCACAAAACCAACGGTCAAATTGCTGCCCGTAACCCAGGGCGACAGCATCGCAGAACGGGCAATCTGCGGCGTCTGCGTAGCCTGACTCTTCACATCCTTGAAGTTGTGCGTGACCAGGTATGTGACGATGTTCAGGCCCAGGTAATTGAGCATGATCGTCGCAATCACTTCATGGACGCCCCGGTACGCTTTCAGCAGGCCAGGCAAGGCTCCCCACAATCCGCCCGCAGCCGCGCCCGCCAGCAGCACAAGGGGTATATGGACGAACGGCGGCAATGCGCCACTCGCGCCCGCTTTGCCACTCCCCGCGCCCCACTCGCCCACAACCGCCGCCGCCAATGCCCCGACCGTCATTTGTCCCTGCGCCCCGATGTTGAACAATCCCGCCCGCAGCGCAAGCGCAATCGCCAGCCCCGCCAGCAATAAAGGCGTGACCCGCGACAGGGATTGCGCCAGTTGGTACAGGTTGACATGGTAAGGCAGCGCGCCCAACCCGAACTGGCTTCCGCCCCGCGCATGTCCCGCTTCCAGCCCCGTCGCGCCGCTCCACAACGCGCCATAAGCCGCCCGCACATCATAGCCGGACAACCGCATCAAAATGGCAGCCAGCGCCAGTCCCGCCACAATACTCAGGAGGGGACGCGCCCACCCGCCCGATTGCGCAATGCGGCTATTCATACGCGGCTCCTGTCATTAACGCGCCGATACGCTCCGGCGTGGCTTCGGCGCGGGGCAGGACGCCCGCGATACGCCCGTTGAACATCACGGCGATGCGATCCGACAGGCGCAGCACTTCGTCTAAGTCCAGTGAAAACAGCAGGACGCCTAACCCGTCCGCTTTGGCGCGTTCCAGCGTTTTGTAAACGAAACGGGCCGCTTCCACATCCAAACCGCGCGTCGGCTGACAGGCCACAAGCAGGCGCGGGCCGGAATCCATAGCGCGGGCAAACACCACTTTCTGCTGATTGCCGCCCGACAGCGCGCCGCCCGGAGCCTGCCCTCCCCGTGTGCCGCCGCGCACGTCGTAACGCTCCACCATTGTCCGGGCGCGCGACAGCAAAAGGCTGGTGTCCAATGTTCCGCCGCCACCCCATGCCGGTTCGCGCTCATGGCCGAGCAGATAGTTTTCCGCAATCGAGAAATCCAAAATCATGCCGGCCCGGTGACGGTTTCGGGAATGTACGCGATTCCGGCTTGCTGCCTGCCCCGCACGTTGGATCGGGTAATGTCTACGCCCTCCAGAAACAAGCGCCCCGCTTCCATGCGCCGCAGGCCGACAACCGCTTCGGAAAGTTCGCGTTGCCCGCTCCCGTCCACGCCCGCAATGCCCAAAATTTCGCCCCGCCCCACATTCAGCGACACGCTTTGCGCGGCTTCCGCCCCCCGCGCGTTCCGAACCGTCACGTTTTCGATTTGAAGCAAAGGGGAAGGGTGTTGAGTAGGAATTGCCGATTGCCGATTGCCGATTGCCAATTGAGTTCCTTCTGTTCCCTGTTCCCTGTTCCCTTCCTCCATATTCAGCGTTACCGCCGCATGGGTGCGCGCGCCGATCATGGCTCGCAGCAGTTCCGCTTCACTCGTTTGCGCCGTGACAAAATCGCCCACGCTTTGCCCCGCGCGCAGGACGCTGACGCAGTGGCTGTGCGCCATCACTTCGCGCAGTTTGTGGGTGACGAACAGAATGGTGGAACCCTGCGCGGCCAGCGTATGCAGCAGGGCGAACAGCGACTCGACTTCCTGCGGGGCAAGCGTTGCGGTCGGCTCGTCCAGCAGCAGGATGCGCGCGCCCCGGTACAGCGCCTTGAGTATCTCCACTTTTTGCTGCGCGGCGACGGACAGCCGTTCTGCCCGCATATTCAGGTCAAGCTGCGCCAATCCGAGCTGTTCCGCAAGCTGCTGCGCCCGCGCCCCGGCTTTGCGTGGCTGCAACAATCCGCCGGGCAGTCCGCGCTCGGCTCCAAGCATCACGTTTTCGATTACCGTCAAAGCCGGTATCAGCGCGTAATGCTGGCTGACCAAACCAATGCCGCGCCGGATCGCATCGGCAGGCGCGCGCAGGGCGTGGGTGACTTCCTCGCCGTTTACAAAAATGCGCCCCGCGTCCGGGCGATAACGGCCATACAGAATGTTGAGCAGCGTGGATTTGCCCGCGCCGTTTTCGCCGATGACCGCGTGAAACGTGCCGGGAACCACGCGCAAATGCACGTTTTGGTTCGCCACCACGCCGGGGAACCGCTTGGTAATGTTCTCCATTTGCACAATATAATTGCCGGCGGCATCCAGTGGCGCGTCAGGCTTAGGGGCGTTAGTAGGTGCATCAGGCATGGCAGCTCCGCGAACCGAAAAAAGATTCCTGCTATTGTAGCCAACACAGGCGCGGAGTGTCAACTTTTGCGAACATCCCTGCCGCAAAAGGCGTCATTCTCTGGTAGGAGATGCGTATAAGAAGCTAGGAGTCCAAAACTCCGGGTATGGAAGTGATTCCATTGCTGCCGATAATGAAAGCGTAAGAACAAGTAACGGACGGAAACCCCGAGGCGCTGCGCCTGGTCTCGGAACGAGTAAGGGGACAACCGATGTCACATAACAATGCAGAAGACGCCAACCGGGACAAAAGCAAGCCTGCTGCGAACAGCAAACAAAATGCAAGTCCCACTCTTGTTGTGGAAGTAAACGCCGCGTACAACCGGGATCGTCTGCCCATGCCGCGTCCGAACGGCCCGAACGGACGGCGCGTATTGAATCTCGAAATGCTGATGAATCATCCGATGTACTGGGATTTTCTCAACGAACGGGAAACCGAAGAGGTGCTGATGGAACTCTACATCGCCCGCACCCGTCGGATGCAGTAAGGGCAGGTTTGTTTGCGACCGGCAACAGCCGCATGAAGTTTAAGACGTTCTATAAAGAACTCAGGGAGCGCAGTTGACCTGCGCTCCCTGTGCTTTGTTATGGCGTGGCTGTAAACATAGGAAGACGGGATGTTCACCTTGATGCGCGCGCCGAGGTCGCCAAGCGACTGCGCCGACCCTTTGCCCACATCGCCGTACCCACAGATGCAGGCCACTTTGCCCGCGATCATCACATCCGTGGCCCGCTTGATGCCGTCGCCAAGCGACTCGCGGCAGCCGTAGAGGTTGTCGAACTTGGACTTGGTCACGCTGTCGTTGACGTTGATGGCCGGAACGAGGAGCGTTCCCGCTTCCTGCATCTTGTACAGGCGGTGAACGCCCGTCGTGGTTTCTTCCGATACGCCCTGTGCGTTGCCTGGAGCCTTTCGAGGCGCTGAAGGGAGGAAGCCTGCTCTTTCTCCTGCGTGGTTGTCTGTTCTTCGGGTAGGCAGTCAAACATTTGCAAAACTTCATCCATCGAATAGCCTTCGCGCAAGGCCGCGTACATCTGCTGCGTTGACAGGCGGCTTCGATCCAGTTCCTCCTGCGAAACGCCCATTTCCAGCCAATCCCGATCCAGAAGTTCCTGAACTAATTGATTTGTGCGGTCAAGAATAGCGCGTTCTTCTGCATTCATTAATCTTCACTCCTTACCAAAACGCTTTGCAGCAACAGCATGCCTGCTTCTGCGCGAATAAAGAAATATCTGGGGTTTCTGCGTGATTGCTGAAAGCCGAGATGCCGATAGAAGGGGATAATCTGCGGTCTGGGAGAGACAACAAGGTTACCGCCCTGCCCCTGTAAAATGCTTTCGACAATCAATCGCGCTACCAGCACTTTGCCTACGCCCCGGTACTCGCGCTCCTTGCTTTGGTATCGGAAACGCGGTACTGTTTCCAGCACCGATTGCGTATTCAATTTACCGTAAGTTACCTGCATAGAGGCGCCACCGCCAATACGCAGCAAACCCAAAATTGGCTTCTCCTGTTCTGCATCAGCAACCAATTTCAAAGAAGTTGGCTGCGCGATTTCATGTTGCGCAAGGCGCTGCCACACAGCGAAAAAGACGGAATTACGCCATTGAGCATTGATGTAAGCCTCATCCCCTGCTTCCAACGGCATAAACCGTACCCGCACAAGTTGCACACCTTCTCTTACATAGTACGGCAACTCATCAGGATTGTCAATTTGCATGAAACGGTTCTCCAGCAGTCGTTCATGCGGCGTATTTCGCGGCGGCACGGCTCCTTTCCTGCAAACCAGCATCAACGAGCGTCCAGTATTCTAATTCATCAGAGTTGGATACAGGACGCTTACTTTTGGGACTTCGGCAAGCGGATACGGAACGATGTAATGACAGCAGGAATTTATACCGGTGATAGGGAATGGAACAGCAGACGGCAAATCCCAACAGGGAAGAAAGGAGGCCGCGTTGGCACAGGAGATTGCGACGGACAAAAATTGGGGCGCGGAAGCGTTTCCTCTGCTGACACCCGAGCATCGAGAGAAAATCCAGCCCTATGTAACACAGGTCTCCTTCAAACCGGGGGATAAATCGGGCGGTATAATCTGCAAGGAGGGCGCAAAAGGCGATACGATGTACTTCATTGAGTTCGGGAACGGTGCGCTTTTACACACGCGACCTTGACAATAAGGAGCTGTTTATTCGTACTTTGGGGCCGGGAGATTTCTTTGGAGAGATCGCTTTGCTGACGGGAGGGAGACGGTCGGTGACGGCGCAGGCAACCGATACCGTTGTGGCGTGGGAACTGCATGCAAAACATTTCGATACGTTCCTGCAGCACTGCCCGGAAATGACAAAGGCCATGCTGGTGGAGATGGCGCATCGCCTGCGCACATCGGGCAATCTATTTGCCAACGTCAAGCAGCAAATCGAAGACAGCCGGACGTGGCCTCAACGAAAGATTCAGCAATTAGTTGGGGGGATGGGAACGCTGTGGTTTGTTATAGCAAATCTGGTCGGGATAGCCGTCTGGATAGGGTATAACCGCTCTGTACCGCATCCGCCGGACAGCCGGGAGTATGGGGGATTGGGGACTGGTGGCGACCTGCGAAGCCCTGATTGTAGCGTTGCTGGTGCTGGCGAAACAGAACCGGGACGAAGCAGACAACAATACGCGCGCGGAGTTCATCGCGCGGAGCCTGAAAAAAGTAACAGAAAAATTGCTGGCAGAAGATGAAAAACTGTTGGCAGAAGAGGTAAAGATTGAGGCGGAGGAGCGGCAAATCCTCGACCAATTGCCGGGTAAAACAGGGAAGGAATAAAGTCTACTCATGGACGCTACACTCGCAACGCCGGTCATTCGCAGTTTCGGATACGCCGCGGCTCTGGAGACCGAACTTGCCCGGATAGGGCCGATTTCGATTGAGGAGTTTGAACGGCGTTACGTCGGCTCTCCCGCACAACTGCATACAGGACTGAGTGGAGACCCGCTTACTACCGCCCGCTTCGGGGAGATATTCCGCCATGATCCGCAGGAAATGCTCCGTCAACAGGTTGCGGCAACGCTGGACAAACTGCTTCCCATCGAGCCGGGGCCGTCCGTGCCGGATGAAACCCTTGATGCTCTGTTCCTGCTCTGGGATACCTTCGATGCCGCGCAGGAAGCGGAAGAGGAGCGGCGCAAAAGACCCCGGGGCAAAGCGTGGCAAGCCTTAGCAGAATACATTGGATTACACCCGATGCTCACCGTTGTCGCGCAGTGGGATAAATGGAAGCGCCCGCGCCTGGAAGCCTCGCGCGGCCTCCGTTTTGAAACGGGGAGCGACCTGCTGGCATGGCTTGAGGATGATGAAGCCCTCCGGCTCCAGGAGATCAATGAGGAGGCATTACGGCGCAAGCGGATGTATGAGGAACAGGAGGCATCACGGCTTAAGTGGCTATCTGAACATAAGGAATCATGGCGCAAGCGGACGTATGAAGAACAAGGAGTGAATCTCTCGGAGTATGAGCAAAACAGGGTGAGTGACGAGGAGGCGCTCACCCAGGCGAGGCAGCAGCGCCTGCACCAACTGCATCGCCAACTCACCGGTCACTACGGCATCCACGCTGATTTTCGCCTGAATGATGAGGAAAACACCCTGCTGCGCGAGAATGGCTTTGTGGTAACCCAGAGGCTGGAGCAGGCAGTTTCGGAGACCTTTATTACCACCTTTTCAACAACGATCTTCCCGTGTTCGTCACCATCGACTCGCTGCTGCATGCCCGGCACCATTCCTACGACGCCATCCTGATGGAATTGGAAGAGAACTGCCTGATGGTCGCTCTGGACGACATCCTTGCCGCAATGAGCAGTCAGTTGCGCGCGGCACATGAAGCGTATGGGCTTGGGATTCTCACCCCCAGCGTGTGGGACGCAGATTATTATCTCGCGGTGGCCCTCTCGTTGCTGCGCGGCACACTTGTTCCCTCCCAATTCGGTCAGGACCCGCGCGTTGCCGCCACCCTTCAGGTCTGCGCGGCCCAACAAATGCAGAAATTTCCCCTCTTCGGCTGTGACCGCGTGGTAGATTTTTCACAGTTCAAGCCGCGCGGACACTATGAGAAATCCGAAGCCTTGCAGCGCTACTTCCGGGCCATGATGTGGGTCGGACGTATTGACCTGCGCGTGGCGGGCGGGGACGATCCGGGCGAAACCACACAACGTCAATTGGGCGCGGCTCTCATCCTGCGGGATTTATTGCGCCGCGCGGACAAATACGCGGCCTGGCAACAGTTCGACACCCTGCTGCAAATCTTCATTGGCGTCACCGATTCCATGACCTTCGCCCAATTAGAGACGGCTGTGCAAAAGGCGGATATTCCGTTCCCCGGCGAGATCACGCGCTGGCCGGCATTGGAACGCCTGCAAGAGATCATTCTGGAGGATACCTATGGGTATCAGCAGATAGCCAGCGATTTTTATTTAAGTGACCTCAACACTTCACATCCGGTGGCGTTGCCGCGCTCGTTTACGCTGATGGGGCAGAAGTTCACGCTGGACAGTTGGGCGCTGGGCCAGACGGTTTGCGACCGGGTGCTGTGGGAAGGCGAAAAGGTGACGCGGCGTGTTCCTTCCTGCCTGGACGTGGCCTTTGCGGTATTGGGCAATGATCAGGCCGTGCCGGAACTGGTCACGCGCCTGCGGGATAAGGAAGGGCGCGTTTACCGGGATGGATTGCCTTATCAGCACAATCTTGCCGCGCTGCGCGCTGTTCTCGACGCGCAGGACGAATCCGTGTGGGACGCCAGTTTGTATACGCAGTGGCTGCACTGCCTGCGCGCCCTGTCAACTCCGACTACCGGCGCGGAGTATCCCCAAACGTTGCGCACACCGGCCTGGGCCGCCAAATGCCTGAACACGCAACTGGCTTCCTGGACACAACTGCGCCACGACACCATTCTTTATGTCAAACAATCCTACATCGTCAGCACCGTCTGTTTCCATCCCGCCGGGTATGTGGAGCCGAACGCGCTGTTCTGGACCCGTCTGGAAAAGATGGCCTCCCGCGCTGCCGACTTGCTGGCACAAACAACGTTTCCACAACCCACCCCGCAACCGTCACCCGCCCCGGCGGCAGTTCAGAGGTTCGCAATACCCAAACGCAACATCGAGATGACACAGGACGACCTGGAAGATCACATAACCAGATGGGAAAGCACCTTCCCAATGCCCGAGCGCAACGTTAAGGAGATGCAGGAGAAACAAGTGGCGTTTCTGCGGCAGTTCGCGGCAACGGTGGGCATATTGCGAGAGATCGCTGCAAAACAGGCAACGCAAACGGAAACGACGGAGGCGGAGAGGAAGTTCCTGCAAAACATCGTGCAGATCGTAGACTCGCATGGAAGCGGTGCCAAGCGTTCCTACAACGGGTGGTATCCCACTCTCTTTTATGAAGGTCCCGAAAAGTGCGCGAAGGCGGACCCCCTCGTGGCCGACGTGCATACCGATACTCCGTCCGAGTGGCCGCCGGATCCCGGCTGTGTACTGCATCAGGGCGTGGGAGGCGTGGATTTACTGGTCATTGTCATGGACATCGGGGAGGAACAGGTGATTTTTGCCGGGCCGACTTTGAGCCACTACGAGTTTGAAATGCCGGGCATATCCCGCAAGGCCGATTTGGAATGGAAAGCGGACCTGGCAGCAGGCCGTTTCCCGCCCCGCCCGTCGTGGACACAGGCGTATCTGGTGGCGGCAAACCACATCCCGTCACTCCAGATCATGCCGAGTAACTCATTGTTCTAATGCAGAAGCGCCTTGCCTTTGAAGCCGTTGGCATGGGCCTGCCGCTCTACAGTGCGCTCATACGGACGGGCTTGGGTTACTCAGGAGAAAGACTGGACGCCGAATTGCAGCGCCGACTTTCGCAGGAAGAACTTGCCGGAGCAAATGCAAACGGCGCGAAACACACGAATGGGCAGAGTGAACCGACAAAGCCGCTTCAGACAGTGCGGGAAATTGTACAAGAAGAAGTTCATTGATGCGTTCTACCTCTTGAAAACACAACGCCCGCCTGCAAAGTATGCAGGCGGGCGTTGCTCTGTTTGT
>CAWIEK010000013.1:0-10707 GCA_963835065.1 uncultured Chthonomonadaceae bacterium | reverse complement strand
ACGTTGTACCAACAGGATAGATCACTGTCAGATTTTTCTTCTGCTTTTGGAGGACTATTGGTTTTCATGTTCTTTTAGGACAAATTCACTGCCGGGTGCAATGTAAGCGTCCAGATCAAGTAAAAATAACAATCCTACACCAATCAGAATGTTTTCTTCTCCTATCGAATGTACATAAACCCGCAGGCGCTTGTTGTTCCACTCAATTTCAGCTTCGTACACAGGAATATAGCAGATAGTGCCGTCCAGCATATCGAATGTGTCCAGCATTTTGTACTTCAAGTTAAGCGCGCTCACATTGTTTTGTGGTATCACTATTTCTGCTGGAAACCGAGTGTCTATTGTGCCGTTAGCATCAAAAAACCTGCCTTCGGCAAACAATTTAAATTCTATTTGCAATTCCAGCCTGTCAGTTACAATACCATTCATGGTTTGTTAATCCTGCCATTACGGACGAAGCGTGGTTCTCCAGCCGATACGCGCGCAGTAGACAAGCGCGTTCGGACATTTTGTTAAGAGAGCGTTGTACGCCTTCTCCCTCTCAGAATCATACGCATACTCTCCTGTCTCAACATCAATCAAGAGGTACTTTCCGTAATGCTCTTTTTCCAATTCAGGACGAAGACGCGCGTAAATTGCATCCCCTTTTCGACCGATCTCAGCGAATGAAATACGTGGTTCTACAACAGGAGCCGTAGGTAAGCCATTTTTGGAAAGGGTTATCGGTTCCATTTTTGTACCCGTTTGTGTGCTGCTAATCCCACCTGAACTCAGCGCGGCATAATGTTCTGACATAATGAAAACCTCCCTTCCTTTTATCAATGTGAAAGCAGACAAATGTGAAGGAACACTACTCTGTTGAGTAATAAAACCCTACTCTGTTTACCAATCACAGTATAATGGAAAAGAAGGCTGTTGTCAACAATTCACCAAAGAGTTGCTGCTCATGGTCAATAGGTTTTCAACAACATCTCAGACGAAAATCCTAATCTCTGTACGTCAGGTTATCAGGCGTCTTCGTTGCCGAGGGCGGCGGGAGGGGTTGCGCGGCCTACCACGCTGACGAGAGCTGCGAGGGTCATTAGATAGGGCAGGCCGTCGAGCAGGTAGGGGCTTGTCCACTCCACGCCCAAAAAGACGATGTGCTTGCCCATTATTTGAAGCTGCGTTTGCAGGACGTAGCAGAAGCCGAAAAACAACGCGCCCAATGCGGCTCCCTGCGGCGTCCACTTGCCGAAGATCACGGCGGCAAGCGCGATGTACCCCCGGCCCGCCGACATATTGCTGGAAAAATTGCGCGTCTCGGCCTGCGACAGGTACGCGCCCGCCAGTCCCGCCAGCATCCCCGACAATGTGACCGCGAAATAACGGGGCAGCGCGGGCGAAATGCCTGCCATACGCGCGCTTTCCGGGTTTTCGCCTACTGCGCGCAATCGCAGGCCGAACGTGGTGCGCGTCAGCAGCCAGTAGACCACAAACGGCAGGACAATCGCCAGGCCAAGAAACAGATTGCCCGACAGTCCCACGACGGAGATGCCGGACGGGAATAGGCGCAGGCTCAAATACCGGGTCGCGCCCGCCGCCAGCAAGTTGATGCCCAGGCCGCTGACGACGTGGTTCATGCGCAGTTTTTGGGTCAGCAGGGCGTGGAGCAGGCCGAGCAAGCCGCCCGCCAGCACCGCTGCCGCCAATCCGAAACTCGCCGCGCCCGCGCCCAAACTATGCGCGCTTTGTTCCGCAACCACGCCCACGAACGCGCCCGTTAAAATCAAGCCTTCCAAAGCGATGTTGACCACGCCCGCCCGTTCGGACAGGATGCCGCCCATCGCGGCCAGCACAAGCGGCGTGGCGCTGAACAGCGTGGCGGAAACAAAAGCGGCAATCACGTTAGAGGGGGGCATGTTGCGTGGCAGATCCTTCCTGCGCAGTCGGCGTTGGCGCAATGGGGGCGGCTTCGCGCTTTTCGCCCCGCATCAGCCGAACGCCGACAAACAAAATCACCAATGCCTGCACGATCACGGCTACCGAATCGGGCACGTTCGTCAGGGTCTGCATGTAATCCGCGCCGGACGCGAGTAAGCCAAAGAAAAATGCGCTCAGGGTGACGGCCAACCCGCCCAACCCGCCAAGAAGGGCAACCGCGATGCCATCAAAGCCGTAATTGCCCGCCACGCCCTGCACGTAACGATGGTGGATGCCCATCACTTCAATCGCGCCCGCAATGCCGGCAAGCGCCCCCGACAGCGACATCGTTGTAATCAACACGCGGGCAACCGGAATACCCGCCGCCCGCGCCGCTTCCGCGCCCATGCCGACCGCCCGTATCTGATACCCCAGACTCATCCGTTTTATCAGAAACGTGATTGCAACGGCAAGAATTAACGCAATCACAAAACCAACGGTCAAATTGCTGCCCGTAACCCAGGGCGACAGCATCGCAGAACGGGCAATCTGCGGCGTCTGCGTAGCCTGACTCTTCACATCCTTGAAGTTGTGCGTGACCAGGTATGTGACGATGTTCAGGCCCAGGTAATTGAGCATGATCGTCGCAATCACTTCATGGACGCCCCGGTACGCTTTCAGCAGGCCAGGCAAGGCTCCCCACAATCCGCCCGCAGCCGCGCCCGCCAGCAGCACAAGGGGTATATGGACGAACGGCGGCAATGCGCCACTCGCGCCCGCTTTGCCACTCCCCGCGCCCCACTCGCCCACAACCGCCGCCGCCAATGCCCCGACCGTCATTTGTCCCTGCGCCCCGATGTTGAACAATCCCGCCCGCAGCGCAAGCGCAATCGCCAGCCCCGCCAGCAATAAAGGCGTGACCCGCAACAGGGATTGCGCCAGTTGGTACAGGTTGACATGGTAAGGCAGCGCGCCCAACCCGAACTGGCTTCCGCCCCGCGCATGTCCCGCTTCCAGCCCCGTCGCGCCGCTCCACAGCGCCCCATACGCCGCCCGCACATCATAGCCGGACAACCGCATCAAAATGGCAGCCAGCGCCAGTCCCGCCACAATACTCAGGAGGGGACGCGCCCACCCGCCCGATTGCGCAATGCGGCTATTCATACGCGGCTCCCGTCATTAACGCGCCGATCCGCTCCGGCGTGGCTTCGGCGCGGGGCAGGACGCCCGCGATACGCCCGTTGAACATCACGGCGATGCGATCCGACAGGCGCAGCACTTCGTCCAAGTCCAGTGAAAACAGCAGGACGCCCAACCCGTCCGCTTTGGCGCGTTCCAGCGTTTTATAGACGAAACGCGCGGCTTCCACATCCAAACCGCGCGTCGGCTGACAGGCCACAAGCAGGCGCGGGCCGGAATCCATAGCGCGGGCAAACACCACTTTCTGCTGATTGCCGCCCGACAGCGCGCCGCCCGGAGCCTGCCCGCCCCGTGTGCCGCCGCGCACGTCGTAACGCTCCACCATTGTCCGGGCGCGCGACAGCAAAAGGCTGGTGTCCAATGTTCCGCCGCCACCCCATGCCGGTTCGCGCTCATGGCCGAGCAGATAGTTTTCCGCAATCGAGAAATCCAAAATCATGCCGGCCCGGTGACGGTCTTCGGGAATGTACGCGATTCCGGCTTGCTGCCTGCCCCGCACGTTGGATCGGGTAATGTCCACGCCCTCCAGAAACAAGCGCCCCGCTTCCATGCGCAGCAGGCCGACAACCGCTTCGGAAAGTTCGCGCTGCCCGCTTCCGTCCACGCCCGCAATGCCCAAAATTTCGCCCCGCCCCACATTCAGCGACACGCTTTGCGCGGCTTCCGCCCCCCGCGCGTTCCGAACCGTCACGTTTTCGATTTGAAGCAAAGGGGAAGGGTGTTGAGTAGGAATTGCCGATTGCCGATTGCCGATTGCCAATTGAGTTCCTTCTGTTCCCTGTTCCCTGTTCCCTTCCTCCATATTCAGCGTTACCGCCGCATTGGTGCGCGCGCCGATCATGGCTCGCAGCAGTTCCGCTTCACTTGTTTGCGCCGTGACATAATCGCCCACGCTTTGCCCCGCCCGCAGGACGCTGACGCAGTGGCTGTGCGCCATCACTTCGCGCAGTTTGTGGGTGACGAACAGAATGGTGGAACCCTGCGCGGCCAGCGTGTGCAGCAGGGCGAACAGCGACTCGACTTCCTGCGGGGCAAGCGTTGCGGTCGGCTCGTCCAGCAGCAGGATGCGCGCGCCCCGGTACAGCGCCTTGAGTATCTCCACTTTTTGCTGCGCGGCGACGGACAGCCGTTCTGCCCGCATATTCAGGTCAAGCTGCGCCAATCCGAGCTGTTCCGCAAGCTGCTGCGCCCGCGCCCCGGCTTTGCGTGGCTGCAACAATCCGCCGGGCAGGCCGCCCTCGGCTCCAAGCATCACGTTTTCGATTACCGTCAAAGCCGGTATCAGCGCGTAATGCTGGCTGACCAAACCAATGCCGCGCCGGATCGCATCGGCAGGCGCGCGCAGGGCGTGGGTGACTTCCTCGCCGTTTACAAAAATGCGCCCCGCGTCCGGGCGATAACGGCCATACAGAATGTTGAGCAGCGTGGATTTGCCCGCGCCGTTTTCGCCGATGACCGCGTGAAACGTGCCGGGAACCACGCGCAAATGCACGTTTTGGTTCGCCACCACGCCGGGGAACCGCTTGGTAATGTTCTCCATTTGCACGATATAATTGCCGGCGGCATCCAGTGGCGCGTCAGGCTTAGGGGCGTTAGTAGGTGCATCAGGCATGGCAGCTCCGCGAACCGAAAAAAAATTCCTGCTATTGTAGCCAACACAGGCGCGGAGTGTCAACTTTTGCGAACATCCCTGCCGCAAAAGGCGTCATTCTCTGGTAGGAGATGCGTATAAGAAGCTAGGAGTCCAAAACTCCGGGTATGGAAGTGATTCCATTGCTGCCGATAATGAAAGCGTAAGAACAAGTAACGGACGGAAACCCCGAGGCGCTGCGCCTGGTCTCGGAACGAGTAAGGGGACAACCGATGTCACATAACAATGCAGAAGACGCCAACCGGGACAAAAGCAAGCCTGCTGCCAACAGCAAACAAAATGCAAGTCCCACTCTTGTTGTGGAAGTAAACGCCGCGTACAACCGGGATCGCCTGCCCATGCCGCGTCCGAACGGCCCGAACGGACGGCGCGTATTGAATCTCGAAATGCTGATGAATCATCCGATGTACTGGGATTTTCTCAACGAACGGGAAACCGAAGAGGTGCTGATGGAACTCTACATCGCCCGCACCCGTCGGATGCAGTAAGGGCAGGTTTGTTTGCGACCGGCAACAGCCGCATGAAGTTTAAGACGTTCTATAAAGAACTCAGGGAGCGCAGTTGACCTGCGCTCCCTGTGCTTTGTTATGGCGTGGCTGTAAACATAGGAAGACGGGATGTTCACCTTGATGCGCGCGCCCAATGCGCCAAGCGACTGCGCCGACCCTTTGCCCACATCGCCGTACCCGCAGATGCAGGCCACTTTGCCCGCGATCATCACATCCGTGGCCCGCTTGATGCCGTCGCCAAGCAACTCGCGGCAGCCATACAGGTTGTCGAACTTGGACTTGGTCACGCTGTCGTTGACGTTGATGGCCGGAACGAGGAGCGTTCCCGCTTCCTGCATCTTGTACAGGCGGTGAACGCCCGTCGTGGTTTCTTCCGATACGCCCTGTGCGTTGCCTGGAGCCTTTCGAGGCGCTGAAGGGAGGAAGCCTGCTCTTTCTCCTGCGTGGTTGTCTGTTCTTCGGGTAGGCAGTCAAACATTTGCAAAACTTCATCCATCGAATAGCCTTCGCGCAAGGCCGCGTACATCTGCTGCGTTGACAGGCGGCTTCGATCCAGTTCCTCCTGCGAAACCCCCAGTTCCAGCCAATCCCGATCCAGAAGTTCCTGAACTAATTGATTTGTGCGGTCAAGAATAGCGCGTTCTTCTGCATTCATTAATCTTCACTCCTTACCAAAACGCTTTGCAGCAACAGCATGCCTGCTTATGCGCGAATAAAGAAATATCTGGGGTTTCTGCGTGATTGCTGAAAGCCGAGATGCCGATAGAAGGGGATAATCTGCGGTCTGGGAGAGACAACAAGGTTACCGCCCTGCGGCCTGTAAAATGCATTCGACATTCAATCGCACTACCACACTTTGCCAATACCCTGATATTCACGCTCCTGGACGCGATACCGTAGACGAGGCGCTGTTTCCAATATGGATTGCGTATTCAGTTTTCCAAAGGTTGCGTGAACAGAGATGTCTTCTCCCATGCGCAGCAACCCCAAAACCGGTTCCTTCATGCGGCATAGTTCACGGCGGCGTGGTTCCATTCCTGCAAACCTGATTGACAAACGTTCCGTAGTGAATTGCATCATAGTTTAGTACGGGATGCTTACTCTTGGGCTTTGGCAGACGTATGCGACCTGTTTATCAAGAAAAGGTATACTATCAGTATGCCATTTGTGGCCGTAGACTTCCTTTATATGTCTGTAATGTTCGGAGAAATCCGATGATTACCAGGAAAGCCACCACCCTTCGTGAAGCGCTCAAAGTATTGACCCCAAAGCCATTGGAAAAACCGGAAGAACTCAGAGATTTCTATAGTTCGGAACCGAATCAGGTGCGTGGTGACAATAAAATTGCCCACATCAATTTGGACTTTCTGAAGCCGATAAAGATAATCCCTACAAAGCTTTTCTGATTGGTCATTCCGGCTGCGGAAAATCTACAGAACTGTCGCGTCTTATCAATGAAATGCAAGGGAAGTTTCGCTTCATCCGCTTTGATGTCCGTGAGGAAATCGACCCCATCAACTTCAAGCCGTTCGACGTGTTACTGGTTATGATGATTAAACTCGTGGAAGAAACCTCAAAACCAGTGGAAGAAGGGGGCAGGCACAGGATACCCGCCTTCCAAAAGCTAGCTGGAAAACATTTGGAATTGGTACAACAACGTCACGGTGACACAAACAGAAAAAGAAGTTGGTGAGATCGAAACGGAGGGTGAAGTCCGCGTCAATTCGCGGAAGACAGCCTGGTGGCCCAAAAGAAATTTGTTACGCTGTTTGCCAGAATTCGGGGCGATATAAAACTCTCCGCTGATCGTGAAGAGAAGGTTGTCAACTATCCTCCCAGGCGTATTTATGACCTCATAGAATTATTGAACGCTTTGCTGAAAGAATGTAATCAGTTGCTCGGTCATGCGGTGGATTGCTCCTGGGTTTTTGTCGGCGAGAGCTTCGACAAGCCCGGCATCCCGGTTGGTCGAAATCGAAAACCTGTTTCTGAACTACTCCAACATCCTGCAAAACCTCAACACGCCTTTGATCTTCAACATTCCGCTCAGTCTTCATTTATCCAGAGAAAGGGACGAAACTGCCGCGCTTGTCTGGCGGAACCCCTGACTCTGCCCGATACCCCTGTGTTTCGCCCCGACCACTCCCTGCATGTGGAGGGACGCGCCGCGATGAAAGACATCCTCGACAAACGAATGGAGGAAGCCCTTCCTTTGAAGTGGGACAACAGGAGCGATTGATTGTTGGGAGCGGCGGGAACATCAATCAGTTGCTGGCAATGACAGCGGCGGCAGCGCGTTACGCTATCCTTAGCAACGTTCCCGACCCCAAAATCGGGGGTAAGGACGTGGATCGAGCGCTTTACCGTTTCCAGAAAGAGAGAGTTCGAAGGGGCGTCGCGGGACCAGGCCCGCGGGTGAAGTGGCATTGACGTCACAGGGGAGAAAAGGAGGATAGAGCTGCTGCAAATCTATGAACAAAAACCGGAAGCCCGCATCCGAGACGCAAAACTTAACTCTCTGCTCCGCGCGCAAGCCGTGCAAGAGTTCAACGGAACATGGTGGGTGCGAGATCTGGCATTGCCGTCATATGGGTAGATATGTTGCCCGCGAGCAAAACCGCGTCCAACGCGACAAGCAGGGAATCGTCCCTGGTGGAACCGGATAAGTGGAACCTGACAGAACCTATGCCTTCACTTCCCGGTTGCCATTGAAGAAGTGGTGGCGCACCTTGCTCTATGGGGCGAAGTGGTCTCCGATGGATTCGCCCGCGTGGAGTATCGAGTCCGATCTCCTGCGGGAGCGGGCGACAGACCGATTGCGACAAATGTTTGCCGCGCAGCAAATCCCGTTCCATACGCTCACCTTTGCCCCGACACCGATCTGCCGTGAAAGTCGCCGATTTCCTGATGCAGCAGTTCCGCCAACTGCCGGAGGGAATCGTCTCGATGGTTTGGAGCGCGGAGGTGTTCTCGAAAGACGAAACGCTGGAGGATTCACTCCGGGTCCTCAACTTTTGTCGGGACAATCTGGCGCATTTTCCCCTGAAGCAGAATCTGGCCGATGTCCTACGACTTCGCCCAACGTGTCCGACAGGCCATTCCAGACCTCAATCGCTGGTTCTTTGTACAGTTGGAATTGCGCCAGAGTCGCCCCGACTTGTGGCGAAGGGCAGCGGGGCAATGACGATTGGCATTGGGGAGGAGACGAAAAGAGTTTTCATGGTTCCCATGCCGCGCAATCCGCACTTTGTCGGCAGAGAAGCGGAATTGCAAGCCCTGCGCGATGCGCTGCAAGACCGCAAAAACGTCCTGCTGACGCAGGCGATTTCGGGATTGGGAGGCATCGGCAAGACACAAACGGCATGTGAGTACGCTTACCGGCATCGGGACGAGTACCGCGCCGTTTTGTGGACGTCAGCGGAAAATGAAAGCGCTCCAGCGCCGGATACCGGCAGATCGCGCGAACGCTCGACCTGCCGGAGCAGAACGCTATGGAGGCAGACGCCATACGCAGCGCGGTACGCTCCTGGCTTCAGGACAACGAAGGCTATTTGCTCATCCTCGATAACGCGGACGCGCCGGAAAGCGTTCGTCCTTTCCTCCCCGAACGTCCCGCTGGTCATATTGTGCTGACCTCCCGCGCCCGACAGTTCTCCCGGTTGGGAAACGTGTCGGTTTTGCGGCTGGAAACCCTGCCGGAAACGGATGCGCGGGAGTATTTGCTGCAGCGTATCTATCCACAGGGGTATTCGGAGGCCGAGCGCAGTGCGGCAGAGGAACTGGCACAGGAACTCGACGGCCTGCCGCTGGCCTTAGAACTCGCCGCGTCCTACATGACGCAGCAAAAGCGCGATATACAATCTTACTTGCACGATTTTCGAGAGCGCCGCGCCGATTTGCTCCGCACAAGCCGTCCTTTGCAGGGAGATTATCGCGAAACCGTCCTTGCAACCTGGGAGCCGAACTTCCGCGTGGTTGAGGAACGCAACCCGGCGGCGGCGGAACTGCTGAACCTGAGCGCGTTTCGCTCCCGACGCCATTCCATTCGAGATTTTTCTGCAGGGAGCGAACGAATTAGGACCGGCGTTGGCGACAATGCTGAACCCTGCCGGCGAACAGGCCCTGTACTTGATAGAACTCCTGCTGCTTCCTGCCGGTTATTCGCTGATTTCGGTAGATACAGACGACAGAAGTTTCGCCGTTCACCGTCTGGTGCAGGTCGCTGTCCGGGCGCGACTGGAAGAACAAGCACAACGCGCCTGCGTGGAGCGTCTTATCGCCGTGCTCGTTGCCATCTGGCCCGGCTACGACTATACCCACTGGCAGCAATTGGATAGACTGCTTCCCCATCAACTGGCCTGTGTCGAATATAGCAGGCACTATAAAATAGAAACTGCGGATGCAGCCGCACTTTATAATGAGACAGGGCTTTATCTGCAAGGTCGCGCAGAGTATTTGCTCGCCGAGCCGTTGTACGGGCAGGCGCTGGATATTGGGCGCAAAACGCAGCCGGAAGGTCATCCTGACATTGCCACTAGCCTCAACAATCTGGCGGGGTTGTATGTGTCACAAGGCCGCTATACTGAAGCCGAACCTCTATTTCTTGCAGGCGTTGGACATTGACCGCATGGCGTTGGGTGAACAACATCCGCATGTTGCTATAAGTCTCAACAATCCGCGAACTTGTACTTGACGCAGGGACGTTATGCCGAAGCCGAACCGCTGTTGGTGCAGGCACTGGATATTGGGCGCAAAATGTTGCCAGAAGGTCATCCACGCCTTGCCACGAGTCTCAACAATCTGGCGAGGTTGTATGAGTCACAAGGCCTCTACGCCGAAGCCGAACCGCTATATCAAAGAAGCGTTGAGGACAGATTGACCGTGTTCCCATTGGGCAACAACATCCTAGACTACGCTATTGACCTCAACACTCTGGCGGGGTTGTACGAGGCACAAGGCCTCTACCCGAAGCCGAACCCTGTATATGCATGCATTAGACATTCGGCGCAAAACGTTACCGGGAAACCATCCTGACATTGCAAACAGCCTCAACGATCTACAACATTGTACAATTCACAAAGCCGCTACACCGAAGCCGAACCGCTGTATATACAGGCATTAAACATTGTTGAACACGCATTGGGACCGGAACATCCGAATACCAGAACAGTGCGTGAAAACCTGCGGACTATCCCTCAGAGAAGAGTACAATAATCTGCACAGGCCGTGAACGGCCTGTCTCACAAGCCTGCGGATGATCGGTCTGCGACCAAAGGAGTTTGTTCACGCAAAAAGTAGCCCAACGAAAAAACATACGGCTGACAACTACAGTGACCATCGTTGTGTAACGCCTGCTGCAAAAACACAACACCCGCCTGCGAAATATGCAGGCGGGTGTTGCTTTGGTTGTTGTACCGGCTTTAGTAGCGGTAAGTGTCGGGCTTG
>CAWIEK010000012.1:0-89760 GCA_963835065.1 uncultured Chthonomonadaceae bacterium | reverse complement strand
GGGTCAGTTGTTCCGCAGCCTGACAAATGCCGTTGAACTGTCTGTTCGTTTGCCAGCGTCTACGGACAGAACGCTGTGTGTAAGCACGGGAACCGCCGAGTTGGTGACGCTCCCGAAAACGCTGGCGACGTTCCCAGCGTTTGCCGCCCCACTCAAAGGGCGTCGGATCGGCATTCCAACCGCGCACGGTAGCGGACAACCATTCCATGATCTGTTCTGAACTTTCGGGATGCTGCCCAGACAAGGCCCGACGCACCAAAATACGCTGGATACTTTCGGCCATATTGAGCCAACTGCCTCCCAAGGGCGTATATAAAGGAACAATCCCGTGCGCAATTAACCAGACGACCATATCCGGTGTGAGATGACCGGCGAGATTGTCCCAGATCAAGATCAAGCGCACGAGGGGCCAATTGCGCTCCGAAACGGCCTCGTCCGCAAAGTCCCAATCGCGAAAACGTCGGCCCCAAGCGGTCTCGCTTTGCGGCAGTATGTCCGGCAAGGTGCTCAGGATCGCTGTCAATTCCTGCTTGAGCCAGGGATGGAGGATCGCATTGGTCGCTTGCTCGACAGGCAAAGCACGGACATGACCGCTTTTAGGATGAAACAGCGTCAGTAACTTGGCGGTTCCCTGGCGAATATACTCATGTGAGCGTCGGGCGGGTTCTCCTTCCTTTTGCCAGCTCGTTCCTGGCTGCGGAATGGCCTGATAAGGACCCGCTTCGTCCTGATTCCAGACCGGAATGCCGGCCTGTTCGGCTAAAGTGTACGCCTGCTCAATGGCCCCCTTTTTTCCAGGGCGTGCGGGTCGGTGACTGTGACGATGCCTTCCTTGCGTTTGCGCTCGACAATTCCGGTGTCGCACCAGGTTCGATCCTTCTGCCAGGTATAGCCCGCCTGGTGGAGTGTCTGGAAGATCACATAGGTGCTGACAGTGGGCAGGCCGTCTGGAGCGCGACGCAGCGCTCGCTGTAAGGTCGTCAAGGACCAGGTCGCCGTCCCATCTTTCTCCCGATCCGGCGGGCGAGCAAACTCTTGGAGGATACGGGCTTGCTCCGACGTCCCATAACGCAGAGCGGGACCGCCCCCATGATGGCCCAAGATGGCCTCCAGACCCTGCTCGTTGAAGCGTACAATCAATTCCGCAAGCGCCTGCCGGCACCGTCTGCCCGCCCTCACAACCGCCGCGCCCAGGGAGGCTCCGGCGGCAACCGCAAGAATCTCTTGCGCCCGGGCAATGCGGTCGGCGGGCGCATTGCGAGAGCGGGCGAGCGCTTCGAGCAGAGTGCGTTCGTCTTGGGTCAGGGAACGCAAAGGATGTTTGAGAGGACGAGCCATTGGTTCCTCCTGCTTAGAAGTGTGCCGAAACGGTATTTTTGCCTGAAACACTCGAAAATTGTCAGGTCATAGGAGCCGCAAAATTGTGAAGAGGCCCCGCAGAGGGCAGTCTAACGCGGCATTAAATTGAGCGTTCGCCGTGTCAAGACGATTCGGCCAGGCTTCTAGCGATCTTCGCAAAGATATTTCTAGATGGAATACGCAACCCGCTCCAATATGGTACCCATCGCCAAACGGACAGACAGTTCAACGGCATTTGTCAGGCTGCGGAACAACTGACCCACTAGTTAATACAAACGTCTACTGTTTAGACACGTGCTATCCATACAGGAAGGGAGGTGCAAAGCCTATGTTTCCCCCTCCCGTTCGCCCTGATGCTGCCGAGGTCACGACGCCTCTCTCCTACAACCAGACACAACGAGACATCGGGCTGGAAGCGCTGTATTGCCAAGATTTCGACGATGACTCTACATATCCTTTTTTCTTCCTGCCGCTTTCCCGTATTCATCTAGGATGCGGCTTGTTGAGTAGTTCGCCAACAAAACAATGCCTGCACCTCCCTTATGGGATATGCAGGCGTTGTTCACAGAGTAAGGCAGAGTTGTTATCGGGCGGCGAGGTGTTTTTTGTTGTGGCTCTAGCCACCAGCCACTAACCACCAGCCACTTACCGAGCGGCGAGTTGTTTTTCGTTTCGGCGGCGCAGGCTGCTGTCGAGAATACGCTTGCGCATACGGATGCTCTTGGGCGTGATTTCCACGAACTCATCCGGGCCGATGTACTCGATGGCGCGATCCAGGCTCATTTCCGTATACGGCGTCAGGCGGATGCCCATGTCGCTGTTGGAAGAGCGCATGTTGGACAACTGCTTCACCTTGCACACGTTGAATTCCAGATCGGTGTCGCGCTGATGCTTGCCGACGATCATGCCCTCGTACACTTCCACGCCGGGGCCGATGAACAGGATGCCTCGCTCCTCCGCGTTGTTCAGGCCGAACGGGTTGGACGTGCCGGCTTCCGTGGCGATCAGGCTGCCGTTGCTGGTTTTGCCGATGTCGCCCACGAACGGCTTATAGCCCTCGAACAGCGTGTTGATGATGCCCGTGCCGCGCGTGGCGGTCAGGAACTCGTTGCGGAAACCCAGCAGGCCGCGCGTGGGCACGATGTAGGTGAAGAACACGCTGCCATTGGCAAGCCGCATGTTCTGCATTTCGCCTTTGCGCTGCCCCATCTGCTCCACGACCACGCCCTGATGCTCCTCGGCCACTTCGATTTCAACCCGCTCGAACGGCTCCAGCTTGTGGCCCTTTTCGTCGTGATGATAAATCACTTCGGGCTGCGCCACCTGCATCTCATACCCTTCGCGGCGCATGGTTTCGATCAGAATCGCCAGGTGCAGTTCGCCCCGTCCGCTGACCAGAAACGTGTCGGCGTTTTCGGTTTCGGCCACGCGCAGGCTGACATTCGTTTCCAGTTCCTTGAACAAGCGTTCGCGTAATTTGCGGCTCGTGGAATACTGGCCTTCGCGCCCGCCCAGAGGACTGGTGTTGACGCCGAACGCCATTTGCAGCGTCGGCTCGTCCACGCGCACGGTCTTCACGGCGCGCGGGTCTTCCCGGCTGGCAATCGTTTCGCCAATGGTGACATCCGCTAGCCCGGACACGATGCAGATTTCACCCGCTTCAATCGAATCCTGCTCCACCTTTTTCAGCCCCTCGTAAATAAAGGCGCTGACGATTTTGGCGGGCCGAATGTCGCCGTCGCGGTTAATGAGAGCCACGCTGTCGCCGGGATGAACCGTGCCCGCATGGATGCGCCCGATCCCGAAGCGGCCCCGGTACTCGTCATAGTCAATGCTGGAAACCAGTATTTGCAGCGGCGCGTTCGGGTCGCCCGTAGGCGCGGGAATGTGGCTGATAATGGTCTCGAACAGCGGCTTCAAATCGGTTCCCGGCTTGTTGTGGTCTAAGGTGGCGATTCCCTGCCGCGCCGCCGCAAAGACAATCGGGAAATCCAATTGCTCCTCGTTCGCGCCCAGTTCCACGAACAAGTCAAATGTCTGATCCACAACCCAGTCGGGGCGGGCATCCTGTCGGTCAATCTTGTTAATGACAACGACAACCTTGTGTCCCATCGCCAGCGCTTTGGACGTGACGAAGCGGGTTTGCGGCATCGGGCCATCTACGGCATCTACGAGCAGCAGTACGCCGTCTACCATTGCCATCACGCGCTCCACTTCGCCGCCGAAGTCGGCATGGCCGGGCGTGTCCACGATGTTGAGTTTCATCGGCGTAGGGTTCGGCTTATCGGGCGTCGGGGCCGACAGATAACTGACCGCCGTGTTCTTGCTGACGATGGTAATGCCGCGTTCGCGCTCCAGATCGTTGCTGTCCATGACGCGCTCGGCGAAATCCTGATTGGCGCGAAACACGTTGCCCTGCCGCAGCAGTCCGTCCACGAGCGTGGTCTTGCCGTGATCAACGTGGGCAATGATGGCGATATTACGAATGTTTTCCTGCGTATACTGGCTCATAGGTCCCTTTGGGAGCATTAAGCGTTGAGTGTTGAGCGTGAAGCCAGAAGAAGGATAGATGCTCCTCAATGCTTAACGCTTAATGCTCCGTACTCATTGCCGTAACATGTAAAAGGCGGGCCGCATCGCAGTCCGCGCAAGTGCTTGCAAAATGGTGAACAGAATTGCAATATATTGTACCACAGTCTGACGCCGTTTGCTTGTCAGGTTCCTTAAAGCCACTATGAACGCTTAGTGCGAGGCGCTGTCTGTGTGGAATGGGTCTACGACAGCAGGCGACGTATCCCCCTGCTTGCGAAACGGGTCGTCAGACTCTTTCACGGGCGCGGTCGGATTGGCCGGAGGCAGTGTGCCGGCTTCCTGATGGAGCAAGCCGGGTATCATCGTGCTGCTGCCTTCCACGCTCGGCTTGTGAAACTGGTAATGCAGCAGGTCGCGCAGGTTGACGATGTTGCGCAGGGCGGCCTCGAAATTGCGCCGCGCCACGTCTTCGGGCGACGCATGGTACGTTCGCGCATACTTCAGCGCTAGGTCAACGGCTTCTTCCTGCCGGGTGAGGGGCGCGGAGCGCGGCGTGTGCAGGCGGCGAACGGTAATGGAAGAACCTTCCTCGTCCTCTTTATCCGCCGTTGCCGTCGCATGTTCGGTTTTAATCAGCCCTTGCAGTTGAAACTGCTTTGTGATTTCGGCCTCGCTTGCGCTCCAGGGAACCGACAGCGCGCGAATTCCCGACGCCTCCAGCAAATTTTCCTGCTCCAGGTGTTTGAGGCCGTCCTCAAGTTGCTTGAAGGCGTTGTCCGCATAGTCAAGCACTTCTTCAATCGTCACACCGGCGGGAATGTAATGGCCGGGATCGGGAGCCAGGTGTTTGCCTTCGCGCCGAATGCGAACAATGTGGCGGCGCTGATGCGCAATCACATCCGGCAGCACCCGGGGCACATTGCCCATCATCAATTCCTGCCGAATCCAGTTTAGCTTCCAGTAGATGTCCAGTGTGCCGACCCAACTGCCGGCTTTCTCGCCCGAATCGCTCAATCCGTTCGGATCGTCCAGAACCAGGTCGCTGCTGACAGCAACCGGGCGGGCCATCTGCGGGAGTTGCGCGCCCGACATTGGCGTATAGGACCTGCCCGTCGCAACATCTATATCGCTTCTGCCGCCCGCAACCGCGCTCTTAAAAGGCTGCACTTCCGCAGAATGGAGGTATTTATAGGCTTTGGATTCTTTGTCCACTTCCGGGGCGAAATCCGAAGATTTGCAGCCGGCAAGACTGCCCATCAATAGGACAACCGGGAGCATAAACCGGCCATTGCCGCCTTGCCGCCCCCGCCATTTTCCAGCCGCGCGCTGAGGACTTTCGATGCGAAAGATATGTGAATGCGACACTCCGGGTCTCCTTTGAATACATTCCTCGAAAACAACACTCCGGCAGCCGTAGGCCGATACCTGCCGGTAAATGGGCGATAAGGGTTCGTAAAAGTATAAGTTCCCGAACCAGCAGGAACACCGACCTTTGCAAACGGGAGGTTATACATTTACGGACCCTAAGTACGGGTAATCCTGGTTAAAATCTCGCCCGCAAGGTTGCCGCGCACTGTCGCGCTGTAGGTATTATGATGGCATGGTACATTATACGGAAGAATTACCGGAAGGAGCAGAGCAAAATGGCGTCTTTTGAACTAATTTATGAGGCTGACGAGGATGTTTTGGAAGCGACCTTCGCTGTTTTTGACGAAAATTTCGCGCGTACCATTCCGCTCAACGACAATATTATACTCTACACGGATACGTCGCTGCGCGTGGCGTGGGGATTGACCCTGTACAGCTACGGACAACTGCTGCAAGTCAGCGAAACCCATCTGGACAATCTGAGCGGTGTGCCGCCGGAAATGGCGCAGCAAATTCTAAATCTGTTGCGCCGCCCGCCAATCTCCGCCTTTTTGTCCCTGCTCGACGCCAACGGCTTCCGCGCCCTTGTAAAAGCGCCGAGTATCAAGTTGATAGTTGATAGTTGATAGTTCTATCTCGCAACTGAGGACTCACCGGCATAACGCCACTCTACAGTAGGGATGCTGCTATCAACTATCAACTATCAACTTCCTCACCAACTGGTGTTCCCAATCTCCGGCAAGCCGCGTCCCTGACGGTCGCTGACGGTGAGGCTGAACTGGAACGGTTCCGTGCCGCGCACCCACTTGACGATCAGGGCGTTGTCGCCGGCGTTGAGCGTCACATCGGCTGTCCACGAGCCGCTGCCTAAAAGGGGACGGAACGGTTCGCGATGAAAGCGGCGCAGCACGAGCGCGTTGTTAAGCCAGAGTTTGACGCCGCTGTTGGTGTTGGCGACCAGCCGCGCTTCGCGGGCGGTGGGACTGCGCAGGATTGTCTGCCCGTAGACCACGCCCGACGAGGCGCGAAACAGCGCTTCCAAATCCAGAACGCTTTCCGTAAACACGCGCTTTTCCCAGCGCGCGTTTTGCATGCTGCGGCTGATATAACTTTCGTTGATGCCGGGGCGGTCTTCCGGGGGATAGGAGCGGTCAAAGCCCTCGCCATCGAAATTGGCGAATGGCCCCACCGTCCACCAGCAGCTTGCGCCCAACAAAACAAATTCGGCTTCCATCGGCGGCGCTCCGGTGTCGGGCGTAAACCGCAGGGTAACGGCATTGGCGATGTCAATACGCGCCGCGCCATCGGGGGCGCGGACGGAAAAGTCGGCGCGCAACGTACCCTGATACGCGGCCAGAAATTGGTGCTGTCCCAATGTGGGCGGCGCGGCGATCTGCCAGCCGGGCGGCGCGAGCAGGGTGATACGCCCGCTAAACGGCTCCCCACTGTGGTTGGTGACATGGAACGAGAGCGTTTTGGGAACGTTGGCTGCAATCGTGGGTGACTCTCCTGTGTCCATGACGACCTCAAGCGGACCCGCCTGCCCGACCAGCGCGTTCGGCGGCGTGATAAGCAGCGGCTTCACCCGCGTACTGTCCGCCCACGCAATCGCGTCAATCGGATCAGGCGCGGGAGAACTGCCGGCGGTCGGAGTACCGCCAGAAGGATCAGCAGCCGTGCCGATAGGCGGGGCAGGCGTTTGACTCACCGCCTGCGGCTTGAAAGCGGCAGACAGCATGGACGCGGACGGCGTATTGCTGGTGTTATAAGCCGACGTTTGCGCGGTAAATTCCTGTTGAGGAGAATTTTCGATTGCCGATTGCCGATTGCCGATTAGGGATTGTGTGTCTTCTGTACCCTGTACCCTGTTCCCTGTTCCCTGCTTTTCTTCCTCATCCTCTTGCAGCGTGATGCCCGTTTCTTCCTCCAAAGCGTCGGCGTTGGGCGGGGCTGCGGTTGTAATCAGATCAGGATCAGTGGCATGAGGGCGTTCCACAGGTTCGGCAGATTGCTTGTAAGGCTGCGCATCACCGGGCGCGATGCTCATGTCTGCGGGCGGCGGCGTAGCGGCGGCAAGAGGAGAGTCCGGTAAGGAGGAAGCAGAAGTTGATAGTTGATAGTTGATAGTTGATAGAGCATCCACTCCTTCTTGTATCTTGTATCTTGTATCTTGTATCTTTCCTTCTGTTCCCTGTTCCCTGTCCCCTGTTCCCTCTCCCCCTCTCTCCTCTTCTTCTTTTCTTCTTTTCTTCTCTTCTTCCTCTGCGTCCGGCGTAAAGTCCAGGCCGGCGAAGCGGGAAGCAATGTCGGAGGCCGAGGGAGAAGACACAGGTGGGGGAGCGGCAATGGGCGTTGCCGGGAGGGGAGTGGCTGCGGATTGGCTGTTTTCCGTGAGTTCCAGGTCGGGGCAGCGCGCGGCGATCACGCGCTTGCCGAGCGCGACGGCGCGTTCGGCCACTTCGGTCAGGCTCAGGGGCGCATCCATATCGCGCATCCCCGCTCCGGGAATAAGCAGGTTGCCCAGGGGCGCAATCCAGGGTTCGGGCAAAAGCGAACTGCCCTTGAGAATGCCCAATACGGCTCCGAGCGCGCCGCCTGTTACTTCGGAATCATAGCCGCAATTCACTCCGGCGCACAACGATGTGCCGAAATCGCGCTGTCCATATAAGAGGCCGATGGTGAAGAACCCTAAGTTTTGTGGCGCGTCTGTGTAATTGGGCGAACCGACTTCGTGCTGTACGCTTTCGCGCGCTTCAAGCCAGCTTGCCGCCCGCTGCCAGGCGGCAATGGCGGTTTTTACGCCTCGCGCCACGCGGCAGGTGCGCGGGATCATGGCAAGCCCGATGGTGGACAGAATGATGGGATCGCTGAGGAAAAAGGCCGCGCTGCCCAGGGCGGCCAGAAACATCGCCGCCCAAACTCCTTCCTCGCTGTGGTCGAGTTTGGCGTCATGGTAGGCATACGCGGCGGCGGTTTGCGGCGAACCCGGCGCGATCATCGCCCACAAGTCCGCGCGCATCAGGCCGCCTGTCGCGTGTTTGAACCAGTTGGAATGTGCCCCCGAAGCGGGTGGGGGCAGGCCCCGGCGCAAATTCAGCGCGGCATAGCCGAACTCATCTTGCGCATAGTCCAGATGTTCCAGCCAGGCGACGGCAAGGTCTTCGGGAACCACATCCGGTCCGCTTTCTTCCAGAGCGCGCAGCCAGACGAGCGGAAAGTCTAAGGCAAGGCTGGCGACGGGCTGGCCGGGAATGGGGCTATAGAAATTGTTGCGTCCGGGCACGAGCTGGCCGCGATGCCCGGCTCCCATCGTGACGCCCGCGCTTTTGCCCTGCCAGGCTCCCAAAACTTTGTCGTGGTAGGCTGCTGCTGTAATTGTCAATGCCGCCATGCTTGTATTGGGCCTCCTGCCCTTAATTTTGTGAACCTGACAAGTCGGTAAAAGGAAATGGCGATATAACGATTTTGCCCCGCTTCATTTATAGCGTACCTTCAGGTCGTCAATCGTATACACATCCTCATCCTCGGCTAGAAAATCGAATGCCCCTCCCTGTTCCGCCAGCAGCATCAATTCAGCAGTGGAAACATTATCTTGTTGCGCAATCAGTTCTACATTCTCGTGTTGCCGCGCAAGATTGAGCAGAGTGTCGAGTTCTGTACGCGGCAGTACCGCCTTATCACCGAATAGTTCGGCGTGAATCGTTGGCATGTGTTTAGCTTCCCGGTCACGAACAAATCAATCAGGTAGATCAGAGCCTATTTGCGTACACGCAACGGTGTCTACTCACGCGGAATGTCGTTCATGGCGTATTCGCTGGAATAGTTCGGTGGCTCTTTGGTGATCCAGACGTCGTGGACGTGGGACTCGCGCAGGCTTGCGCCTGTAATCCGCATGAACTGCGCCCGCTCGTGCAGGTCGGCAAGGGTGTGCGCCCCGATATAGCCCATGCCGGAGCGGATGCCGCCCATAAGCTGATGAATGGTATCGTGCAGCGCGCCCTTGTAGGGAACGCGGCCTTCCACGCCTTCGGGCACGAATTGAGCCGTGCTTGCCTGCCCGTAACGGTCGCTGGACCCTTCGCGCATGGCGGCTTCGCTGCCCATGCCCCGGTAATCTTTGTAGGCGCGGCCCTGATACAAAATCACTTCGCCGGGCGCTTCCTGCGCGCCCGCAAGCATGTTGCCGACCATAATCGCCGAGGCTCCGCCCGCAAGGGCTTTTACCGCGTCGCCGCTCCATCGGATGCCCCCATCCGCAATCACGGCAATGCCGTAACGCGCGGCTTCTTTGGCGCAGTCCATGATGGCCGTTAATTGCGGAACGCCCACGCCGCTGACGATGCGCGTGGTGCAGATGCTTCCACCGCCCAACCCGACCCGGAGCGCATCCGCGCCCGCCTGGGCCAAATCCCGCGCGCTTTCCGCTGTCGCCGCATTCCCGGCGATAACGATCAGGTTGGGAAACTCGCTTTTGACCGCCCGCAACGCATTCAGGACACCGCGCGAATGTCCGTGCGCCGCGTCAATCACAATCACGTCCACGCCCGCCTCGACCAGCGCAGCGGTTCGCCCGACCGGATCGCGCAAGGGTCCAATCGCAGCGCCGCAGCGCAGCCGCCCACGCGCGTCTTTGGTGGCGTTGGGGAACTGGCGGACTTTTTGGATGTCCTTAATGGTAATCAGGCCGAGCAGTTTGCGGTTGCTGTCCACAATCGGGAGTTTTTCGATGCGATGCTGCTGCAAAATGTTCTGCGCCTGTTCCAGCGTGGTTCCGAGCGGAGCCGTCACCAGTCCGCCTTTGGGGGAACGGTCGCTTGTCATAATGTCGCTGATGGGACGCGCAAAATCGGTTTCAAAGCGGATGTCGCGGTTGGTGAGGATGCCAACCAATCGCCCGGTTTCCGGTTCGGTGATGGGTACGCCGGAAATGTGGTAGCGCTCCATGATTTGCAGGGCGTCGCGGATGGATTTATCGGGCGGCAGGCTGATGGGGTCTACGATAATGCCGTGTTCGCTGCGCTTCACTTTGTCCACTTCCTGCGCCTGCATTTCAGGACTCATGTTGCGGTGGATAATCCCTAATCCGCCTTCGCGGGCCATCGCAATCGCCATGCGGGCTTCGGTAACGCGATCCATCGGCGAACTTAGAATGGGCGAGCGGAGCGTGATGTCGCCCGCAATGGTGGTACGCGGGTCCACCTCGCCGGGAGTGATGTCGGTATCGCGGGGCAGCAGCAGCACATCGTCAAAACTAAGCCCCTCGCGCACTCCGATTTCCGTTTCCTGCATCGTCTTCCTCCCGTGTGGCACATGGTCTTGCAAAGGGTATGGCCGCCGTTCGCGCAGCCAAAGGTTGAAAATTTTATGATTGGGCTAGTATACCGCGTCAAACAGAACAGTGTCAATTCGGGAGAGGAAGATGGAAGACAGAAGAGAAGAAAAGAAGAAGAGAAGACAGAAGACAGAAGAGGGGATATAGAAGAAGATTTTTTCCTGCAAGGGGTAGGGCTGCGTATGCTATACTGTGAACAAGCGTTGAGTGTTGGGCGTTGAGAAGAATGTCTTTTGAAGGCTTGGGGCGCGTATGAAACTGGCTATGAAATCTTGGGTTCCCGCGTTGCTGGATGGATTGCATCTGCTGGCGCTGGCGGTGTGGCTGGGCGGATTGGTGACGCTGTGGCTGGCGGTGATGCCGGCGGCGTTTCAGGCGTCCGGGCTGACGGTTCGGGAAGCGGAAACGGTTGTTGGCAATTGCCTGCGCGGTTTTACCGGCCTGGTGGAAATGTGCGGCATTGCGATGGCGGGGGCGCAGTTTGCCTTGCGGCGTCGGTATCAGGCGGTTCGCGCGTTGTTTGTGGCGGACGGCATCCGGCAACTGCTGACGTTCGGCGCGTTGCTGCTGGCGGAATTTAATTTACGTATGCTGCTGCCACAAATGGACGCCGCAAGGCAGCAAGCAAATGTAAAATTGTTTCATGATCTGCACCAGAATTACGCCCTTCTTGCAACATTTCAGGCGATTATCCTTATTGCCGTCGGCGTGATTACCGCCTGGCTGCAATCGCCACGTTTGGCGACAACGCCGATTGCCGGAAGCGAACCATTGCTTGCGACGAAAGTAATGCAAACGCCTCCAAATATAAAGCCTGCAGATGTTCCGGGTACGAAGCGAACAGAACCACGTCCGTCTGTTCGGAACGCGCCGAAAGTAGGAAGACGCCGATAAAAGTACCTGCGGGCGCGTTGCCAATGGTAATCGTATGGAGCGAAGAACCATGCGCGAATCGCAAACAACTACGCAAAAACAACACCTGTTCTCCTTACGCTTTAAGGTTCAGATGGCAGCGAAGATAGTTCTTATATCGCTGTTGCCTCTGACTTTGATTGTCTACATAGTTGGCGGCAGTCTTCTGCGTGTAAATCTTCGAGAGCGAGATATAGCCAACGCGCCGCTTCGTTCGGGAACGGCGGTTGTAGCAACTATGACTCCCATAAGCAGCAAACGGGGGTACAGCGTCAATCTGACGTTTCGCATAGAGGGGCGTACAGGCTGGCCTCAGTGTCATACCCGGCAATGATGTCGCTGATGATGAACGCCTTACCTGGACGCATGTTGGCGATACGGTTCCGGTCACGTACCGTTTTGGAAAAAGCGGCGCGATTTACATTGAGAATTGGCAAGCGCCGCCGCACAAAGTTTCGTTGTCGCGATAAGCCGTGAAAGTGGAGCGTGGTAATGGGAGTAACTTTCAACTACTTGCTTACTGCTTGGCGTAAATGGAGAAAACGCATGGAACTGATACGAGAACTGCGGCAGATTGTCGGGCATGAAAACGTGCTGGCTAGCAAAGCGCAAATGCGCGCGTATGATAGTGACGCCTATTCGCCGGAAAAGCATTACCCGGACGCCGTTGTGCTGCCAACCGACACGCAACAGGTGGCGCAAATTGTCAAACTGTGCAATCGGCTGAACGTCCCGTTTGTGCCGCGTGGGGCGGGAACCGGGCTGTCGGGCGGCGCGACGGCCACGCAGGGCGGCGTCATTTTGTCCACCATTCGGCTCAACAAGATTCTGGAAACCGATGTGCCCAATCGCCGCATGATCGCGCAGGCGGGCGTGGTCAATACCTACCTGACAAAGAAGGTTAAGAGCGACCATCTGCACTACGCGCCCGATCCGTCCAGTCAGGGCGCGTGTACGGTGGGCGGCAATGTGGCGGAAAATTCCGGCGGACCGCACACGCTCAAATATGGCGTCACCACCAACCACGTTACCGGCCTGACAATGGTGCTGCCGGATGGGGAAATCGTCCATTTGGGCGGCAAGGCCGAAGACGCGCCGGGTTACGATCTTGTCGGCCTTATCGTCGGTTCGGAAGGCACGATGGGATTGGTGACAGAAGTGACAATTCGCCTGACGCCCCTGCCGCAGTCCGTGCGTACCCTGCTGGCGATCTTTGAAACGGTAGATCAGGCCACGCAAACGGTTTCGGATTTAATCGCCGAGGGCGTTTTGCCCGCCGCGCTGGAACTCATTGACACCTTTATCATCAAGGCGTGTGAGGAAGCGTTTCACCTGGGATTTCCCCTGGACGCCGAAGCCGTGCTGATTATGGAAGTGGACGGCCTGGAAGTCGGCTTGGATGAGGAAGCGGCCCATTGCCGCGAAATCGCGCGAGCGTAACGGAGCGCGGGAAGTGCGGTCCGCGAGTACCGATCTGGAACGCGCCCTGCTGTGGAAAGCGCGCAAGCAGGCGTTCGGGGCATTGGGACGATTGGGCAAGTCTATGGTCACGCACGACGGCGTAATCCCGCGCACCAAACTGCCTGAAGTGATCCGCGAAGTGCGCGCCATTGCGGCTCGGCATGGCCTGGAGGTGGGCAACGTGTTCCATGCGGGCGACGGCAACCTGCACCCGAATTTAATGTTCGATGAGCGCGATCCGGGCGCGGTGCAGAACGTGCTTCATGCGGGCGAGGAGATTTTGCAGTTGTGCGTGGACGTGGGCGGCTCGATTACGGGCGAGCATGGCATCGGCGTGGAAAAGCAGGAAGCCATGACCATGATGTTTACCGACAGCGACCTGGATTTGATGGCAAAACTCAAAGGCGTGTTCAACCGCAACAACCTGTGCAATCCCGGCAAAGTGTTTCCTGCCGCCAAGCGCTGCTGGGAAACCGATCACGGCCCGAACATTGTGGCTAAGGTTGCCGCGCGCCAGCCGGGACGGGGCGCGGCAGTGTGAGTAGGGTTTCAGGGTGTTATGGTTTCAGGGTTTTAGGTTGATTGGCACGTATTGGAGCAGGTACGCCTACATATCAATCCAGTAGCCCAAACCGGCTTGCCGGATAACGTCCTCGCGTATTTTGTAGGCCAGTTCCGGCTCAACGCGCTTTTTCTCCAGTATCTCCACGGCCTCGCCTGCAAACAACTCTGTGTCGCAGGCGGGGTCGGCAAGCATCTCCTCGTACTCCGCCTCGCTCATGTGATAGAACACGCCCGCGCCGGACTGCGCGCTCCGCCCCCCGCCTACCGCCGCCTTACCCGTTTCCCTGATCTTACGCATTAGTTTGTTCTCCTAAAACCCCGCGCCCATAGAACCCTGCAACCCTAACAACTTGGAACCTAAAACGCGCAAAAGCCTTCACGTCGCGGTTCGCGCGAATACTGCAACCCTAACAACTTGAAACCTAAAACCTTAAAACCCTAACACCCTACAAACCTATTCCCCGAAAACCTGCTTAACTGCCTGCACAAGTTGCTGCGGACTGAACGGCTTGGTCATAAAAGCGTCGGCAGACGTGGCCCACTCGTCGAACAGCCCGGAATCTTTGGCGTGGGCTGTCAGCATGATGACAGGAATAGTCTGCGTTGCGGGGTCGCGGCGCAGCGCATCCAAGACTTGAAAGCCGTTCATGCCCGGCATATCTACGTCGAGCAGTACCAGATCGGGCAGGTTGGCCTGGATGCTTTCCAGCGCATCCTTGCCATTGGAACACGCCATGACCGCATAATTTGCCCGCTCCAAACATAATGTAGTCAGGCGAACCTGAACGCCAACATCGTCGGCGACCAGAATCAGGGGCGGCTGGCGGCGCGGGCGCGGAGTGGAATTGGAAGGGTTTGCATTGGAAGTAGTCATATACGGCGGCTCTCTATCTTCCTGCTGCTCATAAGCAACGATGCTGAATTTCTGCTGTGTTTTACAGACGCGCCCCAGGTCTGCGCAGGCTGGTTTGGAAACGCGGAAAGTAAAGTCTTCGTACAACGGAATAAGACTGTAAAATAAGTTCAAAGCGCCCGACAAATCAATATACTAATGGGACGCGCGCTGCCCGCATGTTGTTTCCAAACAATCTTCTCTTTTGAACCCTGCCCATAAATTAGGAGTAGCCATGAAGAACCGGCAAAGGCAGTATAGCCGTTCGGTCACATACATTTACATGGTTCTTGCTTGTTTTTTCGCTTTATGGCTGCTGCATCTTCTGATGGGCGAACCGCATGGCTTTACTGATATTGCTCCCTCAGCCCTTTGCGCGGGCATTGGCGGCATGATTGGAAGCCGTTTGAGCCAATAGCTGTAGCGAGATACCGAGATACCGGCAAAGCAGGAATTCTTGTGATGCCTGTCGAAATTGAACGGGAGAGGATTGAACAGGGGAAGCGGGATAAGAGCAGGAGGAGCAGGCATGGAGCCGAACGCGACGAGTAAGCGGGTTGTGAGCAAGGGCGCGTATCTGCGGGCGCAGGTCAAGCGCGGTTTTTGGTGGCTAGACAGCCTGCTATTCTATCTGGCGGCGTATGCCGGGCTGGTGATTGTGCTCTGTTTTGCCTTCGGCATTCTGCGCTTTGCGCCCCTGCCTGCATTGCAGGCGCTTGTCACGACGGACTGCGTTCTGGCTGATGCTGTTTCTGCCCGTGCTGATCTATGTTTGTTCCGTCAGCGCAAGGTGGTGCCTGACCCATTCCCGGAAAATAGACGCGGGCGTTCCCTTGCTGGCAAGCACGGTACACTATCTGCCCGCCCCGGAACGGCTGGTACGTCCCTCGTCAGACCCGGCCAAAGAACAGCCGCAGACCGTGCTGCTGCGCCCGATTGCCGAAGGGCAGCAGACGCCGCCGGAGCAGCTTGTACGCGCCGTCCGAGCCTATCCTATCCTTTAACGAGGCTCTTATGCAGGCGGAACGCCCTACAGCAACAATTTATTTCGTGGCCTTCGTGCCAACTTCGTTCGACTGTCCTTCAACTGCTCTTAACGTCACGCAGCACCAGAGGCTGGTCTCCTCCTTCAATTGCTTCCTCCGCTTTGCGTTTGGCGGCTTCCAGAACGTAGGCCGGGGTGCGGAACAACACGCCCACGCTGAATACGACCAATGCGCCGATCATGGCGAACCATGTAAACGATACTTGCGGCAGCCAGTCGGGGGCTGTGAAACGCGGCTGCGGGCTGCTTGACGGAAAGAAGGTATTGGCAAGCGTAAGGTGCAGGCGGCCTAAAATAATTGTCGCCATCAGGCCGAGGGTGACGGCCAGGATGTTGCCCCGATCCGAACCCCGGTTGCGCGTGAACATGCCGATGAGAAACACGCCGAGCATGGGGCCGAGAATAAATCCGGCAATGCCCAATACAACGGGAATGATGCGGATGTTCGGATCGGTCACTTTGGCTTTGGCGAACGCGACGGCAATGAGAACCATCAGGCCGGCGAACAGCAGGGTAAACCCGCGCGCCGCCCGCACAACCTGCGCTTCGTCGGCATGGGGCAGACGCGCCGCGATGCGGGGAATGTACCAGTCATTCGTCGCGCTTGTCGCCAGCGCGTTCAGCGCGGCGGACAGCGATCCCATAGCGGTTGCGAACACGCCTACCAGCACCAGCCCGCGTATTCCCGTCGGCATGACATTTAGGATATACGCGCCGAACACGTCCGAGTTGGCGGCGGGCTTGTACGTCGGGTCCTGCTGATAATACACGTACAGCAGGATGCCGATAAACGTAAACGCGGCGGCGATGGGAATGTCCATGAACGCGGCGGTGAGCAGGCTGCGCCGCGCGCTTTTGTACGTCGTGGCGGTGAGCATCCGCTGCACCATGTCCTGATCCGTGCCGAACGCGGCCATGTTGGTCAATGTGGAAGCGATCAGGGCGGAAAACAGGGTGTAATCACTGGCAAACACGAGCCGAACATACTGCCCGAACGTCATAGCCTGCACATGCTCTTTTGCCTGCCACGCGGCAACAGCATCCGGTTCCAACCCGGTCAGGAAGTAGCCCTGTATATGCGTCATGTTCGGCACACTCCGGGCAACCGCATCAAAGCCGCCGACATGATGCAGCAGTGTGCCGATGGCGATCAGGGCGCCGCCGAACATCAGACACGCCTGTATCACGTCCGTCCAGATAACCGCCTTGATACCGCCCATTGCCGTATAAATGCAGGTGAACGCGGTCAGCGCGACAATGGCAATGACATACGGACTGACGCTGTTGACAGCCTGCTGGCTGAACGCGACAGGCTGCCCACCGTTCGTAAACAAGCGCCACACCAGCACCATCACGAGCGACGGTATAAACAATCGCGTTCCCGACGCCAATGTCCGCATGACCAGAAACAGGCCCGAAACATAATTCTTGGTGCGAGGCCCGAAGCGAACGCCCAGATAATCGTAGACCGTGTAGACTTTGTAGTGTAGTAAGGCTTGAGGAAAAAATTGCCGATGAGAAAGCGCCCGATAATGACGCCCATCACAAGCTGCACGTAGACCATGCTGCGCTTGTCGTACCCTTCGCCCGGAGCGCCCAAAAACGTGGCCGCGCTGGTTTCCGCCGCGATAATGGATGCCATCACCGCCCACCAGGGAATATACCGCCCGCCAAGCGCAAAATCGCGCAGGCTGTTGTCACGCTTCCCCATCGCCAACCCAACGTAGGTAATAAGCGCGAAGTTGAGAACCGGCAAGCGTTGCCGCACAAAGTTTCGTTGTCGCGATAAGCCGTGAAAGTGGAGCGTGGAAATGGAAGTGATTTTCAACTACTTGCTTACTGCTTGGCGTATATGGAGAAAACGCATGGAACTGATACGAGAACTGCGGCATATTGTCGGGCATGAAAACGTGCTGGCTAGCAAAGCAGAAATGCGCGCGTATGATAGTGACGCCTATTCGCCGGAAAAGCATTACCCGGACGCCGTTGTGCTGCCAACCGACACGCAACAGGTGGCGAAAATTGTTCAATTGTGCAATCGGCTGAACGTTCCGTTTATTCCGCGCGGGGCGGGAACCGGGCTGTCGGGCGGCGCGACGGCCACGCATGGCGGCGTCATTTTGTCCACCATCCGACTCAACAAAATTCTGGAAACGGATGTGCCCAATCGCCGCATGATTGCGCAGGCGGGCGTGGTCAACACCTACCTCACCAAAAAGGTTAAGAGTGACCATCTGCACTACGCGCCCGATCCGTCCAGTCAGGGCGCGTGTACGGTGGGCGGCAATGTCGCGGAAAATTCCGGCGGGCCGCACACGCTCAAATATGGCGTCACCACCAACCACGTCACCGGCCTGACAATGGTGCTGCCGGATGGGGAAATCGTCCATTTAGGCGGCAAGGCCGAAGACGCGCCTGGTTACGATCTTGTCGGCCTTATCGTCGGTTCGGAAGGCACGATGGGATTGGTGACAGAAGTGACCATTCGCCTGACGCCCCTGCCGCAGTCCGTGCGTACCCTGCTGGCGATCTTTGAAACGGTAGATCAGGCCACGCAAACGGTTTCGGATTTAATCGCCGAGGGCGTTTTGCCCGCCGCGCTGGAACTCATTGACACCTTTATCATCAAGGCGTGTGAGGAAGCGTTTCACCTGGGATTTCCTCTGGACGCCGAAGCCGTGCTGATTATGGAAGTGGACGGCCTGGAAGTCGGCTTGGATGAGGAAGCGGCCCATTGCCGCGAAATCGCGCAGCGCAACGGAGCGCGGGAAGTGCGATCCGCGAGTACCGATCTGGAACGCGCCCTGCTGTGGAAAGCGCGTAAGCAGGCGTTCGGGGCATTGGGACGATTGGGCAAGTCTATGGTTACGCACGACGGCGTAATCCCGCGCACCAAACTGCCTGAAGTGATCCGCGAAGTGCGGGCTATTGCCGCTCGGCATGGCCTGGAGGTGGGCAACGTGTTCCATGCGGGCGACGGCAACCTGCACCCGAATTTAATGTTCGATGAGCGCGATCCGGGCGCGGTGCAGAACGTGCTTCATGCGGGCGAGGAGATTTTGCAGTTGTGCGTGGACGTGGGCGGCTCGATTACGGGCGAGCATGGCATCGGCGTGGAAAAGCAGGAAGCCATGACCATGATGTTTACCGACAGCGACCTGGATTTGATGGCGAAACTCAAAGGCGTGTTCAACCGCAACAACCTGTGCAATCCCGGCAAAGTGTTTCCTGCCGCCAAGCGCTGCTGGGAAACCGATCACGGTCCGAACATTGTGGCTAAGGTTGCCGCGCGTCAGCCGGGACGGGGCGCGGCAGTGTGAGTAGGGTTTCAGGGTGTTATGGTTTCAGGGTTTTAGGTTGATTGGCACGTATTGGAGCAGGTACGCCTACATATCAATCCAGTAGCCCAAACCGGCTTGCCGGATAACGTCCTCGCGTATTTTGTAGGCCAGTTCCGGCTCAACGCGCTTTTTCTCCAGTATCTCCACGGCCTCGCCTGCAAACAACTCTGTGTCGCAGGCGGGGTCGGCAAGCATCTCCTCGTACTCCGCCTCGCTCATGTGATAGAACACGCCCGCGCCGGACTGCGCGCTCCGCCCCCCGCCTACCGCCGCCTTACCCGTTTCCCTGATCTTACGCATTAGTTTGTTCTCCTAAAACCCCGCGCCCATAGAACCCTGCAGCCCTAACAACTTGGAACCTAAAACGCGCAAAAGCCTTCACGTCGCGGTTCGCGCGAATACTGCAACCCTAACAACTTGAAATCTAAAACCTTAAAACCCTAACACCCTACAAACCTATTCCCCGAAAACCTGCTTAACTGCCTGCACAAGTTGCTGCGGACTGAACGGCTTGGTCATAAAAGCGTCGGCAGACGTGGCCCACTCGTCGAACAGCCCGGAATCTTTGGCGTGGGCTGTCAGCATGATGACGGGAATAGTCTGCGTTGCGGGGTCGCGGCGCAGCGCATCCAAGACTTGAAAGCCGTTCATGCCCGGCATATCTACGTCGAGCAGTACCAGATCGGGCAGGTTGGCCTGGATGCTTTCCAGCGCATCCTTGCCATTGGAACACGCCATGACCGCATAATTTGCCCGCTCCAAACATAATGTAGTCAGGCGAACCTGAACGCCAACATCGTCGGCGACCAGAATCAGGGGCGGCTGGCGGCGCGGGCGCGGAGTGGAATTGGAAGGGTTTGCATTGGAAGTAGTCATATACGGCGGCTCTCTATCTTCCTGCTGCTCATAAGCAACGATGCTGAATTTCTGCTGTGTTTTACAGACGCGCCCCAGGTCTGCGCAGGCTGGTTTGGAAACGCGGAAAGTAAAGTCTTCGTACAACGGAATAAGACTGTAAAATAAGTTCAAAGCGCCCGACAAATCAATATACTAATGGGACGCGCGCTGCCCGCATGTTGTTTCCAAACAATCTTCTCTTTTGAACCCTGCCCATAAATTAGGAGTAGCCATGAAGAACCGGCAAAGGCAGTATAGCCGTTCGGTCACATACATTTACATGGTTCTTGCTTGTTTTTTCGCTTTATGGCTGCTGCATCTTCTGATGGGCGAACCGCATGGCTTTACTGATATTGCTCCCTCAGCCCTTTGCGCGGGCATTGGCGGCATGATTGGAAGCCGTTTGAGCCAATAGCTGTAGCGAGATACCGAGATACCGGCAAAGCAGGAATTCTTGTGATGCCTGTCGAAATTGAACGGGAGAGGATTGAACAGGGGAAGCGGGATAAGAGCAGGAGGAGCAGGCATGGAGCCGAACGCGACGAGTAAGCGGGTTGTGAGCAAGGGCGCGTATCTGCGGGCGCAGGTCAAGCGCGGTTTTTGGTGGCTAGACAGCCTGCTATTCTATCTGGCGGCGTATGCCGGGCTGGTGATTGTGCTCTGTTTTGCCTTCGGCATTCTGCGCTTTGCGCCCCTGCCTGCATTGCAGGCGCTTGTCACGACGGACTGCGTTTGGCTGATGCTGTTTCTGCCCGTGCTGATCTATGTTTGTTCCGTCAGCGCAAGGTGGTGCCTGACCCATTCCCGGAAAATAGACGCGGGCGTTCCCTTGCTGGCAAGCACGGTACACTATCTGCCCGCCCCGGAACGGCTGGTACGTCCCTCGTCAGACCCGGCCAAAGAACAGCCGCAGACCGTGCTGCTGCGCCCGATTGCCGAAGGGCAGCAGGCGCCGCCGGAGCAGCTTGTACGCGCCGTCCGAGCCTATCCTATCCTTTAACGAGGCTCTTATGCAGGCGGAACGCCCTACAGCAACAATTTATTTCGTGGCCTTCGCGCCAACTTCGTTCGACTGTCCTTCAACTGCTCTTAACGTCACGCAGCACCAGAGGCTGGTCTCCTCCTTCAATTGCTTCCTCCGCTTTGCGTTTGGCGGCTTCCAGAACGTAGGCCGGGGTGCGGAACAACACGCCCACGCTGAATACGACCAATGCGCCGATCATGGCGAACCATGTAAACGATACTTGCGGCAGCCAGTCGGGGGCTGTGAAACGCGGCTGCGGGCTGCTTGACGGAAAGAAGGTATTGGCAAGCGTAAGGTGCAGGCGGCCTAAAATAATTGTCGCCATCAGACCGAGGGTGACGGCCAGGATGTTGCCCCGATCCGAACCCCGGTTGCGCGTGAACATGCCGATGAGAAACACGCCGAGCATGGGGCCGAGAATGAATCCGGCAATGCCCAATACAACGGGAATGATGCGGATGTTCGGATCGGTCACTTTGGCTTTGGCGAACGCGACGGCAATGAGAACCATCAGGCCGGCGAACAGCAGGGTAAACCCGCGCGCCGCCCGCACAACCTGCGCTTCGTCGGCATGGGGCAGACGCGCCGCGATGCGGGGAATGTACCAGTCATTCGTCGCGCTTGTCGCCAGCGCGTTGAGCGCGGCGGACAGCGATCCCATAGCGGTTGCGAACACGCCTGCCAGCACCAGCCCGCGTATTCCCGTCGGCATGACATTTAAGATATACGCGCCGAACACGTCCGAGTTGGCGGCGGGCTTGTACGTCGGGTCCTGCTGATAATACACGTACAGCAGGATGCCGATAAACGTAAACGCGGCGGCGATGGGAATGTCCATGAACGCGGCGGTGAGCAGGCTGCGCCGCGCGCTTTTGTACGTCGTGGCGGTGAGCATCCGCTGCACCATGTCCTGATCCGTGCCGAACGCGGCCATGTTGGTCAATGTGGAAGCGATCAGGGCGGAAAACAGGGTGTAATCACTGGCAAACACGAGCCGAACATACTGCCTGAACGTCATAGCCTGTACATGCTCTTTCGCCTGCCACGCGGCAACGGCATCCGGTTCCAACCCGGTCAGGAAGTAGCCCTGTATATGCGTCATGTTCGGCACACTCCGGGCAACCGCAGCAAAGCCGCCGACGTGATGCAGCAGTGTGCCGATGGCGATCAGGGCGCCGCCGAACATCAGACACGCCTGTATCACGTCCGTCCAGATAACCGCCTTGATACCGCCCATTGCCGTATAAATGCAGGTGAACGCGGTCAGCGCGACAATGGCAATGACATACGGACTGACGCTGTTGACAGCCTGCTGACTGAACGCGACAGGCTGCCCACCATTCGTAAACAAGCGCCACACCAGCACCATTACGAGCGACGGTATAAACAATCGCGTTCCCGACGCCAATGTTCGCATGACCAGAAACAGGCCCGAAACATAATTCTTGGTGCGAGGTCCGAAGCGAACGCCCAGATAATCATAGACCGTGTAGACTTTATAGGTGTAGTAGGGCTTGAGGAAAAAATTGCCGATGAGAAAGCGCCCGATGATGACGCCCATCACAAGCTGCACGTAGACCATGCTGCGCTTGTCGTACCCCTCGCCCGGAGCGCCCAAAAACGTGGCCGCGCTGGTTTCCGCCGCGATAATGGACGCCATCACCGCCCACCAGGGAATATTCCGCCCGCCAAGCGCAAAATCGCGCAGGCTGTTGTCGCGCTTCCCCATCGCCAACCCGACGTAGGTAATAAGCGCGAAGTAGAGAAGAATGATTGTGCCGTCAATAAACAGGCTCATGCCGTGCGCGTCGCCTTCCCCAGGTAGACTGTCTGAACCATGATTTATGTGATTAAAGGATTACCATGATGGCGCGTATCCTCAATCATACTTAATCCTGAAATCATAAAAATCATGGTTCAGACAGTGTTCGCCTGCTTATAGCAGGTTAAAAATGAAAAACAATTTCCTCATTCTACCCGCCAGTCTGTTACTTTCCGCCGTCTTTATCTTTGTTGGCAGGGCGAACGCGGCTAAAGATTAGGAAAATATGTAGAGACAGCGTCGAAATCTTGGCAATGCAGCGCTTCCAGCCCGGTGTCTCGTTGTGTCAAATTGTAAGGAGAGGCGTGGTGACCTCCGCATGGTTAAGGCGGACGAGTATATACAGGCATCATCTTGCACCTCCCTTCCGGGTTAGGTTGTCAGGTTGTTCGTTGTTATGTTGTTAGGAACTGTGAACATTCAACGTCCCGCCACCTGAGTGCTTAGTAGACGTGCGTTTACGTTCTTTGACGGCTGTTGTACAGAGAAGGTTGCAGGTTTTTTGCCTGTTTTTCTGATTTTTGGAGTTGGTAATCAGGGAAAGGGCTGGCGCAGGTCAGGGCGCAGTCACCAAAGCTTGATAGTTATTGATCATTTTAGATGCGTTCGCCCTGCTTGGCTTGTAATAGACCTCTTTCATAAGTCCTTGCGAACACTACGATCCCCATCTCATTGAGCAGACTTATGAAAGAGGTCTACTGAACCTTCCCGAAATGGCAAGGTTCCGGTGTATAATGAAGGGGAATGCAGATCATAATTCTGCATGATGCCACAAGCGGAGGTGCAATTCTATGAGCGATATGATGACACAGCCCTTGTCGCCTGCCGAAACCGAGCAGGAAACAGTTCTAAACCTATTTTTTCAAGAGTTCGACAGCCTTCAGGAACGAATGCGAAACGATCAAGCCGATATTGATCGCTTGAAGGCGGAAACACGTATTATCTCCGCGCACACCGATCAACTTCTCCTGCAGATTGAAGCGCAGTTAGATGCGCTTCAGAGGGCTTCCTAGAGAATGGCAAACCAACTTGTTGACTTTGTGAAGCAAGTCATTACGCTCACCCGTGATGTTCAACAGGGCAAGGAAAACATCAAAGAACTGCGGGAAGACATGAAGGCTCTAAATCACAAAGTAGATCGTTTGACAGAAGCTTTTCAGCGTCTCACTTTCGAGTTCCAGCGTGACCGCGAAAAAGCGGAAAGTGAGCGCGAAATGCAACGCCTGCGTCTGGAAAACATCATATTGCGTTCGGACCATTTACTGCTTCCCGCCGCTTCGCAGGCGGAACAAGAGAACAAAACGTTGCGAGAACAACTGGAAGCGCTGCAGCGCGAAAATGAAGAACTGCGAACACGTTTGGAACAAAAGAAAAATTAGCGGATTGAACTCGTTACGATGCGCCTCGCAGAAATTTTCTGCGAGGCGCATCGGCGTTTGTGCTAAAGGCAAAGCGATTAGGAGAACAGGCCGGTGACGACTTTGCCTTTGACCAGTTCGCGGGGCTGGTTGAGATGGTTGTAGATGATGGTGTCGGGCGAGATGCCGAGCGCGTGGTAGATGGTGGCGAAGAATGTCGGTCGGATGCACCGGGTTTTCCGCCGGGCTGCTCGCTGTTGCGTCGGACTTGCCGTACAAGCGTCCGCCGGGAACGCCGCCGCCCGCGATCAGCGCCGTGTAGCAGTACGGCCAGTGGTCGCGCCCATCCGGCGCGTTGCCGTTGCCGGACGTGGACACGCCCAGGCGCGGCGAGCGTCCGAACTCGCCAATGGCAAGGACGAGCGTGTCTTTCAGCATCCCGCGCTGGTGCAGGTCTTCCAACAGGCCGGAAAGCGCGCTGTCGAGTTTGGGGCAGTGTAGGTTTTTCAGTGGCCCGAAGTTAGCGGCGTGGGTGTCCCAGGCGGTCACTTTCGGGTCGCCATTGGCAACCGAAGGCCAGTTCACCTGCACGAAGCGGGTTCCGGCTTCGATCAGGCGGCGAGCCATCAGGCACGATTGCCCGAACACATGCCGTCCGTAACGGTCGCGCACTTTGGCCGGTTCCTCGTTCAAATCAAAGGCTTTGCGCGCCCGCCCGGACAATATCAGCCCAAGCGCCTTGTCGTAGTAGCTGTCGAGCGCGTAGCTGCTGACGGCTTTTTCCAGTTCCGGCATGCCGTCGTCAATCACTTTGCGCAGATTGGCGCGGTTTTCCAGCCGGGACTTGGACACGTCGGCGCGGAGAGTCAGATCGTCCAGTTTGATTTTGTCCATTGCCAGCGCGTCGGTATCCGCGCCGGGTGGGAACAGATAGTAGGGGTCGTAGGCTTTGCCCAAAAATCCCGCCGTACCCGCTTTGCCGATAACGTTGGACTCTTGCAGAGGGCGCGGCAGCATCACGAACGGCAGCATGGGCACATCCGGCGGCAAAAACTTGGCGATATGGGAGCCTAAGTTCGGGTAATCCGTCGGGGAAGGCGGCTCCAACTGGCCGGAGGGCGAGACTTTGTCCGCCTGCTCGCCCGTGAGCATCTGGTACATGGCGGCGGTGTGGTTGAACAGGCCGTTGGGCGTGTAGGAAACGGAGCGTATCAGCGTGGCCTTGTCCATCTGCTGCGCCAGAAGCGGCATCACTTCCGACAGCCAGATACCCGGCACGTTGGTTTTGATGGGCTTAAAGTCGCCGCGCACGTTGGTAGGCGCGTCGGGCTTGGGGTCCCAGATGTCAATGTGGCTCGGCCCGCCCTGCAAATAAATCATAATCACGGACTTGGCCGCGCCGAAGCCGTTTTTGCCGTTGGGCTTGTGGAGGATGGCGGTTTTATCCGCGTGGGCTTCCAGTTCCAGGATGGTGGACAGGCTGATGCCCAACATGCCCGCGCCGCCGATGCGCAGCAGTTCGCGGCGCGTGATGCCGTCACAATCGCGATGATGGTTGCCCGGTATAGATAGCATGTTCTGGTCTCCCCGTGATGCAGGTGAATACGGTTTTAGGGTTTTAGGTGCTGCGTGTTTGGATGTTTTTGCGACACACGGGTTTTGCGTAGGCGAAAGCAAAGCGCCTAACGCTTACTCATTATAAGGAATAATGGCTTTGGGCGCATGGTATTGTTTTGCCCATCCGGCATACGCGACATCGGTTGCGCCGATTTCATACGTTACTAGTTTCCACTTGCCGTTGGTGTTGTGCAGCAGGGCGCAGTACCCGTCGTCGAACGCGCCTTCTTTGATGTCGGCCTGATACCGCGTTTTCTTGTAGTTGATGGGCGACTGATCGGGCTGCCGGGGCTTGCCTGTGATGAACGCCCAGCCATTCAGCATTTTCAGAACGTCCACCTGAAAAATGACCTTTTGCTTCAAATCTTTTTCAAACGCGGGGCGCATGGCATTGAACAGCGCTTTGCGGATGGGGTCGCCGACTTTGGGAGTGGTCACTTTGTCCTGCGCATGTACGCCGACGCTCATGCCGAATAGCGCTATAAACCACTATTCCCGCTAAAATTCTCAGCCGTTTTGCTGCAACCATGCTCCACGCTCCACAATTTGGTTCCTGATGGGTTCCTGCTGAACGAAGTTGGATAGTCAGTCTTTATTATATACGCTAAACGGAGAATTTGTCACTTTTTGTTGGACACTTCTCCGCCGCGTATGTTACGGCGCAGAGTTTATTATTACGGAAAATTGCGCAGGCAAGCATACGCCACCTTCCTTCCATTGCAGAAGAAAGGCGGCGTATGCTTGTGTTTGACAGGAATGTCGGGTGTCGGGTGAGCGTCAGTCGAAGAACACGCCGCTCAAAACCGCGTTGGGGCCGGAGCCTGAAACCAGGTTGGTCAGGCGGAACTTGACGTGTCCCTTGATGTTCCATACCATGTACACGCCGTTTTGCATGTTGCTCACGTTACGGGTATCCAGAACCGCGCCGGTATCCGCATCCAGCACGGCGATGGTTTGGGCGCGGTGCCAGTTGTTGTAAGCGTCGTAGTCCACGCAGTACAGGCTTACCTGATGCGCGTTGCCGTCGGTCAGGTTCACGTCTACGATGAAGTTTGTGCCGGAATACCAGCAGGCGCAGAAGCGGTCTGTGGCCGAGTCCGGTTTTTGCAGGGCGGGCAGGTTGGCAGTGGACGAGTCCCAGGTCCAGGTGGATTGATTACTGACCGCGAGGCTGGCATAGCTGGGGAAGCTGGCGACAAGGTTGACGATGTTGTAGCCCGCCGAGCCATACGCGCCCTTCCACGAACCCGAGGTGCCGGTGTCCGCTTTGACGAAGGTGGCTGCCGGCGGAGTGCGCGCGCCGCCTGCCGCGTCAAAGAACAGGCCGCTGAGAACCGCGTTGGGTCCTTGTCCGGCAACCGTATTGGTCAGGCGGAACCTGACGTGTCCCTTGATGTTCCACACCATGTACACGCCGTTTTGCATGTTGCTCATGCTTTGCGTGCTGAGAACCGCGTTCGTGGTGGCGTCCAGTACGTCTATCGTTTGGGCGCGATTCCAGTGGTTGTAAGCGTCGTAGTCTGTGGAGTACAGCGTTACCTGATGCGTGTTGCCGTCCGTCAGGTTCACGTCTACGATGAAGTTTGTGCCGGAGTACCAGCAGGCGCAGAAGCGGTCTGTGGCAGAATCCGGTTTTTGCAGGGCGGGCAGGTTGGATGTGGAGGAGTCCCAGGTCCAGGTGGCGTTGCCACTCGCGCTGACAGTCGCGTAGCCGGGATAGGAAGCGGCGTAATTGATGATGTTGTAACCGTCCGCGCCATACTTGCCTTTCCAGGTTCCCTGCGAAGTCGTGTCGCTTTTCACGAACGTGGCGGAAGCGACGGTCGAACCGCCACCACCGGTGTTCTGCGCGTCGAAAAAGATGCCGCTGAAAACCGCGTTGGGACCCGCGCCCGTATTGGTCAGGCGGAACTTGACGTGGCCTTTGATGTTCCAACACACGTACGCGCCGTTTTGATAGCCGCTGAGGGAACGAGTGTCCAGAACCGTATTGGTGTCGGCGTCCAGTACATCAATCGTCTCGGCGCGCTGCAAGTTGTCATAATCCAGGCAGTACAGGCTCACCTGATGCGTTTGCCCGTCCGTGATGTTGATGTCACGGATTTCCACGCCGTAATCGTAGCTGCAGCCCGCGATACGCCCGCTTCCACTGCCGGTTTGCAGCGCCGCCTGCGAACCCGAATTGCTGTCCCAGATCCAGGGCAGTTCTCCCGTAGCCGACTCCTTGATGCCGGCGGGCAGGCTGAGGGAATCAAAGAATATGTCGCGGCCCTGACTGCCGTAAACGCCCTTCCAGTTCCCCTGCGTCTGCGTGTCCACCTTGACAAAGGAGGCCGTTCCCGGATTGGGCGCAGGCACGGAGCCGATATTGGCAAGCGCGGCCCCGACATTGATACGCCCGGAGTTCGGAAAAATCGTCCGGCCATTGCCGTTATACGGATCGTAATTGTTGCGGATCAGATAGGTTGCCTGATCGTTGGTCAACGTGGCGTTTTGCGACAGCAGCAGGGCGGCTTCCCCGGCGACGTGCGGGCAGGACATAGACGTGCCGGTTGAGTAGTTGTAGGTGCCGTCCCTTACGGAAGACATAATGTTCACGCCGGGCGCGGCGACCATCACCCAGGGTCCCGCCGTAGAGAACGAAGCCAGCGTGTCTGTGTTGTCGGTGGCGGCGACTGAAATCACATTCGCGTTGGCCGCCGGGTAAAAGGGGGTATAGTCCCCGTTGTTGCCCGCTGCGGCCACAATCACGCAGCCTTTGGCATAGGCATATTGAACCGCCGTATCCAGCGTACTGGAATACTGTGTGTCGCCCAGGCTCATGCTGATGACATTCGCGCCATGATCGGCAGCCCAGGTGATGCCCGAAGCCACCGTGCCATCGGTGCCGGAGCCGTTGCTGTCCAGCACCTTGACCGGCATGAGCTTGACGAACGTGGTATCGGAACCCGCGCTTCCGTCCCAGCCGGCAATGCCCGCGACGCCCTTGCCGTTGTTGCTTTGCGCGGCGGCGATGCCGGCGGTATGTGTGCCATGCCCCTGATCATCCAGGGCGTCGTCGCGTAAGCCGGAAAAAGCGTTGAAGCCGACGATGCCGTTGTTGTCGCGCAGGATTTTGTTAGTCAGGTCTTCATGCGTATTGAGGATGCCCGTGTCTACCATAGCGATCACCACCTGGCGCTTGGGCTTCCAGATGCTCCAGGCATTGGGGGCCTTGACGATCTGCGGGCCATACTGATAGGGAACGTACAGGGGATCGTTGGGCTGAACCGCGCAGGTATGGCGAATGTAGTTGGGTTCGGCGTACAACACGCCGGGCCGGTGTTTCAAACGCGCAATGGCGTCTGCCATCGAAACGCCGGGGTTCAGATGGAGATGGTAGGCATGAAGCGCGTCATGGTGGCTGATGACAACGCCGATGCCCTGTTCCAATTGCGGAATCATGCCGACGACCTGCATCGGTGTCAGCGTCCGCTCTTCCGCCACGCCGACAAGCAACTCGCCGGGAACATAGCGCGCCTGCTGCGCCTGGGCGCGGGGCGCAGCGGCAAACATTGCCGCCGTCAGCGCGAGACAGGCAAGCAGCCGACTTCGCAGAGTGAAAAGAGTCATAGATTTCCTCATGGTGTATTGGAATAAAGCGACAACAATGGAGTCAAGCGTAAGGCTGTGTTCTTAGCAGCGAGGCTGAACGGTATCTAGCCATTATATCATAACTACCCGCCACATGCAGGCAGTCATGCAGATTTCACGTCATTTTACGGGTACATTTTTGTTGCAGTAGGGGAGGGCATTTTTGGAAGAGGCAAATTTGGAAGCCGGGGCAGGCAAAAATGTCTGCCCCGGCTTCTGTTCAGTGTTCCTGGCCGCTCGGATGCTGTCAGGAGCGCATAACTTCCCGCAGCCGTGTTGTCGCGTCTACTGGGAAGTGAGAACGACCTGATCCACAAAGCTGGACACATCGCCCGCGCTGATGGTAGCGGAGAACGCCAGCGTATGGTTGCCTGCCGCGCTGACGGCAAAGGTGACGGTGAACGTCTGGAACCCGTTGCCTGCCGGGGTGAGCGGACTGCCCACATTCGCGCCGTCTATGCTGATCTGAATCGGCTGCACCTGTCCGTAGCGCCGCGCCGCCTGGAAGGTAAGCGTGTAGTTGCCCGCAGCCGGGAAGTTGATGCTCTGGCTGATGCTGCCGGGATGGTCGCTTTGCAGGAAGGCTGTTTGTACGCCATCCGTCGCATTGGACGCGCCCCAGGCGCTGCCGTTGCTTTGAATGCCGCTGTTACCCGCGAATGTCCAGCCGCCTCCGGTCGGATTGTACTGGTAATTGGCGTTTCCCATGCTCGGCGTCTCGAAACTGGGGTTGGTAATTGCGATGGACGGAGCCGAACTGACAAGGCTGACCTGATCCACGAAGGTCGTGACGTCAACCGCGCTGCTGGTGGTTGCCAGCATGAGCGTATGGTTGCCTGCCGAATTGACGGCAAAGGTGACGGTGAACGTCTGGAACCCGTTGCCTGCCGGGGTGAGCGGACTGCCCACATTCGCGCCGTCTATGCTGACCTGGATCGGCTGCACCTGTCCGTAGCGCCGCGCCGCCTGGAAGGTAAGCGTGTAGTTGCCCGCAGCCGGGAAGTTGATGCTCTGGCTGATGGTGGCAGGCGGGCCGCCGGTATAGCCCTGCAAAAACGCGGTTTGTACGCCATCGGCAGCCGCAGGCGCTCCCCACGCGCTGCCGTTGCTCTGGATGCCCGACGCGCCCGTGAACGTCCAGTTGCCGCCGCCCGGATTGTACTGGTAATTGGCGTTTCCCATGCTCGGCGTCTCGAAGCTGCCATTGGCGACTGACACGGTGCCGGAAGGCAGCAGGCCATAAACGGCAATGGTTGCGGAACCGGTCGGCACGTATGCTTTGCCGTTTACAACGGTCGGGAATTGGAAGTGTCCCACGGAGCCGAGCGCATCGCGCGCGCTGTTCTGGCTGCTGTTCCACAGTTCGGGCTTGCTCAAGTCGGTGGCATCAAAGGCATGAAACACGCCGTTATTGCCCGCCGCCCACAAAATACCGTTGATATTGCCATTGGCGGTAATGGCAAGCGAGCCGCCACTGGAAGCGGCCCCTGTTTGTTTCCAGATGCCCGCCGGGTTCAGTTGGTTTTGCGTGGTATCGTAGCGGAACTGCTGCGCCTGGTAGCCGCTCGGCCACAGATACATATATTTGACGGTTCCCGCGTCCCAGCCGATGGAGTTTTGCCCCACATTGTCGTTGTTGCTGATGCCGTTCAGCCGCTGCACCACTTTGTCCGGGCCGTTGGGCGTGAAGCCGCCCAGGTTGGTCGAATCGAGCAGAAAGACCGAGCCGAACTTGGTCGCTCCGGCGAAGAAGTGGTTGGTTCCCGGAATACCGACAAGGCCCGAATTGCCCTGATCGAGATCAGCGTCGCTTTGCGGCTTTTCATCGTAAGGGGCGAACCAGTCGAGAACCGTCAGGTTGGGCGTACTCAGTTTCAGATAGCACATGCCATAACTGCCACTCGCGGGATTGAACGTGCCGTTGCCGACAGCGCAATAAATGTTGCCGTTCACATCGGCGGTCAGCCCCTTGCCCGCCTGCCAGATGCCGTCCAGCCCTCCGTTGGGAGCCGTGTTGAAAACGGCTGTTTGCGTGAACTGCGTTCCATCGTAATGGTAGCCGAAAATCCAGCCGTGATAAGGAAAACTGTCGGAGTTGTGCGCAAAGGCGCAGTACACCACGCCATTGAGCAGCAGCAGTCCGGGGCGGCAGTTGGCATGGGAGGTGTCGAAAGAAACCACGCCGTTGACGCTGCCATCGCCCGTGCCCGGAACCGAAGCGGCAACGGTAATCGGGCTGCCGGTTTTTTCCGCGCCGGTCAGGAGGTCGAGAGCGCGCATCCGGGTCGCGCCATTGTCGTTGTTGTCTTTGGTCAGAACGTAGATGATCTGGTTGGCAATGTCAATGGTGGGCGCGCACTGCGTCCATTGCGCCGAATTGGTAAACTGATGCCGCCAGAGGGGGGCGGAAGCCGCCGGGTCGTCCGCATCGAAGGCGTACAGACTGCACGGCGAATTGTTGGCATTGTTGGAAGTGTAGGCAAAAATAACGTTGTGAATTGCGCCGTTAATGCGCAGCTGCGGCACATATAACACCTGGCCGTTTACATTAGCGTCCAGCGCGCGGACGAACAGCTTGCCAAACGTGGCTGACTTGACGTTGGCGGGCGTCAGAATCGTTTCCTGGAGGTTGGCCCCGGTGCGGGCGTTGTCGTTGTGCTGTGTGGGCACGGCGGGAATGTCCGCCCAAAGCGGCGGAAGCAGGCCGCAAAATAACAGCGCCATCAGGGAGGGAGGCAAGGCGTGTCGCAGCAGCCGGGAAGCGTACCGAAGAATCATAACGTACCAGTCCTTTCGCAATACCCCGCGAGAGTTTGGCTCTGACAGTGACAGCAGAAATAAGCAATGAAGTGGGAGTGGATGCGCTGCCAGCATCATCGTCGAGCTGTAGCAGGAAAGGCAGAACTGCCTTTCGATGTCGTTTCAATTCCTTTTACGACGCTGTTCAACAAAGGTTCAATCTTTTTGGAACCCCGCTAAAGATTGATATTTGCCACCTTTTTGTCAATGACAATCCCTGCTATATCGAAGTGGGTAATTTGGCGCGGCCCCCGCATTTTGAGGGAACAAGGAGGAATACTAGGCCGTCAGTGAGTCCGTAACAACCATTTTGTTTGCTTGTTTTGCCATTTCGCGCCTTGTGTTTGAAAGGAGTCTCTTATGAAGTGGATTTCCGCCGCCGTCCTTATCGGTGTTTGCGCCCTTGCGCGCCCTGCCGCCGCGCAGGAAGTTTTGCCCATCGGAGAGGTTGCTGCCGTAGCAGATAAGGCCGCTTCCACGTGGGCGATTTCAGGCTACGAAATGTTCCGGCTCAGCCAAAGTGCCGGAAAAGACACGCCCATTATGCGCACCGAAAAGTGCGACGCGCGGGCGACCGAAATTTTTTCCCGCGCCACCGCTCCCGCCCTGCGTCGGTCTGACATCAAGGTAGTAGGCAATAAAATCGTCGTGCGCCGCTATCTGTTGCTGGAAGTAACGCCTGCGGATGCCAAAGCCGAGGGCATGTCTACGAACGCGCTTGCGGCGAAATGGGCGGATACAACCCGGAAACACCTGCCGGATGTGCAGCCCTTCGGCGGACGCTTCGGCATTTAGGTTGGTGGTTGGTGGTTGGTGGCTGGTTTACTCTGACCTTAGAGGTTTGTGAGTAAGTTAAACGCCAACAACACGCAGAAATACATTTAATAGGATTAGCCGCCTGTTCTTCTCTGGAAGACAGGCGGCTTATTTCATGTGTATAGCCTTCGCGGGCGGAAACGCTTACGGCTTGCTCGTGCTGCTTTCCTTTACGGACGTTGACAGCGTTGTTTTGTTGGCTGGCAGCGTTGATTTAGTGCCGGTTTGCGCGCCTTCCACGCTGGAGGTATCCGAATTGGATTTTGCCGCTGCGGGAATGATTTTGCCCGTAAGGGCGAAACTGTTCACCATGTTTTCCAATAGCGGGCGGCGCAGGCTGAACCGCGAAGCCGCTGTTCGCGCGCTGACCACGTAGCCGCGCTCCCCGTTTACGAACACTTTCAGGATGGATTGCGTTCGCGTGCCGGGATGCGCCTGGTCGTTGCCGGTAAACGTCGCCGTCAGCGCGGGCAAGCCCTGCTGCGTACACTCGGCCTGAGAAACGACTTCGTAGTGGGTATAGTGGGAAGGAATGTCGGCGCGTATTTCATCCATCAACTGCGCCGCTGTTTTGTCCTTGAGCGGCACAATGGCGACGGACAGCCGCTCCACCGCGTCTTCTTCGGCCTGAAACCACACCAGGTCGTCACTCGCGCCCTCATTTGTCATCGGTTTCCAGCCGGTCTGGTAGTTGACGCGCCAGTTGTGCGTTCCTTTATAAGACAGCAGGCCCGGCATGGCTGTCAGCACTTCCACCGTCACGGTATACTGCACATGCGTCAGTTTGCCCGTTCCCGTCGCCTGCTTGTCGGCGGACAGTTCGGGATGGTAATACACGTCGAACAGGTACTTGGTGGTTTTTTTAGGCTTCACGGTCAGCGTTTGCTTGCCGGTGACAAGCGTTCCCGGCGTGAGCGTCCCGCCCGACACCGTGATTTTGGCTCCATTGAAGTACCATTTGAGCGTGGAAGATTGTCCGGGCGCAATGGCGGACGGTTCGGCGGCGATTTCCCCCGCCGCGTGAGCGGACAGACTGGCGAAGGCGACAAAGAGGCAGAAGGCGAGAGTCAGAATCCGGCGCATAGCATAAACTCCTGGAAAATGAAGTGCCGCGGGCGGGGCGGGGCAGCGTAGCAAAAATATCAGTCGGATACAAGGGGATTCACGACGCGATGGCGAATATCCTGCCGGAAGTACCTGCGCGAGTACCCGGCTTCACCATGCGCCGCCCTGCTCCAAGCAGTTGATAGTTGATAGTTCGTAGTTGATAGAGATGCAGGAACTGTAAACTTTCAGTGTCCCTCACGCTTAGTTAAACGTTATTTTACCAGAATTTGTGACACTTTTTCGTAGGAAAAGGTAATTTCCATGACTTCCGATTCTTCTGTCGCTTTGCCCGTTCCTTCCGGTATTCCCTCCGGGCAGGATGTGACGCGCCTGCGCGACCTTTCGCCGCAGCAATGGAAATGCGGTATCGCCGCCTGGCTCGGCTGGCTGTTCGACGGCCTGGACAGTTCGCTGTACATCATGGTCGCCCTGCCGTTCGTCGCGTCCCTGCTCAACAGCACCGTAAAAAACCCTGCCGTCAGCCGTACCGCGTCTTATATTCAGGCGGCGTTTCTCATCGGGTGGGCGCTTGGCGGCGCGATTTTCGGGCGCATTGGCGACCGGTATGGACGCAGCCGCACCATCAGCCTGACGATTCTCACGTATGCTATCTTTACCGGCTTTCAAGGGCTGGCGTGGTCGTGGACGGCGCTGCTGATGTTTCGGTTTCTGTCGGCGTTGGGCATCGGCGGGGAGTGGGCGGCGGGTTCGTCTCTCGTGTCGGAAACCTGGCCGCGCAAGTGGCGGCCCTGGGTCAGCGCCGTGCTGCAATCCGCGTACCAGAGTGGCTTTATCCTCGCGGCCCTCGTGGGCATTGTGCTGGCAAAATCGAACCCGCGCTGGGTATTCGCCATCGGGGTGATTCCCGCCCTGATTATTTTCTGGATACGCCGCAACATTCCCGAATCGACGGAATGGCATGAAGCGCAAAAAGAAGCCAAGCACAACCCACCCGCCATTTCAGATTTATTTATGGGCGAAGTGCGCCGCACCACCATTCTGACGATTCTGCTCTGCTCCGCCGCCCTGACGACCGTTTGGGCGCTGATTTTCTGGTACACGCAGCAATTGCGCCATCTGCCGGATGTTGTCAGCATGGCCGCGCCCGACCGGGAAATCTACCTGTCGAAAGCGCAATGCGTCTGCTTCATCGTCGCCATTGGCGGCAACTTCTTCGCGGCTGCGATTGCCCGCTATTTCGGGTATCGCAAAGCCACGCTGGTTATGTTCCTGGGCGGAGCCACTACCATGTATTTCGCGTATGGCTTTCCACACGACCACATTCAAATCGTGTTTTACGCCTCCCTGGCGCATTTCTTCGTGCAGGGCGTTTTCGGCTTGTTCCCGCTGTATATCCCGCCCCTCTTTCCCACGCTCCTGCGCACGACGGGAGCCGGTTTCTGCTACAATGTGGGGCGTCTCGTTGCCGCCGCCGGCACGATCATTTTCGGCCTGAGCGTCCAATTGAAAACCGTTGCGGATTTTAATGCAGCCCTGGTTTGGGTCGGCATGTTATACATTCCCGCCCTGCTCATCACGTTCTTCATTCCCGAACCGTCCGATGTTGACCGCCGCGTCCCGCGTGGCGGCAGCGTACCTCATGCGGTTGAGGGTTGAGAGTTGAGGGTTGAGCGTTCCGTACAGAGCGTTGAGCCGTTCGCCTCACTGCTCAACGCTCAACCCTCATTAAGGATAAAATTATGGCTCTCACTTTACCTACAGCGGTAAACGCGCAGGATTGGCAGGAAGGCCCTGCCGATGCGCGCGTGACCCTTGTGGAATACGGCGATTTTCAGTGCGGCGACTGCCGCGAAGCCCATCACGTTCTGAAACCGTTGCGGGCGCAGTTTGCTGACCGGCTGCGCTTCGTGTATCGGCATCTGCCGCTCACGGACATACACCCGCAGGCGCTTCCCGCTGCCCGCGCCTCAGAAGCGGCGGGAATGGCAGGCAAATTTTGGCCTATGCACGACGCGCTTTTGGAAAATCCGTACTCCCTCACAGCGAAAGAACTTCAGCGCCTTGCCGTTCAAATCGGGCTGGACGCAGACGATTTTGCCGCCAGATTGGAGGACGAAGCCACCTACAACGCCGTTCGCGCCGATGTGGACGGCATCCGTACAACCGGCCTGCATACCACGCCCACTTTTTTCCTGAACAACGTCCGTTACGAGGGCCAGCCAACCACGTCCGCCCTGACCGCCGCCCTCGAAGCCGCCCTCGCGCAATCCATTATGCCGCCCATTTCTTAACGCGAAAACCAAAAATGGCAAAACAAATAACGCCCCTCCACGTCTATTTTTTAGGAAGGCACAAGGCATAAGGCAAAAGATATAAGTTGATGCCTTGCTCATTTGTGCCTTTTATCTTGTATCTACTGCCTATTACCTATTGCCTACTGCCTGCTGCCTGCCTTTCACTTGACAGGCGGGTATACAGCAGATATAATGTAGTGGATTGCTGACATCCGCGCAGCGCGGAGTTGCTGTTTTCTTTTTGCCGCCTGCGTCACAATGCCGTGTTCAGTCGGCCTTCGGGCACGACGACAACGATGAACCCTCCAAATTTGCCGTTACAACATAAATGGCTGCGGCGACTGGCCGCATGGCAGAAGCGCATGATGGCGGCTCGCCCGGCTTTCAATAAAGCCAAAGCCGGCTTGATGCTGCTCACCATTGCCGCCCTGTCCCTGATGATGTCTGTACATCTGCGTCAGGATCGCGTTCCGCTGCGACTCGGCGAGACCAGTACGCGCGAAGTGCGCTCCCCGCGCAGCGTGATTTATCTTGACTCGGAAAAAACCTCCACGCTCCAGAAGATCGCCGGGCAGGCCACGCGCCCCGTTTACGACACGGATGAACACGCGGCGGTAGACGCGCGCCGCACCGTAGACGAACTGTTCGACCGCGTTGACATGGAACGCCGCGCCTTCACTACCCGCGCCCTGCTCAAAACCGCCAATCTGGACAAAGCCATCCAGTCGCTGCAATCCGGCAGTGGATTGTCGCGCAACACGCTCCGCCGCCTGCTGACCGTCACGCCCACCGTTTTTCAGCGCCTGCGCGACACCACCCTGCGCCTTGTGGATGAGGGCATGGATCGGGAAATCCGCGACCAGTCCGATGATCTGCGGCAGGTACAGCAGGCGCTCCGGCGGCGCGCGCAGGAAGCCTTGCCCATTGTCGGCGACGCCGACCTTGTGTATGCCATTGCCGGGCAAGCCCTGCGCCCCAACCGCCTGTACAATCGCGCCCGGACGCAGCAGGCGATGCAGGCCGCCGTTCGTAATGTGCCGCCCGCGTATGGCCGCTTGTTTCCCGGCGACAAGATCATTGCGCCGGGTGAAATCGCGCGGCAGGACACGCTTGACAAACTGACCGCGCTCGGCCTGCTCGATCCGCGCCAGGAACTTACGACGGGCGTTGCCATTTGTATTCTTGCCGCCTGTATGGTGCTTGTGGTCGCGTTCTACATTTCCCGCGTCCTGCCCAAACTGTATCAGGACACGCGCCGATTGGCGTTATTGGCCGTGATTGTCCTTTTGAGCGTTGTCGGCCTGAAAGTGGGAGCCGCGCTGCTCGGCCTGCAATTTTCCGGCTGGCAGTTGGGCTATTTGGGCATGATGAGTGTGACCGCAGCGGGCATGTTGGTCAGTGTCCTGCTCGACATGCACCTTGCCATGCTGATCGTCGCCCTGCTTGCGATTCAGTCGGGCATGATTATGAACCACGAGATACGGTTCAGCGTGATGACCCTGCTTTCCGGGCTTGTCGGCATTGCCAGCGTATCGCATGACCGGCGCAAAACCAACCTGCTGACGACAACGGCAGCCCTTGCCCTGAGCAATGTCGGGCTGGTGTGGCTGCTCGGCCTGCTGTTTAATGACCGTTTCAGCGAACTGCTGACGGGTTCGGCGTGGGCGACGGGCGTGGCTCCGTTCGCCACCTTCCTGTTCTGGTTCGGCGTCCTTGCGCTGGAAAAGCCGTTTGGGATTTTGACCCATACCGCGCTGCTGGAATTGTCCGCTTTTGACCGCCCCCTGCTGCAGCAATTATGCGCTGTCGCGCCCGGAACGTATGCCCACAGCATGATGGTGGGAACGCTGGCCGAAGCGGGCGCGCAGGCCATTCATGCCGACGCCCTGCTGTGCCGCGTGGGAGGTTATTACCACGACATCGGCAAAATGAACCGCCCCGACTTCTTCATTGAAAACCAGCGCGCTGATAATGTGCATTGCCGCCTGTCGCCCTCGCTTTCCGCCCTGATTATAACCGCCCATGTCCGCGACGGCGTGACGATGGCGAAACAGCACCGCCTGCCTGCCGAAATACGCGACATTGTTGCCCAGCATCACGGCACGACACTAATTAACTTCTTCTACCGCCAGGCGCTTGCCGACAACGGCAGCGACAGCAGCAGCCCTCCCCCCGGTATGGAAGAGCGCTTCCGCTATCCCGGCCCCAAGCCTCAAACCCGCGAAGCCGCTATTGTCATGCTTGCCGACTCGGTGGAAGCGGCCGCGCGCTGCATTGACAAGCCCAATCAGGAGAAATTGGAAGCCCTGATTTCCAGCATCGTGCGGGGCAAAATCGAGGACGGGCAATTGAATGAAAGCCCGCTCACCTTCCGCGATGTGAAAGCCATTTCCGATGCGTTTTTGCATGTCCTGCAGGCCATGATGCACGGGCGCATTGATTATCCCCGCGAGCCGCCGCGCACGGCCAGCGGCCAGCCGATGGAAGTGGTACGCGCCGACCTGCGCCCCGAAGCCCCCGCGCTCAACATGCCGCTGAATCAAGCGCAAGCCGCCGTTCGCAGTGACGCGCCCCGCATGGATGGCGCTCTTATTAACAGCAATGTTATGGATAGCGCCGTTATTGACGCCAACGTTTACCAACCCGGTACGGCAACGCGGGGCATGGAAGCGCGCGAAGGCAGTGATTTCAACAGGGAAGAGGAACGCGATACGCCCGTTTCCGGGAGTGTGGAAACAGTTCTTACGCCCCTGTCCGCCCTGTCATCCGGCACAATCTTTGCCGTCAACGATGTGAGCGCTTCGTTTCCCGCCACATCCTTCGACAAAGCCTTTGAGGGCGCGTTCGACAGTTCTTTCAACAGCGCGGGAACCCTGCTGCCACCCGTGTCCGTCAATGATTTACATACGGGGGAGGAGCCGGGGAACGCGCCGGGATTCGCCCCTCAAAATGGCGCGGATGTGGAAACCGCTTATGCCCGTCACTTTACAGAACAATCAGGAGCGCCCGGTCAAGACAACCCCGTTGCGCCAGGCGGTGCGCCGCCTGCTGCAAATGGAAGGCCGCGCCCGCGCGGAGGTAAGCGTTCTGCTCACGGATGACGCCGAAGTCCACGCCATGAACCGCAAATATCGGGGCATGGACAAGCCAACCGACGTGCTTTCCTTCGCCCTGACGGAACAAACGCCGGACGCGCCCGTTCCTCCCGTCGTGCCGGGAATGTCCGTAATGCTTGGTGATGTCGTGATTTCCGTAGACACCGCCGTTCGGCAGGCGCAAACGCACCACGTCGCGCTGGAAACGGAACTGGCGTTACTCGCGGTTCACGGCGTCCTGCACCTGCTGGGCTACGAAGACGAAACCGAAGCCGGAGCCGAACAGATGCGAACCAAAGAACGAGAAGTTTTGGGCGTAGCGTTGGTGAGTGGGTGATAGGCTTATGAGTAACTTGGATATGTCAGCATGGGTGCTGGAACCGGATGATTTCGACCCTGACGACGAGACTATGACCTCGGCGGAAGAAGCGGAAGTGACCCGCGCCCTCCGTTCCAACGTGGAACATGACGCGGCGTACCGGCTCGGCGAATTTCCAATCCGCATGACGCAGCTTATCAACGATGAGTATGTGACATTTTGGGCGTTCATGAACGGGTCAAGAGAGTAGATATTGGCTGCTCCATTTGAAGGAGATTTCGTGCGACAACCACGCAAACATGCGCTGTCGGGATTCAAATATGCGCAGGAGGGAGTGCTGCACTGCTTTCGCACCCAACTCCACATGCGCTACCATTTTTTTACGCTGGTCGCGGTGCTGCTGGCGGGACTGATGCTGAAGTTGGACAACCGCGATATGCTGGTGCTTGTCTTTGCGATTACGCTTGTGATTGTGGCGGAAATGTTCAACACGGCCATCGAAGCCGTCGTAGACATGATTACGGAGAACTACAACCCCGCGGCGAAACTGGCGAAGGATGTGGCGGCGGGCGCGGTGCTGCTGGCAGCCGCCAATGCCATCATCGCCGGCGTCCTGATCTTTTTCGGCCAGAAAAATCTGACCGACATTCAACAACAGATTACCGACCCGACCACCACGCCTAACATTGCGGGCGTGGTGGTACTCGGAATTGTCCTGCTGACGCTTGTGGTGATTATCTCCAAGCTGATCAGCAATACCGGCTCTCCCTGGCGGGGGGGCATCATCAGCGGTCACAGCGCCATCGGGTTTCTGCTGGCAATGACCATTTTTTTCTCGGTGCGCAACACAGCAATCGGCTTTCTGGCGATTTTGCTGGCAATACTCGTCGCGCAAAGCCGGGTTGAAGCGAACATCCACTCCCTGCGGGAAGTCATTTTGGGAGCGGTACTCGCTATTCTGCTTACGGCCATGGTGTTTCGGATGATGCCGTTCGTGCGTCAGCGCATGGGCGCGTTTTTCCATACACAGGCCACCAAATCGGTTACGATGTCTTCGGCAGCGCCGTTACAAGCGCGTTTGTCGCCGCACCCGACCGTAAACAGCAGCAGCCCGCGGCGCGTCGGGGGAGTTACATTTCTTGGAACCTCATAGTCGTAAACGAAATCGAAAACAAACCATCCCGCCGGTCATGCCGGTATCTTCCCCTGCTTCCCCTGAAAACTTAATAAAGGGCCGGATTGCGCGCGGCCTTGCCCGGATGCTGGTGATCGCGCTGCTCCTGGGCGCGGGCAGCCTTCTGTGGGCGCAGGACAGCGCCAATACGGCGACACACGCGGAAATCGTCGCAAACCTGGCTCCCACTGCCCCCTCGTACCGCAGTTACGAGCCGCAGACATTTGAGCCGCTCAAACTTGTCATTGCTTTTGTGCTGATCTGCATCAACGCCTTTTTCTCTATCGCCGAGTATTCGTTGATTACCGTGCGCCGGACGCGCGTCCGGCAACTGGCCGAAGAAGGCAACCGCAGCGCCGTCTTGATAGAAACCCTGCTGGCGCATCCCACGCGCCTGATGGCAACCATTCAGACGGGCATTACGTTCATCGCCACGCTGTCTTCCGCGCTTGCCGCGACAACCGCCGTCGGCCCGCTTGCCCAGTGGCTCACGCTTCACGCGACGGGCTTTATCGCCGCGCGCTCCCATTCCATTGCGCTTGTTTTGGTAACGCTTCCTGTTGCCGTACTCGCGCTCGTGATCGGCGAAGTGGCTCCGAAAAGCGTGGTTGTGCGCAACCCCGAACCGTTTGCCCTCGTGGTTGCCCGTCCCATTCGCTGGCTGCAGGCGGTTCTGACACCCTTTGTCACCATCCTGACGATACTTTCCAATCTCGTCGTGCGGCCATTTGGCGGCACAGCCAGTTTCACGATTGCCGCCGTCAACAAGGAAGAATTGGAAATTCTGGTAGAGCAGGGCGTGGAGCAGGGCGTCGTGGACAACGCGGAAAAAGACATGATTTCAGGCATTTTGGACTTTGGCGACACCGTTGCCCGCAAAATCATGACGCCACGTATTGACCTGACCACGTTCGACGCCGCAGGTGAAATGCCCGACCTGATACGCCTTGTCGCGCAATCAGGACACTCGCGTATTCCCATTTATGAAGGCGATTTAGATAACATCGTGGGCGTGATCCATGCCAAAGACCTGCTGCAATTGCCCGGCAACGTTTCCCGTGATACGGTTCCCATTCAGGACGTGATGCGCGCCCCGTATTTCATTCCCGAAACCAAAAAGGTGAACGCATTATTGGCCGAGTTCAAGCGCAGCAAGCAGCCGCTTGCCATCGTGCGCGACGAGTACGGCGTCACGTCGGGGTTGGTCACGATTGAGGATGTGCTGGAAGAGATCGTCGGCGACATTCAGGACGAGTACGATCAGGAGGAGCCGCAGGTTCAGGTGTTGGACAGCACGACTACCATTCTGGACGGCAAAATGAGTTTGGGCGATGTCAACGAGCGCATGGGGCTGGAAATGCCGGAAGAGGACGCGGACACGATTGGCGGCTTCGTGTTCGGCCTGCTCGGTCACGCGGCGACTCAGGGCGAACGCGCGTTCTGGCAAAACATCGAATTTGTTGTCGAAGCGACGGACGGACGCCGCATTACCAAAGTGCGCCTGATACGCCACCCCGAAGCGCGAAGCGAAGCGACGGACCGGGAACGCGACAGGCCCGATACCGAACACTCCCGAAATCAGGAAAACACGCCGACAAATCAACCCGCCCGCCGTTACGTAGACATTGGGAGCGCGGAAACCGCGCCTCGTTTCTCCCGAAGGTAGACTACGCCACAATTACACGGTTTTTTCTTTTGCTTGTGTTGATTTTGCAGCGCAAAAGCGCAATCCACTATTGCTGACGGCACGGTGCAGACAGGGCGCGGACCATTTTGGTTCGCGCCCTGTCTTGCGCGTAAGCAGAGCGCTAATGGAGGAAAAGAAGCCTGATCTTAGCCCTTCATTCCGGTATATTTCACAGTCGGGCATGTTTTCATCGTAAAATCGCAAATAATCCTATCGTTTAGACACTCTTTAACCGTCTCAGAAAAAAACTTGGAAAATTTTTCAAGTTCCCTGTCGGAAATAAAGGAGTTTGCACATACAGTGGCGAAGCAGGTAGATAGTGAGGACTAATTCTTACTATAGGTTGCTTGGCAATGTGCCACTAAATGCACAGCCTTTGAGAAAAAGGAGGTGATACTTGTGAAACAGGAAGTAAACCCGGTTGTCATGTGGGTGACGTTAGGAGTGATTCTCTGCGTTGTTGTCGTTATAGGTTTTCGTGTTCTCAACCCTTCCCATGCAAAGCAGACGACCGGCAGTGAGGACGCGATGAAGAAAGTGCAGGAGACCGGCAGATTTTATAATCCTCCGATTGCGGTTCCAGGAGCTGGAAACTCCGGGGGGTTTGCCGGCAGCGCAGGCGCGCAGGGAAAAGCGCCCGGAAGCATGGGGGGGTATAATTTCACGCCGCCCAGCCACTGAAGCGCGCGACGTTATTCGCAGTCATTCTGCAAAGGAGATAGAAATGATTCGTATGAAAGCGGCGTTTACTCTGATCGAATTGCTCGTCGTCATCGCCATTATCGCCATTTTAGCCGCGATCCTGTTCCCGGTGTTTGCGCAAGCCCGCGAAAAAGCGCGCGAGGCAAGCTGCACCAGCAACCTGAAGCAGATCGCCCTCGCGCTGCGCATGTACTCCTCCGACTACGATGAAAGGCTCTTCGCCTCCGGCATGCTGCCGACGATGCCGGCAACCGCAGCGGATGGGCAAAACATCGTCCGTATGATGGGCGGTGGCACCTACTACTTCGCCAAACCCTACGTCAAGAACGAGCAGATATTTACCTGTCCCAGCGATACCGGAGAAAACTTCTGGGGGCGCAGCAGCACCGGCTGGCCCTGGTCGAACGAAACCTGGTGGGGACATCCCACTTCGTATTTCTTCCGCCACGCCTTCGACGCAGCCGGAGACGGCAATGTCCAGGAGGGCGCGAAAGATGCCGCGATTGCCACACCCGCCCAACAGATCATGATCTTTGAGGCGTCGTCTTTCCACAAGGAAAAACTGCCGATCTACGGCGGCGTACATCCCACCGCAACTCCCATCCTGCCGCCCAATGACCGCCAGTTGGTTGCCGCGTATGCCGATGGACATACCAAAGTTTTCCGCCTGTCCTACAAAACGCCAAGCTGGAACACCAATCACGATATGAACTGGTTCTCCTACTGTCCCGACGGGCGAGAGAACACGGGCGGCGGCGACACCAACTGTCACTCCCTGAGTTTGGGTAAGGACAGCAAATAGACCTTAGAGCCTATTCTTGCCCTCAACCCCTGACCCCTTCTCCCAACTTTGGGAGAAGGGCAAACTTATGCCGGAATTCTTAGCGTTTGCCTAGCGTTTGTGGCTTGGGCGGCTCATGGATGTTTAAGATGCGATCAATGGGCGGTCCCTTTATGACGGTTGTTTGGCCGCTCGGCCACTTGATTTTGAGTTCGTCCACCTGCGTATGGCTCCCCAATCCGAACAGGGGGCGAATATCGCTTGCCGAGGCATAACTGCCGCCGGTTTTCACATCCCGGCGCTGTGTGGTTCCCCCTGCCGTGAGCCAGACATGCGCGCCTATCGCCTGCGGGTTGCCCCAACTCGCGCGCAAATCCAGTTCCAGCCAGTGCGCGTCCGGGGCGCACTCGTTTTTCAGCGCGAGGGGATGACTGCGTAGCGCGGACACGATAATATCGGTGTGGCCGTCATTGAACAAGTCTCCAAACGCCGTACCCCGTCCCACGCGCTTGCCTTCACTGACGCCGGTTGCCTGCGAGACATTCTCAAACGTGCCGTTGCCCCGGTTGTGAAACAGAAGGTTCGACTGCGCCCACGAGATGGAATCGGAATACTCCCCGATGTCGTCCATGACATGCCCGTTGGCGAAAAATATGTCCAGCAGGCCATCCCGGTCATAATCCAGAAAGCCGGTTCCAAAGCCTAAATACATCAGCGTGGAAGGCCCGATGCCGGTTGAAAACGCCACATCCCGGTATACGCCCTCCGACCAGTGGTACAGCGCATCCGCCTCCTCGCTGAAATTGCTGACAACCACATCGTATTTGCCGTCGTTGTCATAATCGCCGAAATCCACGCCCATGCCCGCCTTGGCGGTTCCCTGTTCCCCGAACGCCGTTCCCATTTCCGGGGCCACGTTGGTGAACGTGCCGTTGCCGTTGTTGTGCCACAGGTGGTTGGGGGATTGATCGTTGGCGACAAAAATATCGGGCTTGCCGTCCTCATCGTAATCTATGGCAACCACGCCAAGCCCGTTGCCGGCTTCTTTCAGCAGTCCCGCCGCTTTGGAAATATCGGTAAACGTGCCGTCATGGTTGTTGTGGTACAGCGTACAGTGTTCCGGCTTGTACAGGTTCGGGCCGCAGTAGCTCTTGTGACCGGGAACTTTATTGCAGTACAAGTCCTCGTCAAGCCGGTACTGAACGTAGTTGCACACGAACAAGTCGAGATACCCGTCGCCGTCCACATCCACCCACGTCGCGCTGCTGGAAAGCTTGCCGCCGCGCACATGCGCCTTTTCGGTCACGTCGGTAAATGTGCCATCGCCGTTATTATGGTACAGCGTGTTCCCGCCGAAGCCGGTCACGTACAAATCAAGCCGTCCGTCGTTGTCATAATCGCCCACCGCCACGCCGATGCAATACTGGTTGCAAGCGACGCCTGCTTTCAGGGTGACATCTTCAAACGTGCCGTCGTGCTTGTTGCGAAACAGGTAATTGCGCGGGGCAGGACCTTTGTAACCGGGCAGAGCCGCGCCCGAACAGAAATACACGTCCGGCCAGCCGTCGCCGTCATAATCGAAGATCGCCACGCCGCCGCCCATCTGCTCCGGGAAAAACTTTTTGCCGCTGCTGCCGTCACAATGCAGAAACGCGGCCAGCCCACTCGCAACGGAAATGTCTCGAAAGCCGTTTACGGCGGGTGGTGACAATCGGCGCGGACGTTGGAGCTGCGGCAGACAGGCGTCTTTGGCGGGCGAATGTACACATCCCTGCTAATGCCATGCACGACCGAGCAGCATTGTCGCCAAGCAGACAACACAGCTCTTTCGATTTCATAATTGCCTCTTCATTATAATGGCGCATTCTAGGGCTGACTCTTTCCGCCAATCAGTCCCAGATTCTTTTGCGCCTGCAACATTCCGTTCCGCGCTTCGGAGAGGGATTGGTCGCGCTGCAGCGCCTGCTGAAACTCCTGCGAGGCTTGCGCGTAGTTTTTGCGCTTCAGGGCTTCGCGTCCCAACAGCAAATGCGCCTGCGCCGTGTCCCGCGTGGCAGTGGCGGCATACAGTTGCCGGGTTTGGACGCGCCCCTTTGCGAACAGCGCATCGAAGCGGGCGCGATGCTTTGCCGCGTCTGCGGGGCGTCCGAGTCGCCGGTAGGTTTCCGCCAGTTTGTACTCCGCATTCGTGTCTATAGGATTGATGGCGATCAGGCGCTTGAGCAGGCCAACCGACTCTTCCAAATCCCCCGGGCGGCCTCTGCGGGTCAGGGCCATAGCGCAGGAGTACAGCGCTTTATCGTTTTTCGGGTCCAGTGCCAGCGCTTTCCGGTAGAGTTGGATCGCCTGTTCAAAGTTCGCCGCGTCGGTTGATTCCAGCAGATAGGAGTCGCCCAGCGCCCAATAGTAGTGCCCTTCGCCCGGTTCCAGCGCAATCGCTTGTTCCAGTGGCGGGCGGGCTTCTTTATAGCGCGTCAGATTGATCAGATACAATCCTTCCCGCCCCCAGGCTTCCGCGAGTCGCGGCTCCAGGCGCGTGGCTTCGCGCATTTCCGCAATCCCGGCTTCCAGATGCAGGTCGCGCTCGTAGGCTTCTCCCAACAGCAGATGCAGGTCGGGGCGGTTGGGGGCGGCGGCAACGGCGGGCTGCAATGTTTCCACGGCTTTGCGCGTCCGGTTCAGCACAAGGTAGAGATTTCCCAGGGCGGTGCGGGTTTCCACATCATCGGGATGGCGTTTCAGGCTGGCTTCCAGGGTTTGCCGCGCTTCCTCGAAGCGTTTTTGAAGCAGCAGAAGCTGGCCCCTGCCGCGCGCAATTAAAGGATTGGAGGGTTCCAGGGTATCCGCGTGATTGTAAGCCTGCGCCGCCTGCGCGAAATGGCCGGACAGCGTACAGGCGTCTCCTAGCGCAATCCAGGGCAGAACCTGATGCGGATCAAGCCGGGCGGCAGCCTGCAAATGGGGAATGGCGGCCTCGTGGTGATTGGTCTGCATGTAGAAACGGGCGGCGTTGATTTGCAGTTCGTAGTCTTTCGGATGCGCGCGAAGGGTGGCTTCGACCTGCTGCGCCGCCGTCGCGTAATCCGTTATCGGCTTGGGAGGAGCAGGCGAAACCGGCGTACCGGAAATGGGCGCAAGGGGAGTTGCCGACGGGGGAGCAAGTAGGTTGTCCACGCCTGCCGGGGGAGCGGGCAGGGAGGAAGCAACAGGCGGAGTTGTCGGCCCGACGGGAGAAGAAGGCACAACAGAAGCAGGCGGCGCAACGGAGGCAGGCGGCGCGACATCAGAAGTTGGTACAATGGCGGCAGGCGGCGCGGACTTGCCGCATCCCCAGCCACCCGCTATAATCGCCGCTGATACCATCGCGCCCTGCAAGTTTCGGTTCATTATGGTTCCTGTATCGTCACGTAAGCGTCCAGGCGCGTCGGCTGCCAGGTCTGCGGGGTTCCGCTCGGCCAGCGGATACGCAGGGATAATGCGCGCGGGTCTGAAACATTGCCAAGATTGAACAAACCGCGCAGATCGGATTGCGCCAGATAGCTGCCGCCACTGCACACCTCGCGCACCTGAACGCCGTTTGGGGTATGCAATTCCAGCCGCGCCCCAATCGCGCTGCGGTTGCTGCGCGTTCCCACCAGTTTGATTCCGAGCCAGTGTCCGGGATGGGTGAAGTGGTTTTCCAGCAGGCGCGCGGGGCGTCCCAGGCTGTTGATGAGCAGGTCGGTTGCGCCATCATTATTAAAATCGCCTGTGGCAATGGAGCGCGTTACCGAAGGGACAGGCTGAAACACGCCCGCAGTCGGCAGCAATTCCGCGAACCATCCCTTGCCCTGATTGATAAGTATCTGGTCCGGCTGCTCGAACGTGGCCGAATCGTCAAACGCGGCTACATTGTCGTACACATGACCGTTGCCGATGTACAAGTCCTCCCTGCCATCCCCGTTCAAGTCCGCAAAAACAATGCCGAACTTCAAGCGATTGAGAGTTGGCGTACCCACGCCACTGCGAAAGGAGGCATCCGTAAACGACTGCTGCATGTCGTTGTGAAAGACGGAAACGGGTTCATGCTGAAAATTGGTGACAACCAGATCAAGATGCCCATCCCCATCGTAATCGCCCACGCTGGTTCCCATGCCCGCCCGCATCACGCCGCCCTCTCCAAACGCCACTCCCGAAGCCAGTCCGATATTGCGAAAATGCCCGTGTTCGTTGTGCAGCAGGGCGTTGGGCGTACCGTCGTTGGCGACGAAAATATCCGGCCAGCCGTCCTCATCGAAATCGCACACGACTACGCCCAACCCCGCGCCATTCGGATCATCCGCGCCCAACTCTTTGGCTTTATCCACAAACCGGCCATGCCCCTGATTGATGTAAAGATTGTTGGCCTGCGTCGCGTACTGGTTGGGGGTACAGCCGTGCATTACGTTGGCAGAGCGGCACAGGGGGATTTTCGGATCGTACTGCACATAGTTGGCGACATACAAATCCAGCAGGCCATCCCGGTTTACATCCACGAAGGCGCAGCCCATGCCCCACGCTCCCGGTCGGGGCACAAGGCCCGCTTCTTTGGTCACGTCCTGAAATTTGCCGTTCCCCAGGTTCCGAAACAGCCAGCAGCGTCCGTACCCGCTCACGAACAGATCGTCTCGGCCATCATTATCATAATCGCCAACGCAGCAGCCCATCGCGTACCCGTCAATCACTATCCCCGAAGACGCGGTAACATCCGTAAACGTGCCATCGCCGTTGTTGTGGTACAGCTTGCTTTCCATCTTCTGCCGGGGCAGTTGAAAATCCTGCCCGGCGCTCACCAGAAAAACGTCCTGCCACCCGTCGTTGTCGTAATCGAAAAACGCGCACCCGCTGCCCATCGCCTCCACAATGGTAATCGGCGACCGGGAGCCGTAATGGTGCTGAAAGTGGATGCCATGCGCGGCAGCGGTATCCTGCAGGCAAAACTCGCCTGCCGGCAAGGGCGCGGCGTTTGCGAGAACGGTTGGCGCGACATGACGGCATCCCGCCACCACAGGCAAAAGCAACAACAGGACGAGGCGGAGCCAATTTACAGCAAAAATAGCGGCGGACTTGTGGCTTATCATAGTTTCAGCGCACAGGAGCGGACATAGCGGCCTGCCGGTTCAATGCCTGCTGCAGCGCAGGCAGTTGGGGCGTTTGCGGGGCGTTTTCCTTCACCTGACGGTACAGCAGCAGCGCCATGCCGCGATTGCCGGACTGCGTATACGATAGCGCCAGCCGGACTTTGGCGTCCCAATCCTGCGGCGCGTGGGCGATGTGTTCCTCCAGATGCGTTTCTTCCCGGTCGCGCAGGGCAAGTCTTTGAAACTCCTGCCCCACGCGATCCGCGTCCGAAATCCTCCCGCTCAGTCGCAACGCGCGCTCCATTTCGTGCATAGCGCTCTGGTGCTGCGGCGATAATTGCAGAGCGTGTGCCAGTTTTTCCACTGCCAGCGTCGGCTTGTTCTGGCGCAACAACGCGCGGCCCAGGTTGTACCAGCCTTCCGGGTCTTCCGCATCCGACTGAATAGCGCGCGTAAACAGGGCCGACGCGCCTTCCACCTCTGCGGAATTCGCGGCCCGCTCCAGGCGCAGGCGTCCGAGCGCGATCAGGGCGGCAGAATTGTCCGGCGACAGTTTCAGCGCCGTATTCAGCGACTTTTCGGCCTCGTCGTAGTTCCCCAGGCTGTAAAGAGTTTTGCCCAGGCCAACGCAGGCCGGAAGGGAGTTGGGATCGGATTGCAGGGCGCGCTGATAAATGGTCTGCGCCCCTTTCAGGTTGAGCGTCTGCTGGTACGCTTCGCCAAGATCGCACAGGGCGGCGACATTATTGCCTTCCAGCTTCACCGCCTTTTCCAGTTCGGTGACAGCGGAAAAGGGCATCTTGGTTGCCAGGTGAAGCCGCCCCATGTTGGCGCAGGCGGGCGCGTAATCCGGTCGGACGGACAACGCCCCCTGAAACGCTACAAGAGATTCATAATAGCGCTGCTGAAACAGATAGGAAACGCCCAGATCGTTGAGGACGTCGGCGCGCACCGGGTCTTTGTCGAGAACGGCGAGAAAGGCGCGCGTGGCATCCAGATGGCGGTTGTCGCGGGAATACGCCAGGCCAAGAGAATACAGCGCATTGACATTTTGGGGCTGTTGCTTAACGACTCCTTCCAGTTCCGGCAGGCTCAAGCGCTTCAGTTTGGCATTCTGATAATTCGCCCATTGCGACGGCCCGTAGAGAATGGCTGTCAGCGCGATTATCCCAACCAATGCTCCAACACAAAGCCGCCAAAGCCGACGGGAACCGCCAGGCCGCTGTTTGCCCGCAGCCTTTTGCTTACCTTCGCTGACTTTGTTCTTGACGCTTGTATCAGTGTGAGGCATGGCCGCCGAGTATCTCCGTGATTTTCCAGGCGCCATCTTTCATTTCCAGTCGGTACTTCACGGGTTTCCCGCCCGCGCTCGGCATCATCACTTCGGCAGCGCCTTTGCCTATCGTGAGAAAGTTTGTCGGCACGTCGGCGGGCGCGGCGTTGGGCGCGAGATCGTCAAACGTAAACTCGATTTTACCGGCGGGCGTTACGATGAAATATCCCTGCCACTTGCCGTTTTTGTTCAGGGCGTGGAAGTCGGAACTCCCCAGGTAGCTGTCGGCGGCTTTCTGATCCCCCTTTTTCCCGGCGGCAAGGAAACTCGCTACCGTATTTCCCGGCGCGCTTTTATCCCACAAGCGCAGCGCGAAGAAGGAGCTGATCGTCTCCTGATAAAACGCGATGCCGACCACAAGCCCGATGATGACCAGAACGCCCAGAATTTCCCCTATGCGGCCTCGTTTCTTTTTGCCGGCCTTACCTGCCGGCGCTTTCGTGCTTTCCGGCTCAATGGAAGAAAATGTGTCCGTCATGCAAAAACCTCCCTGCGCAGCGCGTCACGCCGTTGTACCCACAAAGCTGCATCTGCATTATAAAGCAGAAGCGAATTCGTGTCAACTATTTTGATGTAGGTCGCAATAAATCCTGCTTGTATATCCTTTTGGCCTCATTAAATTTTCACGCGCCGCCATGTTTCGCCGAAAACGCGAATTTGCGGACGCGCTCCCTTCATTTGGTAGCACAATTTTGAAATTCGTGCTACAATCTTACAGCAAAACTTGCAGCGCAAACACCGGGAGAAACTTAGCCATGACGCCCACACGCAACAAAAAACGGTTTACGCAACGCCCAACACAGGAGGGAACAGGGAATAGGGAACAGGGAACAGAAGAGAAGACAGAAGAGGATAAATCGGCAATCGGCAATGGATTCATCCTTCATCCTTCATCCTTGTTTTCTTCCCTCCACCGGGCGTTCACCCTGATCGAACTGCTCGTCGTGATCGCGATAATCGCGATTCTCGCCGCCATTCTGTTTCCCGTGTTTGCGCAGGCGCGGGAGGCGGCGCGAAAAACCGCCTGCCTGTCCAACTGCAAGCAGGTCGGGCTTGCCGCGCGCATGTACATGGAAGATTTCGACGGGGCGCTGTATCATCACCATGAGGGGTTTGTCCTTGACGATGGGACGCAGACGGATGTTCTGCCTTCTTCGATAGATGGCTGCAAAGGGGGTGGGGCCGGCAACAGCAACGCGGAAAAACCCTGGGCAATCTTCTTTCAGCCGTACATCAAGAGCCGTCAGCTGATGTTCTGCCCGTCCGACCCGTCTCCTAAATCGCAGCGGCTTGTAACCAACATTCAGGACTATAACGGCGGCATCACCGTTATTGGGCAGGAGTGTACCGCCGCGCCCGATGGGGAGCAGTGCCAGGCGGAAAAGAACAACCGGGCGATGTGGAGTTATGTGCTGAACTCCATTTTTACGCACAAATCGTGCCGCTACATTCTGGAGGGAGCGCTGCCCGGCTTTGCCACCGACTCGGTGATTTCTTCCCTGTCCAACCCCAACATCATTATGTTTTCCGAGCGCAACTCGGAGGGACTGGACGATCCCACTTCGGATTTCTACTATGTGCCCCAGGATGACTACGACACCTGGCCGGGCGAGGCCGCGCTGGTGCAATGGGGCACCGGAACGCGCCCCAATGAGGGCTGGATCAAGTACAACCGGCATCAGGGCGGTTCCAACTACATCTATTACGACGGACACGCCAAATGGATGCGCTGGGGACAGGCGCGTCTCGACCAGTTCCCCGATCATAAAGTGCGGTTCCCGCTTGCCAATCCGCCGCAGTGATCAGAGGGGGAGAAGAGGAGACAGGGAGACAGGAACCGCTGCTGCCTACTTCGGCGTGGGCGCATGGTTCGCGCCCAACTTTACCGTTGTTCCCGGCTTCACCTTTTCCAGTATCCATGTGACCGCCTTCATGCCCGCTTCCGGTGTCAGGATGTGGCCGCAGTCGTACATGAGCTGCTGTTTCGGCTCATGCGCGGCTGTGTACAGGCGTTTGGAAGCCGCTTCCGGCATGGTCGTGTCGCGCCTGCCGTTGAGCATCAGCAGGGGGCGCGGCGCGATATGCCCGATGTACAAGCTTGGACTGGACGCATACACGACGTCGCGCAGCATCATCGGAAGCTGTTCCGCCGCCGGCAGAACCGGGTCGCCGCCCACGCACAGCGAGAACGCGCTGATACGGTTATCCACGCCGCCCAAAATGGAACCCATCATGGAACCCATGCTGTAGCCGAGCAGCCCGACGTGTTTCATATCCACGTCCTTGCGGGTCGCCAGGTAATCCAAGCCGCGCCGCCATTCCCGGCAGCCTTGCTGCACCACGCCGGGAAACACGGTCGGCTGCGAGGGATTCACTTTCGGGTCTTTGCGTTCGCCATGATAGGGCGCGTCCAGCGCCAACACCGCCACGCCCTGCTCCACCATCGGCTTGCCGAAGATGTTGAGCATGGTTTCCTTATCACTGGTCAGGCCATGCAGCAGCAGCACGACCGGGTACACGCCGTCCGCTTTGGGCCGCATAAACACGCCCGGCGCCATCTTGCCGTCCGGCCCTTCGATTTGCAGATGCACCATGTACGCCGTGTCGCTGTGTTTAAGTTCTTCCTTCACGCGCAGCGGCTTTTTGGCGTCATACGCATACGTTTCCTGCAAATGCGACCACGTAGGCATCACCGTTTCCGTTTTCTCCTTGTTGTCATTGGTAGGCTTTTGCGCCCCCGCGCTTCCCGCCAGAACGCTCATCAGCGTCAAGCACGTCAAACTCCCAAACCACCAGCGATAGATTCGATTCACCGTTTGCCCCCATCCTTCCCCAATGCGCGGTCACTACAATAAAGGAGATAGAAACCGCGAAACACACGAACTAAACGAAAAAGGAGATACGAAAAAAGAAAAACAGAAAGAACCGCAAAGAGGCAAAGGCGGCAAAGGAGAGCAGTGACCTCGCAAGGTTCTTGTAAGATACTTCCTCTTTGTTTTTATCTTTTCTGCTCTCTCTTTTGTTTTTTCGTGTGTTTCGTGTGTTTCGCGGTTTCTATCTCCTCTTCTCCTTTTCTTCTTTTCTTTTTTTCTTCCCCTCTTACTTCTTCGGTAACATTGACAGCAAGTTTTGCGCCATCAGCGGCTCGATTTGCGGGCCGACGGATACGCTTGATTCGTATTTGTACAACGGCAGGAAATAATCTTCCGGCGTTAAGATGTAGCCTAATTCGTCGCTGCACAGGCCGAGCAGAAATTTGGGTTTGTCCTTGCCGCCGTTTGCCGTTCGCATGGCGTGTTTCAAATACAGGCCGATGTTGGGCAGGACTTCGCCGGGCAGGGTCAGAAACTCCGCCGGGCCAATCGTAATGCGGTTCACTTCCGTTTCCAGCAGGCCGTTTTTCACCATGTCGCGGGGAAACACGTTCAGGGAGAGGAGCGCCTGAAAGCGCGGGTTTTCCAATGGAACCGCAAACACGCGCTGTTCGGTTGTAATGGGAGCGCTGTTCAGGGCTTCCGCGCCCGAAACAATCTCCAACACGCGCTTGCCCAAACTCGTGCCGATGGTTTCCGCCGCCTGCCAGTTTTGGCCTTTCGGCGCGGTTGTTTCGTCAAAATCCGCCGTAATCATGCCGCCCTGCGCCCCGTTGAGGTACAGGCAAACGCCGCCTCCGCTTGCCTTCGACCGTTTCGTACAGCCAGTGCGGGAAATCGGCGCTGACCTGCCGCGTGTCCAGCACTTCCGGGTGGCAGGCGTAATTGACGAACGTGGCGACAGGCTTGCCGTCCGCCGCCCCAACCATCTGCATCACGCCCAATTCCGTATCCAGAATCTGCGGAACGCGGGAGTTTTTGGAAATGCGCGGCATTTCGGTTGTCGCCGCGAACTTCAGCGCGACGGGCTTGCATTGCGCAACGGTGTTATCTACTAAAGACGCGATTTTCGTTCGCAGGTTCGCCATCCACTCTTGATTGACGCCACTGGTTTGCAGGTCGCGGCCCCACTGTCCGAGTGTGTCCGGGCCGGAATGGGTGTGCGTGGCGGCGATATAGACCTGCGCGGGCTTGACGGTTTTGATCGCCTGCCGTATCTTTTCGATCTGGTAGCGCGGCAGGCCGATCACGTCGCACGATACAAACGCGATTTTCACGCCGCCCGATTCCAAAACCATGCAGCGCGCCATCAGCCGGTCATGTACCCCCGTACTCAGCCGGTTCATCTCGTATCCGGCAATGTACGCGGGCTTGTCAGGCGTTATATCCACCTTGCCCGCCGAGCCTCGCAGCCCGGTTTCCGCCGCCCATATTCGGCTTCCTGTCGCCAGGAGCAGCGCGCTTAGAAATATCCATACGTGTTTCACAGTTTGCCTCGTTCCGCTTCAACATAATCGCTAACGCCTGTCTCAAACATGCGCCACTTCTTGTACGAACTTCTTGCCGGGCGTTGTTTGCCGCGCTCTCTGAGAAGTTATAAATTTACGAACCATTAGGCGGAAACAGGGGTTTGCAAGGGGTACAGCGTGGTTTGGCCGGCGTCCGGCGTTGCGCCTGCCCCCGCGCATAATCGCCAGACGGTTCCTGTTTGCGCGTCCGGCAGGGTCACGCCGGGAACATAACCGTCCGGGTCGTACAGGCCGCCGACAGCCACGCCAATGATCTCGTTCGTTCCCTGCTGCTGACGCCACAAGCGGGTGGGGAAGCCGCCGGCTTGCAGCAGCGCGGCAGCCAGAAGCGCTTTTTCCAGTTCGGTTCCCGCGCCGTCGTGCAGCGTTTGCAGGGGCAGGCGCAATACGCCATCCGGCGCAGGCTCCGTGTTCAAACCCGCCGCGAAATCCAGCGCCTTGCGGACTCGGTAACGCGGTTCTTGTCGCGTGTCCGCCAGAAGTTGATGCGCGGCGGAGCGGATAGGCGCGGAACCTGCGCCTTCCGCCGCCACTTGCGCCATTCCAGCTGGCCTCTGTCGGGCGCGGACGAGCCTGCGCGTTCAAATAGTCGGCGCGCTGTATGTGGCAGCGCACCTGCAAAGGCGGCTCATTCGGCAGGCGCGGGTCGGGCTGCGCGGCAGGCGTGAAGGCAAGGTCCCGAAACTCCCATTCCGCCGCGCCCGCAAAGTATACGGCCTGCCGAATCCGTTCCCGTAAGACCTGCGCGTTAATGGGCGGCGGTTCGTCGGGTTTCAGTTCCCGCGTATGGGCAGAAATGGGCGGTGGAGTGTCGGACGCATCTGCGGCATCGGGCGCGTCCAGGGCTGCGGCGGAAGTCGGCAGGGGAGTTTCCGGCACGGCAGGAGCCGGCGCTGACGAAGCAGCCGGAACAGCAGTCCCGGCGCTGACGGCGGCGTTGGAAGCAGGAGCATTACTAGCGGTTGGCGTAACATTCACCGCTTGCGCGGGGGCAGTTGCTTGCGCAGAATTCGCTGGTGGCGCAGGACTTGCCACTTGCGTGGAATTTTGCGTTGGCGCGGGCTGCGGCGTTTGCTTGGAATTTATGGCGTTTTTGCGGGCGGATTGCTTCTTTTTGGGGAGTTTTCCGGGCAGCAGGCCGGGCAGGCACAGGACGCTGATAACGGGAAGCCCCGCGCTCAACAGGCCGTGTAAGGGATAATTGTTCGACGCGCAGAACACAATCAGCGCCACAAACAGCAGGGTCAGCAGCGCATTGAGCCATCCCAGTCCCGTCCCTCGCGCAAAGCCCGTAAACAGCCCCTCCCATTGCGCGTCATCGTGGCGGACAAGCCATCGAAACCCCGCGCACAACGCATAGCAAAGTATCCATGCCCCCAACATAGTCGTATAAAACGCGCCGTTCCAGACGAGGGCGTGGTCGTGGTAAAACATCAGCCGGGGCAGTTTTTCGCGCGCGTGAACCCACAGCCACTGGTACCCCGGAGCGCCCGCAGCCGGCAGAAAATAAAACAGGGTCAGATACAGGCACAGGGCCAGGGCGCTCATGGCTGTCGCTCCAATGTCAAAGGCTTTGCGGCTTTGTCATGGCCGTTGGAGCCGTGTCCGTTTGTGTCTGCGGGCGTGACCGGGGCGGCAAGCGGCGCGACGGGCGCTTCCCCGATGCCCTGTCCCAACGCCTGCACCGCCCGTTCCGCCGTCAGTCCCGCAACCGTGACAAGGCAGGCCGCTTCGTCCTGTTCGCTGACGGTAAGATGGGTCGCGTTGCCGCCCCCGCCGAACCAGCGCGCGATTTGTGCCGCCGCCGAGTCGGGAGGCGCGACGTTTACGTTGGCTTCGTCGTTGGCAAGCCCCGGCTTATCTCCCGTCGCATGCCACCGGAAACTGGCGGGCACGATCAGGCGAACTGAGGTTGTCACGCTGCCCACCTCGTCGTACAGCGGCGTCGTAACAGCAGAATTCCGCGCTGATCTTCCTCCTACATTGTCGCGTTCGGGGTGCATGGGCGGGCGCAGCGCGAGAATCATGCAGCGCAAGGCCAGCAAATCGAGGCGGCGCGTCACCCAGGCGCGGAACAGTTCCTCGCGCTTTCCGGTTCCGTGACCTGGGCTGTCAGCAGTTCATGGATGATGTCGCCCGCTGTTTTGTTGGCGCGTTCCCACGCGCCGAGCCGCGCTGTTCGCTCATAGTCACGGACGCGCGGCAAGATGGTGTCGAACGTGGGATACCGCCAACCGGCAAAGATTTTCGCTTGCAGCAGGGCGCGGGCGTCCGTATCCAATTGCTCGTCCGTAATGGAAGCGCGAATATGATGGTACAGGGCGTCCGCGTCGTCGGCATCGGCAAGATAATCCAGTGTGCCTTCCCCGGCGGGAAACGGACTGGCCTGACGCGCTTCCACAATGCCCGCCTGCCGCTCATCGTCGAAACGCGCCAGCGTGGGCAGTTCGTTGGAATGAATAATGTCGGCAACCGCCTGATAAATCCCCTCATGCGTGGTTGTGCCCGCCGCCGCCTGCGCCCACGCGAACAGCCCCTGCCCGTACTTGGCGCGCAGACATTCCCGCACATACTCGCCCAACCGCGCCAATCTGCCCAAAGTCCGCCCATACGCTACGCTGGAAATCCCACTCCGCCCATGCCGCCCAAAACCGTCCAAAACGCGGCAAGATGAGGAATGACCGGCAGGGTCAGGGCGAGTCCGGCTGTGGTGACAAGCGCCCCGAAGCCCAGCCCGCGCGCAATCACGGCAGGCCAGCCGGGCAGTTTCGCGCACTCCTGTTCAAAGCGCTCCCATGCCTGCGTCAGTTCGGCGCGGGCAGGCAACTTCAAATCTGGCGTGGGGCGCGGCGCTCCGAATGTTACTTCATTGGCGGCGCGTACCTTGGCTTCCGCGTCCTGCGCCGCCTGCTGCAGCAATTGCCGCGCCGCCGCGCTTCCACCCAGATGATCCCGAACGCAGGCATCCGCGCACCGGGCGAGTTCCGCCACAATGTCGGCGGCGATAGTTTCGGCTTTTCCTGATTTGTTGAGGGAAGTTAGCGTTTGCTCGAACCGCGCCGCGCCCTGCGTATCCAAAGCGCGTATCTCGTCCGGCCAGCGGCGGGCATCGGCCTTGCGCCAGGACGCATCCGGCAGGTTCATCCGTACCGCAAAGTCTGAATCCGAGGCGGGAGGTTCCGCCGTATCGCCGAAATTAGAGGCGGTCAGGCGCTGCAAAACGCTTTTTCGCTCTGAGGGCGGGGGCGGTATTACGCTTAACTCTACGCCGCTCTGGTTGGCAAGCAGTTCCGTCAGCAGTTTGCGCCGATCCAGCAGCCGCGCCTGATACTGCTCCTGCCACGCTTTCCAGATTTCGGGTTCGGTGTTGGTGAGCAGGTTTTCCGCCGTGTCGTTTCTTGACGCGAGATGCGCGGTGCGCTCCAGCACATCGGCGGCCAGCAATGCCGCGCAGCGCTGCAGCATGCGGTTGCGGGGCAGCACATCTCCCGACCAGCCGAGCAGCGCGAACAGGGGCGCGTCCACATCCGCGCCGGGCAGGGGAGCCAGCCCGTCGTACAGCGCGCCTGCAGACGCATGGGCCGAAATCGCGGCGGCAAGCGCGGACTCGAACTCATCCGTTTCCGACAGGGAAGCGGCAGGAAGCGAATTGGCGGCAGGAAGAGCAGAGTTCGGAAGATTGGAAACAGGCGAATTCGCGCCAGAAGCGGCAGAAGCAGGTAAATTGGAAGCGGGCAGGACAGAATTGGCTAAATTTCCATTGGACGGATCAGGGGTGGGCAGGTGAGAATTCGTTGTCTTCGCGTGAAGATTCGGATGATCCAGGCGGCTGCCATCCGCCCGGTGCGGGTGCGTGACGTAAAAGCGCAGGCGCAGACTCGCGCTCCAATCTTCCCGGCAGCGCGCGATCATGTCCCGCCCCTCCGATTCCAGCGTGTTCAGCAGGGCAAGGGCGTTGGGAAACACTTCATTGGCGTCGTCGGGGTGGGAAGCGTCCAAAATGCAGACGATTTCCATGCCCACAGCCGGATGCTTGACCCGCAGCAGCGCGCCGAGCAGTTCCTGAAAACGGCCCGCTTCGTTTTCCGCCAGCGCGGCGATGAAAACGACGTGCAGGCGCAGCCACTCGAATCGGGGCTGCCGCAGGTCATGTCCCTGCTCCATGCGGCTCACATTGCGCTGCCGCGTCAACTGCATCACGGCGTCCCGCACCGCATTCCGACATGTTGGCGTTGCCCGCGTCCGCAAGCAGGCACACGCCCCCCGCCTGCGCCAGCGCGGTTTCCGCCAGATGCTCGTTTGCCCGGTTCGCCACGCGCCCGCCAACCCCGCCCGCCCCCAGCAGCAGCAGGGGCGCGGCGGGCGTGGGTGGTTCGGTCAGAATCGAGTTTGGTGCAGAGATAACCGCCATGTAGTTCCAGTTTGGCTGCGCTTGCCAGTAAGAGATATTAGAGAACTTCTTCCAGAAGACCTAATTTGTTCTCCTTTTCCAGTGTTTCCAGCACATCGTTGAGCAGGTTGATTTCGTGCTGGTACGCCTTTTTGAGATCGGCAGAGGCTTCCCGCTCCGTTTCCAACTGTTCGCGGTACGCCAGCAGTTCCTTGCGGATGGCGGCATGTCCGCGCTCGGCGGCGTATGCTTCCAGCACGGTGGCGATGGCTTCCGCCACGTCCGCGTAATCTTCGCCCTCGTCGTTGACGAAGCAGTTCAGGGCGCTTTCCCGTCCCTGCCCGATGCGATCCCGCTCCTCATGGCGCTTCTTGTCGCCCAATTTCGCGCCCTGCGAAACGGGAATCGTCTGCACCGCGCTTGGCCCCTGCGTCAGCAGCGAAAACCACGTCAGCGGGTCGGCGCAATTGTGAATGGCTTCCAATACGCGGGCGCGATCCACCTCGTACTGCTCCCGCGACGATTCCTGATCGGGATCGAAGCGCACCAGGGACGGCTTGAAGTTGGCGTAAAAGAAATCGCCGTGCTTGGCAATCAGGCCATACGCAAGGCCGAGCATGAACAGCTTTTCGCGCCGCCCCCCGCCCCGCGCCTGCCCCGGCCCCGGAACCCGCGTCCAGCGCTTGTCCACGTCCAGATACGGGTCGCGCTTGCGCAGGGACTCGTAAGCGCGCAGCCACTCCGCAAGCGGCAGAAACGATTGCGCGTTGAGTGGAATCCCGTGCTGCATGTATACCATAATGATACGGTTGTTGGCTGCGCGGGTTTCGATCACCTGCGTGACTGCGCCCGTCTGTTCGCGTACTTTTCTCGTGGCGATGTTGACGAAGGTATCACTCAGATTCTTGTCGTTGTGATGCGGATACATCACAATGCAGTAGTCATACGTGCCCACGTCATTTGGACGGCGGGGAACCGGGGCGTGAGGGCGAAGTTTCTGCGCCACCATGCTCACGGCTTCCAGCAACGCCGCTTCTTTAGCGGGCTGATCCGCCGCATCCTGCGTCAGCACATCCAGAATATGCCGCTCCTTGAGGTTTTGGAAGCGTGTTTCGGCGCGTCCCACGATGCGCTCGCGCAGGGCTTCGGCCTTGTTGTCTTCCAATATCCCGTCCAGCAGATGCAGCGCGGATTTGCCGCCAAGCAGGGTTTCGATCAACTGGCTGTGCTGTGGGGATTCCCCATCATACACGGCAAGCAGGCTGCTGGCAGGCAGAACGTCGTGGAGCAGGCGCGAACGGTCAAGCGCCCCATCCATGCCGCCGATGTCCTCGCTGCCCCGTTCCAGCGCCTGTTCGCGCTTGTGCAATTTGCTGTATACCGTTTCCAGCGCTTCGATCAGGCGGGAAAACCGGTCGGCGTACTCGTGGAGCATGGGCAGCAGGCCGTCGCTGTAAATGCGCAGCGCCGTTTCCGCCGCGCCCGACGTGACATGGGTTTGCACCATGCCGTTCCGTGACCGAACCGCTTCCTCTTTCACCTGCCGCGCAAAGTTTCGACGGAAAATCACGATGGTGGGCGTCAGGCCGTGCAGCGCGGACAGGGCGTTTTCGCAGGCGGTCAGCGCGGAACCGGCATTGGCTTTGTAACTCTTCACTTCGCCGCTCAGTTCCGCCAATGTTTGTTCCAGCGTCTGCCGCAAAATTTCCACCACGCGCTTGCCCGCCCGCAGGCCATGCTCGCGCGCCGTTTTTTCCACAAACTCTTCCAGGCGGTGCTGCCACATCTGCGCTTCGCCCAGAGAGGCTTGACCGGGCCGCAGTTTTGTTTGCCGCGCCGCGCCGGGGCGCGTGGAAACGTGATCCCTGTAGTTTTGCTGCAAGGCGGAGTATTGCGAACCGCCCGGCTTGATTTCGGAGCGGAACTGCTCGAACCCCTGCGACAATTCGCGGTGCAGGTCGGCGGGCTTTTCATCGTCCAATCCGTCCGCCTGCCGAATGTAAGCGCTGCCCACATCCCCCTGCACGAAACTGACGGCATCCGTCGCCGTGAGCCGCGCTTCCTGCAGGAAGCGGTCTGCCTCCGCTTGCGCATCCTCTTCGGTAAAGCCGGGACCGAGCAATTGCGAAACCGTTTCCGCGCCCAGCCGCGTGGCGCAGTAATCTATCAGCAGTTTTTGCGAGTAATCCATGCCTACCAAACCGAACGCGCTGTAATTGCACTGCCCGCCCCGCTCGTCCACGGAGCCTGCTTTGGACGAATTGTTTTCGACTGCGTTGGAGTCCGCGCCGAACGGCGTCCCGATGGAAGCGTACAACTGCGTGGCAACCAGATCGTAAACGTCGGCCTCTTCAATCAACGCGCCGCTGCCGGAATAGCGGCTGACAAGATAGCAGTTGTTCAGAAACTGCTTGCTGACCTGATAGGGTTCGGAGCGCCCGAAGAACATCCACTTGTGCAGTTCGGCGTCGTCCGTAGACATCAGCAGATCGAGGTCTTTCAGGCTGGCATAGGCCGTCGCCTTGTGCGTGGTGTTCTGCCCCGCGATAGCGCGGTACTCGAACACGGACGGCAGCAGAAACGTGCCGAAGAAATAGCGGTTCTGGTCGGTAATGGCGTGTTCGGTCAGCATGTGGATGGTGGCGATGGCGTCCAGGAAACTGCCCGATCCCGTGCCGCCCACGAGCGAGCCGACAATGTATACGACAAGTCCGGGTTTGTAAATGTAGCGGACATTGCCCGTGTGATGCTCGAACGGGTTGTTGGTCAGCGCCACCAGTTCGTCAATGGAGCGCTGCAAGGTCATAAACTGATCCGGGGCGAAATAGTTGTAGCCAAAGCGCCCGACAAGCCGATGCCCGCCCGCGCCCTGCCCCTCGGTGAGATTGCCGATGCCGCCCTTGATTTTGCCGCTTTCGTTGGTCGGCAGCCAGTACATCAGGGGCGCGTTGGTCTTATCTTTCGGGTCGAAATGGACGGGCTGGCCGCCTAACCCGATGAACGTGTCGAGCGGCAGTTCGTTGGGGCCTTTGGCTTCGCTCTCGGCCAGATCGGTGTCAATGCCGGCGAACTTGATATTCATCGCGCCCGCGCCTTCGGCTTGAAGGGTGCGCTTCAGCCGCTTGGCGATTTTACAGCCGGTTCCGCCAACGCCCAGAATAAGCGTGGGATAAACGCTGATTTGTACTTTTTCCGTATCAACCATAGTGAGAGGCTCCTTAAAACGGCTATATTGGGCTGCTATTCTTCTGTAGTATCTGATGGGCGCGAAGCAGGCGCCGCCTTTGGAGTGTGCGGGGTGCGGGCGATGCCGCGCCGCGCTTGAATTTCCGTACGCTTGCCGCCGATTTCAATGAAGAAGTCGTTGATTTCATCCTTGAGGGCAAGGTCTTTGGGAACGCGCTTGCCTTCCCTGTCCAGGAGCGTGGTGAGCATTCCCACCGGGTACGCGATCACTAGCGCTTTGCTGTGCCGCCAGATGGCTTCCACTTTCAGCACCGTTTCGGGAAACAGCGGCGCGTCAGGATGGTTGGGATTATAAAGGAAAACATCGGATGTTCCCTTTGGACCACCCACCGTAAAGTGATACCGATCCAGGTAGGGCGGATGAAAGGCGTCTGCCGAACCGGTGATATACAGGCTGACGCGATTGATCTGCTCCAGTTTCATTCGCCGCCGTCGCTTTTGTTCCTGCCGCCACAAATAGCCCGTGACCAGTCCCGCCAAAACCAGAAAGACCAGCAGCAGCAGGAGAGGAATAAACCACCAGCGATTGCGCTCCATCCAGTTGCGGACGTGCGCCAATGGTTTCAGCGCGTCGGCGCGGAGTTCGGCGTCCCCTTGCGTCAGGCGCGTATTCACGAGCGGATGATAATTTCCGGGCGCGGCCTGATGAAAGCGCAGCCGCACGGACGCTTCCTGCATGGCCTGATGCGCGGGCACAACAATGGAGGCGTTTTCCAGAACGGCCTGCGGGCAATCCTGCACATCGAACGCAATCGTCTGCGTTGTGGGCGCGGAAGAAGTCACCTGCGCGGTATACGTCAGGGTTCCATCCGGGTCTATATTGGTTTGTTCAGACTTTTTCCAATGCACCGTGACCATCGGGCGCGGCGTGATCGTCAGGGGCAGCGTAATCGTTTGCGGCACAAGCGCCGCGCCCTCGAAAGAACCGGAAAGCGTGACTTCCACGTTCGCGTTAATCGGCGCTGAAGTGGGACTCAGAGCAAACGAAGCGGCATAACGCCCGCCGGCTTCCGGCAACAGGGGTTTAGGCGCGGCATCCGCGCCGGGTGTAAGCCGGGCGGTTAGGATCAGGCCGGGCACAAGCGTTTCCATCGGCTTTCCGGCAATTTGTACATGCGCTTTCACATCAACCGGTCCCGGCACGGCAAACGCGGCGGAGGAAGGGGGAGATTCCACGCTCAACACGGGAATACGGCCTGCCTGCACCGTGCCGTAATCCGGCCCGCCCTCGACTTCGACGCCATTGTCCATGCGAAAGCAGCGCGCCCGCAGCGCATGAGGGCCAATCGCGCCGCTGTCCGTAATCGTGCCGCGAAAACGGTTTGTGGCTGCCTTGTCCGTTTGATCCGGCTGGAGCGTTACCGTCACCAGAGAATTGGCATTGCCCGGAACAGTCTCATATTCCACAATCATCCGCGATACGGGCAGGGACAGCAAGCCGCCATTCGCCTGCCGTGCTTCAACCACGACGGGCAGGGGCGCGGAAGCGGCAACGGGACTGTTGTTGGCGGGCGAGCGCAAGACGGCTTGAAAGTCGGGCTGGTACGCCACTTCCAGAGTGCCTTTTTCGGCGCGGGCATGCCAGGTTCCTTCGCGCGCCGGGGCCGTGACTGCGCCGATAATTGCCGTTTGCTCTTTCAGCAGGCGCGTAAGTCCGCTCACAGAATAGACTTTGCCCTGCGGATCGGTGAGAACAATTTGGGGCGCCTGGCCGTCGCGGGTGGCGATGATCCGCAGGTCTTGCGCGCCCTGCGTCAGCGTAATGCCGGCTTCCTCGCCCTCGTGAACAAAGCGCGAGATTTCATGCCCGGCCAACTGCGAAAACAGAGAACCGAACAGTTCGGGCAAGTCATTGGCATTGCGGGCGCGGTGCGGCGCTCCTTTGCCCGCCCGCGCCACATCTTCCAGAAAATGCTGCGCGTTGTCGGCTTCGCGGGGATCGGAAGCCAATTCGCCCAACCCGATAGTGTGAATAACAATGCCTTCGCGCCCAAGTTGTTCGGCATACTCGCGCAAATGAACCGGCGTATTGTCGTCCTTTGCGGGATTGGGCGTACCATCCGTAAGAAAGATGAGGAAGCGTTTGTGATTCGGCAGCGCTTCCTTGCGCAGAATGTCCGCCGCCGCGCGCAGTCCCTCCGCCATATTGGTGGAGCCGCCGGGAGCGGCAGCGATCTTATAGACACCTTTCGCGAATTCTTCCTTCTGGTTCTTTTCCGCCAGGTCGTGCAGATGCGAGACATAGTGCATCGGTTTTTGCATGGGTGGCGAACGTTACCAGCGCGATACGATCCCCCGCCTGCATCTTTTCCAGCAGATATTGCAGGGCCGCGATTCGCATATAACGCTCGTCCGTGCCGGGGGTGTTGTTTTCCCGGTGCAGACTGCCGGAATTGTCGAGCAGCAGAACAACGTCGAGGCGTTCGCGCGCCGCCCGCGCTGGCATCCCCGCGCAGCAAAGCCACAAAACGCCCAGCCATAGCAGATTGTAAGGTGTAAAGTAACGTTGCCGCAATGATTTGCTCCCCTTATACAATTCTTCACAAGAAATGAAAATTCCTTTGCCGTCCGCAAAGCCAATTTTCTATAAAAGAAACCTTTATTCGTCGGTACTATGTAAATTTGCGCGCGTCTGTCTTTCAAGAACAGTCCGCATGAACTACGCTCACCTTAGAGCATGAACATGCCGAATTGTCCGAACACCGAATACCGGCATTTTCAGAACAGTCGCGCCCCGAAAAACTTTCGCGCGCTTTCATAAAGATTTTATATTTCGGGAGCATACTACCACCAGGGAGTTGATAGTTGATAGTTCGTAGTTGATAGGGATGCAGTGATTATGAACTTTCAGCCATTACTTATTTACACAGCCGACGCGCCGGTTTGAGGCAGGCGAAGCGGTTTGAGGCAGACGGCGGAAAACCTTTTGCCGCCACACGCAGGGAGACACGAACATGAGCAGCAAAAGCAGCATTTCCAAAACGAGCGCCCTCCATAGCGGGGCAGGCAAGCGCGCGAGCAATCGCAGGACGGCGCAGGCAGTGGTCGGCAGCCTGGTGTTGAGCAGCGCGCTTGTCGCCGGGCTGTGCCGCGCGCAGGCTCCCAACGGACCCGGCCAGGGACAGGGCCGGCAACGGGGCGGCGGGCAGGGCGGACAGGGCGGTCAGGGCGGGTTCGGACAGCGCGGCTTCAACGGGCAGGGCGGTTTTAACGGCCAGTCGCCCATGATGTCGGGAACCATTACGGGCGGGGATCGGAGCGCGGGCACGATCATCATCAGTTCGCCGTTCGGCGGCGGCAATCAAACCCTTAAGGTGACGCAATCCACCCAGTACGCCACGCAGTCCGAAGTGGCGGCTTCCGATTTGCGCGTCAATGATCAAGTGCAGGTGCAGGGCGTCCCGACGGGCATTACCGCGTCTTCCATTACGGCAGGGCAGATGCCGGACTTTTTGCGTCCGGGCGGCAATCGGGGCGGGCAGAACGGGCCGGGCGGACCAAACGCGGCGGGCGGGCAAAATGCGGCTGGAGTACGGAGCAATGCCAACGGCCAGGGCAATCCCGGCGGGCCGAATATCCAGAACGGGCAGAACAATCCGAATGGACCGGGCGGGAACGCGCAGCCGCAGGCGCAGGCGTTCGCTTCCGCAACCGGCAGAGTGATTTCCACGTCACCGCTTACCATCTCCATCAGCCCAGGCGTTTCCATCGTGCTGAAAATGGGCGCGGACGTCAAAGTGACGAAAATCACGTCGGCCACGTTCGATACGCTGAAAGTGGGCGATAGGATTACGGCGGCGGGACAGACGGGAACGGACGGCGTGTTTACCGCTACCGGCATCGGCATCAACATGAGCCAGGGTGGTGGTCCGGGCGGCTTTGGCGGCCCCGGTGGCTTTGGCGGTCGCGGCGGATTTGGAGGTTTTGGTGGGCAGGGCGGACGCGGCGGTCGGGGTGGTGGACAGGGTGGCCCCGGAGGACAGGGTGGTCCCGGAGCGCCAGGCGGGCAGGGCGCTCCGCCTCCCCCGGCTGATGGCAATCCCAAATAACGTTCGCGCTATACAAATATCTTTGCGTTGCCACAACCCACAAACGCATGGCTAACTAAGTAGAGTTACCTTATCTCTACAATCCCTGCCGCGCGCTTCATTACGCCGCGCGCTCAACCTTGCGGACATTCGGCTGTTCCGTTATTTCGCGCTTGCCGCTGAGCGGTGGAACGCTTTTGGAAGCGGCAGGCGTGAACTGGCGTAGGCGCAGGGCATTGGTGACAACGGAAACGCTGCTCATTGCCATTGCCGCCGACGCGATCATGGGCGACAGCAGCCAGCCCGTGAACGGAAACAGAACGCCTGCCGCAATCGGGATGCCGAGCATATTGTAGCCGAACGCAAAGGCAAGGTTTTGGCGGATGTTGCGCATGGTCGCCCGCGACAGTTCGAGTGCGTCCGCCACGCCGTTCAAGTCGCCGCGCATCAGCACCACATCCGCCGCTTCTATCGCCACATCGGTTCCTGTGCCGATAGCCATGCCAATATCCGCCTGCGCCAGCGCGGGCGCGTCATTGATGCCATCGCCCACCATTGCCACCACTTGCCCCTCGGCTTGCAGCCGCTTAATCTCCTCCGCCTTATGTGCAGGCATCACTTCCGGCAACACGCGATCTATGCCGACCTGCCGGGCGACGGCTTCCGCTGTCCGGCGGTTATCTCCCGTCAGCATCACGACGGTTATGCCCATGGCTTTCAAACGCGCGATGGCAGCCGGGGTTGTGGCTTTGATGGGATCGGAAACGGCCAGTACGCCCGCCACTTTGCCGTTGACGGCTGCCAGCATCGGGGTTTTGCCTTCTCCCGACAATCGCGCCATTTCCGGCTCGAACGCAGCGGCGTCTACGTTACGTTCGCGCAAAAACGCCGCATTGCCGAGCAGTACGCCTTGCCGTCCACGATCGCTTCCACGCCGCGCCCCGCAAGCGCCTGAAACCGCGTTGCTTCGGACAGCGCAATACTTCGATGCTGCGCCCCGGCGATAATGGCGCTTGCCAGTGGATGTTCGCTGCCGCGCTCAACGGATGCTGACAGGCGCAGCAATTCGGTTTCCGCCACACCCGGCGCGGCAAGGATGTCCGTGAGCGCGGGCTTGCCTTCCGTAATGGTTCCGGTTTTGTCCAGCACGACGGTTCGGACGCTATGTACGGTTTCCAGCGCTTCGGCGTCTTTAATAAGTACGCCCAACTGCGCCCCGCGCCCGGTTCCCACCATGATGGCGGTTGGCGTTGCCAGCCCAAGCGCGCACGGGCAGGCGATAATCAGGACGGCGACGAACGCCAGCAGCGCGTGAAGGAACTTCGGCTCCGGCCCCACAACGTACCAGCCGGCAAATGTGGCGACGGCAAGCATCAGGACAACCGGGACAAAATAGCCGGTAATCACGTCGGCAAGCCGCTGAATGGGCGCGCGGCTGCCCTGCGCCTGCTCGACAAGGCGCACGATCTGCGCCAGGGCGGTATCTTTGCCCACGCGCCTGGCTTCCATCGTGAACGCGCCGCGCTGATTGAGCGTCGCGCCCGTAACGTTCGCGCCTGCCTGCTTTTCCACGGGTACGCTTTCGCCCGTCAGCATACTCTCATCCACCCACGAATGGCCCGATACAACCATGCCGTCTACGGGCACTTTCTCGCCGGGACGCACCAGCAACGTATCGCCAACATGCACATCGGAAAGCGGCACATCCACTTCCTCCCCATTCCGCACAACGCGCGCCGTCTTGGGCTGTAAGTGGATCAGTTTCTCAATGGCGGTTCCCACGCTGCGCTTTGCCCGCGCTTCCAATAAACGCCCCATCAAGATCAGCGTTACGATCACGGCGGCGGTTTCATAATAAACGCCCCCGTTCAAGCCGCGCGCCGCAAAAAATCCGGGCGCAATCGTTGCCATCAGGGAATAGGCATACGCGGCAAACGTGCCGACGACGATCAAGGTGTTCATATCGCTGGCGCGCTGCTTGATAGCCGCCCATGCGCCCCGGAAAAAGCCGCTCCCGGCCCAGAAGAGAACGGGAGTCGTCAAAATCAACTGCGCCCAATTCCACCAGGAAAACATCATCCATTGCATCGGAGTCAGGTGAATATGCGGCCCCATCCCCATGACCAGCACGGGAAGCGTCAGCGAAAGCGAAACAAGAAAGCGGCGCGTGAGTTCCTGCGCTTCGGTCGGCCTGTCTGAATGTTGCATCGGCTTTTCTGCCAATAGGTTTGATGGCTGCGTAGACAAAGTTGATTGCTGCGCCAGATTAGTCAACGGCTGCGGCTTCGCGGGTTCCGAAATCTGCCCGAAATGATCCAGATGCGCCAAACTTGCGCTGAAGCCGATAGTGTCCACAGCGGCAATCAAATCTTCCGGTTTGGTCTGGTTTGGGTCGAACTTGACGGTGGCGCGTTCCGAAAGCAGGTTTACGGTCGCCTCCTGAACGCCCGCCACCTGTTTCAGCGCTCTTTCAACTCGCCCCACACAGGACGCGCAGTGCATCCCCGTAATGGTCAAGTCGCTCCGTTCCAGCGCGGGCTGCGCTCCACTCAGGGCAACGGCAGCAGCAGGTGTTTCCACTTTGGCGTTACTCACGGGAGCGTTGCTCACGGCGACGGGCTGCGTAGCCGGCGTTACAATCAGTTGTCCCCGGTACATGTTCATGCCGCAGGCGAACGCATACGCGCCGGGTTTGTCCGGCGTAAACTCTATGGTTGTGGTTTGAAAAGCGGGCAGTTCCCGGTTAATCTGGAAGTCCGGGAACACAATGCGCTCCGAACATCCCGTCGTTTCCTGCCGGTCAAATTTCAAGCGGATGGGAACCCCGGCCTGCACCTGAATATAATCCGGCTGGTATGTGCCTTCCACCCGAATCGTGATTTCCTGAATTCCGGCCTTTGTTTCAGCGCGCTTGCCTTCTTTCGGGCCAAAGAAAAACCACGCCAAAAACGCAACCAGGCCAACCCCGCCTGTCAAGACGGCAATCGTATCTACAGTCATTTCTACTCTCGCCTTCCCAAACAACCCAACGAGGGGCTACTTCGCAAACTTGTAAATCAAGTCCATCATTTCCTGATAAGTTTTTTCGGCCTTTTCTTGATCGCCGTCGCGGAGGGCATCCGTGACGCAATGCTGCAAATGGTTCCGCATCAGGATTTTGCCCACGCCCCGCAGCGCCTCGTGAATGGAAGAAACCTGCGTCATCACGTCCACGCAGTACGTATCCTCCTCCACCAGCCGCTTGACGCCCTTCACCTGCCCCTCAATGCGGTTCAGGCGGCGCAGCACATCCTCTTTTGCTTCCTTATGAACGGCCATGCATTTCCTCCCATATACCCTATAGGGGTATAGCCTATTTGAAAATACGCATAGACGGAGAAGGAAGTTTCAAAATGGAGAGACAGATGCTGCCTGCGATAAGGGGGGACACAAGATTTTTTCGCGCCAACAATTTTGTTCAGTTCAGCCTGCCGGTTCGGAAGCGTTCTATTACCAGTTTCCACACGACTTCGATAAAAAACCTGTTTTCAGCGTGAGATCAACCTCACGCTGAAAACGGGAGGTAATAGATTTGTGGACCCTAATGGACAAGTCACATAGAAATTGGACATTGGGCAGCAGAATCACCTCTCGTCATAGTCCAATATTTATCTGATTTGTCCATTATGAGAGGAGTATCGAATATGTGCTGCCTCTAGAACCCACCGTTAAGAACCGCCATCCGGCAAAGCTTGCGACATCTTCAAGTGCATCTGCAATAGGAGGAGGGTTTTGCGGGCATTTGCTTTTACCAGGGGATTATGCCCCAAGCTGATCTCCCGCTGCGCTTCTGTGATGTCGGCGGTATGATCCCGAATCATCTCTTGCTTGTAGGCGGCGTCGAACTTCGCGCCCTGGAACTTCGACAGGCGCTGCATGATCGCTTGTTGCTCGTCGCTCACGTCTTTCGGCAGCGCGTACCTAACCCGAGAAGCAAGCGCTTTGAGTTTCGCGTTGGCCTTGGCATGATCCGATTTCATCTGCTGACCAAAGTGCTTGTCCGCACTATGGCGCGCCTGTCGCTGTACAACAGGCGCAAACTGGATTTCCTCCAGATTGCTTTGCGCCGCGTCCTTGAGGTAGTCCTTGTCAAGGGCGCTCAACTGCGAATGTGGTGAGGCATGCGGATGCTTCTGTTGCGCCAGAGTAGTTCCGGCACTCGTCAAGAATACAGCGACAATCACATACTGAATTGGTTTCAGACACAACATAAAACGTTTTCCTTATCCATCAAGTCGGCTTCCCGTGCGACACCGACTTATCTACCCTCTTAGGGATCAGCAGGGGTCAAGAATATCCCCATGTCCTGACGTATCGCAGGATTACTTTGTGCCAGGAATGTCTCGTTTGTAGAGATCGTTACATATTCATGTCGGGGTATTTCCCGCCTGCGCTCAAAATGTAGAAAGCCTGAATACACACAAGAATGATCCTCGCTATGGAGTGCCGTAGAAACAACCTGTTACTGACGAGAAGGCAGGGAACCGAACTCTCTACGATTGTATGCGAGTGCCTCTGCATCTGCTTCTGAATCGTCTTTTCCCGGACAGCCTTCTGTTGTTCCAGGGCGGCATTCCGTTTCTGCTTGCGCTGATTGCAGCCACCGAGGGCATAGGAGCTTCGGCAGATTTTTGAAAAGCTTGAATTTTTTCTCACAGTAGATACTGCAAGTGCGCAGTTTTGCATAATCCTAGGACTTTCGCGCGTAATTAAAATGGGAATAACCCTCTAAAAGGCTCTTTCTCGTTCCCATATCATCCTGACGGCAGGTTTAGCTGAGATTGCCGCCGGTTCCATTGCGATGGGTTTGGGAGGATACCTTGCCGCGCGCGGCGATGCGGAACACTATGACAGTGAGCGCATCCGTGAAGAAAAAGAAGTTCATACCGTGCCAGATGTCGAGCCCAGGAGATCGAGAACATCTTTCGGACGTATGGCTTGACAGCGGAGGAAAGCGCGCCGGTTGTCCACGCCTTGCAGCGCAACCCCAAGGCGTGGATCGACTTCATGATGCGCTTTGAACTGGGACTGGAAGAGCCGGATCCCAAGCGGGCGCTCACCAGCGCCGCGACGATTGCAGGCTCCTACATCGCAGGCGGCTTCATCCCGCTGGCTCCCTACATCGTGATCCATCACGCGCCCACAGCCCTCCTCTGGTCCGCAGGCGTGACGCTTGTGGCGCTCGTCGTCTTCGGCTACGTCAAGGGCAACGTCAGCGGTACCAGCCCAGGACGCGGCGCCTTGCGGACCGCCCTCATCGGCGGCCTGGCCGCTACCGTCGCCTTCTTACTCGCCAAAGCCTTTTCGTGATGGCGCAAGAGGGGTGTTGCATCGTACACGATGTGCCGCATCTTTTATCCAGTGCTGCTGGTATGTACATTGGCTGCACCCGAAGCGCGCAAGCTGGCTGCGATTTGCGTTTCGTTCCCGCTGACATCCACCACGACGCGCACACCGGCGGGGGCAGGCAAAGGAGCGTCGCTACCGCCGTCCAGTGTCGCGCCAATCGCCGCCCCGGCTACCAGACCTGCGCCGCCGCCCAGCATCCCGCCCAGTACCGCTCCTGTGGCCGTTACGTTGTGGTCAGCCTGCCCGGCATCGCTGTCCGGGATAATGTTCCACACCCGGATGTGATTGGCCGCGATGCCGATCTGCGTCAGGGCTTCTTTCGCTTGCCCTGCCCGGTCGCTGTTGGTAAAGTCGCCCTGTATTGTTGTCATCTTTAATCCTTTTCTTTGTGATGCATCTCTTTTGCTGAACACAAACTCACGCTGTTCTTGCCTGACCTACTTCCCGATTCTCATCGTGTGAGAGCGGAAACTAAAGACTGCCTCAATTATGCAAAACCCACTTGAATTGTACCGACGCACACAGCGCGAATTACGGCGACAGTTTGAAGCCTTTACGCACGCGAACTGCCCGACGTGCCCGACGCCGTGCTGCCGCCGCCCTGCCCGTATCGCGCCAACGGACATTCTGCTGGCGGAAGCAACCGGCTGGCGCGCAAACCTTCCCGATGTGCCGCAAGCCAACGTTCCTCAAGAGGCTAATCAGGACACAGATGTTACACTAAACGACGTGGTTTCGGAAGCAGAACCCGATATGATTGCCACTACCGCCACGCGCTACTTAGACGCGCTCGGTTCCTCCGAAGTCGAAAATACGGACGAAGCGGCGGATGATTTGCCCTGCGAGTACCTGGGCGCAGTCGGCTGCGCGTTTCCGCACGACCTCCGTCCCTTCGGCTGCACCACCTATATTTGTAAGTACATGTATGCCCGTCTGGATCGTCCCACGCTGACCCGCATCAAGCGCCTGAACCGCGAATTGGAAGACAAACACACGATTTTGCTGCGAGCGCTAAGAACAAGGATGAAGGATGAGTGATGAATTATGAATGTAGGAAAGGCATTTTTGTTGGACGTTCGAACAATGTTGCTTTCCTTAATTCATCACTCATCATTCATCACTCATCATTTTCAATGTCTCTCCCCATTCCGTAAGCGCGTCGGCAACATTGGCTGTGAGCGGCAGGCCGTGTCCGGCGTACAGCAGGCGGGGGCGCAGTTGGATTAAGCGGGTGGCGCTGCGCTTTGCCTGCGCCCAATCATCGGACAGCAGGCGCATGGGCAGGCTCAGGGCGGTGACGCGGCGTATGGGAATGATGTTGAGAATGGCGTCGCCGCTGAAGAGAAGCTGATCGTGTTCACGGTAAAAGGCGATGTGTCCCGGCGCGTGTCCCGGCGTATGAATCACGCGCAGGCTGCCGCCTGGCGCATCTATAAGTTCGCCGTCCGTAACGGTTTGCCCGACAGCGCACCGCTCTACGGGCTGCGTCACTTCGCCAATCGTAAACGCAAGGCTGGTAAACGGACGCCGTAGCGCTTTCAATCCCGTATAAGCATAAGAGCGGCGCGGCAGTTGAAGATAGGGCGCTTCCTGTTCGTGCAGAACGATGTTCGCGCCCATATTGGCAAAATAAGCCGCATTGCCCGCATGGTCGCAATGCGCGTGTGTCAGCAAAACCGTTCGCACATCCGCAGGTTCGATATTCAAAGCGCGCAATCCCGCCAGCAGCGCCGGGCGGTCTTTTTGCAGCCCGCAATCAATCAGAGCGGCATTCCTGCCTCCTGTCGGATCATGCAGCGCATACGCATTGCCCCACGCCAGCGAAATACGCGCGATGCCATTACCCATCTGTTTAGCGTTCATAAGCGTACCTTCCGGCTGCTAGCGCCGACAATCCAATGAGCGCCTCATTGGATCGTTTCTCAAAACTTAGTCAGCAAAATATTCGGATTAAATTTTTAATCTATTCTTAATATTAAACTTTATGGTATCTTAATATAGTTCCGAAGAGCTAAAGTCCATCATGATGTTTGTGCTGCAGACGCAGCAGAAAGGCAGGCGACCAGACGATGAAGATTGGTACCTTTCTCTTTCTCACGGGCATTGCCATGCTCACCCTTGCTTTCCCCTCACAGGCTCAGACGCCCCGCCTCGACTACTACAACGACGGCACGGTCAACGACTTCGATACGACTTTCGGAGACGTCGCGTTTGGCGTACCCTACAATGCGTCGTTTGCGCCCGGAGGTTTTCTGCATGGGACGCCAGGCGACGTGCCTCCCTTTAATGCCATCACCACGCCGGGTCTGGTCACGCTACAGGGCGCTGCGGGCGGCGTGGCGGGTGGCGGCTTCCAGAAAAAGATTGCTTTACCGGGGGGCGGACAACGGGGGGCCATTATCGTGCCCTACGGGACACAGGCCGCTCGCAAGAGTCCGGCGGGCGCGAACTGGATCGCCAATTTCCGTGACGTCGGCGCTTATCTGGGCGTTGACCCGATAACCGGCAAGGAGCGGTGGCGGCAGGGTCTTATGCTTACCGATGGAACGATTACCAAACTGTTGAAATATATTGGTGATCCACAGATCGCTCCCCCGGCTCCCACGCTCACCGCCGGGCAGCTCAATCCCATTGACTTGCCGGCGGTGCAAGACGCGCTGGCAAATCCGAACACCCTCATTTTCTTCTGGGAATCCACCGGCTCAAGGCCCCTGGGCGCGCTTGATTTGCAGGTAGGCGATTTCGAGCTGAACACAGGTTATGAAGACGTGCTGCATCTCTTTCCCTACCTCGCGGTTCTGGAAAACGTGGGACCGCAAGATTTCGGGCTGAATCCCGCCACCGCCTTCGTCGCGCAATTCAACGGGGATAATCTGACAGGCAGCGGCGCGTATAACCAGAGAGTTCTGATCGCCGTCGCCGACCCTGTGGTTCCCGAACCCGGCAGTATGACTGTGTTTATCGCTCTCGCTCTGTGCGGTGGTGTCTTCGTCCGACGTCGGCATCGGGGGCGGGCGGCAGGCGCCTGAGATTGGAGCGCGGCCTTTGATGCCGCTTGGGGCGCGAATACTGCCGATTAGCAGCGTGCAGTTCCGCTCGCCCCTTCCATTCTACCCGCAACATCTGCCGAGTACAAATCAGCCATAGAAACCGTCTGAACGGCTTCTATGGCTGATTGCGTCAACAGTCCTAACAAGATGGTACATTAAGTATTGCTTAGTATGGCTTGTGCTGCGCGGTAACAGGAGGATACGAGTATGCGGGCGGTGGTACAGCGAGTGTCGGAAGCAAGCGTTACGGTTGTGGAGGGTGAGCAAACGCGCGAGGTTGGGCGGATCGGGGCGGGGTTTGCCGTGCTTGTCGGCGTCCGCGCCGACGATACCGAAGCGGATGCCCGCGCCCTTGCCGACAAAGTGGCAAACCTGCGCGTTCTGGAAGACGCGGACGGCAAGCTGAACCTGTCCCTGCTTGACAAAGCGCAATCCGCGCTTGTGGTCAGCAATTTCACCCTGTATGGCGACTGCCGCAAAGGGCGGCGTCCGAGTTTTGTGGAGGCTGGCAAAGGCGAACAGGCCGAGCATTTGTACCGCGCGTTCGGCGGGATGCTTGCCGATCTTGGCGTACCCGTGCAGTGGGGTGAATTCGGAGCGGAAATGCGGCTTGCGCTCGTCAATGACGGCCCGGTGACGCTGCTGCTGGACAGCCGGAAAGAGTTTTAAGGTTTAAGATTCTATGGTTTCGCGGCTTGACAGGCAGGCAGGAAAATGGTTTAATACAGGTGTTGGACTCACTTCCCACGCGGCGTTGATACCGTTATTTTGCAGCAGTTCGTTCGCATGTAATTCTTACGAGGTAAGCGCTTGAATTCACAATATCCCTCTTCACAACCGGAACCGGAGAACTATCCTTCTCCCGAAAGATCGTCTGCCGACACTGTTTCCTCGGCGCAGCCCTCGCCTAAATCATCTTCCCGCCGTCGCAAACCCGCCGCGCCTGCCTCGTCCGCATCCGCCGCTGACGCCACAGCCAACGCCGATACTTCCACGCGGTTAAAACGCGCAATCGGCAATCCACAATCGGCAATCCCCAATTCCGAAGCGGAAGCGTCTCGGCACAATGCGCGGGGCGAGGCGCAGGAAACCGCCGGAGAATCTGCGCAAGCCCTGGCGCTTTATCGCCGGGCCGTGAAAGCCAGTCCGCGCAAAGCCGCGCCGCATTTCAATCTGGGTGAACTGTACAAGCGCTATGGCCGCCTGCACGCCGCCGTGCTGGAATATCGCAAGGCCGTGGAGTTTGCGCCCGACAACGCTTTCTACCGTTACAAACTCGGCGACTGCTACGCCGCCATTGGCTTCCATGCCCATGCCGCCGTGGAACTGGAAACGGCCCGCGACCTGGTTCCGCAGGACGGGTTTTATCATTTCTGGCTTGGCGACATTTATGCCCGCAGCGGGCGCTTTCAGGACGCTATCACCGAAATGCAGCAGGCCGCGCTGTTTTCGCCCTACGACGCTTATTACAACGTTCGCCTGGGGATGCTGTACTTGCAGGCGGGCTTTTTGCGCGAAGCGGCGGACGCGCTGCGCCAGGCCGTCAATCTGGAACCCGAAAACGCCTCTTATCATGCTCTGCTCGGCGATGCTTATGTCCGCCTGGGCTACGAGCGCGAAGCCTTAACGCACTATCGCAGCGCAGGCAAGCTCGACCCCTACGACACCGCCTTTGTTGAACGCCTCCGCCGCCTGAGCGCCAGCGAAAGCGCTTGATTTTAATTTTTCACCACAGAGGCACAGAGACACAGAGGGATCACAGAGAAGGGAAGAACTACATGAGAGAAGGCAAAAATGACTGAGGAGACCATTCCCACAATCGAACAAGGCAACTGGCGTTTCGATCTTCATTTCGCAAGTACGCCAACGGCGTTGCTTCAACGCCTGGCGAATAATACCTACATTAAAGACGTGCAGGAGGAGATGCGCCGCAATCCTCTTCTTGTCTAAGCAACCGGCGTTTCATCTTCATTTCGCTAGTACGCCAACGGTGTTGCTTCAACGCCTGGCGAATAATACCTACATTAAAGACGTGCAGGAGGAGATGCGCCGCAATCCTCTTCTTGTCTGCGACTTTTTAGAACGCGCTGAAACTCTCTTTGAGCGACCATGCGAGGAAGGCTATCTCCATCCTGATGATATGGCATTATGCGCCTACATCTACTTGATGACCTGGCGATTCAAGCGACGACGATGTTCAAAGGTTTATTCAGAACCTTGCGGCATCTTCAAAGTATTCGTTTCGAGGCGCAATCGGTGCTGCCAAGATATTGCAAGCGCAAAACAAGCAGCGATAGAATCACTATAAAATCATTGTGGGAGGGGAAAGGTTATAGCACACGCGCCCGCCGCCGTCCGGGAGCGTGTCGAAGGTTACTTTGCCCTGCAAATCGGTGCGCGCCAGGTTCAGAACCAGTTCCAGGCCGGTGTTTGCCGCCTGTATCGCGTCGAAATCGGACGGAAAGCCTGGGCCTGTGTCGCAGACTTCCAGCGTTGCCTGCGAACCGGCCACTTTGAATTTGACCGTGACGCGCTGCCCGCCGTGCTTGAGCGCGTTGGCGTACAACTCCTGCGTAATCAGCGCCAGCGAGGTACTCTGCCCCGCGCGCAAGACCGCATCGTCCAGTTGGTTGACCAGTTCGTGTTCCCCGGCCATCTGGCGCAGTTTGGGCAGCAGGGTGGACAGCATCCGCCGCGCGGACACGCGTTGCTCGCTTTTTTCGCCCCGCGAGGTTGCCGTCAGCACGTCGTGAACAACGGACAGGCTTTGTATCTGCGCGCTTAACCGCCGCAGTTCTTCGACGGGAACCGATTCACCCGCTTCCATCGCCCGCATATCAATCAGCGCCGAGATCATTTGCAGGTTGTTTTTCACGCGGTGGTGCGTTTCCGTCATGGACAGGCGCAGCCGCTCATTGAGTTTTTCAATGGACGCCTGTTTTTCCAGCAGCGCCTGCTCCGCCAGCTTGCGCTCCGTAATGTCCGTGCAGACCCCGACCAGCCGCCACTTTTTGCCCGGCTCCAGCGTTTCCACCCGAATGTCTTCATGCAGCCAGCGCATACTGCCGTCGCTGCAATTGCACCGAAATTCCTGATCGTAACTTTGTCCCGCCCGCACCGCTGCGGTTCCCAGCACGTCGCACACGTCCCGGTCCTGCAGGTGGCGATTGCGATACGCGGCGGCGGGGTAGCTTTCGCCCGGCAGCATGTCGAGCGGCAAAAACCGTTGCGCCGCCTCCATGTCCGGGATTACCATGTTCCAATCCAGATACCGGGGATTGTCGGTATCCTGCACCTGCGCATGCCACAGCAAACACCGCGCCGCCGACATCATATACGCGCGCTCTTCTTCCGTCGCGCGCAGGCTTGTCAGCAGGCCGCGCTGTTCGGAAATGTCCTGCACGTAAATCACGCGGTACAGCAGTTCGTCGTCGGAATCACAAACGGAGTGAATGTCAAGGCGCGCGGGAAACGTGGTTCCGTCCTTGCGCACGTGAACTGTTTCATAAATTGGGGAGGCTTTCGTGCCGACGCTGTGGATATGCCGCGTAATCTCGGCATGCGCTTCGGGCGCAAACACGTCGCGCACAGGCTTGCCGACCATCTCCTCAACCGCGTAGCCGTACAGTTCCGCGCAGGCGGGGTTCACCAGTAAAATGGTCTGGTTGTCCGCGCCGCCGATGGCAATGGCCTGGGGGCTGAGATGAAACGCATCCTGAAAAGGGTCGAGCGGCAGATCAAGCGTCGCGTAAACGTCTTGCAGCGCAGCCCCGGAGGTTGGCTGAAAAGAGCGTTTCAGGGTGGAAGGAGGAATCAACACCGAATGAATCAAAATGGAATCCGTCATTATTGCCTCATGCGAAACATCCGCACAGAACAGTAGTAAGGCGTCACGGCTTCCTTTGATTATTGTACCACGCCTTTGCAGAGTTGAGAAAACTATTTTGGCGGCAATATCATTGCTGCATCATAGTTGCGTGTATTCGCGCGTATTTGCGCGTAGCCGCATTCCTTCGCGGCTCATTTTCGATTTTGAAAGAAAGGGTTTCCCATGATCGAACCCGCCTTATTGGACGATGGGCGCTTTGATACCGTTCAGCGCGAACTGCTGGATATTACCTGGCAGATGTTAAATGCCATTCATACGGGCGACGCCGCCACGTATGCCGCTTTTTCCACGCCCGAACTTTCGTGTTTCGAGGATGTGTGCGCGTACCGGATTGACGGCCTGGAGTTTCATCTTACCCTGATCCGGCAAATGGCGCAAAATCCCGATATGCGCCCCGCCCGCTTCGACATGCTGACGCCGCGCGTACAGGTGTATGGCGACCACACGGGCATCGTCACCTACACCCGCCTGATGACCTATGATGAAAACGGGCAGCCCAAATGGCGCACATTCAATGAATCCCGCGTCTTCGTCAAAACGGAAGGAAGCTGGAAAATGGCGCATTTCCATCGCTCCCCGACTTAGAAGACGGAAGACGGTAGACGGTAGACAGTAGAGGGATACTATTTCCCTTTTGGTATCGTGAACACGGAACCGGCAGTGACTATTCCGTCTACTGTCTTCCGTCTACCGTCTTCCGTATGCGAAGCAGACGTTTGCGCCAGCAGGCGCTTGGATTCGGCAAGTAGAAACGGCGCGTCCATGAACGGCTCGAAACGAATGTCCTGCCAGCGCACCAGTCCATTGCCGTCAATCAAAAACGCGCCGTGCAGGGGCATGGACTCGAAATCGTCCCACACGCGGAACGCTTTGAACGCTTTGGCGCCCTTGTCGGCCAGCAGGGGGAACGGATATTTGGTTTTCAAGTCCTGCGTGACATTGGCCTGCTTCAAAAAGTCGGGCGAGTCCGTGCTGATGGCGACAAGGCTGATACCGGCCTGCGCGAATTCTTTTTGCAGGGGCGCGAAGGCGTTTAATTGTTCGCGGCACTTTGCGCAGGCGGTTCCGAGATAGAAAATCACGACAACGGGCTTGCCCTGCCGGGTGAAATCCGACAGCGAAACTTTGTTGCCAAGAGCGTCCGGCAGGGTAAACGCGGGCGCGGATGTGGGACTCCAGCGGAAGGGGCCGAGCGTGTCGGGGTTGGGGCGCGGGCCGATGTCGGTAGGCGAGGCCGATACAATCCGCCAATCCGATGTGGCGCAGCCCGATTCGCGCGCCAGGCTTTCCATGCCGGCAAACAGGGGCCCGTCCAGGTCGGCACGAGCGGCCAGAGTTCGCAGGGCGGCAAATTGTTTCCGGGCTTCCGCGCGCTTGCCGTTTTGCGCCAGAACCGTCACCAGCGTGGCAAGCGGGGCCACCTGCGCGGGATTTTGCTGTATCGGCCTGCTGCGCCAGTTGCTCGGCTTTGGCTTTTTGTCCGCAGCGCAGGCGCAGGCGCGCGGCGCGGGCAGGCGGCAATTGTACGGCAAGGTCAAGCTGCCGGGCGGCTTCCGCCGCATTGTCGGCAGCCAGAGCCTCATGCGCCCGCACTTCGGCAATTTTGGACGCTACCATTTTGGCGTCGTACTGACCGGCGTTTTCTGCCGCCGCTTGCTTCTTAATGGACGTGGTGTTTTTGCCTTTGCCGCTTTTGTCTGAGCCATTGTCCGTACCGATTTCTTTCGGCTCGTGTTCGGCCTGCATTGCTAAGAGCGCGTCCAGGTATTTGCGCCCATTGGTTCTGTCGCCGGTGGCAAAACTGGCTTCGGCCAGCAACGCCAGCCGCGATGCCTGCTTGTCGGGTACGTCCGTCGGTTCGATGTAGCCCTGCCTGTCCAATTCCAGCGCGTCGTTCCACAGGTCGTAGCACAGCAGGGTTTCAATCAGCCGCCGTCGTCCCTGATCCGAACTGCCGCCCCCATCCAGCGTGTTGAAGCGGGGATGGCGCGGCAGTTCGATCATGTTCTTCGCCAGGTCGAGCGCCTCATGCACCCGGCCCAGATACTCCAGATTTTCGATGAGCCACTGGTTGTTGTGCGCGTAGTTGTGGATTTCATCGGGCAGAACGTGGTCGCGCATCATGTAGGCGTGATCTACGCGGGCGGACGCTTCCTGCGAGTACGCGGCATCGGCATAGCGGTGCAGTCCCGTATAGGTATGCCCCTGCATGTGCCACAGGTGCGCGATTCCCGGCCCCGACACGCCACACTGCGCGGCGGAATTCAGCGCGTTCTTTTCCGTTGTTGCCTGATCCCACAGGTGGATGCGGTAATGGTGAATGGGATGTTGGGGATTGGCCGCAAGCACCTGCTTCATCAGCGTATCAATCTGTTCCCGGCTCCGTTTGGGATCAAGATACTGGTTGTTCAGGTACTCGTGCGCAAGGAACGCTTTGGCTTCGATGTCGTCGGGGAACGTGGTGACGATGTTCTGCCACGCCGCCATCAGCGCCAATTCGCGCTTCTTTTGCCAGCCGTCGGATTTGGTGTTGGCGTTGATGTAATCGGAAAGCGAGCGTATCCACAGCCGTTCGCGCTCACTGCCCGCGCTCTGTCGTTCCATCGCTTTGGCGATAAACTCTTTAGATTTGCCCGCATCCTCAATGGCCGCAAGCGCCAACCCCCAATACCCCATCGGACTGGCCGGGTCCAGTTCCACCACTTTGCGAAACGAGCGCAGGGCTTCCAGATACCAGTACCCGTGCATCTGCCCGATCCCCTGATCGAAAAAGCGCTGCGCGAGGGCGTTTTTGGTGGTAATGGCAAAATGGACGTTGGGCATGCCTTTCATCAGATAAGCGCGCTGACGCGGCACATCGTTAAAAGCGTCGCCGAGCATGGAGTGTCCAAACGTGGCGGTCTTGTCGGTGGGAACGGTATCCTGCGCGCGAGCGGCAGGCGCGAAACCACACAGCAGGCTCAACGCCAGTCCGGCAAGCGTCAGGGTACGGGCGCGGTATGGGGGAGGGGTGGGCATGAAAGCATTCCTTCTGCGAATTTTTATGAACAAAAACAAGTTAGTATGAGAATATCAAAGTTTACCATTTTTATCAAGTATGCGTCGGCTTTTAGGCGTGTTCAAGGCTGTAAATTTTTTGTTCCGCCTATTGACTACAAGCGTCGTCTGTGTTATACTCTTATCTGACTACCAATGTCGTCACCTCCGATGAGCATTGCGTACAAGGAGTTCACTATGCGCCCATCCCAAAACCGATTGGGAGATCAAGAATTGCAAATGCTGCAGTATGTCACCGACCATGCCCCGGTTTCCGTCCGCGAAGTGGCGGCAGAGTGGGGCGAAACGCGCGGGCTGGCGCGTACCACCGTTCTGACCATGATGGAGCGGCTGCGCGCCAAAGGGTTTCTGACGCGCAAGCAGCAAAGCGGCCACTGGGTTTACGCGCCCACAACGCCCAAAACCGACGTGCTGCAAAATGTCGTGCAGGATTTCGTGCAGCGAACGCTTGGCGGGCGCATCGCCCCGTTTGTCGCCTACCTGACCGAAACCAAAAACCTGTCCAGCGACGAGCTTGCCGATCTCAAGCAACTGGTGGCGGAACTGGAACAGGGCCAAACGCAGCCCGAACAAGCGCAGCCAAAGCAAAAGCAGCCAGAGCAAACGCAACCTAAACAAAATCAGTTGGAACAGACGCAACGGGAACAAGCGCAGCGCAAAGGCGAGGAGGACGCGAAATGAACCGCGCGGCAGAGATAGTATGGCAGCGTTTGGAAATGGGAAGCGGCTTGTGGAGCGAAAACTGCTGGCGGGCTTGCTGGCAGGGAAGTGTGTTCATCCTGCTGGCGTGGGTTCTGTGCCGCCTGATTCCCGCGCTTTCCCCCGGCCTTCGGCACTGGCTCTGGCTGCTGGCCTGCCTGAAACTGGCGCTTGGCCTGTTCTGGGCCGCGCCCCTGGTTGTGCCGGTTCGCGCCGGTTCCCTGCCCGCCGCTCTGGTTGCGCCCGCTCCCGCCCGAGCCGCGATTACGCCGTCCCTCTCAGGTACAGGCCGGGAATACGGGAGCGCGCCAATGGCTTTGCCCGCGCCCGAACAGGCAAAACCGATGCTTTCCGGGCGAACATTTCTATTTATAGCCTGGCTATGCGGCGTTTGGGTCGGCATCGCGCTGGCAGGCCGGGAAACCTGGGCGCTGTATCGGTTATGTCGTACCGCCCGCTCGCTTGACGATACGCCGTTGGCGGCGCAGGCGCGGGAATTGGGCGTGTTGATGGGGCTGGCGCGTATGCCGCGCCTTGCGGAAGCCGACGCCATTTCCGCCCCGCTTGTGATCGGACTTCTGCGCCCGCTCATACTATTGCCGCCCGATTTCGCCACCCATTTTTCCGCCGACGAAGCGCGTTTGGCCCTGGCGCACGAAATGGCGCATATCCGGCGCGGCGATTTATGGCTGAGTTTGATTCCGGTTCTGGCGCAAACGCTGTTTTTCTTTTTCCCGCCCGTGTGGCTGGCCTGTCGGGAATGGCTGACCGCCCGCGAAGCCGCGTGTGATTACGAGGCCGTCACGATTACGGACGCGCCGCCTGTCCTGTACGGCAATCTGCTGCTCAAACTGGTGTCGCAGGAAAAAGCGCCGTCCATCGGGATGCTGCGCGGGGCGTTGGGCGCGACGGCGAATTACCACACGCTCAAGAGCCGACTCGCCTGGCTGAAACGACAGACGCGCTCTGCGCAGCCCCTGCCGCCGCGTATGCGCCTTGCCGCCGCGCTGACGTGTATGCCGTGCCTGATTGTGCTGTGTCCCTGGCACATACAAGCCGCCCGCCTGCCGATTGCGCCCCCTGCCGCCCCGTCCGCAGACATTGCCCCCATGCCTGCCGACCCCGTCAACACGCTCGCCCTGGATTTGCATGTCGGCGGCGACCCACGCAAGCATTATTTGCTCATCGGAACCCAAACGCCCGCTCCGTCCGGCGGCTATCACCTGCTCGTCGTCCTGCCCGGCGGGGATGGCAGCGCCAATTTCCAATACTTTGTCAAGCGTATTCAGGCGTTCGGACTGCCGCCCGGCTATCTCGTCGCCGAACTAATCGCGCCCCAATGGACTCAAGCGCAGGCGCGCTCTCTCGTCTGGCCGACGCAAACGAATACCCTGCCCGGAGTCGGATTTTCCACCGAAGCCTTTGTCGAGGACGTGATTCGTGACGTGAAAACCCGCGTTTCCATCAACTCGCGTTCGGTGTTCACGCTCGGATGGGCGTCCGGTGGGCCAGCCTGCTACGCGGCTGCTTTGCAGCCGACCACGCAAACGCGGGGCGCGTTTATCGCCATGTCCGTGTTCACCCCCTCTTCCCTGCCCCCGCTTGCCGGAGCGCGCGGACGCCGTTTCTTCCTGCATCAGCCCCTGGACACCAACATGGCCCCGCTCGATATGGCAACGCAAGCCCGTTCCCAACTGCGCGCGCAGGGCGCAGACGTGGAACTGGTAACTTACGAAGGCGGCTACGGCTGGCATGGACACGTTTACCCGCAAATCCGCCGGGGCATAGAGTGGCTGGAAAAGCCTTAATGATGAATGATGAGTGAGAGGAATTTGCGTCCGTAGGACGCTTGGCCGCAGGCCATAGAGACAAGGGTTTTCAACCCCTGGCGAACCGGCGAACCGGGCGAACTGGCGAAAAGGAGAATCCAACATGCGAAACAAACAAATTCAAAGCGCCGCGCTGGCGGTGCTGCTGGCGGGGTTTGTCGGGGCGGATGCGGGGCGAGCGCAAAACAGTCCCGCAGGCAAGCAGGCAGCCAGGTCGTCAGACAAACAAACGGAAAAGCAAAAGGAAGCGCAGGAGCGCGCCGAATTTGCCGCCCGCCTGAACCAGATCGCGCCGGATGATTGGCGGACGGCGCGCAGCGAAGTGAGCCTCCTGGCCGGACTGGCTCCCGGCAAAGCCCTGACAGCCCTGCGCGCGCTGTGGCCCGGCCTGACCAATCCCATCGTGAAGCAGGAACTGGCGAATGCGTTTGTCAACGCCGAACACCCGGACACGCTCGGCATTTTGATGCTGGCCGCCGAAGACACGGACGAGAAAGTACGCTCCCAAACCGTTTACATGATCTGCCGCGCCCTGCTGCTGCCCCTGAACACCAAAGCGCCGGAAGCGCTGGAACGCCTGCGCCAGAATGTTACGAAGCCGCTTGCCGACGCGCAGGGCGAACGCCTGCGCGAAGTGGCGCAGCAGATTGATGTAGCAGACGCGAAGGTATTGCAGCCCCTTTCGCAGTCGGTAGGATTGCTGCTGCGCAGTTCCAATGCGCGCGCCCTTGCCGTGAAAAACGGACTGCTGACGGTCTGTGAGCATCGCCTGACGGATGCCAATGCCACGCCACAGATAAAAGCCGCCATTCTGGACATGCTGCAGAATTTCGACCTGCCAAACGCAACACTTGACAAGGTGATTCTGCCGGCTGCCACGCAGTCGCAGGATGACGAAACACAGTTCCGCGCCTATCGCCTGCTGGCAAAAGCCGGGTATGCGCCGGGGTACGCGCCCCTGCTGCGCGCGCTGATTGCAGCCGTGCAAAAACAAAGCAACGCCACTACGTCCCTGGCGCAGTGCGTTGGCGATTATGGACGCCCCGAAGCCATTCCCACGCTCATCGGCCTGATTGCTGCCGATAACAACTCGGATACAATTTACAACGTCGGCTATTTCGGCCTGGGCTGGCTGACCGGCGTGATGTACGGCGAGCATCATGACGGCAACTGGTGGCGGCTATGGTGGGAACACAACCACGACAGCCTGCCCGCTTCCATCCGCAATCTGCCCATTCCCGAATTGCCGCGCTCCAAAGCCTATCAGGAACCCCTGCCTCGTGAAGTTCATAATGACCCGCAGCGTTACAAAGACTATTGCCTTCAGGAACTGACCCGCGCGCTTCAGCAGGCAGGAGGGCAGGAAACCGGGCCGGCAGGCGCGGCAGGCGCAGTGGCGGCCATCAACGATCCGCAGGTAATCCCCACGCTCATCGGCATGATCGCTGCGGACAACACGCCCGCTTCCATTTATGGCATCGGCTATTTCGCGCTGTCTCCGCTGACCGGCGTTCCCTACAATTCAACCCATGACGGCAACTGGTGGCGGCTGTGGTGGGAACAGCATCGGCTGGAACTGAACTCCACGGCGGGAAACCTCGCCATCCCCGACCTGCCCCACACCCTGGCGTACCGCGCGCCCGTGCCCATTGCCGTACACCGCGACCCTGCCGCCCTGCGCGCATATCTGCTGGCCGGCGTAAAGCAGGAACTGGGAAGCAAGAACAATTCGCTGATGAGCGTTCTTTCCGCTCTGGAAAAATTGAAAGACCCTGCCGCGATTGCGCCCCTCATTGACTTGCTGCCTGCTGACCATGCCAGCAACCTGTTTTCCTTTATCGTCCAAAACGGGCTGAGTCCGCTGACGGGCGTCCGCTATGCGGATACACAGGATCGCGTCTGGTGGCAGCAATGGCTGGCCGGCCACCACGCCGATGTGGAAAAACGTATCGCCGCGTTTGTCCCGCAGCCGGACTATCTCCAATTCCCGTACAAGCCGCAGGGCAATCAGCAGCACAACCCCTTTGTCACGGCGTATGGCTATGCGCCCCGCGTCCAGCCGAAAACGCAGGGCGTGGCGCAAGTCAAACCGGAACCCGAGCCCGACGACATTCGTGACGTGCCTTCCCGGCGCATTGCCCTGGGCGGCGACCCGAATCGCGCGTACCGGATTGTCGGCTTGCAGGCAAAGCAGCCCGTACCGCCCAAAGGCTACAAACTGCTGGTAGTTTTGCCCGGCGGCGACGGCAGCGATGATTTTCGCTGGTTCATCCGCCGCATGAAAAAGAACGCCGTGCCCAACGACATGCTGGTCGCGCAGATTATCGCGCCGCGCTGGAGCGACTGGCAGGCGAACAATCTGGTATGGCCTACGCGCCCCAACCCGTTCTACGGCATGAAGTTCCCCACCGAGCAGTTGATTGAAGACGTGATTGCGGATGTCCGCCGACAAACCCATCTTGCCCCGGATCAGATTTACGCGCTGGCCTGGTCTTCCAGCGGCCCGGCTGTGTATACGGCTGTCGCCAGTCCGCGCAGCAGTTTGCGGGGCGCGTTTATCGCCATGTCGGTTTTCCGGCCCGCCGAACTGCCCGCCCCGTCCGCACTCGCCGGCAAGCGGTTCTTCCTGTACCACTCGTCCCACGACTTCATCCCCATCCAACAGGCGCATGAAGCCGAGCAGTTTATGCGCGCGCATGGGGCAAAAACGCAGTTCCGCGAGTATCAGGGCACACACGGCTGGACCGGCAACACCTTTGAAGACATCCACGCCGGCTTGGACTGGCTAACCGGAGGAGCAAAGTCAACCACGGAGAACACGGGGAACACGGGGAGAGAAGAGGGGAAGGACATTAGGAGAGTGGAAACCGCGAAACACACGAAATAAACGAAAAAAGAACGAAAAGACAAGAGAAAAACTTGATACGAGTTCGGGAAGAGTTTCACGAACGGTCTTCTCTTCTTTGCCCCCTTTGCCTCTTTGCGGTTCTTTTTGTTTTTCCTTTTTTCGTCTTGGTTCGTGTATTTCGCGGTTCCCATCTCTCTTTCCCCTCCCCCGTGTTCCCCGTGGTTCATTCCTGTATTTGCGCGGTTTGCAGGAAGTTTTCAATTTCCGGCACGGTTTGCACCCCGCCCCAGCCGCCCATCGCGCCGCAGTTGAGCGCGGCGGCGGCAGACGCGAAGCGGACGGAGCGGAGCAGGTCCCAATGCTGTAATTGTCCGTACAGCAGGCCCGCCCGGAACACGTCGCCGCAGCCGGTCGCGTCTATCATGGCCGGGGCGTGGTAGGCGGGAATAAGGGTAGGAAGGCCGCTTTGTCCCCGTTCCGCTACGAGACAGCCCTGCGCGCCTAACGTAACAATCGTTGTTTGACCGCATTCGTCGCGCAAGTGGGAAGCGTAGGCGGCGAGTTCCTCGGTTGTTTTCGGGTGGGTGAGATGCTCGCGGGAGGTGACGTTGAGTGCGGACGCGCGGCTTACTTCCGGGTCGCGGGTGTAATCCATCGCCAGCACCGACGCGCCCTGTTCGGCGGCACACAGCGCGGCCTTGCGTCCGGGTTCCCAGGCGTTCGGGTCAAGCGTGAACCACGGAACGGAGCGCGCGAGTTCCGGTTCCAATTCGGCGCACTGCATGGTGGAAAATCCCGTGCCGTACATCGTCCGTTCGCCATCCGGCGTGGCGATACACGCGCAAAACGGCGTGTGGGCATCGGGCAGGGTACGCACAAAGCGCGTGTCCAGAGCGGGCGCGTCGCGGGCCAGCAGTTCGCGCAGCAGTCGCCCGTTGTCATCATCGCCAAGCGCGTTGCCGACCAGCGCCACCCGAACGCCCCACCGCGTCAGCGCAATGGCCGTGTTACACGCTTCGCCGCCGATCATCTGCTTGGCTTCCAGAATAGACACATAGCCGCCCTTCGGCGCGAGTTCCTTCACGCGCCAGATGGCGTCGAGGCAGATGGTTCCGTATACGATTACATCAAAGGTATTAGGCATTAGATATTAGGCATTAGGCAGCAGACATTAGGATGGTGGGCATAGGAGAGTAAGGAAGCGCGAAGTGTTTTCCTCTAATGCCTAATGCCTCATGCCTGATGCCTTACTCGTACAGCAAATGCGCCGCGCAGCGCTTGCGAAACGCCTGTATGTCGGGGGCGCAGAGTTGTTCCAGTTTGGCAGGAGTTGCGCCTGCAAGCAGGGCGTTGTAAACAGATTGGTTGGCGAGCAGGCGGAGGTAATTGGCGTGTTCCCAGGTGCCGGCGTGGAGGTCGCGCAGGCCGCAGGCAAGCGCGAAGCCAGTGCGGACAGGATGAAATTGGTCACGCCGCGTCACGAGGATATTGACGCCGCCGCAACTGACATTGGCGTGTTTGCTGGCGTGGGGCGTGAAATGAATCGGCACGAAGCGGACGCCCGGCAGGTTTTGCGCGTTGAGATGCTGCGCCAATTTGCGCCCGTCCATCCAGGGAGCGCCAATAATCTCAAACGGCGTGTCCGTGCCCCTGCCGACCGAAACATTGGTAAATTCCAGCAGGCCAACGCCCGGATACAAAAACGCCTGCGTCAGCGAGCGCATGTTGGGCGAGGGATTAGTCCACGTCAGGCCGGTTTGATCCCAGGCGTCCGAACGCTTCCAGTTTTCCACATGCGCGATCATCAGGGGCGAAGCGGTTTCACCAGTGGGAGAAAGAGCGGCTTTTTCGGCTTGAAACAACAGCGCCATTTCCCCGACGGTCAGGCCGTGCCGAACGGGAATCGGATGGTGGGCGGTAAAACTCAGTTTGTCCCGATCCGCAAGCGGCCCCTCAATCGCAATGCCGCCAATCGGGTTGGGACGATCCAGGACCAGAAACGGCAGGCGGGCTTGCGCTGCCGCTTCCTGACACAAACCCAGTGTGCTGATGTAGGTGTAATACCGCGCGCCCACGTCCTGAATGTCGAAAACAAGCATGTCAAGGCCGGCAAGCTGTTCGGGCAGGGGGCGTGTTCGCTCGCCGTACAAACTATACACGGGAAGACCCGTTTTGGCGTCCCTGCCATCGGGAACCTTTTCATCCACCGCGCCGCGTATGCCGTGTTCCGGCCCGAACAGCGCGGTCAAATGCACTTTAGGATGCGCGTGAAGCAGGTCGGCGGTTGCCGCGCCATCCCGGTTCAAGCCCGTATGATTGGTGACAAGGCCGATGCGCCGATCATGCAGGGGCGCAAAATCATCGCGCTGCAAAACATCAATCCCGGCAAGTGTTTCCAGTTTCATGCGGGCGGCAATCCTTTCCGTAGGGTTTCAGGGTTTCTTTATTCAGACTTCGCTTTGTTTCGCGGTTTCGCGGTTGATTTCCTCCCTTAAAACCGCTCCGGCCTGCGTTTGGGGATGAATTTCCCAGTAGCGGTGCGGAAAGTTGAAATACGTCATCATCACGAAGCCGCGTGACCTGCCGAACTGAAACGCCTGCAGGAGCCAC
>CAWIEK010000011.1:0-169144 GCA_963835065.1 uncultured Chthonomonadaceae bacterium | reverse complement strand
GCACCCTCACGGCCTGGTGACAATAGAAATGGTTTGGGACGCGGCGAGTTTGCCCTGCGCGTTGAATACTTCCAGCGTGAGTTTGTGCGATCCCGGCTTGACGCTGCCGGCGTTCCAGTGGCAGGCCCATTGGTCGGGGTTATTGGCGGTATAAATGACGTAATTATCCACCTTGTAGCGGATTGTCACTTCGTCACCGGGGGCGCGGGCAAAGCACGACAACTCCACCTGTCCTCGAAGCGGTTCGCCCTGTCGCATGGGCATGGGAACGGCAAAGGAGGGCTGGGGCGCGTTTGGCGGCAGGAGCCTGTCCAGAAAATAGGGAGCGCGAACGGCATTGCGATAAATGCCAAGCACGGTTGGGTCATTGGTCACGGAATAGTTGTTGTTCGCGGCTTTGGTGTACTTCATGTTGTTGCTGTCGAAGTAGTTGATGCACTTGACGCGGGGATACAGGCGGGGCAGGGCGGCATACAGGGTAGAAATTTTGCGGGCCGCGAAATCCGCGCGAACTTTGTCCTCGCAGGCGGCATAGTGCGTGGCGGCAAACTCGCAAATCATCATCGGCTTGTGGCGGGTGTAATGCGTATACACGTAATTGACAAAATCGCTCGGATGCTCGGATTCGGCAGGCTCGTTCAGCGTGTTGTTGTGGTACGTCACGCTGTACATATTGACTCCCACCCAATCTACGGCATCGTCGCCCGGCCAGTATTTGGCAATGTCCACTTCCGGCGTCATGTAGGGACACCAGACAAGAGCCACATTGGGGGCGCGGCTGTGCATCACATCATGCACCAACTTGAACTTGCGCCGGTATTCTTCAGGATGAAAATGATAGTTGACCCATTCGCCGTTCATTTCCGAAGCGTAGCGCAGAAAGATTTTAGCCCCCGAACGCTTCATATCGTCCGCCAGCTTGCGCAGATAAGCATCGTCCTGAACCTTGTCCAACCCGCTGTTCGGCTCCAGCGCGATATGCACGTACTTACCATGCGCGCCGAGCCAGCGCACCCATTCCAGCGGCAGCGGACGCCCATAGCCCATGTAGAAAAAGTAGACGGCATGGGATTTCTGCACAATCTGCTCGAACCCGGCGGGGTCCTGGTGCGGCCACGATTTATCAATGATAACCGGGCGCTTCAAACTGGGATCGAAATCAATGAACGCGCCCAAATAACAGCCCAAAGCGGGTTCGTGAAGCGCATGAGAATTACGCGCCTCGACTTCCTGCGGCGTGGGCACGCGCGTCACATACAGTTTCGCCTGCGCTTCCCGCGCACCGGCGCAAGCATGACGCGGCTCAATTGCCAACAAAAACAAAAAACAAACCATGAACAGCGCGCAAAGAAAGCGCGGTTGGGACCTGTGGCGACGGAGTAAACTCCTTCGTTGTATGGCGTTCCGCCGAGTGTCCTGCGGACACAACTTGTTGTACACGAATATGGCTGACAAAGCGCTCGTCACGAATTCCCTGTTCCTTCTCTAACATACCTTGCATGATACTAACTTATATCTTATGCCTTGTCTCTTATATCTCTTCTGTTCCCTGTTCCCTGTCCCCTGTCCCCTGCTCTTGCGGCTCCGGCAGCGTCAGGTCGCCGTACTTGCCCCGGCGCGGGCGGCGTGGCGGGACGGAGTGGATGCCCAGCCGGGTATGCGGGAAATACATGCGCGCGGCCAGAGCGTCGCGGTACGGGTTGTAGTGGCACAGGGCGCGCAAGCCCAGCACTTCCGCAACGGTCACGCTGTCGGCTTTCTTTTTGGGGTTGGCTTTGCCGTCTGCGCACGAGCGTTCCGTTCGGCTGTAACGCGGGCAATTCCAGCAGTGCATACGCTTCTCGGCCATGATGATGCCACTTACGTCGCTGCCATTGTCCGGCAGTTTTACCCAGGAGTTTTTCTTTTGGACGTATGGGTCTCCATACGCCCGTCAGAGTTCCTCGGAAGCAGGTTCCCTGCGCTATGTTATTGATTAGGTTCTATCATTGTATCACAAGCGCCCGGTATCCAAGCACAATCCCTCAAAGCAGAATTCGTTATAGCACAATTATTCTGCTTTGAAGCGAAAGCGCTACTGGCCGGCCCGCTCCACGATTTCGGCCAGCAGTTGCGGGCGCGGCAGGGTTCGCCCGCGCATCATCGCGGTTTCGCACTCCGCCGCGCCCAACGTTTGATTCAATGTTGCCACAAACGCGGCGGCTTCTTCGGAGGCTCCGGGCGCGGTAAAAAACGGCTGGCTGCCAACCAACTGCTGCATCATCCCCCACAGTCGCGCCGCCACCAGAGGGTTGCCCTGCGCCGCTTCCACTTTGGATAGCGCCACCAATTCCTCCGCCAGCATCGCCGTATCGCCAACCTGCGCGCTGCACCTGAGGGCTTCCCCCACCTCCCGGCGAGCCTCCTGATACTGCTGCGTATGAAAGGCCAATCGCGCCAGGCACAGCAGCGCCATCGCCGTATTATATTTGCTGTTGAGTTCCCGGTGCAATCGCAGGGCTTCCACGAACCGTTTTTTGGCTCCGTCGTAATCACCCGTAAACATGCGAGCCGAACCACAATTAAGCAAACTCATGCCCACAGCGTGAGGATTGTCCATTTTGCGCGCGGTTTCCAGCGCCGCCTCCCACAAGGGAAGCGCGGCTTCGTAATCCCCGTGTACAACGGCCAACTCGCCTAAACCGTTTAAGCAGCGCCCTTCAGCGTACAGGTCGCCCGTTTCCCGCGCCCATTGCAGCGTCGCATGGAGGAGTTCTCCGGCTTCGTTGTAACAGCCCTGCATACGCGCCACATCGCTCAGGTTGCTTTGTACTTTGGCCGCTAATTCTGCGCTGCCCTGCGAACGCGCCCATGCCAGCGATTCTTCGTAACACGCCCGCGCCGCCGCATTGTCGCCCTGATTGCGACAAAACGCTCCCAGTCCATTCAGCGCCTCCGCGCGCAAGCGGCCTTCCGACGCGCCGGCGGGATGGTTCAAGAACGCTTGCAGATAAAAACGCGCTTCGCTGAAATGATCCCGCATGACCCAGAACTGCCGCAGCGCGTTTACGAAGCGCAAACCTCTATCGCGCTCTGTCGCGCTCGGCGCGCGCAGGCAGGCATCCAACGCGGCGCGGTAGTTATCATGTTCGGCCTCGAGTTCGTGCAGGGCGCGTATCTGCTCCGCCCCTTTCAGTTTCCGACTCCATTCCTCCACAAAATTCAGGTAGAACTGCGCATGGCGAATCCCCATCGCGCTTTCCTCGCCACTGCGCGTCAATTGCTCCAGCGCGTATTGCCGCACCGTTTCCAGCAGCCGATACCGCCCCACCCCGTTTCGCTCCTCATACGCCACCAGCGACTTGTCCACCAGGCCGGTGAGAACGTCAAGAAAAGGATGAAGGATGAAGGATGAAGGATGAAGAGGGTGTTGGAGCGCGCTGTTCCCTGTTTCCTGTTCCCTATTCCCTATTTCATCCTTCATCCTTCCGCCTTCATCCTTTGTGATCGCTTCCGCCGCTTCCAGCGTCCAGCCGCCTGCGAAGACGGACAATTGGCGCAGCAGGCGCATTTCGGCGGGGGTGAGCAGGGCGACGCTCCAATCCATCAGCGCGCGAAGAGTTTGCTGCCGCGTGGAAACCGAGGAGGCGGATGTCAGCAACGCAAAACAATCGTCCAGGCGCGACACCAGTTGTGACAGCGAAAGCGCGCGCAGCCGTCCCGCCGCCAATTCCAATGCCAGCGGGATACCGTCCAGTTTGCGGCACAGGCGGGCGACCAGGGGCGCGTTCTGCGGCGTCAGCCGAAATCCGGGCCGCGCCTGACACGCGCGCTCCACAAAGAACAGCACCGCATCCGAAGCCAGCAGTTCCGGCAAATGCTCCTGCTTTTCCCGCGCGGGCGCGGCTTCCTCCCATACCCCGTCCGGCAGCGACAGTGAGGGAACGCGCCATGTCACTTCCCCCGGCAATCCCAGGGGATGCCGACTGGACGCCAGAACCTGCAAATCCGCGGCGGCCTGCAACAGCAGATGCGCCAGCCGCGCGCACTCCTGCCCCAGATGTTCGCAGTTGTCCAGCACCAGCAGGGCGCGGCGGGAATGAAACCAGTCGGCAAGCGCGGTGTCCAATCCCTGCCCCGGCGCTTCCTGAACCTTCAAGACGGATGCAATCGCCGGAGCCACCTGTTCGGGACGCGACAGGCTGGAAAGGTCAACGAACCAGACGCCATGCGGATACAGCGCGCGGTTTGCGTGGGCAACATGCGCCGCCAGCCGCGTTTTGCCCACGCCGCCCGTTCCCGTCAATGTCACCAGACGCGCCGTAAGCAGTTGTTCCCGAACCTCTTCGGCCTCCTGTTCGCGTCCGATCAGCCGGGTCAGCGGCTGCGGCAGAAAGCCAACAGTGTCACTTCCGCTTTGCGCAGTGGAGAAATTGGCTTCCTCCTGTTGACAGCTTTCGTTTGAAGCGATTTCGTGTTGATTGCTTGGTTGTGAAGCGATTTCGTTCAGATAGTGTTGTTCCTGCTCCTCAGTGGACTGTTGCCGCGGATTTTGCTGTGGAGTGGAAGCAGGGGCAGAAACAGGAGCGCGTTCGGCAGTCTCCCCGGCGGCACGGCGCGGGGGAACCGTTCGCCGCGCCTCGCTTTGTATCCGCTGATACAGGGCAATCGTTTCGGCGGAAGGGAGCACATTCAATTCCTGATGCAGATGCAGCCGCAAAGCGCGATACGCCTGCACTGCGGCAGCCACATCGCCCATACTCGCCAGCGCCTGCATCAACCGGCGCTGCGCCGACTCGCGCAGGGGATCAATTTCGATCACGGCGCGCAGATGCCGCGCAGCCTCTGTCCAATTTCCCTCGTCGCGCGCTTGTTCCGCCAGGCGTTGCCGCGCATCCAGATAGGCTTGTTCGCGCGCGTTTCGCTCCGACAGCGCCCATGCAGCATCCAGACCTTCCAGCAAAGGGCCACGATAGAGAGAGACGGCTTGCAGCAGCGCAGCCTGATCCCGCCGCCGTATCAGCCTGTCGAACAGCAGCGCGTCCACATGCGCCCCTGCCGCATTGAACCGTACCGTACGGCTCGTGGGCGATTCAATGCGCCCGCCCTCCTCCCCCAATGCGCGGCGCGCGGCGCTCAGGCTGCGCCGCAGATTGTACAACGCCTGGCTTGCCTCGCTGTCCGGCCACAGCGCGCCGGCAAGCCAATCGCGTTCCAGCATCTGTCCCGCCCGCAGCGCCAGTAAGGCCAACAGCAAATAATCTTTGCGCTGTTTCGGACGCGGTGACGGAACCCCGCGCGCGATAATTTCTCCCGCCCCGAACAAGCGCAGGCACAGCGGAGCCTCCGCTTCCGGCAGCATTGCCTCCTCCTCAGCTACCTGCGCCTCCGCCTGCGTCGTCTTGACAAACCTCATGAAAGCCGTTTCCTTCCACCCACCACACAAAATCAACGCTTTGCCCGCCGCCGACATTGATTCCACTGGCCGCCATACATCCGTAAAACACATTTGTCTCCCCGTAAGGTTTCCTGTTTTTATAAAAAACTCCTTTATTTTGGAGCCTGACACGTTTTTTGTCACCTTTTAGACACGGGAACGGACACGCCAACCGACTATACTATGGATACTCCTATCGTGGTAATTCCACACTGCTTGTGGTAACGCCACACCGCCGGGGTTTGACGCCAGGAAGCGGCAAAGGGTTGCTCTCGGCATTTTTGTGAAACGTTCGCTACAATGAGCAAACGGCGAACGTTTCACTTTTTTGACAAGATATTAGATATTAGATATTAGGAGAAGACAGAAGACGGAATATAGGAATATGGAATATAGGAAGCCTGAATACCCGAATACCTGATCACTCTCCCCCGATACCCGACACCCGATACCCGACACCCGAATACCTTCCTCCCCCGGCATTGACAAATTCCTCCCGCAGACAGTATACTAATCCATACAACCTTTTTGTAATTCCCATGCAGACAACGGAAGCTGCCCGATGTCGCCTGCACTCGCCGTTCTCCTCTTCTCAGGCGCGACGTCGGGTTTTGTGCCGTGTGGTCATCTGTGACGCTGTTTTCGGCTTTGTTGGTGACTGGGTTTGCTGTGGCGGCTCTGTTGTTCGACTTTGGTTTTGGTGTTAGTGACAAGGAAGTGGTCGCATGTTTGAAAGCCTGTCCGACAAACTTCAAAAAACGCTGTTTTCCCGCCTGCGCAAGAGCGGCAAGGTCACGGAAGCCGATATCAGCGAAGCGATGCGCGAAGTGCGCCTGGCTCTGCTGGAAGCCGACGTCAACCTGAAAGTGGTCAAGGACTTCATTGCCAAAGTGCGGGAAAAAGCGCTTGGCGTGGAAGTGCTGGAAAGCCTTCAGCCCTGGCAGCAAGTCATAGACATTGTTAATAAAGAACTGATTGACCTGCTCGGCGGCGAACAGGTGGGCGTCAGCATGGCTCCCGTTGCGCCGACGATTATCATGCTGTGCGGCTTGCAGGGGGCTGGCAAAACTACGCTTACGGGTAAAATGGCCGCGTGGTTTAAGAAGCAGGGACGCAATCCGTTGATGGTCGCCTGCGACATTTACCGCCCCGCAGCGGTGAAGCAATTGCAAGTGCTTGGCGAACAAATCAAAATCCCCGTTTTCACCATTGCGCCCGAAGAAAAGAAAGCCCCGCCCACGATTGCCGTCCGCGCGATGGAACAAGCCAAGCAAAACGGCAACGACATTGTGATTCTGGATACGGCAGGGCGGCTTGCCATTGACAAAGAGCTGATGGACGAACTGGGCCAGATGAAAGCCCGCGTACAGCCGCACGAGATTTTGCTGGTTGTGGACGCGATGGTGGGGCAGGATGCCGTTAATTTCGCCGAAGAATTCAACAGCCAGCTGGATATTACCGGCTTCGTGATGACCAAAATGGACGGCGACACGCGCGGCGGCGCGGCGCTGTCCATTCGTTCCGTAACGGGCGTTCCCATCAAGTTTATGGGCGTGGGCGAAAAACTCGACGCGCTGGAATTGTTTTATCCCGACCGTCTGGCCTCGCGCATTTTGGGCATGGGCGACATTCTCAGCCTGATTGAAAAAGCGCAGGAGAACATTGACGAGAAAAAAGCCGAGGAGATGGAAGCCAAGCTGCGCGAAAGCCGCTTCGATCTCAACGACTTTCTGGATCAACTAGAGCAGATGAACAAGCTGGGGCCGATGGAAAACATTCTGAAAATGCTTCCCGGCATGAACAGCGAAATGATGGAGCAGTTCAACAGCGCCGAAGCGCAAAAGGTGCATGTCGCGCAAAAAAGCCATCGTGCAGTCCATGACGCCCCAGGAGCGCGGCAACCCGGCTATCCTCAACGGCCCGCGCCGACGCCGAATTGCGCAGGGCTGCGGCATGAAGGTGCAGGAAGTCAACCAGTTTTTGAATGAGTTCGAGCAGATGCGCAAAATGATCCGCACCTTGATGGGACAAATGCCGGGGGGCAAGGGCGGGCCGGGCAAAGGTCCGTTCGGGAAGGGCGGGCCGGGTGGCCTGCCGCGCCGTCCCATAGGTCCCGGACCTAAAATGCCCCGCTTTCCCTTCGGGCGCAAGGGGCGCTAAAGAAGTTGATAGTTGATAGTTTGTAGTTGATAGCCAGGCGTGAACTACGCATGTTCAGCGCTCCTCTGTAGTTTGGATATGAGGGGAATGTTTTCGTTTGCAGTTCGTTTGTTTTCGATTGTTTTCCGTTTGAAATGGATGCCGTAACGGGAGAATTGACGAGGGGAAATATACCGGAATAGCAAAATTTTTTGCTGCCGGTGGGAACATGTTTCCCGCGCCAATCGTCAAAACAAAGAAGCCTCCGGTTGAGCCTCGTTTCGCTCACTGACGCCTGCGCGTCCTCAGAGTTGAAATCAGTGCGGCATCCATCTATTTTCCTGAACGACGTTTGCTTCCAGTCAAATAGAGGGAGCCGTTTCGTTTCCACTTGAAAGGAGCCTTGCAGAGTGCCAGTAAAGATTCGTTTGAAGCGCATGGGCGCGAAAAAGCATCCCATCTACCGCGTGGTCGTTGCCAACAGCACCGAAGCGCGCGATGGCCGCTTTATCGACACGATTGGAACCTACGATCCCAACATGGACCCTCCCGCCGTCACTTTTGATGAGGAGAAAGCCCTGCGCTGGCTCGGCTATGGGGCGCAGCCGACCGATACCACTCGCGCTCTGCTCAAAAAGCAGGGCCTCCTGGACCGTCTCGCGGCGGTGAAAGCCGCTCCGCGCCAGGAACTCAACCCAATAGACGGGCGCACGGGCAACGTTTTTTGCCTGATCAAGCCAGGTGAATCTTGGAATATCGCGAAGGAGTCACTACGTTGGAAAACCTCATCGAGTATCTGGTAAAAGCGCTCGTAGACGAGCCGGATCAGGTAGAAATCAAAGAAGTGCCACAGGACGAAGCGACGACGTATGAAGTGCGCGTCGCGCCTGGTGATCTGGGCAAAGTGATCGGCAAGCAGGGCCGCATTGCCAACGCCCTGCGCACCGTCGCCAAAGCCGCCGCCATGAAGAACAAGCGCAAAGTGTACGTAGAAATCATCGCCTAAATTCGCGCGTTTGTTGTGCCGTAACATCGTCTTGGCTCCGTGCGGCCTGATTCCTCTCCAAATCGACAACAGCAGGGAGGAAGGCGATGTGTGCCGCTTCGGGTTCAAATCTGAATCCCGCTACACTTGTTATGCTATGTTTTTCCCTTTCCGCTTGCCGCCGACACGCTGTTCCTTACTCGGTCGGTTCCGCAAGCCGGAATCCCTGTAAATCACCATGCAGTTAGAAGAGTGGAGCCTGACAATCGGGGAGATCGTTGCTCCTTTTGGGCTGGCGGGCGAAATGAAGGTGCGTCTGGAAACGGATTTTCCCGAACGCTTCGACCATTTGCGCAATGTATGCGTCCGCCGTTCCCCGGAACAGGCGGAAATGTACGCCGTGGAAAGCGCCCGCCCGCATAAAGGCCAGATATTGTTGAGGCTTCGCGGCGTTTCTACCATTGAAGAAGCCGAAAGTCTGCGCAACACGTTTTTGCAGGTGCGTCCGCAGGATGCGGTACGCCTGCCGAAAAATGAATACTACATCTATGACCTCATCGGGTGCGACGTTTTCACGCAGGACGCGCGCCCGTTGGGGCGTTTGAATTCCATCCTGCGCGGCGGCGGCAACGATGTGTATGTGATCGGCGAAGGCAAGACCGAAATCCTGCTTCCCGCCATCAAAGAAGTTATCCGCGAAGTAGATTTGACGCGCCGCCGCATCGTCGTCACGCCCACGCCCGGATTGCTGCCGGGGGAGGCGGAAGAGGCATGAGAAGTAGTCAGTAGTCAGTAGTCAGTAGTCAGTAACGTCTCGTTTTGCAGACTTCTACTGAAGCGCACAGTCTTGAAGAGACAGGCATTTCTACTGACTACTGACTACTGACTACTGACTACTATGCAAATTGACATCCTCACCGTGCTGCCCGAAATGGTTGCGGGCGCGCTGGAGCATAGCATTATCAAGCGGGCGCGGGAGCGCGGGCTGATTACCATTAACGTAGTCAACCTGCGCGATTTTACGTTTGACCGCCACAAAACAACGGATGATATGCCCTATGGTGGCGGCGGCGGCATGATTATGAAGATCGAGCCGATTGCCCGCGCATTAGCGCATGTGACGGCTTCCAATCCTCCGGTATCTCCTTCCACCATGCCCCTGACTGCATCTTTTGCTGCGGAAAGTGAAACGTTTTCACCACAAACGGGCGTAAATGAGGTACAGTATACGGAAGATTTGGTTGGCAGCCGGTCGCGTCCGCGGATCGCGCTGACCGATCCGCGCGGCCCGCGCTTTACGCAGGACACGGCGCGGCAGTGGGCGCGGGAAGAGCATCTGATTTTGCTGTGCGGCCACTATGAAGGCGTGGATGAGCGCGTTCGCCGGCATCTGGTGACGGATGAAGTTTCCATCGGCGATTACATTCTGACGGGCGGGGAATTGCCCGCCCTGATTATCGCCGACGCGCTGACCCGCTTGCAGCCGGACGCACTGGGCGATAGTTTGGCTCCCGACAAGGACACATTCGCCGACGATCTACTGGAATATCCGCACTACACCCGTCCCCGCGATTTTCAAGGCTGGAGTGTGCCGGATATTTTGATGTGCGGACACCACGCGCAAATCGAACGCTGGCGGCGCTGGCATCAACTGCGCGAGACGCGGGAACGCCGTCCCGACCTGTTCGCGCGTCTGAACCTGTCTGATAAAGACTGGAAGTTAATCAACGGGGAGGAACCGACCGCTCCTCCCGACTCGAAGGCCGCTGCTCACAAATCCTCCGCGCCCGGAACGGCATCGGAAGGGAAGCAAGCCGCACCGGACGAGACGCGCCCTGGCAATAGTGAGACAACTGCGCCCGCGCTCGGCCCGGACACTTTGGAACTGATAGAAAACGAGGAAATCAATGGCTCTGGGACCTGAAACCATACGCGAGATCGAACGTCAAGAGATTGTGCGCGCCCGTCAAATTTGGGCGGACACCGAAAACCGCCGCCGCGAACAGGAAGCGAAAGAAAAAAAGCGCCCTGATTTCGAGCGCGTCTCGCGTCGAGCAGCGCGCCGAACTGCCCAAATTCCGCCCCGGCGACACCATCAAGGTCTTCGCCAAGGTTGTGGAAGGCGACAAAGAGCGCATTCAGGTGTTTGAAGGCGTTGTCATCGCCGACAATCACACCAGCGCGCGCAAAAGCTTTACCGTGCGTAAAATTTCGCATACCGTCGGCGTGGAGCGCACGTTCCTGATGTACTCGCCCCGCATCGAAAAAATCGAAGTGGTTCGCTTCGGCAAGGTACGCCGCGCCAAGCTGTACTACCTGCGCGGCAAAGTCGGCAAGCAGGCGCGCATCAAGGAAGATCGAAATGCGAAGAGGTAGTCAGTAGTCAGTAGTCAGTAGTCAGTAGAAATAACTACTTAATCTTGGCTGTGCAGAACGGGAACAGCTTAGTAAGTAAGAGCAATTCTACTGACTACTGACTACTGACTACTTTCTCCTGGAGTTTTCCATGAACCCATCAACAGATGTGGGCGCAACGGAGTTTTTGGCGAACCTGAGCGTCAGTTCGATTGTGGCGGCAGCGCTTGTGCTGACGCTGCTGCGGTTGCTGATACTGCAGGTGGGCGGAGCCATGCGCCCGCGCATGAGAAGCAGCAGTGATTCCGGCACACCCTCTCTTTCCGCTATGAAAATGGGCGTCGCGGCTGGGGGCAGCGATGCGGGCTTTACGCGCGGCCTGGCGGAAATTCTTGAGTCGCTGATTATTGCCGGCGTTCTCGTCTTTCTGGTCATTCGTCCGTTCTTCGTGCAGGCTTTTTTCATTCCTTCCGAGTCCATGGAAAACACCCTGCTCGGCCATGAGGCCGGCCAGCCGGTTGCCGGGGATTCCAGCCAAACCCACAAAGAAACCGTTCACGACCACATCTTTGTCAACAAACTGGTGTATCGCTTCGGGTCTCCTCACCGGGGAGACATCATCGTCTTTCGCGCGCCCAAAGAGGCGGATGCGGAACACCGTAACAGCGGCGCGCAGGTTGAAAATGTACTCATAAAGCGCTTGATGGGTGTTCCGGGCGATTCGATGGAAATAAAGAACGGACACGTTTACCGCAACAACGAGCAGCTCGAAGAATTTCAAAATTCCAAACTGCCCTACTCCATTAAAGAAAAAATGGACCCGAATCTGGAAGACCATTTCAACTACGCTACGCCTTATCGTGGCGGGCCATTAAAGCTTGGGCCGCACCAATACTGGGTCATGGGCGACAACCGCAACGACAGCAACGATAGCCGTTATTGGGGGCCGCTCGACGATTGGCGCGTGATCGGCAAAGCCAGCGTGATCTTCTGGCCGCTTGGAAGGATTCGGCTGCTGCATTAGGCGGAAAGTTGATAGTTGATAGTTGATAGTGCTGGACACTTCAGGCCAAGCAGTGTGGAGAAGAGTATGCCTATCAACTATCAACTATCAACTATCAACTTCTGGAGCGAAGAGCGGCGGGCGCGGGCGGAAGGCTATCGCTGTCTGGCCGGGATTGATGAGGCGGGACGCGGGGCGTTGGCGGGGCCGGTGGTGGCGGCGTGTGTCGTACTGCCGTTTGAGCGCGTTCCGGTTGGCGTCAACGATAGCAAAATGCTTTCCGCCGAACAGCGCGAACGGCTTTATGAAGAAATTAGAAATATGGCGCGGGGCGTTGGTGTTGGTATCGTGGACGCGCCGACCATTGACCGCATCAACATTCTGCGCGCTTCGCACGAAGCCATGCGCCTTGCCCTCCGCAACCTTCCCCCCGGCCTTTTTCCTGATGTGGCAATGATTGACGGCCTGCCCGTATGTCCTTTTCCCCTCGATCAAATCGCCCTTGTTAAAGGTGACAGCCGCAGCGCGACTATTGCCGCCGCGTCCATCATCGCCAAAGTCACCCGTGACCGCCTGATGCGCGCCTACCATGACGAGTATCCCGCGTATGGCTTTGCCGGGCACAAAGGCTACCCCGCTCCCATCCACCTGCGCGCGCTCCAAACCAACGGCATCTGCCCCCTGCATCGCCGCTCCTATCGTCCTGTAGCCGAAGTGTGTAATCAGAAAGCGGAGGCGCGTTCATAACGCAGCCTTCTCGATTTCGTAGAGGAACAGTTAGAGACAGCGGGGTAACAATCATGCCGGACGATAAACGTAAGCAATTGGGAACGCGGGGCGAGCAGCTTGTGGCGAAGCATCTGGAACGGCTGGGCTGGCGCGTCCTGCAAACGAATTTTCGTTGCGCGCAGGGGGAAATAGATGTCATTGCTGAAGAACATACGTCTGAAGGTAAGACACTGGTATTTATCGAAGTGAAAACGCGGCATGGAACGGCGTATGGCTCTCCTGTCGAAGCGGTAGACCTGCGTAAGCAGCGCCGATTGCTGAATGTGGCGCAGGCGTACATAGGCAGGCTTGACGCGGGCGGCGAGGAACCCTGCTATCGTTTTGAGATTGCAGAAGTTTTCATTAATGTTAATGATCTTGCAAGCATTGCCTTACGGCCTGCCTATCTCTCAGAAGTTTAAGAAGTTGATAGTTGATAGAGAGACAGGAACTATCAACTTTTAGCTTACCAGCGCTTAAGTATCGCTCCAAATACCAGACAGATGGAAACACAAAAAGAACCGCTCCACAGAAAACTCTGTGGAGCGGTTCGCGTTTGCACATGCGGGGTATGAATAAATAAGTTCAGGGTTGTTCGTTCACCGGATAAGGAAAAAGGGGTGAACGTCATTAGGCATGTGCGTCGCTGTCGGTTCCCATTCGCATACTGCGAGTGGAAGCGTTTGTATTCACACGCGGCGCGTTACGGTCTGCATATTGCGTTTGCATCAATTCGGCGGCTTGCGCCGTAACCGTGACAAACAATTGTTGTCCGCTGCGTGGGAACACCAGGCCAACCTGGACGGGTTGTTCCACGAGGCTTCTCCTTTCCTCTTTGTAGTTTTCAATCTGTTGTTTTCAAACCGCAGAGAGCAGTAACTTCCTACACCCTCATTGTATCACAGGTTGCGGGAATGTGCCAGAAAATTTTTGAGGAAGTAGTCAGTAGCCAGTAGTCAGTAATCAGTAGAAATACCTGTTACTCGTAGATGCATGGCTCAATAACAACTTACAAGAACGGGTTTCTCTACTGACTACTGACTACTGGCTACTGACTACTTCCTAAAGATTTCCATAATCCGTTACGGAACGCTGCCGGGGATTGACGTGCAGGCCGGTGGTGTGCAGGTAGGCGATGGCGCGCTGGATTTCTCCGAGTGGCCCGGAAATGGCGATTTCCACATAGCCGCCCTCTTCGTCATCGAAACCGGCGTGTTCCAGCGTGTACACGACATCGAAATCTTTGCCCAGGCGATATAGCACGGGAACGTTGTACTGTGCCGGGTTCACGGGATTCAAGCGGACGTAGATCGTGTTGGCCCGCGAAACCGTGTCTTCGGGTTCCCATACGCGGGCGGGAACCAGAGCGTCGCCACTGCCTTCCGTCACACCGAGCGCGCGAAGATAGCTGGTGGCCTGCTCCACTTCCTGCGTGGAACCTTCCACATCCAGCGCGACAACGGCGAAGTCCGGCGTGGCGCGGGCTGCCCGCACATTGGTAACGACGTTGAACTTGCGGCCCAATCGCCAGATTAAGGGCAGACGCGCCATTTCGTTCTTCGCGCTAAGGTTTACGGTAACTACTGGCATGGCTGCAATTCATCCTTCTTTACCCGCCGGCAATGGCAGGCACGATAGACACTTCATCGCCGTCTTTGGTTGGCGTGTCCACGCCCGACGCGAAACGAATGTCTTCCCCATTCAAATAAATATTCACAAACTTGCGCAATTCCCCTTTGTCGTCCAGCAGTGGCTTGACGATACCGGGAAAGCGCTGCGACAGTTCCGTCACAATGCCGCCGATGCTGCCAGCCGACACGGACACGGTATCCTCATTCTCTGTGAACTTGCGCAGGGGCGTTGGTATCAGTACGTTTACAGGCATGAAATCTCCTTCTGAAAAGTAGTCAGTAGTCAGTAGTCAGTAGTCAGTAGAAATGCAAGTCTACTCACATCCTTACACTTTGCAGAAGGCTTCCAAAAGCGGGGTTCTACTGACTACTGACTACTGACTACTTTCCTCTATCCTACTCCCGCCAGCAGTTTTTCGGTTTTCAGCGCGGCGTCGAGGGAAGCCAGGTTGGGGGCAATGCCGACGGTTTGCCCTAGCTGCCCGGTGACGGCTTCCTGCGTTTTCAGGCCATTGCCGGTGATGGCGATGACAACAACATCGTTTCTGCCGAACCGCCCCTGCTCGGCCAGTTTTTTGGCGACGGACACGGTGACGCCGCCTGCGGTTTCGGTAAAGATGCCTTCGGTTCGTCCGAGCAGGCGGATGCCGTCAATGACTTCCTCATCCGTCACATCGTCCGCCCAGCCGCCCGACTTGCGCACGGTTTCCATTGCCACGTATCCGTCCGCGGGGTTGCCGATAGCGATGGATTTGGCGATGGTATTGGGCTTTTGCGGCAGGAAAACTTCGGCATGGGTTTTTATGGCCGTTGTGATGGGCGAACAGCCTTTGGCCTGCGCCGCGTACATCCGCGTCGGAACGCCGCCGTCAATGAGTTTCAGGCGATCCAGTTCATTCAAGCCCTTGTAGATTTTGGAAATCAGCGAACCGCCCGCGCATGGCACAACTACGTGGTCGGGCGCGCGCCAGCCAAGCTGTTCCGCGATTTCATATCCGAAAGATTTGGAGCCGTCGCCATAAAAGGGGCGCAGGTTGATGTTGACGAACGCCCAGCCATACTTGTCGCCCGCTTCGGCGCAAAGGCGGTTCACTTCGTCATAGTTGCCCGATACGGACAGTACATTCGTGCCGTACACCAGCGTTCCCAACACCTTGCCCTGCTCCAGATCGGACGGAATAAAGACGTAGGACTTGAAGCCGCCTTCCGCAGCATGGGCGGCCACGCTGTTGGCAAGATTGCCGGTGCTTGCGCAGGCTACGGTATCATAGCCGAATTCGCGCGCTTTGGTCAAGGCCAACGCGACAACCCGATCCTTAAAAGAAAGCGTCGGATGGTTGACGGCATCGTTTTTGATGTATAGATTATTCAGCCCAAGTTCGCGGCCCAGATTATTCGCCTTAATCAAGGGAGTCCAGCCGACGTTTTTACCGACTGTCGGCGGGCCTTCTACGGGCAGCAGATCATGGTAACGCCACATAGAGGATGGCCCGGCCTGTATGCTTTCCCGCGTCACGCGGGGCGCGATTTCTTCCCAGTTGAGCATGACCTCCAGTGGCCCAAAACAGAGTTCACACACATGAATGGGCGCAAGCGGGTATTCTTCCCCACACTCGCGGCACTTCATTCCCAAAGTTTTCTTCATTCCAGCCCCCTTGCGATTTTCGATTTTCGATTTTCGATTGTATACGGTTCGAGGCGTGAGTCTTTTGGATTGCCGGTTACAGACAGAAGCAAGCGCGCCTGCGTTAAATCGTCAATCGAAAATACAAAATACAAAAGCCTCTCGCCCGGCATGCATGAGTAATGCACAGGACGAGAGGCTGCTGCCTTCGTGGTTCCACCTGTCTTCGCCGCGCCCTTGCGGTCACGGCCTCAGCGAGCGCCAACGGATTGACGATTGTGGATTGACGATTAAACGCCCTGTGAATCAGAGGCAAATCAGCAATCGAAAATCGAAAAACGTTGAGGCTCTAACCCTGTAACGGGAGCCCCCCGGCGATGCTTAATAAGGATGAAGGATAAAGGATGAAGGATGAAGATTAACGTATCTTCTTATCCCTTATCCCTTATCTCTTACCCCTTTCAGGATCGCAGCTCAAAGGCCATTTCAGCAGGTTCGCTCATGCCGGCTCACACCAACCCGGTTCGCTGTGATCGCGCCGCCTGCGTACTCCACCTTCTCGATGCTTTTAGAATTGGTTCCTTCCCGATAAGGAAGGGTAAATTGTTCAAATTTTGCCCATTATACTCAGTTGACCTACGCTTTGTCAAGCGTCTGTCGCTCATTTTTCTGCAATACTCTATGCGGCTGTACACTCGGTTAATTACAGGCCGTCCGGCTATTCGCGTTCATTCGCGTTCATTCGCGGCTGATGTCTTTTTTACCATGAAGATTAGACATTAGCGGATGTTGGCGACAACGCGGACGCCGTTACACTCCATGCTGTACAGAAACATGGCATGGAATACATCGGCGGGATGGGCGGGGATGTCTTCGGCCTGCGCCACTTCGACGGGAATATCGTAGGTGTCCATGCAGTCGGCAGGCACGATAACGGGATGGAGTTTGTCGGCGGCGTTGGCGCGTAATTTGAGGTGCATCGCCAGTTGGTACGCGCAAATGTCGGTGCAGTCGCCCACGACAATGTGGTGCGTAATATCGGGATGCGCGTCCAGCCAGGCGTCGAGCGTCGTGCCTTCGCTGGAAGAGATGCTGTTTTTGGAAATCAGATGGAACTTGGAGGCAAACGGTAACTGCATCAGCGCGGGTACGATGTCAGATTCGCTTGTACCCCGGATGCAATGCGGCGGATAATCGGCGAATTCCACCGCCGCCGGATTGTGCGCGTCATGGGTCAGCACGAAATGCTCCACGCCCGCCGCATACAGGTTTTCAAATAAATCCACGATGGGCGGCACAATGTCGGCAACCCGTTCGCTCGCCAACGGTCCCTCGTAACAAAAACCGTTGATAACATCCACGCAAAACACGCCGATATGCTGCGGCCCGCCCGCTTCCTGAATCAGGCTTTCCAGACGGCAGGGGCAGCAAGTCCGCCAGCCAATCCTCCAGATAAGAAATAAAGGCTCCCGCGCCGGTGTTCAGCGTGGTAATGTCCATCAGCGACATGCGTTTTCCTCGTTATGAAATGAATTTCAGGCGCGTTCAACCAGCATATAAAATACGGGTTGTCAGGCCAGCAGCCGATTGTCCTGTAAACACGAGAGTATGCCGTGTTTACACGGCCCGGCGATTCTTCTGCATCATTGTGTCATTAGATTGTTGCCCATACGCAGCCGGACGCTGACCTTTTGGGTTGGGGGCGGCGTATTCGCTGCGGCGGCCTTACCGGGTTTTGCGTTGCCGCTTTTGGAAGCGGAGCTTGCGGGCATGTTTACCACAACGCTGATGTCGCCATCGCCTGTGGAGCGTACCACTTTGCCTTCGCCAAGCGCGAGGTTGCTGTCGTAGTTCATCACCATGACGCCTTTGAGCGGAACGGGCGGCTTGACGGTTTTATCCACCATGACAAACGGAATGTTTATAGTGGAATGGAGGCGGGCGGTTTGAAAGGTTCCTACCGGCTCCAGACGCACCAGTTTGCTCTGCACCGTGCCCATCGTGTCCTTGCCCAACCCGGCAACGTTGATTTTTTGCGTCCATTTGTCGCCGATACGAACGGCTTGTTTGGGAAGGTACACGCCCTGCGTACTCAACGCCCCCGACTGGAAAATACGGCTTGTCGGGTCCATGCCCGTTGTGGATTGCGGCAGGTCGCGGGCGGTTACGATGTTATTGCGCGTATCAAAGGTAATAATGGACGGCTTGCCGGAGATATTAGGCTTGATTGGCTGTTGGTTCACAACGCCGTTGCTGCTCAGGGTTGTCATCGCCACATCCGCGCTGCCATCCGGGTGCAGTTTGATGACTTTTTGCTGTATCACCATGTTCAGGCTGGTATTATACTGCCCGCCCGCGCTTTGCGCCATGCCCGGAACCTGCAAATCCGCCTGCATCGTCATCTGGTAGCGGCTCAGATCGTTGGGCTTGAACTTCATGCGCAGTTCAAGAGGCGCGTTGCCGGGCGTGGCGGCGGGCGGCGGCACAGTCTTGGCAGGAGCAGGCGCAACTTGCGTTGCTCGAAGCGACGGTTGTGGCGGCGGCGTTTGTTTCTGCTGCGCGCGAGCCGTAAAACTCCAGCACGTCAGAAAACTTCCCACCCCGGCAAGCGCCACGCGCCGCAAACGTAGGGAATTGATGTTTTGGGTACTCATTCTAATATCGGATTCTCGCTTGAATTCATTCTTCTTGGTGTTCTTAGTATCCTGGTGGTGAATAATTACAATTCATTTAGCCGCCGGATCGGGCGCGGTGTCGTCGGCGCGAATGGCGACCAATTTGCCGCCAATGGTCATGGTGTCGCCCGGAAGCTGTTTGAGCAGCGCGCCCTCGAACTTGATCGTGCCCGCAATCGCGCCTTCCGAGCGTACCAGCAGGCCGGTTTGCGGCAGGGCATTGATGAGTTGGGTAAACGTCAACTGCATGGTCATGCGGCCCTGCGCGCCCCTCGCGCCGACAGGCCTGCCCTGCGCATCGGTATAGGCGATGTAAGGCACGGTCAAGACTTGTTTGATTTTGATGGTATTGACATCGCCGATCTTTTCGATGCCGAGCAAGGTCAGGGTTGCGCGTACATCGTCATTCTCCCCATTACCCTCTGTACTCGCATCCGCCACGCCCAGGTTTTTGCCGGGGGACGCATAACGCGCCGTCCAGCTTTCCCCAACATGAACGGGCTTGTCCGGCAGGGGCAGAATGTGCAGGGGAACCAGCAAATTCGACTGCGTAAACAGCGCGTCCAATCCGCCGTTCTTGCTTTTTGCCGTTTGGTCTTTGAACGAAGTGATATGGCTTTGCCGATCCAGCGTGAGCAGGCGCGCGGCATTATCGGCTTCTTTGGGTATGTCGTGGAACGCGCTGCTGGCGTCCAGCATCCGCCCGCCTTCTGAGGTGACGCCAACCTGCGCCGCGCCATCCGGCTTGGTGTCACGCACCTTGTAGCGCAGCGTCAGCGCCATGCTGATGGAAGCCGTAAAGCTGGAAACTGCGCCGTTCTGGCCGGGGATGCGCAGGGTCATGCTCTGCTGCGTGGCATACCGCAAAGACTGCCCCTTATCAAAAGCGGCAACCGGCGCAAACGTCACGCCTTCCGTAATAAGCGGCGCGGGCGCAGGCTGCGGCGCGTTTTGCGCTCCCTGCGGCGCGTTCTGCCCCGTCTGATTCTGTCCCGATTGCGCAGGAGATTCCGTACCTACATTCGCCGTTCGGGTGTTTTCGGGTGCTTGCGCATGGTTTTGTGGCGCGGCCCAGCCTGTGGCGCAAAGCATTGCCAATGCGCCGATAGCCGCCGCTCGCGTTGATTGACGCAGACGAGTCCGTTTGTGTGGGAACTGTTCAGGTTTCATAGAGCTTCACTTGCTTCCCGCCGCCGTTTTGTCACCGGGCAGGGCAGGCTTGCTGCTGCCGGGAACCGCAGGCTTGCCGCTTTTGGGCTTCGCGCCGGCCTCGGCTATGCGGTTGTTGCCGGACTTTGCCGGAGCGTTTTCGCGTACAATCGTCATGCGCGCCTTTACATCCAGCGGATCGTTTTCCAAAACTTCGGGATGGTCAGGATCAATCTTCATGCGCTTGCGGTTGACGTTGGCGTTCATCAAAATATGGGCGGACTTCACCTGTCCGAGCAAGGGACCAGGCAGCGCGCCGAGTGGCGTTGACAGCGTCATATCGGCGTTCAGGTCTATTTTGCCCGTCAGCGTCCGGTAAGTCTCGTTCGGATTGGTGGTGGAATTGCCTTCCTTGTCCAGCTTGTCTTCCACAGTGGAGGTTGCCGTTTGGTTCAGCGCGTATTCGCCGTCCTTGCCCTTGCGTTTGGCGTCGGCCAGTTTGTTGGTATAACCAATACGTCCCGCTTTGGAACCTAACACGCCGTCAGTTGACAGCCACGTATCCCCTATCTTGACGGGCTGATTGGAGAGGGTGACGGGCATCAGCAGCAAAAACAGTTTGCGTATGTCGAAGCCCACGTCCAGCGGCACTTTCACGCTGCTCTTGGTAAGTATACTGGCAATCGAGCCGTCCGGGCGTAAAACCGCTGTCGCGTTCAATGCTTTTTGCACGTCTTCCAGCGCAATGGGAAACGTCGTTACCGTATTCGGGTTGATATTTTCATTCTCTTTGATTTCATGGTCGAATAGGGATAAATCGGAACTGTCTACCGTAAACTCAACAGTTGCGCCGGTCTTATCTACTTTCTTTACGGTTGCCACATACACCAGATCAACCTTGATGTGAATGGGAGGGCTGTCCGGTTGCGCAAACGGCGGGATATGCCCGTCGAACAGCGCGGATAGTCGGTAACGATACGTGGTTCCCGGCGTAAACTGATAGGCAAGCTGCGCGGGCGTGGGAACGGCCATCGCATTGGCAGCAGGCTTATTTGTACTCGCGGCCTTGCCGGTGGGTTTTGCGCCCGCTGATTTTTTGGTCGCCGGATTAGCAGTCGGCTTGCCCGTTGGAACAGCCTTCTGCGCGTTTGCATTGATGCCGGCAAACACACCGGCAGCCAACAGGCTGGAAGCCACCAACATTCCGGGGTGCTTGCGGCTTCGCGCTTGCTTTTGTACAGGTTTATATAAAGAGTTTAGGGTCAAAAACATGTGGGTTCCATTCCTCCTGAATGTTGCCATTGTACCATCTATCAGGAATGAGTGTCAAAAGTTGCAGGCAACGCTTTTCAGGGTAAACTAACCTACCATACGGAAAATTTACGCCACAAAATTCGCGCAACGCGCCGGAAGATAGAAGGAACACTACGACTTTATGAACGAGGAAGAAAAATATCTGTTTGACTTGCAGGGCTATATCAAGATCGAAAACGTTCTGGACGCCGAGACGGTTGCCGCTATGAACGGCTGGATTGACCGGCAGGCGGAGGAAAACCCGGCATTTCAATCGCAAACCGGCAACACACATCTGGAAAACGTGATTACATGGGGGCCGATGTTCCGTAACCTGATGGATCATCCCAAAACCCTGCCCGTGTTGCGCGCGCTGATGGGCGACATGCTGCGGCTTGACCACGATTACGCCATTTTTCTCAGGCCGGGACACAAGGGACTGGAACTGCACGGCCCGACCGCGTATGCGCCTTATGACCCGTGCCACTACTACCATTGCATCAACGGCCAGATATTCTGCGGGCTGTGCGTGGCGACGTTCGCCCTGACGGATGTTGCGCCGGGGCAGGGTGGGTTGTGCCTGATACCGGGCAGCCACAAAAACAACTTTGTCACGCCCGAAGACATCCGCTTTTTCCGCCGTCCCTCCCCCATCGTGCAGCAAATCCCGACCAAAGCGGGCGACTGCGTGATTTTCACGGAGAAGCTGATGCACGGCACATTTCCATGGCAGGGGCCGGGCGAGCGCCGCACACTGTTCTTCAAGTACGCGCCGCCCGTAATCGCGTGGACGAACAAGCGCTATTATCCCAGCCCGTCTGACCCTGAAATCGCCCCCATCGTGGAAGAACTGACGGAAACGCAGCGCATTTTACTCCAGCCACCAAGCGCGAAAGACTTCCGCAATAAAATTCCGCCTGCAGAGTAACGGTTCATTTTACTCTGGTTGTGTCCAGCGTTTCAACTCCTGTTCCAATGCGTCAATGTAGATGTCGCGCCGAGCTAATCTGCCCTCTAATGTGGCAATTTCCGCAAGTGACTGCTCCAGACGGGCTTGCAGCATGGCAATTAACTGCCGCCTCTGCCGATTAACGATCAAGGCTGCGCGATTGAGGTGAAGCGCCTCAATATGGAAGGTTCCTGTTTCGGTTAAGGCTTCCAACTGCCCCGTTTGCGCGTCCTCCCGCAAGTGTGCAGGCAAACTATCACGCAGAGGATGCAGCAGACGACGCTGTTGCGCTATGTCCATTGCTTGCGGCAACAACGCGCCCTTGTACTGATTACAACGCACACAGGCATACACCAGATTATCATCGCTGTCGTCGCCACCGGCAGACACGGGCCGAAAATGATCTACGGTCAGTTCGCCGCCCGTATCAGTTTCTGAAACGCCACAGTAGCCACAGCGAAAATCATAGCGTTGCCGCACCGCTTGAAGTCGTGGATGCGCCATCGGGTCTAGTTTCCAATACCCAATAGCTGCCGCGTCCGCGAATCTAAGTGGGCTTCCAACAGTGCAATGCGCGCGTCCTGTTGAATAACTTCCTGCCGCAGACGCTGGGTTTCCGTATCGGCTTGTGCGATTTGAACGCGCAGATTACGCAGAAGTTGAAGGTTGCCGTCTAATTGCTGTTGTTCCTCAGCGTCAAGTTCGCGGCAGGCAGTATCGTAATCCGCTTGTTCTTCCAAACTCAACGTTTCTCCCGACATTCTGCGGCCATGCAGACTTTGCCAGCGTTGATATTGAGAAGCATCCATTTCTCTTTCCTCCAAATATCCGTGTATCATAGTCTCGCTTGATGTTTTTCTTAACTTTGCGCGATGTTCATGCGGCGGCGGTTTCTGCGTATTGGCGCGTGACCGGAGAATGGAAGGCAAGTACAACGTCCTGCGGCGGAACACTTTCCGCAATCAGGTCGTCGGCAATGGGCGCGTCGGTCATGTCTTCTTCAATCCAGATTTGCTGTCCGCGGAGGGTAAGAAAAAGCGTGTTGCCGCTGATACGCCTGCGCTTCATCCATCCCAATGTTATCAGGGTGTATTGCCCTCGTTCATCATCAAAGAAACAGCGCACTTCCAAGTCTTCCGGCAAGGCAAACTGCGCCATGCGTTCGCGCTCGCGCAACAGGCGCTTGATAATCTCCCGATACTCGGCTACTCTATCCACTCCTTCACCTCTTCCCGTTGCGCATCCACAACCAACAAGAGAACGCGCTGCCGCTCACATATAACCTGCACGGCATCAATATCAGATATTGTCTGATACGCTTCATCTGTAAGCGCAAGATAGATGCGGTATGGCCGTCCCAACTCTGCCAGCAGATCACGATACCCAATGTACTGTCCCAATGCCTGATGAAACTCGTATATCGCCGATGCGCTGCGAAAACTTTTCACTTCTATACGGACAGCCGTGATGTATGGTCTTGCACCGATAATGATAATTCAAGAGCTAAGGTGGTCCTTTAAAGCCGTCGCGTTGAGCGTGACCGATGGAGACACGTAGGTTTCGGATCGCATAATTGGAACTCTCTCTTGACAAAGGCTGAGATAATTCATCGTCTCTCCTTCTCAATTTCACGTTATGACGATGCCGGATTGTGCGTACTCGTACCGAGTTGATGCTTGTCATCGAGAGACTGGTGTGAGTAGAAAACCGCGTTCGCGCTCCTTGTAAATTCCTACGCCAACAATTTGTCCTTTGTCATTTATCAACTCCGGGTATGCCAGTATCCAGTCCGTGTGTGGCATTAAGCGGTTCAGATCCAAGAGATTGCCGTTTTTCCACAGGAAACCATGCAAGTGATCATAAGGTTTTGTGGAGAGGATATGATATGTCCCCACGATTTGCCCCTGATTGTTGATGGCTTTGGCTCTTACCTCGGAGCGAGCAGACGGGTAAATATCTTTCATCTTGCCTCTATCATATAAAAAGGCGTGTGTATAATTATCACCTTTCACATCAGAGTTGCCAACTACCTGGCCTTTGTCATTGATCCCCTCCGCTTCGCTGTCTCTGCCCCCAAGTGTGCCAAGCCCAACCATTTTGCCATCTTTATAGAGGAAAGCTTCCCATCCCTCTCTGACAGGCAAATGCATTGAGTTACCCACTACCTGTCCGGCATTGTTAATTGCGTATGCAATGGCGTTGCTGTCTTCCCCATCGAGGGTGTTGATGTCCGTTATGCGAGCATCTTTGAAGATAAAGGCACGAGAACGTTTAAAAAAGCTTGCCTGTGTTGCAGGGGCATCTGCATCGCCCACAATTTGACCGGCGGCGTTTACATCCCAAGCATGACTGGATTTGCCTCCTAATGTTGGAATCAGTTCCATCAGGTTGCGCACAGAATCGTAGCGAAACCCACGATCACCCTGAGTAGACACCGCCGTTCGCATGGTACCGACAACTATTCCAGCTTCATTGATGCGGTTGGCATATACAGCGGTAAAATCCCCTGAAATCGGCAGCGTTCGCCTTTTGCCCGCTTCGTAAATAAACGATTTGGCACTCCTCATACCGGGTCCTCGGGCAAACGTTCCGACAATCTGGCCTTTATTATTGATGTCGGTCGGGCTTACGCTCGCACCCAGATCCGTCAGGATGTAGGCAGGTTGCTCAGATTCATGCTTCGACGCGAATCCCAGCAGGAAGATGCCTGACATTGCAAATACAACACTGCTGCACATGCGCCTCAGCGCGGTTCGTAGGGATGCGTTCATAATTTAGAGGCTCCTGCGTAACTTGGGAAGCAATGGAAGTGTCAACATACCGGCACTGTCCTGCTGCAGCAATAACTGATTTCTACTGCCTACTGCCTGCTCTACGGCATTTGCGCGGCGAGGTTTGGCCTATCCGCAAAGGACGGCTTGACGGGCGGATTGGCTTCGAGCGCTTCGTTGATGAGACTGAGCGCTTTTTCCATCTGCGGGTCGTAGCCGCTCACGTAATCCTGCGGCGCGATGTCTATGTCTATGTCGGGGTCGGTTCCGTAGTTTTCCACGCCCCAGCCTACGTCCTGAAACCAGAACGAAAACTCCGGCTGGCTCGTAATGGCTCCGTCCGCAAGCGGGTTGCGAGGCCAGATGCCGATGACGCCGCCCCACGTTCGCTTACCAATCAGCGGGCCAAGTTTCATCAGTTTCCACACGTGGCTGAAAATGTCGCCGTCCGAACCTGCCCACTGGTTGGTAATCGCCACAAGCGGGCCGGCGGGCGAATACGAGGGGTATGGTTCCGGCTCACCCCACCGCTGTATGTCGTAACCCACGCGCTTACGCGCCAGTTTTTCGATCAGCAGCTGCGACACATGCCCGCCCCGGTTGTAACGCACGTCCACAATCAGGCCGTCATACGCCACTTCCGCCAGATAGGTACGGTGGAATTCCGCGTAGCCGTGCGCTCCCATGTCGGGGATATGCACGTAACCCACGCGCCCGTTTGTCGCTTTATGCACCTGCTCCCGGTTCGCCTCCACCCATTCCCGATACCGGGCGGGAACCTCGGAGCGCAGGGTTTTCACGGACACATCCCGCGTTTTGCCGTCCGCGTCCTCAATCGTCAGGGTCACTTCACTGTCGGCCAGATGGACAAGCAATTCATTCGGCGGATCGGTGCGGCTGACTTTGCGCCCGTTGATCGCCCGCAGTTTATCCCCGGTTTTGACATTGACTCCCGGCGCGATCAAGGGCGAACTTGCCCGCGCTTCTCCGGGCGAGCCGACCACAATCCGCGAAATCACATAAGCGTCCGAAGCCGCGTCGTAATCGTAATCCGCGCCCAAAAAGCCCTGCGGATACGAGGGTTCCGCCCGGTAATCGCCGCCCATTTCGTAGGCGTGGGACGTGCCCAATTCGCCCTGCATTTCCCACAGCAGATCGGACAGCTCGCCCCGCGTTCCGACCCGTTCTATAAGCGGCGCGTACCGTTCCCAAACGGCCTGCCAGTCTACAGACGACATATTCTCCGTCCAGAAATACTCGCGCTGCAGCCGCCACGCTTCCCGCGCCATCTGCTGCCACTCGTTGCCCGGATCAACCGCGACGCGGACGCGCTTCAAATCCACCCATCCGCTTTTGCGTCCCGGATCATTGCCGCTCTTTTCATCCGGCTTTTCGCCCGCCCGCAAAATGCGCAGTTTGCGGTTGGCGCGGTACGCCAGCATTTTGCCGTTCTGCGAAACCTCGAAATCGGTCATGCCCGACACCAGCGTTTCGTGCTTGAGGTCTTTGAAATTGAACGATTCGAGCGAACCTTTCGGCGGGCGCTCGTTCCCAAACGCATCCTGCCCAATCGCGCCTTCTACGGGGAACGACGTGAACAGCGCCTTGCCCTTCATCCCTGCAATCTGCGCGTACAATCCATCCGCAACCGGAAACGCCACCACGCGGTTTTCAATACCGTCGAAATCAATCGTTACGGGTGTTGGGTGTTGGGTGTTGGGTGTTGGGGTTTCGGCTTCGTCGTCTTCCTTGTCCTTGTCGCCGTTTTCGCCGCTCCCCTTCTCCTCTTCTTCTTTTCTTCGCTTCTTCTCTTCTTCCTTATCTTCTTCACCCGGCTTTAGCGTAAACGGCGTCGGCAGGTCGGCGCGGAGGGTCAGCAGGTAGGGGCGCTGGCCTTTGGGGAAGCCTAGATCGAAGTGGAGGTTGTCGTATACGGGGTTCAGTTGGCGGCTGCCGATGAAGTACAGGAATTTGCCGTCCGGGTCGAAAGCGGGTTCCGTGTCGTGCAGAACGGGCTTTGTCACGGTTCGCTTTTCGCTCGTCGTTTTGTCCCAAACCCGGATTTCTGTCTGGTACGAGCTGATTCCGAAGCCATACGCGATCCAGCGGCCATCTCCCGACCAATTCATGCCCTGAATATGCCGCGCCGGGCTTTTATCTATCTGCTGCATGGTTTTTGCCGTCAAATCCACGACCAGCAGTTCGTTGCGATGGTTGCTCAACACTACTTCATCGGCAGTCGGCGACACGCGCAGGCCGGTAGGACGCCCGATGTCCAGACCTTCCAGACGGACAGGTTCCGCATTGCCTTTGACGGCATGGATTTCCAGCGTTTCCACGCCGCCCCTGTCCGTCACTGTTACAACGCGCTCGCCGTCGTTGAGCCACGCGGTCAGTCGGTAGCGCAGGGGAGCGTTCTCGCCGCCCTGTGGCGTGACCGCGCCCTCGAAATTGCCCAGTGTGAAACTTTTGCCCCGTGACGTGATTGCCAGCGAATGGCCTTTGGGATGCAGGGCGTAACTTTCCATGTACTTCGCCGCTTCCACAAATTTGCGCTGCCGGTGGGTCAGCGAACTGTGATAGGCAATATCTACTTTCTTCTCAGTATTTGTCGCCGGGTCGAACACGTACAAGTCACTGCCCGCATGGTAGGCGATTCGCTTGCCGTCGCTGTTGGGGAAGCGTACAAAATACTCCCGCTGATTGGTCAGGCGCTGAACGTCACTCCCCTCCAGATTACACGAGTACAGATTGCCCACGCCCTCATGGTCGGACAAAAATATGATTTTGTCGCCAAACCACAAAGGCCGCGCGACGTTGCCTTTGAGTTGCAGCAGGCGCTTGAACGCGCCGTTGCCTTCCACGTCTACCCATATATCCCCCGCCGTGCCGCCCTTGTAGCGTTTCCAGCGGGCCGGGTCGTTGTTGTTGCGCCCGATAACCGTTCGTCCCTTGCCGTCAATGGCGATGCTGACCGCGTGGCCGACGGGATAGGGTTCCGGTTCCCCACCTTCCGGGCTGACCGCATACGCGAACCCGATGCGGTCAATGGGCTGGCGGTAGTCGCTGGAAAACAGGATATTACTGCCGTCCGGTGTCCAGCCAATGACCGCGCTGCTCACGCCGAGATACGTGACGCGCTTCACCGGCCCGCCTTCAGCCGGCATGACGTACACTTCATTGTGCCCCTCTTCGCGCCCGGTAAACGCAAGCCGACTGCCATCCGGGGAAAAGAAGGGGTGTGAAATGGTTCCCAGATTGGCTGTCAGGCGGCGGGCAATGCCGCCTTCGGCAGAAACCGTCCAAAGATCGTCTTCCGAGACAAAAACAAGCGTGTCGTCGTGAATAGTGGGATAGCGATAATATCCGGGCATACGTTTATTCTCCCTCCGGCAAAATAGCCGTATAAAACATGCGGCGGCGGCGTCCCTCTTCGGGCCGGTTCATTTTCGCCAGATTGGATAATCCTTCCAGCGCCGCGCAGAAGTATTCGTACTCCTTTTCCGTCAGGTAAAGGGCATTGGCGGAGTAGTTGCCACCCCGCCGTTTTTCCGCGTCCGGCTGGCCGAAAAACTGCCGCCCGGACGTGAGCAAAGCGCTGGCAAAGGTCGTGAAATAGCGCACCAGGTCTTCAGGGCGCGCGTTGGCAAGGTCCACAACCGTCTCCTGCTCCGGCAGAGTGTACTGCTTCTCCATTGTGCCTCGCGGCGTTGGCGTTTCAATCAACTGCACCACTTCCGCGTCCACGAGCGTTTTCAAATGGCGGTAAAGCGAGGGTGTGGCGACATCCGGCAACAGCGCGCCGATCTGCGGCGTTGTCAGGCGGCGGTTGGGAGACAGCGCGTTCATAATGCGCAGCCGAATCGGATGCCATACCACGTCCGCAGTAGAGATGGGAGACGCAGCCTCATCCGCCTTCGTATCCGCTTCTTCAAATTCTGCCGCATCATCTGATGTCATACTCGCCTCACAATCGTCATCTGACAAGGGTTGTCTCGCAACAGGAATTTCCAATTATGAAATAATTTCTGACTGCTTCTCCCATTGCCGCGTCCATTATAGTCTCATTTTTGAGAAGTGTCAAGGGGTTTATAACCGTTTAACAATAAAATTCCAACAATTATTTTTTCCTTTATGGCCGTTCTGGTACAATATACGTATGTTGATCCCGGCAGGCAAATGGCCTTTACTCGAACACTATTTTCTGCTGTATACGCGCCACTATCTGCGGCGCAGTTTTCATGCTGTTCACTTGCTTGGCGAAAGGCCGCAATGGGAGGACGACGGACACACGCCCCTTCTGGTCTGCGTCAACCACAGCAGTTGGTGGGACGTGCTGCTGGGGCTGTTGGTGGAAACCGAGTTGTTCGGCTGGGAGTGGTACACCGTGATGGATGCGCGGCAGTTGGAGCGGTACACGTTCTTTACCCGCTTGGGCGTGATCGGCGTAGACCGCACTTCTTTGAGCGGAGCTAAAGAATTTCTAAATTACAGCCAAAACCTGCTTAAAGGCAAGCGCCGCTCACTCTGGCTGACGCCGCAGGGCGCGATGCTGTCCAATTACGCCCGCCCGATGACCTTTCAGCCCGGACTGGGCTATCTGGCTGCCGGCCTGGAAGATTTCTACTACACCCGTGTCGCCTTCCACTACGAGTTCTGGAATGAGCGCCTGCCCGAAGCGTTCGTGTCCGTCGCGCCCATCGAACGCATTTCCACAACCGCCCCCGGCTTCAACCGCAAACGCTTCCTCCACGCCCAGGAACGCGCCTTAGAAATACAGGTTGACGCCCTCCTGCAAGCCGTACAGCAGCGCGACCCCGCCCTGTTCCATTCCTTATTGCGCGGCAAAACCGGCATCAGCCCCACCTACGACACCATCCGCCGCGTGGGAGCCAAACTGCGCGGCGAGTCCTTCACCGCCGAACACAGCGAGATTGAAACCCCGCAGTGGAAGAAGAAATAACCACCCGCCTGCGGCTAGAGACACAGAGACACAGAGGAAAAGCCGATGCGAGAAAAACAGAAGAGGAGAGAGGGGAACCGCGAAACACACGAAGGAAACGAAAAGGGGAGAAAAGAAAAACAAAAAGAACCGCAAAGAGGCAAAGAAGGCAAAGAGGAGCAGTCACTTCACAGGGTTTTGGTACGGCGTTTCTCTTGTTCTTTCCGTTCTTCGTAATCTTTTGGTTCTTTTTCGTTTATTTCGTGTGTTTCGCGGTTTCCATCTCTCCTCTCCTTTTCTTTGTTTTTCCTCGCATTCTTTTTCCTCTGTGTCTCTGTGTCTCTAGCGCAGCGGGTGGTTATTTCTCCTATGGCGTCCAGTCAATGTCCGGGGTGACGCGCTCGACGAAGCCGGCCATCAGGCGGGCGGTGTTTTCAATGTCGTCCAGCGACATCACTTCACAAGGCGTGTGCATGTAGCGCAGGGGAACGGACAGCAGGCCGGTTGCCATACCTGCCCGGCTGACCTGCATGGCATTGGCGTCCGTGCCCGTGCCGCCGCCGAACGCTTCGATCTGGTAGGGTATTTCGAGGTCTTTGGCGGTCTGCACCAGCATAGCGAACACTTTGGGGTTGATGTTCGCGCCTCTGCCGATCACCGGCCCGCCACCGAGTTTAATATCCCCTACTTTCTTTTTGTCCGCGCCGGGAAAGTCCATCGCGTGGCCCACATCGGTCGCAATGCCCACAAGCGGGTCAATGCTGAAACTGGCCGTTCGCGCCCCGCGCAGTCCGATCTCTTCCTGAACGTTGGCGACAGCGTAGACTCCGCAATTAAGCTGTTTGCCTTGCAGCAGGCGCATGGCTTCCGCTACCACGAAACACCCCATTTTGTTGTCGAAACTGCGGGCCGTACAGCGTTCGCCCTGCAGCCGCTGCAATTCCTGCGCATACGTGATGCAGTCGCCGATTTGCACCAGTTCTTCCGCTTCCTTGCGCGTGGAAACGCCGATGTCAATCCACAGTTCATCGGTTTTCGGCACTTTGTCGCGCTCGGCGCTGTCGAGCAGATGAATGGCCTTGCGTCCCAACACGCCCAAAATCGGTCCCTTTTCCGTGTGGATTTGGACGCGCTGCCCCACTGCGACAATGGCATCATGCCCGCCGATCTGCCCGAAATAAATGCAGCCGTCGTCGCTGATGTAGCGGACAATGAAGCCAATTTCGTCCGCATGGCCGGCCAGCATCACGCGGGTTGTGGACTGTAGATTTTTGGCTGCGATCACACTGCCCATGATGTCGGTACGCACTTCGTCCGCATAGGGCTGTATGCGCTCACGAAAAACCTTCTGCACAGCCTGCTCGTACCCCGACGGTCCGGGCGTATTGACGATCTGCCGCAAAAACTCAAAGGAATCATCCTGCATTCTCTGTTCTCCATTTGGGTTTGGATAAACCCTGTTTTTGTTTTCTGCGCGGCAATTGGTAACTGCCGCGCATGAATTACAGTCAAAGCCGCCGCAATGTTCCTGCTTATGGCTTGCTTACACTTATGTGCTTACACACTCACACCCTCAAAAGCAACAATCTGCTGCGTCAAAAGGACGGGCAGCGTTAGTTGGCAGTACGAACCCTGCTGCTCGAACGCGATCTCTTCGCCGGAAGGAACGAGCAGTCACGCGCGTTGGCGCGGTTTGGGTGCGGACGGCGAAGGTGATGTTGTTGACGGGCGTGGCTTCTTCGATGAACTCGTTGGTGGACGTGCGGCGCTGCGGCTGGAAGTTGACGACATGCGCGACAAGCCGGTTGTGAGACGGCTGGCTCAGTACGGCGATTTCCATAGCGGGCGACACGTTCTGCCCCGGACGCACTAAGGGTTCGGGAAGCAGTCGTTTCAGCACCCGCCCGATGATTTCTTTATAGACGAAGAAGGCGTCTTCGCGGTATCCCCGAAACACGGCGGCATAAATGTACGCGCTGGCATCGTAAGGCCCGATTACGGCGACGGGAAAGTCTGTCAACTTATCGTGTGGCGTTTGCGCATGGGAGGAGAAATGTTCAGGAGCGCGGTTGAAGTACGGCTCCAGTACCTGGCCGAGCGCGGTTCTTACCTCAACGGCTTCCACATAGGAACCGGCGCGATAGTTGACGAACTCGCTGTCCGGCAGACCGGCTCCTAACACGTCGCCAAGTTTCATATAGGAAGGCGTGTAGGGACACTCGCGGATATAGCGAACGGGCGAATTGGGGATGTTGAATTGTCCATCCTGCAATCCGGCCTCATGCGAAAACAGGATTTTGCCGCCATTCCTCAGAAACGCTTCCAGACGAACGCGCATTTCCGGTGACACATAGCCTTTGTCGGGAATGATAACCACTTTGTAGTTGTTCAGGTTGTCTCGGTCGGGCGTTTCGCCGTTCCACTGGTGCTTCAAGGCGGCAAGGACGGCAGCCGCGCCCTCGATGTTGGTGTCCATCTTCACCATACCGCGCGTGTCCTGCTCACCATTTTCGGCAATGTCCTGATTGTCGGGCAGCAGCAGTACGGCGATGTCGGCAAGCGGACGGGCGTTGCGGCAGTATTCCTCAACCGCTTCCACCTTCTTAAAAGTGTCGCCAATGACCTGATACGCGCCTGTGTCCAGTGTGCCGCGCGGGTGCAGTTGGTCGCCGATGTTGAGAACGCCGTTTGCAGCCAGAATCGTCGCGGCTTCATAATGCAGTTGCGCGGTTGTTTTCAGGCCGCCGAAATCCGCCCACGATTTGTGGAACCGGGCGGTCATGCCCTGCAAGGGTCGGTCATAGGTTCGGACAACGCGCGAATGGCACGGGAAATACAGATAGCCCCACCCGCCCGTCGTCAGGGATTCGATTTCCAGATGCGTCAGCACATCCAGTTCCCGGTGTACGTTGGGCGTGACGCGGGAGTTGAAAAAGGTGGTGGCGTTGGGGCGAAGTTCCTTGCACAAGGAGGCAAGCCGGGTGCTGTATTCGCGCAGGATTTGGAACGTTTGGCGGCGGTGCGCGGCTTTATCGTCACGCTTATGTCCGTTCGCTTCCAGTCGCGCAAGGCATTTTTCGCAAAAACAGCCGGGGTCGGGCGGGTAATAGCACATATCGTAAAAGATGCCGTCCGCGTCATAATTGGCGAACACTTCCCGCGTTTGCTCGGCAAGGTAGTCAATGTACTCCGTGTTATTCAGGCACACCTGATACCATTTGGCTTCGTTGTACGCCGGCCCCCACAATTTGCCGTCTTCCAATCGGCACAGCAGGTCGGGGCGCGTCATGCCGATGTGCTGATCCACGCGCGCCGAAATGTATACGGGCGTAGCAATCCCCCGCTTCTTGCAGGCTTCGATTTGCGCGCCCAACAGATCGAACTTCAAGCCGGGGTGCATCATGCCCAATTTGGCTTTGGTCGGATAATAGCTCATCCCATGATGGCATTTCCCGAACAACGTGACCCAGTTGACGCGGGCATCGGCAAGCGTATCGGCAAACCGCTCGGCGTCGAACTCCGCGCCGACATCCGGGATCAAGGGCGACGTATGAAAATCCAGATGTATCTGGCGATACCGATCCGCAACCAGTTGCGCAGCCGTCAGCGTGGACGCGGCGGAAGATTCATCAGCCATGATGGGGTCCTACCTCCTCGTATTCTTAATTCGTCAAACGCGCCCGTCTCAATCTTCTCAACCCAACCGGCAGGAAGAATCAACAAGAGTGCGTAATCTATATTCAAGCGGTGCTTTTCACCACAAGAAGCGGTTTTCCCTGCTTCCTTGCCCAAAGTGCAGGCGATTTGCACATTTTCACTAAAAATCCGGTAATCTGAGAAATAATTAAGATGATGCAGCAAACCCAACAGGAAGAACTAGAAGAAGTAAATACGTGGCAATCCACGCCGCCGCAGACGCAGGATATAGAAGTTGAGGAGACGGATATGCAGTCTTCTGAGAGTTCGGAGCAAAATCTCGCGCGGACGAAAGCCATTATTCACCAACACCACCGTCAGGCAGCCGCGCGAGGGCTGGCCCATGTTGTCAGTGGATTGCTGCTCTGCTTTGTGGGGTTGATGGTCGTTACCTTCGGCCTGATTGGTTCCACCGCATTTCACGTTGCAACTATTTTGCTTGTCTCGTTCCTGTTTCCGTTGTTTCGTATGTTCGCAGTGCGACAGGAAGCAAAAGCGCGTTCTCTTATGGAGCAGATTGATGATGTTCGCCTCATTGGGCCTTTAGCGCAGTTACTGGACGCCGAAAAGTCAGCGCCTCAGCCATCGGTTGCTTCCGCTTTGCGCCGTTCGCTGCCGAAACTGAAGGCTTCCGACGCGCATTTGCTCAGTAAAGAACAACGCGCCTGCCTGTACAGAATCCTTTCCCGCGCGCGTTTCAACAGTTGGAACTATGACAAAGAGTTAATTCTTGCCATCCTGAAAGCTTTGGAGCAGATTGGCGATAAGGAGGCGTTGCCTGCCGTACAAAAATTGGCAAAGTGGTCGTCCGACAATGCGATACGGGAAGCCGCGAACAACTGCCTTCCGCTTTCTGTTCGAGAAATCGGAAGAACACCGGCGGGGCGCGACCTATTTGCGGCCTGCCGACGCGCGCACATCCGCACCCGACGTGCTGCTCCGCGCTTCGACGAGCGCCGCCGAGCATCAGCAAACGCCGCCCGAACAGCTGTTACGCGCCGATCAACAAGAATAATCATTTGGTAGGGTTGTAAGGTTTTAGGGTTCTAGGTGTATATAAAATGATGGCCGTTATCAACACAGCATCTCCCCTAACAACCTAAAACCTTACAACCCTAAAACCCTACTTGGAGTTTTCATGTCATCCTGGGGAATTGCAGCGGCCATCGCGCTGGTATTGCTCAACGCCTTTTTCGTGGCCGCCGAATACTCGGTTGTCACGGTGCGCCGGACGCGCATTGAGGAACTGGTGGAGCAGGGCGTCCGCTCGGCGCTGATTGTGCAGCGCATCAAAGGCGACCTCGAAGCGTACCTGACGGCTTCGCAGCTTGGCGTCACGCTTGCCAGTTTGGGATTGGGTTCTGTCGGTGAGCCGGCGATTGCCCACGCCATCGAACCCTGGTTTCATGCCCATCTGGAGCCGGTGACAAGCACGGTTGCCGCCAACATCATCGGCGTTGCCGTCGCGTTTACGCTTATCACCTACCTGCATATTATCTTCGGGGAATTGGGGCCGAAATGGGTGGCTATCGGCAAGCCGGATCGAATCGCACTCCTGACCGCCGTTCCCTTTGAACTATTTTACCGCGCCTTTTATCCGCTCGTGCGCCTGATAACCTCATCGGGCACAATGCTGCTCAAGCCGCTTGGCGTGGAGCCTATGGGCGAAAATGAAGCGGCGTTTTCCGAAGACGAACTGCGCCGCGTGTTGTCCGACTCGCAGGAAGCGCGGGCGATCCCTGAAGTGGCCGAAGAGATTGCAGACCGCGCGTTTCACTTTGGCCGGGGCAAAGTGCGCGACGTAATGACGCCGCGCCCGGAAGTGGTGTTTTTGACGCTGGAACAGCCCATGAAGCAAATTCTGGACATCGTACAGCAGACAAGTTACGCGCGTTTCCCCGTCTGCCGGGGCGATCTGGAAAACGTCATCGGGCGCGTCCATGTGCGCGATCTGCTGGCGCTGGCGTGGGAAACCGATCAATGGAAGCCTGATCAACCGGCGGCGCGGCTGGAAGGATTGTGCGGCCCGGTGATGTTCGTGCCGGAAATCAAATCGCTGGATGCCATGCTGGATGATTTTCGCGCCGGGCGCATGGAAATGGCGATTGTGCAGGACGAGTACGGCGTAACGGCTGGCGTGGTCACGCTGGAGGATGTTTTGGAGGAACTGGTAGGCGAAATTCAGCAGGAATTCACACCCAGCCTGCCCGAAATCCATCCTCTGCCGGACGGCTCGTATCTCGTGGATTACAAAGTGACGCTGGCGCGTCTGGTGCGGGATTACAACATCGGCGTCGAAGTACCCGACATCGAAACTATCGGCGGCTACGTCCTTGCTTCCCTCCCCGGCAACCCCAAAATTGGCGACACAACCCGGCTTGGCGACTGGCAGGCGGAAGTGGCGGAATTAGCCGGACGCCGTATCCGCCGCGTTCGCCTGACGCCCATTGCCACCCCCGAAAAGGAACACAAACCGGATACCGTCACAACGTAAAAACTTCATGGACTTCTATCTGAATAATTCAGGAGCAATACCGTTCAAATAAGAGTTCGTAGGGGCACAACATGTTGTGCCCGCGCTCTTAATATGTTGTGCCCCCGTTTCTAAACCGTGCCCGCCCCTATAGTAAAGGAAGAGGGCACAACACCGCAGGAAGAGGGCACAACATGTTGTGCCCCTACAACGTTCTTTTTGAGGTGAGAATCGTCTTATTTGGAACGGCATTGCATTCAGGAGAATTGCAGCCTCAGTAAAAAGTAGTCTCCACGAATGTTCGTAGAGACTACTTTTCAAGTCAATTCACGCTGATGTTTACTGGCAGCCAAGTTTGTAGGGGTCCCAGACGCTGGACGTGCCGCCCACAACCAAATCGGGATCGAACACGAGGCGGTCATACGGATAGGACTTGCTGTGTCCGTCCATAAACATCACGTTGAGCTGCCCGCTGTGACGCGCTTTGCCGTCGGAAAGCACCTGCGCGTTGGTCGAATCATCCGGGTTGTTGCTGCCCGTCGTGAAGTTGTACAGACTGTTACCCATGTTCTTCCAGTAGTACGGGTACGTGTTGGCTGTCGGGTCTACGGGTGAGGCGGGCGTACCATACGTTTCACCTTTCAGTCGGCAGGGACCGGCAGCCTGCCTGGGACCGTGCGGCAGCGTGTTGTAATAGGTCGCGTCCACCATGCCGACGGTGCTGGCAGAAGCGGAAATAGCGGCAATGCTCAGGCCGGAGTTGGAACGGAACAGATAATTGCTCATCGCGTAGGAGTTCTCGCCGCCGTAGCTTTGAAAGGCTCCCGTCGCGCCGGTCTTGTTGTCAATGTTGACCCACTGGTTGATCCCGGACGGGCATTTCCACACATCATCGTTCTTGATGTAGGCGTTCAGCAGTTGGTTGATAAAAATCACGTCTTTGGCCGACGAGCCGACGCGGGCATCACTGGCATACGGATTGAGGTTGGAACCAGACGGGCCGTTGAAGCGATAGCCCGGAAGCTGCTCGTCGTAATCCTGAACGTACATTTGAACGGCGGTGCCCATCTGCTTGGTGTTGGACAAACACGACGTCTGCCGCGCTTTGGCGCGCGCCTGCGCAAACACGGGGAATAAAATCGCGGCCAGAATCGCAATAATGGCGATGACCACGAGCAGTTCGATCAGGGTAAAACCCTGACGGCGGGAAATAAATCGGTTCACAGATGCCATCCTTTCAGTCTCGTCAAAGCGTCACCGCATGATTGAATATGGTGACGCAAGCGCTATGCAAGGACAACATCGTCCCCTATTCTCTTCGTATCGGAGAACCCACCCTCACGAATGGCCTGTAATTCAGGCAAGCTACTGTACCAGCAAGTCGGCGCGAAAGTCAAACGCCGTAACGCCCGCCTTATAACCGCCGTGCCCTATTGTTCAAGATTGCGGCTTGTCGGCTTCGTCCCGAAACGGCAGCGTCCATTGCCTGCCATTGACAACATTCTTCCGCGCATGGGGCGCAAAGTTGTCGAGCAGCCGCGCCAGCGTCCGTTCCCGGAACGAGGATGTGGTTACCGAAACCGGTTCCGCTTCGCGCAGCATCGCCCGCGACTGCTGAAGCGTATGCAGGTCGGCGGCGCACGTCTGACAGCGCAGCAGATGCCGCTCCATCTTACGCGCCGTTTCCGTCGGCAGATCTCCGTCCATGTGCAAATCCAGCAAATCTCGCAGTTCGTCGCAGCGCATCGCTACCTCCTGAGAAGGCATTAGGCATTAGGCATTAGGCATTAGTAGATGCTGGAGCGGCAACCAAAGCACTGGTAAAGGTACAGAGAACAGCGTGTTCCTGATGCCTAATGCCTAATGCCTACATGCCTCACTCCCCCCACAACTCCGTTAAGCGCGTCCGCAGAGCGCGGCGGGCGCGGTACAGCAGGGATTTGGTGGCCGCCAGTGTTTTTTCCATTGCCAGCGCCACGTCCTTCGCGTCCCATTCTTCCACGTCGCACAGCCTTAGCACGAGTTGGTACTCCGGTTCCAGTTCCGACAGGACGCGGCGCACCAGCACACCCGTTTCCATCTGCGCCGATTGTCGCCCCTCATCCGTGATTCGCTCCGTTGTTTCCGGTTCCAGAAGTAATAGCCGGGGCTGCCGCAGGCGGTCTAAACACAGGTTGCGCGTGATGCCGAACAGCCAGCCACGAAACGGACACTCGCCCCGAAACGAAGCCGCGCGTTCAAAAGCGCGCAGAAACGCTTCCGAGGTTACTTCTTCGGCATCCTCGCGGTTGCCGAGCAGATGCCGCGCAAACGCGAACACGCGCTCTACGTGCATCTCGAACAAAATGCCCAGCGCTTCCGGTTCCCCCGCCTGTAAGCGAGCTATCAGTCGCCGCTCATACGCGGTTTCGCGTTGCAGCGCGCTTCCGTCTCGCCCTTCTGCCACCATGCCCCTCCCCTGTCACGACGCGCCGACTACTCAAAAAGTGTCGCGCCACAAACGAACTTTTCCATTTATTTTAGCGCTTTGTATTTGATGTCGCTGCCTCGCCGGTACTTTTACGGCGTTAAAACTGTGTTTCATGGCGTGGCAGTTTTCAAGAACACAATACCCGATTTTCTCGTAATCACTGGAACGGTAACATGGGAACAATACTTACCTCCTGCTGCGTCCTTCCACTATGCAAGCGGCAAGGCAATTGTTGCGCGAACCTTTATGCCTTGTTTCCGTCTGTTACCTTCCTATACCAAAACGGCCATTAACCACAATTTTCCAAACAACCATTCTGAGCGACCATCTATGAACAAACTAGCAAAATTCTCGGATTCCGCCACAAACCTGACCCAAATGTCTTATCAGCACATGCTGATGCTCTTGCTCAACGCGGTTGGGATCGGCTTCGTTCTCGTGCTTACCACCTTTGTAGAAATGAAGTATCTGAGCGGCTATGAAGCGCAATTCACGCCCGACACAGATGACGACGATGACGACGATGGGAGCGGCAGTTCGCCTACGAAAGTGAAGGCCAAAATCGGCAGTAAGGACGAAACCTTGCAGCAGTTTTTGGGCGCATCCAACCTGCTGTTTTTGTGCGTCGGGCTGACCGGGCTGATGCTGCTTGTCAACGACAATCTGGCCCGCGCCTTTGCCATTGCCGCCGCCATCGCCCTCGTTCGCTTCCGCGTCAAGCTGGACCAAAAAAGCATCAATGCGTCCCTGCTGTTCGCCATTCTCGCGGGCATGGCCTGTGGCCTGAACTCCATTGAACTGGCATGGACGGCAACCGGCATTTACATCGCGCTGTTTGCTCTGCTGCTGCTGATCGTTCAGTTTATCAAGCCGAAAGCCGCAAAGCCGGGTGTAGAACCCCTGCGCCGCGCGTAGTATACTAAACAGCGCGTAAAAAGTTCACATCGTAGGGGCTTGATGAATCAAGCCCGCTCTTGGGGCTTGATTCATCAAGCCCACTCCTGGAGTATGCTGAACTTCTGATACCCCTATTAGTATAATCTGTAAACATCCTTCGCAAGCCATCCGTGAGAAAACCCAAGTGAGCAGGGAAGCCGACGTGGAACTATTGACGCAGCCGGGAACAGGCATCAAGCCCCTCTTAGCCGGTATTGATCAGGCCAAAGAAACCATTCAAATCGTTATTTTTCGGTTTGACCGGGGAGAAATCGAAGCCGCTTTATCCCGCGCAGCCCGGCGTGGCGTGTTCGTGCATGCCCTTGTCGCGTATACCAGCACGGGACAGGGCGGCGAACGGACGCTGCGCAATCTGGAAATGCGCCTGCTCTCAGATGGCGTGAGCGTCGCCCGCACAGCCACCGATCTGGTGCGCTACCACGACAAGCTGATGATCATTGACCGGCGCAAATTGTTCATGCTCGGCTTCAATTATACCTACATTGACATCGAGCGCAGCCGCAGCTTCGGCATTGCGACAGAAAAGCCGGAATGGGTCGAAGAAGCCGAAAAGCTGTTCCTCGCGGACGCCACGCGCCAAACCTACTCGCCGAATTGCGACACGTTTCTGGTCAGCCCCGGCAATTCGCGGGCGCAACTAACACAATTCATTCAAAACGCCAAGCGCCAACTGCTGATTTACGACGGCAAGCTGTCCGATCCCGACATGATGCGCCTGCTGACGCAAAAGGCGAAAGACGGCGTGGAAATACGGGTCATCGGCAAAGCGGGCAAACACGCGCCCGGCATTGTGGTTGCGCCGCTCGATATGCGCCTCCACGCGCAGGCCATTGTCCGCGACGGCGAACAGATGTATTTGGGCAGCCAGAGTTTGCGGACGCTGGAACTGGATCAGCGGCGCGAAGTGGGCGTTTTGCTGGACGACAAAGACATCATACAGAAGGTGCAGTCCACGTTCGAGGCGGATTGGGGGCGCATTAAAAACCGGCAGGACGTGCCTTTAACGGAAGCGGAAATCATAGAGGAAGAAACCCCGCCTGATGCCGAAACCTTGCCGCCAACGCCACCGACAGAAGCCACAATTTTGTCTCCCCTGCAAGTCAAGGAAGCCGTCAAGGAAGCCATCAAGGACATTCTGCTGGAATCGCTGCCGGAAACGCCGGAAACCAAAGCCATCAAGGAAGCGGTGAAGGAAGCGGCCAAAGAAGCCGTGCGCGAGGTCACGGGAACGCCGGCCTGATTGTTGCAGGGTTCGGTACGGGCGGGGAACAGGAAATCCTGTCAAATGCCTTGACAAACAAAGCGATTGCCCGTATACTAAAAGCGTTTAAGTTGCTGTTTCGTAGTTTGAACACTATGCGCCCGTAGCTCAGTGGATAGAGCGACAGGTTGCGGACCTGTAGGCCGGGGGTTCAAGTCCCTCCGGGCGTATTCTCTGCAAAAACCAATGGTTCTGTAAACGCCCCTGTTTCTGCTCCGGCAGCAGGGCGTTTGTTTTAGAAGAATTTATGTCCAATAAACGTGATTTTACTGCTGTTTTTGCGGGGTCGTAGCTCAGGGGATAGAGCAGCGCTCTCCTAAGGCGCGTGTCGACGGTTCGATTCCGCCCGACCCCATTTTCTTGTTCAGACATTGCAAGTGTATTCTTAAGGCAGCCGACCTTGCCCACCTGTAAAAAATGCCAAGCCTATTTTGCTTGTTGGGCTGTAATTGACAACAAACCGCGTAACCTCTCTAACCGTCATTATTGTCTTGCATGTTCACCATTCGGCAGTCACAACACTAAAAACTTGATCACAGGGCGTCGGTTACCGATTACGACGCATTGTACCCGGTGCAGCACTGAACTCACGGAAGCGAACTGCTATAAAAAGCCGACAAGTTTTACTTTTCAACCCTGGTGCAAGAACTGCTTCAACAAACTCACGCATGAGCGTCAGAAGAATATTAAACGCCAGTGCGTAGAGTATAAAGGCGGCAGTTGTCTGGTTTGTGGCTACAATCGATGTATGCAGGCTTTAGAGTTTCATCATCTTGAATCGGACTTGAAGGAACTACATATATCGGGCATGAAAAGCCGTTCTTTTGAGCGTATCAAGATCGAATTAGACAAGTGCCTTCTGGTTTGCTGTCGGTGTCACCGCGAAATCCACGCCGGTATGATTGAAGTTCCCGCCCATGCCGCCGTTGTGGATTGAAACTTCAGGCGTGGCTTAAATGTCAAGTTGCTGTGTCTTTCGCGCGTTCCTCTGCGGAGAGGTGTCCGAGTGGTCGATGGTGCGGCTCTCGAAAAGCCGTGAGGCAGTAATGTCTCCGTGGGTTCGAATCCCACCCTCTCCGTTTCCTTCCCAACAATCAGGTATTCAGGTGTTCGGTGTTCAGGAATTTGGCTGATAACCTTGTCACGCTACAGTAGACTTCGGTACTTTTGTATCTCCTGAACACCTGAACACCGAACACCTGAATACCTACCATCCTCCCCTACCCTTTCTTCTCCAGATTCATCATATAGGTTGGCAGACCCGATGTGCGCTCCACCGCCATTTTAATGGCGTAGGGTTTGGAGGTCGGCGTGTTGCGGGCCAGCCACGAGATTCGCCACAGGTTTTGTTTTAAATCCTCGCGGGGTTCGTCGCTCAGGGCGATTTGCGCGGTGGGGGGCAGCGTTTGCAGGACGCGCAGACGCGCCGCCGCTATCTGAACCGCTTCCCGTTCCGACGTGACGCGCAGCCCGATTCGCCGTTTTTGCGCGATTTGCGCTTTCGTGTCCAATGCTTTCGCGTTCATCGGCCTGGCATCCATAATCAGGCACAGCAGCCGCCCGGTGGCATCATCGAAAGTAAGATTCATCTGCCGATTACCGCTTTCACACAGCACGATCCACAGCTTGCGGTTAGCGAACCTCGTTTCGCCGGAAAATTGCTGTTCCTGGTGCAGTACGGGTTCGCACAGAACTTGGATTGAACCGTTCAGCGCAAGCCCAATTTCTGTGGCGCGGCTTGCGATTTGCGTCCGCGAATAGCGGGTTCCCTGCGGATGTTCCGGGTTGTGGAACTTCTGATAGCCGCTCCACCCGACAAGCCCGGTACAGGCGAACGCCGCGAGGTAGGCCGTGCTTTTTTTCAGGCGGCGGCTCGTTTGTATATGGTTTGCAATGGCGGTCAATGATGTATCTCCCTGGTTGGCGTGAACCTTCCCCGCTTGAGGAATGTTGGAATAGAACAGCAGGCCGTTCGTATCTTGTCGTGAATATGTTTTCGGCGGCAGACGCAACAAGGACGCGGAACAAGACGCAATACTGTCAAAGACAAATGGCGTTTGGACTTCCGCGTCCTTTGCATACACTTACAGGTATTCAGACGGTTGGGCTGTCAAAAAGTTGCATCAGAATGTTAAAATTGCTCCAGAAAACATTATTCGCCCATACAATCATTCTTTCGGCTTATATTCACCGGGTTTCAACGATAACATTCACCAGTCGCTCTTATGATTTCTGACGCCGAACATGCTTGCTTAGTCTACGCCAGCCAACAGGAATACTCAATGCAGATGCGCGATACCTACGATGAAGACGAGGAGCTTAGTGAAGTGGAAGCCTCGCCTGCTCTGATAAGCAGCAAAGCCGTTGTTACGCATCATGTCTCTCCACAGAATACAGGACAGCGATTGGATGTTTTTGTGACTGCCGCGCTTGGTTCCGCTTCGCGGGCGGAAGCGCAGCGGCTTATCGAAATGGCAGGAACGGAGGCGGAGGGCGTTCGGGTCAACGGCAAGCCGGAAAAATCCAATTACCGCCTGCGCGTCGGGGATGTAATTACTATTGAGCAGCCGCAGCCGAAAACCGCGCGCATCGAGGCGGAGTCCATCCCGCTGGAAATCGTTTATGAAGATTCCGATGTGCTGGTGATCAACAAGGCGCGGGGAATGGTGGTGCATCCGGCTCCCGGCGCGACGCAGGGAACGCTTGTAAACGCCGTACTCGGCTATGCGACGGACTTGTCGGGGATTGGTGGGGAGCAGCGTCCGGGCATTGTGCATCGCCTGGACAAAGATACGGGCGGGCTGATCATGGTGGCGAAAAACGACCTTGCGCACCGCGACCTGCAAGCGCAGATACAGGCGCGGACGGCGAAGCGCCGCTATCAGGCGCTTGTGTGGGGCGTTCCCGCGTTTGAGCGGGCGACGATAGACGCTCCCATCGGGCGTCACCCTTCCGACCGCAAAAAAATGGCTGTGCTGACGGATGCCCGCCACACAGCCCGAACCGCGCAAACAGAACTTCAGCGTCTGGAAACCTTCGCCACCGCGTTTGCGTTTCTGGAAGCCACGCTGCGCACGGGCCGCACCCACCAGATTCGCGTCCATTGCGCGTACATCCACCATCCCATCGTAGGCGACCCTTTGTACGGCGGCTTACGCAAATTGGGGGCAGACGTATTTCCCTCAAGCGTTCGCGCCCAACTCGAAGCCGATATTGCCAATTTAGGCGGGCAGGCGCTTCACGCTTACGCCCTGAGTTTCAGCCAGCCGCGTACCGGCGTCCGCCTCGACTTTCAGGTTCCCCTGCCCTCCGCAATGCAAATCCTGCTCGATCATTTGCGGGCGGCAACAAACGCTTTCAGGGATTAGGGCATCCATAATATGTTTCTTGCGGTGTTAAGCCTCTTGACGAAAGCGACGGAACTTGCTACACTACAATATGGATGCCGACCTGGAACTTGATGTTTTGCTCACCGCCGATCCGAACATGTTGCCTTACTTCGTTACAGAAGCAGCAACGGGTGACAAAATTTCTGTTCAGTTTGCAATTTTGGGTGCAAGTGATATTGCCGAACTACACGGAGAAAACTGGAACGAGGCTGTATTTAGGGATGTTTGGCCGGTTCATGCCGCCGAGGGGCAAGCCTTGAAACTGGTGTGCGCGAATCAAGTAGACACAGCCATACAAGGTCTTGTTCGGTTAGGAAATGCAACCTTTGCAGGTAATTTCTTGCGGAAAAGTCTTCTGGAAACTGCGCCCCACAATCGGCATGATATCGGAACGCCGCGCTATCGGGGAGTTGGGCGCGTACTTGTCGCTCGCCTGGTTGTAGAAAGCTATCGGCAAGGAGCGCAGGGGCGCGTTCTCGTGGAAACGCGGCGCGAGGCGGAAGGTTTTTACCGCAGATTAGGCTTCAGCGGTTTGCCTTACGGCGCAAAGCAACTCAAATTGTACCAGGCAGAAGCGCGGCAACTGCTGCAAAGCGTTCATGCCGTTCCTTAGCCGCGCTGATGTTGTTATGTCGAAAAGAGAAGAGTGATTATGGCAGTGCAGCAAGTCCAATTGAACCGCAGCGAAGACGCTTACCGACGCGCAAGAGAAATCATCAATACAAGCTGGCTGGAAGCAGGCGTGAGTCAGGAAGAACTTGACGAGGGGGATGAACTCGCGGATATTCTCGACCGACTGATGGGTTCCGGCTACCCCGAAGAAGGCATACGCGCCGTGTGGGAAACCGAGTACCCTGCCACATCGGACAAAATGCCGTTCTACCATGCCCTGTGGCCGATTGCGGAAAGCGCCTTCGCGCCGGACGATCCCATGCTGGCACTGATCTGGTATCGGCTGGCGATAGGATACGACGCCAATCAAGCCTACCAATCCGCCATTCCGCTCTTTACGCGCGTTCTAAAACTCTGGAGCCAAACACTTGGCCTGGAACATCCCCGCACTATTGAGGCTCGGAACCGGCTATACCAGTCTTATGACCATCAAATCGAAAAGTTCCACGCGGAAGGCCGCAGCAGCGAAGCAAATGCGCTTCTGAAAACCCGCGCTTTACAGCCCGTATGACAGGGATGACAAAAAGGAACCATTACTATGACAACCACAGAACTCCGTTCCGATCAGGTATATCAACGCGCAAAAGAAATGATGGATCAGGAGTGGCTTGATGCAGGTGTAAGCCAGGAAGAGTTGGACCATGTGACGAATGACGGATATATTCGACCGCTTGACGGGTTCAGGCTATGCGCCGGAGATTGTTCGCGCGGCTTGGAGCTGCCGAGTACGGCAATGTGACGGAATTGTATCTGCGCCTGCTTGCCATTGCGGAACGCGCCCTGCCCGCCAACGATCCCATGCTGGCGCAAATTCTCTACAGCCTTGCAAAGCAGTATCAGGCAAGCGGCAATCCGGCGGCGGAACCGCTGTATGCCCGCGCCCTGACCCTGCGAGAACAAACGTTCGGCTTACAACATGCCCTGACCATGCAAGCGCGAGAGGCTTATGCGGCCTTGCTTTGCGCCGAAAATAGATGCGGCGAAGCGGATACGCTGTTTTTTAAACTCGTTGGTGTCTATTAAGGGAAGACAAAATAACAGGAATACAGTATTTTGGACTGACGGAAACGACGAAAGCAACGATACAGGCAGCGCTTCTTGGTCTGTTACCCGGCAATCTGCCTGCATTGCTGTATGAGAAGAAAACACGCTACAAAGGTGGAAACCGATTGTTCACGCAGAAGGTGAACGTGCCGGACGAAACTTTGTTTCAGCGTCTCTGCCACGAAGCGAACAACGGTGATGAGATCAAAATCACGGTTGTAACAGAGTGGCACGAAGATCATAGCATCGTTTACGCCTCGGATGTTGAACTGTTACCAAAGACTGCTTGCGAACTCGCTGCAAGCGCAACCTAAACAGTATCGAAGTCCGGCAAGAGCGAGAGCATCCGGGAACGAGGGTTACAACCGCCGAATACGCCGCCGTTGCAACGTGAAGCGATGATCGCGGGGAAAGCGGGCGATTTGCGGGAGGAGCCAGAGCAAAAACTCATACGTTTTCGTAACAGCGCTTACTTCGCCAGCCACAGCGTTGATTCCTGCCTTCCCATAGCGGCGCGAAAAGAAAATTCGGCTTTACTCTGAAACAACGTCAAATTTTCAAAATTCGATTCTTCAAGTCGGCTTTGCCGGCTTGAAAGAATAAAGAGTAAAAGAGTAAAAGGTTAAATGGTTAGCATTACAGTCCTGGAGAACAGCAACGAAACCCGATAATGCCGTTCCAGTCGTCGGGAATGTAGTAGTCGCGGTCCGCGCAGCGGAAGTAGGTCTCGGAATCGCCGCCCCAAGAACCGCCCCGCAGGACGCGGAATGTGCCCGAACTCGCCCCTCTTGGGTCGGTCTGGCTGGCCGCCGCTGTCTGGTAGTAGGCTTTGTCGTACCAGTCCGCGCACCACTGCCACACGTTGCCCGCCATATCATACAGGCCCCAGCCATTCTCTGCGTAACTCTTGACTGCTTTTGTGCCCTTCAAGTCATTCGGCTTGACGGAATTGGCGCATTTGCTCCCGTCCCAATCATCGCCCCAGGGATAGTTCTTCCCCGCAAAACCGCCCCGCGCCGCATATTCCCATTGCGCCTCTGTCGGCAGCACGACGCCCGCCCACTGCGCATACGCCGAGGCCTCTGTCCAGGAGACATTTACCATCGGATGCTCGTCCAGCCAACCCCAATCCGGTTTGTTCTTCGTCCAGTCGTACTTGCTTCCGTTCGCTGCATCGTACGTGCGGAACTGCGCCACTGTCACCGGCGTTTTGTACATCCAGAAACCTGACAATGTCACCGAATGAACCGGCTTGCCGTCGTATTCACCGTTCCCGCCCATCTGGAAGGTTCCCGCTGGTATCCACGCCATTTCCGCGCCATCCGCCGAGTTGGTTTTTGTCTTGCTTTCTGTGCCGCTTTCCATACCGGCATTTTGCTTCGCTGCACCGCCTGTCCCGGGCGGATTGCCGTTCTTTGGCGCGTTTGCAGGGGGCGCGCTTTTTGGTGTGGCTTGCGACGGGGCGGGATTGCCAACCTGCTCCATGCACAGATTGTACAGGCGCAGGGTGAGGTCATGTTTGATTTGATACTCGCCCAGGTCGTGAAGCGCGTTGGCCCACTCGCTGAATTGACGCATGATTTTTGCGCAATCGTGCGACAGCAAGATATGCCCCGCGTTTCCACAATCCATCACCCGCTGCGCCATATTGATACCACTGCCGGTGACTTTATCATGGCCGTTAAAGTCGGTTGTGCGCGACACCAGACCGCTGTTGATGCCCATGCGCAACTGTAGTTCAGGCTTTTCACGCAACGCGCGGGCGATCTCCACCGCGCAATACACCGGTGAGGTCGGGTCGCCGAAGAACACCAGCGCCAATCCATCTCCTGTATCTGAGGAGATTACTCTGCCCGCTGCTTGCGCGTGCTGGAACTCCGGGGCATTGCGCACAAGGCTTTGCAGCATGGCGACCACACGCCTCTGGTCGTTTATGAGCAGCAGGGAATAGCCTACAATGTCCATGAACAAAATGTGGGCAAGTTCGGATGGAAAACGCTCAGAATCGTGGCTCATAGGATGCGGCTAACCTTTACAGACAAAATCAACGGACGCCCGGTTCAAGAAACAAGTGAGCGTCAGGATTAGTTCGCGCTTGCTTGTGCGGATTGTTTCCACGCCGCGCAACTTTTCTCCTGCTCACTGTGTTGAAAACGCGGTACAATACGCTGTTTTTGCCTTACCGGCTAACGGAAGCGGCTGCGGGCAACAGAGTTCCTGTTCGGTTTCAAAGCCTGACCCCAGGCGCGTTCAAGCGGGAGCGAACTCGGTAAACTGCCGCAGTTCGGGGGCGTGAAAGCCAAGCACGATTTGTTCTTGCGGAATGCCCGCGTCCAGTAAATCCTGCACTATCTCTAAGTTCGTGCCGTCGTGTTCTACCCATACTTTGTCATCGCGCACGTCAATGTGAACCAGTGTGCCGTGAACCCGGCGGCGGTTCTTCCAGCCGGTTTGCAGCAGTTGGTAATGCCCGGAAGCGTCATCAAAGATAACTTCCTTGCGAACGCCTTCTTCTTCGGGCACATAGTCCGCCACATCCTGTATCACGCGCTTCACGATCTGCACATACTCATTTATTTTATCCATCGCTCAACAGCCTCCGCAACCGCATCAAACAAGACAAATTTTCATCGCTCCTGTTTCATTGCAACGAATTTTCTATGGCGCGTCAAGCACAACGCCCCGCCTTCCATATAAGGAAAGCGGGGCGTTTTTTTGGGACAGGAAGCGGAAGAAGGAATTGATTTTCATCCTTCCTCCTTCCGCCTTCATCCTTTGCGCTTACATGCCGTAGTCGTCGTGGCCGTGACCGCCGCCACCGTTGGACGCGGCCTTCTTCTCCGGCTTTTCGACAACGAGGGTTTCCGTCGTCAGCACGAGGGCCGCGATGGAAGCGGCGTTTTGCAGAGCGGAGCGCGTCACCTTGACGGGATCAATCACGCCCTGCGCGATCATGTCGCCGTACTCTTCGGTCGCCGCGTTGAAGCCCTGTCCCTGGCCCAGGCTCTTCACCTTGTTGACCACGACCGAACCTTCAAAGCCCGCGTTCTCGGCTATGGTGCGCAGCGGCTCTTCGAGGGCGCGGCGCACAATAGCGATACCATGCTGCTCGTCGGGGCCGCCCGGCAGGTTGTCCAATGCCGACTGCACGTTCAGGAACGCTACGCCGCCGCCCGGCACAATGCCTTCTTCCACTGCCGCCCGCGTGGCGCTCAGGGCGTCCTCAAAGCGGTGCTTCTTTTCCTTCAGTTCGGTTTCGGTTGCCGCGCCGACTTTGATGACCGCAACGCCGCCGGCCAGTTTCGCCAGCCGCTCCTGCAGTTTTTCCTTGTCGTAGCTGCTGTCGGTTTCCTCGATCTGGCGCTTGATCAGGTTGATGCGGCCCATGATCGAATCTTCCGTGCCGCCGCCGTTGATGATCGTGGTCTGGTCCTTACCGACAATCACGCGCTCGGCGCTGCCCAGGAACGATACGTCCAGATTTTCCAGCTTCACGCCCAGGTCTTCGCTGACGAACTTGCCATTGGTCAGAATGGCGATGTCTTCCAGCATGGACTTGCGGCGATCCCCAAAGCCGGGAGCCTTGACCGCGACGCTGTTGATGATGCCGCGAATCTTGTTGACAACCAGGGTCGCCAGCGCGTCGCCGTCTACGTCTTCCGCGATAATCACAACCGGGCGGCGGGACTGCGCCACTTTTTCCAGCACGGGAATCAGGTCGGCGGCTGCCGAAATCTTCTTCTCGTGGATCAGGATGTAGGGGTTGTCAATGACTGCTTCCATGCGCTCGGGGTCGGTCACGAAGTAGGGGGAAATGTAGCCCTTGTCGAACTGCATCCCGTCCACAAAGTCGGTGAACGTTTGCAGCGACTTGCTTTCCTCAACCGTGATTACGCCGTCCTGCCCGACTTTCTCAATCGCATTGGCGACGAGATCGCCGATTTCCGGGTCGTTGCCCGAAATGCTGGCGACGCTGGCAACCTTCTGCTTGTCGCCCTTGACTTCTACAGCCAGCTTGCGCAGTTCGGCAACAGCCGCGTCAACCGCGGTTTCAATGCCTTTTTTGACCAGCAGGGGGTTTCCACCCGCTGCCACATAGCGCAAGCCTTCGTTGACAATGGATTGCGCCAAAACCGTCGCCGTCGTGGTTCCGTCACCGGCCACGTCGTTGGTCTTGCTCGCCACTTCTTTGACCAACTGCGCGCCCATATTCTCATACGGGTCTTCCAGTTCGATCTCTTTGGCAACCGTCACGCCGTCTTTGGTGATGGTGGGGGAGCCGTACTTTTTGTCCAGCACGACGTTGCGGCCTTTCGGTCCGAGCGTCACTTTAACGGCGTTCGCTACCGCGTTCGCGCCGCGCTCCAATGCGCGGCGGGCTTCTTCATCAAACTTTAACTGCTTGGCAGCCATTTCTAGTCTCCTTCGGAGAGTAGTCAGTAGTCAGTAGTCAGTAGTCAGTAGAAAACCTTTTCCTGCAAGCTATAACTGTGCTGCACAACTTTGAGTGAACAGGTATCTCTACTGACTACTGACTACTGACTACTGACTACTCAAGAATCGCAAAAATCTGATCTTCGTCCAAAAGCACGTAGTCGGAACCGTCCATCTTGACGTCCGTGCCGCCGTACTTGGAATACACCACTTTGTCGCCAACGGCGACGGAAAGCGCTTTCACCGTGCCGTCGTCGAGCAGGCGTCCTGAACCGACAGCAATTACCGTGCCCTCTTGCGGTTTCTTCTTCGCCGCATCGGGCAGGAAAATGCCGCCCGTGCTCTTTTCGTCCGCGTCACTGGGCTTGACAACAACTTTGTCGCGCAGCGGTCGCAATGCCATTCGCGTTCCTCCTGTCAGAATAACTCGTAAAGTGTGCTTTGCGCTGAAATTAGCGCTCTAACCATGCGAGTGCTAAAAAAGGATACAACATTGTTCGTCAACTTGTCAAGTAACCTGAAAAAATTCTGAGTTGAAATAAGCGGGAGAGAAAATAAGGCAGGAAAGAAGGTGATATGGGCTTTCCAAGCAAAGAAGTGTTCCGTTCACAGACCGGCTGGCGGAACGCCCTTTAGAGCCTCTCCCGATAGGGCTTGTCCTTGCGTCCGTAGGACGCTTGCACTTTCCTGCCGGGTATTTTCAATATCCGGCCAATTGGGATAAGCTTTTAGACGGGGCGTTCACGACGCGCTCAGGGTAACGTATATTGTGTTAAGAAGCCCTGAAATAAAGTAGGCGGTACACAATCCAAAGGATTGTGTACCGCCCGGTATATCGAACTGTCGCGCTATGTTTTCGAGAGTTTACGGTTTCATTGGATCGGCAGGACACATATAGCGCATCAAACGCTGCATCTGGCGTTCTTTCTCCTGCGCGGGTTGTACGCTCCGCGCTTCGCGTAGACTGGAAACTACCTGACGGTAAGCGTCCGTTAAACGAGTGGTATCCACAGGCATTGCTTGTTTCAGACGTTTGCGTATCTGCATTGTCAGCCTCTCTTCCGATTTCTGCCCTGCGGCGGGTTCCGGCGAGTTCCCACAGGAATGGCCTCCCCTGACCGCGCGAGCAGAACGTCACGAACCGGCGCATGGGACACGCCGTACCTTCCAGACGAGCCAACATGCCAACTTGTGCCCGAATGTACGCCAGGCTGCGCGCAGAACGTGAAAAGCGACTTCACAGCCACAGAAAACGGCGCAAAACAGATTATTGGCACGGAAAGTCGTCTGCACAGGACGCTTAAACAGGAAAGTCGCGCAGCCATGAACAATTTAGCAACGACCAACTTTGAACAATGAAAAGTAAGAAGAAAATCTTTGCGGCAACTGTAGACGGGAGAATGTGGTGGCGAACGAGGCAAAATCCGTGCTGCTGGCTATGTGCGACATCAGCGGGTATACGCAGTTCATGGTGTCGCATAAAGAGGCGCTGGCGCACGGGCAAATCATCATCACGCAGTTGATACAAACCGTGCTGCGCGAAGCCAAAATGCCGCTCGTGGTCGCCAAGCTGGAAGGCGACGCCGTGTTTCTGTACTGCGAACTCGACCCCGCTTCGGCGGCTTTGCAGATGCGCGACGTGCTGGCGAAGATGGACAGTTTTTTCCGCGCGTTCGATGGCAAACTGCGGGAACTGTCGCAATCCAACATCTGTCAGTGCGAAGCCTGCCGCCATACGGAATGTCTGCGCCTGAAAATCCTGCTGCACGTCGGAACCGCCCTGATGCACCGCATTGACCGCTTTACCGAACTGGCGGGAACGGACGTGATTTTAATCCACCGTCTGCTGAAAAACTCTCTCGAAGCGAAACAATACCTGCTGCTGACCGAATCCGCGCGGAATCTGGCCGGGATGGAAGCAGCCCCATGCGATTATGCGGGCGTGGAGGAGTACGAGGCGCTGGGCGCGGTCAACATCTATGCGTACTTTCCGCCGCTCGATTTCGCGCTGCAGACGCCACCCCTTCCTGCCCGCAATTACGCCACGCTGTGGTACAAAACGAAGAACATCCTCATCAAGATATTCTTTGCCCGACTGACGTTTTTACACCTGAAACGCTGGCCCCGCTTCCGCAACCTGAGTTCGGAAGAAACACGCCACAAGACACCTTCTTAATCATGTACTCCTGTAGAACTTGACGTAAAGCGAATGATGCCAAAATGCGTTTACTCTATGCCGAAACAGAGGAGTTGGGAATACATAACATCACGAACGAAGGCGTAATTTGTCTCAAGGGTAGATATTGACACTACGTAACCTTTATGTTAAAATAAGAGAGATATTAGCGCGTACATGTCTAAAATACGGCTTTTGCCGCAAAACATGGCCTGTTACGTCGCAAGACGCAATTTCAGGTAAAGACTACAATTTTGCGCTTTTTTGCAGGCGGAATTGGGGTTTTGCTGCACAGGTGCGGCAAAATTCTTAGTTCAGCTACAATGCAACATGTCGCGTATTAGAACACACTCTTACTTTTGTGAATGGCAGGGATGGCAATGAAGTTGCGGATACTGTTGGAAGACTTAAAACGCTCACGGTTTGGGAAGAGCCGCTTCTTTGCATTGCTTGGCGCGGCAGTGTTGGGCGGCGTGGGATTGTCACTTTGCAAGCCGATTCAGCAACCCTTCTACAGTATATTTATAGCTTTGCTCACCGCTGCCACCTTTGAGTTGGTAGTTCTGTTGCTCGATTTCGTACCCATGTTCAAAAGGCGGCGGATGTTCAGGCAGATGTTCTTTGGGCGTTTCGCGCCGGGTAAGGTTCGCCTTATCTTCCCGGAGTTTGTACCTGTGCCCACCATCCCTACGTCTCAAATGCCTTCTCCTGGTAGGACACCCGTTCCACTTCATCAAACTGGCCTGTTTCAGCTTTCGATTCACAACTGTTTGCCTTTCTTTCGTTCGCAAAAAGTTCGTGAACGGCCTAACTCAGCATTAAAGAATGTGAGTTTCGACCACACGGAAACGGCAGCTTTGCAGGATTTGAAGGCGTTAGGTTATGTAGCTGCTTTAATAGGCGAGATGTCACAAGAAACACCTGAAATTCTGACAGATACTGACCTCATAGAAATGAAAGGGCGAGACAGCAACCTGATAATGTTCGGGCTATTCTCCAACTACTTCACTGATTCTAGTCTAAGAAGAGGAGCAGAAGAGTTCTTCGAGAAGGAATATGATGCTCCTGTAGGCGGGCATCTTACACTGAAAAACCCGGATTGGGACTGTCCCAAGTATAAGCCAGTGAATGAGTTGCGGGAGTACAAAGACGACACCATAAACGATTATGGCATAATTCTCAAATTTCATCCGACGGGGAGTGATATTCATGAGAAAACTTGGGTCATCATCGCGGGCGTTGGCGCAGATGGAACAGAAGGAGCGGGGAAATACCTGGCCGAGTGTTGGGAGGAACTTTACAACATCAAGGATAAGGACGGCAGACCTGTAGGGGATAGAGAGTTTGCCGCGATTGTCCGTGTGCCAAAAAACCCCGATGATCCAAGAGTTATAGATCGTTGTATCGTCAAACCGCTAGAGAACGCACAGACTGTAGCTGAACGCTCCGGTGCAATAGAGAAGCCGCACGCGGCTTCTCCTGTTTAGAAGCAAGCGATATTGCCCGCCGTTGTCAGGCTCGTTCGCAGAGGGTGTGCAATTTGGCAAGAACCGACAGCGCCAAAGGCGGTATAATGAGATATGGAGGCAAACATGGACACTTCACCGATTCAATCAGACCCACACATTATGATGGGGAAGCCCGTCATTGTTGGTACGCGCATCACAGTTGAATCTATTTTAGAGCGGTTAGGCGCGGGCGAAACAGCCGAACAAATTGTGGCGGCGCATCCGCGCCTCACGCATCAGGCAGTTCTGGCATCCGTCGCCTTCGCCGCTCGAGCGTTGCGGGCCGATGTTATTTACCCTCTGGTTGAGCAAGCGGCATGAATTTACTGGCAGATGAAGGTGTTGACAGGCAAGTTGTGGAAAGGCTGCGGCGCGACAGTCACAATGTCTTGTACGTGGCGGAAATGGAACCGGGCATCACCGATGAAGTTGTTTTGCAGCGAGCCAACGAGCATAGCGCATTGCTTGTCACTGAAGATAAAGATTTTGGCGAACTTGTTTACCGGCAGCGGCTGGTGCATAGGGGCGTCATTCTGCTCCGGCTTATGGGGTTCGCGTCTTTAACGAAGGCCGCTACCGTATCCAAAGTCCTGGAGGAACATGGCGCAGAAATGCCAAACGCTTTTACGGTTATTTCTCCCGGAGTCTTGCGAATCCGCAAACCTCAGGCATAACGTACCCGCCGCCGAACAAGGCGCTGTACTCAACCGCCAACAATTTTACTCCTTCGCTGTCTGCGCAGGGCACTTTGAATAGGACGATGCGCCAGCCTTTTAGTAGATCACGGCGTAAATACGCCGGTAGTTCTTTCGTCTTTAGGACGATTGGTCGCATGCCTGCAAACGGGATTTTTATAATCCGGTTATGCAGGCATATTTATGCCGCCGTGTACTACCGCGCCCATTCGCCTGTGTTTTTGAGACTGTCGAAGTTGACGGTGAAGGCGAAATCGAGCGGCGAGCCGTCCGGCTTGTGTGCCGTGTTGAGGAAGGCCTCGGGGGAAATACCGCCCCGGCGCGGGTCTCGGATTTCGGGGCAGACGGCGTAGCGCAGGCCGTCATTGCGGGTGCGCAGGGTGACAAAACCCTTGCTGTTCAAGTTCTGAATGTCGCTCGTCGTCTTGATAATCGGTGTGCCGTCCAGCGCCAGCCCGTTCTTCTTTGCCAGATCGGACAGCGCCTTCTGGCCGTCTTTGGTGCTGAAGGCGGCATCCGTGTAGTTGACCCAGACGTGCAGCCACAGGCCGAGCGGATCGTTGCTGAAATACCCGTGATCGGTATCCTGTACCGTAGCCTGCCGCGCATTGGCGAGTCCTATCGGATCGGCGTTACGCTGCGGGAAGATGTATTCGATGTAGGTGTCCGCGATCTGGTGGGCGCGCTGCCCGGCTGCGTCATTGGTAAAGCCGTCCGGTCCGAAACCCGCCATCACCGCAAAGTAGGCGACGGAGCCGTTGGCCGTGTAGGTTCCGCCCAGGCCGATCACGCGCACATTGCGCTGCGAGGCAAAGAAGGGCTTGTCAATCACGGCGTTGGCGGACGGAGCCTGCTTGCGCCCCGCGAGTTTGGCGGGATTAATGCCGTTCTGCGCGTAGTAGGCGTCGGTGAAGTCATACAGGCGATCCGTCACATCGGCGCGGACGGGCGCGGCGTTGAACGCGGCAAACGCAGACAGGGATGCAATCAGCGCGGAAATGGTGGTAACAACTTTCATAGCGAAATCAATCCTCCTGAGAAATGAACAGTAATCTGTGTGGCTTGCAGAACCTTAATCTTGTTCTGCGCGCTCTTCGTGACAGGAGAGGAACGCCAAACCGGTTTTGATACATCAAGGCAGAGTTTTCGCGGTCTTTTTCCACATATTTTTCTGTAAAGCGCCAAAATTCGGCAAAACAAAAGCCGGACTGTTCACCAGCCCGGCTTTTACTCAAAACAAGTTCAAAGAAAAGTTCGTAGGGGCGCAATTTATTGCGCCCTCCCATGCTTGCGCCCTCTGCCATGCTTACGCCCTCTGCCATGCTTGCGCCTGCATCCTCCAATATGTTGCGCCCTTTGCGGAATGCGGTACGTTGCGGGCGTGATGAATCACGCCCCTACGAACTCTTATTTGAACGATATTGGGATGAAAAGTCCGTATCATAGTGCGTTTAGGGATGCGCCGCTTTCACGGCGGATTCAATGTCAATGATTCCCTTGCCAAGCTGCCCTTTGTAGGCTTTGTTTTGATTGTCTACCGAGCGGGCGGTGGAGCGGATGTAGTCTTTTACTTGATCGGCGGTCAGAGACGGGGATACGGACAGAATCAGCGCGGCTTCGGCGGCAACGAACGGCGCGGCGAACGACGTTCCCGACCAGGTTGCGTACCCGCCATCCGCATACGTGCTGCGAATGTTGCTTCCGGGCGCAACCACGCGCACAAAGGAGCCATAATTGGAATACGGGCTTTTCGTGTTGTCCCCCTCGACGGCGGCGACGGCAATGGTTCCCCGGCTGACCGTAGGCGGGAGCGCCTGATTGAGATTGTTGTTACCCGCGGCGGCAACCAGCACGATGCCCGCCAGTTCCGACTCGTCGAGGGCGTCATTGAGCGCGCCGGATTTCACCGAGCAGCCAAAACTCATGTTGATGATGCGCGCGCCGTGCGTGTTCGCGTAGTGGATGCCTTTCACCAAATTCAGCAGGGTTCCGGTGCCGTCGCCGTTGAGAACGCGAATGGGCAGAATGGCGGCCTGGGGCGCGAGACGGGCAATCACGCCCGCAACCATCGTGCCGTGCCCCACTTCCGCGTTAGTCGCGCCATCGGCGATGTCCAGGGGAAGCGTATCGGGCGCAAGCGCGTTGTAGCCGACCAGGTAGTGCCCCTGCAAATCCGGGTGCGTGAACGTCGCGCCCGTATCCAGCACCGCCACGACAACGCCGTAGCCCGTCGCTAATGGGCGGCTCCCGTTGATCTGATGCAGCGCGTCCACCTGCCCTAAATTCACCTGCGTATAGCTGACGGAGTTGACATACGTAGTCGGCTGTGGCGTGAAGTCGAACGCCAGATGAAACGGACTGCCGCCGACTTCGGGGGAAATAATGAGACGGTCCGGCTCGGCATACAGAACGCGCTTGTCCTTGCTCAAATTCTGGGCAAACTGCGTTTCACTCGTGCCGCGCGGCGTGGCGACACTGTACAGGTCGGTTCCGGGAACCTGATCCTGCGCGGTGGTATTGTAACTTGCCGCCAGAACGCGAATGTCTACGCCGGTCGCAACCCGTACCAGAACGTGCCCGGCAACGATGTCGTCCGCTTTGGCGCGCACACCGAACATCGTGAGCAAAGCAAATACGGCGGTCAGCAGTTTCAGGACAGTCTTGCCTTTCGCATGTTGTGTTATCGAAGCCTGTTTCATGATTGCTATTCCTATCTTTCCTTGCTGCGCGTTCCCTGCCGGACGCCTTTGTTCCGGCGGTTTTAACCCGTGTATCTTTTTGTATGTTTTCCTGCTGCGCCGGTTTGCGTATGTCCTGAGCGATAGTCAGGCAGGCGCGGAAACGCTGTTGCCGCGTTCGCCAATGAGCGCGAAGGCCGCCCAATGGTAAGGGTGTGGGAACCGAAGGCGCATCGCCTGCTGCGCGCCCCGCAAAGCCGCCGCTTTCGATTGCCCCTGCAACAGACGCGGATAAAATTCCTGCATCAAGGCCGCCGTCGCCTGATCGTCGGCGGGCCATAAACTCGCGGCTACGGATCGGACGCCCGCCGCCAGAAACCCGCGCACCAGTCCGAATAACTCGTCTCCACATTCCACCTGCGCCGCCCCGGTTTGGCAGGCGGACAGCGTTGCCAGGTCGCAGGGCAGGCGCATCGCGTACAGGTCGCGCGCAAGCAGCCAGCCATCCGCCAACTGCAAGCCGGAGAATAAAGGGTTGTCGGCGCGGTACAAAGCGTGGGTCGCCAGGTGCAGCAGGCGGCAATTCCCGGCGCGCGCCTGCACCGCCCGGAGCGTGGCCGCTTCGCCATGCAGAACGCAGGCATGGGGCAATAAATGCGCCAACGCCGCCACTTCCCGCGTTACCTGCGCGATACCGGGCGACGGCACGCTGACAAGCAAAGCTTCCGCATCTGCCCAATTTGCGACGCTTTCCCCGCCCGCCTGCTGCCGGATTGCGCCCCGGTGCCACAAAGCCGCGCTCGGCGCATAGCTGATTTCCCAGCGATCCAGCGCCGGCTGCGCGCCGTCAAAAAACGCATGAAACGGCAGGCCGTGCAATTCGGCATGGGGAACGACAACCAGGTGTTCCCTCGTGAGCAAATCGGTGATAGGGCGCAGCAGCAGGTCGTACAGCCGCGCGAGAACTTCCTGCGCGTCCGCCTGAAACCGAAGCGCGTGTCGCTGCGAAAGTTCACCGTCCCACCCGACGCGCTGCAATTGATAGCGCAGGCGGCGGGCGGCGTGGCTGACGTCTTCCAGATCGGCGATGTTGGCGCGGAAATGCACTTCCTGCCGCGTGACAATCCACGCGCAAACCATCCCGCCAACGGTGTAGTATACCAACAAGGCTTCGTTACTTTGCAGCCGGTCGGACAAATCTTGTGTGGGAACCACGTCGGGCAGGCTGAACAGGCCGGAAGCAGCGTGAGACGTCCGTTCTGCTTTGCGCAGCACATCCGCATATTCCTGTTCCAGCGCGTTGAGGGCAGACGTTTCCGCAATCCCTGCCGCGCCGATACGCCGCGCTTCGCTTTCATCCACAACATTCAGCTTTTGATAACTTCGGCTCAGTTCGGAGCGTAGGGTCGCCAATCGCTCGCGGGCTGGGGATGGCAGCGTAGGTCTCGGCAGGAGCGCGGCTGTCCAGCGCGGCCTGTACCCGTTCCAAGAGCAGACGGGATTTTGCTCGCTCCACGTATTCCAGCGCATCCGCAATGTCCTGCCTGCGTCCGCGCGCCAGCAACGCGCCCACTGTTTCCTCATAAATCGCCAGTTTGTCCCGCAAAAACGAGACGTGCATCTCTTCGGGAGCAATCAGGGTACGCGCCTGCTCCAACGCCTGTACGCTGTCTTTCAAATGGCGCAGGCCGCGCCCCACATTGCCTTTGCGCAGGTAATGGCGTCCAAGCGCGCGCTCCGCCTGTGCTTCCAGCCAGCCGCGCGCCGTTGTCCGCGCCGTGTTCCGAACCGTATGCAGGGAGCGAACTGCGTCGTTCCCCTCCTCGCCCGCCATTTCCGCCAGCAGCAGGCGCGCTTCCGCCGCCCAACCGCGCAGGCCGCTGCGCGTCAGGGTTCGCGCCGCGCGCTTTGCCTCCTGTATGGCTTCGTCATGGCGTCCTTCCTGTCGCAGCAGGCGGGCGCGGAGCAGGCGGACGCGCGCCTGTTGGGTCACGTTGCGGTGCGCGGCAAACAGCGAATCCGCCGTTTCCAGACTTGCCAGCGCGTCCGCAAACTGTTCCTGCGCGATGGATACGGCGGCGCGGCCCAATTCAACGCGGGCGCGCTCGTAGCCGACGCCGAAGGATTCCAGTTCGCGGGAAGCGCGGGCATACGCTTCGCTGGCTTCGGGATACAGATTTAGTTCCCGGTAGGATTCGGCCACATCCGCGTCGCACTTGGCCGCTTCCAGCGTTTGCCCCCGCGCCGTAAACTCCTCGCGCGCCCGCAGCAGGGCGGCAATCGCCTGCGCGTAGCGTCCCGAAAGATAGTGCAGAAAGCCGACATTGGCATCCACTTTGGCGGCGGGCGTGAGCAATTCATGCGCGGCGAACGTGGCGCGCGCCTGCTCAAAAAGCGCAATCGCCTCGTCCACGCGATGCAGTTCCATCAGCGCGGCAGCGATGTTGGTCTGCACGGTGGCGCAAGCCACCACTTCGCCGCTTTGCTCCAGCGTTTGCAGGGCGCGCTCGTAGCAGGACAGGGCAAGCGCGTACTGATCGCGCCGATAGTGCAGCGCGCCTAAATTCACGAGGACTTTGGCGGCATCCGTTTCCTCGCCATGCGCGCGCAGTTCGGTTTCCAGACGCCGAGCCAGCAGAACCGCGTCGTCGTAGCGCCCAAGCCAGTTCAGCGAGTCAATACGCCCAATCTGCACCTGCGCGGCCAGCCGAGCGTCACCCGACTGCATGGCACAGGAAGCAGCCGTTTCCAGCGCCGTCACCGCATTCGTATGGTCGCCCTGAACGCGCAAAGCCTGTCCAATTACGCGCCATGCCTGCGCCCCGCCTGTCCCATCCTCGCTCCGTTCCGCAAGCGCGGCGGCAAGACGCGCCCGCAGCAGCGTTCCCGTCGTGTCGCCATTCATCCGCTCGCGCGCTGATTGCAGCAGATACGGCAGGCAATCCGGCAGTCCGGCGGCTTCTTGCAGCAGCGCGTCGCGCTCTGCCGATTCAGGCAGATTAAGCAGGCGTTCGCATAACGATTCCACCGAAACGCCGCCATTCATCGAATCCTCTAAGGGCATGACATCGCTCATTGGCCGACCCCGACGTTCGGAAGCGTGATTTGTCCTTCAGCCAGGCGCAGCGCGATCTCATAAATTCCTTCGGGAACGGCAGGCAGATGAAACTCCTCGCCTTCGGGCGTAAACGTCAGCCGACTGCCGTTTTGCTCCGTCAAAACAATCTCGCTCGGCACGATAGACGTTTCCCCATTGCGCGGCATCACCTGCCCGATGAGATACCAACTTCCCTGCGCGTTCGGCTCCTGAAACAAATCAATGTCGTGAACCTCGGTGCTGTACACAAGCTGAACGCCTTCGCGTTTCCCGCCGCGCGCCCCGGCCAGCGCAAGCGTACTGCTGCGGCTGTCGAACTGCAAACTCGCCAGCCAGGCAAAAACAGGATTGGGAGCGGAAGCCGTAACAGCGGGGCGGAACTGTTCGCGGAACAGGGCGCGCGCCTTTTCCATCGCGGCTTCGGGAACCTGTACGGGCTGCGCCTGCCGCAACGTAACTTCCGCGCGCTCCAGCCAGGCGAGGTTTTGCCGACAATGCGGGCAATCCCGGTCGAGGTGTTCGCGGATTTGCGCTGTTGCGCCTGCTTCCGCTTTTCCCTCGTGGTAGTCCGCCAACGTTTCAAAGGCTATTCCGCAACGCTTCACCGGTTCGCTCCCCTCGTCTGTATCCGCACCTGACTTCTGTAGTAAAAACTTGAGCAAAAACTTCCACCGCCCAACAAATCCTCAATACGACATTGCCACAAGGGTTTCCTTGTTTGCTCCACGTTCTGCGGCACATACGGCACATACCATAGAGGCGAGTAAATCCAGAAAAATACATGTTGTCAAAAATTTTGCAGAAAGTTTTTCGCTGCCGGAATAAAGGGAACAGGAGAACAAATGCAAGCGGAGATTGGGAGGAAAAGCGACAAGAGGATCAATAGCCAAGTTCCTGAAGGAGTTTGCGGAGATTTTGCAGGCAGCGGGCGCGGGTCGGGCCGATGCTTCCAATCGGAAGGGAGAACTTTGCGGAAAGTTCCTGATAACTGAGCGGATTTTCAGTAACGTACAGCAGGGTGAGGAGATCGCGGCAGCGGTCAGGCAGGCGGCTCAGGGCTTCGCGCATCAATTGCTGCTCTGTCAGGGCTATTACATCGGCCTCCGGGTTCGCGCCTGCATGGGTCTGGTAAACGCTTTCCGCGCTTTCCATTTCCCATGCGCCCTCGCCCATATCCGTTGCCAGAGTCGCGCCCTGCCGCCGCAGGACGCGCCATGCCTCGCGCTTTGTCGTGGAAATCAACCAGCCGGAAAGTTTGGCCGTATCGCGTAAATCCGCCAGATGGTTCAGCAGAATCAGGCAGACATTTTGGAAGACGTCTTCAGTGTCCGCCTGCGAAACGCCCATACGCAGGCAAGTGGAGTAAATCAGGGCGGCGTAGCGACGGATAAGTTCGTCCCACGCGGCAGCCTCTCCCCCCACGCAGGCGGCAATCAAGCCCTGATCGGTGGCGCGGCCATAGGGAGAAGCCGCCTGATCCTTTTTTCTAAATGGCACGTATGGCATGACTGCCTATTAGCCATTCATCCCATGCTCTCCTGCATACGCGCCAGGAACGCTAAGAAAACGCGCATAGAGATATTGCAGGAATGTTCTTTACTATGCAGGACACAACTATGGCTAAAATCATACCGCCTATTCGTGTTCATTCGCGGCTATTTTCAAATCAGCAGCTTGTGAAACGTCAGGCTGCTGCCGGCCAGCCGAAACCCGCATTGCTCATACAGGCGGCTTGCGCTGATGTTGCTTATCTGTGTGCCGACTTCCGCCAGTTCCACGCCCTGCCCCCGCATCCAGCGCAGGGCTTCCATTGTCATTGCCCGCCCTATGCCGAAGCCACGCGCCGCTTCTGCGACAGCGACAAGCGCGATGGTTCCCGTTGCCGCGCCGAAATGCGCCTGCGCGTCCCGATGCAGTTTGCAGGTGACAAAACCGAGCAGTTCGTTTCCTTCTTCGGCCAGAATAACCCCATCCGCCGCATGCCCGCGACACGCATTGCGCACCCAGCAGGCATGAAGCGCGTCCGCCTTTTCCGGCGCAATAGCGGGGTCGGCATGAAAGCGGTCATGCTGATACGCGCCGTAGGCCAATTGCCCCGCCCGTTCCGCATCTTCCGCCGTCGCCAGCCGCAAGTGGAATGAGCGTTCCTGTGCGGGCTGCGCGTTGGCATTTTCCGGTAGGGGCGCAGTCGTTAAATCCAGCGCAAACGTGAGCAAGCCGTCCATCATCTGCAAACCCGCTTGTTCCAAAGCATGAGTGGCGGCAAGGTTGCCGGCGTCAATGCGCGCGCTCAGATGACGAATGTTCTGCCGCTCCGCTTCCGTCACCAGTCGCGCAATCAGCATATCAAGAATGTCATGCCGCCGCGTATAATCGCCGCTTGCGATTAAGCAGTCCAGCCGCGCCGCCGCCATGCCGATCTGCTCGCCATCCCAGGGCAGCGGCGTCAGGACGCCCAAACCAATGGGCGCGTCCGCGTCCATCGCCACCAGCGCTTGTGCGGATGAATTACCAAGAACCTTCTCCGTCCGCTCCAACCATAACGATGTCGCTGCCGCCACTCCATAGCGACTTTGCGCATACGGCATGTATTTCCATTGCGCCAACAATTTCGCCACGCAAGGCCACATATCTACTTCGTAAGGCTCCATATTTAGCATAACTCTGCTCTTTTCTGTTTCTGCATTGGCACGACGGGCAATGCTCATGGGTAACAATGCGTTTCTACAGCCGAAGGGCGACGGCTACCCCTGCGCATTAACGCCGCGCTGAAGCAGGACGTACGGCAGAGTTCGCGCCAAAATTATGAGATCGAGACGCAGCGACCATTGCCGCACATACGTAATGTCCAACTGCTTCCGCGCTTCCCAGGACAGCAGATTGCGCCCGCTGATCTGCGCCAATCCCGTAATTCCCGGCTTGACCGCCAACCGCTGTTTTTCCGCTTCCGTATAATACGCCAGTTGATCCGCCTGATCGGGACGCGGGCCGACCAGACTCATACTGCCCGCCAGCACATTTAGAAACTGCGGCAGTTCGTCCAGGCTGGTTTTGCGCAGCCATTTGCCAATCGGCGTGACGCGCGGATCGTGTTCGCTGCTGAACGCCGAGCCGTCCGCGTTGCGAATGTCCGGCGCATCATTGCGCATGGTGCGAAACTTGCAGATCGCAAAGATCGCGCCCTTGCGCCCCAACCGCTTCTGGCGAAACAAAACGGGGCCGGGGGAAGTCAGGCGCACCGCCAGCCCGATCAGCAGCAGAAGCGGACTGAGCGCGGCAAGCAGCAGCAGCGAAACCGAAATATCCAGCCCGCGCTTCATTCCCGCCTGCCACCCGGCGACACGCAAGCCCTTTTCGCTTGAACTTTCCGGTGAACCCGTCAACCCGACGCCGTTGCGCGCGACGTCTGCGACATTCACCTCGTCCATCAAATGAGAACTATCCATTACAATACAATCCTCCACGGAATCAGACCGGCAGCGTGGCGTGAGCGGGTGGGCTGTAGGTTTGCTTTTCTGCCGACAGCGTTTGGTACAAGTCCCAGGTTTCGCGGCACATGCGCGAAATCGTGTAGCGTTTCACCGCGCGTTCGCGCGCATTAGCCCCACAGCGTTCGGCTAAGGAGGTACTCTCAACAAAACGCGCTATCGCCTGCGCAACCGCCTGCGGTGAGCGAAGGGGCACGATCTGCCCCGTGACATCGTGTTGGATCAATTCCGCGTTGGGCGCAATGGACGTGGTGACAATCGGCAATCCGGCAGCCATCGCTTCCAGCAGGGCGATAGACAAGCCTTCCCGCAATGACGGACTGACAAACACATCCAGCGATTGCAAAAACGCGGGAATGTCGCGGGTAAACCCCAAAAACTCCACACTCTCTGTCAAGCCCAACTCGTCAGCAAGCGTTCGCAAGTTCGCCATTTCCGGCCCATCCCCCGCCAACCGCAGCCGAATGTTCGTATCGGGCAGCAAGGTTTGCAAGATCGGCAGGGCGCGCAGCAGCGTCACATTGTCCTTCTGCGCCGCCAACCGCCCGCTGTTGCCGATGAGGAGGGTGTTGGGGAGTGATGAGTGCTGAGTGATGAGTGATGAGTGGGATGCTGCATAGTATTCATCATTCATCATTCCGCGTTCAGCATTGTCTTCTGTTCCCTGTTCCCTGTTCCCTGTTCCCTGTTCCCTAATGAACGGTTCCGCGTCAATGCCGTTGCAGATGGTGACGAGTTTGCTCAGGGGAGCAAGGCGTTCCGTTTGCGCCTGCTGCATAGTCGCGTGGCTGACGCAGATGGCGCGGGTGGACAGGGCGGTTGCCAGGTATTCCAGGCGCGAAAACACAAGGCGCTTGATGCCGGAGGAGAATTCGTTGACTGTCCAGCCGGCCTGATGGTGCAAAATGACAGGTACGCCCGCCAGGCGCGCGGCCAGCCGTCCCAAGAAACCGGGCACAGCCGTATACGTATGCGCCACGTCATAGCGATTGCGGCGCAGGCGCGCTACCAACTGCGTCAAGGCGCGTAAGTCTTGCCCCGGCGACACATCGCGCGGAATCAGAATGTCGTCAATAACCTTCACGCCGGGGATTGCCAGCAGGCGCTCGCGCGTGGTCGCGTCCGTCGTCAGCACATCCACTTCGCAGCCCTGCTCACGCAGAAACCGACACCATTCCAGCAGCAAAATCGTCGCCCCGCCGAACTTGGAATCGCCAACAATCTGTAATGTTTTCATCAAAGAACCCCTTCTCATCGGGACGAATTTAGCCGCAAATACACGCGAATGGACGCAAATATATTCGGGCGTTAAACGCTGAACGCCAATTCACGCTGCGGCGCAGTGACAATACGGCGCTGCAAGGCCAGCACTTGCGCGGGAACGAGGACGCAGGCTAACAGGCAGTACAAAAACGCTCTGTGCCGCGTGTCGCCCGTGCCCTGATAAATAAAGGAATACGCGACGATTACGGCCAGCGAGGGCGCGGCCATATCGTAGGTGCGGCGCAGGGTATCGCGCAGGGCGCGCGGGCGCTGAAACCAGACCATGCCGCAAATAGCCAGCGTAAGCCACCATTGGAGACACCCTTCCAATACGGCGGCATCCCCCACCCGCGCCGACACGACAAACATATCCCCTGTCGCCAATTGCTGCGCGGCGCGTATCGGTCCCGGCCCCGTCACGAAACGAACCACGTAAAAGGGAAACGCGCCCGTTCTGCCGAACGCCTGCGTCGCGCTTTCCACCGCCGTGCCTGACGTGGTTTGCTGCAAGGCTCCGAACGCTTCCAGGGTTTTCACGCGCTCCGCGCCCGCAAGCGCTTCAAACAAATCCGGCTTTACGGTCAGCAGTCCTATGCCCAATCCCGCGGCGGCGAGGATCATTTTGCCGACAAAACGGCGCTTGCGGCTGCGCGATTGCAGCAGGCACAGGCGCAGCAGGTGCGCGGCCAGGAAAATGGAAGCGAACGCGCCCCCGAACGGACGTATGTTTTCCAAAGGCCACACGGCGCTGACCGTCAGCAGCGTTATCAATAGCGTTTTTGCGGTTCGGCTCAGGCGCGCGCTATCCGTAATGCTGACAACGGCGGCAATATAGCCCGTCAGCAATGCCAGCAGCAGGTTTTCCTTGATGTTGCGAATCACCATCCAGACCACAACGCCGTTGGCGAACGCAATCCAGGTTGTCCACAACAGCAGGCGCATTGTACGGGGCGTGGCGTCGGGAAACCGCCGCGCAATCAGCCCGAACACGAACAAAAACGCATTGCACGTCAGCAGCAGATTGCCGATTTTCACCCAGATCACGGCTTCGGGCGCGGTTTGCAAAATCTGCGCGCCCCACCAGACGTATACCCTGCCGTCGTGGTTGGAAGCGCGGGTAAAACCGTGCGCCACGCTTTGCATGCACTGCCAGTAGTAGCGCGCATCGCTGCCATACGTGCCGTCGGGACTGTACGCGCTCAGATTGGTTTGCAGCAGCCACAGCCAGCCCGCGTAATAGCCGAGCAGCAGCAATGCCGCGCCAAGCGCGGGGCGGGCCAACGATGCAAACCGCAAGCCGTTAGCGAGCAGCAGCGATAGCAGAGCGAACAGAAGTATCATGGGCGTTAAACACGGAAGCGTAGAGGGAAAGCAGCCGGGACTCCATCAACTCCCAACTGAAATGCTGTCGGTACGTGTCGCGGGCGCGTTCGGCGAACGCCTGTTTTTGCGCCTCATCCCAACCGGCGATTTCCGCCAGCGCGCGCTCCAATGCAGCCACATCCCCATAGGGAACCACCAGACCGAGATCGTATTGCCTTACCAGCGCGTCCATGCCCGTATTTTCCGCCACGACAACCGGCTTGCCGAGCATCATGGCCTCAAACAATTTATTAGGACTGGAACAGCGATGGTTGGGAATAGCGGGGTCGTAAGTAATCACAATCGCGTCCACGCCCTCATAGATTTCCAGGCAACGCGCATACTCCACGCGCCCCAGAAAATCAATGTTGGCAACGCCTTCGGCCCGCGCCTTCAACCGCGCCTCATCCTCACCAAAGCCCCCCAGCGTAAGATGCCAGCCACAATTCCGACCCACCACCTCAATCAGTTGTTCCAGTCCCCGCACAACCGACAGGATGCCGACGAAGCCGATTCGAAGCGTTGAGGGTTGAGGGTTGAGGGTTGAGGGAGAAGACAGTGATGAGTGATGAGTGATGAGTGATGAATCCATTACCGATTGACGACTGCCGATTGGCGATTGTGAATCCTCTTCTCCTCTTCTCCTCTTCTCCTTTTCTCCCCCTCTTCCTAACGCGGGCGGCGTGTTATAAATAAACTCCAACCGGCGGGGTTGCACGGCTCCCAATTGGGCGCGGCGGCTCTCGTCGGCGAGGATTACGGCGTCGGCGCGGCGCATGGCCCACCATTCCAGGCGGCGTACAAAGGCTTGCAGGGGGCGCGGGATGTAGCGCGATTCCACGTAAAAGTCGGCAATGTCGTAGACCACGCGCTTGCCTAACAGCGTTTTTGCCAGCAGCGCGGGGACAACCGTGTCCAGGTCACACGCCTGTATGCCGTCATACTCGCGGCGATTGGCGAACAGCCAGCGCGTTAATGCGCCATGCCAGCGCAGCAGGGGAACCAGATTGCGGATGCCGCTGCCAAACGCCGAAGGTATCGCCAGGCGCGTGACAGGAACCGCATTACGCGCGGCTTCACTCCCCACGCCCTGCCGATCCCAGCCCACAATCTGCGCCCCAAACCCCATCTGCTGCAATGCCAATGCGGGCTTTTCCACGCGCGGACACGGCGCAATCGCGTTGGCGCGCAGGAATACAATGCGCTTGTTCATACCACCTGCCACTTTCTCGACCTCCACATCCGCAGCCAGCGCAGGGGGCGAAAGCCAACTTTTTTGCCCAGGCTGCCGACCGCGTGGGTGGCGCGGACGCACAGCACGTCCTTGCGGCTGCCGTAGCGGCGCACGAACGTCAGGCGGTCTTTAATCAGGGCGCGGCCTCGCGTAAACGTGCCGTTTTGCCCCGTAAAGTAGTAATCGAAAATCACGTTAGGAATCAGTCCCATGCGCAGGCCGCTGTATGCCGCCCGCGTCCAAAACTCCACGTCGCCACACGCGCAGTCTTCCGGCAGCAGGCCGATTTTGTCGAAGACTTGCCGCCGCACAAACGCGGTGGGACTGGAAACTCCCTCCGTGCCGCGCAGCCAACTGCGCAGGGATAAGCAGTCAGGGTCGGTAATGTGGGTTTCGTACAGAAACCGCGATGCGCCGTCGCGCTCCTCCCACAATGCCGCCTGCGCGAACATGATGTCTATGTCGGGGTTCTTTGCGAAGAAATCTGCCGCCAGGCGCATGGCTCCGGGACGCAGGGTATCATCGTCGGTCATGATCTTGACGATTTCCCCCGATGCGCGCGGAATCACTTTGTTGTAAGCGTTAAATTCGCCCTCATCCGGCTCCGACAGCCAGAAAGCGATGCGGCTGCCATAGGATTTCAACACGTCAACGGTTCCGTCATTGGAGCCGCCATCGGCGACAATCACTTCCAGATTGGAGTAATCGTCCTCGAACAAGCGATCCAGCATCCGTTTTAGGTATGGCGCGCGGTTCCAGGTGGCGATCACGACAGATATTTTGGGGTCAGTGGACATAATGCAACTCCGAAGTGGGGAGAAACCAAATGCAAAAGTAACAACAGTCAGGGGAAAGGTGCGCAAACACGTCCCAAGTGTAGTATTGGCAACTTGCCCGCCAAATTCAAGGGGAATTATGCAGGCCAAGAGGCCGGTAAGTCTGCGGGGCAGCAGAAAACGCTTTGCAAGGCAATGCAGGCAAGCGGGAACACATTCCTGCTTCAAAACCCGATAGAATTTACCAATAATTACAGGGAATCATTCGGCGCGTAAGCCGGGAGGAGCAAAGTCATCGAAGCTGTCATCGAAGGTCGGACGCAGCCGCCGTTGAAGCGAGGCGGAACATCCAACAGGGAATCAATTCTGGAACCAATCGTTGAAGCGGTTACTGAAGTGGGCGTCAAGCCAACGGTTATCAATGTTTATGGCTTGGGCTACATCGGGCTGCCCACAGCGGCCACGTTCGCTACGGTTGGGTGTAATGTATTAGGAGTGGACATCTGCCCTGACGTGGTTGCCAAAATCAATCGGGGCGATGTCCATATTCAGGAACCCGGCCTGAACCATCTGGTAGACGCCGCGATTGCGCGCGGCGCGCTTCGCGCCGCCATCCAGCCGGAACCGGCGGACGTACATATTCTGGCCGTTCCTACGCCGTTTACTGAGGAAGCGGACGGAACCATTGCGCCAGATTTAAGTTATGTGGAAGCGGCCACGCGGACGGTTGCCACGGTTTTGAAACGCGGCGATCTCATCGTGCTGGAATCCACCGTGCCGCCAAAGACTTGCCTGAATGTGATCGCGCCCCTGCTTTATGGTTTGACAGGCTTGCAGCATGGCCGGGATTACGACCTGGCGCATTGCCCGGAGCGCGTGATTCCGGGGCGCATTTTACAGGAGATTGTCGCCAACGACCGCGTTATCGGCGGCACAACGCCCCAGGCAACGCAGCGCGCGGCCCGCCTGTACGCCCGCTTTGCAAGCGGCGAACTGCTTCTCACTGACGCCACCACCGCGGAAATGTGCAAACTGATGGAAAACACGTTCCGTGACGTAAATATCGCCCTTGCCAACGAACTTGCCGCCATTTGCGCCCAATTGGGCATTGACAGCCAGGCCGCGATACGCCTGGCGAACCACCATCCCCGCGTCAACATCCACGCGCCCGGTATCGGCGTCGGCGGGCATTGCATCCCCATTGACCCCTGGTTCATTGTCCACGCCGCGCCCGATCACGCGCCCTTACTGCGCGCCGCCCGCGCTATCAACAACGCCCGCCCGCAACAGGTGGTCGACGAGATACTGCAAACGATGCGGCAGCATCCCGGCAAACCCGTCGCGCTGCTCGGCCTGAGTTACAAGCCGGATGTGGACGATATACGCGAGTCCCCCGCCATGGAAATCATAGAGCATCTCGCTTCAGTTACCTCCACGCCGTTGTACGTTGTGGAGCCGCACCTGTGCCGCCTGCCCCTCGCTTTAGCCGCATACCCGAACCTCCATTTCGTCACGCTGGAACACGCGCTGGAAAGAAGCGCTATTGTCGTTGGTCTGGTAGGCCATGAGGTCTTTCACCAGATTCCCTCGGAGCAACTGCGTTCCAAGATACTGATTGACCCGCTTACTCTCTGGCACACGCCAACCCCCATGCAATCCCTCTTAACGCTTTCTTCCTCTCATACACAGCCGAACGCAACGGACGATTACGCCCTTGTTCTCGCGGCATAAAACGCTGTCTTGAACCATGATTTATGTGATTTTGATGATTACCATGAGGAACGCGCCTCCTCAATCATGATAATCACATAAATCCTGAAAATCATGGTTCTGGCAGCGTTTTCATGCTGACTCGCCTAAAATGAGAGACGACCAGGCGTACCAGTCCTAATCATGGTAATCATCAAAATCACATAAATCATGGTTCAAGACAGTTACGACTTACGCAGCAGGGGAAGGGCGCAGGGCAGATACAGTAACACACAGACGGGCAGGCGGGCAAACAGGGGCATGTTCGTATGCTGCAATGCCAGGGATGCGCACAGCAGCAGGACGCTTCCGCACAGGGGCGCGAGCCAATTTTGCATTTGCAGGCCGCCGATGGCGCGGCGGTAATCGCGCAGGGTGGACGCCCATGCCAGCAGGTCCAATCCCGCAATCGTCAGGGCCGCGCCCACTGCGCCCATGCGCGGAACCAGCAGCAGGCTGCCGGCAAAAGACAGGCAGGCGGAAGCCGCCACGCAGCGCAATAGGGCGCGGTCTTTGCCGAACGGAATCAGGCAATTGGTGTAACCAAAGACGGCGTGGTTGAAAACAATGCCAACCGACATCACGCGCAGCAGCAGCGCGGCATCGGCGTAGCGCGTCCCGTAGATCAGTTGAATGATTGCAGGCGCTTCCGCCGCAACCAGCGCGGCCATGCCGAAGCCGAGCGTCATGTTGATGCGGGCGAAAAATTGCGCCTGCGTCTTCGCGCCTTCGCGGTCATGCGTCACCAGGCGGGCCAGGCGCGGCAGGAACACGGCTACAAGCGTATTGGGCAGCGTGGTCGTCAATTCAAAAATGCGAAACGCGGCCAGGAAACAGCCCAACATCGCGGGCGCGCAGACATGCTCCACACTGAGCGTATTGGCGTGGCGCAGGGCAAGAGCAAGCGCCATTGTCGCGCCCAGGGGCAGGGACTGGCGCAGCGTACTTGTCACGCTTTTCCATTCGGGAACCACAAACGCCAGGCGAACCAGTTTGCGCAGGGCGACATAGCCCATCAGCGTTGTTAACAGGCTGCATACCAGGCCGATGAGGGCAAAACGCAGCAGGTGTTCGGGACGCCGCACCCACAGCAGATAGCCCGCCACTTGCAGCGCATAATTCAGCAGATTGAGCAGGGCGGGAACGCGCATCTGCTCGAACCCGTTGAACACCCAATCTACCGAAACCGCCACCACAAACAGCGACGCGCCCTGCACCAGAATCAACGGGCGCAAAATCGCATCCTGCCAGAAACACGCGGCTGCGCCCACCAGCCCGGCATACGCAAGGCAGGCGAGAACAAACTGAATGCCGTTAATTTCCACGAGGGTGCGGCTGGCGCGGCCATGATCCTGCGCCACCGCCCGCGTTCCCCACTGCGCCATTCCCGGCGACAGCAGCATGGACGCATACGCCACAACCGCAACGGCAAAACCCCATTTTCCAAAGCTGTCCGGCCCAAGCACACGCCCCGCATAACTGAGAATCACCAAATTCAGCAGGCGTATCAAGACGGTTGTACCACCCACCGCCAGCAGATTCGTGACCAGACCGGGAGCGCGCGCCCTACCCCGACTTACGCTACCGGCCTGTTTCGCAGCAACAACTGACAACGCTCACCTCACCTTGCAATGGGCTTGCAAACCCACATTCACAACCACACAGGCAATAATCCGTATGCCCGAACACCTGAACACCCGAATACCTGAACACCGAATACCCAACGCCGAACTCAGTACATTTCCGTATCTGCCATTGTCGCGCGCCAGCGCGTAGGGTCTTCCAGCCAGGCGCAATCAGCGTTCAGAACTTTGCACACCAGATGCCGCTGCCGCGTGGTAGGCTGAAATCCCATTTGCCGCCCCGCTTCATCGAGTTCCGTGTTGGTTTGCAGCCAGGTGGAGATTTGCTGCGCGCCCTGATTGCGTAAATGGTTTGCCGCGCCCGTCAGCAACGCGGGAAGCGTTGCGGCGTCTTCTTCGCGCCAGGCGATGTCTACAATATCGCCAAAACGCTCACCCGTCACCGGGTCTGTAAACAATTTCAGCGCCAACAATCCAATTAACTCGCCCTGATGCTCCGCCCGGAACAGTTCGTAGCGATAGCGCGGGTTGTCCAGAAACCGCCACTGCCATAACGCGGCATCGCGTGCCAACCCTATGCTCACTTTGCCCCGCCGCGCGGCAGCCGCGCGCAAATAAGCGTCTTCGTTGGTTCCTAATTTCGCAAGCGGCAGCAGGCGAACATTGGAATCAACCGCAGGCAGCGCCATAGAACTAATTATCCAATCCTGTAGTGTTGTCACCTCCTGCCATCCAAGCCCGCGCGCATGTACCTGCCCGGCGCGCGCATTTGCCATCACGAACACGGCAGCCGGGTTATAAACACACAACTGCCCTAACGCATGATGGGCAAGTCGGCGAAATAATCCTTTGCCCTGAAAGGCGGGCGCAATCATAATATCTATTGCCGACCCAATCTTGATGCTGTTCCCTGCAACAGAACGCAACTGAAACCCGTAACACCCCGCCAGATCGCCATTGGACGCATACGCCATACTCAACACACTCGGAAAAGGCCCGCCGAAGAACTGCCAGCAGTAATAGGCCAAATCCACTTTGCGCGCGTACAGCGAATTGGACAGGGCGCAAAAACGCTCGCCGTCCGTCTGATTGTTGCGGGCGCACCGTAATGTAAACTCTTCGGAGTTCGTTGCCCGTATGATTTCTGTCGCGGTCATAATTAAGACTCCCTCGCGTCTTTGTCTTGAACCATGATTTCACATGATTACAATGATTACATGATGAGACGGGTACTCAATCATGATAATCATCCTAATCATGTGAAATCATGGTTCAAGACAATCCTCTTCTACCAGCCTGAACGAATCGTTTCTACAATGTGGTGGATATCCGCGTCGCTCAAGCCTTCATGGACGGGCAGGGAAATTTGGCGGGCGTCGAATTCGTCCTGGCCGGGCAGATTGTGGCGCGTGACGCCGAAAACGGAATTGCGGTCAATGCCGAAGTCCACGACGGAACACGGGATGCCCTGAGCCGCCAGTTTGCGCGCGAAATCTTCCCGACGCTCCACAAGCAGCGTAAACAGCCAGTAGGCGTGTTCGCGGTCGGGTGCAGATTGAAGCAATTCTATGCCCGCTATGTTGTTCAATTGCGCGCGGTAAAACGCCCCTATTTCACGCCGACGCGCCAGGCGTGACGGAAAATCTATTAAATTGCCCAGGCCTACGGCTGCCGCGATGTTGTTCATGTGGTACTTGTAGCCCAAGGTGGACACGTCGCAGCCCCGCGCGCCTTCCAGGGTTTTCTGCATGTTGGCGCGGTCAATGCCGAACCATCTGCCGATAACCGCCTGCTTCGCGTCCTCTTCCGACGCGCAGCACAACATGCCGCCATCCCCTGTCGTCAGGTGCTTGATCGCCTGAAACGAAAAGGCCGTAAACCGCGAAATGTTGCCGACGACTTGCCCCCGATACGTCGCGCCCAGCGCATGGGCGGCGTCCTCAATCACGGTCAGATTGTGCTGTTCCGCAATTGTGTTGATTTCATCAAGGTCGCACGTATAGCCGCCCCAATGCACCGGCATAACGGCGCGTGTGCGGGAGGTGATTTTGGACTCAATCGAATCGGGCGCGATGTTGCCCGTGTACGGATCAATATCGGCAAAAATGGGCGTGGCGCGCTGCATCAGAATCGCCAGCCCGGTCGCCATGAACGTTTGCGCGGGCAAAATCACTTCATCTCCCGGCCCGACATTCGCCAGTGCCAGCGCGAGATGCAGCGAAGCGGTTCCACTGTTCACGGTTACGGGATGGCGCATCCCAAGCGTAGAAGACAGGGAACGCTCAAAACGCTTGACCATCTCGCCTTCATTCACCCAACCGGAGCGCAGCACTTCATTCACCAGTTCGATGGCTTCGGGCGCGATGTGGCTTTGGAAGAAGGAGATGGGTTGTGTTTGGGTAGAAGTTGGAGGCATGTGGTTATTTTCCGGGACAGGTGAACTACGCGGCAAGCAAACGCGCCGTCGCGTGATTACATTCGTACCATTCAATCGTGCGTTTCAAGCCAGCGCGTAAGGGAGTTGGGCAGTCATAACCTAAAATGGCGCGCATCCGGCTGACATCGAAGCCTTTTTCCAGTTGGCCTTCCGGCTTGCTCGTGTCCCACACGATTTCGCCCCGGTAGCCGGTCAGGTCGGCAATGGTTTCCACCAGCGTTCGGATCGTGATCGGGTTGCCGGACGACAGATTGATGATTTCACTGCTGTTGACAAGAGCCGCGCCGAGCAGAATGGCTTCGCAGGCGTCCTGCGCATAAATGAAGTCACGGGTTGCCCGTCCGGTTCCCCACGAAACGATTTCGCGCAGTCCATCCCGCCGCGCTTCCGAAAACTTGCGAATGAGCGCGGGTATGACATGCGAGTTGGTCAGGTCGAAGTTATCATAGGGGCCGTACAGATTACCCGGAACTAAGACAACCGCATTAAACCCATACTGACGCCGGTACGCTTCCGCCTGCACCGCGCTCATGGCCTTTGCCAGCGAGTACGGGGCGCTTTCCGGCTGCGGATACCCGTTCCACAATTCGGACTCGCGGATGGGAGAGGGGGCGTGAGCCGGGTAACTGCATCCGCCCATCAGCGTGATGTATTTCGATACGCCCGCCTGCCATGACTCGTGCAGCATCATCGTGCCCATCAGCAGGTTTTGCGTGCAAAAGTCGGCGGGGCGCTGCTTGTTCGCCATGATGCCGCCGATCAAGCCCGGCCAGGTGCAGAACCACATCGGGGCGCGTGTCGGCAAGCATGGCGCGTACCTGATACTGCTCCAGCAGGTCGTAATCCCGTCGGGAGGGGGTTATCAACTCGCAGTCAATCCGCTCCAGCATGGGAACCAGATTGCGCCCGACAAAGCCGGATGCGCCCGTCACCAGAACGCGCTTGCCCGTAAAAAACTCGCGTGTTTCCCGCATGTCAGCTTGCATCCTCCCCCATTTGCAGCACAAACAGATTGGTGTTCTGCCCGTTCCAATTGAAAGGATGGTTACGCGCCAGCAGGCGGATCGCGCCCTCCTGATCGGGATGCGGCACAAGCCCGTGCTTGGCGAACCGCTGCAGCCACCACTCGCGGGAATGAACGGTGATATGCACGTCGAAATCCGCTACCAGAGACGCCGTGCCGATGAACAGCGAGTCGGGGCGCATGTGGTTGCGGATCGTCGCCAGCATCCCGTCCAGCCGGTCTGTGTGAATGTGTTCCAGCACCTCGAACGTGCAGACCAGATCGAATTCGGCGGCAAAGTTGATCTCTTCCTGCAGGTTCAGCAGGCGATAGTATTCCTCATACCCGACGATATGGCAGCTATGGCGAAAGGCAATCGGATTGGCGTCCACGCCCAGATAATCGCTTGCGCCGAACGACTCGAAGAAGCGGCGCATGTGCCCGCTGCCGCAGCCCAACTCCAGCACGGATGTCAGGGGCGCGTTACGGGCGGTGCGGCAAATCTGCGCAATGGCCTGCGTGAGCGGAAAGAAGCTCATATCTTTGTAAGCGTTGGTATAAACCAGCGCGTCGTCCAGCGCCAGTCCCTCAAAACCTTCCACCAATGTCTGCCGTTTGCGCACGTCCTGCGCGGCCTCAATGACCGAATCGGGGTCCATCGCATCCATGTCAATCGGAATCGGCCCGCTGTTGGGCAGCCGGTTTTGCAGGGACGCCACCCACGAGGCTTGTCGCTCGTCCACTTGCGTACCTTCCCGCCGCCTTGTCATGGAATGTTCTACCTGCCACAGGGAGGTATATAGTTTCCGTTTCGCCACGCCCGCCATGCGGCGCGGCGCTTTCCCCACCAGAGAAGCAACCTGCATTTTCATATCTGCCTGCCTTTGCTTAATAAATATAATCTATGCCGCCCGCGCCAGCGTCACGGCATCGGGTGTTACGAGTTGGCCTTCGGGATGATAGAACGCGATGTCCGAACCCGTAAAGTCGAATTGGAACGGCACTTGCTTGAGCGGCCACAGGGCGCGCGTAATGTCGGCGTGACGCTCCGGGGGAGCCACGAACAGCAGAAACCCGCCCCCACCCGCGCCCAGCAGTTTGCCGCCCACCGCGCCCGCCCGCCGCGCATCGGCGTAATGCCCATCTATGCCCGCATTGCTGATTTTGCTCGACAGCCCGCGCTTGAGTTCCCAGGCCGTATGCAGCAGTTCGCCGAAAATACCCATCGGACGCTCGCTTGTCAAAACCTCAATGCCCTGATCCACCAGCCCGGACATTTGATGCAGGTCAGGGGTGACGGTTCCCTGCCGCGTGTTGGCAAGCTGCTCATCCAGCACATCGTGCGCGTTGCGCTGCAAGCCCGTGTAAAACAGCATCAGGCGCGAATGTAAATCTTCCAATCGGCTGGTTCGCAGGGGTACGGCCTGTGCCTTGATCTGCCCGTTTCGCTTCATGGTCAGATGAGTCAGGCCGCCATGCGCGCACAGGTATTGATCCTGCACCCCCACGCGCTCGCCAATCATTTGCTGTTCCACATAAACGGCTTCGGCGGCAAGTTGTTCCCGCGTGGTCAGTTCGCCCTTGTACGCATGAAGCGCGTGGAGCAAACCGACCGTAAACGACGACGACGAACCCAGACCACTGCGCGCGGGCAAATCGCCGATGTAGTCCACTTCGACATTTCCCGGTACGCCCATAAACCGCAGGCACTCCCGCACCGAAGGATGCTCGATCTCATTCACGTTTTGCGCGAGTTCCGTGCGCCGATACCCCACCCGAATCGCGTAATCGAACAGGGGAGCCAGCGACTTCACGGTAATATAAGAGTAGTAGTTGATGGCAACGCCCAACGTCTGCCCGCCATGTTCGCGGAAATGGTCAGGATAGTCCGTGCCCCCGCCAAAGAAGCTGATGCGCAGCGGCGTTCTGGTGATAATCATGGTTGATCCTAAAGGCATTAGGCATTAGGCATTAGGCATTAGTGGTCACAGCACAGTCAATGTACGTTTAACGCTATAGCGACTATGCCTTGCCGCTGGAAACTAATGCCTAATGCCTAATGCCTAATGCCTTCCTAAATGTTCTTAAACAGCCCGCGTCCGAGCATGGCGTAGCCCTGGAGCAGTTCGCGGATGCCGTCATCGAGGGAGTGCCGCGCTTCAAAGCCGGCTTCGCGCAGGCGCTGGTTGGACACGATGTAGTTGCGCTTATCGGGGTCGCTGCCCACTTCGGAATAGTGGAGATAGAAGTGCGGAATGTGTTCCTGCACCTTTAAGGCAAGCTGCTCTTTGGACAGGTTGGCCGCATCTAATCCGAGATTGAACGGCCTGCCTACCATCGAATCGGCGTGTCCCATACAGTGCAGGAAGCAGTCGGCTACGTCGCGGACATGCACGAAGTTGCGCTTGAAATCTTTCTCGAACAGGACAAGGTAGCCGTCCGTTACCGCCGCGTACACGAAATGGTTGACGAGCAAATCCAGGCGCATCCGGGGGGATGTGCCGAACACGGTTGCCAGCCGGAGGGTAATCGCGTTTTCGGAAGCAAGCACGTCGGCTTCGGCGTCGGATTTGGTCTGCCCGTATAGCGATATGGGCTGCAAAGGCGTTTCTTCAGTGCAATACTCGTCGCCGGATTGCGTCCCGTACCCGCTGTTGGTCGTGGGATAGATCATCAGTTGGTCGGGGCAGCGCAGGCGGTTGAGCAGGCGCACCGCGTCAAGATTGATGGACGTGGTGAGTATGGGGTCCTGCTTGCAGGCGGGAGCGCCCACGATGGCCGCGAGGGGAATCAGCACATCGGCTTTGCGTACCAGTTGGCGCAGCAGGGTTTCGTCCCGCGCATCGCCGCGCACAAAATCAAAGCGGGGATCGGCGCACAGGTGGAACAGACTCGCCTGACCATACAAGAGGCTGTCCAATGCAATCACCGAATGTCCCTGCGCCAGCAAATGCTCGCATAAAATACTGCCGATATACCCGGCAGCGCCCGTTACCAGAACTTTCATTCGCTCGTTCCTTCCGCGTCTTCGTCAATGTCGGAAATAATCATAATCGGTTCGTAATGCGCGCCGTTGCCATTTGTGCCGTTTGCGTAAGCATAATTCGTACCATTCGCAGACGCGGCGTTGACGGTTTCCCTGTGCGTATCTTTGCCGTGAACCGCGTTGACATGCACTCCGCTTCCGTAAGCGCCGTTGGAGTGGATGTTGATAACGGCAGTGGCGGCGTAGTCGTTGGGCGTCCGGGCAAGCGGCGTCACTACCAACACGGGTTCGCGCTTGCCGAACGCATACTCCACAATCAGCCAGAACAGCAGCGCCGCCAGGCTTGCGAACAGGCTGAACAGGGTTATCAGCGTCAATCCCGGCTGGCTGAACTCCGCCACTCGCGCCCGGTCAATCACCAGAATTCGGCTCTGGCTCGACGCGGTTTGTACCCGGAGGGTAGCGACCTGCGTGGACGTGGCTTTCAGCACTTCCAAGCGTAACTGCGCTTCGTTGCGCAGTTTTTCCAGTTGGGCGGTCTGCTCGCGCCCTGTTTGCGCCTGCCCTTCCGCGAGTGCAATCTGCGACTGTACCTTGTCCAGTCGGCTGCGCAGGCCGGTCAATTCCGCCATATATGCGGCGCGGTCACTGGTCAGGCCGTTTTTCAGGCCGTCCACTTCCTTGCGAACCCGCGCCTGCGCGATCCGCAAGCGTTCCTGCGCGGCGATCACCTGCGGATGCTCGGCTTCAAACTGGATTTTCAGAGATTGCAGTTCTTCATCCGCTCGGCGCTCTTCAGCCCGCGCTCCCGTCAACAGTGGATCTTCGCCGGGCAGGGTGGACAGCGATTGAAGCTGATTGTCCAGCATGGCGGTTCGCGCGGTTCGGGTCGCTTCCCGCGTTTGAATATCCTGTTCCAGTGACGCCCGTTCGCGGTACAAGCCGCCCAACTCGCCTCCGGCTGCCGCCGCGGACGCTGAATTCTTGTCCCCGCCTGCTCCTGAACCCTTGTCGGTCCCGGAGGATGCGCCGCTGTCACCCGCTGCCGCCGCTTGCGCCGCTTGCGCCCCACCTGCGCCGCTTCGATGCTGATGGACGAACGCCTGCAAGCGGTCAATCGCGCTGTCATAACCCGCCCGCGCTTCCCGAATCTGGTTTTCGGCCATGCGCAGCATCACGGCTTCCTTGTCGTTGTCCGTTTCTACCGTGTAGCGGCGCAGGGCTTCGGCATAGGCGTTAGCCGCCTGCGCGGACGCCTGCTGCGCCCCCATTCGCAAGCCATCCGCATGACGGGCATAACGCGGCGGCGCGGGCAGCGAAACCGTAATGTACATCAAGCCTTCCGCCGCATTGTCATCTAAAGCAACGCTTTTCGACAGTCGGCGCGAAGCCTCGTCTTTGGAAGGCAGGCGATACACGTTCTGCAAACCCACTTCCGCGTTGACTTCTTCCGCCATGCGCAGGCTTTTCACGACGCCGCCGTAGCTTTTCTGCCCGCCGTTCAGCCCTATCAGCCCGCCAAGCGGCGAACTTGCCCCGCCCGGACGCTGCACCGAAATGGAAACCGTAGATGTAAACGTTTGCGGCAGCAAATACAGGCCGCCTCCCACGCCCGCGCCCAACAGCCCCACGCCCAGCAGCGTCCACGCTTTCCAGCGCCGCCGAACAATCTGCCCGATCCGCCGCCCATCCACTATCGGTTCTTCCTGATCCAATTGCGTCTTCCTTTGTAGGTTTCAGGTGTCAGGTGTCAGGTGTCAGGAAATCCACTTCTCTGCCCTTCTTTCTACTCGTATCAGCATCAGACTAGAGCAGGGTACACTCCAACCTGACACCTGACACCTGAAACCTGAAACCTACTAAAACCCTAACAGCTTCTTCGCGCCGAAGAACAGCAGCGACGAGGACGTGAGCGACTTGAAGAAGCTGTCTACGCCGTTGGAGCGCTTGCTTAGTTGCTCGGCCTGTACGCGGGTGGGAACCATGATCACGTCACCCGGTTGGAGCGCGTGTACCTTGTTGAGGGGCATCAGGCCGCCGCCCAGACGGATGACGATGATGCGATCCTGCGCGGCGTCGGGCGCGAACCCGCCTGCGGATGCGACGTAATACTCTGCGCCCGCGCCCTGTTGGAACGGAACCGCGCGGGACTGCGTGACGCCGCCGACAACCTGAATGGTCGAGGGCTTGGTCGGAACCGTAATCACATCCCCGTCCATCATCACCAGATCGTCCGCGCTTCCCGGCTTTTGCAATGCGCCGGACAGGTTGACAAACACGTTGCCCTTCGGCTCCAAATCCTGCGAGGATAGGACGCGGGGCGCGGAAACCAAATCCTGCGATAGCAACTTGTCCAGCGTTTTGGAACCGGCTGCCGTACCGGTCGGGCTGTCGCCACCCGGTGTCAGCCCCGGAATGCTGATGGGCAGGTCGTTTTTGGTCGCGCTGTTGACGGATTTCAAGCGTTCCAGGTCCGCCTTCGCCATTTCGCGCTTGTACTGCGCCTGATTCAAGCCGTCCATAAAGTGGCTGATGAGCAGGGCGTATTCTTTCTGCGTACCCGTTTCCAGCACTTTGGAGTCCCGCGTGAATTCACTGCCGGGGGCATACGCTTCCCCGGTCAGGCCGCCCGCTTCCTTGATAACATCGCTCAGGCGCGTTGTCCGGGTGCGCAAAATCACCGGGCCGGGGCGATCTACCGCGCCGTACACCCGCACAACTCGGGGCTTGTCTTCGTACTCGCCCCGCGCTTTCAAAATTACAATGTCACCGGGCATCAAAACCGGGTCGTCGCTGCATTGCCGGCTGCGAACGTCCATTGCAACCAGCAACGGCTTGTCGCCGGACTCGGCATGGGCGTGGGCGATTTCAATTTGTTCCCCGGCTTTGGGCAAGGCTCCGCCTGAAAGCTGCAGCAGGTCGCTTAGTTTCATGCCTGCCGCAAGGGTGTACTTGCCTTCGCGCTGCACAGGCCCGGAGATTTCTACGGTTGGGTCGGGCGTAAACTGCGCGTCCTTGAGATTGAAGACCGTGAGCGTGTCCCGATCCTGTACCTCGATGTTTTCCCCTACGTCCCCTGCAAGCGCCTTGCCGATGTTCACTTTGACAAGTGGGCCATACGTGCCGTCGTCGTTGCGGCGCTGGACAAATGCCTGCCGGAGCGAAGCGTCGGGCTGCGTTCCGCCCGCCTGCAGGAGCAAATCGGCGACGCGCATGTTGTCGGGACGATAATACGCGCCCGGCTTGCGCACAGCGCCCTTGACATTCACGCGCCGGAAACCCATGAACTGCACGTCGCTTGCGCTGTACACCACCAGCCGGTCGCGGGGCTGCAAAACGGGGTTCGCGCCGGGTTCGCGTTTCAGGGCGTGGGTTAAATCAACGGACACCAGTTTTTGCGTGTTGTCGGGATTGGCGCGGAACAGGTCAGCCCGCATCATGTACACATCATCGCGCAGACCGCGCGCCCGGTCTATCAAATCGGCAACCGTCATGCCGGGGGCAATCGCGTACCGGCTCGGCTGATCTACCGCGCCCTCCACGCTGACCAGATTGGCGATCTGTGAGCGGATACTGAGCAGTTCCACCACATCGCCGTCGTACAGCGCGGGATTATTCGCGGCGTCCGTCGCGTTCAGGTTGGCGTCTACCAGCCGATGCTCCGTGCCGGGCTGCACCGATTGGATAGACACGCGCTGCGAAATGCCGGACGGTTTCACGCCGCCCGCAAAGCCAACCGCGTCGCGCAGTTTCTCGTCCTGCTTCAATTCAAAAATGGCGGGGCGGAACACTTCGCCCTTGACCGAAACGCGGGTTTCCGCCGGGGGAATAAAGATCACGTCACCGGGCTGAAGCGGCGTGTCCTGGCTGCTGTCGCCGCGCAGCAGAAAATGGTAAAAGTCGAACTTGCGCGTGGTTCCGTCCGTACGGCGCACCTGAATGTTGCGCAGGGTTCCCCGCTCACTCGCGCCGCCACAGGCGTACAGCATGTTGAACAGGGTCACGGTTGCGGGCATCTGGTACGAGCCGGCGGCATACGCTTCCCCCGTCACCAGAACCATAATCGTTCGCAGTTCTTTTAAGGCCAATGTCACTTGTATCTGGCGAAATTTGCGGGCAAGTTGGGCGCGAATGGCTTCCTGCGCCTGCGCGGTTGTTTGTCCGCGCACGACCATGCGATCCCCGGAGGGCAAAGCCAGCGTACCGCCCGCGTCTACCGTCAGGGTGGCTTCCGTCGCTTCCAGCGTCCGGCTCCAATAGCGAACGGTCAGGGTGTCGCCGGGTCCGAGTTGGTAGCGTTCGGGAGCGGGCGCGAACACATTGAGCGCCTGCATGTCATCGGGGCCGAGGATGCTTTGCCGCGCATCCGCTGATGTGGAACGCTTGCGATTGGACGCGGCCTCGTTTTCCCTCGCCTGCCCGTTGTCTTCATGCCCGTTGTCTTCCTGTCCATTATTGTCCCGGCTCGAATTGCGTCCGTTCCGCGCATCCTCCGCATTTGCCTGACGGGTTCCCAAACGTCCGTTCGATCCGTTCTCCGTATCATCCTGATCGCTATTGCCGCGTGTGCGGGCCGTTTTGGACTTACCATTTGCCCCGCTCAGAGCGGAAGTCTCCCTCTGTTTTCACGCCATCGCGCCGCGTTTCCGAAGCGTCTGATTCACGATTGGAAGCATTGGCAGAATTCGGAGAATAATGGCGCAGGGCGTTGCGGCGGGCTTCGAGGGACTCGCGGGCATGAGCGAAATAGGAATAACCGAACAATTCCAGCGGCTGCGAGAACTTGCGCGTGGTTCGGGGCGCGTTGCGCAGGGGCATATCTTCTTCGCTGTCGGCCTCTTCCGCGCTGTCGGTCGTATCGGCCTTGCCGTTTTTGCCGTTTTTGCCGGAAGTGGATTTACCCCGAACGCGGCCATCGGACGTTTTGCCGGAATGGGAAGCGTCGCCCGAATCGGAAGCCTCGTCCGGCGTTGTTTCCGGCTGCTCGTTCGGCAGTGCCTTTTTAGCGCGTTCCTGCTGTCGCCGCTTCGCCTCCGCTTTCAGCCGCGCGGTTCGCTCCTCCGGCGTTTCATCATCGGGCGCGTCGGTTTGTCCATCCGCGCTCCCTGACGCATGTTGCGGCAAAATGTGAGCGGACGGCAACACCGGCAGTGCAGTCGCCCTGTTCGCGGAGGGAAGTATGGCAACCGATAAGGCGCAGCCAAGCAACAGAAAGGGGCTTCGCATAGAAAAATCTCCAAAGGCGGGAAATAACGGAGGTTCAACCCGGCGCAACGCAGCGTTGCAGCGCATGGGTCAGGTGAGTTACAAAAGTCTGGTCAGTCGGATGGTGACTGCTTACACTGGTAATTGTGGCAGTTTGGAGGCCGTTGCTCAGGGGAAAGTTGGGGGCGGAAATGAGATTTTATTTTCCCTCTATTTCGGAATGTTTGCGGGGCGCAAGTGTACCGATACAGCATTTGCTGTGTGGTATACTTCCCCTATGCCTGTTAAAGATACTTTTCACGCGAGAAGGAAGCACTGGAATGGATCGAACTTACGAGTTTCGTGTGATTGTCCGGCGCGTTTTTGAGGAGGTTGCCGCAATGATGCCTTCTGAAGCCGAATTGAAAACCGAACTGATTTGTGACGAGACAACCGGACACTATCAGTTGGGGCAGGTCGGATGGGAAGGCAAGCGCCGCGTGGATGATGTCTACCTGCATGTGGACGTGCAGGACGATAAAGTCTGGATTCAGCACGACGGAACCAATCTGCGCCTGGCGGAAATGCTGATGCGGGAAGGGGTTCCGAAACAAAATATCGTACTCGCCTTCCATCCAGCAGACTTGCGCCACTACACCGATTTCGCCGTCGCGTAAAGTTTGCGCAACTGAAAGGTTGCAAACCATGTCAGAGAAGATAGGCAAGAATGTCTGCTATACGCCGACAGCTACCTGACGGGAGAACATTATGCTCGTACACCAGCCACGCTACAGTAAAGAAGAAGCCGCCCGACGCGGCGACGAGATATATGACCGCGATATTCGCGCTCAGGTGGAACCGGCGCACAACAATGAAATTGTCGCCGTTGACTTGGATACCGGCGCGTGGGAAATAGATGCTGATGAAGACATTGCCGCAGACCGCCTGCAAGCGCGATTGCCCGACGCGCAGATCATGGTGCTGCGTGTTGGCTCACGCTATGTGCGTCGGTTTGGCGCAGGACGGAGCGAGCAAAGCGCATGATGACAGGGGTTGTTACGGCACAGCGCGAGGCTATTTTGAGCCTCACCTTACATGATGCGAATGGTCAGGAACATACGTACAACTCGCTTATAGATACCGGCTACAATGGTACTTTGACGCTGCCGCCGGATGTGATTGCCATACTCGGCTTACGCTGGCACAGGTTTGGGCGAGCTATTCTCGCGGACGGCAGTGAAACCACGTTCAATATCTACAAGGGCGTCGTTTTATGGGATGGTCAGCCGATGACTATTCGCATAGACGAACTGGAAGCCGATTCGCTGGTAGGAATGTCGCTGATGTATGGCTACGAATTGGTGTTGCCGGTTCTTGATGGAGCAACGTTTATACTGCGCCGCATCCCGCATCCTTAACATTCAACCTGCTGCGCAAACTAAAAGAAGAAAAAAGGAACAGAAATCATGCCCAATCCCTTTTCCGGCATGAATCCTTATTTGGAAGACCCGGCAGAATGGGAAGGCTGCCATAACAGCCTTGTTACCTACCTTGCGACGGCTCTCAACGCTTCCCTGCCGCCGGGCTATATCGCCCGCGTGGGAGTGCGCTGCTACATCGAACAGCCGACAAACCGGACGCGCCCCGATATTGCGGTTCGTCTGCAATCGCCGCGTTCCCCACATGCCAACGGGCAGTGTCGCCGTCGCCGAATTGCAAGTGGCTTCTGCGGTTGATCCCGCGCTGATTTTTCAGATTTCGTCACTGGAAGTTCGGGAGGCGTATGTCAATGTTGTGGACACCCGTAGCCGTGAAGTTATCACCGCCATTGAACTGCTCAGTCCGACCAACAAAACCGCGCAAAATCCGGGACACGCTTTGTATCGGCGCAAGCAGGAACAAACGCTAGCCAGCGAAACAAGCCTGTTGGAAATAGATTTGCTGCGGCGCGGCCTGCATACCATCGCTGTGCCGGAGTCACTGCTGTCCACTTATGATTATCATTACGCTGTTTGCCTGCATCGCGGCTATCATCCGGGCCGCTTCGAGGTTTGGCTGATGACCCTGCGTGACCGTCTGCCGCGTATCGCCGTTCCCCTCCGTGCCGGTGAACAGGATGTTGCGCTTGATTTACAGGCGGTTGTTGATCGCCATTATGTGGATATGGCCTACGACCGCGACATAGATTACACGACTGAGCCGGTTGAAGCGCTTTCTGAAGAAGACGCGGTTTGGGCCGATGCCTTGCTGCGCGAACATGGCCTTCGAATTTGACAAACGGAACTTCGCGTAGCGCGACCGTTCTGATGTTAAATAACTCGCTGGTTTTGGCGAAATACCTGATTTTGAACAAAGTCCAGTCTAATTCCCGTCGGCTATTGCTTTTTCCATGCGTTGATAAGGTAAGATGAAAAAGTAGATTAGTATTTTTCCAAGACGCTTTTTACCGCCGGATGGTTTATTCCGTTGGATTTAGCGTTTGCTTGATGATGCGCCTGCTTGTTAAAATAAGCCGTTGGCGCGTTCCCCCTCCACATAACTGCCGTCTTTGTCGCCATTTGCAAGATTCCGCATTGCCGTTTTTGGCTGTATTCTACACACAAGAAGAGGAAGACATGCGCTGCCTTGCCGGTGTTTTGCTGCTTATAATGGTTCTGTTTTCCGGGTTGCTGCTTTCCGGCTGCGGAGGGGATTTGGGACCGCCGACCGGGTTGGTTGCCGCCACTGTCACCTTTACGGCGACGGTTGCGCCCATGCCCGCGCCGCAGCCCAAATCGGTTCAACTTGCAATTGCCAAAGCGAACCTGAACGGTTCCGATTTTACGTATACGCAGAACATCAACCCCACCAATGGCGGCATGTTTCCTGTTCCCGCGGACGGACACCCGCTCGGCCCCCTGCGCCCCATCGTGACTACACTGAGTTCGCGCTTTTACTCCGGTCCGGACGCCAGCGGCGATGTGATTTCCAGTTCCAATGTGCCCGTGACGCTGAAGGCCGGCAACAACCAGTTCGGCCTTGCTTCCAATACGCCCGTTGCTTCCATTGCCCTTGTCCCTAACCAGTCCCTTATTATCGGGCAGACCCGCGCCCTTGACGCCATTCTGCGCGACAAGGACGGCAACTATGTGGCGGTTCCCGCCAGTCAGATCAGTTTCGCCGTAACCGATGGGCAGGATGTCGTACAAGCCGTGAACAACAACACGCAGCTCAAAGGCTTGAAACTCGGCACGGCAACCGTCACGATTTCCGCGCAGGGCTTGACCAGTATGCCCGCGCAGGTGCAGGTTGTGGCCGGTGTGTTTGTCAATCCTACCAGCGCAACTGTCGCGCCCGGCGCGCAGCAGACATTTACGGCCAGCCAGCCCGTCACGTGGAGTATTCAGGAAGGCGCGTCAGGCGGAACCCTTGTTACCAACAGCGACGGTTCGGCCACCTATACCGCGCCCTCCCGGAGCCGGAACGTTCCACATTATTGCGGTCAGCCAGTCCGATTCCACGCAATCGGCAACCGCAACGGTCACGGTGCAGTCCGGCACGGGCGGCTTTATCGTGCAGTAGCCGCCAGGGATTGTTGAACCGCAAAGAAGCAAAGACAGCAAAGAAGGCAAGCGAAGCAAGGAACCTACAGATATGAAGCGCTTAGTTGGCGGTATGCTTGTGGTTGTGGTGGCGCTCCTGTTGAGCGGGTGCGGCGGAGGCAAGTCGTCGTCAGTTGGGACGCAGACCGGCACGACGGCGCGGCAGACCGGGCAGGCGACGTTTACCATCGCGTGGCCCGCGTCCAACAAACACGCTTCGCGGCCTTCCCGCATAATTCCCGATATTGTCGGCAGCATCCGCATCACCGTCACGAACGGCGGCGTGGATGTAGGCAGTAAGCTGTTTCCCCGCCCCGATCAGGGCGGGCAGACCGCCGCCGCCATCAGCGGCCTGCCGGCGGGTGTTCCCCTGACAGCTACCGTTTACGCTTTTCCCAACACGGCAGGAACCGGCGTTCCCGTCGCGGAGGCGGCTATTCCCATCACCATTGCCGCCGGCCAGAACACGCAGGCTCCGACCATTACGCTCAACAGCACCGTTGACCATGTGGATGTGACGCCGGGTACATTGCTCGGCGCGGGGCAAAGCGTGGCGATTTCGGCGGGCAATCCCCTGTCTCTTACCGTCGGGCAAACGGCTCCCCTCGTTGCCACCCCCCGCGACAGCAGTAACAACGTGGTTCTCATTGCTCCCGGCAACCTGACATGGGCGTCCGACAATCCGGCTGTCAGCGTTGACCCGGCTTCCGGCCAGATTACCGCCAAACAGCCCGGTTCCGCCAACATCATTGCAACCGTAAAAGTGTCTGCTACCGATCCCGGAATTGCATCCCCCGCCTTTCCCGTCGTCGTCCATGTCAACATCGCCTTCAGTCCGGCTGCGGTGGTGATGACCATCAATCAAAGCCTGACCTTTACCGCTGCCACGACGCCATCGGGAAGCGGGGGCGTGACCTACAGCATTCAGGAAGGCGCGGCGGGCGGCACGATTAATTCTTCTACAGGCGCGTACACCGCGCCGAACCGGGCGGGAACGTACCACATCGTCGCCACCAGTCAGGCCGATCCGAGTCAGAGCGTGGCCGCAACAGTTGTTGTGCAGGAAGCCGTCCATGCCCTCATCACGTCCAGCCTGACTTCGGCAACGGTTACGCCGCAAGCCGTCCTTACGCTGTCGGCAAGTGTGCAGGGCAAAACCAACACGGGCGTTACGTGGAGTATTCAGGAAGGCGCGAGTGGCGGAACCCTGACCGCGAACGCGGACGCAACCGAAACGTATACCGCGTCGGGTACGCCCGGAATTTACCACGTCGTTGCCACCAGCCAGGCGGATACCACGCAGAAAGCCGTTTCTACCGTTGTCGTGCAGTTCGCGCCTTCCGCCATCTACTCCACCCTGAGCGCGGTCACATTGGCGCAGCAAACCAGCGTGACCCTGCGGGCTATCGTCACCAACCAGACGAATACAGGCGTCAACTACGGCATTCAGGAAGGCGCGAGCGGGGGAACCCTGACCGCCAATTCGGACGGAACCGAAACCTACACGGCTCCCGCCACTGCGGGAACTTATCACATTGTCGCTACCAGTCAGGCCAATTCCTCGCTTGTCGCGGTTTCGACGGTTACGGTTTCCGCGCGGGCGGCTCCGGCTTTGTACACCAATCTGACTGCCGCGCTTGTGTTCCCTTCCAGTACCCTGACCGTGCGCGGCATCGTGACGGGGTTAGCCAACACGGGCGTTACTTACAGCCTTCAGGAAGGCGGCGGCGGAACCCTGACGGCGAACCAGGACGGAACCGAAACTTACGCCGCGCCCAACACGCCCGGCACGTACCATCTTCGCGTCGTCAGCCAGGGCGACAATACCCTGACGGCTTTGATTCCCATCACCGTTGTCGGAACGGCATCCTCGTCCGTTGTCATCATTCCGGGCAGCGCGACGCTGACCTTGCAGCAAACGACCACGTTCTTCGGCGTCACTGCCGGCCTGCTCAACAATACGGTGACGTGGAGCATTCAAGAGGGCGCGTCCGGCGGCAGCCTATCCGGGCAGACCGGCAACACGACCAATTACACGGCTCCCACCACGCCCGGAACCTACCATCTAATCGCCACCAGTCAGGCAAACGGAACCCTTCAGGCAACCGCCACCATCACGGTACAATCGGGCGGGCTGAATGTGTCGGTGAATTAGGGGGTTGGGTGTTCAGGTACTCGGGTGTTCAGGTGTTCAGGTGGGGCGGTGTTTTCATCGGGATTGTGGTGAGAACGTTGTTGGCAGATGTAATTATGATTGTTTGATGCGGGTTTTCAGGAGCAATACGCCATGCGCGGCTTATCGAATTTTCCTTGTGCGGTGTTGGGAATACTGCTTGCGGTGTCGCTTTGCGGCTGTGGCGGCGGGGCGGGGCGGAATTCCGCTGCGAACGCGGGGCGCACGGGCGGCAAAGGCAAGCTGACCGTAACCTTCAAATGGCCCACGCCTGCAAAAGCGGCAAAACGGCATCGCTTTATTCCGCTTGCCTCCATGAGCGTGGTTGTCACCGTAAAAGCGCCAACCGGCTTTACAGCCACCTCCCCGCCCCTTACCCCAACCGGCAGCGGCGCGAACGCGACAAGCACGTACACTTTTAATACCGTTCCCACCGGAACCATTGCGGTCACGTCCGTTGCGTTTCCCAATCCCGATGGAACCGGAACCGCGCAGGCCAGCGCGACCAATCCCAACGTCACCATTCAGGCGAACCAAACGGCCAGCCTGACCTTGACAATGGATACCACCATTGACCTCGGCCACACCTTCATTTCCGGTTCGCAGCAATTGACGCGGACGCGCGCGTCCGACTACACTGTGACGTTTGAGGACGCAAATGGCGAAACGGTTCTTGTGGACCCGTCTACTGTCAGTTGGAACACGGATGACCCTTCGATAGCCGTTGTCACCACTCTGGACCCTACGCATCTAATTGCAACCGTTTCCGGCGTGACGGCGCGGCAAACCAATCTCCATGCTATTTATCAGGAGCCGGGCGAAGCGGCGCAGTTTCCCGGTAATCCCAATCGCCAAACTGATTTCAATAATCTGCAAATCCTGCCCATCATCTACATCTGCGACCAGGCCAACAACAACATCGTCGAAGTAGACAACATCAACGGCGACAACCGCGCCACTCTGCCACCTTCGGGCGCGAGTTACAGTTTCACGCACCCGCAGGGAGTTGCCGTCAACTCTGTCGGCGGCGTGTACGTGGCGGATACAGGCGCGAACCGCATCGTGCGGGTCAACAACCCGAATGGCTCCGATCTGACAGTTCTATCCTCGGCCAATGGAACCAACTTTTCCAATGTCACCGCCGTTGCCGTAGATAACAGCGACAACATCTATGTGCTTGACAACGGCAATGGGCGGATCGTGCAGTGTACCTTCAATCAAACTAACAACACGATCAACTTTGTGCAGCAATTTGCCATTGATTCCACAACTCTTCCACAATGGCCTGACTCTTAATATGTTGAACAACACGGAGGTGTTTACATACACGCAGGTTCCCGTCAGTCCCGCCACGACGCCACTCCCTGCCATTATGGAGTTCGAGGGGATGTTTTATAGCAGTTTCACCGGGCAGGGCGTGGTTGGATTGCGCAATCCCTTCGGCATCGTTGCCAACAATGGCAATTTATATGTTTCTGACGTTGACTCCAATCAGGTGCTTCAACTCAATGGGGAAACGAACAGTCTTAACATCCTCAACTTCGACACAATTACGGTTTCTTCGCGCATCAACGCCGCCAGCAATGTCGCGCTCAACGCGCCGCGCGGCCTCGCGTTCGACGGCTACAACCACCTGTATATCGCCGACACGGGCAACCAGCGTATAGTTCAAGCGGATGTCACGTTCGGACTTGGCCTGATTTTCGGCTCTTCAGGCACGTATGCCCCTGGCGGCGGTTCCGCCCTGAACGCGCCCTACGCCGTTGCGGTAGACCAGCCGCTTCCCCGGCGATTTTAGAAAGCAGGCATTAGGCATTAGGCATTAGGCATTAGATATAAGAGGAAAGGTCAGCGCGCACCTGCCACCCAAAACTAATGCCTAATGCCTAATGCCTGATGCCTACCAAGGAGACATGCCTTGCAGCGCACACACGGTTTGAGAACCCTTTTGGCAATGCTGATGCTCGGCGTAGGACTGATGCCGCCCGCCCGCGCGCAGTTTCCCGGCGGCAGCGCCCTGGTACGCTTTGACGCTTCGCGCCAGCAGCAAACGCGAGCGTATGGCAACTTCGACATTTATCCGCTTGCGCCGTTTACCGCCGGGGGCAACTTCGCCAACGGCGCATCGGGTACGCAAACGGACTTTGGCCTGCTGCTCGCCACCAACATCGGCATCAAACCCGCGAAATCGCGGGGCGCATTGGAATTGGGCGGCTGGTACTGGACTAAAGGCAACGCCTCTCTGAGCGAATACCATGCGCGCGGCTTTATCACGCCGGAATTCGGCATCCAGTTCAGCTACCTGCAATCCTCGCGAGTTCCGGGCGCGGCGTACACGGCGTTTTTTGTTTACGATCTGCTTTCGCAGCGCGTCAATCCGCAGTCCACGCGCCGCTGGTCTATTGAAGGCGGATTGGGCGGTTTCTTCGATCTGGCATCAGGCCGCAGCACGTCCTCAATAACCGCGTATGTGCAGGGCAGCTACCAGTTATATGGCAACCTCAACGCCAACGCCGGCATCTGGTATCTGCGCGACCGCTCCGACGACCTGAACCGCTTTACCGTCGGATTGGGCTATAATTTCTAGGGTTTTAGGGTTTTGGCGTTTTAAGGTTTTAGGTGTCAGGCTTTTTCCTTTCTCCTTTTTCCTTTTTCCTGGATTGAAGTACGACCATGAAAGACAGTACCATTAAGCAGTTTCTCTTCGCGTTTGTGTTGTGCCTGCTGGGGGGCGCGGCGTGGGGCGAGGACGCGCCGATTTTGCGGGTCAATCCGGGCGGGCATACCTCACAGGTGCGGGCAGTGCAGTTTACGCCGGACGGACAAACGCTGATTTCCGCCGGGTTTGACAAAGTGGCGCGGGTCTGGGATTTGAAAACGGGGCGGCAGCGCGCGCTTCGCTTCCAGATTGGGGCGGATTTGGATGGGGCTGTGAAGTCCGCGGTGATTTCGCCTGACCCGGCATCCCATCTGCTTGCGCTCGGCCTGACCAGTGGGCATGGCAATATCCTGCTGCTGGATTACACAACGGGCAAGATTGTCGGCAAATTGGCGGGACATGCCAGTCGCATACAAACAGCGCATGGCGATTTGCTGAACACGGTGACGGGGCTTGCGTTTTCGGGAGATGGGAAGCGGCTGGCGTCGTGCGATGCGGATGGCTCCGTACGGCTGTGGGATGTGGCGGATCAAAAATCGCTGCACGAATGGTCGCTGAAAGATCGGCAGTCCCGCCCCTACCTTGCCGGGGTCGCGCTGTCGCCGGACGGTTCGCAGCTTGCGGTTGCCAGCAGCCATGAAACCACGAAAAACGCTTTCAGTGGCGAAGTGCTTGTGTGGGATACGCGCAGCTACAAGCAAAACCAAAAATGGGCGTGGCGCGATCTGGTCAACTGCGTCGCGTGGTCGTCGCAGAACGCGCTTGCGTTCGGCAGCCGGGACGGAACCATTCACCTCTGGAACGGGCAGGCCAATTCCAAGCCGGAAGCCCTGCCGCGCCAGAAGGATACGGTTGTTTGCCTCGCGTTCAGTGCGGACGGGCGCGAAATGCTCAGTGCCGGAGGAGAGGGCGGGCAGGACTTGTCGGCAAGCGTGTGGACCGGCCCGGATTTCCACGTCACCCGAACGTTCAACACCCACGCCGCGCCGATTTTCGCCTGCGCCCTTGCGCCGGATGGAACGCAGGCCGCAACGGGAGATTTGTTCGGAACCATTCACGTCTGGAAAGCCGCGACGGGGGACGAAGTTCGCGCCCTGCAGGGAACCGGCAAGCCCAATTTCGCCGTCGCGTGGTCGCCGGACAATACGCAGGTCGCGTGGAACACCGCCTACAAAAGCGCGAAACTGGAAGCCGCGTTCGATCTGTCCCGCGCCGTTCCCGCCGATACGTTTGATCCGACAAGCCCCTGGGTGAGCGGCGAAACGCGGGGCGCAAACGGACAATTAGACATCGCTTTCGACAATGCGAGCCTGACAATGGGCGACAAACCGGGCGGCAAGGGCGGCAACCCCAGGCGCATTTCCGCGCAAACGGGCGATCTGTTTCGGTGCGCCACGTACACGCAGGACGGGAGCGTGATTGTCGGCTCGGATCAGTATCTTGCCCTGTACGCCAAACCGGATGGCCCGCCAACGCGCCTGTTTGAAGGGCATGAAGGCCCCGTCACTGCGGTTGCCGTATCGCCCAACGGCAAATACCTCGCGTCCGCTTCGATGGATCAGACCATTCGCATCTGGAGTCTCGATCCCAAAGACGAAATCGTCGCGCTTGGGCGGCGGATTACGCGCCCCCTGCTTTCCATTTTTCAGGCCAATGAGGACGATTGGGTCGCGTGGACGCCGCAGGGCTATTACAACGCTTCGGCAACCGGAGATCGCTTGATCGGCTGGCACGTCAATCACGGCCTGGACAAAGCGCCCGATTACTACTCCGCCGACCGGTTCGCGCCCCTGCTGTACCGCCCAGACGTGATTTTCTACCAGTTCAAGACCGGCAGCCTGACACTCGCCTTGCAGCAGGCCGATCAGGAGCGCGGCAAGCCGACGGCAGCCGTTGACATCCTTCAGGACTTGCCCAAACTCGCTCCTCCGGCCATCGTGATACAATCGCCACGCGACAACAGCGTGGTAGATACCCCGGAAGTGACCGTGACCGCTGGCTACGAGGGCAACGCGCGCCCGGATTCCAAAATGCGCGCCGTTGTTCTGGAATCGCCCGCCGCCCGCAACATCGTGGAAGTGGATGCCGGGCCGGACAACAAGCAGCCGCAGTTCACGGTTGCGCTCACGCCTGGACCCAACACGATCCGCGTTTTTGCCGTTAATGCGCAGGGGGTGCGCGGACTGGCCTCGGAACTGCACGTCACGTACAAAGCCGCCAACGCGCAGGAGGACGAAACGCACTTTGAAACGCTGCACCTGCTGTCTATCGGGGTCGGCAAATTCCCCAAACTGGACGCCCGCTGGCAGCTAGGGTACACCGTCGAGGATGCCAAAGCGATGGAAAGCCTGTACCGCGCGCAGCAGGACAAGCTGTTCAAGCACATCGAAGCGAAATCCCTGCTGAACGAGGCCGCAACGGGGGAGGGCATTACGCAGGCCATCGAAGACCTGAGCAAGCGCGTGGGCAAAAACCGGCGCGACTGCGTGGTGGTGTTTGTCGCCTCGCACGGCTTTCCGGGCGGCCCGGACAAAACCTCGCTGTTCTTCGCGCCCTCCAATCTGGACGCTTCCAGCCAGGCGCGCATGGAAGAAACCGGCGTGGCGTGGAGCAAAATCATTGACCGCTTGAAGCAGTTGCCCTGCCCGGTTCTGCTCCTGATTGACACCTGCCATGCCGGGGGCGTCGGCATCGAACTGTTCCGCACCTTCGACCCGGTAAAAGGCCGGGGCTTCGACCCGCGCCGCGAAACCATCCGCGAAGCCACGGAAAGCGGCCTGTACGTCCTCTCGGCTTGCCGCCCGACGGAGCAAAGTTTGGAAAACGAGACATGGATGCACGGCGCGTTCACCAAAGCGTTTCTGGAAATGGGGCAAGCGCAAAACAAAGCCTATGTGGACGCGGACGGCGTAATCGTGTTCCGCAACGCCTTCAGTTACATCTTCAACCGCGTCCGCGAACTCGTCGCCCCCGGCAAGCAAAGCCCCAAGCTCTACGAACCCCTCGACTCCGCCGGCGACCTTCCGTTACTGAAAGTACGCTGAACGCGAAAATTTGTTATGCGTCAGTAACTACCAAAACAACAATGCGCGAACAATAGGGCGCATGCAGCCTCGGCTCAGTCTGTTGGAGCGGTCTGTTTAGTAGATTGTGCCGCATCTAAAGTATTTTGATGGTTGGAAGCGTTCTGTGTTGCTTCGACAACGAGGCGGCGAACGCCGTTGACAAAGGCACGGAAACTATGGGAACGCGCGTTTTCTATCGTAAGATACGGGGCTATGTTGCGAGCGCCAGCGAATTTTTCAAATTCCGGCACAAGACGCTGGATGTGTTCGGAGGGGCGTGTTAATTTGTCTGGATCACGAAACTTTCGCGTGTTCTGCTGTAGAGCGAGGGAAGGCTTGTTATAAGCGTTAGCAACGGCAGCTAAATCCCCCAGATACCACGCTTCTAATTCCTGACAGACAATGCGAACCAACGTGTCAGCGCGTTGGTTCTCTGCACACATTTCCATCAGTCTCGCTTTTAGCTGTTTACAATCGCCATTATCATTGTCCCGCATAACCACAAAGCGAACGCCTGGTTCCCGCCAACCCTTAAGTTTACGTGGAATAGATTTTTCAAGATCGTTCTTGCCTTCGTGCGGCACGACTTGAAAAAGGATGTTCTGTGGTAAAAGACGTGGAAGCAGCACCTCCAGGACCTCACTTATGGAAGGTTCTTCGACCAGAAACACAAGTTTTGTCACTTTGGACCGGCTCCCACAAAGAATTTCTGCTTCCATAAATAGCCCGGCAAGTCACCTTCTCGCACCAAATTTCTCAGTGTATCGTCGTTGGATGCGCGGGTAATCTGAGTGTAGCCCTCCTTCTTGGTCAGCCAGAAAAGTTCATCAAGGCGCACACCGTTTACAAAGTCAGGCGAGTGTGTGGAAACAAAAACTTGCCCTCCGCGCCGCGCATAGCCACGAAACTCCTCTGCCAACTCCAGCAGAAGCTCTGGATGCAATTGGTTTTCAGGTTCTTCTATTGCCAGGAGCGGGTGCGGGTTGGGGTCGTGCAGCAACAGGAGGTAGGCGAACATCTTAATGGTTCCATCCGAGACATGCCTGGCTATAAAGGGGTCTTTGAAAGCGCCATCCTGGAATTTCAACACCACGCGCCCGTCTTCCGTCAGCGCCGCCTGCACCTGAGACACGCCCGGAATACTCTGTTTCATCTTGTCCAGCACCGCATTAAAACGATCCCGGTGATTTTCGTATAAATACTGCGCTACGAGTGGAAGGTTTTCACCTCGCGCAGAAAGATGCTCTGCATAACCGGCTTCAGGACTGTCACGCGCGTCGCTGATATGAAAATCAGAGATGTACCAATTTTCAATGAGGCGACGAAACTGCGTCGCGGCAGGAAACCGTTGAAACTGCCCCAATCCTTTGATCGCCAAAATATCAGGCGCATCCAACTTCTGAGGTTCGCGTTTCATTTCCGCATCCGGTTTGTCATAATCTTCTTCGTTTGTGATGGCATTACCTACTCCATGTTTGAAGTCCAGGAAACGCCAAGGTTGTCCGCGCTGCCCACGCCTATACTGCAACAGTTCACTTTCTACGATGGGCTGCCCCTGTTCCTGCCCGATTTGCACACTATAGGTAATAAGTGGGCCATCGGCGGTGTCACGAAATTTCAGTTCTATAGAAATAGGCCCTTGTTTATTGCGGGAAACAACCTCTCGAAAGCCTCCCCTTCGTGCCAATGCCTGCCGTACATTATGCGTAAGCGCATCCTGCAAAAACGTGAATACATCAAAGAGTGTGGACTTTCCAGAACCATTTGCTCCTAAAAACACGCACATGTTAGGAAGGTTTTTGAGGTTAACGTCCTGAAACATCTTATAGTTCTGTATATGGATGGCTTCAATTCTCACGATTGCCTGCTCTCTCTTTGAGGAAGTTTATGTACGTACTGCCCGTGTAGTTCTCCTTGGAACAGGAAATTCCCTGCCGTTCCTGCAATAAATCATAAATATGCTGGCAGCGGGATTTGGCACGAACAACAATCGCGCCTGGCTATATTGGCGCAGGCGCGGGGCGCAAAATGTCACGAACTGCAACATTACATTTGAGGTCGCGGAGTTCTGCTTCTATCCGGGCAAACCGCTCTTCCGCTGCCTTGTGCTGAACTTCGCGTGTCTCTAAAAATCGCTTGCATATTCGGTGAGCAATGAGTTCGGGACGATTAAGGCGCAGGACGCGCAGATGATTGCCCCCGCGCTCTATCATAGCAAGCAGAGTGCCGTCGTCTTGTTCGTGGATGTGTTCTGCCGGCGTATCGAAAAGCGGGTGAAGCAGACGTCAATCCTGTTCCGTCTGCCAGTAATCATGTTTGAATTCGTTGCAAGGGTGGCAGCAGTAGACAAGATTATCAGGGGCATCATTTCCACCCTGAGCGCGGGGCTGAAAGTGATCATTAGTCAGTTCAGAACCAACATCAGTTTCCGTCACGCTGCAATAACGACAGCGAAAGTCATCACGGGAGCGAACCGATTGCCGCAGAGCGTTCCGCATCAGCTTGACTTGCTCACGCTGTTGATACGCTGGTACTCGGCTTCAATGGCCTGGCGTTCGGCCTGGATTTCAGCGAGAAATTCCTGATAGCGGCGAACCATGTTTTCCTTGCGGCGCGTGAGTTCTTCAAGGGCTTTGGTACGCGCGTCGAGGTTCATGCCTTCCGTAAGCAATCGTTCGTTTGTCGCTTCCAGGGCGGCAATCTGGCGTCTGGCTTCGGACGAAAGTTGTGACTTCTGCCATCGTCGTGCTTCCTTTCTATCTACCTTTTTGATTATACCCTATCCCTGCCTGTAGAGAGAAAGCGAACATTCCCAACAGCAAAACAAAGCCTACGTGGACGCGGACGGCGTAATCGTGTTCCGCAACGCCTTCAGCTACATCTTCAACCGCGTCCGTGAACTCGTCGCCCCCGGCAAGCAAAGCCCCAAGCTCTAGGAACCCCTCGACTCCGCCGGCGACCTGCCCCTTCTCAAAGTGCGCTGAACGCCGCTTTTCGTGATAAAAGGGATTATCACGTACAAAATAGCGAGCGAGCAATTGAGAGGATTTCTGGTTTAAAATGGCGGTTGGAAGAATGAACTGACAGAATAGGGGTTATGTCTGCCTATCGAGGGAATGGAAAGAGCGGTTGCTTGGCCGCTCTTTGAAATGTTGTTGTGCTGCATAAAACGCGTTATGGGGCATAAGTGTACCTGGATGAGCAGGGTCTTGAAAAGCCCGTTTTCACACTTTGGAAATTATTTGGGTTCAGAAGATGACCATCCTTCCTCGCTGGCAATGATTGCTAGTTCAAGCGATCTCTTTGCACCAGATTGTGCTGCCACTGTATGCCGAAAATCGGCTTACTCCCTGAATGTTACGCCATCGGAAGCGTTTTTCAGTCAGGAGGAACGCTCGTGGTCTGCGGCATAAGCCACGGCTTGCGCCAGAGGCATTTGCCTGCCGCGCTCCCAAGCGGCCTGCCACGCTTCGGCTCCGATGGCGCGGCAAACGTCCTCAGCAAGGGAGACGCGAAGCTCCTGGTGATGCGAACTCGTGGCAAAGTTCTTTTCTTCAAAAGCCCGTTCCACACTGCCCAGCAGAGTGGCGGCCCGGGCGTACTGTTCCCAGGCGGCGCAGAACTTTGCCATTTTGATCAGGCACAGGGTCAGGCTGCGCGGCTCGAAATTGGCCTCGAACACAGTAAAGCACTCCCGCAAATGGGCCTGCGCTCCTGCCCGGTCGCCCTGCTGAAAAGCCAGTTCCGCCATGTCCCAGCGCGTCCAGCCTTCCCGATCCAGAGCCTTTAACTGCTGACTGACGGCAAGCGCCTGCTCCAGACAGCGCCACGTTTCCGCATTGTTGTTCTGCCTGCGAGCCGTCTGCGCGAGTTGCCGCCACAGGTTGGGCAGCGATTGGGGCTGGAACTGCTCGGCAAGCGGAACGCACTCGTTCCAGTACGCCCAGGCTTCCGCGTACTCGCCCTGTTGCAGCAAAATTTGTCCCAGAATATCCAAAGTCGGATGAACAACGCGCCAGTCGCTGCTTCGTCGGCCTTCCTGAAGTTGCGTCCGCATTCGCGCCACGGCCGCCTCAGCTTCCCCCGACTGCGCCATATACAGCGCGGCCCTTCCCACCATTCTCGCCAGAATAAAGGCACTCACATTATCCGGCGCGATGGCAATGGCCTGTTCCGCATATTCCCATGCGCGGCGCGAGTTGCCGCGCTCTTCTTCCAGGGTACTGAGCAGATCCAGCGCGTGCATTTGAAGTACGCGCTCGTCGCAAGCGCGAGCCAACGCCAGTGTGTTTTGTAACAAAACTTCGCAGGCGGAATGTCCGTTCCAGAGTGTCCAAGATCCCACTATTAGCATGATGAAGATGCTGGTTTGCGTGGGAGGCATGGGCTGCTGCAAGCGGGAAATCCACTCGTCTGCGTTCTGTAGGGACCAAATGCTAGCGGCATACAGGAAGAACTCCAGCCACAACGCCCTGTCCGCATCCCGCTCCTGATACCAGGCATGGACAGAGCGGAAGTTGTCACGTTCCTGCCAGAGCGCAAGCGTGCGCTGGGGCAGATAAGTCGCCTGCGCCTCCGCATCCGCCGAGCGGGCCATGTCATAAAAGAAGGCGGCATGACGCGCTTCCAATGCCGATTGCTCCTCCGCCTCCAGGCGTTCCGCCGCATACTGCCGGGTCATCTCCAGCAGGCGATACCGCGCCTGCTCGTCCGGCGTTTCGTACACCACCAGCGATTTGTCTACCAGGGAGGTCAAAAGCGACACTGTTTCCGATTCTTCAACGGGGCAGACCGCTTCCGCCGCTTCCAGTGTCCAGCCACCCCGAAACACGCAGAGATGCCGCAGCAAGCGCCGCTCCGCTCCCGTCAGCAGATCGTAACTCCAATCGAGAGCGGCGTGCAGGGTGCGATGGCGCGGCAGGGCGGGATTGCCGCTTCCCAGCAGGCGAAATCGGGTATCCAGCCTGGCGGCAATCTCCGAGGCAGACAGGCTGCGGAACCGGGCAGCAGCGAGTTCCAGCGCCAGCGGAAGTCCGTCAAGGCGGCGGCAGATGTGGGCGACCGCAGGGGCGTTGCGCGGCGTCAGGCGAAAGGCGGGCGCGGCCTGGCGAACCCTGTCCAGCAGCAGGGAGACCGAATCATACTGTGACAGGCTCTCTGCATACACGGCGGGCGAAGCATGGGGCCTGGTCGCGTCCGGCACGGCAAGCGGCGCAATCGGCAGCACAATCTCACCGGGAACATACAGCGGCTGGCGGCTGGTGCAGAGAATCGTCAGGTGGGGACAGGCGCGCAGCAACTCGCCTGCAAGCGCGGCACAGGCGTCAGCAAGATGCTCGGCGTTGTCCAGAATCAGCAGCAACTGCCGGGGCTGAAAAAAGCCGCGCAGCGCCTCCTGCATGGTCACGCCTGCCTCGGAGACCAGGCCGAGCGCGGCTATGACGGCCTGCGGCACATCCTTGTCGGTTTTGGCAGGCGTCAGGTCGGCGAAGCGCGCGCCATCTGCATAGTTCTGGCGTTCCCGTTCCCCGACGGCCAGCGCCAGCCGGGTCTTTCCCACGCCTCCCGGCCCAACCAGCGTCACCAGGCGAGCGGTTTGCAGCGCGGCATGACTCTTCTCCTGTTCCGCTACCCGCCCCACGAGCAGGGTCAGCGGGCAGGGTAAAGCGGGTGCGGCGGCAAGAGACGCGGCCAGTCTGTTTTCTTCAATACGCTCTGTGGAACGCGTCTGCATTCGAGCGCGAAGAGCCTGGTACAGCGCGGTGGTTTCTGCGGTCGGCTCGACGTGCAGTTCGTCCCACAGGTGACGTCGTAACTCGCGGTACAGCCGCTCCATGCCTACCCCATCGCCCAACCGCCCATAAATCCCCATAAGACGGCGATACGCCGGTTCGCGCAGGCGGTCGGCGGCGAGAGAGCGCTGCCACAAACGCGCCGCTTCCGGTAAATTTCCCCCCTGCTCCCGCAACCCGGCAAGCGTTTCCAACGCGGCGAGATAGCGTTCCGCGCGGGCGAAGCGTTCCGGTCCAATCCATTCCGCGTCGTGATTTTCAAGCAGCGCGCCGTGATACAGCGCTACCGCCTGCGATAAGGCCGCCTCGGTGTTCTGCTTTACCAGGCAGTCGAAGTCGAGAACATCACAACTTATTCCCTTTGTGTCGAAGCGCAGGGTTGTCGTATCCGGCGAGACAAGCCGGTTGCGGTCGGGACCGAGCGCGGCGCGGAGTTCGCTCAGGGTGCGGCGCAGGTAGTAAAGAACGCGGTCGGGCGCGGCATCGGGCCAGAGAACACCCACAAGCCAGGAGCGTGTGGTCTGGGTTTCGCCGCGCAGCACAAGCAGGGCCAGCAGTTCTTTTGCGGCGCGGGAGAGAGACTGCGCGGCGCGTCCCTGAACGCTGAGGGAAAAAACGCCGAACAGGCAGAGGCAAGGAGCGGGGGGATCCTCTTCCGGCGATGCGAAAACAGTTGATTTCGGGCTGTCTTTCATTTCAGAACTAGATTTACTGTGAACGGCGAAAAATCCTGCTGCTTTGTAACACTTTTTGACACGCTGGCCTGCCATCCTTTCTTCTCAGAAGGGCAGCCGGAAACTTCTCCTCTTTATGCGCCCCCCGAAAATACTGCGCCTGCAAGTAACTGTTCCGCAGGCAGTTCTCTCACAACGTTTGCTTTCTTGAAAGGTAACACATGCATGAAACCACTCTTCCGCAGTATTCTCGCTCTGGCTCTCACTACGGGAACCGTCACGGCAGTCACAACGACCAGACCCGCTTTGGGGCAAAACAGTTTCACGGTGACACGGCTGGGCTGGCTGCCTGGCGATGACAACTTAAAGCTCAGTCGCGGTGTCAGCCTTAATGCCACTGCGCAGGTGGTGGGCGGCTCGTCGGGAAGACAGGTAACTTCGCCGAATGGCGGCAAGGTCGGCGGTTTCCTGTTCGGCTTTGAATGGGATGCCGTGAATGGAATGCAGTACGCGTTCGATTCCGTATATCCCAATTCTACCTTTCTGAGTTATACGGTCCGGCATCAACGACAGCGGCAGTCTTATCGGCTTTTACAGCGCGCTGAACGGCTCCGGTAACGGGTACTTCCTGTTCGCCGGCGGCGCGGCAACGCCTCTATTGCCGCTGCAAGCGGGCGCTTCCGTGTTCCCGCGCAAAATAAACAACGCGAACCAGATCGCAGGGCAGTCGTTTTCACCAGGCGCAAGGCTGACGACGCCGGTTCTCTGGGATGCGAATGGCGTTCCAACGGCCTTGAACGTTCCGGGTACGGGCGCAACCGCGTATGGCCTCAACGACGCGGGGCAGGTCGTGGGCGAAGGCAATGTCAACTCCACCGCGCCAAGCCTGCCCTTCCTCTGGGACAGCGTCAACGGAGGCAGAGCGCTTCCCTTCCTGGGAGTAGGCGGCGGGGCGCGGGCCATCAACGGCAATGGCAACGTGGCAGGCTACGTGGAACTGCAGCTTGGACATGGACAGGACCATGCCGCCCTCTGGTCGGGCGGAACTCTCACTGATATTCACCACTTCGGAGCCAAGTCCATTGCCGTAGACATCAACGACGCCGGACAAGCCGTAGGCGCGTTCGGCAGCGGCGATGAGGGCCTGTATTCCGATTCGTTCCATCCCTATTCCGGCTTCTACTACGACGGCAGCAGGACAAAAAACCTCATTGCCATGACCGACGAGGCGTTGCCCTACACCCATCTGCTCCCTTACGCCATCAACAGCAAAGGGCAGATCGCGGCAGAGGGATTTGTCGCCTTCGAGTATTATCCGGGCCAATTTGCCATTCGTTCGGCGGAAGCGGTTTTGCTGACGCCCTCGGATGTCGTCCTGCCAACGCCACAGGAAGTCACGAACCAACTGGGCATCACCGTCTCCGCCAAACCGCGCTACAATCCCGTTTCCAAGCTATGGGAGCGCGTTGTGACGCTGAAAAATTTGTCCGGCACACCGATGGCCGGCCTGCTCAAGGTCACGCTCACCACGCCCGGAGCCGCCTTTCTTGCCAGCCCGCAGGTGAGTGGAAAGACGCAGGTGGCCGAGCCGCTAGGCAGCAGTTATTATGCGTTGGGTGTCCCCAACGGCTCCCTCGCCCCCGGCGCGTCGCTCGATGTTGTGTTCAGTTTCTCCCTGCCCGCCCTGCGCGTCGGCACAGACATCACGGTTTCTCATGTGTATTCCGGCGCCGGTCGCCTCTAAAAAGTGAATGAACAGCTTGAAAGGAAAACTTACGATGCAAACGCGAATAGCGCTTGTCGTGCTTGCCCTGATGTTGTGGGCAGGAGGCGCGCAGGCACAAACCCACACGATTGATTTCGACACGGACGCTTCCGGCAATGCGATTTTGGAAGGGACGACTATCTCGGAGCAGTATGCCGCCTGGGGCGCACACTTCGTCCCGAATGTGCTGGGTGGCAACAATTTCAGCGGGACTCCCTTCGCCACCAATACGGGAATGACGGCCACCGCAACAGACTTCGATCCCTCTTTCCCGGCCTCCGCCGATCCGTCCGAGCTGCCTTCCGGCAATGTGCTGCACAGTCTCACCGACTATGTCAATGCTAACGGCGATCCCAACTTCTGGATCGCCTTCGATCAACCGGTGATGGATGTCAGCCTCGATACCTACTGGGGGTTTGGAAGCGCTCTGTTTTATGGTCTGGACGCCGACTTGAACTATGTGAGCGGGGAGGTGTATGCCTTCAGCCCGACCTTTGCCTCGGCGCGCGTTACGCTGGACAGCAACGATCCAATCCGCTATCTCGTCGTGACCGGCGACACCGACACTTTCAGTTACGATCTCTGGGCCGGCTATGATAATGTGCGCTTTACGGTCGCTCCCGCCGCAGTCCCCGAACCCGGCAGCGTTGCGATTCTCCTTGGACTGAGCGTAAGCGGAGGCGTCTTCGCCATTCGCCGCTGTCGCGCCCGCAAGTAAACGAGCCGTACTCTGAAAAGGAAAACACCATCTATGAACCTGAAATTCTCTCTCGCCCTTGTCGGGCTAACGCTGCTGAGCGCAACGCAGGCGCGCGCCCAATTTGCCTTCTCCTACACCTACTACCCTAACAATGCCACCCTCAACAACGCGGTCAACACCGACTTTGCCATTGTCGGCTATGCGGGCGGCTACTACGATGACAATGATTTCAGCCGCCACTTCACCGGCCCGTCTTCGCCCACAGTTCAGGTCGTGGTGGGAGCCGACATTCCCAATGAGATGGACATTTTCAATTCCAGCGTGGTCAGTATCTCCGGGGGAAATGTTGCCGGCCTTTTCCCCTATGACAACAGCACTGTCAACATCTCTGGTGGCAGCAGCGGTTTTGTCCTCAGCGATGATGCGGCCATCATCAATGTGAGTGGCGGCAATGTGGATGATCTGGAGGGGCAGGGCAAGCAGATCAACGTCAGTGGCGGCACGGTCGGAGCGCTGGTTGCCAACGGCAGCACGGACTATCTGGGCAATTCCCTGGGCAGTTGCATCGTCAACGTCACCGGCGGCAATATCACCGGAGAGGTGGATGCTTTTAATCAGGGCATTCTCAACATCTATGGCGGCCTGTTTGCTGGGGGCTTGCGCGCGGCGGAAGGCGGCACAATCAACATTTACGGCAGTGGCCTTGTCGCGTCCCTGATCAATCCGAACTACATCAACGGATACAGCCTTTACTCACTCGCCGGCACACTGGAAGATGGAACGGCATTGAACGTCAATAACTTTCGTGTCAGAAACGATGGAGTAACCTACGGCCACTCCTCGTTCCATCTCATCAACGCTGTACCGGAACCCGGCAACATCGCCTTACTCGTCGGCCTGGGCATGAGTGGAATGGGTTTGCTGAGGCTTAGACGGAAACGTGGGGCAGACTAAAGCGTTCTGGTGGCGGCATTCTGCGCCATTCACAAACGCAAAATCAGCCCTCTCAAGAGGGCTGATTTTGCGTTTGTGAATGGCGTTCTAGGGAGCATCTGCGCATTACGACAACTGGCGCAAATCTAAGTCATTAGCAGCCTGTCAGCGCAATGGAACGCTACACCGCACTGGACATCCTACGAGGCGTGGCGCTCCTGGGTGTGCTGTTGGTGAATATCCTAAGCGATTTCCGCATCCCTCTCGCTCAGCATCTGCGTGTTTTGCTGGCGACGCCAACAGCAAACCTGCCGCAAAATCAATCCAAAAAAATTAAAAATAACGCGAAACAAACGAAACCTTTGCCTCACTCAGCCTGTCTAAACATGCACATACGTCTACTACACAGATGTTACACCCACAGGAAGGGAGGCGCAAGAAGATGCCTGTCCACACCCGCCCACCCTGACGTTGCTGAGGTCACGACGCCTCACTCCTACAACTTGACACAACGAGACATCGGGCTGGAAGCGCTGTATTGCCAAGATTTCGACGATGACTCTACATATCCTTTTTTCTGCCCACCCGTTTCCCAAAACCTTCACCACTTCCCGTTAGCAGAGAGCGGCCTTTCCGCTGGTTGGGAACTTATTGATTTACGAACCCTGAGAACCTCTTGAAGCTGCGTTGCAAGTTGCTCTTCACGTTCGATTAGAGATTGAAGGGCACGGTTTTGAGCATCGCTCTTCAGCCGCTCCACACGCAGCCGTTCCATTGCGGCTTCAAGGGCGGCTTCCTGGCATTGCGCTTCGGGCGAAAGTTGGATTTCTTTCATTGTCGCAGTTCCCTTCTGTATCGCTTTGCTGAATTATAGCATACCCTTCCTCTCGGATAAATAGCGAAAATTTACAAGGCTTTACCGCGCGCCACAGGCTTGCAGACACGCCTGTATATGGCCGCGCGATTCCGCCGCGATGATGCAGCACTGCTCCACGCTATACGTTTTCGCGCCGATGATTTCCAGATTGACCGGGCCGGTGTAGCCGCCCTTGTGCAATGCGCCGATGTAGCCGACGAGATCAATGTCGCCCCGCCCGTTGGCCTGGTCTTCGGGCTTGCCGGGGTTTTGCTGCCGCCCCTTGCAGTCGCGGATATGGACATGCTTGACGCGGGACAGCACGGCGGTAATCGCGTCTACAGGGTTTTCGCCCGCGCGCCAGATGTGCGAGGGGTCCATGTCAATGCCGAAGGCGGGGGATGTAATCGCTTCCATCGCCCGCAGGGTTGTGGGCGTGTTGTATATGCTTGCCCCAACGTGCGCTTTCACGCACAAAATCACGCCATGCGCCTGCGCCCGATCCGCAAGGCGACCGAGCGAGTCAATGCTTTCCTGCAGGCTGCTTTCATCGTCGGATTTGCCGCCCGGCCCGCAGTTGACGATGGGAATACCGATTTCCGCGGCGGCCTGAAACGCCTGCTCCATCTTTTCCGGGTTCTGGTTCGGCTGCTCCATTGCCAGCAGTTCCAGCCCGTAATCGCTCGACAGTTTTTTAATCGTTGGGGCCAGTTCGCGCCAGTTGTCCAACACCAGATGCTCGCTCATGCCGTCAATGGCCGACAGTTCGATGCCGTCGTAGCCCGACAGGGCCAGATACTTAAAAGCCGTTTCCAGATCATGCCCGCCAAACAACACAGAATTCGCTCCGAGTTTCATATCGCTCCTTTTCCATCGAACAACAATTCATTCGTGTCTTTTTCCTCTGTCCGCGTAATGGGAAACGTGACGACAACCTGCGCCCCGCCTGTGGGTCGGTTTTGGTAGACGATGGTTCCGCGCAGGTCGTAGCGCCCTGTGCTGTCTATCAAACTCAAACCGGTGTTCGCGGCTTTTGCGGCATTAAACCCATCGGGAAAGCCTTTGCCCTCATCCGTCACCGTCAGGCGCGCGGTTTCTGCCTCCTGATGCAGCGTCACCCTGATGGCCCCGGCCCCATGCTTGATGGCGTTGCCCACGAGTTCGCTTGCCAGCAGCGTGAGCGATGCGCCTTCCCGCACCGGCAACATAAAGTCGTCCGACAGGCAGTAAAGGGAGCGTTCGCCCGCCGTGATTTGCAGCAGGGGAACCAATTTGTTCATGATCGCTTTTGCCGAAATGCTGTCCGTATGCGCATCGTCTTTGATCTGCTGCGTCAGCAGGTCGTGAATCGCCGCGAGGGAGCGGGTATGCTGGCTCATGCGCTTCAAGGCGGCGGCGGGAACCATCGCGTCGTCGTCCATTTGCAGTTCGGCCAGAGCCGCAATGATTTGCAGGTTGTTCTTGACGCGGTGGTGGGTCTCCTGTATGGAGCGGCGCAGCTGGATGTTGAGCGCGGCAATCTCCTCGGAACGCTCCTTCAAGCGCTTATCGGCATACGCCCGCTCGATGATCGCCCAGGAACGCTCGGCCACCATTTCCATCAGCTTGATTTCCCCGGCTGTCCATTGGCGCGGCTCCGTCTGATGCACCGCCATCATGGCCGCAAAACGCCCGCTTTTGATCAGCGAAGTGCAGATAATGGCCTGTATGTCAATGGCGCGAAACGCGGCAAGGTCATCCTCAACTGTGGCCTCCCGGTCCCGGTCACGGACGATATACGTTTGACCGGCGCGCAGTTGCGCGACGGCGCGCGGTCCGAACAATTCCAGCCGGTAACTGCCCGCGCAACTGGCGCAGCCGTTCGTGTAATCCTTGTAGATCGTGAAATGGTCTTCGTCCGCTTCCACAGTGGCATACGCGCACCGGGATACCCGCATAAACTCCCCCAACAGGCGCGCTGCCGTCGCCATGATTTCTTCGGGTTCCTGCATCTGCCGCGTAGCGTCATTGAGTTCGATTAGAAAATTGAGCGTTTGCTCCCGCGTCTTTTGCTCCGTAATGTCAATGGTGATGCCGTCGAAGCGCAGGGGCTTGCCTTCTTCGTCGTAATAGGTTTTGCCGATGGCGTTGATCCAGCGCATCCGGCCATCCGGGGCGACGGTTCTGTATTCCATATTATACTGAACGCCGTCCTCAATGCAGCGCATGACCGCCTGCCGGGTCGGTTCGCGGTCATCGGGGTGCAAACGCGCATAAAACAGGTCGAAGTCCACTGTGGCATCGTGGGGCAGGAAGAAATGATCCTTGCAGGTGTCGTTCCAGACAATATGGTTGGGGGGCATGTCGCAGTAGAAGGTTCCCAGTTGCGCGCCGTTAATGGCAAGGTCGAGCGCTTCCTTGCTGGCGCGCAGTTCCTGCTCAATACTGCGCGGCTTGTCTTCCCCCTCCTGCGCGCTGCCGACTGCCGCCTCCAAAACGTCGGCGGCTTTTTGCCCAACCGCCTGCGGAAGCGCGGACTGCGTGTTTTCTCGCCCGTCCCGGCGCGGCAATACTCCTTCAATGCTCATGAAACCGCCTTTGTTTTGCTGCTAACTTTTGTTGCTGCTATCTTTTGTTGACCGAATGGAGGACGCCGAGCAGATAGCCGGTGGCAAAAGCGCGTCCGCGATGGCCCCAGGGCGAGTTGTTCACCAGATGCGGAACATGGTCGTCCAGAATAAAGCCGCGAAAGCCCACGTCCTTCAGTTTCTGAACTACCGCCACAATGTCGCTGTTGCCCTCATCCAGAAAGCACTCTGTGAAGTCTTCGGCACAACCCTGCACGTCGCGCAGGTGGACATAAAAAATCTGGTTCCGGCTGCCAAACCACTCGATAGCCTCCAGAATCCCCGCACCGCCGCGCATTTCCGACCAGCAGCCGTGACAAAAATCCAGGCCGTGCATGGGACTTGGCATGGGTTTCCAGCGCGCGCCGGAAGTTATCGAAACTGTGGAATAAACGCGCCACGCCGCCAAGCGTGGGCACGGGCGGATCGTCGGGATGCAGGGCAAAGCGAACGCCCGCTTCCTCACAGACCGGCAGAATTCGCTCCAGATACCAGTCGTAATTGGCCCACATTTGGGCTTCGGAGTATTCCACACTGTGCGTCCACGCCACGTCTTTTGCCAGCGCATATTTGAACGAGTTGGAGATCGCGCCGCCGCGTACCGGCGTGGCAAAATCCGTGCGCCACACGCCATTGGGCATCCAGTGGTAGCCCAAAATAGGAATACCGGCCTTCCCCATATTACGCACTGTCGCGCGCATGTTCTCCAACTGCCGCTCGCGCCCTTCCAATCCCAGCATGATTTTGTCGTAAAAGGCGATGGGCACGTTTTCTATGGCAATCAGGCGCAAATCGCGCGCCGCCGCCTTTTGCCGCAAGCCGCGCAGGTCTTCCAGTTCCCAGCGTTCCTCACCGGGCAGTTTGGGCGTGTTCAATTGCACGTCCTGAACGCCGCACTGCTGCGCAAACGCCAGTTGCTCGTCCGTCAGTTCGTTCATCTGCCCGACAGCAACGCGCATCGGCAGTTCTTCCAAATCAATCATCTTCCCCTCATCTCTCACAGCAAGCGGTTCACCCTAATATCTAATATCTAATATCTAATATCTAATGCCTAATGACTAATGCCTAATGCCTTACCTGTCCTCATCGCTCAAGGCGTATTCCAGCGACTCATCCAGGGTCATGGCGCTGCCCTGCGCGTAGGCGGATTGGTAGGCCGCATCGCCCAATTGCTGCCGCAATGTTTGCAGCCTCTTCATCGCGCGGGCATAATCGGCCTCATTGTGCGGCTCGTGGACGCTTTCGCGCAGGGCAAACGCGGCGGCATACAAGCAAACGGCGCGGGCCGGGTGATTGAGCGTGACGGCAACCCCGGCCAGCGCTTCCAGCGAACAGTACAGATAGAGTTTGTTGCCCAATGCCAGCGTTTGTTGCAGCGCTTCGGTGTAGCAGGCGCGCGCCCGCTCGACATGCCCGGAGGATTCCAGAACCACGCCAAGATTGTGCAGGGTGTTGGCGACGCTTTGCGCATCCCCAAGCGAGCGCAGGACGGCCAGGCTTTCTTCCATCATGGCGCGCGCTCCCTCAAGATCGTCCTGCCGGGCGGACACAATGCCCAGTGTCCCTGAAACCGACGCAATGCCGCGCCGGTCTCCTGACGCCCGAAAGAGCGCCAGCGCCTCTTCCAGACAGGCGCGCGCCTTCGCCTGCTCGTTCATATCCGTGTACAGCGCGCCCAAAGAGCGCAGAACAAGCCCGGCTTCTCGCGGTTGGTTTTCCGCGCGCTGCAGCGCCAGGCTTTCGGTAAGCCACTCCTGCGCGATCCCATAATCCCCCTGCATCGCGGCCATGATGCCCCCGCCATGCAGCGCGTCGGCGCGGAGGCTTGCGGGGGCATTTGCAGAGCGGGCAAGGGCGGAAGCGGCCCAGGCGCGGCCCTCCGTCATGTAGCCGCGAGTCCACCAGAACTTGGCAAGCGCGGCGACAAAGCGCAGTTTTTCACCCGCGATCTCCTCCGCCTGCCGATGCTCCGCTTGCCGCCGCGTTTGCATGGAGGGCGGCGCGCACATTGTCATGCTCCGTTTCCAGGCGCTGCATCCAGATTCTCTGCGCGTCATTGTCGTAATGCGTCCGGGCTTCTTCGGCCAGCGCGAGGAAATACGCGCCGTGCCTGCCGGAAAGGGCACGGCTATCTTCCGCCGTCTCCTTTTCATTCGCGTACTGCCGCACGGTTTCCAGCAGGCGATAGCGGCCCTGCCCGTCCGCGCTTTCTTCATAGACGACAAGCGACTTGTCTATAAGCGATTGCAGCAGGTCGAGAACTTCCCACAACGCGATTGCCGTTGCCTCGCTCATGCGGCGTCTCCTTCATTTGTAGAGGTTTCGTTTGTAGAGGTTTCGTTTATAGAGATTTCATTGGTCGTGGCTTCGTTTACGTTTGCATCGCGTCTGTTTTCATTCGCGCATTGCGGACGCAAGGAACTGTTCGGGTGTCAGGTCGCGCATTTCCTCTACAATCGCGTCATACCTTTCGCCGGGCAGATGGAAGCGGCAATGCTGCAGGGCGCGTTCCTGCTCTTCGCGTTGCTGCGCGGACATAACGTTGCCCATGTTTTCCCACAAAGCGGCGCGAGCCAGGCTAAGACGCGCGCCCCGCTCCCATTCCTCTGAGGCAAGCGCGGCTTCCCCGCGAACTTCCAGCGCGGAATCAATGCCGTGCCGATCCCCGATTTCCTGAAACAGCGCGAAACTTTGCTGTACCAGACTGCGGCACGACTCGTAATCCTGCTGAATCTGCGCCAGACGGCCCAGATTCAGCAGGATCAGCGCGATGCCGCCTTTGTGCTTGAGCGCCTGATAGCACGACAGGCTTTCCGCGAACAGCAGCCGCGCTCCCTCGTAATCCGCCTGTTCTCTGGCAATCGTGCCGAGATTGTTCAAGGCTGCCGCCGTATGCAGCATATCCTGCTGTTCCCGGAAAATCAGCAGGCTTTCCTCATACAGGGCGCGGGCCTGCAAGCCGTTCCCCTCCTGCTGCGCGATCAATCCCAGGCACAACAGCGAAGCCGCCAGGGATTGCCGATCCGTAAGTTTGCGGCGAATCGCCAGGCACTCATCCAAATGGACGCGGGCGCGGGCCAGTTCTCCCTGCTGCCAGGCGATCAATCCCATCCTGTTCAGCGCGGCGGCAACGCCTTCCTGATTGCCCTGCTCCTGATGAATGGCAAGGCTTTGCTCGCACAGCGCCTGCGCGGGCTTATACTCGCCCTGTTCATAGGCCAGGCTCGCCGCGCCTGCCAGCGCGTCAGCCTGCGCCCTGGCGTTGGGCTGCGCGTCCGGGTGATTTAGCGCGTCCTCCAGATGTTTGCGGCCTTCGCGCAGGTAGCCGCGCACCGTCCAGAAGCGCGTCAGCGACGCGGCCAGCCGCGCCTGCATTTCCCAGGCGTCCGGCGTCGCGCGGTAAAAGGCGAGCGCGGCGCGCAGGTTGTCGTGTTCGGTTTCCAGCAGCGTGAGCCACTGCGCCTGCTCCCGCCCGCGCAGTCTGGTTCGCGTCTCCTCGGCCAGCGCAAGAAAGAAAGCGCCGTGCCGGGCGCGGCAGGCGATGTTCTCGTCCCTCGCGGCCTGCTTTTCACTCGCGTACTGCCGCACGGTTTCCAGCAGGCGGTAGCGCCCCTGCCCGTCCGCGCCCTCCTCGTGAACCACCAACGACTTGTCTACGAGCGATTGCAGCAGATCGAGAATTTCCCAATTTTCAACGGCTTCATGGCTCATAGCGCGGCCTCCGAAGCGTCAAGAGCAAACTGAACAGCCGCTTCGGAATCGAGCATACGCCCCTGATTGTACTCCTGCTGGAATGTCGTTTCACCCAGAGTGGCGCGGCATAACGCGATGTCTTGATCGTAATCGGCTTTGTCGGAAAGATGTACAGGCGATTTCAGCCTGTCGCGCAGGCTGTCATGCGCGCCATAAAGCCGCGACGCGGGCCGTATACGGTTCTGCAGCACGAAAAGATGCGCCTGATTATGAAGCACATTGGCGATCCCATGCTGATCTTGCAATTGCAGGAGAGTTGTGAGCGCTTTATCGAAAAAGGGTTTTGCCCTGACGTATTCTTCCTGTTCCGCCGCGATAATGCCGCAGCAAAGCAGCGCCTGCGCAAGAGCCTGCGCATCGCCCAGAGAACGCGCGCGAACAAGCGACTGTTCATAACATCGCCCGGCCTCCGTAAAATCGCGGCGCTGATAGGCCAGGTTTCCAAGCGCATGCCAGGCCAGAGTCTCGCCGCGCAAATCATTGCGCTCTTGCGCAAGCGCGCGGCTCTGCTCATACGTGGTTTGGGCTGCCGCGAAGTCACCCTGAAAATAGGCGACGTTTCCCAGCGCGTGCAGGGAAGCCATGCGCCGCGCTTCATCGCCGAACTGCAAAAAAATGGCAATGCTTTGTTCGAGCATGGCGCGGGCGGCCAGGTAATCCGCTTGTTTATAGGCCAAAATAGCCGTTCCATGCAAAACAACGCCCCGCGCCGGCGAAGGCGCATTCCGCTCATCCAACGTGAGCAGCGCCTCAGCGCATGCGCGTCCTTCCTCCAGATGGCCCCGCATTCCCCAAAAGCGCTGCAGGCCGCGCGCAAATGCGAAGCCGGTTTCAGTATCCTGCCGATGCAGGCTATATCGTATGCCGGCGCGCGCGTTATCATGTTCCTGCGCCAACGCGGACAAACCTTCCGCCTGCCGCGCGCCGGCAAGCATTGGCTCAATCGTCGTCAGATAACCAAGATAGTAGGTACAATGCCGCTCCTGAACGACTGCCGCTTCCTGCGATGTGGTCAGCTTATCATTCGCGTACTGCCGTACGGTTTCCAGCAGGCGGTAGCGGCCCTGCCCGTCCGCGTTTTCTTCGTACACGACAAGCGACTTATCCACCAGCGATTGCAGCAGATCGAGAACTTCCCATGCCTCCACATCAGCCGGTTCCTCGACTTGCAGAGCGTTGGCGTTTGTGGTTCCTGATAGATGTGTGGTTCCTGCGTGATTGCTCATTTTTGAATTAAGGAATTCGGTGTTCGGTATTTCTATCAACTACAAACTATCAACCATCAACTGCCTGGTTGCGCTATTCCGGGTCGGCGCAGACGGCTTCCGCCGCTTCCAGCGTCCAGCCGCCGGCGAATACCGACAGGCGGCGCAGCAGGGTCTTTTCCTTTTCGGAAAGCAGGTCATACGACCAGTCAATCAGGGCGCGCAGGGTCTGCTGACGGGGCAGCGCGCCCCGGCTGCCGCCCGTCAGCAGCCGGAAACGGTCATCCAGGCGGGCGGCGATCTGTATGGGTGACAGCGCTTTCACGCGGGACGCGGCGAGTTCCAGAGCCAGCGGGATACCGTCGAGTTGGCGGCAAATGGCGGCAATGGCGTCGGCATTGGCGTCGGTGACGGCGAAGTCGTTGCGGGCGGCTGTCGCGCGCTCCACAAACAAGCAGGCGGCGGCGGAGTGGAGCAGCGTCTGTGGGGTCTGATGTTCGGGTGAGGGCAGGCCGAGGGAGGGAACGCGATATGTGGCTTCGCCGGGAATGTTAAGCGCTTCCCGGCTGCTTGCCAGCAGGCGAATATCGGGGCAGACGCGCAACGCCCGATCCGCAAATCGCGCGCAGGCATCCAGCAAATGCTCACAGTTGTCGAGGATCAGGAGCAGATTTTTGCCGCGCAAGTGTTCCAGCAGGGTTTCGGTCAGCGCGCGTCCCGGCTCCTCGCGGACGCCAAGCGCGAACGCGACGGCCTGCGGAACCAGGGCGGGGTCGGAAAGCGGCGCGAGTTCCACAAGCCAGAGGCCATCGGGATACGTATCGCCGACTTCCGCCGCGAGATGCAGGCTCAGGCGCGTTTTGCCCGTTCCCCCGGCTCCCAGCAGGGTCAGCAGGCGCGTGTTGGCAAGGCACTCCCCGGATTCGGCAATCTCTTTTTCGCGGCCTACAAACGAGGTCGTTTGCAGGGGCAGATTGCTTTCGCGCAGGGATTTCAGGGGCGGAAAGTCGGCGGGAAGTTCGGGGTGGACAAGCTGCCACACGTGTTCGGCCTGCGTCAAGTCCTTGAGCTTGTGTAAGCCCAGATCGGTGAGCGTCACGCCGTCCGGCAGCGCGTTTTGCGCGAGGTCGCGAGTCACTTGCGAAACAATCACCTGCCCGCCGTGCGCAGTGGCGCGGAGGCGGGCGCAGCGGTTCACGGTCGGGCCGTAATAGTCGCCGTCGCGCAGCAGCGTTTCGCCGGTGTGCAGGGCCATGCGAACGCGCAGGGACGTATGCAGCGGCCAGGGTTCAAAAATCAGGGTGCGCTGCAGATCGAAGGCGGCGGCAACTGCATCGCTGGCGCGGGCAAAAACGGCAAACAGGCTGTCGCCCTCGCCGCGCGGCTTGACAAGGTGGCCGCTGTGTTCCGCCAGAACCGAGTCGGCAAGCGCGTCATGCCGTATCAGCGCGTCGCGCATAATGGCGGGGTATTGCTCCCATAGTTTGGTGCTGCCTTCGATGTCGGTAAACAGCAGCGTAATTGTTCCAGTCGGCAGAGAAGTCATGGGCGGCTCCTGAACGCGGGCAGGGTAGATGGCCGCTTCCCGGCGGATAGCCAGGTGTTCGCGTTTCCGCCGGTAAATTCCTTCTTTTCCGGCCTGCTTCCGCCGCCCTTTTCTTTACTTATGGACAAACCAGTTATACATGCTACATCCGCCGCGTCCCGGCATATAAAATGCCGGTTGTTAGGCCTTCGGCCAATTGTCCTACGGACGCGGGAATGTGCAATGTTTAAGTGGTTTGTCCATAAGCATTTTTCTTGGCATTTTTCTCAGATTGAGATGCGGAAAATCTGCGCTTTGCGGCCCTTTCAAGCAAAGGACAGCACAATCGCCTCATTGCGAGTCCAGGTGAGCGGGAAGCGGGTTCCATTGCCCAAGTCGCGGTTTGCGCGCTCGTCGCGGACATTGCGCTGCGGCTGCTTGAAATGCAAGGCAATGCTGCGCGCGTCCGCTTTCAGGCCAACCGCATTGCCGCCGCCGAGTTCCGTTCCGACCGTTTCCAGATTGGCGCACAGGAATAGGAGGGTTCTGCCGTTGGGACGGCGAAAGTACGTGATCTCGTACCCGAACTCCGCGTCACCCGCGTTTTCAATCTCAACCCAACGCGCCAGCCCCGCCGCATGAACATGCCGCATAAAAATCTCGCGCTGTTGGGCCGCTTCCTGCCCTTCCGCCCGGTACGCATTGTACCATTGGGGCGACAGGTTCATCAGGACAGCGGTTCCCTTGCCCACGCGCTTAACATTGGAAGTCGCCATGTGCCGAACAGCCTTGTGAAACCCGCCCGCGTCTTTCAGGCACGTGTTGGCGTTGGTCAGCATTTCCCGGTACGTCTTCCAGCTATAATTGGCGTCCTGATTCACTTCGCACCACAAATTTCCGCCCCACACGTCTTTGACTGTCAGAGTCGACTCGTGCCGAACGCCAAACATGCCGTCAAGCGCCCCGCCGTTCGCCCGCCCTTTGCCGTGCTGATCCCACACGCCGGGCAGATAATCGGCAATCACTGTCCCGCCGCCCCGGCAAAATGCTTCAATAGCCTGCGCTTCCACATTCGACAGGCACAGGCAGGCGGGCAGGATGAGAACCTTGACATCCGACGGTATGCCCGTTTGCAGCACATCCACATAACTCAGAAAGTTGTATTGCAGGCCGGAATCGCGGAGCATGTTTTCCCATGCCTGCCGGACCAGATGCGACGCGCCCAAGCGCTGGTCGCCGTCGCGGTTGCCCCAGGTTTTGCCATGCGCCTGCGCGTCCAGTATCCAGCCGAGCTGAAGGGAAGGATGGCTGTAGTACAGGGCTACGCCGTCATGCCGCCATTCCGCGCCCTGCATCAGCGGACCGATTTTCTTTCCGGCTTCCAGATAGTGCGGGGCCACTGTTTCCTGCCAGGGCCGGGCGGTTTGCCCGTCAAACCAATTTTCGACCCAGCCGATGTGTCCCCGGTTGCCATGCGCCAGATAGTACCAGACCTGCCAGATGTCGTCTTCCGCCGATTGATGGAAATGGCTGGTCACGGCGGGAACGGCGTTGTGGGGGTTGAACGAGCGGATAATGGCCTGCGAGGAACCAAGATTGTACGCTTCGATGTACTGGATTTTGCGCGTCAGTTTGGCGTAATCGTAGCCGCCGAACGCATTGGGAGCCTGCCCGCCCACGATGCCGCAGGGCGTATCCGGGTCAACCGTATTGGCGTATTCCACCAGATCTCCCAGAAAATTGCACCAGTGCGAATCGTTGAAACTCCACTGATCCATCAGGGGCGAGGCGTCAAAATCGCCTACGCTCCATGTTTCAAGATGTGGGCGTATATCTTCATACGTCACCCACCCTGCCCGAACCGGGGCACTGGCCGCGCCATACACTTCTTTGAGCCAGGCGGGATAAGCGTTCGTATCATCCGTCACGCGCCACATAGTGGGATGCACGAAATGCCCCCACGAGGCTTCATCGTCGAGCGCATAGGCGCTGCGGAAGGGCGAGGACTTTACCTGCGTAATGTTTTCGCGCACAAATCCGCGCAGTTTCTCCCGCAGCGCGTCATTAAGGGGAACGGGCCGAACGCCATTACTGTGCAGTTCCGCCAGATGCGCCTGCTTTTTGTCGCCGTCCCACAGGTGCAGGTAGCCTTTACGGGCGGTATGATCCATGTAAAAGCGCAGCCCAAAGCGGTTGATCCAGTCCAGCTTGCCTTTGGGCGAATCCGGGGCGCCACCGTTGCCGTCCAGGAACGCGCCGTTGTAGCCATGCGCCTGACTCCACTTGCCCGACGCTTCCGTGTAGCCAATCGTCCACTGGTACGTCCAGGGCATGTAAATCCAGCCGGGATAGGCTTTGTTCAGCCAGGCTTTGTCCTGCTTCACGCGCCGGAAGTCACGGGAAGTCCGCGCGTACCGCGCATAAGGATCGGTATTTTCCGTCTGCAAGCGTGTCTGTTGTACGGAGTTGGCATCCGCGTGTCGCGCCGCTTCCAGCGCGCCCACAGCCCCGGACAAGCGAACGAGAAACTCACGTCGTTTCAAAGCGTATTCTCCTGTAAACGCCACGTATGTAACCAGAACTTATTTTCTACTCTTTCGCGCCTGCCAGCATCAGCAAACGCGCTTTTTGTGTCTCGTGATGTTTGCGGGCGAGGACAAGCGCGGTTTGGCCGCTGCTGTTTTTCAGAGTAAGGTCGGGGTGATGCTGCAACAGAAGCTGCAATGCCGTTGGCAGAAGATGGTATTGTTGTAGTTGCTCCCCAGGCATGCTTTGTAACACCTGCGGCGGCAAATCAAGGCATTGCGATTCCATCAACGCCGTGTACCCGATACAGTTTTGCGCGTTCGGGTTGGCTCCCCTTTCTAACAATAAGCGGGTGTAGTCTTCATTCCCCCTGCCGACGGCCTCCATGAGAGGCGTCATGCCGCCGACATCCGCAATGTTGACGTCCGCGTTATGCGCCAGCAGGATGTGAACCGTATCTCGATAGTCCCAACCGACTGCTTGTATTAGCGCTGTATCATGAATGTCGCTTGTCGCATTGACTTGCGCCCCTTTGTCCAAAAGCGCAGTCACCAAACGAGCGTTTTCGCGGGGAATGCCGTTATCGTCGAGGGATTGCCTGGGGCGCTCTACGGTGCTATCCATAATCAGGACAAGAGCCGGGTCGCTTTTGTTCAGGGGTGGCTTGCGCCGCAACAGCAGATTGCGCCACTGCTGCCACAGGGGAAGGATGGGATCGGGCTGTTCGCGGGTGTTCGGGTCGGCTCCGTCGCGCAAGGCTGACAGCGCCGTGTCGGTATCATAATCCAAAATAGCGCGAACCAGAGCGCGGTTCAGTCGGTATTGGCGTTGCTGCTGCCGTACCGTAAGCGCTGTCCATCCGCCAAACGCCGCGACAAGCAGGCAGCAAACAACAAATGTGGAGCGCACAAGAATACGGCGGGGCATGATAGGAGTCCTCATAGTTCAAGACTAACGGCGCGTGAACACGAGCGCGGCGTTGATGCCGCCGAAGCCGAACGAGTTGGACAGGACGGTATTGAGTACTTTCTCGCGCCCGACATTGGGCACGTAGTCCAGATCACATTCCGGGTCGGGATTCTCGTAGTTGATGGTCGGCGGTATCCAGCTGTGTTCCATCGCAAGGCAGCAGATGGCGGCTTCAATCGCGCCGGACGCGCCGAGCGCGTGGCCGTGCATGGATTTGGTCGCGCTGATGGGCACTTTGCGGGCAATGTCTTCTCCCAATGCCTGCTTCAAGGCCAGTGTTTCCGTTGAATCGTTGAGCGGGGTGGACGAGCCGTGCGCGTTGACGTAATCCACGTCTGCGGGGGCAATGCCCCCTGCCTGCATGGCGAGGCTGAGACACCGGGACGCGCTTGTGCCGTCGGGACGGGGCGCGGTCATGTGAAACGCATCGTTGGTGCAGGCGAAACCCGCCAGTTCCGCGTAAATGCGCGCGCCGCGCTTCAGGGCGTGTTCGCGCTCCTCCAACACCAGAATCGCCGCGCCCTCACCCATGACAAACCCGTCGCGCCCCTTATCGAACGGACGACACGCGCTGCCCGGATCGTCATTGCGCGTGGACATCGCGCGTATCAGCGCAAACGCGCCGAAGCACAGCGGCGCAAGCGGCGCATCCGTCCCGCCCGCCAGCATCACGTCCGCTTCGCCCCGCCGAATGGCGTTCCAGGCGTTGCCGAGCGCAATCGGCCCGGACGCGCAGCTGTCGGCATTGGACGTGCTGTACCCCGTCGCGCCTGTGGCAATCGCCACGCAGCAGCTGCTCGCGCCGACAAATACCTGCAAAGCGACATGCGGATTGACGCCCCGAATACCTTCCTGCAGGTACACCGTATGCTGCTCTTCCGCAAACGCCGCGCCGCCCAACGCGCTGCCCACGCACACGCCAACTCGTTCCCCGTCTTCCTGCGCCATATCCAATTGCGCGTCCGCCAACGCCTGCTTGCTGCAGGCAATGGCAAACTGAGTCGGGCGCCCCAGGCGCCTCTGCGCTTTGGCGTCAAAATACGGCGTCGGGTCGAAATCGCGCGCTTCGGCGGCAATCCGGCAGGGAAGGCGGCTCGCGTCAAAGTGGGTAATCGAGCCTATCCCCGACCGGGCGCACTTCACGCCGCTCCACAGCCCTTCCGCGCCAATCCCTATGCTGCTGATGGCTCCGATTCCCGTTACCACCACGCGGCGGCCCGCCGTTTGTTCCGCTTCTTGTGCTGCTGTCATGCGCGCTCACTTTCTTCCTCAACCTTTGTTTTGATACAATTCAGCGTCGTTCCCGCCACCGGATGAACGAACAAGTTGCCCACAATATAATGCGCGAACCAGTTGCCAAGAACGGGTATGGGATACGTCAATTCGTGGTCTATCGTGACTTTGACGTGATCGCCGCAATCTTCCAGCCGCCATTCCACCCACATGCCCCGCGTAATCCCCCGCACATGCTTATACGTGATACGCTTATCCTCCGGGAATAATTCTTGCCGCCCCCGCCACTTACAGGGAAAGCCAAGCGCAAACGGCCCTAGCCGGAACACGCGCGTCGCTCCAAAATCCGCGATTTTATGCCGCTCCGACTGCTCCACAATCCGCATGTACCGATAATGCGGCAGCAAAGTCGGCCAGTCCTGAATGTCCGCCGCCAACTCGTAAATACGCGGCAGCATCTTTGCCGCCTCGCCCCGAACCACAACCGTATTCGACGTAAACATACCCCATCCCATCTAAACAAGACAGATAAACCGCGAAAGACACGAACCAAACGAAAAGGAAGAACAACCTTTATGTTCTCCATGCCTTGTCCAATACCCTGCTAACCCTGACCCAAAATGGCATAGCGTTAATTAAGCGCCTTAGCAGCCGAGCATTGAAAAGCGCTGGAAAAGCGATTGAATCTTGGCCTGCGCTGAACAAAACGAATATCCTGCGGACATACCTGTTGTTCAAGAGTCGTGTCCACAGGACAGTCATATTTTCCAGCATAGGGTTTCAACCCGGCGCAATCCCAAAATTGCCGTTGCTTTCCTACGGCAATTTTGGTATATTGTCTGTATGACGACCATTACTCTCGATGATATGCAGCGTGATTTGCCCGGCTATCTCCAGCGCGTCCGCGCAGGCGAAACATTGCTTATTACGCAGGCAAACCTGCCCATTGCCGAACTTAAACCGGTCATGCCTCCTGCGCAACAGCTACGCCCCTTCGGACTGTGCGCCGACGAGTTTGCCGTGCCTGCCGGCTTCGACGCTCCGCTCCCGGAGGAGGTTCTGGCGGAGTTTGAAGGACAATGACACTGCTGCTGGATACGCATATTTTTCTCTGGTACATCAGTGGCGATACGCAATTGTCGTCTGCCTGGCAAGCCGTGCTGCGCGACCCTGCTAACACGGTATATCTGAGCGTGGTTTCCATTTGGGAAGCCTGTATCAAATACCATCTCGGTAAGCTGCCTCTGCCTGCTCCACCAGAAACTTATCTGCCGGAACAGCGCCGCCGCCATTTGATTGCCGCTTTGCCGCTGGAAGAAAGCGACCTTGTCGTCCTGGGCAATCTCCCCGCTCTCCATCGTGATCCGTTTGACCGGGCGCTGATCTGTCAAGCGCTAACCTACGGCCTGACACTCGTAACCGTAAATGCCGCCGTTCGCGCCTATCCCGTTGCGGTACTGCCCGAAGCGTAAACATGCGCAGACGCCGGGAACAATGGCGCGAAAGTGCCCGCCGTGAAAATTGCCGTTGCTTTCCTGCTGCCTATTTGGTATAATGGTGTGTAGAAGCGTTCGGGGTTGAGAGCCGGGGCGGGCGTATCGGCGGGTGGGCGAACCAAGTCAGGATGGGAACATAGCAGCTTTAAGCCTGTTCCTCCCGAGTACGTTCCTCACCCCGGCTCTGAGCCTCGAACGCGAAATCAGGTAGACGGTAGACGGTAGACGGTAGACAGTAGAAGGACGCCGCGCAACATAGCGAACGGCCAGCGCACACGCCAGCGCGTTTTATTCTACCGTCTACCGTCTACCGTCTACCGTCTACTTTTTTATGTCCTACATCGCCCTTTACCGCAAATACCGCTCCCAGAACTTCGACGAGTTGATGGGACAGGAAGCCGTGACGACCACGCTGCAAAACGCGATTCGGACCGGACGCATTGCCCACGCCTACCTGTTTCACGGGGCGCGGGGCTGCGGCAAAACGTCTACCGCCCGCCTGCTGTCCCGCGCCCTCAACTGCGTGGCGCAGGACGGGCCGAGTCCCGAACCGTGCGGAGTCTGCCGACTGTGCGTATCCATCCGCGAGGGAACGTGCATGGACGTGGTTGAGATTGACGCGGCCAGCGAAACCGGCGTAGACAATGTGCGCGAAAAGATCATTGAAAACGTGCAGTACGCCAACAGCGAGGCGCGTTACAAAGTTTACATCATTGACGAAGTGCATGACCTGTCGGCCAAAGCGTTCGACGCCCTGCTGAAAACGCTGGAAGAGCCGCCGCCCCACGTTGTCTTTATCCTCGCCACAACTGAATACCACAAAGTTCCGATTACCATACGCTCGCGCTGTCAGGGGTATCAGTTCAAGCGGGGCAGTCTCCACGATTTGAGCGCGTCCATCGAGCGCGTGATTCTGGCGGAAGGGTTTACCGCTGAAGCGGAAGCGGTGCAGGCGGTTGCCCGCAGCGCGGAAGGCTCGTGGCGCGACGCCCTTTCCATTCTGGAACAGGTGCTTGCGTATTCCGACGGGCATATCACGGCGGAAATCGTCCATCGCGCATTGGGCACGGTGGGAACCGAAATGCTGGCCCGCGTGACGGAAACGCTGTCAGCAGGGGCGTGGGATGAGACGCTTGGCATCGCCAGTGACCTCGTAGACAGCGGAACCGATGTGCGCCAATTGCTGACCGCGCTGACCGGGCATTTGCGCGATTTGATGCTACTGGCAACGGGCGCGAAACAAGCGGCGGCGCAGGAATTGGGCGCGGACAAATTAAATCTGCTCAAGTCGCAGGCAAACCTGTTTGCGCCCGCGTCCCTGCTGGAAATGATGGGCGAATTGTCGGCGGCAGAGCGCGAATGTCGTACAAGTAATCAGCACCGCTGGATTCTGGAACGGACACTGGTGCGCCTGATGCTCATCGGACAGGGTACGCTTGTTGCGGAACCGCAACCGCGTCCCGCCGCCCGCCCGCAGGAAAAAGCCGTTTCTCCCACTCCGCGCCCGCAAGCGCAGACTGCTGTGGCAAATGGCAAATCGTCACAGCCCTTCCATACAGACGACGCGGAACTGCCGAGCCGCGCCAATGTCGCCGCAAGCCCGACCAATGTGCCGCGCCCGCCCACGCAGGAAACCGCGCAAGCCCTTGCGTCCGCATCCGTCTATGCTTCTCCCGCCGCTTCCCCCGCTGCCGACACAGAACTTGATAATGAAGATAATGAAGCCGATGAAGAAGAAGCAGACGCTCTGGAAGCCGAACCAGACGAAGTTCTTGCGCCGCCCCCACTTACGATAACGGCGGCTCCCCTTGTGGAAGAATCCGTTCCCGGCGTGGAAATGAAGGCGACATTCAACGCTTCCAACCCGGCAAGCAATGGTCATGCCGCGCCCGCTGCCCCCTCTTCCGATAGGAACCGGCATCAGTTTGCGGAAGGCGTCACGCTGGAAGTGATTCAGCGCGCCTGGCCGCGCGTCCTTAAACTGGTGGAAAAAGAAGGGCCTGCCGGTATCCCCTGGCTGAAGCAGGCGACGGTAACGGGACTGGACGGCAACCATGTTCTGCTGACCTTCAAGGATGTTTTTGCGCGGGATCGCATCAACAAGCCCAAAGGCCGGGAACTGCTGGACCGGAAATTAAACGAAGCCCTGCAAACAACGGGCTACCGTATTCAGTGTGTGCTGGAAGCGCCGGCCAACCTGGGAACCCCGCAAAACACGCTGAGTTCTCCCGGCAGCGACACGCAGATTACGGCCACAGGCAAGGCCGCGCCGATAGAAATGGGAACGCTGCTGGACTCGCCGCCAACGCCGTCCGCGCCCTCCGGCCCGACCCGCGTGATGGATTACGAAGTGCCGTCCGCCGCCCCGCCGCCAACGGCCTACGCGCCCCCGGCATCTTCCAATGGCAGTTCCAACGGTTCTTCTGCCGCGCATAGTCTTGATTATGCGAACGGTTCCAACGGCGCGAACAATTCTGTTGCGGACAACGCCAGTAACGCTGCTGCTGTTTCCAGCCCTGCTCCTGCCGGCAATGGCTCCACCGCTACAAGCAATGGCGCAGCCAATGTTACCGCGCGAGTTGCCACGCCCGAACCTGCGCCGGAAACAGACCCAAGCGTGGGTATGCTGCGGGAAGTATTGGACATTTTTGGCGGACAGGTTGTAAGTACGGAAAATAACCGAATTGTCTGATACAATAGAAGGCGTACTCTTAACCTTTTCTCTACTTTTCCGGTTTTGCGTTGACACAAGGAGATAAAGAACATGGCACGATTTGGCGGGGGTGGCGGCGGGGGCGGAATGCCCGGCTTTGGCGATATGCAGAAACTGATGAAGCAGGCGCAGAAGATGCAGGAAGACGCCGAGAAACTGCAAAACGATCTGGAAACCATGCGCGTTCCTGCGCAGGCAGGCGGCGGCATGGTGACTGTCACCGTGAACGGGCACGGTCATCTCGTGGAAGTAAAAATCAACCGCGCCGTCGTAGACCCCGATGACGTGGAAATTCTCGAAGACCTGATTATCACCGCCGCCAAAGAAGCGACGGCCCAGGCGCAGGCCGGTCAGGAAGCCCGCATGAAAGAAATCACCGGCGGGCTGGGCGACCTCAACCTGCCGCCGGGACTACTTGGATAGCATTAGGCATCAGGCATCAGGCATTAGAATATCACTTCCATTTCCCCTGATGTTTTCAGCATTCTAGTCCTTTGAATGGAACTAATATCTAATGCCTGATGCCTGATGCCTAATGCCCGGATGCTACCATGCTACACTATGCGAAACCGCTCGCCCGACTGGTGGCGGAATTGGAGCGACTGCCGGGCATTGGGCCGAAATCGGCGCAGCGCATGGCGTTTTATATTCTGCGGCAGCCGCAGGAAGAAGCGGCGCAACTGGCCGAAGCGATTCTGTCGGTCAAGCAGCACATCAAATTGTGCAAAGAGTGCGCCAATTTCACCGATCAGGACTTGTGTGAAGTGTGTCGTGACGCGAAGCGCGACCGAACGCTGATGTGCGTCGTGGCCGAAACCCGCGACCTGATCGCGATGGAAAAAACCAACGAATTCAAGGGGCTGTACCATGTCCTGCAAGGCGTGATTTCGCCGATGGACAACATCACGCCCGAACTGCTGAAAATCCGCGAGTTGTTTCCGCGTGTTGCGAACGGCGTTCAGGAAGTGATTCTCGCCCTGAACCCGACAACCGAGGGGCAGACAACCGCCCTGTATCTGGCAAGCCGCTTGAAACCGTTGGGCGTGAAAGTGTCGCAAATCGCGCACGGCCTGCCCGCCGGCGGCGACCTGGATTACGCGGATCAGGCAACCCTTATTTCCGCCCTGCAATGGCGGCGAGAAATGTAAAAGAAGCCTGTGTTGTAATGGCAGGCACGACAGTTGGAGACAAACAATGTCCTTTCAATACACGCAGACATGGAAGCGAACCGCGTTTGCTTTTACCTGTTCGCTGGTTTGCGCGACGGCTGGCGTTGCGTTTGCGGATGCGGCTTCCGATGCGCGTAAGAGTATTCAAGCCGCTTATGACGCCGAAAGCGCTGCAATTGGCAAACATGACGTAAACGCGACATATCGCGCTTATACGTCGGATTACGTGTCCATCAACGAAAAGGGCGATAAAAAGAATTTGGAGCAGTCCAAAGCCTCGGCAAAGTCCATGATGGCGGTCATGAAAACCCTTACGGTCACGCAGAAAGTTCAGACGCTCACGCTGAAGAAGAGTGACCAAGCCATCGTTACGGTTAAAACGCACGTGTCCGGCGCAACTGTGGGAGATGCGAAAACTGCGCAAAAATTGTTAGCTGACGAAACGGACGAGGATTTGTGGGTCAAAACCGGGACCGGCTGGCTCAGGAAGCGCTCCAAAACACTCAGCCAAACAATGACAATCAATGGCGTACCCATAGGTAAGTAGCAGCAACAACCCCGAAGCGGGGGTATAGCAATGGAGAGTAGAAGTATGAGCGACAGTAATGCGCAGAAGTCAACATGGCGCACAAAAGTAGGATTGGCCGAGATGCTCAAGGGCGGCGTCATCATGGACGTGGCGAACCCGGAGCAGGCGGTTATCGCGGCGGAAGCGGGCGCGACGGCGGTTATGGCGCTGGAGCGCGTCCCATCCGATATTCGCAAGCACGGCGGCGTGGCCCGCATGTCCGACCCCAAAATGATCCGCGAGATCATGGAAGCGATTAAGGGGCATGAGATTCCGGTCATGGCGAAGTGCCGTATCGGGCATTTTGTGGAAGCGCAGATTCTGGAAGCGATTGGTGTGGACTTCATTGACGAAAGCGAAGTGCTGACGCCCGCCGACGAGGAAAACCACGTCAACAAGCATCCTTACAAAGTGCCGTTCGTGTGCGGCTGCCGGGATTTAGGCGAAGCCCTGCGCCGTATCGGGGAGGGCGCGGCCATGATTCGCACCAAGGGTGAAGCGGGTACGGGCAACGTCGTCGAGGCCGTCCGCCACATGCGAACCCTGATGCGCGATATTCGGCGCGTTCAGATTTTGCAGGAAGACGAACTGATGGTCGCCGCCAAAGAGTTCCGCGCCCCCTACCATCTCATAGAGGAAGTGCATAAAACCGGACGCCTGCCCGTTCCCAACTTTTCCGCAGGCGGCATCGCTACGCCCGCCGACGCCGCCCTGATGATGCACCTGGGCGCGGAAGCGGTCTTCGTCGGCTCCGGCATCTTCAAATCGTCCGATCCCGCCGCCCGCGCCCGCGCCATTGTGGATGCCGTCGCGCACTATCAGGATGCCAGCTACCTGGCGGAAGTCTCGATGGGAATCGGCGAAGCCATGCCAAGTCTGGACATCCGCACCCTGCCCGAAACCGAACTGATGGCAACGCGGGGCTGGTAGGAGCAATACTTCACCACAGAGACACAGAGACACAGAGGCTTCACAGAGAAATACGAGAAGGAGAAAAGAAGAGAATCAATCGTTCTTTCTCTCCTTGAAGGAGAAAAGAAGAGAATCAATCGTTCTTTCTCTCCTTGTCTCCAATCCCACTGTGAAACCTCTGTGTCTCTGTGTCTCTGTGGTGAGTCCTCAAGCGTTCAGGCGGTGGACGCGCTCGCCGGCGTTGATTTCGCCTTGCAGCACGTTGACCAGGCGAGGCAGACGGGGAATGTCCATCTGGAGCAGCCAGCGTCCTATTGTTGTGGGCTGCCAGGTTCGCCAACATTCCGTGCGCAGTTCATACAAGTAAACCACATCCTGCGCGGCGTTGCTGCGGCGGTAGGCTTTCTTGACGAAGGCGGGGCCGGGGGAAGTCAGCAATACCAGAAGGCCGGCAGCGACAATTACGGGCGCGTAAATAATCAGCACCAGCAGGGCAAGGACGCGGGGCACGAAGGAAAGCAGGGTCAGCAGCGATTGAACGGGCGCGGGGCGCGGCTGCGAAATGGCGCAGGCATGTTCACGAGTGTAGTTCACGGTACGTTCTCCACGAATGTGAGGGAAGCGGAAGAAGGAAATCGGAGCATCAAGGCTTATCGGTTCCCTTCCTTTACGCTATAACGCCTCCATCGGGAGAGACGCACATCAAGAAAATAGTTCAAGAAAGTAACATTGACGCTGCGAAAGCAAAGCCAATAATGTGAGTGCAGCAAACTGATAATTCAAGTTACCACACATCCGGTAATTTGACAAGGAATTTTTGCATACAAGCGCAGTGAAATAACTCACACATTCAGGCAACTTCTAACTATCTTCCGGGGTTTCCTTCTCCCCTGCGGGTTTTCCGAACCGCTCTTCCCGTTCCGCAATCGCCCTGCGTATCTCGCGGTTGCGGCGTTCCTGTCTGCGCTCCACACTCATGTAGCGGTTGATGAGAAACCAACTCATCCAGATGAGAAATAATAAGACGGGTATGGTGGCTCCCCCTACAATTTGGTTGTAGAGTTCCCGCGAAAGGACATTAGGGTTCGGGGCTGCATTGGGATCGTCCGGCATGAGTTCAACTCCTCCAATGAGATTAGACGCTGCGAACAATGGTTGCTATCGCTGTTGCTTCCATGCCTTCGCGCCGTCCGATGAAACCTAACTTTTCCGCAGTGGTCGCCTTGACGCTGATACGTTCGGCGTGGATGTGGAGACAATCTGCAATCGCCTGCTGTATGGCAATTCGGTGCGGCATCAGTTTGGGCGCTTCGGCAACCACAGTAGCGTCTATGTTGACGATTTTCCAGCCTGCTTCCGCCAGACGCTGCGCAACCACTTCCAGTAATTTCAGGCTGGCAATTCCCCTGTACGCTTCGTCCGTGTTGGGAAACAAAATGCCGATGTCGCCAAGCGAGGCCGCGCCCAATAGCGCGTCACAAACCGCATGAAGCAGCACGTCCGCGTCGCTGTGCCCTTCCAATCCCCGGTCATGCGGTATCTCCACGCCACCCAAAAACAATTTCCGTCCCGCGTCCGGTTCGGCAAAAGCGTGAACGTCGTAGCCCAAGCCCGTTCGGTATTCGGTGTTCAGGTGTTCGGGTGTTCGGGTGTTCGGGTGTTCAGGCGTTGGGTGTTCGGATGCCACAGGCTTGTCAGTTGGCGCTGCGAAAAGGTTTGCATTGTCAGCAGGCGCAGAGTTGGCGCTTGCATTTTCCTGAACACCTGAAACCCCGAACACCTGAACACCCAACGCCTCGGCAAGCGCAACATCTTCCTGCCGGGTGATCTTCAAATTGCGCGGGCCGCCCAAAACCACCTGAACGGGTTCGCCGAGGGCTTCGATTAAGGAGGCTTCGTCGGTTGGCTCACCCTGCGCGAAATCATAGCGGGCGTAGGCTTGCCGGAGCAGGGAAACCCGCGCCCCTTGCGGCGTTTGTACGGCGGTCAGGCCGGAAAGCGTTTCCGCGTTTTTGGTGACGGAACGGGGGATGGTGGCGCGAACAAGGCCGTTGGCATCCGTTCGCTTCACGGTGTCGGACAGCGGCAGGCCGGGAACACACGCGCCGATCCGCGCCGTCGCTTCAATCACACGGGAAATCACTTCCGCGCTTACAAGCGGGCGGGCGGCGTCATGGACGAGTACCAGTTCCGAAGCGGCGGGAATGGCGTTCAGGCCGTTGCGAACGGACTCGGCCCGCGTCGCGCCGCCGACAACCACGCCCGCTACTTTGGAAAAGCGCGTTGCCGTTTCCCGCAGACGCGCGACTTCGTTTTCCCCGGCGGCGATGGTGATGCTGTCCACGCCCGGATGGTTTTGAAACGCGGCTAATGTCCACTCAATGACCGGACGCCCGGACAGCAGCGCCCATATTTTGTTTTCCGGGCTACCGAACCTTCTTGCCTGGCCCGCGGCGGGTAAAACCACTGCCACTGTTGGTCTGGTAGTTGCCGCTGCCGTTGTGGTTGTCGCCACGGGCTTCACGTTCTCCGTTGTAGTCAAAGGCGTCTCCATCGTCGTCGGTGCGGACGCGGGCGAAGATCATTTTACCCGCTGACGTTTGCAGAACGCTGGTGACAATCACGCCCTGCGTCCCGCCGATATAGCGCCTGCCGTCCTCGACCACGATCATCGTGCCGTCGTCCAGGTACGCCACGCCCTGATTCGGCTCCTTGCCTTCCTTGACAATGCCGACTACCATTACTTCACCGGGCAGGACAACCGGTTTCAGCGCGTTCGCCAGTTCGTTGACATTAAGCACCTGTACGCCTTGCAGCATCGCCACTTTGTTCAGGTTGAAGTCGTTGGTGACGATCATGCCTTCCAGCGCCTTCGCCAGCCGAACCAGTTTGGTGTCCACTTCTTCGTTCTGGTACGCTTTGTCCAGCGCCTTGTCCCAGGTGCGGACGATAAGCGGCAGTTCCTTCTGCATTGTGTTCAGAATGTCCAGGCCGCGCCGTCCCCGCGCCCGCTTCAATCCGTCGCCCGAATCCGCGATGTGCTGCAATTCTTCCAGCACGAAACCGGGCACGTACAGCGGTCCTTCCAAAAATCCCGTGCGGCACACATCCGCGATACGCCCGTCAATAATGACGTTGGTATCCAGAATCTTGCAGTTCACGGTGGGGCTGACTTCTTCGGGTTCCGGCGTGGCGCTCGGTCCCGACAAAGCGCAGTTCGTCCTTCATGCTCATAATGCCGCGTATGCCCAGATAGACGAACGCAACCGCCAGCACGACGGAAATCAGAACGCTGATCACGCGGGCAAGCGGCGTGGTGGAAATCAGCAGGGACGGCAGCAGGAAGCACAGGGCGAGAATAAGTCCGAGAATGGTTCCGATGCCGACTGCGATTTTGTCTTTAGCGGACATGTTCTCGACGGCGTTGCCCGCGTCAATCAGCCGCTGCGCCAGTTTAGGCGCAATCACGCCGCCCGCCAGCAGGCCGATCATGCCTACCGCCGTGACGATGGCGCTCAGATAGTAGGGGCGGTCTTTGGTCGCTTCCTTGAAAAGGTTCAGCACACCCGGCGGTTCCGGCTGCTGGATTTGTCCTAACAGCGCAAAGCCGATCAGCAGGCCGAAGATGCCGAATAAAGCGGCCAGCGCGATACTGAATAATTGCTTAAAATTCTTTCGTACCATGAGTTAATAATTCCACCCACTTTCCACAAACTCCGGGGCACATTCCCGGCCGGAGGCTTACGCTGCAGGGCTTGCTTATTTGGTATAGGGCGGCGGCAGGCGAAAAAGGAACGGAAACGGCTCTTGAGTGGAAACAAAAGAGGGCGCGGGCGGAGAACCTGTTTCGGCAGCGTCGCGGCAGTCCTGCTTGCCCAATTATACCACGATTAGCCCTTGATACGGAAAGCCGACAACAGAATATCCAACATTTACAGCAATCTTAAATTTGAGTATTGAATGTGTGGTCAAATTCACAATCCGCGTATTAAAAATTTCACAGTCAGCGCATTAAAATGTTGTAGCGGCAGCGCGGCTTTAGCCGTATATTGAGGCAGGGATCAACACAGCCGTTATTCCTGTCCATTCAACGTGCGTTACCAGTACCATTGCGGGAGGCAAAATTCCATGTTCTCCATACGTTTGATCGCGCGTGAATTGCTTTCATTTCGTACTCTGTTTGTCAGCATTGTCGGTGTCTGCGCTTTGGGCAGCGTTGCCACGCAAGCGCTTGCCAACGACGGCGGCATTTCGATGGGCGGGTCGCCGCGCCTGTTGTCCGGGCATCCCTCCGTAACCATGACCAGCGAAGTCATCAACATCGTGGTGGATAAAGACAAATACACGGTGGACTGCCGGTTTGTGTTCACGAATTCGGGGCCGGCCTGCGCCGTCCGCATGGGCTTTCCCGATGAAGGAGAGGGCGCGAACGATCCCGATGAGGAAGCAGACCCCAAAGAAGTTCTGAATACGCCGCCGCACACGACCTTTACCTCGTTTCGCTCCTATGTAGACGGTAATCTGGTGGCAACGAAGTTGGTTCGCGCCAACGAGGAGGGACACTACTGGCACACCAAGCAGGTAGGATTTCCCGCGCATAGCGTCCGGCGAATTCACGACGTTTATACGCAAAGATTAGGCGGCGGCATATTCTCTCTGGATGGGGGCAAGAACGGCTACATGAAACAAGTCGCCTACACGCTTCATACCGGCTCCTCGTGGCACGGCAACATAGGCCGTTCGGAAGTAAACATCACCTTCCGCTCCAAAGCAATACCGCAGCCACTCCAATTGATACCGCTGAACACAATCTCGAAAACCTATCCTAACGAATTGCACGTCAACTCGATTAGCCCTAATGCTGTTACGTGGAAAGGTCCCTGCGCGCCGCAGGCACAGGGCAAAACGCTGCATTTCGTCCGTACCAATTGGCGACCAACGGCAAAAGATGATCTGATGCTGACATACAATTATCGCATCATGCAATCCCAATAAGGTTTGTGTTTGCTAATCCCCTGCTTCCTCGCAATCTTGCCTACTGGAAGCAGGGGATTTTTGTGTGTGGGGCGCAATCTAAAAAGAAAAAGAGGAGGCAAGGAGAAAATCTCTTGCTCTTCTTGACAAGCACAAGCAACTGTGTTAGAATCCTATCTAATTAGACGATCATCTAAACAAGTGAATATCTAATCCTAGTGGAGGATGGACATGGTACAGATTGATGTGAAAGAACTGGATCGTATTTTGCAGTTTTTGAAGGTGCTGGCGGATAAAAGCCGCTTTCGCCTGCTGGCGTTGCTGTCGGAACGGGAGTATACGGTCAAGGAGTTGGCGGAAGAATTGGGATTAAAAGAGCCGACGGTATCATGGCATCTCACGATGCTGCGCAACAATAACATGGTGGATATGCGGCAGGAAGGCACGTCGCACTATTACCGATTGGCACAGGAAGGCGTCCACGCGCTGCTGAAAGACCTGAAAAGCAGAGCCGGCGCTGAAGAAGCGCAGGAAACCGAAGACGAGTACGAGAAACACATTCTCAACACGTTCTTCCAGCGCGCGAGTGTCGAGCAGGTGAAACTGCCGGAAGGCACATTTGAAGTGACTCATCACCGCCTGAAAGAGATTCCCACGCAGCGCAAAAAGCAACTCATTGTTTTGCGGCGGCTGGCTCAGGAATTCGAGCCGGGCCGCCACTACACGGAAAAGGAAGTCAGCGCAATCTTAAAAGGCTTCCACCCGGATTTCGCCACCCTGCGCCGCTATCTCGTGGACAACAAACTGATGATCCGCGCCAACAGCATCTACTGGCGCAACCAGGAGGCGTTGAAAGAGAGTTCAAACACCGCATCTTCACGCCCCGACCCCGAAGCGTCATAAAATTCGGTGTCACGTAAAGATCGTCGGCATCCGCGCAAGAAGTAGGAGCGATTTATACTCTGATTACGGCCTCTGCCTTGTTCCTTTTCGACGCTACGTGCTATAATAACAGCCAGTTATCCTGCTTTCCATGCTGTTCAACCCTATTGGAAGGAACATGACGCTGTTCCCACCCATCCGTCGCCCCCGCGCCGTTCCCCCCCGCGCTGCGCTGCTGGCTATGTATGCCCTGCTGCTTCCCGGCCTCGCCACCGCCCAGGAGAAGGCCGCTTTGGTCACGCCTGTTGGGGAAGAGAAGAAGGGAACAGGGAACAGGGAACAGGGAACAGGGGAGAATATGGAAGTACAGCCGCCATCTCCAGGCAATGCTCCAAAGCCAAGTGCGGACAGCCCACAAGCACCGAGCGGCAATCCGCAATCTACAATCCCCAATCCACAATCCCCAATCCCCAATCGGCAATCGCAAGCTCCCTCCCCTGCCGATCAAGCCACGCCTAACAATACTGCGCCGGAGATACCGGAACTCACAGTGTCGGCGGGACAGTATAGCCAGGATCCATTGGGAAACATTGTCGCGGAAAACGGCGTCACCATCAAATACAGAGGCATAACCATATCTGCGGACCGCGTGGAAGGCAACCTCAGCAACGAATTGGTGTTCAGCGGCAATCCGCGCATTGTCACGCCGACAACCACCGCTTACGCGGATACCATTCATTTTTATCCACAGACGCGGCGCTATCGGCTGGACAATCTGCGTACCACGCTGTCGCCGGACGTGCTGCAAAATCGCGTGTACGACAATGTGTTTGTGACAGGGCGTGACCTGTTCGGCAATCGGCAGGGCAACACGTTTGCCGACAATACTACGGAAACAACCTGTATTGAGCCGAATCCCCATTACCTGCTAAGGTCGCGGGATGCTGTTTTATATCCCGGTCAACGCATCGTGCTGCACCAGACAAGCGTGATTTTGTTCGGCGTGAAATTGATCACCATCCCCTACATCGTTATCCCGCTCGACCGGAAGCCGCCAAAACGCGCCCGCCGCCCCAATTACTTTCCCGAATTCGGCCAGAATGTGCAGGAAGGTTATTATGGACGCTTCCCCTACGAATTCCCCATCGGGCAGGACGCAGCCAGTTATGTGCAGGTCAGCGCCACACAGAAACTGGGCGAGCGGCTGCGTTTCGAGCAGGAGTATCTCGCGGGCAAGCAGGCTCGCGCGTTCGACACGTCCGGGTATGGCTACGGCGGCGGGTTCAGCGGTTCGGGCAGCCTGAGCAGCGATCCGGGCGGAGCCTTCACTTCGGCGTATGGGTACGGCAACATCGGGCCGCGCCTGCCGCAATTGGGCACGGGGCTTGGCCCGGCAAGCGGCGGCTTGTTCACCATTCAGGGGTATACGAGCAGCGGCTTCAACCGCAACTTTACCACGAGTTTTCGGCATCAGCAGGGGTTTGGCAGCGACAACCGCTTCGGCTTCAGCACGGAATTAACCAAACAGAGTTATCTCGTTTCCAGCGGGCAGACCACGCAAAACACGCGCTTCGATCTTGCGCACGACGACAGCGTACATGGCGTCAATCTGCTCGGCTCCATCAACATACAAACCAACGACTCGCCAACCTATTCCACAAACCAGATTTCCGGCAGCCTGCGCAACTCGTTTCAGTTTGCCTCACAGGGGACAAACCGCAACTCGCTGTCCTACCAGATAGACGTTTCCCGCCTGCTGAACACGCAGTCCATCCTTGCGACGGACACGACACCGGCCAGCGAAACCATCAACCGCACGGCGCGGGCGGACACGCAATTCCAGTTTCAGCACACGTCCCGCGAGTATCAGTACACGTTTATGACAAACAAGAGTACCCCGATTGGCGTTCAATCGGCGGGGACTTCTATCGGTACGCTGGAAAAACTGCCTGAATTTCAGTTTACCGCCGATACCATCAACTTCAAGGGCGGGCTATTGCGGCAACTGCCGACGACGTTCACCGCCGATCTGGGCCAATTCAACGAGCCGGCCAGCAAAACCTTTACCGAGCGCCTGCTGCTTGGCTTCAACATTCCGCAGATTACGGTTATGCGCGGGCGGACGGAACTGGTCACGGGGGGAGGTTTCGAGCAGCGCATTTATGGCGACGGCGCGGCGCAGTACGAAACCCGCAACAATACGCGGCTCCGGCAGCACGTTTTGGGGCGCAGCGGCTTCGACCTTAACTATTTTTACGATCAGCCCGAAGGCGGGACGCCGTTCACGTTCGACCAGTACACCCATTCGCATTACCTGACAGCCGAAGGCGGGTATCTGGACGACAAGCATTTTCAGGCTACGCTACGGACGGGCTACGATTTATCGGGACGTACCAGCGGCAGGCCGTTTCAAACACTGTCCACGCGCCTGATGTGGCAGCCCCGCACCAGCGTCCGCTTCGATTCGCTCGACAGTTACGACCCGAATACGGGCAAATTCATTGCCATCACCAATCAAATGCGTCTGCGCGGCGCAAACGATTTCGCCTTTGATCTGGTATCGCGCATAGACCCGCAGCAGCCCGGCATCCGGCGCAAATTCAGCCAGATCAACACGCAATTTGACGTTCCGTTTGCGCATAGCTGGCGGTTTTCGGGACTATTGCGCTTTAACGGCGGCACGGGGTTGTTCGAGTCGCGGGCAGCGGAACTGATTCACGAGTGGGACTGTCTGGAAGCCAGCATCTCCTATTCCGAAAACCCCAACAGCTTTTACAACGACCGCCAAATCTACTTCGCCCTCCGCGTCAAAGCCCTCCCCGCTACCCGTCAGTTCAATCGCGGCCCCGCCGGGCAGGCACTAGGCGTCGGCGTCGGCGACATCTACTAAATACATTTCACTCATAAATCCCGCCATGCCTCATCCTCTTCAGGACGAAGCCAATCCTTTGCTAAAACGGCTTCAGTCAGCAGCATTAATTCCATTCGTGAACGGCTTAACGCGGCTTCACTGTGTTGTAGAAAACTCTGCGCTTCCGCAAGTTCCGCCTCCATTTGCTTTCGCTTCTGCTTCATTGCGTCTATCGCCGGCTGTAAGTAAGCCGCTTCAGCATCTATAATGATTTGAAACAATGCCGCAAGTTCCGCTTGTTCGGTGGCTGTGAGCGTTCGCTGCATTTCTGCTTCGCGCAAGCGATTCAAATGTTCGCGTTGTGTCGTATTCAGCATGTAATTTCTCCTTTCGACGCGCACAACATCAAGATTTTACTGTTCTTGCAGCCGTCTTCGTAATTGTTGCTCCTCCGAAATTTCCTGCCAATTTTGCCCCTTGCGCTCCAATAGTTTGTGACACACTAATTGCAACGAAACTCTACAATGCGAACAAGCCACCCAAAACGGACATGAAAGCGAATTCTGCCTTCCCCTCGGACTTGGCATGCAGGACACCTTGTAAACTTTTGTGCCAAAGTAGCAATTGGTATTGTAAATATAATTCCCGCCAAGTACAAAGGTGAGCCTAAAAGACACACAAGAAGGCGGCCAATGTCCCACAAGCACCTTGTTGCTTTACCGATGCGCGTTCGGATTTTGAACATGGCGCTGCGCCGCTTAAAAGGCAACAGATTTATATGATGGGGAGGGTAATGGTAAAATGGCATAAGGTTGATACCGTACCTGTTGGTTGTCCCTTGCAAATTCCTTTTCAGCAAAGTATTTCACTGTCAGTACGCCAATTTCCTCTGATTGTGCGTAATAGAAAGCAGGTACGCTGCGAAGTTCCGCGTGTCGAACTGCGCCCGCGTTCGCTATACCTCTGTTTGGCAACGCGCTATGAACGCGATTAACCTGCAACAACGAAAGTCTATTTACGTCCATTATGCTGGAAGCTGACAACTATGTTCCTGCCGCCCGCGTCACTGCGCGTCGGGCGGTCGCCTCGCTGAGTGACAACATTCGCGCCGCGCTTCACGCGCTTGTGCAAAACGGCCTGCGCTCCGCCCTGACCCTGACCGGCATCGTGATCGGCATGATTGCCATTGTCACGCTGATCGCCATTTTGCAGGGCGTGAAAGTGGAAATCCGCAAGCAGGTGGAGGGGTTGGGAACCAACCTCGTGATTGTTGTGCCCGGCAAGCTGGATGAAAACGGGCAGCCCAATCCCGGAGCCTTGGCCGGACTTTCCACCCTGTCCGAAGAGGATGTCACGGCTCTGCGCGGCGTGGCGGGCGTGGCGAAAATCTCCCCCGTGTACATCGTGGCGGGCAGTATTGAAGGCGCCGCCAAAAAGACCGCCGGCGCGATGGTGGTTGCCACCAACAAAGTGGGCGTTCAGATGAACCCCACGCGCCTGTCGGAAGGCCGCTATTACGAGGATGGCGACGGACAGGTGTGCATTTTGGGCTATCGCCCGCGCCAGGATTTGTTCGGCAGCGGTCCCGCGCTGGGGAAAATGATTCACGTTCAGGGGCACGACTGGAAAGTGGTTGGCGTGTTGGGCAAGCCGGATGCGGGCGGTTCGCTCGGCAGTTCGCTTCTTGCGCTAAACACGCTGGTTTACCTGCCTTCCGATAAACTCAAGAAACTGCTGCCGAACAGCCAGGTGAACCGCATTGTGCTGGAAACCGATTACCAGCACCCGGCGGAAAAAATGGACGCGCAAATCAATGCCGCCATGATGCGAGCGCATGACGGCCACGAAGATTTCGGCGTAATCACGCAAGAAAAGGGACTGGCGCTCGTGATTCATATCCTGAACATGGCGCAGTCGCTGCTGGGTCTGATTGCGGGCATTTCGCTGTTTGTGGCGGGCGTCGGCATTATGAACATCATGCTTGTCACTGTGACGGAACGGACGCGCGAAATCGGCGTAAGAAAAACTGTCGGGGCGCGGCGCAGTGACATATTCATACAGTTTTTAATTGAGGCGATTGTGCTTTCCCTGCTCGGCGGCGTCATCGGCCTGCTGATTTCCGAAGTTATTTGCCGGCTCGTCGCCCACTACTCGCCGCTGACGCCTATTATTACGTGGCAGCTTATCGGGTTGGCTTTAGCCGTTTGTACCGCTGTGGGCGTGTTGTTCGGCGTGGCTCCGGCTGTGCGCGCGTCCCGCCTGAATCCCATTGACGCCCTGCGGCACGAATGACCCTATTGGCCTGCGTGAATAATCCCAATCAGGCACACAAATAAACCTAAACTCCTACTTGACTATTTCGGCGTAAATCGCATATAATTCTGCAAGCATTTGCAGAAAGTAGTCAGTAGCGAGTAGTCAGTAGTCAGCAGGGAACCCGTTCCTGCTTGCCATGAACTTCTCCAATGCCCTGAGCAAACGGGCATTTCTACTGACTACTCACTACTGACTACTGACTACTTTTCAGGAGGATTGACACCGTTATGAGAGAACGCCGTTTTGGGCTTTGGCGGCCCGGGTGCGAATGGCAGAAGGCTGCCCGCCTTCTGCCCCTATTGGGATTGGGGCTGCTGACAACCGCAAACGCGGCGCATGCTTCGGAGGCCGTTAAGCTTCCCCCGTTTACGTCTTCGGAAAACAATTTGATCTGGTTTGCGCTGATTTCCGGCATCATTTCCCTGCTTGTCGGCGGACTCTGGTACGGGCAGATTAAAAGCCAGAGCGCGGGTACGGCGCGCATGGAAGAGGTCGGCAAAGCCATTCGGGACGGCGCGCTGGCTTATCTGCTCCAGCAAGTGAAGACGATGTTGCCTCTTGTTGTCGTGATTGCCATCCTGCTGTTCATGCTGTACAAGGGACAATCGGATTTAGGCTACGGCCCGACAGAAGCAGGCGGCGTGGCGTTTTTCTTCATTTTAGGCGTGGCCGCGTCCTACATTGCCGGGTATGTCGGCATGGGCATGGCAACGCTTGCCAATCAACGCACGGCAAATCAGGCGCGCACCACGTTCAAGGGCGCGCTGGAAACCGCTTTCAGAGCCGGGGCTGTGTCGGGCATGATGACGGTCGGTTTGGGACTTGTCGGCGCGTGTCTGGTCTTCCTCATTTTCAAGCAAAAGGCGATGCTGATTCTGGTCGGCTTCGGCTTCGGCGGTTCTCTCGCCGCGCTGTTTATGCGCGTGGGCGGCGGCATCTTCACCAAAGCCGCCGACGTGGGCGCGGACCTTGTGGGTAAAGTGGAAGCCGGTATCCCGGAAGACGACCCCCGCAACCCCGCAACGATTGCCGACAACGTGGGCGATAATGTGGGCGACTGCGCGGGCATGGCAGCCGACGTGTTCGAGAGCTACGAAGTCACGCTTGTCGCGGCCATCATCTTGGGCGCGGCCATTATTCCCGCCGCCTACTGGGAAAACAGCGAGGCGCTGGCGCACAGCGCCCTGCAACTGGTCATGTACCCCCTGATTGTGCGCGCGGCGGGCGTGTTCGCAAGCATTGTCGGCGTTCTTGCCGTCAAAGGCGCAGACCGCGAAGACCTCGACCCCATGAAGCCCATCAACACGGGCTTTTATGTTTCCGCCGCCCTTGCCACGCTGTTCTTCGGCGTCGGCTCCTACCTGTATTTCAAAAACGGCGTGGAAGTGCCGACCACGAACGGGCATGTGGTTGTGGAATGGTGGCGCTTCTTCCTGTGTACGTTCGTGGGGATTATCCTCGCGCTGGTTATCGGCTACATGACGGAGTATTTCACATCCGTTGACAAGAAGCCGGTGCGCGAAATCGCGTACAACTCCAAGACCGGCCCGGCAACGATGATCATTTCCGGCTTTTCGTATGGGCTGGAAAGTTCCGTATGGAGCGTACTCGCCATCGCCCTGACCCTGATCTTCGCCCTGTCCGTGTTCCCCGGCAACGCGCTGCTCGCCGCGTACGGCATCGCGCTTGCGGGTTTGGGACTGCTGACGACAACGGGCTACATTCTGGCAATGGACACGTTTGGCCCGATCACGGACAACGCGAACGGCATCTTTGAAATGTCGGGCGTACTGGAAGAGGACGCAGCCGCGGGACACACGACTACCAAAAGCGGCATGTCGGGACACCGAATCGTGACCCGGCTGGACGCGGTCGGCAACACCACCAAAGCGCTCACCAAAGGCTTTGCAATTGCCACTGCGGTTATCGCCGCCGTCGCCCTGTTCCGCTCGTTTATGACGGACGCGCAATTGCTGGAAGTGGGTATTCGGCTGGAAGTGCCGGAAGTGTTTATCGGGCTGCTGATCGGCGGCGCGGCTCCGTACCTGTTTTCCAGTTTCGCCATCAACGCGGTCGGGCGCGCGGCTTTCCAGTTGATTGAGGAAGTGCGCCGCCAATTCCGCAACGATCCGGGCATTATGTTGGGAACGAGCAAGCCGGATTACGCGCGCTGTGTGGCGATTTCCACCGCTGCCGCGCAAAAGGAACTGCTTGGACCGGGCATTCTGGCGATTGGCCTGCCGATACTTGTCGGCTTCGGGCTTGGCTTCCGCAACCCGCAAACGGGCGCGGCGGCGTTGGGCGGCTATCTGGCGGGCGCGATTGTCAGCGGGCAGCTGCTGGCCGTCCTGCTTTCCAACTCCGGCGGCGCGTGGGACAACGCCAAGAAGCTGATCGAAGACGGGCTGTTCGGCGGCAAGGGAACCGAAAACCACAAATCGGCGATTATCTGCGACACCGTTGGCGACCCGTTCAAAGACACCGCCGGCCCCGCCCTGAACCCGCTGATTAAGGTTATGAACCTGACCGGTATCTTGATTGCGGGCATCGTGATTCAGGACATCAGCCTGACCGTTCGCATCACCATCGTCGCGGTTGCCGCCGCCTTCCTGACCGGAGCGATTCTGTTCAGCAAGCGCGGCTCGATTGTGGATGCCATAGACAAGGCCGACCCGCCCTCCGCCCCGAAAGAAGCCATGACAGCGGGATAGAAAAACAGGCAGCAGGAAGCAGGACAAACCTCCTTGTTTCCCGCATCCTTACGTAAGCGCGAACAGGAGCCATCCCGCCTGAGGGATGGCTCCTGTTCGCGCTTCCCCTATGGAAATGGGGGCTGCATACGCTATAATGCCCAACGTTATTTTTACACTTTTATCGGGATTACAGCAGCGTTGAGAAAAGGATTATGTAGAGGCAGCGTCGAAATCTTGGCAATACAGCGCTTCCAGCCCGATGTCTCGTTGTGTCAAGTTGTAGGAGAGAGGCGTCGTGACCTCGTAAGCGTCAGGGCGAACGGGAGGGGTGAAACATAGGACTGGCACCTCCCTTCCTAAGTAAGTAGTGATCAGTGGTCAGGAACTACGAACGTTCCGCCATGCTTGCGTCTGTATAGTAGACGTTTTTCTACTTTTTAGACGACTGTGTGGGCCAAAGAGTTCGCTTTTTTGCGTTGTCCGGCTTTATTTTGGGCTTTATTCAAGGGAAATTTGCAATGAAAAACGCTGCCGGGTGGTACTTGCTGTTACTGAACCCGTTTGTTTTCAGCATCATATTACTGGGGTTCGGCCTGACACGCTGGCGCGACGAGGCCCGCTATGGCGTTCTGCGAACGGTATCTTATGCGCAGGCGGCGAGAGAGGCCCCTTTCGAGGGCTGGACGCGCATCACAGGTTGCCGCATAGATCTTTCACAGGTGATCATGGAAACGCATACCGGCACTCCCATACGTGTGTACGCGCCGATATTAGACCGGAGCAATTTTCAGCAGCGCGCCACGCGCCTTTTTGCCGAATTAGACGATAGCGCGACCCTGCGGCTGATGATGGACCGTGACGACATGGAAAAGCAGCATAGCCCGCAAGAGTTTGCAGCGTGGATGAACGCCCACCGAGATTCGTTCCTGCGCTTCGAGGATATGACCGGGCTGGCGCGTCAGGGTATTCGGGGATTAGGCGACGATGCGGACAGCAAATTCGCGGGCGTCGCGGAAGTTCCGGTGGCGCAGCTCGTCGTCGTGACGTCGGGATGGGAGCCAAACCCTGCCTGGGCGCGAAAACAGATGGGCATCGGGATTGTCGGGATCGTCATATGCCTTGCAGGCTTCAGGCGCATTTTTCGCCGAAATGTGGCAACAGGCGAAAGGTAAGGCACAGTGTCGCAACAGCCCTCATTAGTTGAGCGGGCAAGGCGGTCGGCAGCAAACTTGGGGCAGGAGTCGAGATTGGCATTGCAGAACAACTCAAGGTAAATAGAACCAACACAGGGAGAGGCATTATGTCCGATGCGCTTGTGCCTGCTTATCAGCCCGCAAACTCACTGGAAATTGTTTATCCTATCGAGTCTTTAGAGGCTATTCTGCAGGCGTGTGATCCCGGCGAAGCCTTGAAACCGGGCGACCCGCGTTATATGGATTTAAACACGTCCCGGCATGGCATCGGCATTGCCAAGTTTGAGCGAGCGTTTCGGCTGCGCGCTCCACGCAACGGCTACCATCACGGTCTGCTGTGCGGGCATCGGGGTTCGGGCAAATCTACGGAACTGCTGTCGCTGCAAAAATGGGCCGACAATAATGGGTTTCTTGCGGTTTGGGAGCAGGTTGACGTTCACTTCGGCATGATTGATCTGGACTATTCCGATGTGTTTCTGCTGGCAATTTCCACCTATGAGAAAGATTTTAGCGCGGAGTTGAATCGCCTGCTGTTTCGCGGCTGCCTGCTGGAATACGTGCAGAACAATCAGCCCTGGTTCGACGTTCACCCTGTCCTGGTAGATACCGAGGAGTTTCAACATGCCCGCCGTAGCTGCGGCTGAACCGCAACCTGGAGAGTTAGCGCGCGCCCTGAGCGAAGCGGGCGAAAAGGAGTTGCGGCGCATGATACGCGCGGCGCGCATGGCGCGTGGCCGCTTTCACCTGTTCCCCATCGAAAGCGATTTCACGCCTGCCCTGCGCGCGGCCTTTGTGGAACGCTTGCGGGATGACCTTGCCGCCAATGGGCTGCGCCTGCGCGTCGTGACGCTGACGCCCGCCTGCTGGAACGTCCTCGCCGCGCTGGAACAGGAACCGCCCATCCTTCCAGGTGATGTGCTGCTGCTGACGGGATTGGAAGCCACGCCCGGCATCGTGCGGGAAGCGGGCGCGAAGCCGCAGCGCCCGCCCGCATTGTCCGCGCTGAACCAATGGCGCGAAGTTCTGCGGCAGCAAATCGTCGCCCCTCTGTTCGCCTGGTGTCCCACTTACGTATACACCGCCCTGCTCGAACACGCCCCCGACTTCTTCGACCAGTACACCGCCAAGTTCCAGTTTACAAATGCTGTCCGCGTCTTGTTTCCAGAGGCGGTCAATATTGGTTTGAAGTTTAGTTTCGCCGTTGAGGACGCTTTCACCGACAAGCCTTCTTACGGCTCTCAGGCTGCCGTAGACTTCTACCGCAAGCAGGTCGCTGTCAGCCCAAACCCCACTTCCGAACGCGCTGTCGCTCTGATAAACTTAGTCAACGCACTAGTAACACTTCCTGAGCCTAACAGAGCAGGCGTTGCATCCGAGGCAAAAACGTGTGCAGAGGAAGTGCTACGCCTGTTGGCAAAGCGACGCAGTAAAAAACTTCGCTTTGCCTGGGCAGTTGCGCAAATGGAACTAGGCGCAATATACGCCTATCTTCTACCCGGCGATCAAAACTCTAATCAGCATCGAGCGCTCGCCTGTTATAAAGCCGCTTTGCGCGTTTATACTGAATTCGCCTACCCGACAGAGTGGGCTAAGGCACAACTTGAATGTGGCGAATCCTACGCGAAACTGACAGATGGTGAAGGAGATACCAATTCATCATGTGCAATTGCCTGCTACGTGGCGGCCTTGCGCGTCTATACCAAAGCAGACTATCCCACTGAGTGGGCAGAAACACAATTCTGTTTAGGACAGGCTTACTCCAAGCTATGTACTGGCGATAAACAAGCAAACTTACAATGTGCGGTTGCTTGCTACGAGGCCGCTTTGTGCGTCTATACCGAAGCAGACTATCCTGCTGAATGGGTAATTACGCAAATTTATTTAGGAGGAGCATTTATCAGCCTGTACCCCAATGCTGGAGCATCTTACTTGCAGCAATCCATATTTTGCTGCAAAGCTGCACTGCGTGTTCTAACTGAAGTTCAGCATCCTCAACAATGGGCTATGTTGAATGATCACCTTGCTGCGTTGTTTGTCATGGATAACGATATTGATAATGCAGAGAAGGCGTATCAGAAGGCACGACGGGGCTTTACCGCTGTTGGCGATGTGAAGGGGGTGCAGGAAGTTGAGGCGGCATTACAGAGTCTTGCTTCACGTCCAATGCTCACTGGGTCTTCGGCTTAATTCACGCAGAAGTGGGCGCGGCGTGTTGTGGGCGGGTGGGTTTCCCGTCAGGTTCTACCCTCATCCGGCCTTCGGCCACCTTCTCCCTTGCAGGGAGAAGGCCAGTGTAAAAGTTGAGTGCGTTGGTTGCAGGTTTGTTTCATACGTAGAACTTGTCTAAATGCCTGCCCTATCTTTTGTTCAACCGCCCATTGAACACGTTAGCCTTCTCCCTTGCAGGGCTTATTGCACGACAGTTTTTGTTTAGCGTCCCAAAATGACGTGCTTTGAGATAAGGGAATGGCAGACGAACGAACATTCTATGCAGTCTGTTGCTGTCACTCTTATCTCATCGTCGGCCCTTCATTGAAAACTGTCGTGCAATAAGCCCTTGCAGGGAGAAGGTGGCCGAAGGCCGGATGAGGGTAGAACCCCGAGTCAGCACACTTGCTAATTTGCGCCACAAGCCACATGACAATCAGCCATACAAATCGCATCGTTCTTTTGGGGGCAGGATGGCAGCACACGCGCCGCTCTGGTGGGCGGGATTGGCAATGCTCGGCTTTGGGGTCGGGATTATCGCGGGCATGTTTGGCGTTGGCGGCGGGTTTTTGATGACGCCGATGCTAGCCGTGCTGTTTCGCGTCCCGCTGGATGTGGCGGTAGGTACGGGCATGTGCCAGATGATCGGCGTGGGCGTGGCGGCTTTGTCGCGGCATCGCAAACTCAAGCAGGGCGAAATTGCCATTGACGCCCTGATGCTGCCGGGAAGCGTGTTGGGCGTGGGTCTGGGCGCACAGACAGTTGCCATGTTGGGAACCATTGGCGCGCTGCGCATTGGGGAACATCGTATCTCGGCTTCGCATTTCGGCCTGTCCGTCAGCTACATTGTGGTGCTGGCGGGCGTGGCATTTTGGATGGGGCGCGACGCCCGCCGTCCTATGCGGCCCCTTGATGAGAAAACGCCGCCCGGCCTGCTGGCCCGCCTGCCCCTTCCACCATACGCCTTGCTTCCCCGCTCCGAACAGCGCGTTTCCGCTATTGTCATCGCGTATTTGGGACTGGCAACCGGCTTTTTGTCCGGTCTGCTCGGCATGGGCGGCGGCGTTATCCTGATGCCGATTCTTATCTATGGCATTGGGATGCGAACGCGCACGGCGGCGGGAACGGGCATTTTGGTGCTTGTCGCCACCTCCCTCGTGGGAACCGCCGTTCATGCGTGGAACGGCCATGTGCATTTGGGCATGGCGATGATGCTTCTGGTCGGCTCCACATTGGGCGCGCAGGTCGGGGCATTGCTGACGGCGAAAACAGACGGGCAGAAACTGCGCCGCGCTTTCGTCTGGCTCGTGCTGCTCACGATGGCCGCCGTGTGCTGGGACTTGCTTCGCGTTCTGCTTGCCTCGTGATTATTTTTCCTCAACAACAGGCAGGACATTGCCCCTGCCAGAAGGAATACACTTTGCAGTCACTTGTCGCAGGAGACTTGTCATTGGGGTTTGATTGGCGTCACGCCGGAGGAACAGGAGTCATTCGCCCGGAACCTGGATGCTTATTTGAGTTCCAGCCTGGCTCGGACGCCCTGATGCCCCTGCCGTTCATTAGCAAACATGTTTATTACATTCGTTTTGGAGGTTGCCATGTTACACCGCGCGTCGCTGCCATTTGCCTGCGCGTTTATCCTGTGCCTTGCCTGGTCCGCGCTTCCCACTTGCGTTCGAGCGCAAACGCAGAACTCGGATGTCAGCGCGCGTACCGCCAAAACTTCGCAAACGGACGGCGCGCAAAAACCGGGATCAGCCGCGCCTGCAAAGCCCGTCAAAGGCAAAGCGGAAGACCGAACCTTCAAGGACGTTCCTGCCGACAGCCCTTTGTATGCCGCCCTTGCAGATTTGCAGCAGCAAGGAGTGTTGCTGAACTACCCGGAAGGCTATTTTCGGGGCCGACGCCCGCTCACCTACTACGAATTCGGCATCGCGGCTGTACGTATTGTCAAGGATTGGGACGTACTGACGCTGGCTCCTGACGGTAAAACCCTGCAAGTCGTGGTTGCCGTGCCGCGAAACCTCCCGCGAGACCAGGCGCAGACGCTGTTGAATGTCTGGACGAGCCTACGCGCCGAAGCCGCTGCTTCTAATTTTGGCACGGCAAAAACCAACCTCATTATTCGCACATTGCAAGCCTACCTCAACCTGCTCACAACCAACAGCCCCGCCAAGCCTGCGCTGTCAATCAACGCGAACCCCAATCTATCCAAGGAGCAGAAACAGTGACCATGATCGATCCGGGCAGCGCGCATTCTTCCCTGCCTCCCCTGAAGTGGGGCATACTCGGCACGGGCAACATCGCCAAAACCCTTGCCCTCGCCATCAACGCTTCCAAAACCGGGCATCTGCTTGCCGTCGGCAGCCGCTCGCAGGAATCGGCGGACAAATTCGGCGCGGAACATAATATCGAACGCCGCTATGACAGCTACGACAAAGTATTATCCGACCCGGACGTGCAGGCCGTGTACATTTCCCTGCCTAACCATCTGCATAAGGAATGGGCGATTAAATGCGCTCAGGCCGGCAAGCATATCCTGTGCGAAAAGCCGTTTACTGTGAGTCTGGCCGAAGCGGAAGAAGCCCTAAATGCAATTCGCGGCACGGGCGTATTCCTGATGGAAGCGTTCCAGTATCGCTGCCATCCCATCATGGCGAAAACCTGTGAACTCATTCAGTCGGGCGCGATTGGAACCGTGAAAATCATACAGGCCAGTTTTCAGTACAATCTTGGCCCCAAATACGAGAACATCCGCTTGTCGAATCCGGCTGCGGGCGGCGGCATCATGGACGTAGGCTGCTACACGCTGGCCTTTGTTCGACTGGTGGCGGGCGCGGCCATTGGGAAACCGTTTTCCGAACCGGACGAACTGAAAGGCGTGGGTTTCATCGGGCCGATCAGCCGCGTGGACGAGCAGGCGACCGCCGCCTTGAAGTTCCCCGGCGACATTGTGGCCTATCTCGCCTGCGGCACACAGATGTACGGGGATCGCGCCGCCGTTATCTTCGGCACAGAAGGCAAACTCGTCCTTCCCAATCCCTGGATACCGGCGGAAAACAACAACAAAATCCTGCTTCACAAGCCGGGAGAAAACGCGCCGCAGGAGTTTATTGCCGATGCCGATGGACGAGGCCCGTACACCATCGAGGCCGATCTGCTGGCGCAATGCGTTCAGGAAGGCAAAACCGAACCCGACACGCCCGCCCTCACCTGGCAGGACAGCCTGGGCAACATGCGCGCTTTAGACATGTGGCGCAAAGAAATCGGCCTCGTCTTCGATGTAGAAAAATAATCCTGCCACCAACGAGACAGAACATAGGAGTTATCACCCATGACGGACATACCATTGACTGCCGCCACTGCCGACACGATGCAGGAGCATTGCTGTTCCGGGCCGGGTTACGCTTCGCCCGAAGACGCGATGAAGGCCGAACCGGAGAAACTGCTGTACACCATTGCGCTGTACACGGGAAGCGGCATTGAAGAGCCGGATTATCTCGCCACTGTTGACGTTGACCCCGCCTCGCCCACTTACAGCAAAGTGATTTCCCGCGCGCCCGTTCCCAATGTCGGGGATGAACTGCACCATTTTGGCTGGAACGCTTGCAGCAGTTGCCACAACGACGGCAGCAAGGCGCGGCGGTTTTTAGTCGTGCCCGGCCAGAAGTCGAGTCGCATCCACATTTTCGATACAAAAGAACCGCGCTATCCGGTCCTGCATAAAGTGATCGAACCCGAAGAAATCAAGGCCAAAACCAACCTGACCGCGCCCCATACCGTGCATTGCCTGGCGGACGGGCATGTGATGATTTCGATGTTGGGCGATGGCGAGGGGAATGGGCCGGGTGGCTTTCTTTTGCTGGATGGCAATTTCGATGTTGCGGGCAGGTGGGAACGCGACATGACGGGCATGAACTTCAATTACGATTTCTGGTATCAGCCCCGCCACAACGTCATGGTCAGCAGCGAGTGGGGAGCGCCTAAAACCTACCAGCCCGGTTTCGATCTGGAAGACGTGAAAAATGGCAGGTACGGCCATTCCCTCCACTTTTGGGACTGGCAGAAACACGACATCATCAAAACGGTTGACCTGGGCGAACAGGGCATGATTCCTCTCGAACTGCGCTTCCACCACAACCCCGACAGTACGCACGGGTATGTGGCTGCGGCGCTTTCCAGCAACGTGTTCCACTTCACCAAAAACGGTGACGCGCCTACCGATTGGGCCGTCAACAAAGTGATTGACGTGGAGCCGTTTGCTTTGGAAAGCTGGCCGTTCCCCGTGCCGTCCCTGATTACCGACATTCTGCTATCGCTGGACGACAAATATATGTACTTTTCCAACTGGCTGCATGGCGACCTGCGCCAGTACGATATTTCCGACCCGGCACATCCGAAATTGACGGGGCAGGTGTGGTGCGGCGGCTTGTTGGGCCGCAGTTCAAAGGTGCAGGGACACACGCTGCACGGCGGGCCGCAAATGATTCAATTGAGTTTGGACGGCAAGCGCCTGTACGTCACCAACAGCCTGTTCAGTTCGTGGGACAACCAGTTTTATCCCGACATGAAGCAGTCCGGCTCGTACATGCTGCAAATTGACTGCGACACGGAGAATGGCGGCATCTCGATCAACCCCGACTTCTACGTGGATTTTTCCAAAGAACCCAACGGCCCCGCCCGCGCCCACGAAATGCGCTACCCCGGCGGCGACGTGACTTCGGACATTTGGATATAACCGGCAATATGCGAACGCTTGCCGACAGCCTGCGCGGGCGGTGAAAACCACGTTTTGAAACCGCCCGCCGCCTGACGTTTACGACTTGCTAATCAGGCCGCTGACCACCCGAAACAGGCCGAAGAGAATCAGCACAACGGCGACAAACATTACCAGCGCAACGACGCCGGCCACGTCCCTTCCGCCATTGTCGCGCAGCATCCTGCCGACAAAATTAAGCGCGAACCCGATTGCGATCAAAACTCCCCCACTTTGTGCTTTGTTCATCATTTCTTCCTTTCGTATGCGCCGTGTCTTATGCGCTGTGCCGTTCATAGAGAGGGCTGTCTGCCGGTGGCAGCAGGGACGACAACGCGCCGGAACAGCAGAGGTACAGATCGTGCAGGGCGCGAGTACACGCCGTATACAGCAGTTTGCGCTCTTCTTCCCGCGCATAACAGGATTGGCCGGCGTCGTGCAGAATAACCGCGTCGAATTCCAGCCCTTTGGCAAGCTGCACCGGCACAACCAACACTCCCTGCGCCAGTGTCGCGCTGTCCGTCAACAGCGTCAGGGGGGTGTCGGCGGGCAGGAGCAAGCGTAACTGCCGAAACAATTGCGCGCTGTCCCGCCGCGTTTTACACAGTACGGCGATAGAATTCACCTCTTTGCCCGCTAATTCCTTTAACAAGGCTGTAATAGCAGCGGCCTGCTTGCCATTCGGCGCGAAGAGCAATTTTGGCTTGCTACCCGCGCGCCGGACATTATCAATTGGCGGGGCGCCTTTTAGAATGTGGCGGGCGAAATCTGTGATTTCCACGCTGGAGCGATAACTGCGTTTCAGGTTCAGCCGCGTGATTCGTTTGGAAAACACCGTTTCCAGCCCTTCGTAATCGTGCAGATTCAGCAGGGGGCTGATGGCCTGGTTTATGTCCCCAACAATCGTCAGCGTACAATCGTCCGGCAGGCAGTTTTTGATGTACTCGTAGTGCAGCAAAGAATAATCCTGCGCTTCATCTATGACGGCGTGGTCAATATCGCTCCATTGTGGAAAGCCGCGATAGTGCCCACTCAGCAGCAGGAGGGGCACAATGTCCTCATAAGCGACTTTATGCTTCCGCGCAAAGGCAAGCGTATACTCGCTTGAAAGCGTACTCGCTCTTACAGATTCAGCAATACTAATAGGCGTGTTTTGCAGCAGTGTCGTATACAAATCCAACGGCGCGTACCTTTGATACGGCAGGAGCAGGTTCTCCATGCGCTGCTTTTCCTGCTGCAAACGCTTCACCGTAATGGCAAGCGGGTTGCGGCCCTGTTCATCACTGCGCGAAATCCAGCTTGTTTTTTCAAACTCCACAATGCGCGTTTCAAGGCTTTGCAGCACGTCCGCAATGCTGTCCACGACGGAACTTGCGGAACGCGCCATGCGATACCGGGTTTGCATGTCGGACTTGCTGTAAAAGATGCGCTGCTGCGGATCGGCAATGACCTGCCCGTAAATGCTAAGTTCCATATCCTCAAACACTTCTTCCACCTGCCTGTCAAATTCTTGCAAAAACGTTTCCATAGCCGACAACATGGCGACGGAGGATTTAAACGCGGAACCCTCTATCCGCGCATGGTAAAGCGCGTCCTCCGTTTGCAGCAGAATGTATTCAAAATAATCTTCACGCCGCTCCACTTGCCAGCGTTCCCCACGTCCCGCTTTCGGCAGACACTTGCGCACTTCGGCTTGAATCGTGTTTTCCAGAATGGTTTGGGTGATTTGTTCCTCGTTCAGATCGGGCAGAACGCGCGAAATGTAGCTCGAAAAAATGCTGTTGGGAGAAAATACCAGCATACGCTGCGCGGACACGCGGCCAAATCGTTGCGCCAATCGCTGCTGTTCCTGCCGCTTCTCGTACAGCAGATAGGCGGCCCGGTGCAGGGCAACAACCGTTTTGCCGCTGCCCGCCGGCCCCTGCACCACCACAACATCGCCTCGAACGCGAATCACTTCATCCTGTTCCGCCTGTATGCTCTGCACAATCTGCCGCATTTCGCCCGAACTGTTACGCCGCAGCATCCCAAGCAGAATGCCGTCCTCTATCGCTGAAGTTTCGGATGGGCTGCCGGCCGCATCCTGATAGGAAACCAACCTTCCATTTTGCGTTTCCAAATGGCGTTTCAGCAAAATATCGCCCGAAAACTCGCCGCCCGGAGCCTGGTAGCCCGCCGCTCCCACATTATGGCGGTAGTACAGGGTACAAATAGGATCGCGCCAGTCATAGATGAGCAGGCTATCAGCATCCGTTTCGAGCATGGAGCGCCCAATGTAGATCATATCTACCGCGTTTTCACTATCTATTGCGTTTTCATTATCAGCCGCGTTGTCGTTCTCCGCCGCAAAATCTATCCGCGCAAAGTAGGGAGAACCCTGCATGGACTGAACGGCTTCCTGCTTGCGCCGGGCTTCCGTCCGCAGCCATGCGCTTGCCTCTCCGCTGTGAATGGAACCGCGCTCTTTCACATGGGCTTTGCGGCTGAACGCGATGGCCTGCTCCGCCGCCACTTGCAGCACGTACCGCAGGTAATGCTCTTCATGCTTTCTTTCCAGCAGCGCGGCGGGAACCTCGCTTCCCGTATATCTCTGCGGCGGCGCTTCCAAAATAGCGGCCTGTGCCTGCGGAACATAACTCGCCTGCGCGGGCGTTCGGAACAGCGTGACGCACTCCGGGCAGGCGTTGTCCGGCACGGCGACAGAGTATTCAAGAACCACTCGTTTCTGCCTGCCGCAAGCGAATGTGCCGCCCGAAGCCGAACTGTCGTAATGATGAAACAAGCCATCTTCCCGACTCATGCCCCACATAGCCGCCGCCCTTCTTGATAATTGGGAACCTGGCTAACTGCATAATTTGAGGTTTTGAAATATGCCAGACAAGAAATTAGACGCAGAAGAAGAAAATCCTTCTCCTGCGCCTGCATAGAAGTCAATTATAATTATGTTTACGGACGTTCTTCAATGATAACGTCGCCGCTATCCACCACATCTACAAACAAGCGATACCCTTGCAGCATAGACATGCCGACAAGGGTGCCGCTATCCGTAGCCAGCACAAGAACATTCCGGTCTTTGCCGTCCCATATCACTGTCGCCGCGTACAAATCAAAATCAATGTTGCTGTTGTTGCCAAGCGTGTAAGTGCGGGTTTCGACAAGAGTTAGCTGCAAGGAGACAATCAGCGCCAAAGGCAGCGTGAGAAAACCGGAAAAGCCGGTATCAATGGTTCCCTGCCGGTCTACGGTTTGTCCTCCTGCGCCGCGAATTTGAAGCGGAATAACGGCTTCTTTGCGGGCGTTCACCTGCCCGCGTATCATAACTGCGCCGTTTGTGAGGAACCGAGAGTCCCGGCGCTTGGATATCCGATTCGCATGCCGTAGCGTGTCCCATTCGGACGTTTTTGATAAGCCCGCATAGAAGCTGCCAGATCGTCCTCGTCAATTTCATACTCGCCGGTATCAATGTCTATCACGAGAAACTTGCCCTTGTTTTCCACTTCCAGCAAGCCGCGTAATCGCTGCTCGTATATCTCCCGCCCACGCGCGGCAACCTGCTGCGCATTCTGACGTGTTTGTTCCATTGCGGCTTCTTTTCTCCTTCGCGCGATAGCCCAAGCCTTTTTCGTTGCGTGAGCGTATATTCGCTGTACTCGTTTTCGCCGGGGAATTTTCCTGCCGCATTTATTCGGGCATGAAAAGACTCTTGACGCATTTCCGGTTACGCCCTGTAATGTGGGAGTGTAAGCAAAAAAGCAAGCAGGAGGAAAATCCTCATGTCTCTTCCTAAACGAGCGATCTACTATCCGACAGGAGACGGCAAGCCGATGGCCGAAATCAGGCCGGGACTGTCTTTTTCGTTTCTGCCCGTCCTCTACGCTTCTTCCAGTTTCATGTCCCCCAGCGTTGCAGCCGTGAGTATCCGCTCCAGCAAAGTATCCAGCATCTCCTCATCGGTAATGCTGCGCACTTTAGCTTCGACCTGTTCCGGCAACTCTCCAAACTTGACCCGCATTAGATTCAATAACGCCTGCCGCGTGCCTTTGACGATACCACGTTCTTCGTAAATACTCAGCATCTCTTCTACCTCCGGTTCGTTGGATTGTGAGACAAGATTTTGAAAGTCTACGGTTTCCTCTACGTTTAATTTCAGATACGTCTCAATAAGGTTGGTGAGCAGCACTTGCCGCGCTTCATCCACCCCACTGCTGAGAGTACGCTGCAAACTGACGAGTTTCTGCGCGGCGCGTCCAAGCGCAAGTGGCTGCATCAGCGCGGTCAGTGCGGGCGCAAGCGGGTTATCGTTTGCGATGTAATCATCCGCCTTTAGTTCCGGCAAGCCAATGGCAGCGTAGTCAAAGGTCAGAATGTCTCTGCCGAACAAACTCTCTGTGTATGTCTCCTGCGTGATGCCACCCGTTCCCGGCACAATGTAGAGGACAATCGGAAATACGCGCAGTTTGTAGCGCAACCTCAGTAACATATAATACTCGAACATGCGAAAGTACACTTCACTGAGTCGCACCGATTGCGTTTCCACATGGATTAACACCAGTTCCGGTTCACCATCAAACGTTGGGACGATGGCGATGGTATCGGCGCGGCGGACACTGCCTTCGGGCACATCCGTGAACACTTCCACATTCGGGAACGTCACCTGCTCCCAATTCAGACGAAGGGCAACATCGGGAAAGAACAACGCCATGAACTCAGGCAGGAACGCTCGCAGAAGTTCTTTGAACAGCTGATCGTGTGCCATAGCCCTCTTTTCCACTGAGAAAAACGAGGGCGCGTTATCCGTTCTGGCGCTGTACGTTGAAAAGTTTGATGTGCCCGAAGTCAGGGCAGATGCCGTTCTTTTTGCGCTCCTGCGAGGTTGCGCCGGACAGCGCCAATTGCGCGCCGCCGTTCAGCCAGGCGGCGTCCGTGACGCGCATTTTGGTGTCAAGCGAGTGGAGCAGGCTGCCGGAAACGGAGTCGAAGAGGGCGGTGTTCCATTTCCCCTGCGCCAGTTTACCGGACATGAGAAACGTCTTGTTATCGGGATGAAAGCGTACTACTTCCATTAGCCCGCGTCCGGCATCGAACTCGCGTATTTCTGCCGCCTTGCGCGGCGGGGTTTCCATCCAGGCGAAGCGCTGCCAGGTTTGCCTGCCGTTTCCGGCCATCGGATCCGTCATCGGCCCCATACCGCATACGAGCAATTCACGACCGTCCGGGCTGAAGGTCAAATCGAAAATGCCGCCGATGTAATGGTGGCTCTTGATGATGCCCCAACTGGTGAAATCCGGGGTTGTCCAGCCGGTCTCCTGCTTGCCGGTTTCCAGACTCCATACCCGTATTTCGCCCATCATGTTCGCCGCTGCAATGTGGCGGCTGTCCGGGCTGAAGGCGACGGAAAGCACCGGGGGAACGTGCGCAAAGGAATGGCGCAGTTTTCCCGTTTCCGCTTCAAAGACCTTCACGCTCGGTTCGCGTTCCGCAGCAGGTTCGTACTTGTAACCGCCCGCCATATACTGCCCCGTCACCGTGCCGACCCATTGCTCATCCGGCGAAACGCGCATTTTCCATGACCAGAATTTATGCGCTTCTACCGTTCGCACCGATTTGGCCTGACTGGCATCGAACCAACGCAGCGCGCCATCGTACCCGGCGGAAATCAGCCGGTTGGCTTTGGGCAGATACCGGACGCCGCTTGCATAACTGTCGTGTTTCCCCAACAGTTTCCGCTCGCCCGTATCCAGCGCCACTTCATAAATGCCGCCGTCGAAACATGCCGCATAGAAACGCTTGCCGTCGGGATGAACATCAAGGGCGTAAACGGCAGTCGGCAACTTCCATTCCTTCGCGGCGACCAACTTCACGCCGGTATCTCCCTGACCACTGGCCCCTGACCCCTGATCCCCGGTTTTGGCTTGTATTTGTGGAGCGTTCACAACAATATCTCCCGAATCGGTTCCGCATGGTCTTCCACGCGGTAAAATGTCGCAATGTCCTTCTCGTCGTATTCGGCGTAAGGGTCAATGCCAAGCGCGGTGAAGATGGTTGCGAACAGATTTTTTTCGTTGAACGGCTTTTCAATCACGTCCACGCCGTCGCTGTCCGTCGCGCCCACGACAACGCCGCGCTTGATCCCCGCTCCGGCCATTGCCAGACTCCACGCATCCGGGTAATGGTCACGTCCGCGCGCGGCATTGAGCCAGGGCGTCCGCCCGAACTCGCCCATCATCACGACAAGGGTTTTGTCGAGCAGGCCGCGCTCTTCAAGGTCCGTAATCAGGTTGTAAATAATGCGATCCACTTCCGGCACGAGCATCTGGTAGATTTCGTGCTGAAACACATGGCAGTCCCAGGGCATGCCATTCGCAACCATGACAAAGGGAGCGCCGTTTTCGACTAAATTACGCGCCAGCAGGGTATGCAGCCCGAACGTGCCCGGCCCGTAGCGTTCGCGGTCTTTGGGCTTCACCTTATTCAGGTCGAACAAATCGGCGCAACTCATCAGCCCTTTGACGCGGGAAAAGACGGCGTTTTCGGAAGCGGCGGCGGAACTGGCGCGGTCATTTTCGTATTTGCGGGTCAAAAAGCGGCGCAAACCCTCGCGCTGTTCGGCATCCTGCGTAGTAATATCCGCAACCCGGTTCACGTTCGCCAGTTTGTACTCGCCCCCGGCGCGAACGGGACCGTACTGCGCCCCAAGCCACCCCGCCCAGTTGCCCGCTTTGAACTCCTTGAACTCATTGCCTTCGGGACAGGGATCGAGCAGCACGAAATTGGGAATCGGGTTGTCCAGATGCCCCAATTGCTGCGCCAGCACGGAACCAAGCGTAGGCCGGACAAACGGCTCGCGGGGCGCGGCTCCGCGCTGCAGCAGATTGATCGCCTGCAAATGTTCGCCCTGATTTGTTTTCATCGAGCGCACAATGGAAAGCTTGTCCGCAATACTCGCGCACTGCGGCATCAGTTCGCCAAAATGGACGCCGGGAATCTTGGTGGGGATGCTTCGGAAGGGGCCGCCATAAATGCTGTTGGGCTTCGGGTCCCACGTTTCAAACTGGCTCGGCGCCCCGCACAGCCACAGCAGAATACAATGTTTCTGCTGCTTCTTCGCTTCGGCGGCAAAGGCGGGCAGGGAAAACAGCCCGTTCCAACTCAGCATCGAAGCCGCCCCCGCGCCCATCATCCCCTGCAGGAAGAGGCGGCGGTGCATCGTATGCTCAGGAGGCGTACACGCTCCCATACCATCATCGTGTTTGTTGTTCATAAGTTTTGTGTTGGGTGTCGGGTGTTGGGTGTCGGGTGTCGGGACAATGCACTCGTTGAACAAGGCTCTTCCCAACACCCAACACCCAACACCCGACACCCCCTCAATGATTTACCTGGAATTCCGCGCAGGTCAGCAACGCCCACAGCAGACCCTTGACGCCTTTTTCGGGTGATTGGGCGGCGAGAAGGGACAGGCACTGCTTTGTTTCTACGGCGTCAGGCGCGCGGCCAAGAACAGAAAGGAAGGCTTCGCGGATACGCGCTTCATTGGACGGCAGCGCTATCAGTTTCGCCGTTGTGCTGAGGGGCGCGGGCTTTAACAAGTCCTCCAAAACCGGCGAATTGGACAGGAACAGCGCCTGCTGCAAAGAAGGGCTGTACGTGTCGGGCATCACATCGGGAAACGCGGCGGTAAACGCGCGCTCCACTTCCCCGGCGGGCTGCGCGGACGGTGGATTGCCGGTCGCTATCCACAGGGAATGTAACAACTGCTCGGCGGACAGCGGTTTTTCCAGAGCGCGCGCAAAGGATTCCGGGCGCGGCGGTGTTTTGCCGCTCGGCTTTGAATCCAACTGATAGGCGCGTGACAGGACGATACTGCGCGCCAGGCGCTTGATGTCATAGCCACTTTTTTCAAAGTCACGGGACAGCCATTCCAGCAGTTCGGGATGGCTGGCGCGATGCCGCGAGTCAATCTGGTCTACCGTCTGCACAATGCCCTGCCCCATCAAATTCGCCCACATCCGGTTTACAAACGCCTTCGACAGAGCGGGATTATCATGCGTTACGGATTCGGCAAACGCTTCCCGCCGCGAAAATTTAGGCACGGCGGGGGCATGCGCTTTCTGGCCGTCTTTTGTGGGCGGAACCACATACAGGGCGGGGTTGTCCACTTCCTTTTCATCCGGCGCGGGTATGCGTTCGGGAACGCTTTTGCCGTTGAGGAAAACAAGGGCTGCGGGCTGCGATTCTTTTTTCAAATTCGCAAAGTTGATGAACCCGCCAATCGCGCTTTCCGCCACGCCCTGCCCGGTTTCCGTGTCCACGTTTTTGCTGCGATTGAAGACCGCTACCAATCCCCAATAGTGCCGCTGTTCGATTTCCCAGGCCAGCGGATGATTGTGGCATTGGGCGCATTTGATCTGCACCCCGAACACAACCGGCGCAACCGCTTCGGCAATCGCCTGATGGCTGTTCTTCCGTTCCGCGATAAACCGAATCGCGCCGCGCGTCGCGTCACTCGTCGGGCGGGCCACAAGCATGTCGCGCACCATTTCGTTCCACGGACGGTTGGCGCGAAACGACTCTTCAAGGTACGTGTTCCAGCCGCTTGCCGCGCGTTCGCGGGCCGTATTGTCCCCGGCCCTGCCCATCAGCACCGTATCAAACACTTCCCGCAAATGGCGCGGATACTCGTCCGAAGCCATCAACTTATCAACTAGTTGGGTACGCTTACCGGCGCGAACATCGGCTAAAAAGAGTTTCCGTTCGTCCGGAGTGGGAATTCTGCCGGCAATGTCCAGATAGATACGGCGTACAAATGTGGCATCGTCACAGGCGCGGGCCGGCTCAATCTTGTTTTCCCGCCAATCCGCTTGCAGGAACCAGTCAATAGCCGCGCTGACGGAGATGTTTGCAGGCGGAATCTTTTTGGTTTGGCGCGAACGCCGATACTCGGCAAGATACTCCGGCACCCAGGCATTGTTCGTGGACAAAGCGCTGTTTGTAGACAAAGCGCTGTTCGTAGTCAAGGCGCTGTTTGTGGAGGAAGCCCTGGTTGTAGGCAAAGTGTTGTTCGGGGTCAAGGCGCTGTTCGGGGTCAAGACATTCGTTGTGGAGGAACCACTATTGATGGAGGCCGCAACCGCCGGTTTGGATTTTGGCGCGGGCAGCAGCGTAATCCAGGTTTTGAGAACGGCGATTTCCTCCGCGCTTAATTGCTTTTTCGTTTCCAAAGGCGGCATGTGCATGTCGGACCTGGGCAGCGCGTATTGCAGGATGCGGCTCTCGTTGGGCTTGCCCGGAACCATCGCCGGCCCGCTGTCGCCTCCGCGCAAGATCGTATCCAGCGAACGCAGGTCCAGCCCGCCGCGCTGCCGCACCCCGGCATGGCACTTGAGACACTGTTTGTCAAGCAGGGGTTCCACCCGGCTCGACCAGAACTCTTCAGGATTCTCCAGTTTCACAGGTTCACGAGTCGCAGCGGGCGCATGGGCAAGTACGGGTTTAGGCTTCTCCGTTCGCGCCTTTTCACCGGCCTGTGAGCAAGCGGCAAACGGGAGAAGCATCAAGATTACAATAATACGAAATATCACGGCCATGAAAAATAAAACCCGCATTGTACGCGAAGGTTACGTGTTTTCACAATAAATTAGCGCCCGTGACGATTAAGAGCCACTCCCAATAGGCCGGGTACTGAAAGTACCCGGCAGGAAAGTGCAAGCGTCCTGCGGACGCACAATTCAATAGCAGAGTATCGCGTCTGCAAGACGCTTGTTTTGTCCTGCCGGGTACTTTCAGTACCCGGAACCTTCCTGCGGACGCAAATGCTGCGCTTATCAGGAGAGGCTCTAAGGAGAAGGAGCGGCGGCATCGCGGGCGGCTTCAGCCTGATGCAGCATCCAGACGAAAATTCCGACTACTTTTTCAATAGGGTCGAGATAGTATTCCGTTGTATCAATCGTTGCCGTGGCAGCGTGGAGGGAGAGGAATTTCCACAGGCTGCCCGTCGTGACAACGCCATATACGGTCGGGATCGCGTTGCCACGCTGACCATTGAACTTCTGCGCGGCAAGCATTTCGGCAAGGCATTGCGCCAACCCGTTTTTGAGGTTGTCGTTTTTGGCCTCCACGATAGCGGCGACGGGAGATTGTATCACAGATTGCAGCGGGGAAAGGCTGAACAGAAAGTCGCATGTCCCATGCAGGCCCGCCGCCGCATCTACCTTGAACTCAACGCCGGAAAAAAGGCTGACGCGGGGCTTCATCTGTTCGCGGACTTCCGAAAGAACGGGAGCGACAATAAACTCGGAACGCGCCTTTTCCGTGCCGACTTCCAGCGCAAAATCGGTGTTTGCCGCCAGTACCTCCCGCAGCAGATTGCTGATTGGCACAGGTGGGGCGGCATCGAAAACACGCGCCTGATTCACCATTTGCAGGCCAAAACGGGTTATCAGCCCTTCTAATGTTTGCCTGTTATAAGACATTGCGCCCGCCTCCGCGCAAAAATCAGGAAGGGTTCGGAGAGGGGAAGGCTGTCATGACGAACAGCGAAATTCGCGGTCACAGCCGATTGCAGGCGCATCTCGCCAACGGTTCGCGGCGGCGGAACGGGCCGGCACAGGGCGGGGAGCGCGTCGCAGGCTGCGCGAAACGAAACAGGTGGCCCCTCTCTCACATATTCTACCCGATATTCAGCCCTGCTTACGTAATAGGTTGCGTTCACGCAGCAGAGGGAACTTTTCTCTATATCTATCCCACTGCATGGCGGCTTGCAACTCCAATTAGGAGAAGCCGGCGACGGCATGAGGCACATACGGCTCTTCCAGACGTGTGATTTCCCCTGTTGTCAGCGTCAGCGACAATGCGCCGACTGCATCTTCCAGATGATGCGGCTTGGACGCGCCCACAATCGGCGAGGTAATGACCGGCTTGGACAGCATCCACGCCAGCGCCACCTGCGCCATCGGCACACCCCGCGCCCGCGCAATCTCGCCAACCCGCTCCACGACCTGACGATCTGCGGCCTCCGTGCTGCCGTATAACACCGTGCCGAACTTATCGGTTTCGGCGCGTTTCGTACTCGGCTCGTCTTCCCACGCCCGCGCCAGACGCCCCCGCGCCAGCGGACTCCAGGGCAAAACGCCGACGCCCTGATCCAGGCACAGCCCCAGCATCTCGCGCTCTTCTTCGCGGTTGAGGAGATTGTAGTGGTTTTGCATGGTAACAAAGCGTGTCCAGCCGTGCAAATCTGCCAGGTACAGCGCTTTGCAGAACTGCCAGGCGAACATGGAAGACGCGCCGATGTAGCGTACTTTACCCGATTTGACCACATCATGCAGGGCTTCCAGCGTCTCCTCAATCGGCGTGTTGTAGTCCCACCGATGGGTCTGGTACAAGTCTACGTAGTCCATGTTCAGCCGTTTCAGGCTGGCGTCTATTTCGGTAAAGATAGCCTTGCGGGACAGGCCCCGGCCATTGGGGTCCTCGCGCATGGGGTTGAACAGTTTGGTCGCAATCACCACTTCCTCGCGGCGGGCGAGGTCGCGTATGGCGCGGCCCAGTATCTCCTCGCTGACGCCGCCGGAGTAGACGTTGGCGGTATCGAAGAAGTTGATGCCAAGTTCCAGAGCGCGCGCATAAAAGGGACGGCTCTGCTCTTCATTCAGCGCCCAGGGGTGCGAGCCTTTTTCCGGCGCCCCATAAGTCATGCACCCCAGGCACAGGCGCGACACTTTCAGGCCCGTCTTGCCCAAATTTACGTATTCCATCCGGTTTCTCCCCATCATTAATAAACTCTTCACCACCAAGGCACTAAGAACATCAAGCAGCACGAGAACAAAGACGCCTCCGGTTCTCTACCTTCTTAGTGGCCTGTTCTCTCTTGGTGTTCTTGGCGTCTTGGTGGTGAAGAGTTACAACATATCTCAGATAGCGCAGCGATTTTACATTGGACGCGAAGTTTTGCCCCGCGTCATGTTGCCTTTTTCCCCGCCCCGTACAGCGCGCGTCCCGGCAGTTGCCCCGTATGCTGCCCCTCCTGCAGCACGCGCCGTCCGTTGACCCACACATCCCGAATACCGACGGAAAGCTGATGCGGGTCCGCAAACGTAGCCCTATCGCTGACGGCTTCAGGATCGAAAATGACCACATCGGCATACGCCTGCGGGCGCAAAATGCCCCGCTCCCACAATCCCAGGCTGTTCGCCACTGCCGAACTCATCTTGCGGATCGCTTCTTCCAGCGACAGCGCAGCCTCGTCGCGCGCATAGTGGCCCAATACCCGCGTAAAGGTTCCATAAGCGCGGGGATGCGTGGGCGTCGCGCAGTTCGCGGGGTCCAATCCCCCGGCGTCACTGCTGATCTTGATCCAGGGCTGCTGCAATTGCAGGCGCACGTTGTCTTCGCTCATCGAAAAGAAGATGGTTCCGATCTCCTGCTCTTCGGACACGAGCAAATCCAACGCCGCTTCCAGGCTGTCCTGACCGCGCATGAGCGCGATTTCGCTCAGTCGCTTCCCTTTATAACGCTGGTTTTCAGGTTTGTGGAATCCGACGGGCATGATCATTTCCGGGGTACGGCCCCGCCCCTGATTGAGCGCGTCCAGTTCGCCCGCTTCCATTTCCCGCCGGATACGCGCCCTTACGAGAGGATCGCGCAGATTGGCAAAGAACTGATCGCCCTCAAAAACCCAGTAGGGAACAAGCGTATCCAGCCCCGTGCCGCTTGCCGGATACGGGTACATATCTGCGGCAATGTCAATGCCTTCCCCTCGCGCCGCGTTGATGCGGGCGATTACCTGCGGGATTTTCGGCCAGTTGTGCGGGCCGGTGGCTTTGAGGTGGTAGATTTCAACGGGCGCTTTCGACTCGCGGGCCAGATGAATGGTATCGTCAATGCTTTCCAGCAGTTCATCGCCTTCGGAACGGATGTGCGTGATGTACAGCCCGCCCTGTTCGCCGACCACGCGCGCCATTTCGATCAGTTCGCAGTCCGGCGAGTAGGCGTTCGGTGGATAGATCAGCGCGGTGGCAATGCCAAAAGCGCCGTCCTCCATCGCTTCGGTTGTCACCCGCCGCATAATGTCCAATTCTTCGGTTGTCGGGTCGCCGCTGTCCCAGCCTTTGGCATACTCGCGCACCGTCGCCCCGCCCACAAAGGATCCGAAATTCACGGCAACGCCCTGCGTTTCCAGATAGGCCAGCCAGTCTCCAAAGCGCGTCCAGCCTTTGCCGAGCGCTTCCGCCTCCGGGGTCGCGCCAATGTCGGCAAAAGCGGAGTGACGCCTGCCCCCGAACGGCGCGGGCGTCCATAATTCGCCCATGATTTCTGTCGTGACGCCCTGCGTCACTTTGGACAGCGAACACCGGTCCGACATAAAGGGGCCGATGGAATGGCTCTGAATATCAATAAAGCCGGGGCAAACAACCATGCCCGCCGCATCTGCCACTTCCCGCGCGGAATTGCGGTCAAGCAGGCCACAGGGCGCAATGCGAACGATACGGTCATTTCGCAAAGCAACATCGGCGTAAACCCACGGGTTGCCCGTGCCATCTATCACGCGCCCGCGCACAATCAGAACATCGTAGTCCACGTTCTCTCCTTTTCTGTCGTATATTGCCCGTATTCAGAAACCTACGCTTTTCCGTCGTTTACTTCACCCGCGCCGCATAATTTTCTTGAAAATCAAGTTATCCCTTGTAGTAATATGGACCAACAGAAACCTCCATTTTTATCTGAATTTTATCTTTATCCGGTACAATGCCTGTGTTGTCCGTTCAAAGGCGAATCCCCATCTCACACCCTGCGGCCTCTTTTTCCGGGAAACGAACCCGCAAAATCATACTCCTGTACAGACAGCCGCCTCAGCGCGGCGGAATAGGAACAGCAAAGATGAATGTCTTGTTGATGAGAAGAATTCGCGGCGCTTTCGCATTGGCCTTAATGGGCGCGTCGGCCTTAGTGTGTCTGTCCCTGAACGCTCCCAAAGCGCAGACCGCAGCCCTGCGAAACAGGAAGGCCGCCGGATTGCAAACGACACCCGCGCCGCAGGCGTCCACCGCTAAGATCGTCAAGGCCGCCAATGCGTTCCTTGCCACTCTGTCTCCGCAGCAGCGCAAAAGTGTGCTGTTCGCTTTTGACGACGCCGCGCAACGGGCGCGCTGGTCCAATTTCCCCACGGGGTTCGTGCCTCGGTCGGGCGTAAAGTTGGGAGACCTCAGCCCGGCCCAGCGTTCCTCCGCGCTCGCGCTGCTTTCGTCTGTCCTCAGCCGACGGGGATACGAAAAGGTTCAGCAGATCATGGACGCCGACGAGGCTCTTAAGAAGGACGACAGGGGTGGCCCGCCTCCTGGCGGCGGCGGGGGAAGAGGACCGGGAGGCCCGCAGGACGGGAATGGTCCGCCGTTCGGTGGCGGGGGAAGAGGGCCAGGCGGCCCACAGGATGGGAATGGCCCACCTCCGGGAGGCGGGGGAGGGCCAGGTGGACCGGGACGAGGACGCGGAGGTGGCCCGCGTCCGGGCGGCGGGGCTATGTTCGGTAAAGACCTGTATTACTTTTCCTTCCTGGGAACGCCCTCCGAAACTGCCCCCTGGATGCTGCAATTTGGCGGGCATCATCTCGCCCTCAATATCACCATCGTAGGCGAACAGGACATTCTCACGCCAACGCTGACGGGCGCGCAGCCCGGGCTTTACACGGCAGGGGGCAAAACAATCCGCCCGCTCGGTCAGGAAAGCGACAAAGCGATTGCCCTGCTCAACGCCCTGGACGAGACGCAGCGCAAACAAGCGATTCTGAACTACCGCGTCGGCGATCTTGTCCTCGGCCCAGGACAGGACGGCAAAACGATTGTGCCCGAAGGCCTGAAGGCGTCCGCGATGAATGAAAAACAACGCGCCATGCTGCTCGATGTCATCGGGGAGTGGACGGGCATTGTTCACGAAAGCGCAGCCACAGCCCGCATGGCAGAGATGAAAGCCGACCTCAACGCCACCTGGTTCGCCTGGAGCGGCCCGACAACCGTGCAGACCGGACGCAACATTACGGCCTACTACCGGATTCAGGGGCCGCATCTTGTCATTGAGTACGCGCCCCAGGGTTGGGCGGCGATCCCTCCAATCATATTCACACCATGTACCGCGATCCGACCAATGACTACGGACGGGGGCTGACGACAAAATGAACACGAGGCCGGCTGCCGCCTGCGCGATTTTCCTGGCAATTTTTGCGGCGCTCGGAACGCCTGCTTCCGCGCATAGGCTGGATGAGTATCTGCAGGCCACAACGATTTCCATAGAGCAAGACCATGTTCAGGCGCAAATGCGCCTGACACCGGGCGTTGCCGTGTTTCCCGGCGTGTTCGCAAGTATGGATACCAATGGCGACGGCGTTCTCTCAGCAGCAGAGCAGCAGGCTTACGCGGAGCGGGCGCTGCGCGATATGTCGCTTGCGATAGATAGCAATCGTTTACCGCTCCGGCTGGCCTCGTGGAAATTTCCGCCAACCCTGGAGATGAAAGCAGGACGCGGCGACATTGAACTTAACTTCACGGCGGAGGTTCCTCGCGGCGGCCACAATCGGAAACTCATTTTCGAGAACCATCACCAAAGCCGGATTGCGGTCTATCTTGTCAATTGCCTGGTTCCCCACGACCCGAACATTCAGGTTACAGGGCAAAAACGCAATTACCAACAGTCGCGCTATGAACTGGATTACACGCAGGCCGACGTTCCTGCAAGCCGCCTGTCTTCTGGCGAGCGGCCAAATAATTCGGCATGGCCGGCCGCGGCCTTGCTTCTTCTGGCCGCGCCACTCGCATGGCTGTGGCGACGGCGTACCAGAGCGGCTCTAACCGTGACACACCCGTCAACACAAACGGCGTCGCCGGGTGATTTTTCACCACCAAGACGCTAAGAACACCAAGCAGAACGAGAAGAACAAAAGGTATGGTGAAATCGCAGGAGAGAACGAAACTGTCTTCGCCTCTATTCCTTTTTAGTTGCCTGTTTTCTCTTGGTGTTCTTGGCGTCTTGGTGGTGAAAAATTTTGTCGCTGAAAGGCAGGAACGTGTGAAATCAGAAACACCGGCGCTCCGAGGCTACAGCATACTGCAGGGGCTGCTCCTGTTTGCGCTGCTCCTGATGGCCGTGCCCGCCCAGGCGCACCCGCTGCCCCTGAGTTACGTAGATTTGCGCCTTAATCGTGACGGGTTGGAAGTGAGCGTGGAAGTTCCTGCAGTGGATTTGGCGCATGATCTGCCCCAGCTTTCCGTAACGATGCTTCTGGCCCCCAGCGCGCTTCAGGCACATCAGCAGGAGGTTGTGGCGCTTCTCACTTCGCGCCTGACGCTCCAGGCTTCAGGAAAGACCCTGACGCCGAGCGTGGAAGGCATTGCGCCCATCCTGGACCAGAAAGATGTGAAGCTAAGGCTGCGCTATGCCTGGCAGGAACCGCCCGCCAATCTTCATATCGAATGTCGGCTTTTCCCTTACGATCCGTCCCATCAAACGTATGTGGACGTTTACGAGGAGCAGGCATTGAAGCGGGAAATGATCTTCGACAGCCAGAATTGGCAGCAGGACTATGTTCAGCGGCAGCCGCCAGAGTGTCGGCTCGGTTGTCCGGCAGTTTCTGATTCAGGGCGTGTGGCATATCTTCACCGGCACCGGATCACATCCTGTTCATTGTCGGCCTGCTGCTGCTCGGCGGAACGTTGAAGCAGTTGCTTAAAATCGTGACGGCTTTCACGGTCGCGCACAGCGTCACGCTCTGCCTGGCAACGCTGAACATTCTCAATCCGCCCGCCCGCATCATCGAACCGACGATTGCCCTCAGCATCGTTTTTGTCGGCGTACACAGTATGGTAATGCGGAAAAAGCAGGCGGACGCAAAGCGGATGAAGTCGCCGGGCGAAAAATCGCTCCCGGACACGCGCCTGCTGTTCGCGTTCGGGTTCGGGTTTGTTCACGGCTTCGGCTTTGCCAACGCGCTGCAAGAGTTGGAATTGCCCCGTCAGGCATTGGTCGCGGCGCTGGCTTCCTTTAATCTGGGCGTGGAGTGCGGGCAGGCTTGCATCGTCCTCACCGTCGCGCCCCTGCTGGCATTGCTGCATCGGAAAAACGACCGGATTGCGCAGCGCTTTGTGACGGCGGGTTCGCTTGCGGTGATTGCGGCAGGGGGCTTCTGGTTTGTGCAGCGCGTCGTTACAGGCTGAAAGTGGCGAACAGAATTCAGAACTGCGAGACAGGCAGCAAGGCAATGCCAAACTCTTTGTGAAAGGAGATAGTATGACCCTTTCCATACACCACCGATACAACATCATCGCCTCTGGATGCGGACGCGCTGTTTGCCGCCATCCTGCACCGTCGCAGCATGGGGCTTTCCCGGCTCAAGCCTGACCCCGTGGATCGGCGGCTGATCGAGCGCATGCTCGAAGCGGCGAATTGGGCGCCAAGTCACGGCGATACCGACCGTGGCGCTTCACCGTGTTTTCGGGAGAGGGACGCGAGACCCTTGCGGAACTCTTCGCCGCCGCGCATACCGAAGAGCAGGCCGATAGCCCTCTGGCGCAGGAGCATGAAGGCGCCCGCAAAAGCGCCTTCGCGGCCCCGGTCTGGATTTCCATCGGCATGTCTCCGGCGCGCAGGGAAGACGGTTCGCTGGTGATGTCGGAAGAGGAAGAGATCATAGCGGTGGCGTGCGCAGTACAAAACCTGCACCTGATGGCCTCCGCATTGGGTCTTGCGGGAATGTGGCACTCGAAAGGCAGTTTCCGTCCATCCCATTGTAGCGCGCGGCCTGGGACTGGAACCGCCTGCACGTTTGCTTGGCTTCTTTATGTGCGGCTGGCCCGCAACCGACTGGCTTACCGGTGAACGCCGCCCGCTGTCCGAGAAGGTCCATTGGGTAGAAAGCCGTTGATATTGCCAAACGAAGTTCGCCGTTTTAATCGCGGCAGCGCATTTTAGAACGCTGATGCTGATGAAAAAGCGATCCACATTCTTCGCCGAATATTTCGGTACGGCGAAGGGAAAGTAAACACACCCGTATGGAACTCAATACACGAGCATATAACGACTACATCGCCTCTCTGTTTGCTCCGCAGGATCTCGCATTGAGCGAAACGATCGCGGAAATGGAACGCGAGAACATGCCGGAGATCAATGTCTCGGCGGTGGAAGGCAAACTGCTTCAGATCCTCGCACTCACGGTCGGGGCGAAGCGAATTCTGGAGGTTGGAACGCTCGGCGGCTACAGCGGAATCCATTTTGCCCGCGCCCTGCCGGAAGACGGCAAACTGATTACCCTGGAGATCGATCCGCACCATGCCGAGGTCGCGCGCCGGAATTTCGAGCGCGCCGGTATCGCGCATAAGGTAGAAATCCGTGTCGGTCCCGCCTCGGAAACGCTCCGGCAACTGGCCGCAGCGGGGAGAACCGCAGTTCGACCTGGTCTTTATTGATGCCGACAAAGGCGGCTACGTGGAGTACCTGCGGCTATCTCTGCCGCTTTTGCGCGAGGGCGGCCTGTTGCTCGGCGATAACACGCTGCCGGACGCTGTGCTGACGCAGGAGGAGAGCGGCACGAAACGCTATAACGCTGCGGTGGCGCAATGCCCGGAACTGACAACCATCGTGATCCCGATCCTGCGACAGCACGGCATGGATGGCCTGACAGTTTCGTTCAAACGCACACCAGCGATCTGACGCAAGAGGTTGGAGTGAGCTTGGGGCGGGCGGGCAGCAGGGCCGGGGCCTCTAAACGGAAAAAGAAAATGTGTATGTAGAGGCAGCGTCGAAATCTTGGCAATGCAGCGCTTCCAGCCCGATGTCTCGTTGTGTCAAATTGTAAGAAGAGAGGCGTCGTGACCTCGTAAGCGTCAAGGCGAACGGGGAGAGTGACGAAGCATCTTCCAGCACCTCCCTTCCAGGTTAGATTGTTGCAAGGGGATAGTTCTTTGTTGAGAGGACCTCCGAACTTGCAACGGCCCGCCACCTGGCTAGTTAGCAGTCTCTATTAAGTAGACATGTGTATCTACTTAGACGAGGTAGATACAGAAAAGGTTCGTTTGTTCCTGCTGCTTATGTAGATATTTTTCTACTTTTTTGCGCGTTCTTCTCGCTCTGTAAACCAAGAGGGAGTAGGCGCAGCACAGTGGCAAATGCCCCACGATAAGATAGGCGTTGAGCATTTTAAATGCGCCGGTCCTGGGCGTCTAAGCATCCGCACAGAGTAAGTTCGTAGAATTTCCGGTGTAGAACGGTTGGTCGCAGACCACATAGACAGGTCGTTCACGGCCTAGCACGGGTTGCAAAAAACTACGAAGTTACTCCGCATGGCCGCTTAGTCTCGCAAACGTTCGTTTGTGAGACGGGCGGCTACAATAACTAAGAGGGTTAATTCGAGATTACGATTGTCTCGGAATACCCCGTTATTGAGACAATTGCCAAGGAGCTAAGCCGAGCAGGAAAATCGGGATTTGCCGAATGGTAAAGATCGTAAGGGAGGGAATTGCAACGATTTAATCGAAGACTTCCACGAGCAGTGTTTCCAGCTTCACCATTGATTGCCGGAGCATGAATTCTAAATTGCTAGTTAATCATCGTCAATATGGAAATTGTTATACGACTCTAAAAGTTTGAGATGCCTCAGAAGGATATGGCTCCCGTTGATTTCGGCACGTCGTCCATTTCAGTAGCGTCGCCTTCACCTTTGCTTTCTGCGGCGACGATTACAAGGCTTTTCGGGAGTGTCTTGAGCGCATTTGCCGATCTGGATATTCAAAAACCCCTGACACTCTACTTGAAAGTCTTTTCGGATCACTTCAACCCAATATGCCTGCGCTACAGAGTTATCTCCTCTTTTCAGATTTACGAATGGATGAGCAGGTTACACCGCCAACTTCTCAAATTTACCGGTATGCTCAGAGAAATTCACGCACGGCAGGGGCAGATGTTGGAACTTTAGGGGCTTATGAAATACTGGATACTGTACAGTTTCATGGCACACTTCTCCTCCGTAATGAAGGACTTTTTCCCAAAGTCAACACTCAACATCTACTGAATCTGGCTATTCCTCAACTCCGAATTGGCCGAGGCCAATCAAGAGGACACAACTGGTTAGTAGAGCCAGATTGTCGGCTGATCTAAATGATGCCATGGCGGAAACCAGTCTTGATCCCATTGAGCAGATCTTGCGTCAATCAACCGAACAACTGATAGAACAAATCGCAAAGAATGCACAATCCCTTTATAGAGTGGAATGGCGTGACCTTGAGCGCATCATGGCTCAGGTTTATGAAGAACTTGGTTTCCAGGCCGAGTTGACGAACGCTGCACAAGATGGCGGGAAGGATGTAGTACCGTTGCGCTGTTCTGGACGGACAGGTGACCTAAGACCCCGCCGTTATTATGTAGAACTCAAACATTGGAAACCTGAACGACAGTTGGGCGCACACTCGTGGAAAAACTCGTTGAGGTATCAATTCGAGATGGAGTGACAGGATCAATATTTCTAGCAACGTCGGGCTTTGCAGCTTCGGTAACAGATACAGGACCTATTGACCACGAACTGTATTTAGGCGATTTGTCCATGCTACATACTCTCTGCCGATACTACGTCTCCCGAAGGCTGGCACTGTATTTTTGGAAGGAACGCTTGAGGAAATTCACAATTTGCCACATGTATGATTTGTTGATGCTGTCCGCTAAGAACCCGCTTTTAGCGACAAAGAATTGGCTTCATTCTCTTTTGAAGCAACGCCTGTTTGGATAACTGCAATTTGTGTGTTTTGCCCAGTCATGCCAATTGGTCTGCTTTTCCCCTTGGCTTTGTCCCAAATCCGAGGCGGAACCGTCGGTACTTCCTTTTCAATTGACTCTGACTGCTGCCTAAAAGAGGAAAGGAAGTTGGCCAACAATTGGGGGTCGCCGCTTGATAAGGCAATGCATTGCTCGACTTCTCTTCGCAATGCACCATATCTAACCCCCGCATCACGGTGCTTGTCTGCTTGCTCTGAATAGCGAAGAAATGTCTGTAAAAGTCGCCAGAATGGCAGCCAAAATGCTGGCTACACTCGCGGCGATTTTGATTGCCAGAT
>CAWIEK010000010.1:0-33286 GCA_963835065.1 uncultured Chthonomonadaceae bacterium | reverse complement strand
GTAAATAGCGCCCAGACCGGCTTTGTCCTGGGCGCTAAGGCATTGCGTGATGTATTCGCTCATTGACTGCCTGCGGATGTGTCCGCGCCGGCATCTGTAGTAGACGCAGCAGGCCGAAGGAGATCAGTTTCGTCCTCCGACTGTTCCTGCTTTTTGTGCTTGTCCGGGTCGGCCTGAAACGCTTTGTAGGCCACAACCGCCGCGCCCGCCGCGCCCACAAGCCAAGCCGGAGCGCCTGCATTCTGCGCGATTTCCTTCAGGTGAGGAACCACGTAGGGCGCGAGTACGGATACGCCCGCGCTGAGGGTGTACAGCCATTTGCGCGTTTTATCGTTTTTCATTGTCTCCTCGCTTTCTTCTCTTAATGGGGGTTGCGTTCTACGACCCCTGCCTGCTGCAAGCCCGACAGCATCAAGGCCGTCCGCTCGTCAATCCTGTCAAGCATCCGGGCTTGACTGTTGATGCTTTGTTCCATAGTATCCAGGCGGCGGCAGGCTTCGGCATGGGTCGTAATGCGCTCGTCATGCTCTTTTTGCAGGTCTTTTTTGACAGCCTCCAGCCGCTCATTCAGCACGGAAATGAACGAATATGCCCGCAGCATGGCAGGAACCATCGCAATCAAAATAGCTCCGATAAGCGGGACAACCCACGATTCCCAGTTGGTCATGGTCCATCTCCTGCCGCCCATGCGCTGCAACCGGGCAGCAGGAGGCGTAAAAAGAGCCTGTCGAGAGTTTCCGGCAGGCGCAAAAAAATCTCGGCAGGGAAGCTCTCCTGCCAGGCAGATTACAAGATTGCAAGATTACAACCGGACGCTACGGACCGCCGAGCGCCCGTCCGATCACGAACAGCACGTTGCCATCGGACGGGTAATACCGTATATCCCCGTTCGCGGCGACTTCTTCCACTTCCAGCGCGTAGGTTCCCGCAACGGCTACGTCGGCGGCAACGAAATGATACGAAACAATCCCGCCTACTGCGTAGGCAAGCACCATTGGCTCCTGTATAAGCAGCGTGGAACCAATCAGCGTGGACAGGCGCAGCGTGACTGTCGATCCCGTGAGGTTCATCGGCAGTCCATTGCCATCCTGCAGGCACAGAGTCAGCTGCGGCGACGTCTGAAACGTCTTCCAGGAAATGCGGGTGATCGCCCCGACATTCTGCTGGTTTTCGCTAATCTGGAGAGGTAACGAGCAATACACGATAGGGTCTCCGTCCGACGTTGGCCCGGCATTGGAACCATCCCAAACAGGGGATTGGTCGGATTGCCGGCTATGTTAAAATCCGACATGCCCGCCCTCCTTAACTGCCGGGAACGCGGGTGGTCGGACTGGACAGAGCGTTCAGCGTCATGGTAAACGTCGAGCCGTCCTGCCGCGTGAAGGTGTATACGTTTCCCGATCTGGTGTACGCGCCTGTCTCGACAGCTTCCAGTTTCTGCCAGCGTGGAGCGGCGAACAAGGCGGTCACAAAATCCGAAGCGGCAGGCACAGCATTAACAAGCTGCGCGGCAAAGTACGCGCCCCAGGTCCCTGCTCCGTAAGTTCCACCCGTTTTGCTGATAGCGAACGGATCACCGCCCGTTGCGTACCACGACGGCGCGACATTGTTGCGGGCATAGTCGGTAGGATTGGTGGGAGCCAGATACCACGTCGGAGCCGTGGCGCGCAGAGCGTAGTCTGTCGGCAAGTTGTTCGCGCCGACTTTGCCAGTTCCGTCAATCGCAAACAGGCTGAAATTTGTGGGGAATGTCGGCAGGACGTTGGGAACGCGCGTTCCCAACAAAGCGTAGGCATCACCGGTTTGTGCGGCTACATTTCCAAGCAGTTTCGCATTGGCGGCACTGGCCTGTGTGTTCGCGTTCGTGGATTGCGTTGCTGCTGTCGCCGCGCTGGTGGCCGCATTGGTGGCCTGAGTCGCGGCTGTTGTGCTTTGGGTGGCGGCGGTTCCTGCCGAAGTCGCGCCCGAAGTGATGTTGGCAATCGTGGAAGCGGAAAGGCCATCGGCTACGGCTGCCGCCCTCTCACTGCCAATCACCGCCGAGGCCGACACACCCGTCTGTCCCACAATCGTCATTTTGTAATGGATGGGGAGCCAGGTGGTATCGCAGGTAAACCGCGCAAGGTAAACGCCTGTGTTTGCCGTCGCGCCCGCGTCCGTGCTTTCCGCAATCGCGTTGCCCGAAGGTGTGTTTGTCGCCGCGATTTGCACATTGCCCGCGCTGTCGTAGACCGTCAGGCGCACATTGGTGGCCTGGCCGGTCAGCGCGGTTCCAAACGCGGCAGTAACGATTTGCGTGTAGGTTGTCGCAAAAGTCGGTATAGATACGCACATCAAGCATAGCAACAGGAAGATGAGAAAGAGAGATTTAATCGTTTGCATGAGGGTATGTCTCCTTATGGCGTGACCGTAATGTTGTACTTCGTTCCTAACGCCTGCCGCACTGTTGACCTGTCGCCGCTGCTCATCGCGCCCGAATAAACCACCACTTCCGCAATGTCACCGTTGAACCATTCCGCTGACAGTATGGAGTTTGCGCCCATTATAATCCCCGACTGCCAACCATTTGTACCCGGATTGCCTGTGGTAATCGTGCCATCTACTCCCACAAGGGACGAGGAACTATTGACAACCATTTCCAGCACATGCGCGTTCGCTGCCGATGCGACACTGCCTGTAATGGAGCCGCTGCCCCCAAACAGGGATAAATGCGCGGTGGAATCTATATAGAGGGCGTCCGTAGTGCCGGTGTTGCTGTTGATAATACTGCGCGTCGCCCCACTTGCAGAGGACTTGGCAACCACAAACACCGTAAAGGGTTGGCCGAGCGGAGCCAATGTTGCGTTTTTGAGCGCGTCAGACGTGCCGTTAAATCGCACAGTTGGCAGGCTGTTGATGCCCGACGCGACAAAGGTCGGGCTGCTCGTGTTGGGAACGACGGGATGCCCCGCCCCGCTGCTGTCTGCCCACGTCGTCACGCTGGCCCCATCCGACAGCGCAAAACTGCTGCCCTTATACCACGCCACGAGAGAGGCCGTTGTCACTGCCGCAGGCCCAGCGGCAATCGGGGTAGCGCTATCCCCCGCGTTTGTCGCAACCAGAGCGCTCAAAGCCGAGAACAAAATCGTCTGCGTAGAACCACTGTTCCAGTTCCCTAGAATGGCGTTGCCGATACCGACACCGTTCAAGGAAAAGTTACGCCAGGCAATCGCATAAGAAGACGTTGTAATGCCAGAAGTAAACGTATTTCCCGTGATTGCCACATTAGAGGTCGCCGCCGAGAGACCAATGGTAATACCCTCCAAATAGCCATTACCGCCTGTTCCGTTGGACAGATAGCCGTTACAAATGGCGTTTCCACTAATCGCATGGCCGCTGCCGCCCGTTGTCGCTATTGCGCGTGTCATGGCTCCGCGGAGGGTATTGCCACTCACAGCCACGTTCAAGGCCGCGTTGAGGTAGACGCCGATTACGCAGTCCCCGATATTGTTTCCCGTAATTGCCGTGCTGTCGGCAGAGGTCGTAATCCCGTTCCCACCAATGTCGTAAACCAAATTGGCGGAAATCATCCCATAGTAGCCCGCGTAGACTATCCCATCCCCGGAGCAGTCCTGCACATCGTTATTCCGGAGTATGCCTGTGTCGAAGGAGACAGACATGCCTATATTGACACGCTGGATGAAGCAGTCTTCGATTACACTAACGTCCGCGAGTGAGCCTCCCGAAATGCCCGTGCTGCTGTAAGCGTTGCCAAACAGATACAGGCGGGCGATACGAATACCCCGGTGACGGCTTTCCCCGCCGTCAGGTATGTTGGTGTTTGCCAACGAAATAAGGTTAAAACCAGTAGCGGTGGCTTTGATTTTGCTGCCGTCGTTGCCTTCTAAACCCACTGAACTGGCCGTGCTAGTCCACGCATGAACATAGCCGCCCCAATGAGGATGGATTTCTCCCTCCAAATCCACATACGACCTGTCAATCACAATGCTGCCTGAGATATTGTACTGCCCCGCCCTAAACAGGATTTTGCCGCCGCTGCTGGGGAGGGCGGTAATAGCGGCATTGATGGTCGTCTGGTCGGACGTGCCAGTACAGATGATGTCGGCGGCGGCTTTGGCTGCCACACTGCTGTTGGAAGCGGCGATAATCGTCGTTACCGGGCTTTTGGCGGCAGGGACATACACGGCCTGCGCCTGCACTCCACCCGCCCACAGCAGCAGGCACAAGCCAAACAATGTTCGGAGCCACGTCAGAGCTTGCTTCAACTTGGAAGGCTTCATGGGCGCAGGAACGGGCGCGATCTTGGGCAGAAGCGCCTCCATACGGGCCTGCATCTTGTCCAGAACCAGGCCGACTTCCGGCAGCGCGTTTCGGTCAATCTGCGCGAGGGCAATGCCCGCCATCAATTGCGTGTCGATGTACTAAATCGCCGCATTGTTTGCAGGCGTGACGGGCAAATCGTCCGTTTTTGTCCAGACTAAAGCCACCATTCGCATCCCAGGTTGAACTGCACCGCGTTGAGGACACAACGCGCCTTGTCCGTTTCGTCTTTTGGCGCGAGATGGAATTCTTCCCGCACATCGGCGAGTACATCCTGGATTTCCGCCGCAATTGTGGGATTGTCTCGTGGATCAACGGCATTGATGCCAATCCCCGCTTTAATGCCCGCACTCACCCGCTCGCAGGCCGCATCAATTCTATCATTCTTCTCTGGATCGTAAAGAGATGCTTCCGAGACGGGGATGAGCGCGATAAACGCAAGCATCCGTTTGGTTTGTTCCTCATTCATGGGAGTTCCCTTTTCTGCTGCAAATCTGCTTCCGGCACCAGTGTTGCTACCGCCGCATGCTCCTGCCAGCCTTCAGCGGTCGGGTATTTCCGATGGGCAATCGTGAGGCCGAACGCTTCCGCCTCGGCGCAGTTGTCAGCACGGGTCCACGTGGCACTCGCCCGCCATCCGTCCGCAAGGGGCACCCCGACAGGTTCGCGCGCCCCGATCTCAATCACATAGAAGCCTTCTTCATTCATGTTCGCGCTCTCCATTCCCACATTTGGCGCAAAAACAAGCGCCTTCTCCCAATCAGGAAGAAGGCGCTTCACGCAATGCTATGTCAAGCCCTTTCTGGCTGTTAGGATCCGCTGGCAATGTACCAGTTCAGGCCATCCGACAGCAATTCCAGTCCTTTGAAACCCGCCATTGTATAGCTGCTGGCTCCGTCAATGGTCTGCCCGGAAACAGGCGAGAGCGTCACACTGCCACTGCTGTTGTTATCTCGCCGCTTAATGATCAGCAGGCGCGACGTGGCGGGACTTGGCCGAACTATTGAACCAGGTACTGCTTGTCGCATCCGGCAGCGTGATCGTAATGGAGGTTGCTAAACTTGGCATGGTAAATTAGGGACCAACCCCTCCTATCGCCGTCAAGCCAGACGCATCCACAATAAGTACATCGTCATTGCTGGCAACCGTATACGTGGAAGTCTGTACCAGCCGGATATTGAGCGTCCGAATACCACTCCCGGAACTGCCTGCCGCGCCAGTTGCTCCGGCTGCTCCGACTGCGCCCTGCTGCGCGAACAAATTCCATTTCGTAGCATCCGTGCCCGGCGTCACGTTCGTGCTGCCCGCCACCGCCACATAGCCACTGCCGCCATAGAAAACGCAATCATACGCCGCGTATACAGTGACGCTGCTCCACGTTCCGCGCCAGATGTACCCCTGCCCGTTCGCGCCTGCCGCTCCAGCAACGCCCTGTACGCCCTGTACGCCCTGTATCCCCTGCGCCCCGGCTGCCCCGACAACGCCCTGAATCCCGGCAGGCCCCTTGATGTTCCCGACAGCAGCCCACGCGCCCGAAGCCTTCTGGTACACGTCGCCATCACCACTGCCGCCCGGGTTGAGGCGCAAAAACCAATCGCCATTGACGCCCGTGCCACTGCCCGGAACCCCGCTGCCCTGATACCAGACGCTTCCGGGGAGTTCCTGCCGCGCCCGTCGCGCCCCCGCCGCCCGTCACCGCCGTAATGGAACCATCCGAAGCCACTTGCAGCAGCTTGCCGACATCCGCCGCCGAATCAGAGCACCTGCCCGATACTGGTTTTAGGATCGTAACTCATATCTACTCGATCCCCCATACGCCCGGAACCGCCGACTGCCCCGCCCGCAATATCCGTGTCTGGTACTGAAGGGTCAGGCTGATGCTGCCGCGCCGTCAATGGTTTGCCCGGATGCCGCCGCAATCGTGACCGTGTTGCTGCTGTTGTCCAGCCGCTTCACAACAACATACTTCACGCTGCCGGCTGTGGCGTCAAGCAACGTCAGCGTTACGTTCCCGCCACTCGCATCTATCCAGATCGCCTCATCGCCGGTCGCAACACTCGCGCTTGCCGTAATCTTGCGTATGGCATGGCCTGACGTTCCGCTCCCACCCAGAGGCATGTATTGCGCCCCGTCCCACAGAAAATCCGCGGTCGGCGTCCGTGCCAAAAACACCAGCCGGGATGAGGGCGTATCGGTCGGCGCGCTGCTGTCATTGCTTTGCCGAACACCGATGCCCCCGCGCAAAAACACCACGCCTGATGTGTCTATGCCCGTGATCGCTCCCGAAACCGTCGTCACACTCCCCAACAAACACGCCTGCGCCTGGGGAGGGGCAAGGCTGGTATTGACGTGCGTGACTGTGCCATTGGGCAGGAGCCAGACCCACGCCCGCGCCGTATTGTCGTCGAGCGTATGCGTTCGGGCATTGGCAACTTCCGTTCCCGGCAGCGTCCCGTTCGCCACTTCCACCGGCCCGTCTATAAGGCATGGCCGCTTGCGATATTGAGTGTCAGCCCTGTTCCCGCCGACAGCGCCAACCCGTAGCAAATGCCGTACAACCCGCCTCCATACGCGCCTGTAAGGTCGAGCGCGGTATAATTGCGGTTTGACGCGGCAGGTTCGCCGTGTCCGCCTGAATGTGCTGCGAAACAGGCGCGTTCCCCGTTGCGGTCATGGCCGCGTTCAGCGACAAAAAGGAAGCGCGGCAAAGCGGCAGTGGGCATTGATTGGCATTGAGTGAAATGGTCATAAGACTTGTTTACTGAAATAGCAAGTAGAACAAAAGCATCCTCATGAAGAGAAGATCTTTTGCTTTCTCGTTGTAGTATGTCTATGCTTTCCGGGGTCGGACTTGAACCGACAGATGGACTGAGTCCGCGCGCATAGCCGCACCGATGGTCACTTCCACCGGGAGCCGAACTGAATGAACAGGGTATACCTTTCCTCCACCCGCCCACAACGAAACTATAAAAAAGGACGGCGTTCAGGGATCGAACCTGCCGGATTTGAACCGTAACTCAGGACTAGTATTGAGCGCGTACCATACGCTATTCCGAGGACATTGCCGAACCTCAGAGCATATCTCCAACTTCGCTGCCGCCGTCCACAATCATGATACCTTAACCGGGCGGATCGTCTGCGTCACGATCTTTTTCCAAGTCTGCCCGAAATCCCCGCACCAAAAATCCAGTATTCCCACTTCCGCCTGCAACCGTCGCGCTGAGGTAGAACCGATCCGGCTCCTCACCCGGCGCGATTATGTCGTACCCGCTATTTTGCAGCTTCAGGTCTACACTGCCTGCATACGTCTGCCCCAAATCATCCCGCAGGAAAAACTCCGGCAGCGGGTGTGCAACATCGTCTATCCGCTCCCCGCTCGCCTGAAAACACCCTATGAGCCGCCCTGTGCTTTTGGGCGTTCCATCCGTGTTCAGGTCCGGCACGAACGCGCAGCGCAAAATGCCGCCATCGGCCAGTTCCGCTAAGCGCGGCTGCATCGTATAGGTTTGGCTGGTAAACACGGTTGCCGTTGCTCCCCACGTCTGCCCGTCATCGTCACTGCGCGCCTGCTTGACAACCTTATTCGACCCGCTTGGAGAATCGTACATCGCGTACAGCAATCCCCGGCTGTCATACAGGCCATGCACATGCTTATCAGCGTCCGACGCCACCAGCCGCTCCGAACGCGGCGCAGCCAAACAGCGGCGAGGCAATGTCGTTGCCAAAAAAGTAAATCTTGCCGGCGTCTATCGTCAGTTTGCCGTGATTTTTCCAATCGCGCTTGCTCAGGTTTGCCGGGTTGGTTCCTCGTCCGCTCGATCCATCCCCGCCCGTTGCCGCGTTGCAGTGGTATAAAACCTTCAGCGTGTTGGGATGCCAATCCTGACTGCTCACAAAGCCCGTTCCGCCATAAAGAGGGTCGAAACCGCTGTACAGCGAACGCCGCACCGTCAATTTAGTTCGTGGGTCGGAAAGGTTGGAATACGCGAACTGCCCGACAATGCCAGAGCCAACTCCCCTGCGCAATGTCCACAATCCCGCCCGTGCCCAAGCGCCAATCCGCTTTTACCAGCGTGTCCCAGGGATATTGGCCGCCGTCCGAAACATACCCCGTATTTTTATTGATGCTGACAGGGTGCGTGATCAGCCCGTCTATGGAGGTCCAAAAGGCCGTGTACTGTTCCGTATACGCGCTCTGGCAATCAAATTGGGGCGTTTCCGTGCAGAGCAGTTGATACGCGAAACCGGCAGGGCTGTAGCGCGTGGAACAGGGAATCGCCAGCAGCAGATCGTTGTAACTAAACGCGCCGCCGCTGCCGTTGATCGTAGTCACATGTTCATACCCCGGAAACAGGCCGTCATAATTGTAGCCGGAAACAATCAATTCCGGGCTGGTTTCCGTGCTGAGGGCGCTTTCGTACTGCCCCGGCGTCGCATTGATGGCATCAAACCAGATCGGCCCCGTAGCTCGGATAATAGTAAGGCGCATACTGCCAGCGATACCAGATATTAAAGCCCGGCTCACAGCCTGCCATCCCCTAGCTCCCTGCCCGCGCCACATCCTGCCCCTCACGCGAATACCCCTCGATTTGATAAAAGGCTCCATACGTGCTGCCGGCATTAGTATCCTGCAAAGGCAGCCATTGCGCAAAATCGCAGGGCAGAGCAATAATGTCGCTGGAATGTGGATCAGCCTTGCGCTGCGCGTCCTGAATTTCCGCGTCTGTTTTATGGATCGCGGAAGGTCGAGTCGCATACGCCTGCGCCTTGCGCACAACCTCTACAATGTCGGCCATTAGCTGATGCTCTCCCTCGGCGCTTCCGCCTCAATTGTACAATACATGAAGCCGGTTTTATCGAAGTGGATTGTACAATTTCGTACCAGCCATTGCGTCGTGTTGCCATAGCCGTCCACTATTGAAATAGGATCATAATACCGAAGCGGGCGCGGCGCGGTTTGCAGCGCGTCGTTTGGGTCTACCACGAACACGCAGGGCGCTTCAAACGAGATACACTTGATGGCGTGACACGCCTGGTCGTAAATTCGCCGCGTGAGAAAATCAACGGCGGATTGTTCCGATTGCGACGGGTCAAACAAAAGAATTGGCTTAAAAAAGCCGCCGCCATAATCGGGATGCGTCGCGTCCGCGCTCGTTGCCCCTGGTAGATTGAACGCCTTCGGGTTGAACGCCCACTGCGACAACTTGAACTGCCCCGCGCCGTTGGAGAGCAGTTCGCCCGTGCCGGTCACGTACACCGCATTGCCTTCCGCCGCTTTTACCCAGCCCTTCAGCGTAGAAACGCCGTCGCGCTTGATGATAAACGCTGACACCGGCCCGGTTCCATCCGCAACATACGGGCCGGGACTGGCGCTGTTGGCGCGGCCATGTACTGGCGCTGCTGGTAACGAGTTTTCCCGCGTCTGCGCCCGTACGAAACGTGGCTAAATTGGCATAATTTCCGCTGCCGTCCGGGAGCGCCGGCTGCCGCACTCGCCACATGCCGCCCGTTCCCGCGTTCGCGTCCCAAACCAAAAACCAGCCCAGATAGTCCCGCAGCGTCTTCACAATCCAGTCGCCAATGCTAACCCCCGGCTCAATCAAAAACGAACTCGCCGCGCCGCTTGCGCCCACAAAAAAGCGAATGGGCAAATCCGGCACATCAATCTGAGTGGACTGGTAGCCCGCGTACCCGATCATCTGCCGAACCACATCGGTGATTTTGTACGGCAGGCTCACATCGGCATTGCCTGGGTCTTTGTCGGGCGACTGCGCCACGTTGATACGGATGAGCAGAGGCGAGGCTTGCAGCCGCAGCCATTCGCCAACGCTCGTCACTTCAAAACTGCGCCAGCCATATGCGGGAAAATTGCGCGCCGATACGCCCGATAGTCCGGTTCTCCCCTTGCCGCCCTTGTGCGTTGCTGTGGCGCGCGTGATGTACCCGCTGCTAAGGCAAACCCATTTCGTCTGGTCGTTCGGGTCATACGTGACCTCGTACCGGTAAGGGATTTCTGCCCGCGTGTTCAGCTTGGAAACCACATTGGCCGGGTCTTCGACGACAAACTGTCCGCTTTCGTGCGTGGGGTCTTTCTCCCCGCCCGTGAACGAAGCCGAACGCAATATGCCGCCATCGCGGGGAACCTGTGTCTCGATCCCCGTCACCACCGCATACGTCGAATTCTGCGCAACCGTGTAACTCCACAACGTGGGCGTCTGGGAGTGATCGGTATTGGTTGTCAGCGTGAACGCGACAAAATAGAAGGGCTGCCCGCCATGCACATGGTACGTCGCGGAGTTCGCTGTGGAGCTTAACAGCGTCAGTTCCGCGTTCGTAGAGGCGTCGTAGATTTTCCCTACGAGGGTGCAACCCGTTGGAACCACCGCATCCCACGAGAGCGTCAGGTCATTGCTGGCGGAAGAAATAAACTGTACGCAAAACGGCCAATCTACCAGAACGCCAGGGCTGAGATATTTGAGAAGCGAAGGCTGAAACCAGGGGCGAACGTCCTGACGATGATCCACGCGAAACGGCCCCGCGCCCGTCACCGATTTGCGAACAATGCCCGCATTCTCGCCGGCCTGCGCGACCTGCTTGTACCCTTTCAGTCGGTAGGTATGATAGCCAGTCACGCTTTGCGGAGCCACATAGCTCGTTACCAGTCCCCCCGACTGCCCCCGTCCCGCGCTGGAGTACACAATAAAATCAATGTACGCCCCACCCGTCGAATTTCGGTGCGGCTGTATCAGAACTGTATGTGCGCCCGCTACATGGTTCGGCGCAGCATACAGCCAGCTTTGCAGGATTTTCCACCCCGGCGCGGCGCTGGTCTTTTCCATAAGTACCATGTAGCCATCCCCTCGGAACGCTAAATGGTACTGACCAGAGCCGTCAGGAAGTGCCGGGCCGCCGAAATTGAACGAAATAATGTAATCCGGGTGATTGACGGATGCGCCCGGAATCTCAAAGGTAAACGCATAATTTCTGGTCGGCAGGGTAGGAGTTGGCCGATTTAACCTTGCGATCCATTTTCACATCGGACGAAAGCAGCGTCGGCGAAGGAAACGAAGCCGCGTCTGCCGTCAACTGTTGGCTGAAATGGCTCGCCCCCGCTGCCGGAGCCGCGATAAGCATATTGTTGCCGCTGTCCGCCACATTCAGAGTCAAACGTCACGCCGTTCAAATCCGCGTTTTTGCGATTGCGAACGCGCATCACCATGTCGGGAGCCATGATCAAGTCGGACGTGCCCAGATTACTGTTGAAGTTGTCGCTGCGCTCCGTATGGTATTCCCGCTGAATCTCTTACCGACGTGAGAACACCCACGCCCCACTTCCCAACTGCGTCACGGCCTGGCTGCCGTATTGCTCCGTGCCCTCCACGTCCTATTTCAAAACTGGTTCTATGTATAGCAAATGGCGGCCCAGAGGCAACAGTAAGGCCGTCCGGGTCAAGCCGAAGCCGACTTTTGCGGTATCCTGTTAAAGCAGTAGAGTTGGACATTGGCGAAATAAAACACCCTGCGCTAATTTAGCGCAGGGTGTCTCTCCTTGTTGATTCTATTCTTCAGGTGGTTCTGGTTCGGCTTTGTCGCCGTCTCTTGGATATTCACGCGGCTTGTACGCCTCAACAGATTGTTTGGAAACGATGTACCTACCGCCTAACTTGCCGCCGATAATCTCCCCTCGATGAACAGCCTCACGAACGGACTTTTCCGTAATCCCTAAAATCTGTGCTGCCTCTGGCACTGTTATAAAGTCGTGCAATCTCGTAGCCTCCAACTCTATGATACCCGATTATCTAACTTTTGACAGTGTAATAAGTTACATGCTTTTCTAAAATCTAACTTTTAACCCTTGACAACGCACGATAGACCTGCTATAATTAAGGTGTCACAAACGAAGACGCCCCGCTCGTGAGGTACGAACTCACTTGCAGGGCAGGGGTGAAGTTACTTGGTAGTCCCTTCACCCCTATTCTACCTCAAAGGATAGGAAACCGGAAATGCAAAACACAATTCTGCAAGAAAATGTTTGTCTGTCCGCCCTCACGCTCGTTACTGCGAAGGCTGCCCCGTCCGTTCCGACAACCCTTGCCAACTTCGCCGCCCGTCAGGAGCGCCGCGCCCGTCTGGTTCACCTGCTTCGCCGCGCCTTCGTTGCCATGACCGACGCCAACGAAGCGCATCAAAACCTGTGGACAGCCCTCGTTCCCGACACTGCCGCCCTTGCCGCAAGCGAAGCCCGCTGCAAGCACGTGAGCCGCCGTTACAACGCCCTTGAAACGGTTCTTGCAGAGGAAAGCGGCCTGCCGAAGTTCTCCATCTTCAATAGCATTTCAACGCAGTACCCGCTCGTTTCTCGCCTGCTGCGCTCTGGCCTGTAAACCCTTCTGCAACCCTGCCGGGGTAGTTCCCTCTGCCCCGGCTTTCCCTGAACACAGAAGGAGTACAGTCCATGAACAGCAACGACACGCAGCACGAAAACCGCCCGAAGGAGAACACGCCTTCACGAACACCGCGAAAGAAACGCACGTTCGTTCCACAGTACCGCTACATCGGCTTTGCCCAACACATCTACCACGCCAACGAACGCGCCCTGTGCGAAGCGTTTGAAGAAGCTTGCGAAAGCGGAGCCTCTCAGATCACGCTCACCATTGACGTGCCGCACTTTGCCCGCAACCGCAAGGCCGTGCAGGTGCATCTTACCGCGCCCCTGCCCGTCTACGCCCGCTTCGGCGTGGTAGAGTTGGGCGAATACGGCTACTCTGCCCGCATCCATGTGTCTGCCTCGTGGAATGAGATTGTGACAAAGGCACAAGAACACTACCCGAAGGTCGGCAGGGCATGGCGTCTGCAAGTGACGGGCTTGAACGCTGCCGGGCAATGGGCGGATGATGTTGAACTCCTGACGGTCAAAGACTGGCCGCCCGGAGGCAACACCGAAGAACCGCCCACAACCGCAACCGCTAGGAAACGCTAAACCCCTGACGTTCGGCCTGCCCGTCGGCATGGTAGACGGGCAGGCCGAAATCGCTTACTGTAGGCATTTTGCGCCGTTCGCAGGGGCTTTAACAGATTGCTCAAATTGCTGCGCAGGTGTGGGGCAATGCCTCAACAACAGCCAACCGTCTGGTGAAGCAGTAATTGCATCTATGCTTACGATGGTTCCCGGCGCACCGTGAACATATAACGGAGCATCATCGGGGTATTGCGCCAATTTCGCAATCAGTTGAGAATTTAGTCATAGGGTTAAATCCTTCAAAGGTAAAAGGTAACAAGCATGAGAACCGAAACGCTCATTGTCAATGTCCGGCTGTTCAAACTCTTCGCCATGTCCAGTGTCACAGGCAAGGTACAGATGGCTTGCGCCTTATGTTAGGCTCCCGCAACTGGTTAAAGCCCGGCGCGTTCCTGTGGCGTGTGAGTGTCCGATGTTTCGACAAGCAGGCGGGCAAGGAAAGCAAGTACAAGGTATGGCGTAGCGTGTGGCGTCGTCCGGTTCCTGCTCTGCACAAGCCGCCCGTCTATGGCGCGTGGGAGCGAGCACCCCGCAAAAGACGGCAAAAATAATTCTATGTATCTTTCCTCATCGTGGAATATTAGATGAGTAATCTAGTATACATCTCTTGAAAGGAACTCCGATGCTCAACCTTTTCGACGGTAAGGTTTGTTCACAATGTAAACAATGGCAAGTGTTCTCAACTTTTGCCAAGCGAACAATTTCACTCGATGGGCTGGCCTATATCTGTCGAATATGTACTTGCAAACCTGCTAAACCTGCATTGATTGATGAGGCAGGGTTCCGTTTTTGTCGTCAATGCAACCAGAAGAAACATGTGAATGAATGGCCTCAAAATGTTTCCACTAAGTCAGGGTTCGGAAGTTGTTGTAAATCATGCCATGCCAGTAAAAGCAGACAACGAAACGCACGTTTGGCAGAAACATCTAAACCTGTTCTAACAACGCATGAGAAGCGTTGCTCATCCTGCAAGAAAGTCAAGAGTTATACAGCCTTCAGCAGAAATAGAACGTTGCCCGATGGCTATTGTAATGCGTGTAAGGCTTGCTGTTCCGTAGCTCAGCGTAATTGGCGCACGAACAATCCTGACCACGTTCGCTCTTTAAACAAGAAGTATTGGAAGCGTAAACGGCAGATCAGAAACGAGTTCCGAAGACAGAACCGCGATAAAGGCCGTGCCCAATTCAACGCATGGAAAAGCCGCAATCGCGCCAGATACCGCGCCCTAATGAGCGTTGCACAAGCGAAAAGAAAAACGCTTTTGCGCGACAATGGCGGTTTCATCACTCCTGACCAATGGCTTGCGGTCTGCGCAAAGTATGGGCACAACTGTTTACGTTGTGGCGAACACAAGCCTCTGACAATGGATCATGTTATACCAGTGTCCAAAGGCGGCAGCAGCAATCCTGACAATATCCAACCGCTTTGTTTCTCATGCAATGCCAGCAAAGGAGCAAAAACCATAGACTACCGCCCCAATTGGGAGGAAAACGGATAGAAGACAACAAATAGAGTGGCGTCCAGGAGGTGCGCCCTTGACACAACAACCTATGAAGCAGTGTCCTCAATGTGGCTTAGTAACGCCCTTGAATACGCCTGCATGTACACAGTGCGGGCATCAGTTCCGAACCCAGTTTACGCAAGCCACTCAGCAAACACAAATGATTATACCGCCCCCACAACAGCCGCCTTTACAGCAGTACCCACAATATACGCCGTTTGTCGGGTATGACATGATTACACGCCCGCCCGGTAGTCACTCTGCCCTTGCAGCCGGGGCATTGTCTTGCCTCGGTTTGCTTGGAGGCGGTCAAATGTACAATGGGCAGGTGATAAAGGGGCTGGTGAATCTCGCAGTTTCTTTTGTGTTATGGATAATAACACTGCTGTTGTTTTTACTTCCGCTCCTGATTTTCATTCCCTTTTGGTTGTTAGTCACCATAGATGCCGTTTGTATCGCTCAAAGGCTAAATCGCGGGGAACCAGTCGGCCAATGGAAATGTTTTTGACAGCGAACGGACTATAACGAGAACGCGCCCAGAGTATGGCTTAATCCCAACAAATAGCGCCTTTCTTGGCCGCCACCTATCACCATGCCCGGTAGTGCCCCTCTTGCGCGTTCCCCGCCGCCATACAGTCCGGCCCGGTTGAGACAGTCGTATGGTTGTCCATCGCGTTTGTATGCCGGTCTAAGGCCGTTTCCTGCTTCTGTTCTTTCTCTTGTCGGCTCTTGTTACGATCTTCCCAAAACTTGTTGGCGTCATCAAAGCCTTGCTTCGAGTCTTTCGGGAAATCGCTCCGCATCATCCAGCGCGTCTTCAAAGTTACCACTTCCCAGATCAGACAAAGTTTTCACTAAGTCGCTGAAGAGGGGCGTGAACAGCTTGAGTCCATACGTCGCGGCGTCAAACTCGAAACTCAAAATTTGCACTTCAGCTTTTCAGGACTTGCACAATCGGAAGCAATGCTGCCAGCAGCGGATTGTACGGCTGTAACGCTCCGAAAAAATTCCGAAAGCTAACTGTTAATGGTTCCGCGATATGCCATAAGTTGTTAAGCGTTTCAAGTACAGGTTTGCCGACTTGCACCACGAAGCGTTCCCACGCCAGATTGACCTCTCCCACCGTGCGGGTGTATTCTGCCGCGTCTTGTCGCGCTTGCGGGCTGAATTGGTCTTCCAAGTCGCTTCCCGGTTGAAACGTCTTTTTCTTGCTCTCGTCCGTTAGATCGCGCAGAGACAGGAACGGCTGTAAACTGGGATTGTTCCGCGCTTCCCGTCGCGCCTCATCGTCCGAGATGCTCTTGCTGGTGATATGCTCTAGCGCCTTCTCGAAGTTCGTCAGCTTGTCTGGGTTACTCGCATACGGATTTTGCGTGTCATGCAGCCCGATCCTATTTGCGTCGGCTTGGGCAAAGGCATTGGTGGAGATTTCTTTCCCGTACTCAACAGCAAGGCGCGAGAAGTCTTTTACATCAATTCCTGTCGCGCTGCCAATGGAATTAGCCTTTGCCAACTCTGCCGGAGAGCCTCCCGAAGAGTAGTAGGCTTCAGCATTGCGTTTGATATCTCTGCTGTTTTACTCGCAGCCTGCCCTAAGAGGTCAATGGCGCTGACAGCAACGGCAAGCGGCAAGGCAACGGCTCCGAGTTCCTTCCGCCACCGGCCCCAATTCTGTTGCCACCGAAGAGATAGCGCGGGAAGCCTGCGAAAACGTTGCATTGCCTTTTCCTAATTGTCCCAGACTTTGCAGCGCCTTTGCCGCCCGATCCAGTGACGAAGCAGAGGAAGTGATATTCGCAGCCGATGAAGAGCCGGAACTGGACAGCACCGCTCGTAGCAGAGGAACCACCTTCCAGAACTTTTCGGATGTTTTGTATCTCTTGCGCGAAGAGATGCAGGTCGCGTGTTACTTGAACAATGCCCAAAAGTTTGAACTCATCAGCCAATGATTTAGCCATTGCCAGTTCATTCCTCGCTATCTTCCTCTGCGTCGTCTTCGGAATTGTCGCCAGTTCGTTGCGTGTCTATGGCGCGCTGCACGTTTATCATTTCCAGATCGTGCAGCCATCGTAAGCCGAGGGCAGGATACGTTTGCCCTACGGCTCCCACATCCTGCCCTGTCATATGACCGCACAACACGCCCAAGCGGTCATTAATGGAACGCAGCACTTCCGCAAAGTAGCAAATAACTTCCGGGTGTCCTGTGTTGGATTCTACGCTGGCTCGGATACGCCGGAAGTATCTGAACCAGCCAAGACTTCCCCCGTTTGTTTGGCTCCTTTGGTATTGAGTTTGTCTCGCCACCGCAATATCTGCCGCCATACGTTGGGCATAACCGCCGCCAACATCACCAATTCCTCAAAATCGTATTTTTCTTCCTGCTTTTTGGTGGTCTGCATCACCAGCAGGCTTGCCACCTGCAAGCAAATTTCGCGGTTCAGCTTGATACAGAAGCCATTGGCGTTCGGCGCAATTTCCGTAGAGGCTTCGATGCCGTTTTCCTCATCGCCGAAGTACGCCAACACGATGCCTTCGTACAGCGTACTCACTTCAAGCCTTTTGAATTCATCTAAGGCTTGCAGGGAAAGGGTCACATCCTTATTTCTGTCGGTTTTGAACCGAGGTTCGATGAATGTTTTCGTTTCAACCAACATTTGCGGCCTATTGATGGTAAAAAAATCAATCTTTGGCACTGGTAGTCTCCATTCGTTAGGCTTCAGCGTAAGGCAAAACGGCAGTTTGGCCTACGTCAATGAGTTCCAGCGAAAGGCTGATATTGCCGTTCCCCTTATCTTGTATCCCATCCGAAAATTCGCCACGGCTCAGGAAAATGGGGCCATAGGTTTTATTGGCATATGCCAGTGTGACCGCAAAATAATCGAAGGAACTGATGAGGACGCTCAACACCTGCGAACCAATCCCGCGCACCTGCATCTCTTCGAGTTCGACCTTGAAATCTTCTTCCAAAATGACATTGTTGGCAAGGGGCAAATCGTTGCTGCTGATGTTGTCTTTTTTGGGAGAAGACGTGATTTTCCACTTTTTGAACTGCCCCCGGATACTCCCGGATGTGCCGGCCGACAGCGCGCCGCCCGTGCCAGCCGTTTGGCCGACAATGGTGGCGACAATCGTGCTGCCGTGCTTGGCAGCCAGAAAGAAACTACGTAGCGTAGGCATTTAATGCAACCCTCCTAATTTCTGCGGCGTGACAGGCTGCCAGTCTGTATCAAGGGCGCTCGTATCGCCTTCCGGCAGCGCGTCCGCGTCTTCCGGGAGGGCTTCGCCTTCGGGGAGTTCCCGCACCCGCGTTGCCAGCAGTGTGCGCTTTTGCGCCGTTCCCGCCGGTTCGGAGAATTGTTTTTCGCGTATCTTCATGCGTCTTCAGTCCTTGGTTGGTTCATGTGAATCAAGACAACAGCCTCCTCAGTTTCGTGAGAAGGCTGTTGTCTAATGCCTAATGCCTAATGCCTGTCAACTGCCAATCAAACATTTACAACTGATGCGCCCAGCCTGATGTGGCATCCGCTTGCCGGATAGAACCTCGTCCGCGCTGGCCGGGTTGCTGGTGGACAGTCCGTATACTTCCGTAATTTGGGTATGAGTGGGTTCTGCCGCAATCAACGCTAACCGCGCCGCATCCAGTTTGTCGCGCAGGGCATCCAAAGGGCCACTCGTTGCGGCAACATAATAAATATGAACGTCCGGCTCATAGCAGAGCGTATCGCGGCTCCAGTCCGCTTCCGGGAAATCAGGGATATGGATCACGGCATACGGCGGCGTGAGCTTTTCCCACGCAAGGCGCTCAACATGGTCGCTCTCGAAAATGCCGTTTGCCGTCACTTCCGGCCACGTTGCGCGAAGGATGGCGCGCAGATCAGCGTATAAGTCGTTTTCCACGCTCATGCCACACTCCTCTGCGAATGTCCATTACACTCCCGCGCCTACGTCAAGCGGCGGGTGCTCTTCGCTCATCACCTGCACGATCTGCGTGTTCAGGCCGGTGCGCGAGCCACTCCCCGGCAGCAAGTTGGGCGCGCCCTGCCCTATGCTCAAGCCGCCCCGGTTCGGATTGTTCGGCGTCACGTTGACGAAGTACGCGCCGTTGGGAAGGCGCAGCGTTCGGTTGCTGTCGTCCACCAGTGGCAGATGCAGAATATCCGTCGTCAGCGCGGTCTTGCGCTTCTGCCCGCCGGTAGGCGTCGGGTCGTCCACGTTGATGGTGAACTCAAACTTGCAGGGCACGTTGCGATACAGCAGCGTGAAAATCTGCTCCTGGGGCGTTCCTTCCTCATCGAGGGGATTGAGCGCCTCCCAGATGTTTACGCGGTCTGTGTACAGGCGGCGTTGTCGCGGCGAAAGCGCCATCGTCTTTCCTCCGAACCTACAGGCTGCGGCGAGTATTCAATTCCACTTGCCTGTCAAAATAGGTTTGCCAGAAGGGAACCTGCACTTCCAGGATTTTCGCGTACTTTTCCGTCACGCCCGCTTCCGTCAGGCTTTCCAGCCCCCATTGACGAGAAACGCCACCTGGGGCATGATGAGGAAGGCCGCGTACTGCAAAATGGCGTTCCACCCGTTGTCCGGCAGCGTCGCGCCCGTCCCCAGCTCCCGACCACCTGAATGCTTTGCGGATCGCCATACACCGGCCAGCGAAACTTAATTGCCATGTAGGGCATCCCGGCTGAGGGCGCGCTCGTCGGCGATAGCCAAAAATCGCGTTTCTCCAGCTGCACCGTTCCGGCCATGTCCGTGTCGGTCAAGTGCGTGGCAACGCTCGTCACCGACCGCAGCCCCGCGTCCAGAAACAACAAATTGCTGCCGCCCAGACTGCCGCCGCCCAGTCCTCCCAGGCCGCCATAGCCAACGCCGCCTGACCCCGGTTTGCGCCCGGCGGATGGAACCATCGCGTCTGCGTGGTGGCGAGGAACGGAACCCAACGCGTTCGCCGCTCCCATTCCGCAATGGACGCATCGATCTGGCTGCCCAAAATCGAGCAGGGAAAGATTAGCGGTATCTTGCAGCGCGGGCAGTCCCGTGGAGCGCAAAAACAGCGCAAGATTTTGATCGGTTGGATAAGCGTCTTTGGGCATGCGCGCGTTCCTCAAATATAAAAATCAGGCTATTCCAAAACAGGAACAGCCTGAACAACCGAAACCCGAAACCCCACACCCATTACGGCGCGGGCTGCTTTGCGCGGCTTGGTATTCGCTATCGCGGCGTCCACGGCTCCCGTAAGATCGCCCGCAACGGTGACAATCACCCGGATATAGCGCAATGCGCCGATGTAGCTCACTTTGTTGTTGGTGGCCGCCGCCGTGTTCGCTGAGGAAATCGGCGTAAACGCCCCGATCTGGTTCGCCGCCGCCACATTGGTAAAGGTCGCGTTGTCGGCGCTTTCCTGCAAGGTGAATGTGTGCGTTCCGTCTGTCCACGTCCCGCCCACGACCACGATCTGGTTTTCTTCCGCGTTGGCGAGGTCTACGCCCGCGCCGTTCGCGGATACCGTTCGCGCGCCTGGCGTGATACTCGACTGCGTGGTATACAGCGCCTTAATCGCTTTCATGCTCATAATATAAAGTCTCCACAACCCATCCGGCAATTCGGAGCGCAAACGCCTGTCCGGGCTGCGGACGGCAGGCATACGGCGCAACAAGCAGGCGCGACAATAATGGCCGCGCCTGCCGGTTCTCCAACATAACACTCAAACACGTTTCGGGACGAAGTTACAGCTGGCGCAGCCGCGCGAACGCTTCCTCAAGGACGGGCATCCCGTCGCTTTCCATGCGCATGATGTAGCCCATCTGATTCGACAGCGCGAACAACTCGTACAGAGTTTGTATCTGCATTGCAAGGCTGTCCGCGATCCAGTAGCGCGAAAAGTCGCCGACCAGCATCGTGTAGTTGCCGGTCGCAATCGTGCCGGGCGCGTATTCCAATTCCCGATCGGACGGCCCATCAGCGTGTCGGGCGTTCCCTGCAAGCCGCCGCCCGGCCCGCTTTGCGCGCCCGTCGGATTGCCGTAGCCAGCCGTCCACAGATAGTTGTTGTTGTTGTCTTTCAGCTTGCGCACGGCCAGCACGATGCTGCGGCTGAGCAGCCACTGCGCTTTGGCGCGATACGGCGCTTTGAGGGCGTAAAACGTGTTGATTACGTCATCGCCGACAATCGCGTTGGAGCCGGCGGAAATGGTATCGCGGTTCGTGGAAATGCCGTTTGCGCTGGCGGTAAACACGCCCAGCGGCTTGTCCGAGCCGTCGCCCGAAATAAACGCCTTTTCCTGCGTGATGCTCATTTTGTAGCCAAGCCGGTCCAGCAGCACGGTTTCCACATTGGGAACCTGCCGCATCAGCTTCTTGCTTTCCTTGATGTATTTCGCCAGGGGGTGCGGGCGGAACTCGCGCTTGCCAAAATTGGCCGTGCCTTCTTCATTACCGACACTAAGTTCCGTCGTCCAGTCGCTGTCGGACGGGTCCACATCCAGCGCCGGGACGCCCGAACTTTCCGCGTTGGGAACCGTAAAGCAGGTCGCGCCCTGCCGCACGAACACCAGGTCTTTAACCAACTGAATGAATTCCGTGACCATCTGCTGGGGCATCACCGCAAAGCCGCCGCCTTCGGGGTTGTCCGCCTGGTACGCTTTCGTTTCGCCAACCGGGGTTTCCCCGCGAAACGCTCCAGATTGAACTGCGCCTGCTTGCTCTGTCCGCGCAGATAATCGCGGTACAAATGCTTATGTTTGGCCTCGCGTTTGTCCGCGTCCGTCACCGCGGCCTCGCCAGCGCCTCCTGCCGGCAGTCCCGAAGCCGCCCCGTCCGCCCACGATTTGAGGGCGAGGAACTTCAACGCGCTTTCGATTTTGGGCTTGATGGCATCGGCCTCTTCGATCAGGCGGACGTATTCCGTCTCTTCCTGCCCGTTCATGCCTTCGGACTTGCCCTGATACTGCATGCGGATAGCCTGAGCTTTGACGATGTTGCCGCGTACCTGATCCTGCATCCGCTTCAAAGTCGAGCCGCGTGACTGCCACCGGCTCATTGTTATCGTCAACCATTTCGTTCTTATTCATATGAATCAATTCTCCGTTTGCCATACGCCCGACAGCGCCTGCAATTCCTGCAAGAGCCGGTCAGCGTCGCGGCGGGAAGGGAAAGCGGCAGCGTCGTTGCCGGCGGGAACAGGCGCAGGCAGGCTTTTGGCCGTATCTGTCGCGTCGTCCATCGGTGCGGTGTCTGCCAGAAGCGTTTCGAGGGAATCGCAATGGGTTTGCAGGCCGTCTTTAATCGCCTGCATCTTCTCCCGCGTGGCTTGCGAGAGTTTGCGTCCGTCCTTGACGCGCGCTTCCTGTCGCCGGGTAGCGAGCGTGACAAAGGCCGCGACATCCGTTTCCAGACGCGCGGCCTTGTGCGCAAACGTGAGCGCCGCCTGTTCGCCGGGCGGCGCGCTGTAGTAGTAATACCAGTAGTCCAGATCGTCCTGCAAATCCTCAATATCCACGTTGGCAAGCAGGGCGGCCAGCAGAGTCAGGCTGATGTCGCGCGCTTCGTCAAACGCGGCGGGCAGGCCGGACAGTAATTCTTCCACGCTGGTAACGTCGTCGCCTGGATTGTAAAGGGATTGGTAAATGACGCGCAGTAGGGCGCTATTGACAGTGCGGATGCGCGGCCATGCTCGCGTCCTGCTCGATATTGCCCAGCGCCTCGCCCTTCAAACTCAATACCTCTTCTTTGAGGGTCAGCCCGGTCGCGCTTTTCTCCAGCGTGAGCGGCAGGACGGCAGGCAGCGGAGCAGTGTTTGGCTTGGTTACGCATGAGCGCGGTTTCTCCCTTGACATCGGTCGCCACGGACGCCGTGTTGCAGGGCGCGGGCACAATCGAAAACTCGTACAATTTGGCGCATTTCGTGAGCGCGCGGCAGGTTGTCTTGTGGGCGCGTATCGCCGTCCGCATCGAAAAGGCTTAAATCAAACCCTGCTTCGCGGCGTATTCCAGCAGCGCCTGCGCCGTTCTTGAACCACAGGATGCCATCCTCGGCGCACAGAAAGCCGACGGACAGCCCCATTGACTTCCCGGCGGCAATGCGTTCGCGGGCAACGGTGCGCGCGTCCTGCGCGGCCTGCGTGGAATGGAACGTCCATTCGGTATACAGGTCGCATCCGCGCTCTTCGGCAATGGTCGGATAGGCGACGGGCAGCTCGTCCCACTTGTGACCGACGGGCACAAAGCCATTGGTAAGAAAGTCCGCCAGCACGGGTGTCCAGAAGCCGGGGAAGATCACGTCATCCGCCTGATCGAGGATGCCCATAACGTTTGCCGCGCCCGCCCCAGAGTTTTCCTGAAGTGCGGGCGCGGCGAAAGCAAAGATTTTTGTTTCGCGTTGTAGGGTTTGTGTCGAATGTTTCATGGTTTCCAGCGCCTGACGACGTGCTTCCAGGCCGGTATTTCGCCGTCATTGATAACGGCAAGGTTCCAAACAGAAAGGGTGACGATGAACCGAAAGTCAGGCCCGCTTCAAAAGCGGCAGGAGCCAGCGCCGGACATTCCAGCAAGCCCGCATAATGGGATGATGCGCGTCCGCGCGCACATAGTACGCTGTGTCCCAATTGTAATCGATTTCGGAAATGCGCAGCAGCGGCCACGGGAAACAGGTAACGCGCAGCGCGTCGGGATCGCCTCCGGCGTAGAGGATTGCCGTCCCATTAATCTGCCACGGCGCTTTCGGATCGCCACTCCATTCGTAGCGTACGGTTTGTATAGCAAAGGGTGCTGTGCCCTGTAAATCGCGTATGCCGAATATGGTCGCTTCGCCAATTTCACCAATCGGTTTCATTGTGACTGCTCCTGCATTCTTTCCTTCGCCGTGTCCACGCCCCACGCAATGAGACTGTTGGCAAGTGTGGTCAGCGCCGCAATGGCAACGGCCTGTCCGACTTCTTTACGTCCCTGCAACTCGTTCATGGCTGTTCCTCCAATTCGGGATTCGCATCGTCGGACGCGGCAGGTTTGGCGGGAGCCGGCGGCAAATACAACTGTTCGCCCCCGTGATCGTGTCGTAGCCCAATCGTTCGCGCGCTTCGTTGACGGTCAGGACGGGACGCCCCGCCGCCAGCGTGATGGTCTTGAGCAAATCGCTTTGATTGTCCTGCAGTGCCTTCACGCGGCTGTAATCGGCATCCACAAACGCATTCGGGTTCGCCTCGAAGTCCGGCAGGAGTTGATGCGTCAGATGCGCGCAAATCAGCAGGTTGCGGGGGACAATGCCGTCTTCCCAGGCCGCCCGGCGCGCTTCTCCCATGTTGGCGTACGTCGAGTGGTCCAATCCCACTTTCAAACCCAGCACGACCGCAGGAACGCCGATCAGGGCGCACAGGCGGGCTTCCGGGTTGTCCTGGGCGGTATCAAGGAGCATGTCGCGGGGCGAAAGCTGTATCTGCTGCACGTCGACGCCGCCACTGCCCACAACGGGGCGGAACCGATTGTCGCCCGTCACCTGCTCTTCAAATTGGGCCTTGATGACATCCCTAGTCGCCTGGTCGAAATCTACGTTCGGGTCTTTGGGCGAAATGATGACCGGCGTGATGCCCAAATTCTTGAGCATCGTCACCAGATAGCCGCTCGCCTCGTTGTCGGCCACGAGTTCGCGGCTGCCGGAATCCAGGAGGTCAGACCCCAGGCGCTGGTTGTAAGGATCAATACCGTCGCGGAAATGGATCACATTTTCGGGCGCAAGGAGCGTGTCCACGCCGTTGCAGCGATACACGTAACCCGCCAGCCAGTTGTCCGTCGTGGCGTCTTCGACCCAGTACGGCCATATCTGGAAATGGGGGATGTACCACAATTCCATCGGCAGGCCGCTGCCCTTGTCGCGCTTGATCCACACGTAAGCGTTACTCGCGCCCGTTACCAGCGAAAGCATGATCGCCTTGCGCAGCGTGTCTCCGTCATACTGCTTGTTGGGACGCCGCAGCAATTGCTCCAGGGGATGGTTGACGAGCGGAAGCGCTTTGCCTTGCGCGTCGCGCACATACACGCGCAGGGGAGCCTGCACCATGTTGCGGTTGATCCATTGCAGGGACGCGGCCACAATGCTGTTGCGCCACCGGTCGCCTGCCAGGGCACGGTAATCTACGGTAGACGACGGGAGCAGGGTGTTGCGCAGCCACTGGCCCAGCCGTGACGCGCCCGACCCCGCCGTTGCCATCGGCAAGCGCGCCGCCTTTTTCGTGCCGATTGTGAAATCGCCCGATGGTCAGGGAGAAGTTCATAGTCACCTTCAGGCGTATCACTCAAACGAGATCGTGCGTTTTGCCGCCAATTCCGTAAAGCCATCTGCCGCCGCATCCACCTGGTCTTTGTACGTACCATTGGGAAACTGGCGCAGTTCCTCAATGAAGTCTTTGTTCCACGCGCCTCTCACCAGGCGCACGTTGCCGGCATTGACTTGCGCGCTGAAAACGGATCGGCGCGCAGCTGCTTGTCGCCGCTGACAGTCGCGACGTGGACCGTGAAGCCCGGCCAACAAGCGCGTGAACGCGGTCGCCGCTTCTTTGCCTGCCGCGCCGGGGTCTTGCGGGCCGCGCACGCGCACGGTCACGCCATCCAGTTGCGCGGTCTGCTTGATCTGCGCGTTGCGGGTATCCGTTCCCCATTGCCCGCGCTTCACGTCCGCCACATAAAAGATGCCCGTCTTTGTCCGGCCCGGCCATCTTCACGCCCGCCGTAAACGCCCCGCTGCCTTCCGTCGCCGCCATGTCCCAGGCGCGGCAGGCCGGCAGGTTCGCGGGCAGCGCGTCCACGATTTCCAGTTTGGCGACCTTGAAGAAGCTGCCTTCTTTGGCGGTCGGACGCTGCTGAAAGAGCGCGCCGAAAAAATAGCCGCCGATACGGGCGGCGATCTTCTTGAGCTTGGCAAGCGGGCGGCGTTCGGGGCAAAGCGCTTCGCCGTTTTGCCGCCAGTCGGGTTCTACCGTGCAGGTGGCCGGGAAACGTCTTTCCGCGTGTCCTCCATGATGGCGGGCATGGAGACGATGTGCCAGCCTTCGGGTTCGCCTTCTTCCGGGTCGAGCGCGGCCGTCGCTTCTTCGGCAAGCTGCCAGCCTGCCAGATCGTCTTCGTGCCAGCGGGTCTGGATGATGATGAGCAAGCCGTTCGGATCGGTATCGCTCCAGGGTTCTTCGCGGGTATACCAGGTGGAGCCGTACCATTCTTTCTGCCCGTTGCGAATGACCTCGGACGCGGCTTCCTGCGCGTTCTTGAGAGGGTCGTCCACAATCCCTAAATGCCAGCCCTTGCCGGTCGCGGGACCGCCCACGCCTGCCGCCCAGAAGCCGCCGCCTTTGCCGGTTTCCCAGTGTTTGACCGCACTCGCGCTGCCCTTGATCGGCCCCCCGCTTCCCGGTAGTTTTCCTGCGCGGCGCGGCTGAGGGTATAAGCCAGGTCTGCGGCGTAGCTCGTGACCGCCACCCAACGCTGCGGATACCGATAGAGAAAATAAGCAGAAAACAAGCGGCTGCAGAGTTCGCTTTTGCCGTGTCGAGGCGGCATAAAGACCATCAAACGCTTGATCTTCCCATCGGCAGCGCGCTGCAGCACGTCACACAAAATCTCGCAATGTTTGTACCATCGGTACGAAGGGCGCACTTTGCAGACGAACTCCCGAAATGTACAGAGGAAATCGTCTGCGGGATGCTCCTGCACAATCTCCTGAATTCTCTGTTCGAGCGCATCACCCAGTTTTTCTTTGTGTTTTCGCTTTGACCAGCCGCGCCAGGATTTCATCGATTTGCGCTTCGACATCGCCGGCCTCTTCCTGCCGCTCATACATGCCGCCCAGTTCTTTAGCGACTTGCTCGAAGGGCTTTCAAGGCCAGTTTGCGTTTTTCCCAAAACAGGGTCGGAAACGATCCGGTAATAACACAGGAGGCGATATCCTGATTGGGAAGGGCATTTTTTTCAGAACGCGTCACGTATGTTCTCTTGCGCGTCGTCCAAAACAGGTCTTTCCATTCCTTGTTTAGTTCGCGACTGCCCTGCGCGTCAGAGGATCATAGTAAGCTGATTTGCGAATAAAGTTCAGTTTAACGTCCATACGTCTCTTTGAATTCCGTATAATTTCCTTGGAGTCCGCGTAGCAGGCCAGACGAACCATAATCAATTCCTGTTGTTCGCTCGTTAAATCCGCCATGTCGCATAGCCTCAAAACCCTCGCCAACTTCAAGAAACTTCAAGAAAACCGCCGTTTTGAGATAAGACTGAGTGCTGTTTTTCTTGAAGTGCCTCTTGCTGAATTCCGGCTATTTCAAGCAGGTTCCACACGCGCCTTCGATGTCCACGGCTTCAAAGTAGGGTCCCTCGTTCGCGGCTTCCACCAGGGCTTCCACCCTCGCGGCTCTGGCTCCGTAGCGCGCCACCACGTCCACAAACTGCTCCACATCGTGCCCGAAATGAGAAACAGGGCTTTACCGGTTTCCTCGTTGACACGGGGGCAGCCATCCGCATCGAGCCGCTGGGCACAATGGCACAATTCATGCTCGCACACGGCACAAAACGCCCAATCGTCGGCTTCCAGCGCCCAGTTCGCGTCGAAGGTCAGCACGAAGTCGGGCACCGTTCCGAACCACTGCTCCAACTGCCACAATTGCCGTCCCTTGCTCCACTTGTCGCCGCGCGGAAACGGGGATTCCGCCTGCGCAAGAACGCGCTTGCCCTTGCTGCTGTTGGGAACGCTTGTCCATAACACGCCAATGTCGGCCAGCAGCAGATGTTCATGACGGTCATTGGTGAAGTCGCCCGACGGGTCGACAAAAATGCAAGAAGCCAGTCCCGCAGCTCCGGCGAAGGCCCGGGAGGGAACGCCCTCCTCTTTTTCCTTCGGCAAACAAAACATCGGGGGGTAAGCGGACGGCGGCGTATCACGCTGCGCAATTCGGCGAGACGCTGCTGACGTTCTCGGTCGCGACGCTTTTTTTTCGGCTGCTGTTTCTTGCGTTCGGCCTTTTGCTGCTTGTTCGCAATTGAGGCATCCAGGCGCGCCTGGACGTCCGCCACGCTGAGGGGACGAAACCATTCGGCGATGTCTTCGGCGGGAATGTCGAGCGCGAGAAATTCCGCGAAACGCTGATCGGTCAGTTTGGGCGCAGGCATATTGCCTCACATAATTCGGGGAGACAGCCTCCACTTTCGCAGAACTCCCCGGCATGTCGCCAACAGGCGTGTCGCTCTCAAAGGGAGGAAGGCAAATCCTTCAGGCTGTCATAAATCACTACTCAGGAGAGAAGGGCAGTTCCGGCGGCAACGGCTGCGTGGAATGGGGCGCGGGCGATTTCACCGGGCCATGCAGGGGTGTGGGCGGCAGCTCGTCCTCCTCCTCGCGCAAATGGTTGTCACAATCGGCGCGGCTGCACTCCGCTTCATGACGTAAACCATCAAAGAGGGTCATCAGGCAGCTTCGGCAATTGTTCTCATGACAAAACGTCCGATCATTCACGCGCACCCGCACATGTTCGCGTTGCGCCATTTCCTTACTCCTTGCCTACTCGTTCCGGGATGCCGCGCGCGGACGCCAAATCCCGCACGTCCTGCGCGGCTTTCGGGTCCCGTTTCAATAAGTCTCGATAAGGGCCCAACTCCATCAGGGAGTGGATGCCAAACATCGGGAACTGATCCAGCACCAGAGCGGTGCGCGACACGAGATACGCGGCTAACTGGGCGTGTTCGGTTCGCGTGAAGCGGGTGGTGCGCAAACTGGGGCGCGTATCCCGATAGTTGCTGGTTTCGCGCTGTTGGTTGTGCGACATGGACTTACCTGTGGTGCGGCGGACGTGTCTGGTTGCGGGCGCGGCGACGGCGAACCGCAAAAGGCGCGAGTTGCCGGCGTTTCCGTGTCCGAATGGCCTGAGCGCGAAGGGCGGCGGCCTGCCCGTAGGAACCGCGATCTGCAAACAAGGGTTTGAGCAAAGCCAACGGTTCCAAAAAGCTGCGCAGCGCGGAACTTTGGTCCCAGAACGCGCCTTCCCCAAATAAATCCTCCAGGTCAATCGTGCCTTCGTCGGCCTCCTGTATGCGCTCCATTTCGTCCAACGAAAAGTCGGACAATCGCATCTCCCGCGAAACACAGGTAAGCGGTTGTTGCGGACCCTCATCCCGGTGAATTATTCGCGCCACGTGGGGGGCTTCCGGCTTAAACAGGGTTGGGAACTGTAGCCCGCCACAGACTAGGAATACACGGGAAACGGAACCTGCCAGAGATGGGCGCATACTTTCCTCCATGAACGAACCAGCCAAAGCGCAACGCGCCCCGGCTGCGAGGAGCCGAGGCGCTGAAAAACGGGAAATAAAGGCTTTTGAATTCCTGTCTACTCTCTAAATGCCAAATTCCGCGCCAAATGCACAATCTGCCCTAAAATAATTGACGAGACCCACAACGGCGGCTTTAGGAGACTTCCGTCCCGCGTCTTTATGTTTGGGAATTAGTGCATGGTTCGTCCATTTCGTGAAATATTTGCGATACGGTCTGCAATCTCTTGCTCTGCAATTTTTCAGCCGGGCTAAGTCACTGCTGTCCATGTCGCCCCTACGCTCCATTCCACGTTCCTGCTACCCTGTGGGTCGAATTAAAGGAGCAACCATGCGCGCGCCTTCCAATACGGACGCTTCCAACACCCTCTGGCATTATCACGCCGACCCGCGAACTGCGCTGCGGCGGCCAGCGCGACAATGGCAGCCGTTGCCAGCACTATTTCGGCTCCTCTGCCGGACGGTTGAGCGGCATTGTGCATCCCTGCCCCCGCTGCAAGGCTCTCAACCTCTTCCACGAAGAGAATGTAGAACGCCGATCTCCTGCGCGAGCGCCTGCAATTGGCGATGGCGCAGGAACATACGGAACAAACCCTGGCCGAAGCCATGCGCCGCATGGTGGATACGTTTGCCGATTTTATTGATACGCGCCGGCAGCGGCTCGTCACCATTTAACGTTTTTCTCTAATTTGTGGACCAGGAACACTCCCGCCCCTGCGCGAGTGTCTGCGCCGCGCGCGCCTCCTGGATGCCCCCTCCTGCCAGCACGCCCCACAGCGTCAATCCGCAAGGATTTGCTGTGGCGTCACGTCTGTCTGAGAAACAGTTTGCCGAAGCCTTCCAAAAACTCTTCACTCCCTTAAAAAGCGGACGCTTGCCGATCTGCGCTGCACCCCGGAAGAAGCGCTCGACCTGGTTGCGGACGTGCGTCTGTGCGCTCTGATCATCCTGGAGCGTTTCGATCCCTGCCGCTACGACTATGAGGCGAAGCTGCTTGACTGGCACTCTCGCTTCGCGCGCTGGATCGGGCAGATACATTGCCGCTCCTGCCTCCGTTACCGCAGCCTCGACAGCTGCGAAGTGCCCACACTCCCCCTCGATGCCGCCCGCGATGTGGAAGCGACTTCAGAACCCAACTGGCGCGAAACGCATCAAGGCTACATCAACCAACTCCCGCGTACGCAAATGTTAATGGTCAACGCGCACCTCGATGGGTTCACCAACCTCGAAATTGCGGAAACTTTTGGTCGCCATTGCAACACCGTCTGCAACCTGCTGCGCGCCGCCGAGCGTCAGTTACGGGAGTGGACGGGTTCCGCGATGGGGTTCGATAATCACGCCGAACTCACCCCCAGAGAATTCACCGACCTTAGCCAAGTGGAAATCTATCGCAAGCCTCCCGGCAAGATGAGCCTCTGGAAGCGCCAACTGCCGCCCGACCGCAAGTTTAAATTGTCTCCACCAGCAGGAGGGCAGCATGACCCTCAATCCGAACACCTATCCTTCATACGCCCAACGTCACGCTGTATTCTTGGGATTGCCTGTCCCTGATGCCCTCCCTGCCCGATCACAGCGTGGATATGATTTTTGCAGACCTTCCTTACGGAACTACTGCCTGCAAGTGGGATGTGATTATTCCCTTTGGAGCCGCTGTGGAAAGAGTACAAACGTATCATTAAGAAGTATGGGGCGATTGTGCTGTTTAGTAGCCAGCCCTTTACCACACTTCTGATCGCTTCCAATCTCGCCTGGTTGAAGTATGAATGGGTCTGGGAGAAAACCTTGGCTTCTGGCTTTTTACATGCCAAGAACAAGCCGCTGAAATCGCATGAAAACATTGTGGTTTTCAGTGAGGGAGCCGCAACACATTGCAAGCAGTCGCTGAGGCGCATGGCTTACTATCCTCAAATGCAAGTCGGCAAGCCTTATAGCAAACGCTATAGCGTGGAGCGCTTAGAATGGGGAGGAATGACGCGGCCTGGCAGTCGGGCGTATGAAGTCAACAATACAGGAGAGCGGTATCCTCGTTCCGTTGTACGCTTTGCCAATCCGAACAATAATAACGCACATCCCACGCAAAAACCGGTTCCGGTACTGGAATACTTCCTGCGCACTTACACACAAGAAGGTGAAGTCGTTCTCGACAATTGCTGCGGCTCCGGCAGTACCGGCGTTGCCTGCCTCAACACCGGGCGCAACTTCATCGGGATGGAGAAGGACGAACACTACAGCGAGGTGGCACGCAAACGCCTGCAATCCTGTCTAAACGTACAGGAACAGGAACGGACCCCTTCCAAAATCGAAAATCGAAAATCGAAAATCGAAAATCCCAGCCCGGAGGCGCAACGATGAGCCTCTGTCCCAGACATCAGGTAGAATTGCAAGGAGTTACCGAAGGGGAGTGAAAGGCGCGCGTTATCATCTGCCCGGTGAGGGGGTGCGACGTGAACGAATTACTGCCAACCCAACAAAGCCAACTCAAATTTACTCGACCTCGATCCGGGGCGGCAATACAAGGCGACACGCGCACAGCGAAGCCGCGCTGATCAAACAGTGGGGCAATGGGGCGGGCTGAAAGGCTATACGGTTCTGCGTCTTGGTCAGGATATTCATTTTATTTCGTGCCCCTGCTGCCAAAACAAGCTACGGCAAATCTACTGCCCTAAATGTGAGCAATGGAGCAAATACCAGATATTCTCCCAAAACACGCCCGGCACTCCTGACACCTTTTGGAGCCATCCTGCCTTTGGACACAATATCTGGAAGGGATTAGAGGGGAAAAAAGACGAACATGCCGCCGTCAGGCCGGAACAGGCCGCTCTCGCCGCTCTGGGGCTAGTAGATGCTGTTTTGGTCACTGGAAATGGTACAGGAAGCGCTCAAGAGACGTTGAAGGGCATTGACTTACTTGAGATTCACCCGCATAAAAAACTGCATAAAACCCAATAGCTTTTTGAAGGATTAAGGATGAAAATAACAGTTTACGTCATTTGCAATCCCTGGCACGTCCTTATAACTAACCACCAACCATTGCTTCTTCCTCTCGCGGCGGGGCGGATCGTGAGGCCGCTCCAGAATACCCATGCTGTCGTATATGATTTTTAAAGCCCGCATAGCCGTGCCACTCAATGCGGTACATCGAGGCGGGGGGCAGCCCGGCAGGGGCGCGACCTCCCCGGTCACGCCTGCACGGGCAGTTTCCATCCTTTCCTATTTGCGACATGCCGGCATCCCCCTATTATAAAGGAAGGGTTTCTTGCCACTTCCAAGCATCTAATGCCCGCCATAAGCCGGGCAACATCTTATCGGCAACGCGCCCCATCCTGTGCCATCGCAGCTATCTGCCCTCATGCGTAGGCAGCGCGTAATCCGATCCGGCCCACAGGCGCGCCCTATGTGTACCCTGATGCCGCGCGGCTGGAAGTAGTTACAGGCGAGATGCGCGTTTGTCCACTCCATTCTGTATGCCGCCCACAAACACAAAGTCCGGGTTCAGCCCTCCCGCTTCCCGGAAATCGCAGCCATCCTGCAAGGCAACCGCAACCGGCAGTCCACGTGACAGCAGTTCGGCACGATAACGACTGCGCGCTCAGCGTAGCTGCCCAATTCGCAACCACGTCTGGCAGGACACAGAACAAGGGCCTACTTTCCTGTGCGGCAACCTTGTCCAACATCTTCAGCCAGCGCGCTTCGCCTTCTCTGCACCACCAGGCCGGATCGTCACGATTTGCGTAGGCGTCATTGTCACAGGCCCAATGCGGACACCAGGGGCGCTTCCAGCGCTTTCGGACGAACCATGATGCCCAGGTTGCTCCGACTGCCGAAATACTGCCGTGCCTTGGGAGCCGCTGGTTTTGCCGAAAAGGACGATCATAAGGGTAATGCCTCCTGCAAGGGCATCGGCTCCGGCGCAAAGAGCGGTTTTCCCGCGTGCCGTTGCGCGGCCAGGCGTCTGGTAAGCTGCGCGGTTTTCCGCTTATGGCAGGGCTGGCACAACGTTTGATAATTCTCAATTCCGCATTCCCCACCCCCTTCCACGACGGAAATACAGTGGTCACAGTCCCAAAAACGTACTCCGATGCACGTCAAAGCCACTGGTGGCGTAGAAGTGATCTTGTTCCTCCCGCGTCATTTTTTGCACTCGCGCTTCCAGGG